>NZ_BOOJ01000011.1 GCF_016863175.1 Paraplanobispora siamensis
GGTCTCAGGCCGTCAAGGACCGTCGAGGTCTCAGATCGTCGAGGACCGTCGAGGTCTCAGATCGTCGAGGTCTCAGATCATCAGGGCGCGGACGGTGTCGACGGTGTCGGCTTGGTCGGGGGTCTTGTCGGGGCGGTAGCGCAGGACCCGGGCGAAGCGCAGGGCCATGCCGCCGGGATAGCGGCTGGATCGCTGGACGCCGTCGAAGGCGATCTCGACGACGAGCTCGGGGCGGACGGTGACCGTCCAGCTGTCGGTGGGGCCGTCGGCGAGTGCGAGGAAGCGCTCGGTCTGCCAGGTGAGCAGCTCGTCGGTCAGGCCCTTGAAGGTCTTGCCGAGCATGACGAAGCCGCCGGTCTCCGGGTCGCGGGCGCCCAGGTGGAGATTGGAGAGCCATCCCTCGCGGCGGCCGCTTCCCCACTCGGCGGCGAGGACGACCAGGTCGAGCGTGTGCCGCGGCTTGACCTTGATCCAGCCCGCGCCCCGGCGGCCCGCGGCGTAGGGGCTGTGCAGCGACTTGACCACCACACCCTCGTGACCGCTCCGGACCGCGTCGGCGAAGAAGGTCTCACCCGCCGTGGCTTCGTCGGTGACCAGGCGCGGGGTGACGAGCTCCGCAGGCACGTTCGCGGCCAGCGCCGCCTGGCGCTCCGCACCGGGCAGGTCGAGCAGGTCGGCGCCGTCCACCCGCAGCGCGTCGAAGAAGAACATGCTCAGCGGGGTCGTACGGCGGGCCGAGTCCACGTCGGTCCTGCTGGCCACGCGGCCCGAGGTGACCTGGAAGGGCGCGGGCCGGCCGTCCTCGCGCAGGGCGATGACCTCGCCGTCCAGGACGAGGTCACGCGAGGGCAGAGCGCCGATCGCCTCGACGACCTCGGGAACCTGGCGGGTGATGTCGTCGAGGGTCCGGGTGAAGACGGACACGGTGTCGCCGGAGCGGTGAACCTGGATCCGGACCCCGTCGATCTTCCATTCGATCGCGGCCGGTCCGTCGAGCCGTTCCAGGGCGGCGGTGACCGAGGTGGCGCTCTGCGCCAGCATCGGCGACACGGGACGGCCCACTTCCAGCCGGAAGGCCCGCAGCGCCTCGACGCCCCCGCCCAGCGCGGCCGCGCCCACGGCGGGCAGCCAGCCCCGCAGCGTCAGCGCCCGCCTGACCTCGGCGGACGGCACTCCGGACGCCTTCGCGATGGCCTCGATCATCACCCCGTCGAGGGCGCCCTGCCGCAGCTCCCCTCGCAGCAGCCGGGACAGGAAGGTCTGCTCGGGGCCGGTGAGCGAGGCGAACAGTTCGGTGACCATGGTCTTGCGCGCGCTCTGGGACCCGGGACCGGCCTGGGCCTTGATGCGGCTGAGAAGGTCGTCGACCTGGTGCAGGGTCGCGGTGGCGGCCAGCCGGGGTTGGGGGAGATCCTTCAGGCTCGCCCAGCCGACGCCGATCTGCCGCTGGGGCAGCTCACCGGATAGGTAGGCGATGGCGATCTCCGCCTCGTCGGGCTTGACCCGGCCGAGCAGCTCCGCGAGATGGCCGATCTTCGCCAGCCGGGCGGAGTCGGCGGCCACGGCCGCAGAGGTACGCGCGAGATCGATCAGCAGCACAGTGTTCAGCCTATGAGCTCACCCCGACAATCCGTGCGGGCGACTCCCCGGATTCCCGATCGCTTCACGCCGTACGGCGGCGCCGCACCCCTCCGTCCGGCCCCTCGCCGTACCGGCTGTGGGGGAGGGGGTGGGTGCCCGGCTGGGTGGGCCGGGCACCGCTCAAAGGGTCAGCGGACGCCGAGCAGGTCCACGACGAAGATGAGGGTCTCGCCGGGCTTGATGACGCGGCCGGCGCCGCGGTTGCCGTAACCGAGGTGGGGCGGGATGGTGAGGCGGCGGCGGCCGCCGACCTTCATGCCCGCGACACCCTGGTCCCAGCCCGCGATGACCTGGCCCGCGCCGAGCGAGAACTCGAAGGTCTCGCCGCGGTTCCAGGAAGCGTCGAACTCCTCGCCGGTGGAGAATGCGACGCCGACGTAGTGGACGCTCACCTGGTGGCCGGGCTTGGCCTCCGGGCCGTCCCCCTCGACGATATCGACGATCTGCAGCTCCGTGGGCGGGTTGCCCTCCGGGAAGTCGATCTCCGGCTTCTCCAGTGCCACGTGGTCTCTCCTTGGTCGGATGCGTGCCGACCGGGTTCCGGCCGACCGGACGACTCTACGGGGTTCGGAGAGCGCGTGAGGGAGAAGGGGACGTGACGGCTCCGGCGTCGTACGCTCGGAAGATCACGTGGAGGTGGCATGCGCAAGCCGTACGTGCCGGAGGAGATCCTGCTCACCGGGAAGGTCGCCGTCGTCACCGGGGCGGCCCGGGGGCTGGGACGGGCGATCGCGGAGACGCTGCGGGTCTTCGGCGCGCAGGTGGCGCTGTGCGACCGCGACCCGATCGACGGGTTCGACGACGCGTTCACCATGACCGTGGACGTGCGCGACCCGATGGCGCTGGAGGTGTTCACCCAGGGGGTGCGCGAGCGGTTCGGGCGGGTGGACGTCCTGGTCAACAACGCCGGGGGGACGTTCCACGCGGCCTTCGCCGAGGTCTCCCCGCGCGGTGAGAGCGTCCTGATCGCGGAGAACTTCACCCAGGTCACCGATGTGATCCGCCGGTTCCTGCCGCTGATGCCGCCCGACTCCTCGATCGTCAACGTGACCTCCAGCGAGGCGCACCAGGCGGCCCCGGGGTTCGCCGTGTACGCGGCGATGAAGGCGGCGCTGGAGAGCCTGACGCGCTCGCTGGCGCTCGAACTGGCCCCGCGGGGGATCCGGGTGAACGCCATCGCCCCCGACGCGCTGCCGACCGGAGGGGAGGAGGCCGTCCGCGAGCGCATGCTGGCCGACCCGCTGCCCTTCGAGCCGGTACGGCTGCCGCCGCTGGGCCGCCTCGGCGACCCGGTCGAGGCCGCCGGGGCGGTGGTGTTCCTGGTCAGCGCCATGGCCGGGTTCGTCACCGGCGCGACCCTGCACGTCGACGGCGGCATCCACGCCGCGGGCGGCTGGCGCAGGGTCTGACCGCGCGCCCGCCGCCCCTCTCCGCGGGAACCTACGCCGACTCGCGGACGATCAGCTCCGTGGGCAGGATCACCGGGGTGTCCACGTCCTCACCCGACGCCAGGGACAGGACGAGCCTGGCCAGTTCCCGGCCCATGTCGTGGATGGGGTGGCGCACGGTGGTGAGCGGCGGTTCGGCGTAGGCGGCGGCGGGGACGTCGTCGAAACCGACCACGGCCACGTCGTCGGGCACCCGCCGGCCGGACTGGCGCAGCACCTGCAGGGCTCCCAGGGCCATCATGTCGGAGGCGGCGAACACCGCGTCGAGCGCGGGGTCGTCGCGCAGCAGCTGGCGCATCGCCGTGGCGCCGGAGTCCCGGGTGAAGTCGCCGACCGCGACGATGGAGCGCCGGTCGGAGTCGCGCAGCACGTTGCGGTAGCCGGTGAGCCGGTCGATTCCGGCGATCATGTCCTGCGGCCCGGCGATCGTGGCGATCCTGCGCCGGCCGGAGGCGACGAGGTGCCGTACGGCCTGCTCGGCGCCGCCGACGTTCTCCATGTCCACCGAGGGAGGGCCGCCGCCGGCGATGGGCCGGCCGCCGCACACCACCGGCACGCCCCTGCGGGCCAGCGCCGCGGGCAGCGGGTCGGCACCGTGCAGCGAGGCGAGGATCACGCCGTCCACGTGCCGGGAGGTGGTGTAGCGCTCGACCCGCTCCTGGCCGCGCGGCGAGCCGGAGAGCATGAGGACGAGCTGCTTGTCGGCGAGGTCCATCTCCTGGCTGACGCCGCGGATGATGCTCGCGAACATCGGGTCGTCGGAGAAGACGCGGGCGGGCGGCTCGGGGAAGACCAGGGCGATGGAGTCGGCGCGCTGGGTCACCAGGCTGCGCGCCGCGAGGTTGGGCACGTAGCCCAGCTCCTCCACGGCGCGCATCACCACTTCGCGGATCTCCGGCTTGACCTGGGGCGAGCCGTTGACCACCCGGGAGACGGTGGCCCGGGACACGCCCGCCCTGGCGGCCACCTTCTCCAGTGTGGGCCGGACGGCGTTCACCGGCTCATGCCCGCGGCCCGGTCATGACCGGATCCCGTTGCGCCGCACGACCTCGCGGTACCACAGGGCGCTGTCCTTGGGCACCCGGTTCTGGGAGGCGTAGTCGACGTGGACCAGGCCGAAGCGCTTGCCGTACCCCTCGGCCCACTCGAAGTTGTCCATCAGGGACCACACCAGGTAACCCCGCAGGTCGGCGCCGGCCTCGATCGCGGCGTGCGCGGCGCGGAAGTGGCCGTCGAGGAAGGCGATCCGCCGCTCGTCGGCGACGCGGCCGTCGACGAGCACGTCGTCGAAGGCGGCGCCGTTCTCGGTGATGATCAGCGGCGTGCCCGGGTAGTCGCGCGAGAGCCTGACCAGCAGGTCGGTCAGCGCGGAGGGCACGACCGACCAGCCCATGGCGGTCCGCTCCTCGTCGCCCTGGACGAACGCGATGCCCTCGCTGCCCGGGTGCACCGGGTTGGCGGGCTGGCCCGCGCGCAGCTCGACGGTGGTCGGGCTGTAGTAGTTGACGCCGAGCAGGTCGATGGGCGCGCCGATGAGGTCGAGGTCGCCGTCGCGGACGAAGGACCAGTCGGTGAAGCGGCGGGCGCGCTCGACGACGTCGGCCGGGTACTCCTTGCGCAGCACCGGGTCGAGGAAGATCCGGTTCTGCAGGCCGTCGATGTGCGCCACGGCCAGCGGGTCGTTCCCGCTGATCGGCGCCAGGTTGAGGGTGATGCCGACCTGCTTGGCCCCGGCGGCGCGCAGTTCGGCGGTCGCCAGCCCGTGGCCCAGCAGCAGGTGGTGGACGGCGGCGAAGGCGGCGCCCGGCTCGGTGCGGCCCGGGGCGTGGATGCCCGCGCCGTAGCCGAGGAAGGACGAGCACCACGGCTCGTTGAGGGTGGTCCAGGTCTCGACCCGGTCACCGAGCCTGCCGTGGACGATCGCGGCGTACTCGGCGAAGCGCTCGGCGGTCTCCCTGCTGGTCCAGCCGCCGCGGTCCTCCAGGGCCTGCGGCAGGTCCCAGTGGTAGAGCGTCACGATGGGCGTGATGCCGTGCCCGCGCAGCTCGTCGACCAGCCGCTCGTAGAAGTCCAGGCCGCGGGGGTTGACCGGGCCGGAGCCGTCCGGCTGGATCCGCGGCCAGGCGATGGAGAAGCGGTAGGCCTGCATCCCCAGGTCGGCCATCATGGCCACGTCGTCGCGGTAGCGGTGGTAGTGGTCGCAGGCCACGTCACCGGTGTGACCGCCGACGACCTTGCCGGGGGTGCGGGAGAAGGTGTCCCAGATCGACGGCCCCCGCCCGTCCTCGTGCGCGGCTCCCTCGATCTGGTAGGAGGCGGTCGCCGTCCCCCAGACGAATCCCTTCGGGAAGGTGATGTCGCCCTTGCCCGCGGTCTCCTCGGAGATCCCCACGGACGTTCCTGTGGACAGGCTCATGCCCCACAGCCCCTTTCGCCTCGCCGTCAACCCCGCCTCGCCCCGAACGGCAGAGAGCGCTCTCACACAGCATTGTGGCAGCCGGACGCGCATGTCAAGGAGAGGTGTCCGACAGTTGAGAGGGAACGGCGGTATGGATTCGTTGACGTGAGGTTAATGCGCCGTTACGGTCCTGCAACAGAGAGCGCTCTCTGCACCACTGTCCCTCCCCGGCGACCCCGTGCCGCCGGCAGCCCGGTACCTGAGGAGGTATCCGTGGGCTTCTCACCTCCCTTACGCAAAGTAATCGCCGCGGTGGCCGTCGTCGCGACGGCGGTAACCGCCCCCATCGCCCTCGCGGGCCCGGCCCTGGCGGTGGACGTCGGCTCGGGCAGCTACGCCTCCGCCCGCCCGGCCGGCGCCGCGGGCCCGTCCAACTCCGACGGCGCCGCCGTCAGCCCGAAGGTCACCAGCCGGATGGCCGGGCGCGCCGTGCCCACCAACGACTGGTGGTCCTCCCTGGTCTTCCAGCGCTACGCGGGCAACCCGTACTCCGAGAACATGTACGCCCACCCGCTGTCCTTCCACGCCAACGCCTCGGGCATCAGCGTCGGATACCCCGACAACCCGGGGATCTCCTCCGACGGGCGCATGTACGAGCACATCCACCAGAGCGACCTCAACGTGGGCGTCGCCGGTCTGAACGCGCCGAGGACCGAGGTGGACGGCTGGGGCGACTGGACGGTCACCCCGCGCTGGAGCGACGGGACCCGCACGCTGCGGACCACGATCGGCCACGGCTCGCCGTACGTGTTCGCCGAGGTCACCGGTGGGAACGCGCTGGTGAACTTCACCGGCTCCACCACCGTCTGGCAGAACAGCGGGAATGTACTCGGAGTAACCGTCAACGGCCACGACTACGCGCTGTTCGCCCCCTCGGGCGTCACCTGGTCGCTGACCGGCACGGCCTCCGCCAGCGCTCCCGCGTCCTTCTTCTCGGTGGCCGTGCTGCCAGCTCGGGGAGCGCTTTCTCTGTTCCAGAAGTACGCCTACTCGTTCGTCACCGACAGCCGGGTCAGCTGGGCGTACGACGCGGCGACCTCCCAGCTGAGGGCCACCTACACGGCCTCCACGACCGCCCGGCAGGGCACCCAGACGGGAACCTTGCAAGCGCTCTATCGGCACCAGTGGGCGAACTCCGCCGACACGGTGACGGCGTACCGCTACGCCTCGCCGCGCGGTGAGATGCGCCTGCGTGAGGGCGGGTCGTTCACCACGACGGCGAAGTTCAACGGCGTGCTGCCCGCCCTGCCGATCGCGCCCGGCGCCGACCGGGCCAGGCTGCGGGCCGGCATCGACGCCGAGCTCAACGCGGCCGACCCCTACAAGGGCGCCACCGACACCTACTGGACGGGCAAGGCCCTGTGGCGGCTGGCGGCGCTGATCCCGGTCGCCAACCAGATCGGCTACACCGCCGGCCGGGACAAGGCGATCCAGCTGGTCAAGACACGGCTGGCCGACTGGCTCACGGCGGGCTCGGGGGAGACCTCGCGTCTGTTCGCCTACGACTCCGCCTGGAAGACGCTGATCGGCTACCCGGCGGGCTACGGCACCGACAGGGAGCTCAACGACCACCACTTCCACTACGGCTACTACGTGCTGGCCGGCGCCATGATCGCCCAGCACGACCCCGCCTGGGCCTCCGACTCCCAGTACGGCGGCATGCTGAAGCTGCTGGTCAAGGACGCGGCCAACTACGACAGGTCCGACACCCGCTTCCCGTTCCTGCGCAACTTCGACCCCTACGCCGGGCACGCCTGGGCCTCGGGCCACGCGGGCTTCGGGCACGGCAACAACCAGGAGTCGTCGTCGGAGGCGATGATGTTCAACGCCGCCGCGATCCTGTTCGGCCAGGCCACGGGTGACACGGCGCTGCGCGACATGGGCATCTACCAGTACACCACCGAGCGCGAGGCGATCGGCCAGTACTGGTTCGACGCCGCGAACGCGGTCTTCCCCTCCTCCTACGGCCACGACACGGTGGGCATGGTGTGGGGCGCGGGCGCCAGCTACTCCACCTGGTGGACCGCGAACGCCGAGGAGATCCACGGCATCAACATGCTGCCGATCACCGGCGGCTCGCTCTACAACGGCGCCTGGAAGGCCGACATCCAGCAGAACATCAACGAGCTGCGCGCCTCCAACGGGGGCCAGGAGACCGAGTGGCGCGACGTCATCTGGCAGTTCCTGGCGATGGCCGACCCGGCCACCGCCCAGTCGCTGTGGCTGGGCGCCGACCCCGCTCCCGAGGACGGCGACTCCAGGGCCCACGCCTACCACTGGATCTCCGCACTGAACGCCTGGGGCACGCCCGACCACTCGGTCACGGCCAGCGTCCCGACGTACGCGGTGCTCACCAAGAGCACGGGCAAGACCTACGTGGCCTACAACGTCTCCAGCAGCGCCGTCACGGTGAGCTTCTCCGACGGGCAGACGCTCTCGGTCCCGGCCAGGGCGATGGCCTGGCGCGGACCGGCGGGCAGCGGGACCGAGCCGGGCAACGGCAGCGGCCCCGGCCCGAGCCCCACGCCCACCCCGACCGTCACCCCGACCCCGACCCCGACCCCGACCCCGACGCCGACTCCCACCCAGCCCGGTGGGGTCGACGCCCGCTCCACCATCCAGGCGGAGAGGTACCAGGCGCAGTCCGGCACCATCGTGGAGACCACCACGGACACCGGCGGCGGGCAGAACATCGGGGCCATCGCCAACGGCGACTGGCTGCGCTTCGACGGCGTGAACTTCGGCGGCACCGCGGCCACCCAGTTCAGGGCCCGGGTCGCCTCCGGAGCCGGGGCCGGGATCAGCGGACTGGTCCAGGTGCGCCTGGACAGCCCCACGGCCGCCCCGATCGGCGACTTCGCCATCGCCAACACCGGCGGCTGGCAGAGCTGGCGCACGGTCTCGGCGAACATCGCCGGCGTCACGGGCACCCACACCGTCTACATAACCTTCAGTAGCGGACAGCCCGCCGACTTCGTCAACCTCAACTGGTTCACCTTCGCGACGAGCTGATCCCGTCGTGCCGCGACGCCGCGCGACCGGCCGACCCGGTCGCGCGGCACCCGCCGGGCGGGGGCCCTCAGGGCCCCCGCCCGACCGTTTTCGAGAGCGCTCTCAACCCTTTTGACCATCCGTTGGACCGTTGTTGAAATATCGAATTAGCAACTGCGTAACCGTAGGATCACAATCATTGACATCCCGCCCCTGGCCCACGAAGCTGCAGAGAGCGCTCTCACATCAGTGAGGACGGCGGCCATCGAGGCAGATGACGCGGTCACGCGGTGGCCTCACGCGGACGTCGCGAGGTGGCCCGCCCGGCCCCCAGGCGGGGCCGTCCCGGCAAAGTAATGGAGGAAGGGTCCATGTCGCTCCTCTCTCATCCCGCACGCGTCGCCCTGATCGCGGGCAGCGTGGGCCTGGCGCTCGTCGCCAGCGGATGCGGCTCGTCCGAGCCGACCAGCACGGCGGGCGGCGACGGCGGCACGTCCGCCGAGTGCGCGCCGTACGCGGAGTACGGCAAGCACGAGGGTAAGAAGGTCTCGATCTACTCCCCGATCCGGGACGTCGAGGCCGACCTGTTCCAGCAGACCTGGGCGCCCTTCGAGAAGTGCACCGGGATGAAGATCAACTATGAGGGCACCGGCGAGTTCGAGGCCCAGATCCAGGTGCGCGCCGACGGCGGCAACCCGCCGGACATCGCCTTCTTCCCGCAGCCCGGCCTGCTGGAGCGCTTCGCCAAGGCCGGCAAGCTCAAGCCCGCCTCCGCCAAGGTCAAGGAGCTGGCCGACAAGAACTGGTCGGCCGACTGGATCAAGTACAGCACCGTCGACGGCGTCTTCTACGGGGCCCCGCTGGGCGCCAGCGTGAAGTCCTTCGTGTGGTACTCGCCGAGCATGTTCAAGGAGAAGGGCTGGGCGATCCCCAAGACCTGGGACGAGCTCATGACCCTCTCCGAGACGATCGCCGCCAGCGGCGTCAAGCCGTGGTGCGCGGGCATCGAGTCCGGCGACGCCACCGGCTGGCCCGCCACGGACTGGATCGAGGACATCCTCCTGCGCGAGATCGGCCCCGAGGGCTACGACGAGTGGGTCGCCCACAAGCTGCCCTTCAACGACCCGAAGGTCGTCGCCGCGGTGGACAAGGCCGGCGCGATCCTGAAGAACGACAAGTTCGTCAACGGCGGCTACGGCCCGGTCAAGAGCATCGCCAGCACCGCCTTCCAGGAGGGCGGCGTGCCCATCACCGAGGGCAAGTGCGCGCTGCACCGCCAGGCCTCCTTCTACGCCAACTTCTGGCCCGAGGGCACCAAGGTGGCCGAGGACGGCGACGTGTTCGCCTTCTACCTGCCCGGCAACGACCCGGCCAAGAAGCCGGTGCTCGGCGCGGGCGAGTTCGTCGCGGCCTTCGCCGACCGGCCCGAGGTCCAGGCCGTGCAGGCCTACCTGGCCACCGCCGACTACGCCAACGCCCGGATGAAGCTGGGCACGTACGTCTCGGCGAACAAGGGCGTCGACATCGCCAACGCGCAGAACCCGATCGACAAGCTCTCCATCGAGATGCTCCAGGACCCGAACACGATCTTCCGCTTCGACGGCTCCGACCTGATGCCGGCCGCGGTGGGCGCGGGCACCTTCTGGAAGGGCATGACGGACTGGATCAACGGTAAGGACACCAAGACGGTCCTCGACTTCATCGAGAACTCCTGGCCGAAGTCCTGACCCCGGACCTCCCGAGGCGTCCGGCTCCGCGCGCGGCACGGCGACCCCGCCGGTCCCGCCGCGGAGCCGGACGCTCCCTTACCGGCACGATCCTTCCCGGAGTTCTCCCATGAACCTGGATTTCGACTTCGCGGCGGAACAGCCGAAGCTCGTGCAGCTCCTGCTCGGCATCATCGCGTTCTGCGCAGTGGTCGGGCTGCTGCTGCTCCTGCTCGACCGCGCGCCGATGCGGCAGCGGGCGCGGCTGCACGCGACCGTCCTGCTCGCCCCGGCGCTCCTCCTGCTGGCGATCGGACTGGTCGTGCCGGCGGTGCGCACCACCATGCTGTCGTTCATGAGCGGCGACGGCGCCGCGTGGGTGGGGCTGGACAACTACATCTGGATGTTCACCCAGCCCGAAGCGGTGACGGTGCTCCGCAACACGCTCATCTGGGTCGCGCTCGTCCCCATCCTGGTGACGTCCGTCGGCCTGCTGTACGCCGTGGTGGTCGACCGCACCCGCTTCGAGTCGATCGCCAAGTCGCTGGTCTTCCTGCCGATGGCCATCTCCTTCGTCGGGGCGGGCATCATCTGGAAGTTCGTCTACGCCTACCGGCCCGAGGAGAGCGACCAGATCGGGTTGCTCAACCAGATCGTGGTGGCCTTCGGCGGCACGCCCCAGCAGTGGCTGCTGGAGCCGCCGATCAACACGCTGTTCCTCATCGTGGTGATGGTGTGGATCCAGGCGGGCTTCGCCACCGTGGTGCTCTCGGCCGCCATCAAGGGCATCCCCGCCGAGATCATCGAGGCGGCCAAGCTCGACGGCGCCTCCCCGGTCCAGATGTTCTTCCGGGTGACGCTGCCGAGCATCCGCTCGGCCGTGGTCGTGGTGCTGGTCACCCAGTCGATCGGCACCCTCAAGCTGTTCGACATCGTCCGGACCATGACCGGCGGCCAGTTCGACACCAGCGTCATCGCCAACGAGATGTACAACCAGGCGTTCCGGTACGGCGAGACCGGCAAGGGCGCGGCGCTGGCCGTCTTCCTGTTCGTCCTCGTCACGCCGATCGTCGTCTACCAGATCCGCCAGCGCCGGGAGACCGTCCGATGACGACCGTTTCGAGCACCGTCACGGTGACGCAGTCCGGAGCCAGGGGCGCCGCCCGGCGCGTCCGCAAGAGCCTGACGAGCAGGACCGCCAGCATCGTGGCGATCGTCATCGCGCTGCTGTGGACCACCCCGACCTTCGGCCTGTTCCTGTCGTCGCTGCGGCCCGAGGACCAGATCAAGACCACCGGCTGGTGGACGTTCTTCGCCGACCCGCAGCTGACCCTGGAGAACTACCAGCAGGTGCTGTTCAGCACCTCCTCGTCCTCCGGGCAGATGGCCAGCTTCCTGATCAACTCGATCGTCATCACGATCCCGTCGGTGCTGTTCCCGCTGGCCTTCGCCGCCCTGGCGGCCTACGCGCTGGCCTGGGTGCCCTTCCGCGGGCGCAACCTGATCTACATCGGCATCTTCGCCCTGCAGGTGGTCCCGCTGCAGATGGCGCTGGTGCCGCTGCTGTCGTTCTTCTCCGAGGGCGTCTCGGTGTTCGGAACGCAGATCATGCCCGCCTGGGAGCTGGAGGGCGCCTCCCGCTTCGCCCAGGTGTGGTTCGCCCACACCTGCTTCGCCCTGCCCCTGGGCGTCTTCCTGCTGCACAACTTCATGTCGGAGCTGCCCGGCGAGCTGATCGAGGCGGCCCGGGTGGACGGCGCCACCCACGGCGTGATCTTCCGGCGGCTGATCCTGCCGCTGGTCGCGCCCGCCCTGGCGGCCTTCGGCATCTTCCAGTTCCTGTGGGTCTGGAACGACCTGCTGGTCGGCCTGATCTTCGCCGGAGGCACGGCCGAGACCGCCCCCATGACGGTCCGGCTGGCCCAGATGGCCGGGACGAAGGGCAACGAGTGGCAGCGCCTGACCGCCGGGGCGTTCGTCTCGGTGATCGTCCCGCTGATCGTCTTCCTGTCGATGCAGCGTTACTTCGTCCGCGGACTGCTTGCGGGCAGTGTCAAGGGCTGATGCCGCCGCGGGCGTCCGGACATGGGACCGGACGCCCGCGAAGATCCACGACGTGTCCTCCGATGGACTATCGTCGTGCCAACCGAAGGTCTATCGGAGGCCCGCATGAAGCGCCCCACCCTGGAGGCGGTCGCCGCCCGCGCGGGAGTGTCCCGGGCCACCGTCTCCCGGGTGGTCAACGGCCACCCGACCGTCGCCCCCGACATCCGCGACGTGGTGATGCGAGCGGTGGAGGAGCTGGGTTACGTCCCCAACGCCGCCGCCCGCACGCTGGTCAACCAGCGCACCGACTCCATCGCCCTGGTCGTCTCGGAGTCGCCCACCCGGGTGTTCTCCGACGACCCGATGTTCTCCACCGTGATCCGCTCGGCCAGCGCCGAGCTGGAGGCGGCCGACAAGCAGGTCGTCCTGATGCTGACCGGTTCGGCCAGGAGCCACGCCCGGGTCGAGCGCTACATCGCCGGCGGCCACGTGGACGGCGTGATGATCATCTCCATGCACGGCGCCGACCCGCTGCCCGTCGCGGTCACCCGCATGCGCATCCCCGCCGTCTCCTACGGCCGGCCCGCCGTACCGGTGGACCTGCCCTACGTCGACAACGACAACGTGGGCGGCTCCGAGACGGCCGTGCGCCACCTGATCGAGGCCGGTCGGCGCCGCATCGCCACCGTCGCCGGGCCCCAGGACATGATCGGGGGCCAGGACCGGCTGGCCGGCTACCGCAACGTCATGCGCGGCTCCGACTACCGCTCGATCGTCGCGGTCGGCGACTTCACCCGCGAGTCCGGCGCCGTGGCGATGCGCCAGCTCCTGGAGGACGACCCGAAGCTCGACGCCGTCTTCGTCGCCAACGACCTGATGGCGATCGGCGCGCTGCAGGCGCTGCGCCAGGCGGGCCGGCGGGTCCCGGACGACGTGGCCGTGGTGGGCTTCGACGACATCGAGGCGGCCCGCTACACCGAGCCGCCGCTGACCACGATGCGCCAGCCCGTCGTCGAGCAGGCCGCCGCCATGGTCCGTCTGCTGCTCGGCCTGACCACCGGCGGCCCGGCCGACCCGATCATCCTCCCCACCGAGCTCGTCGTCCGCGAATCCGCCTGAGACCCGATCCCCGCCCCCGGGCGGGTTGAAGCCGTCCGCGGCCGGATGGATCATTCAGGACGGAGGTGATCGTGGCCGGGGTCGGATGGGACAGGATGACTGACGCCGATTTCGAGAACATCGGCGATCCCGCCGTGCAGGCCGAGATCCTGGCCGTCGGTGAGGAACTGCGTTTCCCCCCGCGCCGCAACCGCCGCAGGGACGAGGGGTGGGTCAGGGGCCGGGAGGGGAAGATCGCCTGGCGGCGCGGGATATCGGACCGGGCCGCCGCCCTGGCCGACGATCTGCCGGCCGGGCCCGACTACGCCGATCTCCCCGACGACGACGGTCTCGTGGGCGAGCGGTGGTGGGAGGACCGGAGACGGGCGTGGGACTACTACCTGATCTACCGCGACCCCACCCCGGCGGAGTACGAGGCCGCGCTCCGGCAGGGGGAGGCGATCAGCCGGTGGGTGGTGCGGATTCTGCACGTCTCCGACATGGTGCGCTTCCTGTGACGGCCGCCGCGCGCCCAGGCCGGTTCCCGGGCGGTACGGCGGGCGCGGGAGTCATGGCAGGCCGGGGCCGGTTCCCGGGCCGTATGGCGGGCGCGGGAGTCATGGCAGGCCGGGGCCGGTTCCCGGGCCGTACGGCGGGCGCGGGAGTCACGGCAGGTCGAGGCCGAGTCGCTTGGCCACCTCGGCGGTCGACCAGCCCTGCGGCTCCGTGCCGGCCCGGTCCCGTTCGCCGAGCAGGGCGCCCTGCTCCTCCAGCAGGCGGGCGACCAGCTCCCCTTCGAGCCCCTTGCCCATCAGGGGGGTGATGAGGGCCACGAACCGCCCGTGGCGCGTGATGACCGCCGGTTTCCCCGAGTCGTTGATCTCCTGGATGACCTCGGCGGTCCTCTGGTTCAGGTCGCGCATCTTGTAGATCTGCATGTCCGCCCGGCCGATCCGTCGCTTCTTCGCCGTCATGGGCACCCCTGTGGGAGCGAGTGTAGTACATTTGTACTACAACTGCCCTCTCACCACGAGCTGATGCGCCGGCGGCGCGAGAGGACCGGGTGATGCACGCGTCCGGGATCGAGTTCTCCCCGTCGGTCGCCAACGACGTCTCCCACGCCTCCGACCTGCGCGCGGCCGCCCGCTGGCTGGTGGGGGCCAGCGCCACCGTCGTCGCCGCCCTGGTGGCGGGCCTGCAGCTGCGCGACCTGGACGGCCTGGACGACGTCGGCCCCTGGGCGGTGGCCCTGGCCCTGACGGCCGTCCTGGGGACCCTGGCGAGCGTGGTCTGGACCCTCTACCGGGCGGCCGAGGTCCTGTCGGTTCCGCAGCGCAGCATCGACGAGCTGTCCGAGCTCGACCGCGAGGACCAGGGCGACTATCCGAACCCCCGTCTCGTCGCCCCGGCCACGGGCCTGGTCCGCTATCTGGTGGTCGAGCGCCGCGCGGACCTGCTGGGCGCCTCCCGCGACGCGATCTGGCAGCTGACCCAGGACCACAACAAGGCCCAGCGGGCGCTGCTCGCCAGCCACCCGGTGGAGGCGGTGGAGATCGGCGGGCGCGTCTACGACCTGCGCTCGGCCGCCGACAGCGCCGCGCTGTCCAGTCTCGCGGCGGACCTCGAACGGCGGGTCCAGCGCGTCGTCGACGCGGCCTCGGCCTACGAGACCCAGCGACGCTACGAGCGCCTCGCCCGGGGCCTGAGATGGGCCGGGGTGCCCTTCGTCGCCAGCCTCCTGGTCCTGACCTGGCTGACGACCCTTCCCCCGCGCCTGACGCAGGTCACGACGCCCACCCCGATCGAGGTCCTGATACCCGCCGGCATGCCCTGCGGCGGCCGGACGCTGCAGGGCATGGCGGTGGGAGGGACGATGGACGCCCCGATCGTGGTGCTGCCCGCCCAGCAGGGGTGCTCCCCGCGGAAGCTGAGCGACACGCGGGACCTCGTCGTCGTCCCGCGGCCGGTGGACGTGGTCCCGCAGCCGACCGGATAGGCCCGGCCGGCTGCGGGATCACGGCGTTCTCCCCGGTGGCGCCGCTTTCCTCAGTGGCGCCGCTGCTCCGAGGTGAGAGGACGCTCCTCGGAGGAGTCGTGCCTGCGGGCCTGCGGGACGGACGGCGCAGAGGAGGCGGAGGGGTCCTGCGTCCCGGCGACGGGAGGCGCCACGGACTGGTCGTACGGCTCCGCGACGGGACGGCCGGTGGCCGGGTCGTACACGCCCGCAGACGGCGGGGGCTCGACCACCACGGTGTCGGCCGCGGCCGGGCGGTGGCCGCCCTCCAGGATCGCGCGGGCGTGGTCGAGGTGGGAGGCCGCGACCAGCACGTCGTAGCGGCCCGCGACGATGGCGCTGCGCGAGGCGAAGTCGCGCTTGCCGCCGGTGAAGAAGTGGTTGATGAACCCGAACGCGGCGCCCATCACGGCGCCCCACAGCCCCGCCCACAGCACGAGCACGATGAACGACATCGTAGTCGAGGTGAACAGGCCGAGGAAGGCCCCGACCACGAGGCCGAAGACCAGACCGCTCCCGGCGCCGGCGAGCGCCGCCCGGCCGTTGGTCATCCTGCCGGTGACGGTCTCCTCCAGCCGGAGGTCGCTGCCGACGATCGCCGTGTTCTCGACGGGGAAGCCCGCGTCCGAGAGGGCGTCGACGGCCCGCTGCGCGGCCAGGTAGTTGTCGTATCCGACCAGGGTCCTGCGGTCGACGACGACCGGCGTGTCCAGACCCACGGGTAGCTGTGCCATGTCCTTTCGCCCTTCCGAGTTGGGGTGACTCGAAGAAGCGGGCTACCCGGGGCACGGGTGAGGATGCATGCCCCGACGGGTTTTCCGGTCACCGGGGCCGTCCGGCGCCCGCGCCCCGGGCCGTGCGAGGGCCCGGGACGGGGAGGCGGACGGGAGGGGGAGGGCAGGGAGCCCGAGAGGGCGGCCGGGGGACTACCAGCTCTGGTGGAGCGGCATGCCCTCGGTGTAGCCGGAGGAGCTCTGCACGCCGACCACCGCGCGCTCGTGGAACTCCTCCAGGGTGGAGGCCCCCGCGTAGGTGCACGAGGAGCGCAGGCCCGCCACGATCGCGTCGATCTGGTCCTCGACGCTCGGCCGGACCGGGTCGAGGTACATCCGCGAGGTGGAGATGCCCTCCTCGAACAGGGCCTTGCGGGCCCGGTCGAAGGGGGAGTCCTCGGCGGTGCGCAGCTTCACGGCCCGGGCCGAGGCCATGCCGTAGTTCTCCTTGTACCGGCGGCCGTCGGCGGCGGTGCGGGCGTCGCCGGGGGACTCGTAGGTGCCGGCGAACCAGGAGCCGATCATCACGTTGGCGGCGCCGGCGGCCAGGGCCAGGGCCACGTCCCGCGGGTGGCGGACGCCGCCGTCGGCCCACACGTGGCGGCCCAGGCGGCGCGCCTCGGCGGCGCACTCCAGCACGGCCGAGAACTGCGGGCGCCCGACGCCGGTCATCATCCGGGTGGTGCACATGGCGCCCGGCCCCACGCCGACCTTGAGGATGTCGGCGCCGGCCTCGACCAGGTCGCGCACGCCGCCGGCGGTGACGACGTTGCCGGCCGCGACCGGCACATCGGGGTCGAGCGCGCGGACCGCCTTCAGGGCGGAGATCATCTTCTCCTGGTGGCCGTGCGCGGTGTCCACGACCAGGCAGTCGATCCCGGCCTCCAGCAGTTCCTTGGCCTTGGCGGCCACGTCGCCGTTGATGCCGACGGCGGCGGCGATGCGCAGCCTGCCCCGGGCGTCGACGGCGGGCGTGTAGAGGGTGGCGCGCAGCGCCCCGGTCCTGGTCAGGATGCCGACCAGGCGGCCGTCGCCGTCGACCACGGGGGCCAGGCGGTGGCGGCCCTCGTGGAGCCGGTCGAAGGCCTCGCGGGGGTCGAGCCCGGCGGGCAGGGCGAGCAGGTGGTCGGACATGACGTTGGACAGCTGGGTGTACATGTCCACGCCCTGGCAGTCGGCCTCGGTGACGACGCCGATCGGGCGGTTCTCGCCGTCGACGATGATGACCGCTCCGTGGGCCCGCTTGGGCAGCAGGTTCAGCGCCGCGCCCACGGTGTCGTGCGCGGTGAGGGTGAGCGGGGTGTCGTGGACCAGGTCGCGCTGCTTGACCCAGTCGACGACGTCGGCGACCACGTCGATCGGGATGTCCTGCGGGATCACGGCGATGCCGCCGCGCCGGGCGACGGTCTCGGCCATGCGGCGGCCCGCGACCGCGGTCATGTTGGCCACGACGATCGGGATGGTGGTGCCGGTGCCGTCGGAGGTGGACAGATCGACGGCGAGGCGCGACCCGATGGATGATCTCGAAGGGACCATGAACACGTCGCTGTAGGTCAGGTCGTAGGCCGGAGCCGTCTCATTCAGGAATCTCACGTGGGACTACCTTATGCGGTGAATGGATATGGGGCTTCATTCCCCGTTTGCCCACCTCCCATGGGGGACAACTCGGCCGGAGCGGGGGTTAAGATCCGATTCGCGTGTTTTATCGGGGTGGCCATCAGGAGGCGCTGTGATCATTGTTGATCGGCCGGAGACGCTCGTCGTGGGCCATGCCGTACGGACTTCCAACGCCGAGGAGATGGACCCGGCGCGGGCGAAGCTGCCGGCGCTGTGGCAGCGGGCGGGAGCCCCCGGAGCCTTCGCCTACGTGCCCGGCCGGGTGGACGAGAACCTGTACGCGGTCCTGACGGACTACGAGAGCGACCACCACGGTGCCTACACCCAGATCGTCGGGGTGGCCGTGCGCGCCTTCGCCGCGCTGCCCGAGGGCATGGTCGCGGTCCGGGTGCCCGCCGTACCGGCGCTGAAGCTCGAGGCCCGCGGGCCGATGCCGGGCGCCCTGGTCGACTCCTGGCAGCAGCTGTGGAAGCACACCGAGTCCGGCGGCACCCCGCCCCGCGCCTTCACCACCGACCTGGAGGTCCACCACCCGGAGGGCGTGGATCTCTACGTCGCGATCTTCCCGCCGATGCGCTGAGCGGCCCCGGGGCTCAGTCGTCGTCGTCCGGCGGCGGGTCGGGCAGCCGCCAGCAGGAGACGATCAGCGGAAGCACGAAGTGGGTCAGGGCCAGCGCCAGGAACAGATGGAGCATCGCCGACCCGGACACGGTGTGCCCGCGCCCCTGGGCCATGCCGTTGACCAGGAACACGACGGCCAGGAGGGCGAGGATCACGGTCGTCGTGCGATGGGACAGCGCGACGGCGCGCAGCCGCTCACCCCGCTGGCGCTCGTCCAGCTGACGCTCGGCGAGCGCGGTGACGCCGCGGGTGGCGACGTTCATCAGCGTCACCGCCGGGAGATAGACCACCATCATGACCACCAGCAGGGTCAGGACGATCCAGCGCTGGGTCTGGGTCGGCCCCATCACCCACGCCACGACGGCGTTCACCCAGCCCAGCGCCAGCGCGAACACCGCGGCCGCGGCGAGCACCCGACGACGCTCCCGCGTGGCGTACCAGGCGGGCAGCATGTCGCGCTGCATCACCTCGGCCTGCGAGCGCTGCCAGCGCTCCTGCCAACCTGCCATCACTTCACCTCGCTGCCCAGCCGGGGGAACGGCTTGAGAGAGAACACGACTTCCATGGGAACCTCGAAGTACTCGGCGATGCGCAGGGCGAGGTACAGGCTCGGGCTGTACTCGCCGCGCTCCAGATAGCCGACCGTCTGATAGTGCACACCCAGCGCCGTCGCCAGGTCCTTGCGTGAGATCCCGCGCTCGGCCCTGAGCATCGGGATGCGGTTGTACACCTCTTCCGCGGACATCGCAGCAGTCTCCCAGCTCGGGGTCGGATCACGCGGTCTGCGCGGCGAGCTGGCGCTCGGCGAGCCGCGAGCCGGACTCCCGCCTGGTCATCCGGCGGATCAGGCCCGGCGCGAGCAGCATCCCGGCCACCGTCCAGGCTCCCAGCACGGCCGCGACGTACGGCAGGCGCCAGCTCCCGGCGATCTCGGCGACGAGCATCGAGTCGGGCAGGAGCGCCGCGCGCAGGCCGAGTCCCTGCCAGTAGAGCGGGAAGGACTGGGCGACCCACTGGACCGCCTCCGGCATGGCCGTCACCGGGAACATGACGCCGGAGGGGATGAGCAGGAGCATCATCGGCAGGGCCACCATCCCGGCCCCGGACTTCGAGCTGGGCAGCAGGCAGCCGATCGCGGCGCCCAGCGGCACGACGGCGACCGTGCCCAGCACCAGCACCCACGCCAGCGTCAGCCAGTCACGGGGAGGCGCGACGCCGCCCACGAGCACGGCCGTGGCCACCAGCAGCGCGCTCTGCAGGGCGATCTGGCACAGCACGGTCACCGCCCGCCCGGTGAGGTAGGCGGGGATCCCGCCGGGGATGGCGCGCAGCCGCAGCAGCGCCCCCTCTTCCCGGTCGGTGACCAGCGACAGGGGGAGGGTCATCAGCCCGTTGGAGAAGACGGTGAAGGCCAGGAACCCGGCCGTCATGAACGTCGCGTTGGAGACGTCGGTCCCCTTCACGGGCCGGTCTCCCATCCAGATCAGCATCAGGGCGAAGAAGCCCACGGTGCCGATCAAAGTGCCGGCCAGTTCCCTGCGGTTCCTGAGCAGGTGCGTGTGCTCGGCCCAGCCCCGCCGCATCCCGATGCGCAGTGCCCTCATGTTCATGCCGCCCTCCCGATCAGCTCCAGATAGCTCTCCTCCAGCGACGGCCGGCGGATCTCCAACCCCGGCACCGGCCCGTCGAACCTGTTGTGCAGCTCCCACGCCGCCCGCGAGGGATCCGGGGTGGACAGCACCCGCTCGCGCCCGTCCTCGATCCAGCGCACGCTCGACTGCGCCTGCACCTCCCGCGCCAGCTCGCCGGGGGTCCCGCAGACGGCGATCCGGCCGCCGACCAGGATCGCGGTCCGGTGCGCCAGCTTCTCGGCCTCGGCCAGGTCGTGCGTGGTGAGCACCACGGTCATGCCGTCGTCGGCCGCCAGGCGGGTGAGCAGCAGGTGGAACTCGTGCCGGGCCTGCGGATCGAAGCCCGTCGTCGGCTCGTCCAGGAACAGCAGCTCGGGCCGGCCGATGATGCCCAGCGCGACGTCCAGCCGGCGGCGCTGCCCACCCGACAGGCGGCCGACCTGCTGCCCGGCCTGCTCCGTCAGCCCGACGGCGGCCACCAGCTCGTCGGGATCGCGCGGGGCGTCGTAGAAGCGGCTCAGATGGACGACGAGCTCCCGCACGCCCCACCGGGTGTGGTCGCGCCAGTTCTGCAGCACGATCCCCAGCCGGGCCCGCCAGTCGTCGCCCCCCTTCTCGGGGTCCGTGCCGAGCACGCTCACCTCACCGGCCGACCGCTTCCTGAAGCCCTCCAGGATCTCGATCGTGGTGGTCTTGCCCGCCCCGTTGGGGCCGAGGAGCGTGAAGATCTCTCCTCGCCGGATCTCCAGGTCGACTCCGCGCAACACGTCGGCCGCGCCGTACCGCATCCGCAGCCCGCGCACACTCACCGCAGTACTCATGTGAACGAATGTAGTAGACCTACTACATTCAAAGCAACTCCTACGACAGCAGAAGGCACATCTAAGACAGGGGTGCCGTACGGCCGGCAGGCGTGAACGACGAGGCCGGGGGGTGTCCCGGGTCAGCGGGGCGTCAGGACGATCGGGAAGGAGGTCACGCCGCGCACGAAGGCGTTGGGCAGGATGCGCGGGCCGCGGTCGTCGGCCCAGGCGGCCGAGCCGATCCGGCGCACGAACTCCTCGAAGAAGATCCGCAGCTCCAGCCGGGCCAGCGCCGCGCCGAGGCAGAAGTGGGTGCCCAGGCCGAAGGCGATGTGCCCGCCGGGGACGCGGGTGACGTCGAAGACGTCGGGGTCGGTGAAGACGGCGGGGTCGCGGTTGGCGGAGCCGTACATCATCAGGACCTGCCGGCCCTCGGAGATCTTCTGGCCGGCCAGGACCGTGTCGCGGGTGGCGGTCCGGCACATGTTGAGGACGGGGGTGGTCCAGCGGATGAACTCCTCGACCGCGTCCCCGATCAGTCCGGGGTCCTCCCGCAGCAGCGCCCACTGCTCCGGGTGCCTGATCAGCGCGTCGATCGCGGTGGCGATGACGGTCCTGGTGGTCTCCGCCCCGCCGTCCAGCAACAGCAGCGCCTCGTTGGCCAGGTGCTCGTCGTCGTAGTCGGGCCGCCCGGCCCACAGCGTGGTCAGGTCGTCGTGCGGGCACCTGCGCCGCTCGGCGGCCAGCTCCAGCACGGCCGTGGCGAACTCGCCCGCCGCCACGGCCGCGTCGTGGGTGACGTAGCGCAGGCCGCCCCCGGCCACGATGGTCGTCTCCGACCAGTGGACCAGTTCCGGCCAGCGCTCGTCGGGGAAGCCCAGCAGCCAGCCGATCATCCGGCCGGGCAACGGCGCGGCCAGCGCCGGCACGGCGTCCACGGCGCCCTCCTCCAGCGCCTCGTCGATCAGCTCGGTCACCACGGACCTGACCCGGTCGGTGTACTTCTCCGCGACGTAGCGCGGGGTGAAGCGCCGGTAGACCAGGCGGCGGCGCTCGGCGTGCTCGGGGTCGTCCATCCCGATCATCGACGGGTCGCTGGGCAGCTGCGGCCGGTAGCCGCCGGTGCTGGACCACAGCCTGCCGTCCCGCTCGACCGCCGAGATGTCGGCGTGCCGGGAGATGCCCCACAGGCCGTTGCCCTCGTCGAAGTAGGCCGGGGCGTTCTCACGCAGCCAGGCGTAGACCGGGCCGGGATCCCCGGCGTACATGTCTCCGTCGAGCAGGTCGATCCTGGCCGCGTGGTCCATCGTGACTTCCTCTCAGGCGAGTACTCCCGACGCCCGTAGCCCGGCGGCGGTCTCCTCCGGCAGGCCCCATGAGGACAGGTCGGCCAGCCGGGTGGCGGGGGAGAGGTCCTGCTCGGGCGCGCCCAGCAGCCGGGGCGCGGGCGCGGGCTGCCGCACCCCGCCGACCTCGACGAAGGCGCCGCGCGCCTTGTTGTGCGGGTGGTCGCCCGCCTCGGACATCTCCAGCACGGGGGAGACGCACGCGTCCGAGCCGTCGAACACCGCCTCCCACTCGGCGCGGGTGCGGGACCTGAACGCCTCGGCCAGCCGCTCGCGCAGCGCGGGCCAGTTGGCCCGGTCGTTGCGGTCGGGCAGGTCGGACAGGCCCATCAGGGAGATCATCTCGTTCCAGAACTGCGGCTCCAGCGCGCCCACCGCCATGAACTTTCCGTCGGCGGTCTCGTAGGTGTCGTACATGGGGGCGCCGGTGTCGAGCAGGTTGGTGCCGCGCGGGCCCCAGAAACCGCTCTGCACGCCGTGGTAGAACATCGCGAACAGCGTCGCGGCCCCGTCCACCATGGCGGCGTCGATCACCCGGCCCCGCCCGGTCCGCTCCCGCTCCAGCAGGGCCAGCAGCACGCCGTAGGCCAGCATCAGGCCGCCGCCGGCGAAGTCGCCGAGGATGTTGATCGGCGGGGTGGGCTTGCCGCCCTCGCGGCCGAGCATGGACAGGATCCCGGAGATCGCGATGTAGTCGATGTCGTGCCCGGCCGTCGGCGCCAGCGGGCCGTCCTGGCCCCAGCCGGTCATCCGCCCGTAGATCAGGCGGGGGTTGACCGCGTGCAGGTCCGCCGGACCGATGCCCAGGCGCTCGGCGACCCCCGGCCGGAAGACCTCGATGACCACGTCCGCGCTGGCGGCCAGGCTCTTGAACGCGGTCACCCCCTCGGGGGACTTCAGGTCCAGGCCGACGGTCCGCTTGCCGCGGTCCATGACGTCGGAACGCGGCCTGTCCCCGGCGGCGGCCACGGCGGAGACCCGGTCGACGCGCAGCACCTCCGCACCGTGGTCGGCCAGCATCATCCCGGCGAACGGCCCCGGGGCCAGTCCGGCCAGCTCCAGTACGCGAATCCCGGCCAGCGGGCCCTTCCTGCTCACGTGATCCATGGGGGTTCCCTCCGGGGTGCGCTCTCGAACTCTAACCGGGCACCCGGTAAACAAGCAATCGCTTGGTAGTGCGCGGCTCATCCTGCGAGGCCAGTAGAACAACATTCCGCTCTCCCTGGCAAGACGCTCGGCGAGACGGGCGGGGCGTGTGGGAAACTTGCGGCTCGACGGATCGGGACCTGGGGACCTGGGGGACGGGGCATGGCACATCCGCACGGGGGACGCGCGGTCGCCGGACGGTACACACTCATGCGCGAGCTCGGCCGGGGCGGCATGGGAGTGGTGTGGGAGGGCTACGACACGGTCCTCGACCGCCCGGTCGCGGTCAAGGAGGTCCTGCTCCCGCCGCACCTGTCACCGGCCGAGCACGAGCGCCAGCTGACCCGCACCTCCCGGGAGGCCAGGACCGCGGCCCGGCTCAACCACCCGGGCATCGTGGCGGTCTACGACGTGGCCGAGGAGGACGGCCGCCCCTGGATCATCATGGAGCTGGTCAGGGCGCGCGGGCTCGACGAGGTCGGCTCGCTGCCGGTGCGCCAGGTCGCCCACATCGGCCGCCAGGTGCTGTCGGCGCTGCACGTGGCCCACCAGGCCGGGATCATGCACCGCGACGTCAAGCCGAGCAACATCCTGCTCACCTCCGAGGGCCGGGCGGTGCTGACCGACTTCGGCATCGCCACCGTGGAGGGCGACGTCTCGCTGACCCAGACCGGCATGGTCACCGGCTCGCCCAGCTTCCTGCCGCCCGAGCGCGCCACGGGCACGCCCGCCGGTCCCTGGTCGGACCTGTGGGCGCTGGGCGCGACGCTCTACGCGATGCTGGTGGGCCGGGCGCCCTTCGAGCGCCAGGACGCCATCTCCACGCTGGGGGCGCTGCTCACCGAGGAGGCCGACTTCAGCCCGGTGCCCCCGGAGATGTACGAGGTCCTGTACGGCCTGATGCAGCGCGAGCCCGCGCACCGCCTCACCGCCGAGCAGGCCGACGCGCTGCTGGCCGAGGTGAGCGGGGACACGGTCACCATGGCCCGGCGGTCCGGGGTCCACCCCTCCGTCCTGACCGCGTCCACCCCCGGGACGGACGCGGCGGCCGGGCGGCTCCCGGTGGGGCAGTTCTCGACGGGGCAGCGGCTCCCGGGCGGGAATCCTCAGGCCCGGCTTCCGGACGGCCCCCCTCAGACGGGGCATTCCCCCGTCCGGCAGCCCACCGCGCCGTCCCACCCCGTCCGGGGCCGCGGTGCGGGGGCCGCGGAGCCCCGGCGACGGCGCGGCCCGGTCGCCGTGGTCGTGGCGCTGGCGGTGGTCCTGCTGGGCGCCGGCGCCGCCGGATGGATCATGTCCGCCGAGGACGGGCAGGTGGCCGCCGAGGCGGCTCCGGCCGCGGACGAGCCCTCCGCCGCGTCCACCGCGGACGACGAGCCCGCCGAGAAGGAGTCGGAGAAGCCCGCGTCCCCCAAGCCCGAGCCCAGCCCCACCAGGAGCAGCCGCCCGGCCGCCGCCAGGCCGGACCTGGCCGTCACCGAGAAGGACGACTGGTCCATCAAGCACCCCGAGGGCTGGCGGGCCCAGGCCCTGCCCGGCGGGGCGGGCGTGCGCTGGACGCGGCCGGACGGCGACGCCTCCATGTCGGTGGAGGTCATGCGCTCGATCGGCGACCTGGAGTCGCTGTGGTCGAACGCCAGGGCGGACACCGCGCGGCGCAGCCAGATCATCACCCAGGACTGGAACCCGGTCACCACCGCCTACGGCAGCGGGCTCGACTGGCGGCTCACCTGGCGCCCGCGGGAGGACGGCGCGACGGGCGGGGACGGCGATCCCGGCGAGGTCGGCGAGGTCGGCGAGATAGACGACGGCGGCAGGGCCGACGAGGCCGACGGGAACGACGAGTACGGCGAGGACGCGGAGTACGGCGAGGGTGCGGAGTACGGAGAGGACGCCGGGTCGCAGGAGGAATCCTCCGCGCGCAGCTACCGCGAGACACGGCGCTTCATCGAGGTCGGCGACATCGCGGTGGTCCTGACCTGGGTGGTTCCCGCCGAGGAGGGCGGCGCCTCGGACGGCACGATGCGCTCGGTGTTCGACAGCTTCCAGGTGTGGCGCCGCGTCACCTGACGGGGATGCGGACATTACCTCCTCAAAGAGTTTTCAGGGGTTTAACCCACCCCTCCTGGCTTATGGGATATCGGGGATATAACGTTCTATGGGCGATCTTTCCGGTCGAGAGTCCTGGGGGTGATGTTCTGTGACACGTACGACACAGATGTCGGAGCACCGGAGGGCGGTCGAGCGGATCAGGGAGTCGTACTCGGCGATTCCGCAGGACGCGCCGCCCCGGCTGGCCAAGGCCACCACCAACCTGTTCAGGTTCCGCAAGGGCGCCCAGGGGGCCCCGCTCTCCGCCAAGGACCTCGACCGGGTCATCGAGGTCGACCCGGTCACCATGACCGCCGAGGTCCAGGGCATGACGACCTACGAGCACCTCGTGGACGCCACGCTCCCGCACGGGCTGATGCCGTACGTCGTCCCGCAGCTCAAGACCATCACGCTCGGCGGCGCCGTCACCGGGCTCGGCATCGAGTCCACCAGCTTCCGCGACGGGCTGCCGCACGAGTCGGTCGAGGAGATGGAGATCCTCACCGGCGACGGGCGCATCGTCGTGGCACGCGACGACAACGAGCACCACGACCTGTTCCGGGCCTTCCCCAACTCCTACGGCACGCTCGGTTACGCCCTCCGCCTGCGGATCAGGCTCAGGCCCGTGCAGCCGTACGTCCGGCTCACGCACATCAAGTTCACCGACGCCCACAAGTGCATGCTCGCCATGCAGGAGATCTGCGAGAGCCGCGAGCACGACGGGGAGCCGGTCGACTTCGTCGACGGCACGTTCTTCGAGCCGGGTGAGCTCTACATCACCGTCGGCCGCTTCGCCGAGCGCGCGCCGTACGTCTCCGACTACACGGGGATGCGGATCTACTACCAGTCGATCCAGAGCAGGACCCGCGACTGGCTGACGGTCCGCGACTATCTGTGGCGCTGGGACACCGACTGGTTCTGGTGCTCGCGGGCCTTCGGCGTGCAGGGGCCGCTGGTGCGCTCGCTGATGCCGCGCCGGTGGATGCGCTCCGACGTCTACCGCAGGCTCGTCGGCCTCGACCGCAAGTACGGCCTGGTCGCCCGGGTGGACCGGTGGCGCAACCAGCCCATGCAGGAGTCGGTCATCCAGGACATCGAGGTGCCCGTCGAGCGGGGGGCGGACTTCCTGGAGTTCTTCCACGAGAAGGTCGGCATGACGCCGGTGTGGATGTGCCCGCTCACCTCGACCGGCCGCTGGCCGCTCTATCCGCTGGAGCCCGGGCGGCTGTATGTGAACTTCGGTTTCTGGGGGACCGTCCCGCTGCCCCGGGGGCAGTTCGACGGCTACCACAACCGTCTCATCGAGCGCGAGGTGCACGCGCTGGAGGGGCACAAGTCGCTGTACTCCACGTCGTTCTACCCCCGGGACGAATTCTGGCGTCTGTACAACGGTGACGCCTACTGGCCGGTCAAACGGGCCTACGACCCCGGCGGCCGGTTGCTCGACCTCTACGACAAGTGTGTGCGGGGGCGTTAAGGAGGTTCCTGCTGTGAAGCTCGCGGAAATATTCGAGAAGGTCGTGGGATCGGGGACGGGCATCCGTCTCATCGCCTACGACGGCAGCAAGGCGGGCCCGGACGGCGCGGACATCACCCTCGAGGTGAAGTCCCCGGTCGCGGTGGCCTACCTGGCGCAGGCCCCGGGCGAACTGGGGCTGGCCCGTGCCTATGTCTCCGGGCACCTCGACGTGCACGGGGACATGTACACCCTGCTGTCCCGCATGTGGTCGCTCACCATCAACGACATCCCGATGAACGAGAAGGTCGCGGCGATCCGCGCGCTCGGTATCAAGCCGCTGCTGACACGGCTGCAGCCCCCGCCGCAGGAGATGCGGCGCAGCATGATGGCCAAGCTGGGCAGCAGGCACGCCAAGAAGCGCGACGCCGAGGCGATCCACCACCACTACGACGTATCCAACACCTTCTACGAGTGGGTGCTCGGCCCGTCCATGGCCTACACCTGCGCGGTCTTCCCCTCCGAGGAGGCCTCGCTGGAGGAGGCGCAGTTCGCCAAGTTCGACCTGGTGGCCAGGAAGCTCGGCCTCAAGCCCGGCATGCGGCTGCTGGACGTGGGCTGCGGCTGGGGCGGCATGGCCATGCACGCCGCCCGCGAGTACGGGGTGAAGGTCCTGGCGGTCACCCTCTCGCGCCAGCAGGCCGAGTGGGGGCAGAAGGCCGTGGCCGAGGCCGGTCTCAGCGACCTGGTCGAGATCCGGCACATGGACTACCGCGACGTGCGGGAGACCGGCTTCGACGCGGTCAGCTCGATCGGCCTGACCGAGCACATCGGCAAGGAACAGCTGCCGTTCTACTTCCGGTTCCTGTACGACAAGCTCGTCCCCGGCGGCCGGCTGCTCAACCACTGCATCACCCGGCCGACCGGGACGGAGAAGACCCTCAACGCCGGCGGTTTCATCAACCGCTACGTCTTCCCCGACGGGGAGCTGGAGTCGGTCGGCTACCTGGTCCGCCAGATGGAGGACATCGGCTTCGAGATCCGCCACGAGGAGAACCTGCGCGAGCACTACGCGCAGACCCTGCGCTACTGGTGCGCCAACCTGGACGAGCACTGGGACGAGGCCGTGAAGGAGGTCGGCCAGGGCACCGCCAGGGTCTGGCGGCTCTACATGGCCGGCTGCATCGTCGGATTCGAACGCAACAAGATCCAGCTCCACCAGGTGCTGGCCACCAGGCTCGACGCCGAGGGCGGGGCCCACATGCCGCTGCGCCCCTCGCTCGACTGGCCCTGACCGGCACCACTGCCGTCGTTCGTGAGAGCCGCGGCCGTCCTCGCCCCCGCACGGGCGGACGGCCGCGGCTCTCGTCTTCAGGCGGCCATGATCGGGTCGGTGTCGTCGGCCGCGACCCAGCGGCCCCTGCCCAGGCGCTTGGCCGAGTACATCGCGGCGTCGGCGGCGCGCAGGATCCCCGGGGCCGTGGCACCGGGCTTCGCGCCGTCGTGGACGGCGATGCCGATGCTGGCGCCGACGGAGAGCCGGTGCCCCTGGAACAGGGTCGGCGTGGAGACCTCGCGCAGGACGCGCTCGGCCAGCTCCACCGTGGCCTCCAGCGGCCTGTCCCGGCACAGCAGGACGAACTCGTCGCCGCCGAGCCTGGCCGCCAGGTCGCCGTCCCCGGCCAGGGCGGACAGACGGCCGGCGACCGACAGCAGGACGGCGTCCCCGGCGTCGTGGCCGTGGGTGTCGTTGATCTCCTTGAAGCCGTCGAGGTCGAGGTAGAGCACCGTGATCCCGGAACGGGAGTCGTCCACGGCCAGCTGCAGGGTGTCGTTCAGGACCGTCCGGTTGGCCAGGCCGGTGAGGGGGTCGTGCCGCGCCTGGTAGACGAGCTGGGCCTGCATGCGCTCCTGCTCGCGGACCGCTCCCGTGAACCGGGCCAGCACGAAGGCCGCGCAGGCCGCGCTGGCGGCGATGGTCAGCATCTCCTGCTCGCTGAAGCCCGCGTACCTCAGGGCGAGGGTGGGCGTGCCCAGCAGGGCCAGCCCGAGGAAGACGACCCGGGCCGGGTGCAGGGTGTGGACCTGGGATCCGGAACGGGTCAGCTCGGACCGGCCGGGATGAAGCGCGGCCGTGACCAGCACCGCGTGGCCCAGCAGCAGCCCGGCGCCGAGCTTCTCCACGTACTGGTAGTCGAGCACGTAGGGCAGCAGGTTGTAGCCGAGGTCGACCGCCAGATAGACGAAGACCGCGGTGAGCAGCAGACGGGTGGGGGCGCCGCGCTCGCCGGGGGACAGGGTGAGGAACAGCGTGGCCGCGAGCAGGACGATGTCCCCGACCGGGTAGAGGGCCGGGATGACGGCGTCGTCGAGGCCGTAGCCCAGGAGCGGCTGGATCAGGAACTGCCAGGAGGCCAGCCCGGCCACCGTGGTGAGGGTCAGCGCGTCGAGCACGCCCCCGCGCAGCCGGCCGGGCGCGCGGCGGCGGGCCATCAGCACCAGGGCGGTGGCGATCAGGGGATAACCGCCGAGCCAGAACGCGTCGCTGATCCCGACCGGGGGCACCTCGCCGGTGGTCAGCAGGAAGCCCATCTCGATCGCGTCACCGGTCAGCCAGAGCGTCTGGGCGAGCGCGATCAGCAACCACGGCCGCCGGTCCCCGTCTCCGACCAGCCGCAGCGCCGCCCACCAGGACAGAGCGCAGACGACACCGTACAGGGCGAAGTACATGATCTCGCCGGCCGTCGTCGCGTACATGACGGCGGTCACGGCGGCGATCGCTCCCGCCACGCCCAAAAAGGCCCACGCTCTTCCGGCTGTCATGCCCGTCCATCGGCAGCCCCGCCCCCGACCTGAGCGAAACCCGCCACCGATTCCACACGCCCCGGCAGCCCCGAAGCCGCCGGTGCTCCGGAGCCGGTACGGGGGGCCGGGACGCGGAGGTCTCCGGCGCCGCCGTACGGCGAGCGGGAGGCTAGCGGAGCTCGCGCTTGAGGATCTTGCCGGTGGCGGTCATCGGCAGGGCGTCACGGAACTCGACGATCCGCGGGTACTTGTAGGCCGCCATGTTCTCCTTGCACCACTCGACCAGCTCCTCCTCGGTGATGGTCGCGCCCGGCGTGCGGATGATGTAGGCCTTGACCTCCTCGCCGTGCGAGTCGTGGGAGACGCCGACCACCGCGGCCAGGGAGACCTGCGGGTGGGTCATCAGGACCTCTTCGAGCTCACGCGGGTAGACGTTGAAGCCGCCTCGGATGATCATGTCCTTGGCCCGGTCGATGATGGCGTAGTAGCCGTCGGAGTCGCGCGTGGCGATGTCGCCGGTGCGGAACCAGCCGTCCTTCATCACCTCGGCGGTCGCCTCGGGCCGGTTGTAGTAGCCCTTCATCACGTTGTGGCCGCGGATCGCGATCTCGCCCGGGCCCTCGCCCTCGACCGTGTTCCACTCGCTGTCGATCAGCTTCATCTCCACGCCCCAGATCGGCGTGCCGATGCTGCCCGCCTTGCTGGGCTTGCCGATCTGGTTGAAGCTGGCCACCGGGGAGGTCTCCGACAGGCCGTAGCCCTCCAGGATGCCGACCCCGAAGGTCGTCTCGAAGTCCTTGAGGACCTCGACCGGGGAGGACGCGCCGCCGGCCACCGCGACCCTGAGCGAGGAGGGCACCTCGTCGCCGTCGGCGTGGATCTTCGTGAGCATGGCCCAGTACATGGTCGGCACGCCCGCGAACAGGGTGACGCTCTCCTGGCGCATCAGCTCCAGCGCGGGGCCCGGCTCGAAGCGCGGCATGAGCACGATGGTGCCGCGGCGGCGGAACCCGGCGTTCATGACCACGGTCTGGCCGAAGGAGTGGAACAGCGGCAGCACCGCCAGGTAGGCGTCCCCGCCCTCGGTCCGCGGGAACATCTCGTCCGAGACCATGGCGTTCATCAGCATGTTCTGGTGGCTGAGCTCGGCGCCCTTGGGCTGGCCCGTGGTGCCGCTGGTGTACAGGATCACCGCGGTGTCGTCCGGCGCGGTCTGCACCGTCTCGAACTCGCCGGAGGCGCCGTCCAGCGCCGCCCACAGGGTCTCGCCGTACTCCGACTCGGTGGCGAACGGCGTGGCCGGCAGCACGAAGAAGTGCTCGGTCCCCGCGGCGCCCTCGAAGCCCGCCCTGCCCCGCTCGCCCAGCGGCAGCTCGGGGGAGCCCTCGAAGCAGAACAGCGCCTTGGCCTCGGAGTCCTCCAGGTGGTAGGTGATCTCGCGGGACTGGAGCAGGACGTTGAGCGGTACCACCGTCGCCCCGGCCTTCAGGATGCCGAAGTAGACGAATGGGAAGTAGGGGAGGTTCGGGCAGGCGAGCGCGACCTTGTCACCCTTGCGGATCCCCCGGGAGACCAGCAGGTTGGCAACCTGGTTCGCGACGGTGTTCACCAGGGAGTACGGCAGACGCAGCTCGCCGAAGACGAGAGCGGTGCGGTCCGGTGCCTCCCGGGCGCTGTCCTCCAGCACGATCGACAGGTTGAGCATGGATGGGTCCTCCGTCCGAACAAACTCTGACCCGCTCATCCTGGCAGGCGGGACATACCGACCGGTAGGTAGCCCAGATTACAAATTGACGGGTAAAGCGGAGGCGAGTAAGCAGGTAAGAGCCCGCTTATCGGGGAGGCGAGCTGACCGTCTGGACGAAGGAAGGGTCAGTGAGCGTGGAGTACGACTACGTGATCGTGGGTGCCGGCTCGGCGGGATGCGTCCTCGCCAACCGGCTGTCGGCCGACCCGGGAGTCCGCGTCGCGCTGGTGGAGGCGGGCGGATCCGACAGGAAACTTGAGATCCGCATGCCCGTCGGGTTCGCCAAGCTGTTCAAGACCCCGTACGACTGGGACTTCACCACCGCCAAGCAGCCGGAGATGTCCGGCCGGGAGCTCTACTGGCCGCGCGGCCGGGTGCTGGGCGGATCCTCCTCGCTCAACGCCCAGATGTGGGTCCGCGGCCACCGCGCCGACTACGACGGCTGGCAGGTCCCCGGCTGGTCCTACGACGAGGTCCTGCCGTACTTCCAGCGGGCCGAGCACCGCGTCGGCAGCAACCGCGGCGGCGTGTACGGCACCGAGGGTCCCATCCACATCTCCGAGCTGCGCAGCCCCAACATCACCACCACCGCGTTCCTGACGGCCTGCGAGGAACTCGGGATGACCCGGCTCGACGAGCTGAACGGCCCCTCCAACGAGGGTTGCTGCCCCACGCCCGTCACCCAGGACCGCGGCCGGCGCTGGAGCGCCTGCGACGCCTACCTCAGGCCCGTGATGAAGCGGCCCAACCTGACCGTGATCACCTCCTCGCAGGTGAACAGGATCCTCATCGAGGACGGGCGCGCGGTCGGGGTGGAGTACGGCGGGCCCGCCGGCGGCGCGGGCGGGGCGGAGGGAGCGGCCGGGACGGGCGAGGCGGGCGGCGGCACCGTACTGCGCGCGAGCCGGGAGGTGATCCTGTCGGCCGGGGCGATCGGCTCGCCGTACCTGCTGATGCTGTCCGGCGTCGGGGACGCCGGGGAACTGCGCGCGCAGGGGGTGGAGCCGGTCCACGACCTGCCCGAGGTCGGCCGCAACCTCCAGGACCACCTGGCTTCGGGCGTCATCCTGCACTGCCCCCGGCCGGTCACGCTCGCCGGGGCCGACTCCGTCACGAACCTGCTGCGCTTCCTGGTCGGCCGCAGGGGCATGCTCACCTCCAACGTCGGCGAGGCCGTGGCCTTCATCCGGACCACGCCGGACGAGCCCGCCCCGGACATCGAGCTGATCTTCGCCCCGGGGCCGTTCATCGACCACGGCATGACGCCGCCGCCCGGCCACGGCCTGACCATCGCCTCGATCCTGCTGCAGCCCGAGAGCCGCGGCCGGATCTCCCTCAACGGCCGGGAGGTGGTGATCGACCCCGGTTACCTGACGGCCGAGGCGGACCTCCGGCGGCAGATCGCGGGGCTGCGCAGGGCCAAGGAGCTGTTCGCCACCGCCGCCCTGAAGCCGTTCACCGGCCCGCCGATGGACCCGTACTGGGGAGCGGAGACCGACGAGGAGCTCACCCGCTGGATCCGCGAGCGCAGCGAGACCCTGTACCACCCGGTCGGCACCTGCCGCATGGGCGCCGACGAGGAGTCCGTGGTCGACCCCTCCCTGCGGGTGCGGGGCGTCGCGGCGCTGCGCGTGGCCGACGTCTCGATCATGCCGGTCATCAACCGCGGCCACACCCACGCCCCCGCCGTCATGATCGGCGAGAAGGCGGCCGACCTGATCACGGAGGGGCAGCGGGCCTCGTGGACGAAGCCCGTGTCGTGAGCCCGAGCCGTCGTCGCGCGGGATCCCGCCTGGACGCTCGTCGCGAGGGGTCCCGTCCGGACACTGGGTGCGACACCTGACGCTTGACACACGTATTTCATGTCATGAATACTGAGACGTATTTCGAGGGGGAGTACCCGACGCTTCGACGCACCGCCGTCAATACGGGCCCGGCCGATCCGGGCCCCGGTGGTGCGGCCGCCCGTTCCGGCGGCCCGGGGAGACCGTCGACGGCTCGGCGCCGCCGTGCTGCGCACGCCGCGGCCTGGTCGAGGAGGTCCCTCCGTTGTCCGTTGCCTGGTGGGCCTGGGCCCTGGTGATGCTGGCGGTGGCCGCGATGCTGGCCGTCGACCTGTTCCTGCACCGCGACGACCACGTCATCGGCTTCCGGGAGGCCGCCGTCTGGTCGGGCGTCTGGATCACCGCCGGTCTGCTGTTCGGCGCCGTCGTGTGGTGGTGGCAGGGCGGCGAGGCGGCCGGCACCTACTTCGCCGGCTACCTGATCGAGAAGGCGCTGTCGATCGACAACGTCTTCGTCTTCGCGATGATCTTCACTGCCTTCGCGGTGCCCGCCGCGCTCCAGCACAAGGTGCTGTTCTGGGGAGTGGTCGGCGCGCTGGTCTTCCGGCTGGCGTTCATCTTCGTCGGCGTCGAACTGCTGGAGACGTTCTTCTGGACCGCCTACCTGTTCGGTGCGTTCCTCGTCTACACCGGTTACAAGATGGCCTTCCGGCACGGTGAGCAGACTCCGCCGGACCGCAACCCGGTGGTGCGCCTGGTGCGCCGGGTGATCCCCACCGACCCCCGCTACCACGGCGGGCGGTTCTTCACGCGCCTGAACGGCAGGCGGGTGGCCACGCTGCTGTTCGTGGTGCTCATCGCGGTCGAGGCCACGGATCTGATCTTCGCGATCGACTCGGTCGCGGCGATTCTCGCGATCACCACCAGCACCTTCATCGTCTGGACCGCAAACGCGTTCGCGATCCTGGGACTGCGCAGCCTGTACTTCTGCCTGGCCGGGCTGCTCCGCCGGTTCACGCACCTGCACTACGGCCTGGCGGTGCTGCTGGCCTTCGCCGGGGTGAAGCTGATCCTGTCGGAGACCCCGGTCGGCAAGCTGCCCGTCCCCGTCACGCTCGGGGTCATCGTGGCCACTGTCGCCGTCTCCGTCGTCTGGAGCCTCCTGGCCACCCGCTCGGCGGCGACCGGCGCCACGGGCTTCACGTCTCGGAGATCGTAACTCTCGGTTCACGACACGGACGTCATGCTTTATACGATGGCAGGCGTGCCGGACTGGACCTTCCTGACCAACCACGCCCACGTGCTGCTGTGCATCGCCCGCGACCCCGGCGTCCGCATCCGCGAGGTGGCCGTCCGCGTCGGCATCACCGAACGGGCCGCGCAGCGCATCCTGGCCGACCTCACCGCGGCCGGATACCTCACCGCCACCCGGGAGGGCCGGCGCAACCGCTATCGGCTCAACCCGACCCTGCCGCTGCGCCACCCCCTCGAACGCGACCATCAGATCGGGGAGATCCTGGCCGTCTTCACCACCACCGCCGACGCGCCGGCGCCCGATCGGCCCGCTCCGGCGCCGGAGGGCCCGCCCGGCGACGGCCGGTGAGGGCGGCCGGGCCGCCGACGTCCCGCGGCGGCCCGGTCCCGTGTGTCGCGGCTCACACTTGACGTAAGTAAGCACTTGCCGAAATCTGGGTTAATGACCGCGAGTGTGACGGACATCGACCTGTCGCAGATCCCGTTCTGGGCTCTCCCGCAGGCAGAGCGCGCGGACGCCTTCCGGCGGCTCCGCCGACTGGACCGGCCCGTCTTCGTCAAGGAGAACAAGGTCCCCTTCGTCGGGCACGGCCCCGGGTACTACGCGCTGGTCCGGCACGCCGACGTCACCGAGGCCAGCAGGAACGCCGGGATCTTCAGTAGCGAGCCGACGGCCAACAGCATCGTGGACATGCCCCGGTGGATGGCGATCTACTTCGGCTCGATGATCAACATGGACGACCCCCGGCACGCGCGGCTGCGCCGGATCGTCTCGCGGGCGTTCACGCCCCGGATCCTGTCCAAGATGGAGGAGGACCTGCAGAGCGCGGCCACCCGGATCGTGGACGAGGCGATCGCGCAGGGCCCCGGCGACTTCGTCACCCAGATCGCGGCCCGCCTCCCGGTCCAGGTCATCTGCGACATGATGGGCATCCCGGCGTCGTACCACGACCGGGTGCTCCGGGCGACCAACATCATCCTGGGCAACGCCGACTCCGAGTACACCGGCATCGAGCCCGATTTCAAACGCTGGAACGTGGCCCGAGGCCTGGTCAAGCTGATGGGCGCCGGGCGCTCGCTCAACCACCTGGCCGCCCGGCTCGGCCGCGAGCGCCGGGGCGACTCCAACGGAGACCTGACCAGCCTGCTGGTCAACGGCGAGGAGTCGCTGACGCCCCAGGAACTCGGCTCGTTCTTCATCCTGCTCGTGGTCGCCGGCAGCGAGACCACCCGCAACGCGATCTCCCACGGGCTGAAGCTGCTCACCGACCACCCCGAGCAGCGGGCACTGCTGACCGGGGACTTCGAGGGGCACATCGCCGGGGCGGTCGAGGAGATCATCCGCTATTCCACCCCGGTCATCCAGTTCCGCCGCACGCTCACCCGCGACCACTCGATGAACGGCATGGACTACCGCAAGGGCGACAAGGTCCTGTTGTTCTACAACTCCGCCAACCGCGACGAGACCGTCTTCACCGACCCCGACGTCTTCGACATCACCCGCCACCCGAACCCCCACGTCGGCTTCGGAGGCCCCGGCCCGCACTACTGCCTGGGCGCCCACCTGGCCCGCCGCGAGATCACCGTGATGTTCCGCGAGCTGTTCACCCGCCTGCCCGACATCCGCGCCACAGGCGAACCCGACTACCTGCTGTCCAACTTCATCAACGGCATCAAGCACCTGCCGTACAAGGCGTAGGCGTAGGCGTACGAACCGGCGAACCGGCGAACCGGCGAACCGGCGGACCCGGACCGGGCGGACCGGCGGGCCCCGCCCGTGGTGCGCGACCATGGCCACGATCTCCTCCGCCGTGGCGGCGGGCTCGGCGGCCCGGGTCGCCTTCACCGGCCGGATGACCTCCCACGCCTCGGGACCGCCGACGATCACGGCGCGCCGACGAGGCCGGTGGCTCGACGTCGGTCGGCCGAGGGGGCTCGGGTGGGCTCATCGAGCCTGAGGCGCAGCCGGGTGGGCAACGCGCGGCCCACCGCGGACGTGCGCCACGGGTGGGCCCACGGTCGATACGCCCGCCGTACACGACCTGATCGCCGTGGGAGCGGCTCCGCGATCAACTCGCCTTCAGTTCTTCGGCGCCGCCCACCTTGTGAGTGTGGTCCCCGAACTCGGCGACCAGATTGAGTTTTCCGCCGAGGGCGGCGACATGGCGGGCAATGGCGTCAACGGTGAAGACCTTGCCCTGCCCGATCCGGGAGATGCGGCCCTTGGCCGCCCCCATGCGCCCGGCGAGTCCGGCCTGCCGTATGGGGCCAAGCTAGTGTTAGGTTCACGGGCATGGAGATCAGGACGGTCACGGCCAACGGGATCGACTTCGGCTACCTGGAGATGGGGGAGGGGCCGCTGGCGCTGTGCCTGCACGGGTTCCCCGACACCGCCCACACCTGGCGGCACCTGATGCCCGAGCTGGCCGCGCGCGGGTACCGGGCGGTCGCGCCGTTCATGCGGGGGTACGCGCCCACCTCGATCCCCGAAGACGGGATCTATGAGGCCGGGGCACTGGTCGCCGACGCCTGCGCGCTGCACGAGGTGCTCGGCGGGGACGGCGACGCGGTGCTCATCGGGCACGACTGGGGAGCCTTCCCCGTCTACAGTGCCACCGCCTTCGCTCCGGAGCGCTGGCGGAAGGGGGTCGCCATGGCGGTGCCCCCACCGGCCGCGCTGCTCTCGGGCTTCTTCGAGTACGACCAGCTCAAGCGCTCCTTCTACATCTTCCTGTTCCAGACGCCCCTGGCCGAGACGGCCGCCGCCGGGGAGGGGTTCATCGAAGGGCTGTGGCGCGACTGGTCGCCGGGCCACGACGCCGCCGAGGACATCGCCCACGTGCGGCGGAGCCTGGGGGATCCGGCGAACCTGGCCGCCGCGATCGGCTACTACCGGGCCATGCTCGGCACCGTGCCGCCGAGCGGCCGCTATGCCGCCGAGGGGGCCGCGAGCGGCGGGGAGGTGCCGATCCTCTACCTGCACGGGGAGGCCGACGGCTGCCTGGATCCGGGCCTGGCCGTGACGGCCCCGGCGTTCCTCCCGCCGGGGTCCCGGCTGGAACGGGTTCCCGGCGCCGGCCACTTCTTCCATCTGGAACGGCCCAAGGAGGTGAACGAGCTGATTCTGCACTGGTTGGAACAGTGACCGTATGGCAGGATCGGCAAGAAACCGAACTCGGTTCTAATGGAGGCTGGCGTGACGGTTTCGCAGGCGGGCACGGGGCTGCCCGAGATCGACCTGTCCGACATCGATCTCTCGGACGTCGCTTTCTGGGAGCGGCCGATGGCCGAGCGCGAGTCCGCCTTCGCCGTACTGCGCGCGCAACCGCATCCGATCCGCTTCACCGAGCCGGAGATCAGTTTCGCCCCCGCGGGCCCGGGTTACTACGCCCTGGTCAGGCATGCCGACATCATCGAGGCCAGCCGCAACCCCGAGGTCTTCTGCTCGGGCAAGAGCTCGACGAGCATCCACGACCTGCCGGTCGAGTTCAACGAGTACTTCGGTTCGATGATCAACATGGACGACCCGCGGCACGCGCGCCTGCGCCGGATCGTGTCCCGGGCCTTCACCCCGAAGATGATCAAGCAGTTCGAGGCCGACGTGCAGTCCGAGGCCACCCGGATCGTCGACGACCTCATCGCCAAGGGGCCGGGCTGTGACTTCGTCACCGAGGTCGCGGCCAAGCTCCCCTTGAAGATCATCTGTGACATGATGGGCATCCCCGAGGAGCACTACCAGACGGTCTTCGAGGCCTCCAACGTCATCCTGTCCGGCGGCGACCCCGAGTTCATCGACGACGTCAGCCGCGCGGCCGAACTGCTCCTGGGCGCCGGCCAGCGCCTGCAGGACCTGGTCGTCTCCCTGGCCGACGCCGGGGGCGACAACCTCATCACCTCGCTGACCAGCGCCAACATCGACGGCGAGAAGCTGACGATGCAGGAGCTGGGCTCGTTCTTCATCCTGCTGGTGGTGGCGGGCAACGAGACCACCCGCAACGCGATCTCGCACGGCCTGCACATGTTCACCGAGAACCCCGACCAGCGCGCGCTGCTGACCGAGGACTTCGACGGCCGCATCGCCGGGGCGGTCGAGGAGATCGTCCGGCTGGCCTCCCCGGTCGCCTGGATGCGCCGCACCGTGACCCGCGACCACGAGATGAACGGCACCCTCTACCGCGAGGGCGACAAGGTCCTGCTCTACTACTGGGCCGCCAACCGCGACGAGACCGTCTTCACCGACCCGCACCGCTTCGACATCCTGCGGACCGAGGGCCCGCACGTGGGCTTCGGCGGCCCGGGCCCGCACTTCTGCCTGGGCGCCCATCTGGCCCGCCGGGAGATCTCGGTGATGTTCCGCGAGCTGTTCACCCGGCTTCCGCAGATCCGCTCCGCCGGCGAGCCCGACCGCCTGCGCTCCAGCTTCATCAACGGCATCAAGCACCTGACGTGCGAGTTCTAGGTCGCGCATTGACGTAAGTCTTTGCTTGCGCAAAGACTTACGTCATGAGCGTGACGCCAGCCGAGCGGAGGCCGATCGTCTCCGCCGACGACTTCGACCTGTCGGACTACGACTTCTGGGCCAGGCCCATGCACGAGCGGGAGCACGCCTTCCAGCTCCTGCGGGGCCTGGAGCGCCCGGCCTTCTATCGGGAGCCGGAGATCGACTTCGCCCCGCCGGGGCCCGGCTACTACGCGCTGGTCCGGCACGCCGACATCCTGGAGGCCAGCCGCAACCCCGAGGTCTTCTGCTCGGGGGACGGCGGCGCCACCAACATCCCGGACATGCCGCCGGAGTTCACCGAGTACTTCGGTTCGATGATCAACATGGACGACCCGCGGCACGCGCGCCTGCGCCGGATCGTGTCCCGGGCGTTCACCCCGAAGATGATCAAGCAGTTCGAGGCCGACGTCGACGCGGCGGCCGTGCGGATCGTCGACGATCTGCTCGCCAAGGGGTCGGGCTGCGACTTCGTCACCGAGGTGGCGGCCAAGCTCCCCTTGAAGATCATCTGCGACATGATGGGCATCCCGGAGAAGGACTACGGCTTCGTCTTCGACCGGTCGAACGTCATCCTCGGCGGCTTCGACCCCGAGTACGGCGGAAGCGACGTGAGCAGCATCGCGGAGAGGCTGCTCATGGCCGGGCTGGAGCTGAACCAGCTCGTCCAGGACCTCGGCGCGCACCGCACCGAGCATCCCACCTCGGACCTCACCTCGTCGCTGGTCAACGCCAACATCGACGGGGAGCGGCTCACCGCCCAGGAGCTGGGCTCGTTCTTCATCCTGCTGGTGGTGGCGGGCAACGAGACCACCCGCAACGCGATCTCGTACGGCCTGCGCCTGCTGACCCAGAACCCCGACCAGCGCGCCCTCTGGCTGTCCGACATCGACGGCCACGCCCCGGGCGCGGTCGAGGAGATCGTCCGGCTGGCCTCCCCGGTGAACTACATGCGGCGCAAGGTCACCCGCGACCACGAGATGAACGGCACCCTCTACCGCAAGGGGGAGAAGGTGGTGCTCTACTACTGGGCCGCCAACCGCGACGAGGCCGTCTTCACCGATCCGCTCCGGTTCGACATCCTGCGCACCGAGGGCCCGCACGTGGGCTTCGGCGGTCCGGGCCCGCACTTCTGCCTGGGCGCGCACCTGGCCCGCCGGGAGATCACGGTGATGTTCCGCGAGCTTCTGCGCCGTGTCCCCGGGATCGAGGGACACCGGCCCGAGCGGCTCTACTCCAGCTTCATCAACGGCATCAAGCACATGGAGTGCGTCTTCTGACGTGCGGCGGACGCCGTACGGCACCGGGCACCGGGCACCGGGTGGGGCGGGCGCGACCGGCGCCCGCCCGGGCGGTCCTCAGCCGGCGGTCGTCTTGATCCCCTTGAAGACCGTGTTGACGTCGGGCAGCAGTTCCTTGACGTCCTGCGGCACCGACATGTAGACGATCGAGGGCAGGTCGGCCCCGGTGCTCACGGCCGCCACGACGACGGTCGTCTTCGCGTCGCCCGAGGTGATCTCGTAGGCGGCGAGCTGCGCCGGCAGCCCGCCGACCGAGAGGGTCTGCTGGGCGGTCTTGCGGGCGGTGTTGCCCTCGGGGAAGAACTTCTTGCGGGCGGCGAGCGTCACCGCGTTGATCACCGGCGCGAGGTTCTCCGGCGAGGTGTAGCGGCCCTTCAGCCGGGGCGAGAGCGGACCCGACATCACCTCCGCGTACTGGGCCTTGCCGGAGGCGTCCTGGCCCGCGGGGGCGTACTGGCGGGTGCTGAAGCCGTACGTCGTGGTCAGGTTCGGACGGGTGTCCTGCTGCCAGGGCGCGCCGAGCCGGGGGACGGTGATCGCCGCGTTGGTGTCGGTGATCGTCCCGGCGACCGGAGAGGCGTCGCCCTTGTAGCGGGGCAGGCGGCCGATCGTCCGCGGCTTGGCGGTCTTCTTGGTGGCCGAGGGCGCGGGCGTGGGGGCCGGGGCGCTCTCCTCGGCGGAGGCCAGCGGTCCGGCCAGGAACGCCCAGAGCACCACGCCGACCAGCGCGATCACCGCGGACCCGGCGAGCGCGAAGATCCAGACGGGCTTGCCCGGCTCGTCGAGCTCGTCCTCCTCGCCCATGGCCTGGTAGTTCTCACCGAAGACGGTGTTCCACAACTCCTGCTGGCGCTCCGGCGGCGGGGTCTTGGGACCGCTGATCTGACCGGCGGTGACGAACGGCCGGTTGGGGTCGGAGGGGTCGCGGCTCAGGTGGCCGCCCGGCGCGATCTGCTGCCCCTGCGGACCGCCCGGCATGCCCTGGCCGGGACCGTTGTGGCCTGGCCCGTTGTGGCCTGGCCCGTTCTGCCCGGGGTTCTGGCCCGGCCGGGGGTGCCCGGGGCCGCTCTGACCCGACACGCCCTGGCCCGGCTGCGGGTCCGCCGGCCCGTGACCGGGCGGGAAGCCCTGACCGGGCCGCAGGAGACCCTGCTGGACGGGGCCGTGCGGGCCGTGGTCACCGCCGGGCCGGCCGTTCCCGTTCCCGCCGCCGTTCCCCCCGCCATTGCCGAACGGGTCACCGGGAACCTGGCCGGGCGGTCCGAAGGTGGCGGTCTTCGCGAAGGGGTCGGCCGGGGCGGACTCGGACCTGGTGAAGGGGTCGGCGGAAGCGAAGGGATCGGCCGGGAAGGACTCGGGCCGGGCGAAGGGATCCGCGGAGGCGAAGGGGTCGGGCCTGGCGAAGGGGTCGGCGGACGGGAACGCCTCGGGCCTGGCGAACGGGTTCGGCCCGCCGGCGGGGTCAGGGGAGGTGCCCCATCCGCCGTTGCCCCGGTCCGGGGCGGTCGCGGTGGGGACCCCGACGGCCGGGGTCGCGGCGGCGGGGGACCACACGCCGGAGTCCTCCTGCGCCGGGCCGCCCTGCGGGGCCGGGTCCTGCGTCCCGAAGAACTGCTGCCACGAGCCGTTGCCGGGGACGGTGGCCTTCCAGGAGGTCGCGCCGGCGGGGGACTGCGGCCGCTCGTTCGGGGGAAGGGGCTGCCGGGGGCCGGTGCCGCCCGCGCTGAACGGGTCGTTCGCCCGGGACGGCGAGGGCTCGGGTGTCTGCGCCCATGCCGGAGGCAGGTGGGGCTGGCTGGACTGCTCCGAGGCCATGGGTTCCTTACCTCTCGCCGGGGTGCCCGAATTGGGGGTATTGGGCATGCTCTCATGGGAAGCAGGGGCATTCGCAGGGAAACGAGAGAACGCCTCCCCGAACTGGAGTCCACTGGGATCGGTCGGCGGATCCTGCATCGGCAGGCCCGCCTGCGCCGCCGGATCCGGGCCCTGCCCCGGCTCTGCTGAGTGTGCCACGGTGAAAAGGGTAAACGGGATGGACGCACGAGGTCACAACAGATCTACCATTGCGGACCCCGTACGGCTTCATGAAGGTCGCACCCATTGTGGTGGCCCGCCGTGCCGGTGTCCCGCGTTCGCCCGGACGGATAGGTGACGGGGCGGCCATAGCCGTCCGTATCCGCCCCCGGCCGCCGGTCGTGAAAAGCCGTCGCCGTCCGTGAAAAACCGCCGTTCATGAAAAGACGTGCGGACTGCGATAGGCTTTGACTATGCGTGCCGCGACCCTGCTGCTTACCGGGCCGCATCGGCCTTCCCGGCGCTGAGCGCCCCGCCGATGCGGCTGCCCTTCGCGTGAGCGGAGGGTTTTTCTATTGGGTCGGATGGTTCAAGATCATCTGCGCGGATGAACACCGAGGGAAGAAAACGTGAGCGAGCAAGCCGACATGCAGACCGACGAGCAGCACTATGACCCGCAGGCACTGCAGGTCAAGTGGCAGCGGCGGTGGGAGGAGCTGAACCCCTTCGCGGCGCCGGCCACCCCCTCCGGCGCGGGCGGCAAGCGCTACATGCTCGACATGTTCCCCTACCCCTCCGGCGACCTGCACATGGGTCACGCCGAGGTGTTCGCCATCGGCGACGTGGTCGCGCGCTACTGGTTCCAGAAGGGCTACGACGTCCTGCACCCGATCGGGTGGGACTCCTTCGGCCTGCCCGCCGAGAACGCCGCGATCAAGCGCAACGCCCACCCGGCCGAGTGGACCTACGCCAACATCGAGACCCAGGCGAACTCGTTCAAGCGCTACGGCATCTCCTTCGACTGGTCCACCCGCCTGCACACCAGCGACCCCGAGTACTACCGCTGGACCCAGTGGCTGTTCCTGCGCTTCTTCGAGCGCGGCCTGGCCTACCGCAAGGGCGGCCTGGTCAACTGGTGCCCCAACGACCAGACCGTGCTGGCCAACGAGCAGGTCGTCGGCGGCCGGTGCGAGCGCTGCGGCGCCGAGGTGATCCGCCGCGAGCTGACCCAGTGGTACTTCAAGATCACTGACTACGCCGACCGGCTGCTGGACGACATGGCCCAGCTGGAGGGCGGCTGGCCCGACCGCGTGCTGACCATGCAGCGCAACTGGATCGGCCGTTCCGAGGGCGCCGACGTCGACTTCGTGATCGAGGGCCGCGACGAGCCGGTGACTGTCTACACGACCCGTCCCGACACGCTGTACGGCGCGACCTTCTTCGTGGTCGCCCCGGACGCCCCGCTGGCCGAGGAGATCGTCTCCGGCGAGCAGCGGGAGGCCTTCGAGGCCTACCGGGCCGAGGTGGCCAAGCTGTCGGACATCGACCGGCTGTCCACCGAGAAGGAGAAGACCGGCGTCTTCCTGGGCCGTTACGCGATCAACCCGGTCAACGGCGAGCGGATGCCGGTCTGGGCGGCCGACTACGTGCTGTCCGACTACGGCCACGGCGCGATCATGGCCGTGCCCGCCCACGACCAGCGCGACCTGGACTTCGCCCGCGCCTTCGACCTGCCGGTGCGGGTCGTGGTGCACACCGGCCTGGCCGACCCGGGCGAGACCGGCGTGGCGACCGCGGGCGACGGCGCCCTGGTCAACTCCGGTCCGCTGGACGGCCTGAGCAAGGCCGAGGCGATCCGGAAGATCATCGAGGTCCTGAGCGAGCGCGGCACCGGCAAGGCGGCGGTCAACTACCGGCTGCGCGACTGGCTGCTGTCCCGTCAGCGCTTCTGGGGCTGCCCGATCCCGATCATCCACTGCGCCGACTGCGGCGAGGTCCCCGTCCCGGACGAGCAGCTGCCGGTCACCCTGCCCGACCTGCGCGGCGAGGCGCTGGCGCCCAAGGGCGTCTCCCCGCTGGCCTCGGCCGCCGACTGGGTCAACGTCGAGTGCCCCAAGTGCGGCGGTTCCGCCGCGCGCGACACCGACACGATGGACACCTTCGTCGACTCCTCCTGGTACTACCTGCGCTACGTCGACCCGGATTACGAGGACGGGCCGTTCGACGTGGAGAAGGTCCGCCAGTGGGGCCCGATCGACCAGTACGTCGGCGGTGTCGAGCACGCGGTCCTGCACCTGCTGTACTCCCGGTTCTTCACCAAGGTCCTGTACGACATGGGCATGGTGAACTTCACCGAGCCGTTCACCCGGCTGCTGAACCAGGGCCAGGTGATCAACCGCGGCAAGGCGATGTCCAAGTCCCTGGGCAACGGCGTTGACCTGGGCGAGCAGATCGACGCCTTCGGCGTGGACGCCGTCCGGCTGACCATGGTCTTCGCCGGTCCGCCCGAGGACGACATCGACTGGGCCGACGTCTCGCCCGCCGCCTCGCAGAAGTTCCTGGCCCGCGCCTTCCGGGTGATGGCCGAGGCGGGTGCGGCCTCCGCGCCCGGCGCGGACTTCGCCGCCGGCGACCTGAACCTGCGCAAGACCGTGCACAAGGTCGTCGACGAGGTCACGAAGCTGGTCGAGTCCCAGCGCTTCAACGTCGCGGTGGCCCGCATGATGGAGCTGACCAGCGCGCTGCGCAAGGCCATCGACTCCGGCCCCGGCGCCGCCGACCCGGCGGTCCGGGAGGGCGCCGAGGCGCTGGCGGTCATGCTGTCGCTGGTCGCGCCGTACGCCGCGGAGGAGGGCTGGGAGCGGCTGGGCCACCCGGCCTCGGTCTCCAGGGCCGGCTGGCCGGTCGCCGAGGAGGCCCTGCTGGTCGAGGACTCCGTCACCTGCGTCGTGCAGGTCGCGGGCAAGGTCCGCGACCGCCTGGAGGTCTCCCCGGACATCTCCGAGGCCGACCTGCAGGCGCTGGCGCTGGCCTCCGAGCGGGTCCAGGGCTTCCTGTCGGGCGCCCCCCGCAAGGTCATCGTCCGCGCCCCCAAGCTGGTCAACATCGTCCCCTGACGCACGGGCCGCGGGGCGCTGCGGCGCGCCCCGCGGCACGGGTACGGGAGCCCCGTCCCGCGCCGCTGCGGACCGGGAGCACAGGGGGTTCTTCACTAAAGTACGTGTGTGCGACGTTTCGGGATGGTCCTGGCGATGGCCGGGCTGGTCATGGCGGGCTGCTCGGGCGGCGACGCCGGGACCGGGCTGCGCGGGGCGATGTCCGAGGTGTCGGGGGGCGAGTCGGACCAGCCGTTCGCCTACAACGACCTGGCCCACTGGCGGGAGCTCGGCGTGCTGCGGGGCCGGGAGCCGGAGCCCGACGGGCCCTGGCAGGACGCGGCCTACTTCGGTCTCGACGTGCTCGGCGTCCCGGAGCTGCGCGACTCGATCGGCGTGGACCTGTCCGCGGCCGACCGGGCCGTCTCGGTCGGGTACCAGCCGGCGGCCGTCCGGCTGGACGGCGCCTTCGACGCCGCGGCCGTGCGGGACAGGCTCATCGCCTCCGGGGGTAAACCCAGGAAGGTCGGCGACCACGAGGTCATCTCCCGGGGCGGGTACGCCACCACGACCATCGAGAACGGCGGGCTGGCCGTGCGGGGCAACGACGACCCCTTCGCCGAGGTCGCCGTGAGCGACTCCGTCATCGCCACCGGCCCCGGCCTCGCCGACGTGCTCGGCGGCCCGGTCGACCTGGGGGACCACCCCGAGTACATCGCGGTCGCCGACTGCCTCGGCGACGTGGTCACCGCCGCCCTGCGGCGGCCCGAGGCGCCCGGCGGCGTCCGGCTCTACGGTGTCGGCCTGCGCCGCCCCGGCTCGGCGGACGAGCGGCCGTCCAGCGTGATCTGCGTGGTGCCGGAGCCCACCGCGGGCGCCGACGTGCGCAGGGGGTTCACCGGCGGGTTCACCACGCGGGGCACGAGCGGCCAGGGCGAGCCGATCGGCCGCCACGCCGAGGAGATCGTCCACGACGAGGTCGAGTCGGAGGGGCTCACGGTGCTGCGCGCCGGGGTACGGCACACCGCCGGGAGCCCGGCGTCGTTCTTCCTCAAGACGTTCTCTCCCGAGAACCACCTGTAGCCCTCCCGGGTCGCCTGCCGCCCTCCCGCGCCGTCGGGAGGGCCGCCCGGGTCACGGGACGGGACGACCTTTCACTAGGGTTCGCCCCGTGCGGTGTTCCGGTGTGCTCATGGTGGTGGCGGCCCTGGTCCTGGCGGGTTGCGCGCAGGCGGGCGGTGACTCCTCAGCGACAGGGCTGGCCGGGGCGATGGCCGAGGTGGCCGAGAGCGGGCCGGCGAGCCAGGCGTTCCTCTACAACGACCTGGCCCACTGGCGGGATCTCGGCCTGACGCCCGGAGAGGAGGCGGAGGGTCCCTGGCTGGAAGTGGCCGCCTTCAGTCTCGGCGCGTTCGGCGTCCCGGAACGGCGGGATCCGGTCGGCGGCGATCTGTCCGGGGCCGACCGGGCGATCTCCATCGGCATACCGCCGGACACCGTACGGCTGGACGGAGGCTTCGACGCCGCCGCCGTCCGGGACGGGCTGGTCGCGGCCGGAGGAGCACCCCGCAGGCTCGGCGAGCACGAAGTGATCACTCGGGTTGAGGACGTCACCGCAACCTCGGAGAACGGCCTGCTCGTCCAGACCTCCATTGACGACCCGTTCGGCAACGTTGTCGTCACCGGCTCCGTCATCGCGGCGAGCCCATTCGCGTCGAGCGTCAGGGACGTGCTCGGCGGATCGCCCACAATGGCAGGCAAGGACGGATACCTCGCGCTCGCGGCCTGCCTCGGAGACGTCGCCGCCGCTTTCATAGTCGATCCCCAGGAGGTGGGCTCGGGGCCGGGAGTGAGGCTCCAGGGCGTGGGGCTGAGGCGTCCCGCGTCCGTGACCGATCGGCCGGTCAGCGTGGTGTGCGTGCTGCCGGAGGCGGCCGAGCACGCCGCCGTGCGCGGGGACTTCACCACCCGGTTCACCCCGCGGGGGAAGAACCACCTGGGCAAGCCGTTCGGCGACCACGCTGAGGAGATCGTCCACGACGAGGTCGAATTCGAGGACCTCACGGTGCTCCGGGCCACGGTCAGGCACACCGCCGCGACCTCGGCGTCGGTCTTCCTCCGGACGCTCGCTCCGGAGGACTACCGGGTGGTCGGCCCGTCCTGATCCGGCGGGTCCTCCGCGGCCTTCTCTCCGGATGGCCGCCTGCCGGCCACCGGCGGCGATGACCGTACGGTGCGGTTGCGGGAGATGGACCCGTCCGTTTCCGGCTGAGCCCGGCTGGCACTAGGGTTCGCACATGCGGCGTATCGGTGCGTTCCTGCTGGCAGGCGGGCTGGTCGTGACGGGCTGCTCCGGCGGTGATCTCCGGTCCGGTGAGATTCCCCAGACCCCCGCGAGCTCCGGAACCCCCACGGCCTCCGCCCCCGCCGCGACCGGGCTCCGGGCGGCGATGGCGGAGGTCTCCGGGGACGGCCCCGCCGCCCTCCACTTCGAGTACGGCGACCTGGCCCACTGGCGTGCCATCGGCCTGGCCACCGAGCAGGGGCCGGGGCCGCACGGGACGTGGACGTCCGCCATCGGGTACGGCGCCGGCAACCTTGTCACGGTGTGGAAACTGCTGCCGCAGCGGACGGGCGTCACCCTTTTCGCCGCCGACCACGCCGTCTCGATCGGAGTGCCGCCGGACACCGCGGTCCGCCTCGAGGGCGGAGTCGACGCCGAGGCGGTCAGGGCCAAGCTGATCGGGCTGGGCGGCGAACCCGAGAAGATCGGTGATCACGATGGTCTGTCGCTCGCCGACGACCATGCCGTCGATCCGGATGGACCGCTGGCCGAGTTCGGCCTGCTGAACCAGTTCAACAAGGTCGTCGTCACCGGTTCCACGATCGCCACCGGACCGGCCGCCGCGCCGGTCTCCGCCGTGCTCGGCGACGGGCGTTCCCTGGCCGAAGTCTCCTCGCACGCCGCCGCCGCGGACTGCCTCGGCGACGTCGTCACCGCCGTGCTCACCGTGCCGCAGGACTCGGGGGCGGTGGCCCTCTACGGGGTCGGGCTGCGCCGCCCCGCGTCCCGGGACGACACGGCCGTCAACGTGATCTGTGTGGTGCCCAGGAGCGGTGCGATCCCCGCGGTGAGACAGTCCTTGACCACCAGGCTCACCGTGGCGGCCTCGACCGCCGACGGCACGCCGTACGGGGACTACGTCAAAGAGGTCAAGCATGACGAGGCGGTGAGCGGCGACTTCACGGTCCTGCGCGCCACCCTCACTCTCGCTCCGGGCGCCCGGGCGGACTTCGTGCACCAGCTGATGGCCCGCGGCGGTCTCAGCGCGGTCGCCGACCCCACCGCGCCCGGCCTCCCGAGCCGGCCTGCCCCTGCCCCTGCCCCGAGCTCCTAGGACTGCGGACCCTTCACGGTCCGGGTGATCCGGTCGAGGATCTCGGACAGGACCGGGCCGGAGGTGGCGAAGTTCAGCCGGGCGAAGCCCTCCCCGCCCGGGCCGAACAGCGGGCCGGGGCTGAGCATGACCTTGGCCTCGCGCTCCAGGAACACGGCGGGCTCCTCTTCCAGGCCGAGTCCGGACAGGTCCAGCCAGGCCAGGTAGGTGGCCTCGGGAACCCGGTAGCCGACCCCGGCGGGGAGCCGTTCGGCGATCAGGTGCCGGTTGCGGTCGAGCACCGCCAGGACCTCCGTCAGCCATTCGTCGCCGTGCCGCCAGGCCGCCGCGGTCGCCTCGACCCCGAAGACGTGGGGTGCGCCGTACAGGTGGGCGGGCTGGGCGGCCAGGGCGGCGCGCAGGATGGGCGCGCCGACGTGCGCCACCGAGCAGCGGATGCCGCCCAGGTTGAACGCCTTGGTGGCGGAGGTGAGCGTGACGGTCCGCTCCGGCAGCAGGGTGGCGAAGGGGATGTGCTCGCCGGAGCCGTGGACCAGATCGGCGTGGATCTCGTCGGAGATCACCAGCAGGTCGTGGCGCTCGGCCAGCTCGGCCAGATCGGTCAGCTCCCGGCGGGTGAAGGCGCGGCCGGTCGGGTTGTGCGGGTTGACCAGCAGCAGCGCGCGGCAGCGGCCCTCGGCGAGCCGCTCGGCCAGGGCGTCCGTGTCGAACCCCCAGGAGTCTCCGGCCGGTTCCATCTGGATCGGCAGCGCCGGCCGGTGCATCTCGTTCAGCGTTCCCAGGAAGGGGGGATAGGCCGGGACGTGCACGGCCACCTGGTCGCCGGGGCGGGTGGCGACGTGCAGGATGACCTGGAGGGCCTGGTTGATGTCGCTGAAGGAGCGTACGAGGTCCGGGTCGGGGCGCCAGCCGTACCGGCTCTCCATCCGCTCGGCGAAGGCCTCGGCCAGCGGACCGGATCCGGGCCGGTCGAGCCAGACGGGATAGCCCAGGTCTCCCTGGGCCCGGCGGGCCAGCGCTTCGCGCACCGCGGCGGCGACCGGGAAGTCCATGTCGGCGATCCAGGCGGGGATCACGCCCGGCGCGGGCTGGGACCACTTCACCCCGTCCCGCGAAGCCAGCTCCTCCAGGGTCAGCGCGTTCAGGGAATATGTCTCGGTCACCGCCCCAGCCTAACCAGGGCGGTGACCGATATATCAGTAGGTGTCGGTGTTAATGGAGCATGCCCGGCTGAATCAGCCGAGGCCGGTCTTCATCGCGCTGATCAGCTCGCCGTTGGCCGTGTCGCCGCTCAGTTCCCAGAAGAACGCCCCGCCCAGGCCCTGGTTCTTGGAGTAGCCCATCTTCCCGCCGATGGTGGCCGGGGTGTCGTAGCTCCACCACTGGTTGCCGCAGTGGGCGTAGGCCGTGCCGCCGACGGTGCCGGTGGCCGGGCACCTGGTCTTGAGGACCTTGTAGTCCTCGTTGCCCGCCTCGTAGGTGCCCGGCGCCGCGCCGGTGGCGGTGCCGCCCGGAGCGGACTGGGTCACCCCGGTCCAGCCGCGGCCGTAGAAGCCGATGCCCAGCAGCAGCTTGTTCGCCGGGACGCCCTTGCTCTTGAGCTTCTGGATGGCGGTGTCGCTGTCGAAGCCCGCGATCGGGATGCCGGGGTAGCCGGTGAGCGGTGAGTGCGGCGCGGTCGGGCCCTGGGCGGCCCAGGCGCCGAAGAAGTCGTAGGTCATGACGTTGTACCAGTCGACGTACTGGGCGGCGCCGCCGTAGTCGGCCGCGTCGATCTTGCCGCCGGAGGTGCCGTCGGCGGTGATCGCGGCGGTGACCAGGTTGCCGGAACCGAAGCGGGAGCGCAGCGCCGACATCAGGTTCCTGAAGGAGGCCGGGCCGCTGGTGTCACAGGTGAGGCCGCAGGCGTTGGGGTACTCCCAGTCGATGTCGATGCCGTCGAACACGTCGGCCCAGCGCGGGTCCTCCACCAGCTGGTAGCAGGACTCGGCGAAGGCCGCCGGGTTGGCCGCCGCCTGGCCGAAGCCGCCGGACCAGGTCCAGCCGCCGAACGACCACAGGATCTTGATGTTCGGGTGGGCCTTCTTCAGCTTGCGCAGCTGGTTGAAGTTGCCGCGCAGCGGCTGGTCCCAGGTGTCGGCGACGCCGTCGACGCTCTGGTCGGCGGTGTAGGCCTTCTCGTAGTCGGCGAAGCCGTCGCCGATGGTGCACCGGCCGCCCTGGACGTTGCCGAAGGCGTAGTTGATGTGGGTCAGCTTGGTGGCCGAGCCGCTCGTCACGATGTTCTTCACGTGGTAGTTGCGGCCGTAGACGCCCCAGTTCGTGAAGTAGCCCAGCAGCATGTTCCCGCCGGTGCCGCGCTCCTTGGTGGTGACCCTCAGCTCGTTGCCCGCGTCGGACCGGTTCCCGGCGGCGTCTCGGGCCCTGACCGTGTAGGTGTACGCGGTCGTGGGCGACAGGCCGGTGTCGGTGTGGCTGGTGCCGGTGACGGTGGCGACGAGGGCGGTGCCGCGGTAGACCTCGTAGCCGGTGACGCGGACGTTGTCGGTGGAGGCGTCCCAGGTCAGCTCGGCGGTGGTGGCGGTGACGGTCCCGGCGCGCAGGTTGCCCGGGACGCTCGGCGCCTCGGTGTCGCCGCCGCCCTCGTCCTCGGTGGTGGCCTTGAGTTCGTTGCTCGGTCCGGAGCGCTGGCCGGCGGTGTCGCGGGCGCGGACGGTGTAGGCGTACTCGGTCCCGGGGGTCAGGCCGGTGTCGGTGTGGGTGGTGCCGGTGACGGTGGCGACGAGGGCGGTGCCGCGGTAGACCTCGTAGCCGGTGACCCCGACGTCGTCGGTGGAGGCGTCCCACCGCAGGGAGACGCCGGTCGTGGTGGCCCCGGTGGAGCGCAGGTTCTGGGGGACCGTCGGAGGAGTGTCCCCGCCGGTCTGCCCGGTCACGGAAATCGCCGAGACGGTCGCGTAGTTGGCTCCGCCGTTCATGTTGAACTGCACGTTGAGGGCGCCGTCGGTGACCGTCACCGGGAAGGACCTGTCGCAGGCGGTCAGCCGGCCGCAGGAGGCGAAGATGTCGAAGCCGGTCAGGACGGTGGTGTTCTCGGCCCGGACGTCGAATTTGCGCTGTCCCGCGGCGTTGGCCCAGTCCTCGACCATTTTCAACGTCACCTGGTAGGTGCCGTTGGGCAGGTCGAAACGGTAACCGCTCCAGCCGTTGAAGGTGTTGTAACTCTGGTAGAGCGCGTCGTCGTCGGTGCCCGCGATGGGGCTGCCCGTCGTGTTCGTCCCGTAGCTGGTCTGGTAGCCCCAGTCGCCGCTGGCGTAGGCCTTGTCGGCGGACCACTGGACGCCCGCGCCGTCGGTGACGGCCGCGCCGCCGGAGTTGGCCCGGATGGGCACGGCGGCGGCGCCGTACGCTCCCGGAGCCGTCGCGACGGCGGTCCCGAGGGGGAGCAGAAGCGCTCCCACTACGCCGAAGAGTTTCAGGACTGTTCGATTTCGCACGAGGAATACCTCTCCTACCTGCGTGGGGGGTGAAAATTAATAGGAAGCTTTCCTATTAATGAGGTGAACGTAACCCTGTGACCATGTCCGGTCAAGAGAGGTGATCCGCGCAGGGGGAGGAGAACGTCAATCTGGAATAAGGACCGTATTTTTATTTAGGTCCATATGGGCGCATATAAGGGTGTGTCTGAAAACAGCAATGGCGGCCGCCCGTCCCCGAAGGGTTGGACAGCCGCCATGAGAGCGGAGAAAAGCCGGGCCGATCCGGAGCCGGTGGTCAGAGGCGGCGCAGAACCGCCACGACCTTGCCGAGGACGGTGGCCTCGTCGCCCGGGATCGGGTCGTAGTTGGAGTTGTGCGGAACGAGCCAGACGTGGCCGTCCTTGCGCTTGAAGGTCTTGACCGTCGCCTCGCCGTCGATCATCGCCGCGACGATGTCGCCGTTGTCGGCCACCGGCTGCTGGCGCACGACCACCCAGTCGCCGTCGGCGATGGCGGCCTCGATCATCGAGTCGCCGGCGACCTGGAGCAGGAACAGCGTGCCCTCGCCGACGAGCTGCTTGGGCAGGGCGAAGACGTCCTCGATGCTCTCCTCGGCGAGGATGGGGCCACCGGCGGCGATGCGGCCGACGAGGGGCACGTAGGCCGCGGTGGGGCGGCTGACCGGCGCCTCCTCCGTGCTCGCGTCGGGGTCGACCCACAGCACCGGCTCGCCGGGCAACCGGACTTCCAAGGCCCTGGGGCGGTGCGGGTCACGCCGCAGGTAACCCTTGCGCTGCAACGCCGTCAACTGGTGCGACACGCTGGAGGTGCTGGTGAGCTGCACCGCCTCGCCGATCTCGCGCATCGACGGCGGATAGCCGCGCTGCTGCACCGAGTCGCGGATCACCTCAAGGATCTTGCGCTGCCTGGGGGTGAGGCCGAGGGAGTCGCGTCTGCGCACCGCCAGGTCGCTGGCGGCCGCGCCGTTCTCCTTGTGCTCGCTCATGCGATCTCCTTGCCTCCAAGTCCGTGTCCCACATGCCGCACACCAGCGACCGTACTCCTATTGAAGATCATCTTCAAACAATTGTTCGAGTCGTCCTCGAAATCGATAGCGGTGTGGTGTACAACATCGTACGGGAGTTCGATCGACATCGTGTTCGATTCGCCGATCTTTCTTCGACCTGTGTTCGGCCAGGTCGCGGAGATGGGGGGTCAGATGAAGGCGACCGCGCACACGCGACGGCCCCGCGGGTCCCACGGGCCCCTGGAGCCCCGCGGATCCCGGCCGGTGCCCCCCTCCGGGCCCGAGGCGGGGGGAAACGTGATCCCTTTCCGCCCCCGGGAAGGCGCCCGGCGCCCCGCGGGAGGCGCGCGCCGTACGGCCCCGGCGCAGGGCGTGCCCCCCGCCCGCCCCGCAGAAGACGCACGCGCCGGGGGAGGCGCGCGCACTGCGGGGGACGCCCGTCGCGAGAGGGATCCGCGCCGTGCTCGTTCCGCGGGGGATGGGCGCCCTGCTCGTCCTGCGTGGGATGCGCGCCGCGCGAGAGGCGCCCGCCCGGTGCGGAACGCCCGCCCCGGCGCCCGTCCCGGTAAAGGCGCGCGCTCTCCCCGCAGGCCGGTCCGGCTCACGCGGCGCGGCCGGATCGTGGTGGTCGTCCTCCTCGTCCTGGTCACCCTCGCTATGCTCTGGGTCGGCTCCCGCATCGCCCCGGCCTCGGCGGCCGGGCATCCCGGTCGCGAGGGCCTGCCCTGGGTCAGGGTGCACCAGGGCGACACGCTCTGGGAGATCGCCGAGGCGGTGACGCCGGAGGGCGATCCCGCCGTGACCGTCGACCGGATCATGGAGCTGAACGGCCTGTCCGGCACGCTGATCCGGCCGGGCACCCGGATCTACCTTCCGGCCGGCTCCGGGAGCTGAAGAGCTGCTCCGCAAGGGCGACACGCCCGGCGAAGCCGGTTTCGGGCCGCTGATCAGCGACTTCTGCGGCGGGGCCGCGTCTAACTTGCGTTCATGGTCGCGCACTTCTACGGTTGGACCACAACATCTAGTGGCTTTACCGGTGGATCCCACCACAAATTGTGTTTCTATCGTCGCACCTCGATCGTTCGGGGGCGTGCGCGAGCGTTCCTCCGTGGAAGTCCACGGAGGTTCTGAGACACATGGGGCGCGTGGGTCGGCCGGCGGACCAGGGAGGCGACGCGCGTGCACTGTCCTTTCTGCCGCCATCCCGACACCCGGGTCATCGACAGCCGGTCCACCGAGGACGGCGCGGCCATCCGCCGCAGGCGCACGTGTCCCGAATGCGGGCGCAGGTTCACCACCCAGGAGACCGTGCTGCTCATGGTGAGCAAGCGCAGCGGGGTGACGGAGCCGTTCTCCAGGGACAAGGTGATCGCCGGAGTCCGGCGGGCCTGCCAGGGACGGCCGGTCAGCGAGGACTCCCTGGCGCAGCTCGGCCAGCGGGTCGAGGAGAGCATCCGGGCCACCGGCATCGCGGAGATCCCCGCACACGAGGTGGGGCTGGCCATCCTGGGCCCGTTGCGCGAGCTGGACGAGGTCGCCTACCTCAGGTTCGCCTCGGTCTACCGGGGTTTCGAGACGCTGGCCGACTTCGAGGCCGAGATCGAGAAGTTGCGGGCGGAGCGCTCCGCCCAGCAGGGCTGACATATCAATCATCCCCGGCGCCGGGGGACGAAGCGGCGCATTGGTGTTGTCCGATTCGCGGGCTCGTCCGAGCCCGGAAGGGGGAAGGCATGACGGAGACGGTCAGCGGCGCAGCGGCCCGCGGGGGCAAGCGGCCGCGCAAGGGACTGAGGATGAAGCGCATCTTCACGACCCCCGGAGTGCACCCGTACGACGAGGTGCAATGGGAGCGCCGCGACGTCGTCATGACGAACTGGCGTGACGGCTCGGTCAACTTCGAGCAGCGGGGCGTCGAGTTCCCCGCCTCCTGGTCGGTCAACGCCACCAACATCGTCACCACCAAGTACTTCCGCGGCGCCGTCGGCACCCCGCAGCGCGAGTGGAGCCTCAAGCAGCTGGTCGACCGCGTGGTGGGCGTCTACACCAGGACGGGCGTCGAGCACGGATACTTCGCGACCGACGAGGACGCGGAGATCTTCGACCACGAGCTCAAGCACGCGCTGATCAACCAGATCTTCAGCTTCAACTCCCCGGTGTGGTTCAACGTCGGCACCGCCTCGCCCCAGCAGGTCTCGGCGTGTTTCATCCTGGCCGTCGACGACCAGATGGAGTCCATCCTCGACTGGTACAAGGAAGAGGGTGTGATCTTCAAGGGCGGTTCCGGCTCCGGCGTGAACCTCTCCCGGATCCGCTCCTCCAAGGAGCTGCTCTCCAGCGGCGGCACCGCCAGCGGCCCGGTCTCCTTCATGCGCGGCGCCGACGCCTCCGCCGGCACCATCAAGTCCGGCGGCGCCACCCGCCGCGCCGCGAAGATGGTCGTCCTCGACGTGGACCACCCTGACATCGAGGAGTTCATCGAGACCAAGGCGCGCGAGGAGGACAAGATCCGCGCGCTGCGCGACGCCGGCTTCGACATGGACCTCGGCGGCAAGGACATCGTCTCCGTCCAGTACCAGAACGCCAACAACTCCGTGCGCGTCTCCGACGAGTTCATGCGCGCCGTGGAGAACGGCGAGGAGTTCGGCCTGCGCGCCCGCCTGTCCGGCGAGATCATCGAGAAGGTCGACGCCCGCGACCTGTTCCGCAAGATGGCCACCGCCGCCTGGGAGTGCGCCGACCCCGGCGTGCAGTACGACGACACGATCAACGACTGGCACACCTGCCCGGAGACCGGCCGCATCACCGCCAGCAACCCCTGCTCCGAGTACGTCCACCTGGACAACTCCTCCTGCAACCTGGCGAGCATCAACCTGCTGAAGTTCCTGCAGGACGACGGCTCCTTCGACATCCAGAACTTCGTGAAGATCACCGAGCTGATCATCACCGCGATGGATGTCTCCATCACCTTCGCCGACTTCCCGACCGAGAAGATCGGCGAGACCACCCGCGCCTACCGCCAGCTCGGCATCGGCTACGCCAACCTCGGCGCGCTGCTCATGGCCACCGGCCACGCCTACGACTCCGACGGCGGCCGGGCCATCGCCGGGGCCATCACCTCGCTGATGACCGGCGTGTCCTACCGCCGCAGCGCCGAGCTGGCCGCCGTCGTGGGCCCGTACGACGGCTACGCCCGCAACGCCGACGCGCACAAGCGGGTCATGCGCAAGCACTCCGGGGCCAACGACGACCTGCGCACCATGGACGACATGGACCGGGCGATCCACACCGAGGCCACCCGGCAGTGGACCGAGTGCCTCAAGCTCGGCGAGAAGAACGGCTACCGCAACGCCCAGGCCTCGCTGCTGGCGCCCACCGGCACCATCGGCCTGATGATGGACTGCGACACCACCGGCATCGAGCCCGACCTCGCGCTGGTGAAGTTCAAGAAGCTCGTCGGCGGCGGCTCCATGCAGATCGTCAACCAGACGATCCCGCGGGCGCTCAAGAAGCTCGGCTACCAGGACGAGCAGATCGAGGCGATCGTCGAGTACATCGCCGAGCACGGCCACGTCGTCGACGCCCCGGGCCTGCGCCGCGAGCACTACGAGGTCTTCGACTGCGCCATGGGCGAGCGGGCCATCGCCCCCATGGGCCACGTCCGCATGATGGCCGCCACCCAGCCGTTCCTGTCGGGCGCGATCAGCAAGACGGTCAACCTGCCCGAGTCGGCGACCGTGGAGGACATCGAGCAGGTCTACCTGGAGGGCTGGAAGCTCGGCCTGAAGGCCCTGGCCGTCTACCGCGACAACTGCAAGGTCGGCCAGCCGCTGTCGGCCGCCGGCAAGAAGACCGAGGACAAGACCGAGGCCAAGGCCGAGACCGCCGCCGAGCCGGAGGTCCGGGTGGTGGAGATCAGCCGCCCGACCCGCCGCCGGATGCCGAACCAGCGCCCCAGCACCACCACCCGCTTCACCGTGGGCGGCGCCAAGGGCTACATGACGGCCTCGTGCTACCCCGACGACGGCCTCGGCGAGGTCTTCCTGAAGATGTCCAAGCAGGGCTCGACCCTCGCGGGCGTCATGGACGCCTTCTCCGTGGCCATCTCCATCGGCCTGCAGTACGGCGTGCCGCTGGAGACCTACGTCAGCAAGTTCGTCAACATGCGCTTCGACCCGGCGGGCATGACCGACGACCCCGACGTCCGCATGGCGGCCTCGGTGATGGACTACATCTTCCGCCGCCTCGCCCTGGACCACCTGTCCTACGACGAGCGGGCCGCCCTGGGCATCTTCTCCGCCGACGAGCGCGCCGCCCAGCAGCGCGGTGAGGACCCGGCGGCGCTCCACACCGACCAGGTCATCGCCGAGCTGGCCACCTCCGCCCCGATCGAGAGCGCCGGCCCCCGGGCCGAGACCAGGACCGAGGCCCCGGCTCCGGCACCGGCCCAGGACCTGCCCGCGCCGGTGCGCGGCGGCTCCCTGGAGTCCCACCAGGGCCGCACCGCCGACGCGCCGCTCTGCCTGACCTGCGGCACGAAGATGCGCCCGGCCGGCAGCTGCTACGTCTGCGAGGGCTGCGGCTCCACCAGCGGCTGCAGCTGAGGCCGTGACGGTCTGAGCGTGTGATCACCCCGAAGCGGGGAGCCGGACATCCGGCTCCCCGCTTCTGTTTTTCTCCCCGGTTTCCCCTCGTTTTGAGGGTTTTCGCTGAGCGGCCTGGGGATATCGCGAGGAAGTCTCCACAAAAGGGTTCAACGATACCGTTGAAGGTATGGCTACTGGTATCAAGGAAACCGCTCATGCCGTCGAGGCCGCCGCCGTCATGAGGCTGCTCCCGGGCCGGCCGCGGATGCTCGCCCTGGGCGAGCCCACCCACGGTGAGGACAGCCTGCTCGAGCTGCGCAACGAGCTCTTCCGGCAGCTCATCGAGCAGGAGGGCTACCGGACGATCACCATCGAGAGCGACTGCCTGATGGGCCTGGTCGTGGACGACTACATCACCTCGGGCGCGGGCACCCTCGACGAGGTCATGGAGCGCGGCTTCAGCCACGGGTGGGGCGTCTCGGCGGCCAACCGCGAGCTCGTGCGCTGGATGCGCGCCTACAACGACGGCCGTCCCGCGGCTGAACAGCTGCGCTTCGCCGGATTCGACGGCCCGCTGGAGTACTGGGCCGCGAGCCCGCGTCAGGCCCTCACCGCGCTGCACGGCTATCTCGCGGCCCGGGTGGACGCGGACCTGCTTCCCTGCACCGCGGAGGAGCTCGACCGTCTTCTCGGCGACGACGACCGCTGGTCCGAGCCCGCCGCGGTGATGGAACCGTCCCGGTCCGTGGGGCAGACGGCCGAGGCCCGGCGGCTGCGGCTGCTCGCCGACGATCTCGTGGCGCTGCTCGACGCGCAGACGCCGCACCTGATCGCGGCCACCTCGCGGGAGGAGTGGGACCGGGCGCGGCTGTACGGGCGCACCGCCACCGGCCTGCTGGGCTACCACCACTGGATGGCCGACGCCTCGCCGGGCCGCGTGACCCGGATGTGCGCCCAGCGGGACTCGATGATGGCCGCCAACCTCCTGGCCCTCGCCGAGCGGGGCCCGGTACTGGTCCACGCCCACAACAGCCACCTCCAGCGGGAGATGAGCACGATGCGGATGGGCGAGCTGCCGCTGGAGTGGTGGAGCGCCGGCGCGATCGTGAACGCCCACCTGGGCGAGGAGTACGCCTTCCTGGCCACGGCCCTCGGCACGATCCGGCACCGGGGAGTGGACGCCCCGCCTCCGGAGACCCTCGAAGGACTCCTTTACGCCCTCCCGGAGGACCGCTGTGTCGTCGACGCCCGCGGGCTGGCCGCGGCTCTCGGCGACGCGCCGCCCGCCCCCCGCGTCTCCCCGTGGTTCGGCTACGCCTCGCTGGACCCGGCCCATCTGGCGAGCATCGACGGGGTCGTGTTCATCAAGGACATCCCGCAGGGCGGGGCCTTCTTGTAGAACATTGTTCCGTATGATCTTCCCATGACCGTCTACGCAGTCGCCCAGATCTCGATCCACGACCGGCAGCGCTACGACAAGTACGTCGCGGGGTTCATGGACGTCCTCCTCAAGTACGGCGGGCGGCTGCTGGCCGCCCAGGAGAACCCCGAGGTGGTCGAGGGGCGGTGGCCGTACGAGAAGATCATTCTGCTGGCCTTCGAGGACCGGCGGGCCTTCGAGGTCTGGGCGGGTTCCCCGGAGTACCGGGAGATCTCCGAGGACCGGGTCGCATCCACGGACGGCGTCGTCCTCGCGGTGAACGGCCTCCCGTGATGATGATCGCGTGATTAGCGGTCCATCTCAGGGGAAGTCGGCTGGTCCGGGTACGGACCGGCGCGGATGCATCATCGCGGCGCGCCCGGCAGGTATCCGGATCGGCGCCGCCGGGGCCGGTCCGGGTACCTGCCTGGCGGTGTCGCCGCGGCGCGCGGGGACGGGCTCGTCAACCGCCGATGCGGTCCGCGCAGCGGCATTGACGCAGGAGGTGACTTCCCATGCTCGGGATCGTGGGCGTTCCGTTGCTGGCCCTGATCGGCCTGATGGTGATGCAGTGGCTGGAAAGCGCGGTCCTGTCGTCTCCGGCCGAGTCGCCGTCGAGGCCCGCCCCGCCGCCGCGGAGGCCCGAACCCCTTGAGTCCGAGTCCCTGGAGTCCGAGCCCCTGGAGCAGGCCGGTCAGGCCGTCCCCGCCCGTCCGGCCCGGCCGTCATCGCCGGCGCACGAGGTCGCACCGGGACGGCGGACCGCCACCGCCTGCCGGGTGCGGACCCGTCACGGCGCCGTCCTGCCGGCGCGGCCGCACCGGATCGGCGGCCGTGCCCGCTGAGCCGCCGGAGGCGGTTCTCCCCGAAGACGACCGTACTCGCCAGGAGGGCACACCATGACCCGGTCGTACCAATACCTGTCCGATGGGACGCGGCTGTCGCCGGCCGGAGGCGCCGACCAGATACTGGTCGGCTCGTACGACGACTACGCCGCCGCCGAGCGGGCGGTGGACTATCTGTCGGACAAGCGCTTCCCGGTCGAGCGTCTGGCCATCGTCGGCCGGGGGCTCAACGGCGTCGAGCAGGTGACCGGCCGGTTGACTCCGGGCCGGGCGGCCCTGCAGTCGGCGCTGCAGTCGGCCCTGTCGGGCGCGGTGGCCGGTGCGCTGTTCGGGTGGCTGTTCGGCGTGTTCGGCTGGATCGACCCGCTGGTCTCCGGGCTGCTGCTGGCCCTGTACGGGGCCGTCCTCGGCGCGCTCGTCGGCGGGCTGCTCGGCCTGGCCGGGCACGCGCTGACCGGTGGACGGCGTGACTTCAGCCCCGTCGCCGGGGTGCGGGCGGACAGCTACGACGTGCTGGCCGACGCCGGGGTCGCCGAGCAGGTCGCGCAGCTGCTGGAGGCGCCGAACGCGCCCGGCCGCGGCCGTACCGGCGGTCGCCCTCTGTAACGGCCGTCCGCTGTAACGGCCGTCCGCCGCAGGGCAGGGCAGGGCAGAGCCGGGCGGGCGCCGGCGCCTCCGGTCGCAGTCGCCGCTACAGCCAGTGGTTGTCGTGGCGCAGGTAGAACTCGGCCAGCTCCTCCTCACCGGGCCTGCCTGACACGGCGAACTCCGCGAGCCCCTCGAAGTAGCCCTCGCGGGGCGCGCCGGGGGAGAAGTGCAGGAGCATCGAGGCCGGCTCGCCCGACTCGTTGCGGAAGCCGTGGATCCCGCCCTTCGGGACGTGCACGAAGTCGCCCGGGACCGTGTCGATCCAGCGGTCGCCGTTGAAGATCCGGACGGTCCCGGTGAGGATGAAGAACGACTCGGAGATCGACCGGTGGAAGTGCGGGCCGGGCCCGGACGGCTCGGGGCCCATGTTCCACCGGTAGAGGCCGAACTTCCCGCCGGTGGAGGCGCCCGTCACCAGATAGTCCACCGTGTTGCCGTTCTGGTAGGTCAGGTCGGGCTCGTGGCCCGCGGGACGGAAGGTGGCGCTGATCTCGCCCTCGTCCCCGAGATAGCGCGGTTCGGGATACGTCATGATCTTCACTCTAGGTGATCGCCCCGAACCGGGACCGGGCGGTCACGGCGCGAGCCGCGCCAGGACCCCGGCGACGCGCTCGACGTCGGCCTCGGTGGTGCGCCAGTTGCTGAAGGCGGCCCGCAGCGCCGGCACCCCGTCGTAGACCGTCGGCGTCAGGAACGCCTCGCCCGACTCGATGATCGCGGTGACGAGCTCCCCGATCCGCTCGGGCTCCCGGGCGAGGGTGAAGCAGACGACGTTGAGCCGGACGGGGGCGAGCAGCCGGTAGCCGGGCATCGCGGCGACGCGCTCGCCCAGCAGCCCGGCCAGGGCGATGTCGCGCCGGACGATCTCGGCGTGCCCCTCGCGCCCGTAGGCCGCGAGCGTGAACCACGCCGGGATCGCGCGCAGGCGGCGGGAGTTCTCCGGGGTCAGGTGCACGAAGTCGGGGTCGTCGCTCAGCGGCCCGAGGTAGGCGGCGGAGTTGGCGAAGGTCGCGATCTGAAGGTCGCGGCGGCGGGTGAACTGGACCGCGCTGTCGTAGGGGACGTTCAGCCACTTGTGCAGGTCCACGCAGATCGAGTCGGCCTCGCCGAGCCCGTCGAGCAGGTGGGCGTGCTCGGGGGACAGGGCGGCGAAGGCCCCGAAGGCCGCGTCCACGTGCAGCCAGAAGGGGTACCGCTCGCGCAGCGCGACGATCGCCCGCAGGTCGTCGAAGTCGACGGTGTTCACGGTCCCGGCGTTGGCGACCACGATCGCGGGCCGCCCCTGGAGCTCCTCCAGCGCCTGCTCCAGCCGTGCCGTGTCCACGGCCTCGCGCCCGGGCAGCACCTCGACCCGGCGCAGCGCCGAGCGCCCCAGCCCGAGCATGGACACGGCCTTGCCGATGCTGGAGTGCGGGCTCCCGGACAGCACGGTGACCGGCCCCAGAGCGGCCAGCCCCTGATCGGCCACCGAGATCCCGGCCCGCTCGCCGAGCCACTGCCTGCCGACGGCCAGGCCGGTGAAGTTGGACATGGTCGCGCCGCTGACGAGGGTCCCCTCGTGCTCGCCGGGCAGGCCGAACAGCTCGCGCAGCCAGGCGACGGTCTCGCGTTCCAGGTCGGGACCGGTGGAGTCGATGCCGGAGGTGGGGTTCTGGTCCAGGGTGCCGGTCAGCCAGTCGCCGGCCAGCGAGGCCGGGGTGGCGCCGCCGGTGACGAAACCGAGATAGCGGGGTCCGGCGCTGGCGGCGAGACCGGCCTCCCACCGCTCGGCGAAGGCCTTCATCGCCTCCCGCAGCCCCGTCCCCTCCACCGGCAGCGGCTCGGGCCGGTGCCGTACCGGAACCTGGGCGACGGGCCGGTCGTCCAGCCCCTCCAGGAGCCGTACGGCGTAGGCCCGGGTCTCGTCGAGCAGTTCGGGCAGGCGTGCGAGATCGTCATCGAGAAGCGGATGCATGCCACCACCGTAGGATCCCGGCGCGCACTCGTCTCCGGCCAATCCGCCGAAATGGCCTTGACGACGCCCGCCGTCAGGTGACGATCCAGCGGCGGCCGATCTCCTCGGGGGTGGGCGGCGGGCCGGGCAGGGGCTCGGCCGAGGTCAGGTGGAGGCCGTCGAGGATCAGCTCCAGATAGCGGTGGCGCATCTCGACGGTGCGCTCCTCGTCGACGAGGTGGACGGCGGCGAGCTGCTCGAAGATCATCGACAGGTCGGAGACCTCCAGGCCGGGACGGAGGACGCCGGCGTCCCTGGCCCGCTCGAAGACCCGCACTGCCAGGCTCTCGGCGTACTCCGACTCGCGGAACAGGTCCTCGTCCGGGGCGAAGGTGCCCGCCAGGTTCAGTGTGAGGGAGTGGGTGTCGGCGTCCACGATGCGGCGCATGAAGTCGGCGAAGACGGTCCACGGGTCGCGCTCGTCGGCCAGGGCCGCCTCCGCCTCGGCGATGTAGATCTTCAGGCCGTCGGAGCAGAGCTTGCGCAGCAGGATCTCCTTGCTGGCGTAGCGGCGGTAGAGCGCGCTGATCCCCACTCCGGCACGCTCGGCCACGGCCGCGATGGGCGCGCCGGGGTCGGCGACGAAGACCGCGCGCGCGGCCTGGAGGATCGTCTGGTCGTTGCGGGCCGCCTGGGCCTTGCGGCCGCTCATCGGGGCCGGGGTCGTCGTCTCCATACCATCAATGTAACCTACGGAACAAACTATTCCGTTCTAGGATTGGGTGAATCTCGACATTCTCTGTCACTCTGGGCGGGTGATCGAGGAGTTCGAGGCCCACCGGCCGAGGATGTTCGGCCTGGCCTACCGGATGCTCGGCTCCGCGGTGGAGGCCGAGGACGTCGTCCAGGACGCCTACCTGCGCTGGAGCGGGACCGAGCCGGGCTCGGTCGCCTCTCCGGGCGCCTGGCTCGCCAAGGTCGTCACCAATCTCTGCCTCAACCGGCTGACCGCCGCCCGCGCCACCCGGGAGAGCTACGTCGGGCCCTGGCTCCCCGAACCGGTGCCGACCGACGCGCTCGGCCCGCTGGAGACCGCCGAGCAGCGCGACTCGGTGTCCATGGCGTTCCTGGTGCTGCTGGAGCGGCTCACCCCGGCGGAGCGGGCCGTCTTCGTGCTCAGGGAGGCCTTCTCCTACGGCTACCGCGAGATCGCCGAGGTGCTCGACCTGACGGAGGCCGGCTGCCGCCAACTCCACCGCCGGGCCCGGCAGCGGGTCGGCGAGCGCCGCAGGTTCGACGCCCCCGGCGAGCAGCGCCGCAGGATCGTGGAACGCTTCCTGAAGGCGGCCGAGAACGGCGACCTGGCGGGACTGGAGCGGGTGCTGGCCGCCGACGTGGTCTCCTGGTCGGACGGCGGCGGCAGGGTCAGCGCGGCGCTGCGGCCGGTCACCGGCCGGGACAGGGTCGTCCGCTACCTGGTGGGGCTCATAGTCAAGTACGGCGCCGGCACCGAGGCGCGCCACGCCGAGGTCAACGGCCAGGACGGGATCGTGCTGGCGAAGGACGGGCAGGTCGTCATGGTGTCCGTGGTGGAGATCGCGGACGGGGAGGTGGTCGGCCTGCGGGGCGTGCTCAACCCGGGCAAGCTGGGCCGGTTCCGGTGGCCGGCCGGGGAGGCGTGATCACGGGGTTCGCCGCCGCGGCGCCCGGTCCGGGGGCGCCCGCCGGAGGAATCCCGGAGAAATCATGGAGTTCCCCGCGGATCCTGTCACGTTCGCGGGGGCTCGCCGGTTCATAGCTGCATGACACACACCATCCTTGTCACCGGCGGCACGGGCACCCTCGGCCGCCACGTCGTCGACCGGCTCACCGCCGCCGGTCACTCCGTCCGCGTGCTGAGCCGCACGCGCCCGCCGTACATCGGCGATCTGACCACCGGGGCCGGCCTGGCCGAGGCCGTCGAGGGGGTGCGGACGATCGTCCACCTGGCCAGCGACCCCTTCAAGCGGGGGGCCGACGTCGAGGCCGCCCGGCGCCTGATCGCCGCGGCGCCCGGGGGGACGCACCTCGTCTACGTCTCCATCGTCGGCGTCGACCGGCACCCTTACTCCTACTACCGCACGAAGCACGAGGTCGAGGGCATGATCGAGCGTTCCGGCCTGCCGTACACCATCCTGCGGGCGACGCAGTTCCACGACCTGATCCGGTACGGCGCGCGCATGCTGGCCCGGCTGCCGGTCATGTTCGTCCCGGCCGGGACGAGTTTCCAGCCGATCGAGGCCGAGGACGTCGCCGAGCGGCTGGCCGAGCTGGCCGTGGGCGAGCCCGCCGGGCGCGTACCCGATCTGGGCGGGCCGGAGGTCCTCGGCGCGGCCGAGATCGCGCGGATCTATCTTCGGGCGACGGGCAGGCGGCGGCCCGTGCTGCCGGTCCCCATCCCCGGCAGGGTGTTCGCCGCCTTCCGCGGGGGCGTGCACATGGTGCCCGGACGCCGCGACGGCCGGGTCACCTTCGAGAAGTTCCTGGCCGCGGCCGGAGAGCGCCCCGGATACAGCGTGGTGGACCGATGAGCGCGGTGCCGGAGCCGGTCGTGGCGGCCGGGAGCGAAACGGAGCGGGACCGGATGAAGGGAGATCGGGCGAAGCGGGATCCGGTGGCCGGAGGTCCCGGGGGGCGGGACCGGGCGACGGGGTGGGGTCCGCCGCCCGGAGTCTCGCGGTGGTTCCGTGCGGGCCTGGTCTATCTGGCGCTGACGCAACTCGTGATCGGGGCGTGGGCGCTGGTCTCCCCGGCCGGGTTCTACGAGGGGTTCCCGCTGCCCGGCCGCCGGTGGGTGGACCCGCCGTACAACGAGCACCTGCTGCTCGACTTCGGCGGTCTCAACCTGGGGTTCGGGGTGATGCTGGCGGTGGCGGCCGTCACGCTGGACCGGCTGCTCGTCCGCACGCTCCTGGTGGGATATCTGGCCTTCGCGGTGCCGCACCTGGCCTTCCATCTGGGGCACCTCGGGCACTTCCCGCCGGTGGACGCGGTCGGTCAGGTGGTCACGCTGTCACTGGCCGTACTGATCCCCGTGGTGCTGCTGGGCCGGAGCCTGCGGGGGATCAGGCGGCCGGGGTCGGACCGTTCGCCCGGGGGAAACGGATGACGTTGCGGCCCGTGTAGGCACGCAGATCGACCACCTTGGGATCCCCCGGACTCCGGCGGCGTGTCGCGGATCGGATGTCCCTGATCTTGATCCGCGCCACATGCGGTGGAACGACCACAAGTCTCCTCATTGAGCCCCCCGGCGTGATGATTCCGTTATATGAAATATGCACATAACCGTATAAGACGGCCGTAAGGATCGCGTCAGTAGGGCAGCCTGCGGCCCGACGGCGACCGCAGGTCCAGATCGGACGTCCGAACGGGACGGCGCCGGGTCTGTGTCCGGGTGAGCTTGATGCGTCGCATGGTCTGCCCTCCTTTCCTCGCTGTCACTGTGCGCCGGGACGCTTGACATCCGGTTGGCGGCCGCTTGCAGGCCGCCTCCCGGGAGGTGCATGCGGGCAAACCTATAGGGGTGGCACGTCCGGTTCAATAGGTTCAGTGACTCTGGGAATCCGTATTTATACGTGTAGTGACGAGCCTTTGGCCGCCTGTTGGGCGTGGACCTGGGATGATGCCGCCCCGAAGGTCAACGTGCGGTGTAGGTGAGATCGATCTGGTCCATCGCGGTGGCGGGACCCTCGGCCAGGACGCGTACGGCACGGCCCTGGAGATCCAGCATGACCACCTCCTTGTCCTTCCCCCGTGACCTGACCCCCAGCAGGTTGCGTTCGCCCAGCCAACCGGCGAAGTCCGTCCCCTCGGGCATGGGCACGGTGGCCTTCTTCGCGCCGGTGGCGTAGTCCCATAGACAGATGTTTCCCGATTTATCGGGACAAACCGTAGTGATGACCGTGCCCAATGGGGTGACCGCGACGTCGTCCCACGTCGCCTGGCCGACCGCACGCAGGGTGCGCACGAGCGAGCCGTCGAGGTTCCTGACCCGGACCGCACCGCCGGGAGCCTGCTGGATCACGGTCGTCCCGTCGGGACCCCAGGCGTAGGAGGGAGGCGTCCCGTTGTCCCCGCCGTCGGCGCCGCCGCTCTCACCGCCACCGACGGCGCCGTCGTTGTCGTCGACCGGGACGAATCGCGCGATCCGCGCCGCCGCGTCCACGATCACGAAGCCCATGCTCCGTCCGAACAGGCGTGCCGTCCCGATCGACTCGAAGGCGGTCAGCAGCACCCGTGAGCCGTCCGGCGACCAGCGGGGAGACCAGGTCTGCAGGGGCGGCTCGGCGGTCCGCACCGTGAACTCCTGGCCGGTGGCCCGATCGACGATCAGAACGCGGTCGAAGTCGGTGAACTCGATCTTTCCGTACGGGCTGGCCGCGACGTACGCGCCGCCCGGGGACACGACGATCCGGTGCTCGCCGCCGAACCGCTCGAAGGCGTCGGTGTCGCGGCTCCTGACATACGGCAGGTCCCACGGCCTGCCCGCCCGGCTCTCCGGCCGGCCGTCCTGGTAGGAGGTGACCCGCCAGGTGTCGGCGGGGTTCTCCCGCAGTGTGATCCCGGTTCCGGGGATCCGCACCGAGGAGGCCGACTCCGCGGCCATGGTTCCGCCGGTCCTGCGCTGCGCGACGGGGTTCGCCGTACCGCCGTCCCGGCGCGTGTCCGCCGTACCGCCCGTCTGGTCGTCCGCCGTCCGCGCCAGATGGATCCCGGCCCCGGAGGCGAGTGCGACCACCACTGCGGCCAGCCCCGCGACGATCCCGCGGCGGCCGCGCATGACTCGGCCCATGCCGCGGGCGGGGGCGGGGATCGTGTCGCCCTCCCGTACGGACGGGTCCTCCTCCACGCCGGGATCGCGTCCCCCGGCACGGGCACGGCCCTCGGCCAGCAGGCGCGGCGGCGGGACGGCGTGGCCGAGCAGTCGCAGCAGCGCCGCCGTGGCGGTCGGCCGCACGGCCGGATCCTTGGCCAGGCACTGCAGGACCAGCTCCCGCAGTTCCCCCTCCAGCTCGCCCACCTTCGGCTCGCCGGACAGGATCCGGTGGATGGTCGCCGGCACCGGCCCCGTCCCGAACGGGGGCGAGCCGGTCGCCGCGCAGGTCACCGTGGCCGCCCAGGCGAACATGTCGGAGGCCTGCCCGGCCGGCGTCCCGCTGAACTGCTCGGGCGCCATGTAGGGCGGGGTGCCGACGATGTGCTCGGCGGTCGCCTCGGAGTCCGCCGCCCGGGCGATCCCGAAGTCGATGACGCGCGGTCCGTCTCTGGCCAGCAGCACGTTGGCGGGTTTGAGGTCCCGATGGACCACGCCCGCCTGGTGGATCGCCGACAGGGCGGTGAGCGTCCCGATCGCCAGCCTGCGCAGCTCCGTGCCGCGCAGGGCCCCGCGTCCGTCGATCACCTGCGCGAGGCTGGGGCCGTCGACGTACTCGCTGACGATGTACGGCGCGCCGTCGAACTCGCCGTGCTCCAGCACCTGCGCCGTGCAGAACGCCTTCACCCGCAGGGCGAGTTCGATCTCCCGGTGGAACTCGGCGAGGGCGGAGTCGTCACTCCCCACGCGCAGCAGCTTGACCGCGACCCGCTCACCCGAGGGCGACTCGGCCAGGTAGACCACGCCCTGCCCGCCCGCGCCCAGCCTGCCGGTGATCCGATGGCCGCCGATCCGCTCGGGATCGGCGGCGCGCAGGGGGTCGACCGGCATCAGGAATCCGACCTGCGGGTGAAGCGCAGGTACGCCGTCTCCTTGTGGCCCCTTCGATCAGCGAGCACCCGCTGCACCTTCCCGACGAAGTCGATCACCTGGATCTGGCGGTTCTTCCCGGTGATCCGCTCCACCATCAGGTGGTTCTCGTTGAACCAGCCGTGCAGGGTCAGCCCGTCGTTGAGGGGGACGGGGATGGTGTGGCGACGGTTGCCGGTCACCGTGTCCCACACGCACAGACCTTCCCGTTTAGGACAGATCGTGTAGAAGAGCTTCCCGGAGGGAGAGAACCAGTCCAGGCCCCGGGGTTCTCCCACCCAGCGCATGCTCCGGACGATCTGTCCCTGGAGGTTGTAGAAGTCGACGCCCGTCGTCTTGCCGTCGAAGAAGCGCCGGGCGATCGAGCCGTCGGGGGCGAAGACGAACAGGTTGTTCTCGTCTCCGATGGTCTCCGTCACCACGAAGGTGGCCTTGCGCGCCGCCACGTCCACGATCACGAACCCGGCCATCACCTTCTTGTCCGCCTCGCGGACCGAGAGCAGCACCTTCGAGCCGTCCGCCGACCACACGGGTTGCCGGACGGTCTCGAACGGTTTCTTCACGGTCGGCACCGTGAACGTCTCACCGGTCGCGACCTCGGTGACCTGGATGTGGTCGGTGTCCGACTGGGTGAACTTCACGACGGAGTTGAGCGCCGCCAGCTCCTCGTTCGGGGACAGCTCGGGATAGGTCCCCGGAGTCACCGTACGGAAGGTGTCCTTGCCCTTCTCCCTGACGTGGGTACTGGTGACCTCGCCCAGCGCGATGTAGGAGCTGATCCTGACCGGGTCCTTCGGATTCTCGTGCACGGTGATGCCGAAGCCCGGAATCGGGACGTCCTTGGTGGCCTTCTCGACTTCCTCCAGCGGATAGAGCACGGTGTCCGGCGGCGCGGCGGTAGGCGCGGTGGGCAGGAGGCTGCCGGCCGGGGACGGTTGCGCGCTCACCGGTACGGGTGCCGAGGCCGCCGACGGGGAGGTGAGCAGGTACACGGTGCCGCCGGACAGCAGGGCGATGGCCATGGCGCCGGCGCCCAGCAGCAGCGGCCGACGGCGCCGTACGGGACGGGTGGCTGCCGGGGCGGGGCCGAGGTCGGTGGTGAGCAGCTCGCCGACCAGCCTGAGCAGGACGTCGCTCGCCGCCGGGCGGCTGTCCGGATCCTTGGCCAGGCACATCGCGACGGTGCCGCGCAGGTCGTCCTCCACCGCCTCCAGGTCCGGCTCGTCGTTGAGGATGCGGTTGACGGTCCCGGCCATCGAGCCGCCGTCGAAGGGAGAGCGCCCCGTCGCGGCGAACGCCAGCGTCGCGGCCCAGCCGAACAGGTCGGCCGCGGGCGCGGGGTCCGCGCCGCGGAGCACTTCGGGGGCGGTGAAGGCCGGGACGCCGACCCTGCGGGTGTCGGCGGCCTCGGTCGCGGACAGGGCCCTGGCCACCCCGAAGTTGATCACTCGTGGCCCGTCGGGACCCAGCACCACGTTGTCGGGGCGGATGTCACCGTGGATCATCCCGGCCTGGTGGACGGCCACCAGCGCCGTCATCATGCCGACCGCGAGCCGGTGCAGCGCCGCACCCCGCAGGGTGCCCCCGGAGGCGACGGCCTCCTGGAGGTTGGGGCCGTCGATGTACTCGCTCACGATGTACGGCCGGCCGTCCGCCACCCCGGTGTCCAGGACCTCGGCCGTGCAGAACGCCGAGATCTCCCGCAGCGGCCCGGCCGCGGCGAGGAAGCGCTCCTGGTCGAGATCGGCCGGAAGCAGCCTGACGACGACCCGGCCCCCGGCGGGTGAACGTCCCAGGTAGACAGCTTCTCCGAGCCGGCCGACGATCTCGTACTCGGCCACGCGTCCGGGATCCCCCGGGCCGATCGGCCCGACATCCGGCATGATGACTCCCCCCTGAGACGGTCATTGCGGATCACCAATTATGGGGATCAAGGCCGACAAAGAGCAGTCCTTCGGCCAACATGCCTGAAACCGCCAGCTACCTAGTCATCTCCAGTCCACGCCCCGGGCAGGGGTGGGAGCGGTCCCATTCGGTGAACGCCCGGCGGTCTCCCATCCGCCCGTACGGATCCGGGCCGGACCCGTCGAATACATTCGTCCGGCTTTCGTGCCCGAGTTGATCCTGGAAGCGCGGTAATCTTCGCCTTCTCGCGCTGTCGCACTCGGAGTGAGCAATTAATCACTCGAATCGAAAGTGTGAAAGGACCCCCTTGAAAGGACCGGTTGATATCCGCCGTCCGGATCGGCTACGGTTGGCCGATAGCTTCTGAATCCGGGGATCGTCGTAGTCCGCCTTTCCGACGGTTGTTGAAATCGGCTCCCTGGCCGGGGTGAAGCGCACGGGGGTAAAAGGGGGTCGCCGTAAGCGGTTTGATGCCGTCCATGCATTAGAAGGTGGGTCCGGAAACCCGTTTCCGTGCTCGTGTGAGGACGTAGCCCGAGGTCGAGGGGCTTCCGGTGCGCGTGCGCAACGGTTCGACGTGTCCGGGAAGGGTTCCAGAGGCTGACCGGAGAGTCCAGAGGGAGGAAGAGAATGGGAACGTTCCGCAAGCTGTCTGTCATTTTCCTGACGTCGTCCGCCGTTTTCCTGGCGGCCTCGGCGGCCGGGGCGCACGCGGAAAGTTCAAAGCAGGCCTCCGTCGGCTCCGGAATTCTGGCCGCGTCACCCGACAAGGACAATGCCAGGTTGCGTGCCGCTGCGAAAGAGGCGGAACGCGCCATGCGGGAGGCGGCGAGGCAGTGGGCGCGCGTGAACGGGGCGAGTCAGTCGTCCGGAAAGGCCAAGAAGCGCCGTTGACAAGACGGGGATGACCTTTTGAGAAAGGCCGCGCTTCCGGAGCCGTGGAGCTCATCGCCTCCGGAAGCGCGATTCGCGTGATCTTTGTCACGCGGATCGCGGCACGGGGGCCGCGGCCTTTCGGCGGGGAGCTTTCGAGTGCGGACCGTCCGGCTCTCTACGGGGAGAGCGCTCAGGACGGTTCGACGCCTTCGACGATCTCGGCGAGCCGGGGGAGCAGGGGTTCGCTGGCCAGTACGGTCACGGCCACGCCGGGGCGTTCGATCCAGCCGACCAGGCGGCCGCGTCCCAGGGCTCCGTCGCCGTCCATGGCGAGGACCCGCCGTCCGGCGAGGGACTCGGTCGTGACGTCCCCGGAGAACCTGCCCAGGGGGACCGGGAGGCCCCTGAGCCGGTCCAGGTCCCGCAGGGCGTCCCAGCAGACCACCCGGATCCACAGGAACCGGTGCCGCTCGTCGGCGTCGTCCCTGTCGTCGGACCAGGAGCGGCCGTACTCCCACACCTCGCCGTACGACTGCGGGGCCGGGCTCTCGCTCCAGGAGAACCCTTCCGGAACGTACCCGACGTGCAGCCCGTCGATCACGTTCCCGCCCCGGGACGAGGGCTCCGGTCCGGGATCGTCGGACGGTACGGCCTGCCCGGCGGCGGGCCGGCGCCGGGGGTCGCAGAGTCCCGCCGGTTCGGAGGCGCGGGCCGTCACGGCGCCCGGTGTCCCGGAAGGCGCCGCGGCGGCGGGGGCCGGTGGGGTGGCGGACGGCGCCGCCGTGTCCCGGGACGGCGCAGTGGACGACGCCGCGGGGGAGCAGGCTGCCAGGAGCGAGGTCGCCACCAGCGTCAGTGCGATGCCGGCGCCCCTGCGGGGACCGGTGTGCGACGGCTTCATGTCTTGTTGGAGGGGCGTGGAGCTCCGGAGGTTCGCGGTTCTCCCGGCGGAAAGAAGATCGGGAAGCCCCGGGCCGCGGGACGGGGGCGCCGCGTAGGGTGAGGGTGCGGTGCCCGCCGCGGCCGCCGCACCGGCGCTGCGGGCGCGGCGCCGGCGATGTGACTACGGGGAGGTCCGCCATGCCGGTCGAGCTCAACCACACCATCGTCGCGGCCAGCGACAAGAAGGCGTCCGCCGACTTCCTGGCCTCCATCCTCGGCCTGACGGTCGGCGCGCCGTACGGGCCGTTCCTCCCGGTCGAGACGGGCAACGGCGTCACCCTGGACTTCATGGACCACGGCGGTCCGATCACCCCGCAGCACTACGCCTTCCTGATCTCCGAGGAGGAGTTCGACGCCATCTTCGAGCGGATCCGGCAGGCGGGGATCACCTACTACGCCGACCCCGGCCACCGGCAGCCCGGGCGGATCAACCGCAACGACGGCGGGCGGGGCCTGTACTTCGAGGATCCCGACCGGCACAACCTGGAGATCATCACCCGCCCGTACGGCAGCGGCGGCTGATCCGGGTCCCCTCGGCGGGGCCGGCGGTCAGGCGGCGACGGAGTGCCTGGCGGCCCGGCGCCGTTCGACGACGACCACCGCCGTCACCAGGGCCACCAGGGCGACCAGCTGCGCCAGGGCGGACCAGAACCCGAGCGCGACGGTCACCGGTGCGGCCAGCGCCCCCGCGATCCGCAGGCGGTTGCCCGGGATCCCGAGCACCCGGCGGAACCAGGCGTTGCCCGCCAGGAACAGGACGACGCCCGCGGCGAGCGTCACGGCGGCGCCGAGCTTCAACGGGTCGGTCGGGTGGCCGATCGCCTTCTTGACTCCGGCGGCGACCGCGACGACGCCGAGCAGCATCGGGATGTGGGCGTAGAAGTAGGCGCCGAGGATCAGCCGCGTGCGCCGTACCGGCTCGGTCCCGGCCAGGGCGTGCTCGGCGTGCACCTCGTCGTCGCCGCCGAAGTAGATCCACCACAGGCCCGCGGCCAGGGCCAGTCCTAGCACCGCCGTCAGGCCCAGGGCGAAGCCGACCGGCAGGCCCTGGGCGCCGATGCCGATCGCCACGATCGACTCGCCGAGCACCACGATCACCAGCAGCCCGTGCCGCTCGACGATGTGCCCGGCCTTGAGCGCGAAGCCCTTCTGCCCGATGAAGTACGGGCTGCCCCAGAGCAGCAGCACCGCCGCGCCCCAGAGCAGGTAGTCGTAGGGCCTGTCGAGCAGGCTCGCCACGGCGATCAGCGCGACCGCGCCGAGGTTGAACGGGATCACCCGGGACATGGCGGCGGTCGCCTGGAGGTACAGGCCCGCGTGGACCAGGATCAGCAGCAGGTAGCCGACGGCGAAGGCGACGCCTCCGCCGTCGAAGGCCGTGGGGATCGCCAGCGCCACGAGCAGGAACCCGGCCATGCCCAGCAGGATCAGCACCCGCCGGGCGGGCCGTACCGGGGGGATGGCGTTGGTCAGCCAGGCGTAGCCGGCGTACATCCACCAGATCACCCCGAACACCAGCACCACCTGGAGCGCCCCCTGCCAGGGGGTGCCGTTCTGGATGCCGTCGGCCACCAGTCCGGTGAGCTGGGTGACGGTGAAGACGAAGACGAGGTCGAAGAAGAGCTCGAGCGTGGAGACGCGCAGCTCGGTCTCGGGAGGAGCGGGCTCGGCCCGCTCGGCGAACCAGCTGGGGAGGCGCATGCCGGACATTGTTACGCCAGCGCGGGTGGCACCGCACCGAATAAAACGCGATTTATGCGGTTATGTCGCGTTACGCCGCTAGCGGAGTGATCACCCGCGGCGGTCCGGTGGTTCAGTCGTCCGCCGGGGGGTTCTTCTGACGGGCGACCAGCGTGTCACCCCGCTTGGGCGCAGGGGGCTGCTCGGTCGTGCCGCTCCGGCGACGGCTCCGCGGACGGACGGGGAACTCGGCGGTGTCCGTGGTGCTCTCCTCGCCCGCCGGAGGCGCGCCCGCGGCCGGGGGAGCCGGGGGAGGCGCCTGCTCCGGCGCCGGCGCCGGATCCTGCGGGGGAGGGGCCGGGGCGGCCGTCTCCGGCTCGCGCAGCGAGGCCAGGACGTCGTCGGCCTCGGAGTCGGCGGCGAAGTCCTCGGCGGCCTCGGCCTCCCTCCGCTTGATCACCACCATGTGGTCGACCGACAGGCGCCCGGCCCCGTTGACGGCCAGCATGATCGAGGCGGCGCCGAGCGCGACGATCAGGCTGACCGCGCCTCCGGTGAGCGGAAGCCCCTGGTCGCCGCTGGCGATCACGAACACCGCGAGCGCCTCGGCGAACAGCAGCAGGCCGCAGGCGGGTACGGCGAGCCCGGCGATGAGCAGGGTCCCGCCGATGAGCTCCATCAGCATCGTGGTGCCGGCCCACAGCTCGGGGAGGGGGGCGCCCAGCGCGGCGAACTGGTCGGCCGTCGCGTCCAGGCCGGCCCGCAGCTTCTGCCAGCCGTTGACGAAGAAGATCCCGCCGACTCCCAGCCTGGCGGCCAGCGCGGCGATGTCTCGGAGGGATTGTCGCACGGCTCCTCATTCTGGTCCGATTCACCGTCCTTGCCCATTAGATGACCGGACGGGAGCCGGGCAAACTCGTCAGTCGGGATCGTTGCGGTCGGCGGACCCGCGCGGCACGAGAAACGCCACGACGGCGGCGGTGGCGCCCAGCAGGAACACGCTCACCACGATCGTGGAGTGCAGCCCGGCGACGAACGCGACGCGGGCGCTCTCCAGCAGCGTGGCCCCGGGCGGGCCGCCGACCTCCCGCGCCACCGGGGCGGCGGCGGCGAGCGACTGGCGGGCCTGGGTCATCAGCTCCTCGGAGACGCCCGCCACCGGGGGCAGCGAGGGGGCGTAGACGGCGGTGGTGATCGTGCCGAGCACCGCGACGCCCAGTCCCGCGCCGAGCTCGTAGGCCGTCTCCTCGACCGCCGCGGCCCCGCCCGCCCGGGACTCGGGGACCGAGGACATGATCGTGTCCGAGGCGGCCAGCAGCGCGACCTGGATGCCGAAGCCGATGCCGACGAAGCAGAGGGTGAGCCCCAGCGGGTGCGACTCGGTGCCCCAGGACAGGGTGGGGGCCAGGGACACCGCGGTCAGCGCCAGGCCTCCGCCCATCGTGGCGCGCAGCCCGAACCGGCGCAGCAGGTGCGCCCCCGCCAGGCCGCCCGCCACCGAGGCGGCCATCAGCGGCAGCATGCGGACGGCGGCGCCGAGCGGGCCGTCGCCGAGCACGAGCTGGAGGTACTGGGCGAGCATGAGCTGGAGCCCCACCAGGGCGAAGACGGTCAGCAGCACCGCGGCGACCCCGGTGGAGAACGCCCGGCTGCGGAACAGGCCCAGGTCCAGCAGGGGGAAGGCCAGCCGCCGCTGCCTGCGTACGAACCAGGCCAGCAGCCCGGCGCCGCACGCGAACGCCGCCGGCCCCGCCGGGTGCCCCGACCCGATCTCCTTCAGGCCGAAGGCGAAGGCCAGGATGCCCAGCACCGACAGCAGGGCGCTGGGCGCGTCCCAGGGATGACCGGCGCGCTCGCGGGACTCGGGCAGGATCCGCGCCGCGGCCGGCAGCAGCACCAGCAGGATCGGCACGTTGATCAGGAAGACGACGCCCCACCAGAAATGCTCGACGAGCAGGCCGCCGAGCATCGGGCCGAGCGCGGCCCCGGCCGCCGCGACGGCGCTCCACACCCCCAGGGCGATCGCCCGCTCCCGCCGGTCGGTGAAGACCTGCCGGATGATGGAGAGCGTGGCCGGCATGATCATGGCGCCGCCGACGCCGAGGAAGGCGCGGGCGGCGATGAGGGCGGCGGGGGTCGGCGCCAGCGCCGCCGCGGCCGAGGCGGCGCCGAACACCAGATAGCCGAACAGCACCAGGCGCTTGCGCCCGTAGCGGTCGCCGAGCGTGCCGAACGTCAGCAGCAGCGGCGCGACCACCAGGGAGTAGACGTCGATGATCCACAACAGCTGGACCGAGCTGGGCTCGAGCGCCGCGGTCAGGGCGGGGACCGCGATGTGCAGCACGGTCGCGTCCACCGCGATCAGCAGCAGGCTGAGGCAGAGCAGGACGAGAACCGACCAGCGGCCGGTCCTGAGCGGGTGGGGGCCGGTCCCTGCGCGCTCGGCGCCGGCCACTGTCTCCACAAGGGTCATAGGCCGCAGGGGGAGCCGGCCTGGATGAACATGCGAGGCAGCTTAGGCCAACTCCGGCGGTCGCGCGTGGTCATTGGAGGATCGATTCAGGCGATATGCACCATCGCGCGGCTTCGACCTCTCTAGAGAGATAGACCCCTATAGCGTGGACCTAGGCAAACAGTGATCGTGCACCGACCATGGCGGTCGTGGGAGTCGGCGCGAGGGTGAGCCGTCGTGATCTATTCGTACGAGGTTCGTGGGTCCCATGATGAGTCAGGTGCGAGGTTCGTCAGCGACCATGGTGAGCAGGTGCGAGGTTCGTGAGTCACCGTGGTGAGCGATCCCGGCGAGGACGGTCGTGACGCGGCTCCGCTGGGTCCCGGCAGCGCGCGTGAGTGGTGTGCCGTGGCGGTGGCCCGGCTGGGCAGGGACCAGCCGGAGGCCGCCCTGGAGGCGGCCCGTCTGGCGGTCGAGAGCGATCCGCACGCCCAGGACGGGGCCGGCTGGGGCTACCGCCTGGCCAGCCTGGCCTTCGAACGGCTCGGCCGTGACGCGGAGGCCGTGGCCGCCGCGGAGGAGGCCGTACGGCTGACGCCGGGATCCTGGGCCGCGCGGCTGCGCCTGGGGGCGGCCCTGCGCCGCGTCCCCGGCCGCTGGAAGGAGGCGTGGTCCCAGGCGGGACGGGCGGCGCGCTACGCCCCGCAGGAGCCCGACCCGCACGTGCTCGTCGGCGACCTGCGCCTGCTGCGCGGGGAGCACCGCCACGCCCGCGCCGCCTACGACCGGGCGCTGCGCCGCGTGCAGGACCATCCCGGGGCGCGGGTCAACCTCGGCCTGACGTTCCTGCGCTGGGAGCGCTCGCGCGGGCACCACGATCCCGCCTGGCCGGTCGACCCCCGCGAGACCGGCCGCGCGCGGCGGGCCCTGGAGTCGTGGTCCCGGCAGGTCCGCGTCCTGCTCGCCGTGGCGCTCCTGGCGGTCGGGGTGGCCGCCTTCGGCTACGGGCTGACCACGGAGGCCGTGATCGGCGGGGCCGTGGCGCCGGCCGCCGCACTGGTGATCACGCTCAGGCAGGCCCACCGGGTCAGGCTCTGGCCCTACGTCCCGGGGATGCTCGCCCGCGACGCGTGGCTCAGCATGAGCGTCGCGATCACGTTGATGGCGGTCGCCGCCTACGTCGCGGCGGTCGCCACCCTGCCGCGCGCCGTACAGGACTTCCCCCTCACCGGGCTGCCCGATCCCGCCGCGCTGCCCGCCCTCGCCCGCAGCCCCTGGGCCGGGCTGGCCGGCCTGGTGCTGCTCAACGGGCTGGCCGTGCTGATCCTGCGCACGCTCGCCGAGGCGTGGCGGGGGCGGCCGGTCAGGGCGCTGACCGAGTTCGCCGCGGCCGGAGACGACCGCACGGCCGCCCACGACATCGACGTGACGCTCTGGCTCGTGGCGGTCCGGGCCTGGTCGGTGCTCGTCCTGGTCGTGACGGGCGCGCTGCTGCTGGACGACTCCCGCTGGGCGCTGACGGCCCTGGCCGTGCCGCCCGCGCTGGGCTGGGCGTACGGCAGGGTGCGCGGCCGGGCGCCCGCCGACCGCTGGCTCACCGCGGTGGTGTCCCTGATCGTCCTGGCGTCGGTGGCGCTCGTCGTGGCGGCGGCCGTACGCCCTCTCGGACTCCCCGATCGGTTCGGCCGCTGGTCGTGGCAGGCGGCGATCGGGGTCCTGGTGACGGTGGTGGCCGCCTACGTCATCAGGTCGGCCCGGGCGTGGTGGCGGGGCGCGCCCGGGCCCTGGCGGGGTTCGCTGGTCATGTACGAGGGCTCCGGACGCCGCCTGCCCGGCGACGCGCGGGCCCCGGTGGAGCTGAGCGGCGAGGTGCGCCGGGCCCTCGCCTACGGACGGGGGGTGGTGCTGGCCTACTCCGATCCCACGGGGCCGAGGGCGCTGGCCGTCGGCTCGGTCGGCCCGGTCGGCCCGGGAGGCGAACTCCGCCTGATCGCCGCCGAGGACGCGTGGGAGGCCACCGAGCGCGACCCGCGGGTGGCGGTGTTCGTCGCCGACCCGACGGACCGCCGCTTCTGGGCCGAGGTGCGCGGCATCGCCGTCGGCGACGCCGAGGCCGACGTGCTCAGGGTCACCCCCGAGCACGTCGTGGTCGGGGACTATCCCGGGCGTCACCAGGGCCGGGTACGCCCGGGGGACGGCCGTCCCGCGCGCTGACCCCCTCCGTCCGCACCGGGGCGTCCGCCGGATCCTGATTCGACCGGCCTGTCGCAGATGGGGGTGGCGGGCCGGTGACATTCCCATTCGGTACGTTCGTTGCGCTACGTCCCGGTGATCTGATTGTTCTGGTGCGGCGGCGTGGCGCGGTGCCCGGGCACGCCCAAACCTCTTCCCGGTGCGGTATAACCGGGGGCGGACCGGGGAGGCGTGATGCGGGACTCCGACAGGGCCAGGCCGGCCGGGCGGGCGGCGGCACGGGATCTGTTCGAACAGGTGCGGGCGCGTTACTTCCACCTTCCTCCCGCCGGACGACGGCTGCTCCACGTCGGCGTCTTCCTCGCCGTGATGACGCTGGCCGCGGTCCTGAGCTGGTCCCTGTTCACCACCGCACTCCTGACGATCGCGCTGCTCGGCTTCACGGCGCTGACCCTGCGCTTCCCCCGCGCCGGCGCCACCGTGCTGGTCCTGGCCGGGTGGATGCTCCTGCTCGGCTTCTTCATGGGCCTGTACGGCTCGCAGTCACCCGTCCCCGCGCTCCTGCTGGTCCTGGGCGTGGCCGTGGCCGGGGCCGCCCACCTCATCCGCTGGGTCCCGCCGTGGCTGACCACCCTGATGGCCCTGGTCCCCGCCGCCGTGGCCGCCTTCGCGCTGTACTTCATCGCGCCCGCCGCCGGCCCGTGGGCCGCCTACGGCGTGGCCGCCGCGGTCCTGCTCTACCGCCTCGTCGAGGCCCGCCGGGTCAGGGGGACGCTGTCCGAGCACGAGCAGCCGGTCAGGGTCCGCGTCCAGGAGGGCGCGCCGCAGGTCCACAGCCACGGCGGCAGGTCCGCGCCGCCGCCGATCTCGGTGGAGGAGGCGCTCGGCGAGCTGGACGCCATGATCGGCCTGGCCCCGGTGAAGGAGCAGGTCCGCTCCATCGCCGCCTCGATCGAGGCCTCCCGCCTGCGCAAGGAGGCCGGATACTCCACCGAGCCGCCGATGCGCCACTTCGTGTTCGTGGGCCCGCCCGGCACGGGCAAGACCAGCGTGGCCAGGACCGTCGCGAAGATCTTCTACGCCTTCGGCCTGCTGGAGACGCCGTACGTGGTGGAGGCCCAGCGCGCCGATCTCGTGGGGGAGTTCCTCGGGGCCACCGCGATCAAGACCAACGAGCTGATCGACCGGGCGCTGGGCGGGGTGCTGTTCATCGACGAGGCCTACAGCCTGATCAACTCTGGCGACGGCCAGCCCGACCGCTTCGGGGCCGAGGCCGTGCAGACGTTGCTCAAGCGGGCCGAGGACGACCGCGACCGGCTGATCGTCATCCTGGCCGGATACGAGAAGGAGATGACCTCCTTCCTGACCAGCAACCCCGGTCTGGCCAGCCGGTTCGCCACCCGCGTCCGCTTCCCCGGCTACGCGCCCGGCGAGCTGGTGCAGATCACCGACCTGCTGCAGCGGCGCCGCGGCGACCGGATGGCCGAGGAGGCCCGGCCCGCCCTCCTGGCGAGGTTCGAGGACGTCCACCGCCGCGGGATCGTCGACGAGCTGGGCAACGCCCGGTTCGTCCGCAGTCTGGTGGAGGCCGCCGCGCAGGCCCGCGACGTGCGGGTGGTCGGCGCGGGCGGCTCGCCCACCACCGAGGACCTGGTGACCACCACCGAGCCGGACGTGGCCAAGGCCTTCGACGAGCTCACCGCCCGCTACCGCGGTTACCAGGCCACGCCCACCCTGGAGGAGGCCCTGGCCGACCTGGACCGGATGGCCGGTCTGGAACCGGTCAAGCGGCAGGTCCACGCGATCACCGCCCAGCTCCGGGTGGCCAGGATGCGCCAGGAGCGCGGCCTGCCCACCCCGCCGCAGATGCGGCACTTCGTCTTCACCGGCCCGCCCGGCACCGGCAAGACCACCGTGGCCCGCATCCTCGGCCGCATCTTCGCCGCCCTGGGCCTGCTCGCCCGGCCGGACGTGGTGGAGGCCCAGCGCGCCGACCTGGTCGGCCAGCACCTGGGCTCCACCGCGATCAAGACCAACGAGCTGGTCGACCGGGCGCTGGGCGGGGTGCTGTTCATCGACGAGGCCTACAGCCTGGTCAACAGCGGCTACGCCGGGGGCGACGCGTTCGGGGCCGAGGCCGTGCAGACGCTGCTCAAGCGGGCCGAGGACGACCGCGACCGGCTGGTGATCATCCTGGCCGGATACGAGCGTGAGATGGACGTCTTCCTGGCCACCAACCCGGGCCTGGCCAGTCGGTTCAACCAGCGGGTGCGCTTCCCCTCCTACACGCCGGCCCAGCTCGCCGAGATCGCCGAGTTGCTCGCCGAGCGGTCGGGCGACAGGTTCGACGAGGCCGCCAGGGAGAACCTGGCCGCGGTCTTCACCTGGGTCTGCGAGGACGGGTCGATCGACGGCCTGGGCAACGGCCGCTTCGTCCGCTCGCTGTTCGAGCGCGCCGCGATGCTCCGCGACGTGCGCCTGGCCGCGCTCGGCGGCACCGCCAGCTCCGCGGAGCTGACCACCGTCACCGGCGCCGACGTGGCCGACGCGGTGGACGAGATCTCCGGCCGCTGACCCCTTCCGGCACGGCCGGTGGACTGTCGCCGCCGGGGTGTAGGAAGTGGGCATGACGATTTCGGTGACATGGCCGCAGGTGCTCGCCTGGCGGTTGAGGCGGCAGTTCGTCGATCCGGTGGCGGGCGGCGACGCGGTCTCGGTGGTCCGGCGGCTGGCCGGGGTGCAGGCCCAGGTCGCCTTGTCGGCCGAGCTGGCGGTCGCCGTACGGCAGGCGCGGCCCCGGCGCGGTGAGACCGGGCAGGCCCTGTGGCGCGACCGCACGCTGGTCAAGACCTGGACGGCGCGGGGCACGCTCCACCTGGTCCCGGCCGACGAGCTGGCCTCCTACGCCGCGGTCCTGGGCTCCTTCCGCCACTGGGACAAGGGGTCGTGGCAGCGGGGCCACGGGGTGACCGCCGCGGAGGTGGCGGCCATCATCGAGGCCGTCCCCCGGGCGCTGGAGGGACGCACGCTCACCCGCGAGGAGCTGGTCGAGGGCGTCATCGAGGTCACCGGCGACGCCCATCTGCGGGAGGCGCTCACCTCCGGCTGGGGCGCGCTGCTCAAGCCGCTCAGCTTCCTCGGCGAGCTGTGCTACGGCCCGCCGCGCGAGGGCAGGGTCACCTTCGTCAGCCCCCGCGACTGGGTTCCCGGCTGGCCGTCCGAGCTCCCCGCGGCCGCGCAGGGCGGCATGGCCCTGGTCCGCTCCTTCCTCGGCGCCCACGGCCCCGGCACCCCGGAGACGTTCGACACCTGGCTCTACCGGGGCGGCGCCAGGAAGGCCGACCTGCGCGGCTGGTTCCGCGACCTCGCGCCCGAGCTGGCCGAGATCGAGGTGGAGGGCCGCCCGATGGTCCTGCTCGCCGAGCACCTCGACGATCTGGCCGCGACCTCACCCGCCGCCGGCGTCCACCTGCTGCCCGGCTTCGACCAGTACATCCTGGGCGCCCCCCGCGACCTCGAACCGCTCCTGCCCAAGGAGGCCAGGCCGAAGGTGAGCAGGGCCGCCGGATGGATATCCCCGGTCGTGGTCCACCGGGGCCGGGTGGCGGGGGTGTGGGAGGCCAGGAACGGCGAGATCGCCTTCGACCTGTTCGAGGACGTGCCGCCTGCGGCCCTGAAGGCCGAGGCCGGGCGCGTCGCGGCGCTCATCGGATAGCGGCTCTCCCCGGCCGTCGCCGGAGGCACAACCGTCAGGGACGGAAACGTCAGGGCGGGACCTTCACAGGTGGAACCGTCGGGGCGGAACCGTCACCGGTGGAAGCGGACCGCGTCGCCGGGGCGGAGCTGGGCGATCCGGACGAGGTCGGCGGGGACGACGACGGCGATGACGGGATAGCCGCCGGTCGGCGGGTGGTCGGCGAGGAAGACGATCGGCTGCCCGTCGGGCGGCACCTGCAGGGCCCCGGCCACCATGCCCTCGCTGGGCAGCTCCCCGTCCCTGGCCCGCTTCAGCACCGCGCCCCGCAGCCGCACGCCGACCCGGTTGCTGTCCTGGCTGACCTCGTACGGCCGCGCGCACAGGGTCTCCAGCGCGTCGGAGACGAACCAGTCGTCCCGCGGACCGGCGAGCAGCCGGATGGGGGTCCGCGCCGCGGGACGGGGCGGCGCCGCGTCCACCGTGATCGGCGCGAGCCCCCGGGCCGGGCCCACGGGCAGGATCGCGCCGGGGGACAGCGGGGCTGGACCGAGGCCGGACAGCGAGTCCGTCGAGCGGCTGCCGAGCACCGGCGGCACGTCCACGCCGCCCCGGACCGCGAGATAGGTGCGCAGCCCGGTCGCGGGCGCGCCCACCCGCACCTGACCGCCCGCCGGAACCCAGAACGGCGCGTACATCCCGGCCCGCGGGTCCCGCCGCGGATCCCGCACGGCCGGGACCTCCGCCTCCCGGCCTCCGGCGCCACGCCTCTCGCGCCGGGCAGCCGTGTCCTGCTCTCCCGCCTCCCCGCCGCCCGTTCCGGGGACTCCGGGCTCCCCGGGGACTCCAGGGACTGAGGGCTCTTCTGGGACGAGGAGTTCGACCGGGCAGGGGGCGCCCGCGAGGGCGACCCACACTCCGGCGGACAGGCGCAGGCGGGCTCCGCCGAAGGTCAGCTCGATCCCCGCGGCGTCCTCCGGGTTGCCGACCAGGCGGTTGGCCAGCCGCAGGCCCGGCGCGTCGGCGGCGCCCGAGCGGGGCACCCCCAGGTGGCCGTATCCGGGGCGCCCGAGATCCTGCACGGTGGCGTACGGCCCCGGCGCGATCACCTCGATCATGCGCTCATCCGGTGACCGCCTCGAAGCGGACGCGGGTGCCGGGGGTCAGGACGGCGGGCGGGTCGGCCGCCACGTCCCACACCGGCATCGGCGAGCGGCCGAGCAGCCGCCAGCCGCCCGGCGAGGCCGCGGGATAGACCGCGGAGTATGGACCGGCGACCGCCACCGCCCCCGCGGGGACCGAGGTGCGCGGGGTGGCCAGGCGCGGCACGTGCAGGACCGGGTCCAGGCCGGTGAGGTAGGCGAACCCCGGGGCGAAGCCCAGCCAGCCCGCCACCAGTTCCCGTCCCGTGTGCCGCTCGACCACCTCCCGCGGGGACAGGCCGGTCAGCGCGGCCACCTCCTCGAGGTCGGCGCCGTCGTAGACCACCGGGACCGTCACGATTCTGTCCGCCGCGGCGGCGCCCGCGCCGGGGGCGGCCGCCGTACGGGCCAGGAGGGACAGCCGCGACCTGAGACGGGGCAGGTCGGCGCCGGGGGCGACGACCAGCACGGTGGCCGGGCCGGGAACGATCTCCACGACCCCGTCCGGCCGCTCGGCCCGCAGCAGCGCGTCCAGCCGGTGGGAGACCTCCAGCGCCCCGGTCTCCACCAGGAGCCCGTACTCCCCGGCCCGCCGGATCACCGCCTCCCCGCCGGAACCCGCGCCGCCCGGCGTGCCCGCGGTGTCCGGGCCGCTCACCGTCATCGCGTCCGCGTCGCCCGGCGTGCCCTGATCGCCCGCGGTGTCCGGGCCGCTCACCGGCGCCCTCCGGGACGGCGGAGCCGGGCCGTCTCGGCCGGTCTCACGTGAAGGCCTTCACGATCACTCCGGCGTCGGCCAGGCCGTCGCGGACGGCCCGCGCCAGCCGTACGGCGCCGGGGGTGTCGCCGTGCAGGCAGATGGACCGGGCCTGGACCGGGACCTGGGATCCGTCGGAGGCGGTCACGACCTGGTCGGTCGCCATGCGCACGGCCCGGGCCGCGACCGTGCCGGGGTCGTGGAGCACCGCGCCGGGGGAGCGGCGGGGGACCAGGGTCCCGGCGGGCGTGTAGGCGCGGTCGGCGAAGGCCTCGGCGACGGTGGGGACCCCCTCGCGGGCGGCGATGTCGTGGACGGCCGAGCCGGGCAGGGTGAGCACCGGCAGGCTCTGGTCGTAGTCGGCCACGGCCACCACGACCGCCTCGGCCTGCTCGGGGTCGCGGCAGATGCGGTTGTAGAGGGCGCCGTGCGGCTTGACGTAGGAGACCCGCCCGCCCATCGCCCTGGCGATGCCGTCCACCGCCGCGATCTGGTAGAGCACCTCGGCGCACAGCTCCTCGGGGTCCATCTCCATCTCGCGGCGCCCGAACCCGGCCAGGTCGCGGTAGGAGACCTGGGCGCCGATGGCCACCCCCCGGTCGATCGCGGCGGCGCAGGTGCGGCGGATCGTGACCGGGTCGCCGGCGTGGAACCCGCAGGCGACGTTCGCGCTGGTCACCACGTCGAGCAGGGCCGCGTCGTCGCCCAGCCGCCAGATGCCGAAGCTCTCACCGAGGTCGGCGTTGAGGTCGATCACCATGGCTCACCCCTACATGGGAGGTTCGTCGGGAATGTCCGCGATGTCGTCGAGGGCCGTGGCGAGCTCCTCGGGGTCGTCGCCGATCCGCTCGGCGATCTCGATCAGCACGTGCAGGACCTCGTGCCTGTCGTGACCGAGGTCCAGCAGCCGCTGGGCGGCCTCCCACAGCTGCGGCGGGTCGCCCTCCCACAGCCGGGCGGCGATCTCCTCGTGCCAGGCCAGGTGCTCGTCGTAGTCGAAGCGGTCGCGGTCGTCGCCGTGGTCGATCTCCAGCAGCACCCGGCGGTCGGTCTCGTCGGCGGGGTTGAGCAGGTCGAGCTTGATCTCGCCGTGCATGCCCTGCAGGAACGGGAAGGCGAAGACCCGCCGGGCCAGGGCCGACAGGTCCCCGTCCGGCAGCAGCCGCTCCACCAGGTCGCGGTCGAGGCCGAAGGTCGTCGGGTCGCGGTAGGTCTCGGCGAACTGGGCCGTGGCCTCCCACACCCCGTCCAGGGTGGCGCGCAGCCCCTCCTCCGCCAGCCCGCTGCGGCCCGCGGCGAAGCGCGCCCAGGCGCTCAGGGCGTACGGCATCGCCTCCTGCTCGGCCGGGCTGAGCATCACCTTGCGCGGCAGCCAGTCGAGCAGGAACGTCTCGCACTTGGTGGGGCTGACCCGCAGCGGGCGGCCGAAGTCCTGGTCGCAGCCGTAGTCGATGATGTGGTCGGCGCACCGGGAGGCCGCCGAGGGGTCCGACAGGTGCTCGGCCGCGTCCGAGGAGAGGAACTCCGCGGCCAGCATCGCCCGGCGGTCGCGGCTGTAGGGCGCCTCGCTGTGCAGGGGCGCCGGGCGCTTGCGGCCGGGGGGCAGCGCCTTGATCCGGGAGCGGGCGAAGGCGTGGTAGGCGCTGTAGCTGTCGCTGACCGGGGCGGTCGTCTTGCGGTCGCCGTACTCGGCGGTGGCCTTCATGGCCGACTCCAGCAGGGCCCTGGCCTGCTGCGGCTCGATCTCCTCGAAGCGGAGCATCGCGTTGGCGTCGGCCTCCGCCCTGGCCTGCTCCAGCAGCTTGTCCACGTGCGAGGAGACCCAGGCGTCGCGGGCGATGCCCCGCATGTTGTAGTCGACGACCATGACCAGGGCGTGCCGGTCCTCGCCGCTGTCGGAGCCCCGGTAGCCGAAGGTGCACACCACCGTGTCCTGGTCGCCGTAGGCGTCACGGGAGACGTAGCAGCCGGTGGGCTTGACCACGCCCAGCCGGTCGGCCCAGCGGGGCCGGGCCACGCCGCGCTCGATGAGCGCCAGCGCCGCGCCCTCGGCCTTGGCGGCCTGGCGGGCGGTGCCCAGATAGGCCAGCGCGATCAGCAGGGTCAGCGCGGCGGGCGTGCCGGCCTTCGCCGCGTAGTCGACCAGGCCCTCGCCCAGGACCTGCTCGGCGTCCCCGCGCCGCAGCCGCCGTCCCCACCAGGCGCCCACCATGTCGGAGACCATGAGCTCGGCGTCCAGCGGGCTGCGCACGGCGAGAAGCTCGCGGGCGGCCAGCAGCATCTCCGAGAACACCTCGTCGGGGGCCTGGCTCTCCCGGGGGTCCCTGCGGTGCCGGCGGCTCAAGCGGCCTCCCCCGCCGGCCGTGCTGCCCCGGGACTGTGGTCTCCGCCGGTCCGTCCGCTCCGCTCGATCACGTTCAACCTTCTCGCGTTCCCGACTCCATGGGTGAATGGAACGCGACATGGTGACCGTTCGGTTCAACGGCTCTCTCGGTTGTTCCTGCTTCACCGATCTGGGCCGACAGTCGCCCGCGGGTCTGTCCGGTCTCCGCAGGCGCTTTCCGTTCCCAGGGCGGGAATCACCCGGCGACGCCACATTTGTGCGATCACCCGATCGGGCCCCTCCGCCTTCACGCGTGATCGTGAGCAATCTTAGCCCATGAAGGCCGATCGGCACGGAGGAACGGGGAACGGCCGCCGCCCGGAGGCTAGCGGAGCCCTCGCGGCGGCGGCGCCGAGTTCACGATCGCGAGGAGATGCTCGCGGGCGACGCGTTCGATCACCTCGGGAGTGGCCTCCACGCCCAGGTGCTCGGTGCATGCGAAGACGTCGGCGACGCATTTGTCCACGGTGTCGAGCGGGACGGTGAGGAACTCGGCGGCCAGACGGGCGCTCACGGGCTCGCGGAGCCCCGTCGGACCGCTGGTGAAGCGAGTGGCGAGAGCGGGCATGGATGTCACATTCCTCCGGGTTACCGGGATATTCCCGGATGGGCGGCGAGGACGTGCGTTTTCATTCCATAACGTATCGCGCCAGTGTCAAGCCTCCGGTGGGTGACATGGAAAGCTGACCCATGTCTTGACTCGCTCCCCCCAGGAGAGGGTAAAAGGATGTCCCGGAACGGGAAGCCGAATAGGGTGCGGGTCATTAGGCTGATCTTGCCAGGACTCCGGCCGAGACGAGGTGGGCGGTTGTCGGGACGGTCCGGCTCGATCCTGCTAGTGTCCTGGCCGCGAGCGCTGCGAGGCGCCGGCGGTGCTCGCGCCGGTGTGATCAGGTCCTCGCCGTCCCCTCCGGGAGGCGGGACCGGGGGGTGCGGATGCCGGCCCGGCCGTGCGGCCACCGGTCAGCCGCGTGCCCGGCGGAGTCCCGCGAGGCGCTGTCATGCTGGAATCCCGGCGCGTTACCGTGGACATCCTGGTCCTCGGGCCGGGGGGGTCATCGCATCATGGGCGGGGCTTCCGTCCGTAGGTGCCCATCGCCGATGATGTAGTGCAGGATCCGGTTCCCCGGAGCCGTGCTACGACGATTCGCAAGTTTGGAGATGTGCCTCGTGGGAGACCCTGGCACGCGACGGAGGTGCCGACCATGAGCGCCGAAACCTCCGTGCCCCGTCCCCGGGAGTCGGATGTGGACATCTCGGACTCGGGCCTTCTCCAGGGCCTGTTGTCTCAGTCGCCGTTCGCCTTCGCGTTCTTCGACCTCGACGGTCGCTTCCAGCGGGTGGACGACGTCTTCGCCGACGTCGTCGGCCTGCCCGCCGAGCGCCTGGTCGGCCGCACCCCGGGAGAGCTGCTGTCCGCCGACCTCACCGCTCTGGTCGAGGGATCGGTCCGCGGCGTCGTGGCGGGCGCCGCGGTCGAGAACGGCCAGCGGATCCGGGTGCGCACGGCCGAGGGGCAGACCCACCACTGGTCGCTGACCTTCTCGCCGGTCCACGACGACAAGGGCGTGCTGCGCGCGGTGTGCCTGGTCGGCGTCGACGTCACCGAGAGCCGGAAGGTCGAGGAGGACCTGCGGCGCAGCGAGGAGCGCTACCGCTCGCTCGTCGAGGCGCAGTCGCAGCTCGTGTGGATCACGGCGCCGAGCGGCGCGACGGTGGAGGACGCGCCGCAGTGGCGGGCCATCACCGGCCAGGGGCTCGACGAATACCTCGCCCACGGCTGGCTGGAGGCCGTGCACCCCGACGACCGCGTGCACACCGAGGAGGCGTGGCGCGAGGCCCTGCGCGGCCGGACCATGTTCGAGTGGAACTACCGCGTCCGCACGCGGGCCAGCGGTTACCGCCACTTCGAGGTGCGCGCCGTGCCGATCATCCGGCACGGCAAGGTCGTCGAGTGGGTCGGGGCGAACACCGACGTCACCCCGCAGCGCGAGGCCGAGGAGATGCGCGGCCGGCTGACCGACCAGCTCGGCGCCGCGGCGCTGCGCACGGCGCGGCTGCAGGGCGCCACCGCCATGCTCGCCGAGGCGCTCACGGTCGAGCAGGTCGTCCAGGTCATCATCGACGTGGGCCGTACGGCACTGGCCGCCGACCGCTCGGCGGTGGCGCTGCTCGACGCCGACCGGGCCGCGCTGAAGCTGGTCAACAACGGCGGCATCCCCGACGTCCCCGGCGCGCCCGGCGAGGAGATCCCGCTGTCGCACTCCAGCGTGATGACCATGGCGGTCAACAGCCGCCGCCCGGTCTTCGCCGAGTCGCCCGAGAGCCTGCTGTCCCAGCTCGTCGACGCCGGGGGCGACGAGGACGTCATCAAGGGGTTCGTCACCCACAGCGACGAGCGGGCCTGGGTCGGCCTCCCGCTGCTGGCCGCCGGCCGCGCCCTGGGCGCGCTGCGCTTCGCCTTCACCCGCCCCCAGAAGATCTCCCAGGAGGACGGCGTCTTCCTGGAGGCCCTGGCCGGCCAGTGCGCGCTCGCCGTCGAGCGGGCGACCCTGTTCGAGCGCGAGCACCGCACCGCCGAGACGCTCCAGCGGAGCCTGCTGCCCGACCGCCTGCCGGTGGTCCGCGGGCTGACCCTGGCCCAGCGCTTCCGCTCGGGCAGCCGTCACGTGCAGGTCGGCGGCGACTGGTACGACGCGTTCGTCCTGCAGGACGGCCGGGTCGCCGCGGTGGTCGGCGACGTCATGGGCAAGGGCGTCAAGGCCGCGGCCGGGATGGGCCGCATCCGCAACGCCATGCGGGCGCTGGCCCTGACCAACCCGCCGCCCGCGGCGGTCCTCACCGGCCTGGACCGGGTCTTCGAGGCGACCGAGGAGGAGGAGCAGGTCACCACGCTCGCCTACATGGTGGTCGAGCCGGGCACCGGAGAGGGCACGCTGGCGCTGGCGGGCCACCCGCCGCCCCTGCTCGTCTCACCGCAGGGCGTGCCGCTGCTGTGCGAGGGGGAGCCGGGCACCCCGCTCGGCTGGCCGGCCAGCCGCCGGCAGTTCCGCTTCTGCGTCCCGCCGGGCCACACCGCCGTCCTGTACTCCGACGGCCTGGTGGAGAACCGCAAGCGGGGGCTGGATGCCGGACTCGCGGAACTTTGCTCGGTTGTGACCGAAGCGCCGCCAGAAGTTGTTGGAAGTCCCCATATGCTGCTGGATTTCCTGGTGGATCGCATGTTGGCGGGGTATGAGCAGGATGATGACGTCACGGTGCTCGCGATTCATGTCCCTCCGACGACGAAGAGTGACTGAATGAAACAGTCATAAGGGTTGCTTTCGGATATCGGTGCCCCGCTTCCGTACGCACTACTGTCTTCGTCGGCCTAGGGTGGAGGGCAACCGCCGGGAGGCGGCCGTATGAATCACGGTGCCGTGCCAGAATGTTGTGCAGGTGCGTCGCGGTTCGCACGGCCTCGCTGATCGCAACTAGAGGCATCCGCCCCTAGCGGGCATCAGAGTCCATTCTCGTCTCGCTTTCCTTCGAGAGGTGTTCGTGTCGCCTGCAAGTTCGACTCGCTCGAAGCCATCCGAGCTGAACGAGCCCGTCATTCAGCAGCTGATGGAGCGGGGGCGCTCGCAGGGGTTCCTCGAGTCCGAGGATGTCCGCAAGGCCGTCGAGGAAGCGGACATTCCGATGGCGCAGGTCGCTGGAATCCTGCGCAGCCTCAGCAAAGAGGGCATCACCGTACGACTGACTGCTGAGGACTCCGCCGGCCCCAAGAAGTCCCGGCCCCAGGCCAAGCGCCGTACCCCTGCCACGCCCGCCGCCCCGGTCAAGAAGACCAAGACCGCGGCCGCGGCGGCCAAGGAGCAGCCGGAGACCGTCACCGCGGTCGTCGGCGGCTCCGAGCCCGCCCCGGCGGCCAAGAAGCCGGTCGCCCCCGCCAAGAAGGCCGCTCCGGCGGCCAAGAAGCCGACGGCCGGTCCGGCCAAGGCCGCGGGGCCCGAGGCGCCCGCGCCCAAGGCCGACTCCAAGCCCAAGGCGATCGACGCCGAGGACGAGGAGGAGATCGACCTCGACGACGTCGAGCTCGAGGACTTCGACCTGGAGGCCGAGGCCGAGCCAGAAGAGGTCGAGGTCGAGGTCGAACCGGAGCCCGAGGCCGACGAGGAGGCCAAGGCCGAGCCCGACCCCGCCGTCGTCCAGAGCGACGACGAGGTCCTGATCCTCTCCGACGACGACGATGACGCCCCCGTGGCGCAGGTCGCCGCCGCCGGCGCCACCGCCGACCCGGTCAAGGACTACCTCAAGCAGATCGGCAAGGTCCCCCTGCTCAACGCCGAGCAGGAGGTCGAGCTCGCCAAGCGCATCGAGGCCGGCCTGTTCGCCGAGGAGCAGCTGGGCACCGACGGCGAGAAGCTGCCGGTGGACGTCCGCGCCGAACTGGAGTGGATCGCCGAGGACGGCCGCCGGGCCAAGAACCACCTGCTGGAGGCCAACCTCCGTCTGGTGGTCTCGCTGGCCAAGCGCTACACCGGCCGCGGCATGCTCTTCCTGGACCTGATCCAGGAGGGCAACCTGGGCCTGATCCGTGCGGTCGAGAAGTTCGACTACACCAAGGGCTACAAGTTCTCCACCTACGCCACGTGGTGGATCCGGCAGGCGATCACCCGCGCCATGGCCGACCAGGCGCGGACCATCCGCATCCCGGTCCACATGGTCGAAGTGATCAACAAGCTGGCCCGCGTCCAGCGGCAGATGCTGCAGGACCTCGGCCGCGAGCCGACCCCGGAGGAACTGGCCCGCGAGCTCGACATGACCCCCGAGAAGGTCATCGAGGTCCAGAAGTACGGCCGCGAGCCGATCTCCCTCCACACCCCGCTGGGCGAGGAGGGCGACAGCGAGTTCGGTGACCTCATCGAGGACTCCGAGGCGATCGTTCCCGCGGACGCGGTCAGCTTCACGCTGCTGCAGGAACAGCTCCACTCCGTCCTGGACACGCTGTCCGAGCGCGAGGCGGGCGTCGTCTCCATGCGGTTCGGCCTCACCGACGGCCAGCCGAAGACCCTCGACGAGATCGGCAAGGTCTACGGGGTGACGCGCGAGCGCATCCGCCAGATCGAGTCGAAGACGATGTCCAAGCTCCGTCACCCGTCCCGGTCCCAGGTCCTGCGCGACTACCTGGACTAGGACCGGACGAGCAAGAGCGATCATCGGCGGCCCGCACCTTCCCGGTGCGGGCCGCCGCGTCGTTTACACACTTGTAACCGGTCGATAACGCGGGGTGACGGCCGGGCGACTACTCTCACCCGCCATGGGTGTGATCGAGACGGGCAGAGCCCGGGTCCGGGGACCACGTGTGATCGTCGACCGCCCGTGGGCGGACGGGGCGCTCGACGAGGCGGTCACCGCGGTGCACCGCGGTCTCCTCGACGCGGGGGCGGCCGCGCTGCGCGCCACCCGCGGCGACCCGGAGAGCCGCGCGCTGCGAGCCGAGGCCCTGGCCAGGGCGGCGACGGGATGGAGCCGCGACATCGAGGCCATGGCGGCCCGCGACCGGGTCAACCCCGACCTGTGGCTGTGGCTGGGCCGTACCCTCATCGAGGAGGCCTGGGCGCTCAAGCCCGACGCCAGGGCGCGCGCCGTGCAGGCGCACCGGCTGCAGATCTTCCACCGGGCGATGGACGCCGCCCGGCGGCCGCTGCTGACGGCGGCGGCGCTCGCGCCGTCCGATCCGGTGCCGTGGGAGTCGATGATGTGGCTCACCCTCGGCCTCGACCGGCCGCGCTCCGACAAGGACGCCGTCTGGTTCGAGATCGCCCGCCGCTGCCCGGCGCTCTTCCCGGCCAACGTGGCCCGGCTGATGACGCTCTCGCCCGCCTGGGGCGGGACGGCGCAGGAGATGCTCGCCTTCGCCAGGGACGCGGTGTCCCGGGCGCCCGACGGCGGCCCGATGCCCGCGCTGCTGCCGCTGGCCCACTTCGAGCGCGTCGCGGCCGAGCGCTCGCCGATGTCGCGGGGCGCCTGGTTCACCGACGAGGCGCTGCGCGAGGTCGTGGCGCACGCGGGCCGGTGGCGGACCGCGGGCGGGCACCCGCGGTCGGTGGAGGCCCACAACCTGTTCGGGGCCGCCTTCTATCTCGGCGGCCTGCGCCGGCCGGCCCGGGGGCACCTGGCCGGGACCGGCGGCAGGGTCAGCCGGCTGCCCTGGTCGTATCTGGGCGATCCGGCCCGGCAGTTCGAGCGGGCCTGCGGCAGGCTGGACGTCGTCATCGAGTGATCTCCGGGCCGGGACCCCGTCATCGAGTGATCTCCGGGCCGGGACCCCGTCACGTCAGGACGTCGAGGGTCCAGGAGCGCCTGGCCGACGGGGCCGGACCGAGGCTGACGGTGTGGCCGAGGTCGTCCAGGACCTTGGCGAGCTGGTCGGGGGTCTGCGGGCCGGCGTCCGCCTCCAGGAGGGAGCGGGCGATCAAGCCCCGGGTCGCCTTGGCCATGTGGCTGACCACCTTGCCGTCCTTGAGCACCCGTACGGCCACCGCCCGGTCCCCGGGGTTCCAGGCGGCCGCGTAGGTGCTCGACCGCAGGTCCACCACCAGGCCGGGCTCGGTGTCGAGCAGGGGCGTGATCGAACGCCGCCAGAAGGCGCCCAGCCCGCCCAGCGGCGGCAGCTTCACACTCATGGACAGCCGGTACGGCGGGACCCTGTCGGTGATCCTGAGCAGTCCCCACAGGCCGGAGAAGATGAGCAGGCTCTCCGCGGCCCGGCCGGCGGCGCCGGGGGACAGGGAGTCCAGGCCTAGGTTGTCGTAGAGCACCCCGGTGTAGAGCTCGGCGGCCGTCAGCGTGGGCGCGGTGCGCAGCTCCCGGTTCTTGCCGATCTCGCCGAGCTGGCCCTCGGACAGCCCGAGGACGGTGCGCGCCTGCGGCGTGTCGCACAACGCGGTCAGCGCGTCCAGGACGGTCTGCCTGGGCAGCGACGGGAAGCTCAGGGCGGACAGGTCGAGAGCGGGACCGCGGCCCGCCGCGGCCTTGCCCTCCGACGGGGGCAGCAGGATCAGCACGTCTCCCGAGCCTAGTGCGGTCCCGGGAGCGCCCGGACCGGCACCTAGAATCCCGTTTCATGATCGATGAGGAGTTCGACCGGCTCGTCGACCGGGCCTGGCCCGCCACCGGCAGGGTGCAGGCCGGGAGCTGGACGCTGCGCACGGCCGACGGGGTGACCAAGCGGGCCAACTCGGTGCTGCCGCTGGGGGAGCGCGAGGACCTGGAGGCGGCGGTAGGGGAGGCGGAGAGGTTCTACGCCGGGCGCGGGCTGCCGTGCGTGTTCTCCGTGGGCATGGGCGCGACCCCGGGGCTGGACGCCCTGCTGGAGGCGCGCGGCTATCGGGTGGCAGACCCCACGCTGATCATGACCCGGCCGTTGGCGCCCGCCGTACCGGACGGGGAGCCCGCGGTGCCGGGCGGAGAGTCTTCGGCCGGGGTCACGCTCGCGACGGCCCCCGACCGGCGGTGGCTGGACGTCTGGTGGAGCGTGGACGGCAGGTACGGCGAGGGTGTGGAGAAGGCCGAGCGGATCCTGACCGGGGTGCCGGCCGTCTACGCCTCGCTGGACGGGGAGGCGGTGGGCCGGGGCGTGCCGCAGGGCGGGTGGCTGGGCGTCTACTGCATGGCGACGCTGCCGCACGCGCGGGGACGCGGTCACGGGAGGCGGTTGTTGAACGCCCTGCTCTCGCATGGGCGGGAGCAGGGCGCCGATCGGGCATATCTGGTTGTGGTGGAGTCCAACACCGTGGCCCGGTCACTCTATGAGCGACTGGGATTCACGGTGTCGGGCCGATATCACTATCGGGTCCGGTGAACTCCTACCGCTCTTCGTCTTTTGCGATAGAGGGGGTGGCGCTGAGGCGTGCCGACTCGTCCTGAATGTCGGCGCCCTTGTCCCTCAGCACGGCCACGTGCTGACGCCCGTGGTGGGCGCAGAACAGCAGCTCCCCCCCAACGGGAAGGGTCGCGCGGATGTAGGCCTGGGCGCCACACCGGTCACAGCGGTCCGTGGCCGTCAGCGGCTTGGCGGGGGCGAGAGCTCCAGTCACGTATCGCCTTTCGGGTCATCCCCGGGGTGGGGGATCTGGCGTCAGTCACTTGAGACAACATCTAACCCGATGCGGACGTTCCCAACCGACCTGCGAGTACGCCGAGAGCGGAATGTTCCCCTCAGTGACGGAGAACGCGCCTGATGTAACACGGATGTCCACCTGATGGCAAGCTAGGACACGCCTCACCGGGAAGAGCGCGGTAGGCTACGCACACGTGTTCGAAGCACGGCACGGAGGGAGTGGGTGTGACCGCAGTTAGCACGGAGACGGGTTATACGGCCCGTCACCTGTCGGTCCTGGAGGGCCTCGAGGCCGTCCGCAAGCGCCCGGGCATGTACATCGGGTCCACCGACAGCCGCGGTCTCATGCACTGCCTGTGGGAGATCGTGGACAACGGCGTCGACGAGGCCCTGGCGGGTTTCTGCGACCGCATCGAGGTCGAGCTGTACGCCGACGGTTCGATCGAGGTCCGCGACAACGGCCGCGGCATCCCCGTCGACATCGAGCCGAAGACCGGCCTGGCCGGCGTGGAGCTCGTCTACACCAAGCTGCACGCGGGCGGGAAGTTCGGCGGCGGCTCCTACGCCGCCTCCGGCGGCCTGCACGGCGTCGGCGCCTCCGTGGTCAACGCCCTGTCCTCCCGGCTCGACGTCGAGGTCGACCGCGACGGCCGGATCCACGAGATCAGCTTCCGCCGGGGCGTGCCGGGCGTCTTCGACGGCGACGGGCCCACCGCCAAGTTCAAGAAGAAGTCCGGCCTGCGCGACGGCGGCCCGCTGGCCCGCAAGGGCACCGGCACCCGGGTCCGCTTCTGGGCCGACCGCCAGATCTTCCTGCCCGACGCCGAGGTCTCCCTCGACGAGATCCACGTGCGCCTGCGGCAGACCGCGTTCCTGGTCCCCGGCCTGACCCTGAGCGTGCGCGACAACCGCGGCGAGGAGCCCGTCGAGGAGGAGTTCCGCTTCGACGGCGGCATCTCCGAGTTCACCGAGTTCCTCGCCCGGGACGAGGCCGTCTGCGACGTGCTGCGCCTGCAGGGCGTCGGCCACTTCCACGAGACCGTGCCGGTCCTGGACGACCTGGGACACATGACCCCCACCGAGGTCCAGCGCGAGCTCACCGTGGACGTCGCGCTGCGCTGGGGCAAGGGCTACGACGCCACCGTCCGCTCCTTCGTCAACGTGATCGCCACCCCCAAGGGCGGCACCCACGTCAACGGCTTCGAGCGGGCCATGGTCCGCACGGTCAACGAGCAGATGCGCGAGACCCGCCTGCTGAAGAACGGCGACGCCCCGGTCACCCGCGACGACATCTTCGAGGGCCTGACCGCGGTGGTGACCGTCCGGGTGCCCGAGCCGCAGTTCGAGGGGCAGACCAAGGAGGTCCTCGGCACCTCGGCGGCCAGCCGGATCGTCTCCCACGTGGTCTCCCGCGAGCTGAAGGAGCTGTTCTCCAACCCCTCTCGCACGCTCAAGCCGCAGCTGCGCGCGGCGCTGGAGAAGATCGTCGCCGCGGCCAAGGCACGCATCGCCGCCCGCGAGCACCGCGACAACCAGCGGCGCAAGACCGCCCTGGAGAACTCCGCGCTCCCGGCCAAGCTGGTCGACTGCCGCAGCGACGACGTCGACCGCACCGAGCTGTTCATCGTCGAGGGTGACTCGGCGCTGGGCACCGCCCGCGCGGCCCGCGATTCGGAGTTCCAGGCGCTGCTGCCGATCCGCGGCAAGATCCTGAACGTGCAGAAGGCGTCCGTCGCCGACATGCTGAAGAACGCCGAGTGCGCCGCGATCATCCAGGTCATCGGCGCGGGCTCGGGCCGTTCGTTCGACATCGAGGCCGCGCGCTACGGCAAGGTCATCCTGATGGCCGACGCCGACGTCGACGGCGCGCACATCCGCTGCCTGTTGCTGACCCTGTTCCACCGCTACATGCGGCCCCTGGTCGAGGCCGGGCGGGTCTTCGCCGCGGTCCCGCCGCTGCACCGGATCGAGATCACCAACCCCGGCCGGGGCAAGGAGAGATACCTCTACTGCTACTCCGACGCCGAGCTCCACCGCACCCTGCGCGACCTGGAGCGCCGCGGCAAGCGGTGGAAGGACCCGGTCCAGCGCTACAAGGGTCTCGGTGAGATGGACGCCGACCAGCTGGCCGAGACGACCATGGAGCCGCGCCACCGCACCCTGCGCCGGGTCCGGATCGAGGACGTCGAGGAGGCCGAGCGCATCTTCAGCCTCCTCATGGGCAGCGACGTGGCCCCGCGCCGGGAGTTCATCGTCAACAGCGCGGCCGAGGTCGACCGCGACCATATCGACGCCTGACGGCCCTTCACCGGCCCGGGAGCGCCCCGGGCCGTCTCTTCCATGCCCGGGGCCGTTCACGGCCTCCACGGGGCTATACAGCCGTCTCAGCGCCCCCGTGAGGGGTCGAGAGGCTCCGATGCCCCGGACCTCCCAGGCGGGCCGTACGGCCTCCGCCGTCTCAGGCGTGTCCGGCCCTGCCCCCTCCTCAGCCGGTACGGCGCAGCAGGAACGTGACGAAGCCCAGGATGCCGCGATAGCCGTTCAGCCACATGTCCCGGTGCTCGAGCGCGGCGGTCAGCGCCGCCTCGCCGTCCGGACCGGGATTGTCCAGCGCCCAGCGGATCAGGCTGCCGGTCCACGACCATTCGTACTCGTCCCACTCGGCCCGCTCGCTGGTGTGCCCGTAGACGACCCGGAACCCGGCGTCCTCGACGGCGCGGACGGTGCCGGGCAGGTCGGCGTACTCATCGGGTTCCGCGCCGAGCCGGGTCAGGGCCTGCGGGGTGGGCTCCTCGTCCCAGAACCCGTCGCCGACGAGCGCCAGGCCCTCCGGCCGCAGGAACCCGCGCACGGCCTCCAGCGCCGGCCCGAGCCCGCCGAAGGCGTGGACGGCTCCGACGCAGAGCACCAGGTCGTACGGCTCGGCGGGGGTGAAATCGGCGGCCGGCGTCTCGTGCAGCCGGATCCGGCCGGAGAGCCCCCGGGCCCCGGCCTCCCCGGCGGCCGAGGCCAGAGCCTGCGGTGAGACGTCCACCCCGTCGGCCGTGACGTCCGGATAGAGCTCCAGCGCCCGCAGCGTCCAGGCCGCCTGCCCGCAGCCGAGGTCGAGGACGCGCGCCCCCGGCCGCAGCCGTGCCCGGGCCAGCAGGCGCTCCAGGGAGGCCGGGCCGACCGGGGCGGCGATCGGGTGGTCCGCGTGGGCGAGGAGGCTGATCAGTTGACGGTCCATGGGGAGCCATCCTGGCGCGGGCCCCGCACGGTCCTCCATCGAATATCCAGGTGGGAGGGGAGGCGGCGGGTCATGGGGACGGTCCCGGGGCCGGGCTGCGCGCGGCCCCGGGACGGACCTCACATGTCCACGGGCAGGATCTTGCCGGTGCGCACGTCGTAGATCGCGCCGCCGATGACCAGGCCCTCCGGGAGGAACGGGCTCGTCCTGGCGCGCACCAGGTCGTGGCGCAGGGCGGCGTCCTGGTCGGGGACGGTGTGGAACTCCAGGCTGCGGGTGTCCACGCCCTGTTCGGCGGCCAGCCTGTGCACGTCGTCGTCGGTGGCCTTCGCCATGCCGCAGTCGGTGTGCGGCATGATCAGCACCCGGTTCACGTTCAGCAGGTAGACGGCCAGGACGAGCGTGCGCAGCACGTCGTCGGTGACCCGGGCCCCGGCGTTGCGCAGGATCTTGGCGTCGCCCGGCTTGAGGCCGAACAGCCCCAGCGGGTCGATCCGGGAGTCCATGCACGTGACCACGGCCAGGCCCCGGGCGGCTCTACCGGTCAGTTCCGAGTCGGTGAACGTGGCGGAGAACTCCTCGTTGGCGGCCAGCAGGTCGTCGAAGGCACTCACGTATGCATCCCTCGGTCGGTGAAATCGTCGGACTAATGATTCCCCATGCCCGTTTCATGGATATTTCGGGGCAGCCCTCAGCGGTCAACTTGCGGAAGGCCATGTGATCATCACTCACGATGCGTAATGATGCCGTGACGAAAAGCCATGGCTTCAAGACTTGTGGAGAGTGTGGAGTGTGATGAGCAGGACCGAATCCCTGGCCGACTATCTGCGCACCCAGGCCAGAAGGAAGCTGGACCGGGTGGAGATCCGCGACAGGGGGCGCAACGCGCGCTCGGCGCTCGCCCTGCTCGACGCGACGGCCCATGTCGAGTCGCTGCCCGATGACGACCCCCTGCTGGAGGCCCTGGCCGAGGCCGGCTGCTTCGGTCCGCTCGGCACAGGTGAGTTCCAGCCCGGAGAGGAGATCGACAAGCTGGTGCGCTTCTGGGAGTCCGGTGAGCCCGGGGAGTTGCTGGCGGCGATCAGGGCCCTCTTCCAGGGTTCGCGGGTGTGATCCCGCGCCGCCCCGCGGCAGGGGCGCCGGGAGGATCAGGGGCGCCGGGAGGATCGGGGGCGCCGGGAGGATCAGGGGCGCCGGGAGGATCAGGGGCGCCGGGAGGATCAGGGGCGCCGGGAGGATCAGGGGCGCCGGGAGGATGAGGAGTCCCGGCGTGCATGCCGGGCCGTCGCGAGGGCACTGTCTCCCTGAAACATCGGCAACACCCCCGTAAGACCATTGCCGGTGGCACAACACCGTCATAGGGTTTTCGATGGTGTCTCACACGGGAGGAATCATGGCAATCGCCCGCATGCGGTCCGTCGTCCTCGACTGTCCCGACCCCAAACGCCTGGCCGACTTCTACGGCGAGCTCCTTGGCTGGAAGATCACCAACCTCGAGGACGACTGGGTGACGCTCTCCGACGGAGGGCCGGTACGGATCTGCTTCCAGCAGGCGCCCGACCATCAGCCGCCGGACTGGCCCAGCCAGGACCGTCCCCAGCAGTTCCACCTGGATGTGACGGTGGACGACCTGGACAAGGCCGAGGCCGAGGTGCTCGCGATCGGAGCGGTCAAGCACTCCCACCAGCCGAGCGAGGAGGACGACTTCCGGGTCTTCCTCGACCCGGCGGGCCACCCGTTCTGCCTCTGCGTGGACTGAACGGCGCGTTCCCGCCCGGACGGGTGACCACTCAGGACGGGTGCCCTCTCAGGACGGGTGCCCTCTCAGGACGGGTGACGGCTTCGCGCGGGTGCCGGGGAACGGCCGCCGGCATCCGTCGCGGGCGGGCGGCGGCGTCCGCCGCCACCCGCCCCTGCCGGATATCAGTGGCCGCTACTGCCCGTCCTGCTCGGCTGACGGCGCCCGGCCGCCGGTGGACCGGCCGTAGACGACCGTGCCCAGCGCGCCGCCCACCGCCGCCACCGTGTGGGTGAGGCGGAGGCCGGAGCCGTCGCGGCGGCCCAGCTCGTCGGGGAGCGGGACCGGCTTGCCGACGGCGGAGACGGCGCGGGCCGGACCGGGGCCCGCCCAGGCGAGCAGCAGGACGTCCTCGCCCTTGAGGAAGCGCTGGGCGCGCACGCCGCCGGTGGCACGGCCCTTGGGCGGGTATTCGGCGAAGTCGGAGATCTTCGCCCCGCCGACCTGGGTGCCGGGCAGGGCGGTGGAGGACCCGGCGATCGTGACGACCCTGGACTCCAGGGCCGGGTCCACGGCGCCGAACCAGATGACCGAGGCGCCGTCGTTGAGCCGGACGCCGGCCATGCCGCCGGCCGGGCGGCCCTGGGGCCGGACGCTGGAGGCCGGATAGCGCAGCAGCTGGGCGTCGGAGGTGATGAAGACCAGGTCGTGGTCCTCGGAGGCCAGCTCCACGGCGCCGACCACGGTGTCGTCGTCCTTGAGCCCGATGACCTCGAACTCGTCGCGGTTGGCCGGATAGTCGGGCACGACCCGCTTGACCACGCCCTGCGCGGTGCCGAGCGCCAGGCCCGGCCCGTCGGGATCCAGGGAACCGATGCCCACGACCGTCTCGCCCGGGTTCAGGGAGACGTACTCGGAGACGGGGTGGCCGCCCGACAACGACGGCGGGCTGGCCGTCGGCGGCAGCGTCGGCAGGTCGACCACCTGCACCCGGATCATCCGGCCCTGGCTGGTGACCACGCCGACCTCGCCCCGCACCGTGCTGTTCACGACCGAGACCAGCACGTCGTGGGCCGAGCGCGCGCCCTCGCCCGGCAGCGGGGAGGCGTCGGCCGTACGGGCCAGCAGGCCGGTGGAGGAGAACAGCACCAGGCACGGGTCGTCGGCCACCTCGAGGGCGACCGGCGCCTTCTTCGCCACTCCCGACGACTCCAGCAGGACCGTGCGGCGGGGGGTGCCGTAGGTCTTGGCGACCTGCGCGAGCTCGGCGGAGACGACCTTGCGCAGCCGGGTCTCGGAGGACAGGATCTCGGTCAGCTCGGCGATCTCGTCGAGCAGGGTCTGCTTCTCCCGGTCGAGCTCGATCTTGTCGTAGCGGGTCAGGCGGCGCAGCGGGGTGTCGAGGATGTAGTTGGCCTGGATCTCCGAGAGCTCGAAGGTCTCCATCAGGCGCTGGCGGGCCTGGGCCGAGTCGTCCGAGGAACGGATGATCCGGATGACCTCGTCGATGTTGAGCAGGGCGATAATGAGGCCCTCGACGAGGTGCAGCCGGGCCTCCCGCTTGCTGCGGCGGTGGGCCGAGCGGCGGCGGACCACGTCGAGGCGGTGGTCCACGTAGACCTGCAGCAGCTCACGCAGGCCCAGCGTGCGCGGCTCGCCGTCGACCAGGGCCACGTTGTTGATGCCGAAGGTCTCCTCCATCGGCGTCAGCCGGTAGAGCTCCTCCAGCACGGCCTCGGGGATGAAGCCGTTCTTGATCTCGATGACCAGCCGCAGGCCCCGGTGGCGGTCGCTGAGGTCCTTCAGGTCGGAGATGCCCTGGAGCTTCTTGGCGGTGACCAGCTCGCGGATCTTGGTGACCACCCGCTCGGGACCGACGTTGAACGGCAGCTCGGTGACGATGATGCCCTTGCGGCGGGGGCTGACCTGCTCGATCGAGCAGGTGGCGCGCATCCGGAAGGTGCCGCGGCCGCGCGCGTAGGCGTCGCGGATGCCGTCCAGCCCGAGGATCACGCCGCCGGTGGGCAGGTCGGGGCCGGGGACGAACTGCATCAGCTCGTCGAGCGTGGCGTCCGGCTTCTTGATCAGGTGGCGGGCGGCGGCGATCACCTCGACGAGGTTGTGCGGCGCCATGTTCGTGGCCATGCCGACCGCGATGCCGGTGGCCCCGTTGACCAGCAGGTTCGGGAACGCCGACGGCATGACCGTGGGCTCGGTCTCCTGGCCGTCGTAGTTGGGCTTGAAGTCGACGGTGTCCTCGTCGATCGACTCCACCATGGCCATGGCCGAGGCGGCCAGGCGGGCCTCGGTGTAGCGCATCGCCGCGGGCAGGTCGTCGGGCGAGCCGAAGTTGCCGTGCCCGTCGACCACCGGCAGCCGCATCGAGAACGGCTGCGCCATGCGGACCAGCGCGTCGTAGATGGCGGTGTCGCCGTGCGGGTGGAGCTTGCCCATCACGTCGCCGACGACCCGTGACGACTTGACGTGTCCCCGGTCGGGCCGCAGGCCCATCTCGCTCATGGAGTAGAGGATGCGGCGCTGGACCGGCTTGAGCCCGTCACGGGCGTCGGGCAACGCGCGCTGGTAGATCACCGAGTATGCGTACTCGAGGAAGCTGGTGCGCATCTCCGCGGATACGTCGATATCGACGATCCGCTCCTCGAAGTCTTCCTCTGGCGGGGGTGTGGTCGTCCGTCGGGCCATGTCGAACATTCTGCCGAACGACGCAGGGTGCCCGCGACATAACGCGGTGACGGTCCGTTATCGGTGAGTGCGGGGACCCGCGCCGGGCCAGGGGCCGGGAGTGGAGCCCTCATCCCGGTCGCCGGGGACGCCGACCCTGGAGTCGTAGATCCGGAACCCCCGCGCCTGGTAGTTGGCCAGCGCCGCCGGGCCGTCCAGGGAGCAGGTGTGCAGCCACACCCGGCGGGTCGGTTCGAGCCCGGGGTGCCGTTCGGCGATGTCCCAGGCGCGGGCCGTGCAGTACTCCAGCAGGCGCCCGCCCGCGGCCTTGCCGATGGCCCAGGGCAGGAGCCCGAAGGAGGCGACCTCGATCGTCCCCTCGTCCTGCGGGACCAGCTCCACGTATCCGGCGGGGGTGCCGCGGTGGTAGGCCACCCAGGTCTCCACCCCCTGGGACAGCCATTCGGCCCACTGCCGCCAGGTCCACGGCAGGCGCTCGGTCCACTGCCAGTCGCCGCCGACGGCGGTGTAGAGGAAGCGGTTCAGCTCGGGGGAGGGGATCTCCGCGCGGACGATGTCGAGCTCGATCGCCGGAGGCTTGGCGGGCAGCAGGTCGGAGGGCGAGGTCTGTTCGAGATACCAGGTGATGACGTCCATAGTGGCCCTCATGAAACCACGGTCCCGCAGGCCGGACGCACGTGGGTGAGCTGGTCGGTTTGTCACTAATATCCCGCCATGCCGAAACGCGGAACGATAATGACGATCATGGCGGCGTGCCTGGTGGCGACGCTGACGGGCTGCGGCCTCGCCGGGGGCGTGCTGGGGGAGCTGGCCACCGACCCGGCGGTGATCACCGCCGACGCGCCGTTCAGGGGCTCGCCCTCGGAGAAGTTCGCCGACGGCGCCGCGGGGCTCGTGATCCCCGAGGCCGAGGCGGTGGGGAAGTTCTCCGCCCGGGACGTCCGCTCGGCTCTGAAGACCAGCGGCCGTCTGCTGCGGGCGGTCTATCTCGACAAGCAGACGCTGCTCGGCGGGAAGCCGGAGGCCTACGCCGCGTTGCTCGACCCCGAGCAGCGCGAGGCCTTCCTCAGGGACCTCGACCACAAGGATCCGAAGAAGGACACCCGGGGGTGGGTCACCAGTTTCGCGCCGGGGACGACGGAGCTGGTCGGTGATGTGATCAAGGTTCAGGGGAGGCTGGAGCCCGTGGCGTCCAAGGACGCCGACGGCGGTCCCGAGCTCAAGGTGAACTACGAGGCCCGGTTCGTCTACGCGGTACGGCCCGCGGGCAAGCCGGGCCCGATCGTCCGGGTGATGGCCTACGTCAAGTCGCACCACCTGTTCTGGCGGGACACGCCCAAGGGCAAGCTCCGCAACTGGGATGGCGAGGCGGAGAACATGTGGACCGCCGGGGTGCTGTGTGAGGCTCCCGACGGCTTCCTGAGGCCCGACTTCTCTCAGGACGGGGGGAGCGGTCCGGTGGATGACGCCTACAGCGACAAGCCGGCCCAGGCCAAGGAAGGGGAGTGCGGAGCGGTCGAGGAGATCTGACGAGACCCGGCTGCGTGCGAGGACCGGCCCCGGCGCTCCGGCGGGCGCCGGGGCCTTCGCGTGCGGGGACGCTTCGAAAGACCGGATGAGTGACCCACGTCACTCTCTTGCGGAAGGCGATCAGGGCATATGCTTGACCAAGCGGTTGCTTGATTGGCGCGGTCGGCACCGCCCGGACAACAGGTCGCGGCCCGTGTGCGGCCACCGACGGAGGAGCGTCCCCAGATGATCGAGTTCAAGCAGGTGACCAAGCACATCGGCGCCGAGGTCAGCGGCGTCGATCTGCGCAAACCCCTGTCGGAGGGCGAGGTCCAGGAGATCCGCCAGGGCTGGTTGAAGTACAAGGTCCTGTTCTTCCGCGACCAGCACATCACCGACGAGGAGCACGTCCGCTTCGCGGAGAACTTCGGCACGATCAACCACCCGGCCTTCAAGAAGGACAGCGGCTCGCCCATCCACATCCTGGACCAGACCGACCCCAAGGGCGAGGGCGGCGACGAGTGGCACAGCGACAACACCTTCGAGCCGATCCCGCCGATGGGCTCGCTGCTGCGCTGCATCCACCTGCCCAGCGTCGGCGGCGACACCCTGTGGGCCAACGCCTGCATGGCCTACGAGGCGCTCTCCCCGCCCATCCAGCGGCTCTGCGACGAGCTGACCGCCATCCACGACATCACGGCCTCGATGAAGAAGGCCATCTCCAAGGGGCACGACTTCGACCTGGCCGAGATCCAGGCCAAGTGGCCGCCGATCGAGCGGCCCGTGGTGCGCGTGCACGCCGAGACCGGGCTCAAGGCGCTGTTCGTCAACCGTGCCTCCACCACCAGGCTCGTCCAGCTCAACGACCGGGAGAACGAGGCGCTGCTGCCGTACCTGATCGACCACATCCGCTCGCCCGAGTTCCAGGTCCGGCTCAACTGGCGGCCGGGCACCCTGGCCTTCTGGGACAACCGCGGCACCCAGCACTACGCGGTGGCCGACTACACCGAGCGCCGCCGCATGCACCGGGTCACCATCAACGCCTTCCCCGAGCACCTGGACCCGGAGTACCGGGACGGGTGAACGGCCCGCGCCGGACCGGATGACCGTCCGGGAGGCCGGATGGTCACCGGAAAGGCGCAAAACGTCACCGGGACCTGATAGCAATGACCGGTGAGCGAAGAGCTGATGCTGCGGGAAGAGGCCGAGGAACGGCTGCGTGCGCTCGCCGGAGACCACGCCCGGCTGCGTGAGGACCAGTGGGAGGCCATCAAGGCCCTGGTCATGGACCGGCGCCGGGTGCTCGTGGTCCAGCGCACCGGGTGGGGCAAGTCGGCGGTCTACTTCATCGCCACCGCGCTGCTGCGCGAGCTGGGCGAGGGGCCGACGGTCATCGTCTCGCCCCTGCTCGCCCTGATGCGCAACCAGATCGCCGCCGCCGAGCGGGCCGGGATCCACGCGGTCACGGTCAACTCGGCCAACCCCGAGGAGTGGGAGGAGATCTACGGGCAGGTCGCCGACGGCGTGGTCGACGTGCTGCTGGTCAGCCCGGAGCGTCTCAACAACCCCGACTTCCGCGACCACGTCCTGCCCGCGCTCGCCGAGAGCGCGGGCCTGGTCGTGGTGGACGAGGCGCACTGCATCTCCGACTGGGGCCACGACTTCCGGCCCGACTACCGGCGGCTGCGCACGCTGTTCGACGAGCTGCCCGACGGCGTGCCGATCCTGGCCACCACCGCCACCGCGAACGCGCGGGTCACCCACGACGTGGCCGAGCAGCTCGGCCACGAGACGCTCGTGCTGCGCGGGGCGCTGGAGCGCGAGAGCCTCCATCTGGGCGTCGTACGGCTGCGCGGCGCCGAGCAGCGCCTGGCCTGGCTCTCCCAGGCCCTGCACGAGCTGCCCGGCTCCGGGATCGTCTACACCCTCACCGTGGCCGCCGCCCAGGAGATCGCCGCCTACCTGCGTGAGCAGGGGCACGAGGTGGCCGCCTACTCCGGCCAGACCGAGCAGGCCGAGCGGCTCGCCGCCGAGCAGGCCCTGCTCGACAACAAGATCAAGGCGCTGGTCGCCACCTCCGCGCTGGGCATGGGCTTCGACAAGCCCGACCTCGGCTTCGTCGTCCACGTCGGCGCCCCGCAGTCGCCGGTCGCCTACTACCAGCAGGTCGGCCGGGCCGGGCGCGGGGTCGAGCGGGCCGAGGTGATCCTGCTGCCCGGCGCCGAGGACCGCGAGATCTGGGCCTACTTCGCCTCGCTGGCCTTCCCGCCCGAGCCGGTCGTGCGCGGCGTGCTGGAGGCGCTGGCCGAGGGCGGGGTCATGTCCACCGCCGCCCTGGAGAACCGGGTCGACCTCAGCCGCACCCGCCTGGAGACCATGCTCAAGGTCCTCGACGTGGACGGCGCGGTGCGCAGGGTCAGGGGCGGCTGGGAGGCCACCGGCGAGGAGTGGGCCTACGACGCCGACCGCTACGCCCGTGTCGCCGCCGAGCGCGAGGCCGAGCAGCGGGCCATGCTCGACTACATCTCCACCACCGGCTGCCGCGAGGAGTTCCTCCGACGCCGCCTGGACGACGACTCCGCCACGCCCTGCGGGCGCTGCGACAACTGCACCGGCGTGCACCGCTCGCCCGAGGTGGACGCCGGTGCGGTCGAGCGCGCGGCCGAGAGCCTGCACCGGCCCGGCGTGGAGATCGAGGCCCGGCGGCAGTGGCCGACCGGGCTGGCCGACCTCAAGGGCCGCATCAAGCCCGAGCTGGGCGCCGAGCCCGGCCGGGCGCTGGGCCGCCTGACCGACATCGGCTGGGGCAACCGCCTGCGCGGGCTGCTGGCCGAGGGCGTCCCCGACGGCCCCGTCCCCGACGACGTGTTCGCCGCCGTGGTCGCGGTGCTGTCGTCCTGGCAGTGGGAGCAGCGCCCGGTCGCCGTGGTCTCGGTGCCCTCGGCCACCCGCCCCCAGCTGGTCCGCAGCCTCGCCGAACGGCTGGCCCAGATCGGCCGGCTGACCTACCTCGGCGAGCTGGGCTACCGCTCCGGCCCGCCCGGCCGCCAGTTCAACAGCGCCCAGCGGGTCCAGGCGGTCCGCGCCACCCTCGCCATGCCCTCGGCCCTGAGCGCCGCGGTCGCCGCGGCGGGCGGCCCGGTCCTGCTGGTCGACGACCACGTCGACACCGGCTGGACGGTGACCCTCGCCGCCGCCATGCTCCGCCACGCCGGAGCCCCCGCCGTCCTCCCCCTGGCCCTGGCGGTGACGAGCTAAACGAGCAAGCCCTGGAGCAGCAGGCGGCTACGGCAGCGCGTGCCGGGCGGGTGGGCCCACCCGTGAGGCGTGTCCCCGCCGGGCCGGGTGCCGGTACGCACCCGGCCCGGGGGTCAGCGACGGATGCCGGAACGGCCGGGCCTCGCCTGATGGCGTCGGAAGCGGATGCCGGAACGGCCGGGTCCCGCCTTGAGCGTCAGAGGCGGGGGCGGGCGCCGAGGTGGGCGATGGCCTTGGCGGCCAGGCGGTTGCCGGCGGCCAGGGCCTCGGCCGGGGGCTTGCCCGCCAGCCAGGCGGGCAGGAAGCCGGCGGTGAAGGCGTCGCCGGCGCCGGTGCCGTCGACCACGCGCTCCACGGTCTCGGCGGGGGCCTTGACCGGCTCGCTGCGGGTGTTGGTGTACCACAGCGCGCCGTCGGCGGCGAGCTTGATCACGACCTGGGGGAACCAGGCGGTGAGCACCTTGGCGGCGGCGTCGGGCTCGTCGCGGCCGGTCAGGACCTTGGCCTGGTCGGCGTTGGCGAACAGCAGCTTGGCGCTCTGCGTCCACTCCAGGAACGGCTCGGCCCCGGTGCGCTCCAGCGGCGCGGAGGAGGAGCAGTCGACCGAGATGGACATCCCGGCCCGCTGGGCCATCTCCAGGGCCGCCAGACCGGCCTCGCGGGAGCCCTCGTTGATCAGGGTGTAGCCCGAGACGTGCAGGTGACCGCCCTGGGAGAACAGGTCGCGGGGGAGGTCCTCGGGCGACAGCGCCGCGTTGGCGCCGGGGTCGGAGAGCATGGTGCGCTCACCCTTGTGGGTGACGAGCACGACGCAGGTGCCGGTCGGGCGCTCGGGATCCATGACGAGGCGGGCGTCCACGCCGTATCCCATGAGCTCCATGTCGCGGTTGCGGCCGGTGATGTCGGCGCCCCGGCGGCCGATGAAGGCCACCTCCGCGCCCTCCACCGCGAGCCAGGAGGCGATGTTGGCCCCCGAGCCGCCGCCGTGCATCGTGACGATGGCCGGTGTGTCACTGGCTCTGGCCAGAGGGTAGCGAGCCCGCGCGACCGCGTCGGTCATGAGATCGCCCACCACGACCACCCGCGTCATGATGTCACCACCTTGCTGCCTTTGATCCCGACCTGCTTATGGAGCCGCCAAAAACCTAACAGCTTCCAGCCAGCGTAGGGGGCTCGGATCTCAGACAGGGTCATAGTCGATGCACAAGCGTTGCGTGAATGGGCCCGGTTGGTCCCGCATATGAGATTCGCGTCTACTCTCGGGACTGTGGAGGCTCAGTATCCCGCCCACTGGGAGGCGGACGTCGTCCTGTCGGACGGGGGCACCGCGCACGTGCGCCCGATCCGCCCCGCGGACGCGGACCGGTTGCGCGCGTTCTACTCCCGGCTCTCCGCGGAGTCCATCTACTTCCGGTTCTTCGGGCCCCGGCCCCGGCTGTCGGACCGGGAGGTCACCTGGTTCACGACCGTCGACTACGTGGACCGGGTCGCGCTGATCGCCACGATCGGCACGGAGATGGTGGCCGTGATCCGCTACGACCGGATCGAGCCGGGGGAGGCGGAGGTCGCCTTCCTCGTCGAGGACGCCCACCAGGGCCGCGGCGTCGCCTCGGTGCTGCTGGAGCACCTGGCCGAGACCGCCAGGGAGAACGGCATCGCCAAGTTCGTCGCCGACGTCCTGCCCGCCAACCAGAAGATGATGGCGGTGCTCAAGCAGGCCGGCTACACCGCGCAGAGCCGCTTCGCCGACGGCGTCGTACGGATGACCCTCGACCTCACCCCGACCGAGACCTCCCAGGAGGTGACCGCCTCCCGCGAGCACCGGGCCGAGTCCCGCTCGATCGAGCGGCTGCTCACCCCGCGGTCGGTGGCGGTCGTCGGCGCGGGCCGGGATCCGGGCGGCGTCGGCCAGACCGTGCTGCGCAACCTGCTGGCCGCCGACTTCACCGGCCCGGTCTACCCGGTCCACCGCGAGGCGCGCGCCGTCGCGGGCGTGCGGGCCTACCCCAGCGTGACCGCCATCGACGGCGAGGTCGACCTGGCCGTGCTCGCCGTACCGGCCGACGGGGTGATCGAGGTGGTCAAGGAGTGCGCGGAGAAGGGCGTGCGCGGGCTCATCGTCGTCTCCTCCGGATTCGGCGAGACCGGGCCCGAGGGGCGGGCCCGCCAGGACGAGCTGGTCCGCATCGCCCGCGCGTACGGCCTGCGCGTCGTGGGCCCCAACTGCCTCGGCATCGCCAACACCGACCCCGCGGTCCGGCTGAACGCCACGCTCGCCGCGACGGTCCCCGGCCGGGGCCGGGTCGGCTTCTTCAGCCAGTCGGGCGCCCTGGGCACGGCCCTGCTGCAGCGGGTGGCCCAGCGCGGCATGGGCATCTCCTCGTTCGTCTCGGCGGGCAACCGCGCCGACGTCTCGGGCAACGACCTGCTGCAGTACTGGGAGGAGGACCACGACACCGACGTGATCCTGCTCTACCTGGAGTCGCTGGGAAACCCGCGCAAGTTCGCCCGCCTGGCGCGGCGGATCTCCCGGCGCAAGCCGATCGTGGTGGTCAAGAGCGGCGGCACCACCCAGGGCGTGCCCATCGGCCACGCCGCCCCGGTGCTCGGCCTGCCGGACACCGCGCTCAGCGCGCTGTTCGAGCAGGCCGGCGTGATCCGGGTGGATGACCTGATCCAGCAGTTCGACGTGGCGCAGCTGCTGGCCTACCAGCCGCTGCCGGCCGGTCCCCGGGTCGGCCTGGTGAGCAACTCCGACGCGCTGGCCCTGCTGGCGGTGGACGCCTGCGTGCGGGCGGGCCTGGAGCCCCGGCCGCCGGTCAACCTCGGCGCCCGCGCCGGCGCCGCCGAGTTCGGCACGGCCCTGGCCTCGCTGCTGCCGGAGGTGGACGCCGCGGTCGTGATCTACATGCCGCCTATCCCCGGCCGCTCCGACGAGGTGGCCGCCGAGCTGCTGCGCGTCTCACGCGAGGGCGGCAAGCCGGTGCTCGCCACCTTCGAGGGCAAGCTCGGCATGCCCTCCGAGCTGCGGGTCGGCACCGTGCCCGAGCGGGGTTCGATCCCGTCGTACGCGGCTCCCGAGGAGGCGGTGCGGGCCCTGGCCCACGTCGTGCGGTACGCGCGCTGGCGCGAGCAGCCGGCGGGCTCTCCCGCGGAGATCGCCGACGTCGACGCCGCCGCGGCGCGGGAACTGGTCGAGCGGACGCTGGAGGCCCCGCCGCACGCCGGCCCGCCGCGCGAGGTCCCCGGTGATCGGCCCCCGGTCGAGATCGAGGCCTCGGAGCTGGTGGCCTGCTACGGGCTGACCGTCTGGCGCGCCGAGATCGTCGGCTCGCCAGAGGAGGCCGTGGCCGCGGCCGAACGGCTGGGCTGGCCGGTGGTGCTCAAGGCCGCCGACCCGGAGGCGGCCAAGCGGGCCGGGACGGTCCGGCTGGGCCTGGCCGGTCCCGACGGGGTGCGCGACGCCTTCGCCGACCTGGCGCGCCAGCTCGGCCCCGAGGCCGTGCTCGCGGTGCAGCGGATGGTCCCGCAGCCCGCGGTGCCGACCGTGGTGAGCGTCGTGGACGACTTCGCCTTCGGCGCGGTCGTCTCCTTCGGGCTGGGCGAGGTGACCGCGCGCCTGCTGCGGGACGAGGCCTACCGGATGGTCCCGCTGACGCGGGAGGACGCGGCGCAGCTCATCAGGTCGCCGCGCGCCGCGCCGCTGCTGTTCGGCGAGTACGGCTACCCGCCGGTCGCGGTGGAGGCGCTGGAGGACCTGCTGGTCCGGGTCGGCAGGCTGGCCGACGACCTGCCCGAGGTGGCCAGGCTCGACCTCGATCCGGTGCTGGTGGGGGAGTCCGGGGTGATCGTCCTGGGGGCGCACGCCGTACTGCGCAGTCCCGCCGGTCCGCGGCCCGACGGCGGGCCCCGCCGGCTCAGCTGAGCCGGGTCGCGCGCCGCGGGCCCGGAACGGCCCTCACGCCGACGGGATGGTGACGGTACGGTGTCGTGTCCCGGCCGGGGCGCTCAGGGTGAAAGAGCCCCCCGGGACAGGGCAGGATGGACCCATGAGGGAAACCCGACTCTCGTCCGCCGGCCTGCGCGACGCGATCGACCGCAGTGGCTACTATCCCGACCTGGTCGCCGACGCGGTCGAATCCGCTCTGGGCAAGGAGCAGGTGGGCGCCTACGTGGTGCACCACGAGGCCACTTTCGACCCGGCGATGGAGGTCCGCCGGCACGTCACGGTGCTGGTGCTGTCACCCACCCGGCTGCTCGTCTGCCACACCGACGAGCACCCGGCCGTCGAGGGGGTCTCGGCCTCCCACGCCTCCACGACCACCGAGGCCGTGCGGCTGAGCCGGATCCAGTCCGTGGCCGTCACCCGGGTCGTCCCCGATCCCGCCTCCTACGTGCCGGGCGTGCCGCCCACCGAGGTCACGCTCACCATCGGCTGGGGCGCCATCTCCCACGTCGATCTGGAGCCCGCCACCTGCGGGGACGAGAACTGCGACGCCGACCACGGATACACCGGCGCCATCACGGCCGACGACCTCTCCCTGCGGGTGAGCGAGGCGGCCGACGGACCCGAGGCGGTCTCCCACGTGCTGGCCTTCGCCAAGGCACTGTCGGAGGCCACCGCCCGCGCCGCCTCGTGATCCCCCTCGTCCCGGCGTACGGCGAGGCCTCACTCGCCGACCTGTCCGCCTCGCTGCTGGCCGCCCTGAACCTGGGAGGGGCCAACCCCCTCGGGATCGCCCCCGCCGACCGGGTCCTGCTGTTCCTGGTCGACGGCCTGGGCGCGCAGCTGCTGCGCGCCCACCCCGAGGCGGCCCCGTTCCTGTCGTCCCGGCCGGGCCAGGTGCTCACCGCCGGCTTCCCCGCCACCACCGTGACCAGCCTGAGCACGCTCGGCACCGGGCTCACGCCGGGCGAGCACGGCATGCTGGGCTACCAGCTGGCCGTGCCCGGCGCCGGGCACCTGTTCAACTGCCTGCGCTGGACCGTCCCCGGGGAGGGCGAGCCGGCCGACCCGCAGGAGTGGCAGCCTGCCGCGACCGTCTTCGAGCGGGCCTCGCAGGCCGGGGTCGCCGTCAGCTACGTCGGCCCCTCCTATTTCGAGGGCACCGGGTTCAACCAGGCCGTCTACCGCGGCGTGCGCTTCGTCGGCGCCGACGAGATCGACGACCGGATCGAGGGGGTGCGCCGCGCGCTGGCCGAGCCCCGCGCCCACGTGACGGTCTACTACGGCGACCTGGACGCCGTCGGCCACATGGTCGGCTGGGGGACGCCGGAGTGGCTGGAGCAGCTGTCCCGGGTGGACCGGATGGCGGAGCGGCTGGCCGAGACGCTCCCGCCCGGCTCGGCGATGTACGTCACCGCCGACCACGGCATGGTCAACGCGGCGGAGCGCATCGACGCCGACACCGTCCCCGGGCTCCGCGACGGCGTCGCCCTGCTCGGCGGCGAGGCCAGGGCCAGGCACGTCTACGCCGAGCCCGGAGCGGCCGGGGACGTGCTGGCGACCTGGCGGAGCGTCCTGGCGGGGACGGCGTGGGTGGCCTCCCGGGAGGAGGCCGTCGCCTCCGGCTGGTTCGGGCCGCGCGTGCGCGACGAGTGGCTGCCGAGGATCGGCGACGTGATCGCCGTGCCGTACCTCGACGCCGTCATCACCGCCTCGGTCGCCGAGCCGCTGGAGTCGTCGTTCACCGGCTACCACGGTTCGCTGACCCCGGCCGAGCAGTACGTCCCGATGCTCGAGGTGAGCACCCGCTGACCTCCGCACGCCCCGGCCGGATCCCGCGGCCGGGGCCGTCACGTCCGACAGGAGCCGAGATGAGTCCGCTGATCACACCCGCGCAGCTGGCCGCGCTGGACGGGGCCGCCGTCCTCGACGTGCGCTGGAGGCTCGGCGGGCCGCCCGGGATCGAGTCCTACCGGGAGGGGCACATCCCGGGGGCGCTCTTCTGCGACCTGAACGCCGACCTGGCCGCCCCGGCCGGCCCCGGCGGCCGCCACCCGCTGCCGGAGGCCGATCTCTTCCAGGCCGCGATGCGCCGCCTGGGGGTCTCCGGCTCCCGGCCCGTGGTCGTCTACGACGAGGCCGACTCCACGGCCGCGGCCCGGGCCTGGTGGACGCTGCGCTACTTCGGCCACCCCGACGTGCGGGTCCTCGACGGCGGCCTGCGCGCCTGGACCGCCGAGGGGCGCCCGCTGGCCAAGGAGACGCCCGAGCCGCCGCCGGGCGACTTCACCGCTCGGCCGGGCGGCATGCCCGTGCTCGGCGCCGAGGAGGCCGCGGCCCTGGCCGCCGACGGCGTCCTGCTGGACGCGCGGGCCGCGGAGCGCTACAGGGGAGAGGTCGAGCCGATCGACCCCGTCGCCGGGCACATCCCCGGCGCGGTCAGCGCCCCCACCGGGGCGAACGTCGACCCGAGCGGCCGCTTCCACCTGCCGGACTTCCTGCGCGAGCGGTTCAACACCCTCGGGGCGGTGCCCGGGATCGAGGTCGGCGCCTACTGCGGCTCCGGGGTGACGGCCGCCCACCAGGTGCTCGCCCTGGAGGTGGCGGGCATCCCCGCCGCCCTCTACGTGGGCTCCTGGTCCCACTGGGTGACCGACCCCTCCCGGCCGGTCGCCACCGGCTGATCGCCGTACCCGAAACAGGCGAACCCGGCCACCCCGGTCATCGCGCTCGCCCGGGTCAGCGCGGGCGCGGGCGGGTGACCGGCGGCCAGGAGAGTGTGGAAGGCGGTCATCAGCGCCAGCGTCTCCTCATCGCGCACCGGCACCAGCCCGGCCACCACGCACCGCGTCCCCAGGGACAGGAACGTCCCCGCCAGCCCCAGCGGCGCCCCGTCGGCCGGCGCGTGCGCCATCCCCGTGTCGCAGGCCGACAGCACCACCAGGTCCGGTGGGGTACGGAGCCGCAGCAGGTCGTAGGCCATGAGCCGGCCGTCGTCCAGGTCGATGCCGGACAGCAGCGGGCTGCGCGCGCAGAACGTCCCGTGCGCGGCCAGATGGGCCACCGCCGCCCGCTCCAGCGCCGCCATCACCGCGGCCCGGTTCGCCGCCACCCGCTCGGCCCCCGGCCGCCGGTCCCGGACCATGTCGGCCTCGTCCCCGGCGTACCGCAACCGGGGCCCGGCCACCACGACAGTCCTGGCCCCGGGTACGGCTCCCGCCCGGTGTGCGGTCAGCCAGGCGGCGGCGCTCGCGGCGACGGTCACCGGGCGGTCGGCGTTCGACGGCAGAACCGGCCAGGGCAGGGTGTGCAGGGCCCCGGCCGGTACGACCACCAGGGGCCGGTCGCCCAGGCGGCCGAGCAGCGGGCCCAGGACCAGCCGTTCCACCGCGGCCGCCTCCCCGGCCGTGCCGGTCGCCGGTCCGTCGCGCAGGTGCGTCCGGCGCAGGCCGTACCGGAGCCTGACCGTGGCCTCGGCGACGGCGGCGAAGGGTCCCAGGCGGCACAGCGTGATCCGGCCGGAGACGATCGCGACGGCGACCAGCTCGTCACCGTGACGGACGAACTCCACCAGCGCCGTCTCACCCAGCGCGGCCCGCAGCTCCCCCAGGGGCGGAGCCGCCGGCCGCCCGGCGCCGCCGGCGACCCCCCTCCACCGCTCCGCCCAGGCCAGCACCGTCCCGCCCCTGCCGGTCTCCAGCGCGAGCGCCAGCCCGAGCGCCGCCAGCGGCTCCGCCTCCCGCACCGCCTGAGCCCGCACCGCGGGATCCTCCCCGGCCTCCTGCACCGCATCCGTCCCGGTCGCCCACGCCGCCCCGATCCCGTCAGCAGGTGCCATTCCGGCGGCGAGCGCCTCCGCCGTGCCGGTGCCGGTGGCGCCCGGGAGCGCCGGTTCGCTGCGGATGCCGGTCCTGGCGAGCAGGGACGCTCTGGCACCGGCCCGGGCCAGCCCCGCCAGGATCGCGGCGAACGCTCCCCGCCGGTCTCCCCGAAGCACCCGCCGCAGGGCGGTCGCCCGATAGGCCGCCACCCCGTGCCCGGCCGGAGCCGGTAGAGCGAGCTGTTCACCGGCGGTGCGGTCGTCGCCCAGCCGGATCGCCAGCTCCGCGGCGGTGAGCCGGAGAGGCCCCGAAGGCTGGCCCGTCCGGTCGAGGTCGTCGGCGCACGCCACCATCTCGGCGAGCAGCCGTTCACCGGCTCCCTGCCCCGGCTCGCCGCCTGCCCCCGCATCGTCCGGCGCGGTCGCGGGCCGGGTGCGGAAGGGCGTGGGGGCGCCGGGGAAGGCGAGCCGGAGGCGGGCGCGCAGGACGATCTCGGTGGCCAGGGGGACCGAGGACCGCCTGCCGTGCGCGAGAAGCTCGGACCGGGCCAGCTCCGCGCTCACGAGGGCGCTGTGCGCGTCGCCGGTGCGCAGCTCCACCTCGGCCAGCGTCAGCCGGGCCTCCGCCAGGGCCGTCGCGGCGCCCGCGGCCTCCAGCTCCGGGACGGCGAGATCCAGCAGCGCCCGAGCCTCCCCGGGCAGGTGGGCGGCGATCAGCGCCTGGGCGAGGTCGCAGCGGACGGTGGCCAGCCGTTCCGGGCAGCCGAACAGGCTCCGTTCCGCGCGCAGGTACGCCGCGAACGCCGCCGGGAGATCACCGCGCCTGGCCGCCAGGAACGGCAGGTTGCCCTCGGCCAGCGCGAGCACGTGGGTGAGCCCCGCCGCCCGCGCCAGCTCCGCGCTCCGCCGCAGGTCCCTCTCCGCGGCCGTGAAGTCCTCCAGATAGACGCGGGCGATGCCCCGGTTCAGCAGCGCCCCGGCGAGGAAGACCTGGTCCTCGCCGAGGACGGCCACGGCATGGTCGCAGCGGCGGATCGCGTCGTCATGACGGCCGAGCCGCATCAGCGCCGACGCCCGGTTCACGCCGAGCATGGCGATCTCGGACGGGGTGAGGTACGGCTCCGCCTCGCGGGCGAGGGCGAGGGCCTGCTCGGGACGGCCCAGTTCGGTCTGCACGGGAACGAGGGAGAGCCGCGCCTGGGCGGCCCTCCGGGGCGACCCGGCCGCGACGGCGAGGCGCACGGATCGCAGGAGGTGCTCCTCGGCCAGCGGAAGGTCTCCCAGCTCCCGCGCGGCCAGGGCCAGCGCCCGGTACGCCACCGCGGCCGCCTCCGGGCCCTCTCCTCCCGGAGAGGAACGCGCCCGGCCGGCCGCTTCGGCACGGCCGTCCGGAGAGAGACGGGCGGGGCCGGTCGCTCCGGGATGACTGTCCGAGAGGGGACTTGCCCGGTCGAGCATTTCGGCACGGCCGTCCGGAGAGAGACGGGCGGGGCCGGTCGCTTCGAGATGGTCGCTGTCCGGAGCGGGACGTGCCGGGCCTTCCGCGTGGTCGTCTTCCGCCCGGGGATCCGTCCACCGGTCCGCTCCGCCGTACAACCCGTACGGCGAGGCGTCCCATTCGAGACCCGCGCTGATCCCGTCACCGGCTGCGAGGGTGGCGAGTACGGCGTCCGCCAGGGTGCGGGCGGTGGTGGGGTCGGTGGCGGCCAGGCGGATCGCGTGTTCGGCCTCGGCGATGAGGGTACCGGCCGTCTTCACGTCATGCGGGCACCGGAGCGGCGGGTCCTCCCCACGGGAGGGCACGGCGGGGGCGGGAGGAGGGCGGTGACCGGTGGAGGGGACGGCGGTCACTTACGGCCGGATCCGGGTCCAGGAGGTCGCGACGGGGGGACGGTCCTCGCGGTGGCATACCACGCTGAACCAGCCGGGCGGAAGACCCGTGACCGCGAACCTGCCCGCCGGGGAGAGCACGCGCGACTCGGTCAGGCAGGGAGTGCGGATCTCGACCCATGTGCTGGCCTCCTGGCGGGGGGAGACCTGCCCGGCCAGATCGATCAGGCCGTCGGCGGAGTCGACCTCCAGATCGACGGTGAGGTCACCGGCGTCGAACCGGAGCAGCCGGGCCTGATCGTCCGCGCGCACGCCGGAGGGGGCGGGTACGGTCGTCCGCCGGGCCGTGACCGCGCCGGGCAGCCGCAGGGAGAACGCGGCCCTGGCGGCGGTCGTGACGTGGTCGGGCACGGGATCACGGTCCGCCGCCAGATGAAGGAAGGCGATCAGGCACTCGTCGTCGGGACGGTGGGGACCTGACGTCACGATGTCGTCTCCTGGGAGGTCAGGGCTGTCACGGTGTCGTCCTGCAGGGCGGGGGATGAGGTCACGGCATCGTTCCGTGACCGCCGGGAGGCCAGGGCTGTCACGGCGTCGGCCTGCGGCCGGGGGGAGGGGGCGCCGGTGGCGCCGGTTCCTCGGCGGTGAGCAGGGAGCGCAGGCGGTTCAGGCAGCGGGCGCGGGTGGGGCCGTAGCTGCCCGGAGGCATGCCCAGGCGGCCGGCCAGCTGGAGGACGCCGGCTTCGGGGGCGGCGGCCATCAGGCGCAGCAGGGAACGGCAGGGCTCGTGCATGCTCTCGACCACTCCCCACAGGCGGCGGCCCTCGTCGGCGACCACGACGGCGAGGGCGGGGTCGGCGTGGGGATGCCAGGTCTCGGCGGGGCCGGGCGGGTCGGCGGGGTCGGCGACCAGCCGCTCGTCCCGGGTGCGCCTGCGGACCAGGCAGGCCTCGCGCCGGGCGGTGGTGAACAGCCAGGCGCCGATCCGGGCGGGGTCGCGGACGGTGTGCAGGCTCTCGACCAGCCGCAGCCAGGTCCCCTGCACGGCGTCGGCCGCGTCGGCGGTGCTGAGCCCGTAGGCGCGGACCGCGGACCAGACCAGAGGGGTGAGCCGCTTGACCGTCACGTCCCAGGCCGCCTGGTCGCCCGCCAGGACGGCGTCGAGCGTGTGCTGATCGATCACCGGTGCCTCCGGGGCCGCGTCGGGCACTTTACGTGTTCATGGCATTACTCTGGGTCGCAGCTTACCCGTGCACGGGCACCACGGTTCCCAGATCGTCGATCCGCCCGGCCCGGCGTGGATCCAGGACCTGCGCCACCGCCCGCGCCGGCGTCGTCCCCGCGGCGAGCGCCGCGATCTCCCCGCTGACCGCGGCCGCCGCGAAGGAGGTCCCGCTCCAGCGCGCGTACCCTCCGAAGGGCTCCTCCTCCAGGAAGGCGCTGGCCAGCCACTCGCCCCGGGTGCAGGCGTCCACCCAGGGGCCGTACGCCGAGAACGGCGCCCGGGCCCCTCCGGCGGCGTCCAGGGCGCCGACGGCGACCACGCCGGGCAGGGCGGCGGGCCAGAACGGCCGGTCCGAGGCCGTGTTGCCCGCGCAGGCGACCACCGCCGTGCCGGGCAGCGCGGCCAGCGCCTCCCGGACCAGTGGGGAGGGGCGGTCGTCGAAGCTGTGCCCGCCGAAGGAGAGGTTGAGCACCTCCGGCGGGTCGTCCCGCAGCAGAGCCAGCAGGCGCAGCAGCCCGGCCTCGTCTCCGACGCCGTGGCCGTCCAGTGCCCGCAGCGGGCGCAGCCGCGCCCGCGGGGCCCCGCGCAGGATCAGGCCGGCGACGAAGGTCCCGTGCCCGGCCTGGGCGTCGCGCTCGCCGTCGCCGTCCGAGTCGGGCGGCTCGGCCTCCTGGCGCCGCTCCAGGAACCAGGGGCGCTCCCTCCACCACGGGTGCGCGCCCAGGCAGGTGTCGAGCACCGCCACGGTCACGGAGCCCTCGCCTGGGGGCGGCGCGCTGAGCGGACCGGCCGGGAACGGGCGGGAGGCCGGTCCGCCGAAGAAGAGGGGCTGGCCCGTCAGGACGTGGTTGGGGCAGACGCGGTGGCCCCGGTCCCGGAGGGTGGCCGCCAGGTCGCAGACGTCCACGCCGGGCGAGAGCCGTACCCGGAAGATCCCGTCGGCCCCGCGGTCCCCGGCCGCGGCGGTCCAGCGGGCGGCGGCCTCCATCCCCGGGGCGTCGGCCAGCAGCTGCCCCGGTCTGATCAGCGCGGGTGATCCTGGTACGGGCCCGACCCGCTGGACGTTCATGGCGCTCCGGGAGGTGATCGGCGGACTGCTGGACGGCCTTCGGCCCGAAACGATGCCGCACCCCGGCGTCCACCGGGCTGTGAACCCGGTTTCCCGTCCCCGTCCGGGCGCCCGCTCTGCCGGTGTTACGGCCCGCCGGAAGCAGGGGTCACCGATTTCCTCGGCGTTCGACAACATGATCGAACGTAAGGTAAAGGTGCACCTTGCACGAGTGGAAGAACAGGGCGATCCGCCCGCTATGACGGAGCGGAGAGGCGGTCTGCGCCATCTCGGTATGACGTCCCTCTGGTGCGATGTCACAACCGACGGTAGTCTCTCCTTCAGTCACTTGTGATCATCCGTGGGCGAGGCCGTTGGGGAAGGCGCACCTCGTACGAAACGGGAGGTCCGGTGTCTGCTCGTGGCGTGCTTTACGTCCACTCGGCTCAGCCTGCGCTGTGCCCTCATATCGAATGGGCGGTCGCGGGCGTCCTTGGCGTGCCCGTAGACCTGACGTGGACGCCCCAGCCCGCCGCACCCGGTCACGTGCGCGCACAGGCCGAGTGGCAAGGACGTCAGGGGACCGCCGCGGCCATCGCCTCCTCGTTGATGGGCTGGCAGCGCATCCGCTTCGAAGTGACCGAGGACGCCTCGCCCGAGGCCGACGGCTCCCGGCACGCCTACACCCCGGCCCTGGGCGCCTTCACGGCGGTGATCGGGGCCAGCGGCGACATCATGGTGCCCGAGGACCGGCTGCGCTCCGCCATGCTCCTGGCCCGCCAGGGCAGGGTGGTGCTCGAAGAGGAGCTGGACAAGCTGCTGGGCAGGCAGTGGGACGAGGAGCTCGAGTCGTTCCGCTACGCGGGCGAGGGTGCACCGGTGCGCTGGCTGCACGCCGCCGTCTGAGCGGGCCCGGTCCGACCTCCTCCCGGCCCGACCCCGCCCGCTCGACCCCCAGCCGCCTGCGCCCGTCCGACCTCCCGCCGTCCAGCCGCCTACGCCCGTCCGACCTCCCGCCGTCCAGCCGTCTGCGCCCGTCCGACTTCCAGCCGTCCCGCCTGTCTGACCTCCCACCTTCCCCGCCTGTCCGGGCCCCGCCTTCCTGCGCTTCCGGCCGCCGCCGTTCCCTCCCCGCCGCCTGGCCGGGGCGGACGGAGGCACGGAAGCGGGACGGACATGCAGAGGCGGACGCACAGAAGCGGGCGGACGCACAGAAGCGGGCGGACGCACAGAAGCGGGCGGACGCACGGAAGCGGGCGGACGCACGGAAGCGGGC
>NZ_BOOJ01000012.1 GCF_016863175.1 Paraplanobispora siamensis
GGACGCACAGAAGCGGGCGGACGCACAGAAGCGGGCGGACGCACAGAAGCGGGCGGACGCACGGAAGCGGGCGGACGCACGGAAGCGGGCGGACATGCGAGAACCGCCCCGCACGGAGTGTTCCGTGCGGGGCGGTTTCGTCGATCCGGGTCCGCCGCTCCGAGTCAGAGCGGGATGTTGCCGTGCGCGCCCCTGGCGGGGGTGGCCTGGGCGAGGACCTTGGCGATGGCGCCGCGGGTCTCCTCGGGCTTGATCACCTCGTCCACCACGCCGAGCTCGATGGCCCGGTCGAGGCCGCCGGCCGTGATCTCGTGCTCCTCGGCGAGCCTGGTCTCCAGGGCCGCGCGCTCCTCCTCCGGAGCCGCGGCCAGCTCGCGGCGCTTGAGGATGCGCACCGCGGCGACCGCGCCCATGACGGCGATCTGGGCGGTCGGCCAGGACAGGACCCTGGTGGCGCCCAGCGAGCGGGAGTTCATCGCGATGTAGGCGCCGCCGTACGCCTTGCGGGTCACCAGCGTGACGCGCGGCACCGAGGCCTCGGCGAAGGCGTGCAGCAGCTTGGCGCCGCGGCGGACCACGCCGTCGTGCTCCTGGCCGACGCCGGGCAGGTAACCGGGGACGTCCACCAGGACGACCAGCGGAACGCCGAAGGCATCGCACATCCGCACGAACCTGGCGGCCTTCTCGGCCGAGGCCGAGTCCAGGCAACCGCCCAGGCGCATCGGGTTGTTGGCGATCACTCCGATGGTCCGGCCCCCGAGGCGGCCCAGCGTGGTGACGATGTTCGGCGCCCACTTGGGGTGCAGCTCCACGCCCGGCTCGTCGAGCAGGCCCTTGACCAGGGGCTTGACGTCGTAGGCGCGGCGGACGTTGTCAGGGAGCAGGTCGGAGAAGTCGACCTCGTCGACCTCGGTGCGGATGCGGCCCTGGTGGCCCAGGAGCACCGCCAGGCGCCGGGCCTGGACGTAGGCGTCGGTCTCGCTCTTGGCGACCACGTGCACGACACCGCTGCGCTTGCTGTGCGGCTCCGGCCCGCCGAGCGCCGCCATGTCGATCTGCTCGCCGGTGACGCTGCGGACCACGTCGGGACCGGTGACGAAGATGCGGCCCTCGTCGGCCAGGATCACGATGTCGGTCAGCGCGGGACCGTAGGCGGCGCCGCCGGCCGCGGGGCCGACCACCACCGACAGCTGCGGGACCACGCCGGAGGCGCGGGTCATCGCGGCGAACACGCGGCCGACCGCGTGCAGCGACTCGACGCCCTCGGCCAGGCGGGCGCCGCCGGAGTGCCACACGCCGACGATCGGGACCCGCTCGCGGACCGCGACGTCGTAGGCGTGCACGATGTGCTCGCAGCCCTCGCTGCCCATCGCGCCGCCCTGGACGCGGGCGTCGCTGCAGAACACCACGACCGGCACGCCCTCCATGCGGCCCATCGCCGCGAGCACGCCGCTGCGGTCCACCGGCGTGATCAGCCGGATCGACCCTTCGTCGAGGATCGCCGCCAGGCGGACCTGGGGATCCCTGGGATCGGCGGCCTCCTTGTCGGAGGCCTCTGGCGCCACCCTGTTGTCGAGCACGGTCATCACAGGCTCCCTGTCAGACAGTGGTGAAGGCGACGGCGACGTCGTGTCCGCCGAACCCGAAGGAGTTGTTGATCGCCGCGATCCGGCCGCCCGGCAGCTCGCGCGGAGCGCCGAGAACGAGGTCCACCTCGATGCCGTCGTCGAGGTCGTCGACGTTGATCGTTCCGGGGGCGGTCCGCTCGTGCAGCGCCAGGACCGTGAAGACCGACTCGATGCCCCCGGCTCCGCCCAGCAGGTGGCCGGTCATCGACTTGGTGGCGGTCACCAGGGGGTGCCCGCCGATGACCTCCTTGATCGCGACGGTCTCCACCACGTCACCCGCGGGGGTGGACGTGGCGTGCGCGTTGACGTGCTTGACGTCCTCACCGGTCAGGCCGGCGTTCGCCAGGGCGCGCCGCATGGCGAGCATGACCCCGGCGCCGGTCGGCTCCGGCTGGGCGATGTGGTGGGCGTCGGCGGAGTAGCCGACACCGGCGGCGACCGCGTAGATCGTGGCGCCGCGTGCGCGGGCGTGCTCCTCCGACTCCAGGACCACGATGCCGGCGCCCTCGCCGAGCACGAACCCGTCGCGGCCCTTGTCCCAGGGCCGGGAGGCGCCCTGCGGGTCGTCGTTGCGGGTGGACATGGCCCGCATCGCGGCGAACGAGCCGATGTTCAGCGGGTGGATGGCCGCCTCGGTGCCGCCGGCCACGACCACGTCGGCCCGGCCGGAGCGGATCATCTCGATGGCGTAGCCGATCGACTCCGCGCCGGTGGCGCAGGCGCTGACGGTGGCGTGCACGCCCGCCCGCGCACCGATCTCGATGCCGATCCAGCCCGCGGGGCCGTTCGGCATGAGCATCGGGACGGTGAACGGCGACAGCCGCTGCCAGCCCTTCTCCTTGAAGGTGTCGTAGGCGGACAGGATCGTGGTGATGCCGCCGATCCCGCTGCCCACGACCACGCCGAGCCGTTCGGGGTCGACCTTCTCGATGCCGGCGTGCGCCCAGGCCTCACGGGCCGCGACGAGCGCGAGCTGTTCGGCCCGGTCCAGCCGGCGGGCCTCGGGGCGGGGCAGGACCTCGGTCGGATCCACGGCGGCCACGGCGGCGAACTTCACCGGGACGGAGTCGACCCAGTCCTCGGTGAGGGTTCGGACTCCCGACCGACCGGCGAGGAGTGCCGACCAGGTCGATGCGACGTCCCCACCGAGGGGCGTCGTCGCGCCGAGCCCGGTGACGACGACACGTACCTGGTCTGTACTCACGGTTTTGCGCTCCTTGTGTTCGCGGATCGTTGGAGGGGTGCCGGACGCCGGAGCGGCCGGGCCAGGAGGTGCGGTGCCGGCACCTCCCGGCTCCGGTCAGCCCTGGATGAAGGCGATGACGTCCTTGACGGTCTTGAGGTTCTTGAGCTGGTCATCGGGGATCTCGACGCCGAACTCGTCCTGGGCGGCGACGGCGATCTCGACCATGGACAGCGAGTCGATGTCGAGGTCGTCCACGAAGCTCTTCTCCGGGGTGACCTCGGCCGCCGGGATGCCGGTGATCTCGTTGATGATCTTGCCGATGCCAGCGAGGATCTCCTGCTCGGTCATGGCCATGTCGCTTGTTCTCCTTGAGTAGGGTTTTTCCGGTTCTGCGCGGCGGGGCCGCGCAAGCATTTCAGGGGATCTCGATGACCTGACCGGCGTAGGTCAGGCCGGCGCCGAAGCCGAACAGCAGCGCGAGCCCGCCGGAGCGGACCTCGCCGCGCTCGATCATCCGCGACAGCGCCATCGGGATCGAGGCGGCGGAGGTGTTGCCCGCCAGCACGATGTCCCTGGCGATGACGGCGTTGTCGGCGCCGATCTTGCGGGCGATGGCTTCGATGATGCGCAGGTTGGCCTGGTGGGGCACGAAGGCGGCGAGGTCGGCGGGATCCACCCCGGCACGCTCGCACGCCTGCCTGGCCACCGGGTGAAGCGCCGTGGTGGCCCAGCGGAACACGGTCTGGCCTTCCTGATGCAGGAAGGAGTTGCGGTCCTTGATGATGATCGCGTCGGACCTGTCGCCGTCGCTGCCCCACACCACCGGGCCGATGCCGGGGGTGTCGGAGGGGCCGACCACCGCCGCGCCTGCGCCGTCGGCGAAGATCACCGAGGTGGCCCGGTCGTTCCAGTCGATCCAGGGAGAGAACTTCTCGGTGCCGACGACCAGGACGTTGGTGGCCGAGCCCGCGCGGATGGTGTCGTTGGCCACCGCCAGCGCGTAGCAGAAGCCGGAGCAGGCGGTGTTGACGTCGAACGCACCGGGGGCGTCGATGCCCAGCCGGGCGGCCACCCGGCCGGCGGCGTTGGGGATCTGCGTCTCCAGCGTGCAGGTGGCGACGATCACCAGGTCGATGTCGGCGGCGGACAGGCCGCTGGCGGCCAGGGCCTTGCCGCCCGCCTGCACGGCCAGGTCGATCTCCGTCTCGGAGGGCGGGGCGATGCGGCGCTCCTTGATGCCGACCCGGCTCTGGATCCACTCGTCGTTGGTGTCGATGGTCTTGGCCAGGTCGTCGTTGGTCACCACGTTGGACGGCTGGTAGTGGCCGAAGGCCAGGATCTTCGCGCCCGGGGCACCCTGTGAGATCTTCATGCGTCGCTCACCGCTCCTCGTTCGCTGTGTGGTCCGTGTCCGGTCGCTGCCGGGTCACCCGAGAACCTCCCGGGCGGCGTCCAGGTCGTCGGGCGTCTTCAGCGCGACGGTGGTGGTGCCGCGCAGGGCACGCTTGGCCAGGCCGGTGAGGGTGCCGCCGGGCAGAAGCTCGATCATGGCGGTGACGCCCCGCTCGGCCATCGTGGCCATGCAGGCGTCCCAGCGGACGGGGTTGGCGACCTGGTTGATCAGCCGCTCCATGAAGTCGGTACCGCCGGTGACCGCCGCGCCGTCGGCGTTGGACAGCAGCGTGACGGCCGGGTCCTGCGGGGTGATGGAGGCGGCGGCCTTGCGCAGCGCGTCGACGGCCGGGGCCATGTGCGCGGTGTGGAAGGCGCCGGCGACCGACAGGGGGATCAGCCGGGCCCTGGCCGGAGGCTCGGCGGTGAATGCCGCCAGCCTCTCCGCCGTGCCGCCGGCCACGACCTGGCCGGCGCCGTTGACGTTGGCCGGGGTCAGGCCGTGCTTGTCGATCGCGGCGAGCACGTCGTCCTCGACGCCGCCGAGCACCGCGATCATGCCGGTCTCGGTGACCGCGGCGGCCTCGGCCATGGCGCGGCCGCGCTCGCGGACCAGGGCGATGGCCTGCTCGGCGGTGAGGACGCCCGCCAGGACGGCGGCGGTCAGCTCGCCGACGCTGTGGCCGGCGACCAGGCCGGGGACGGTCCCGGCGGGACGGTCCGCGCCGGGAAGGACGCCCAGGGCCTCGGCGGCGGCCAGTCCGGCGGCCACGAGGAGCGGCTGGGCGACCGCGGTGTCACGGATCTCGTCCGCGTCGGCGGTGGTCCCGTAGGCGATCAGGTCGAGGCCTGCGACCTCCGACCATGCGGACATGCGGTCCGCCAGGCCCGGTATTTCGAGCCAGGGGGTCAGGAAGCCTGGGGTCTGGGCGCCTTGGCCCGGAGCGACGATGACGAGCACGAAATCCAGCCTGCCCTGTAGAGGTCCACCACACGGATAGAGATCCGAATGAACATTGTCCGTAATCTTTTGTAGGGAACCTACAGCGAAGGTTTCGCAGACGTTAAGTAAGGGCGATCATGTCGTGCTCGTCTCGGCCAGCCGACCGAGAATGAGGCCCACCTGGAGGGTGAAGGCCGAGCGGCCCTCCGTGGGCTGGTAGCCGGTCAGCTCCGTGATCTTACGCAGACGGTAGCGCACCGTGTTGGGATGGACGAAGAGCAACCGGGCCGTCGCCTCCAGGGAGGTGCCCTGCTCCAGATAGGTGGCCAGCGTGTCGAGCAGCGGCGTGCCCATCAGCGGGAGATAGACGTGCTCGATCAGCTGCGCCCTGGCGTCCTCGTCACCGTCGATGGCCCGCTCGGCCAGCAGGTCCTCGGCGTGGACGGGCCGGGGGGCGTCCGGCCAACCGGAGGCGGCCCGCAGCCCGGCGATCGCGGCGCGCGCCGAGCTGGCGGCCGTGTGCAGGTCGCTCACCTCGGGCCCGATCACGATCGGGCCCGGCCCGAAGCGCGGCACCACGTGCTTGGCCGCGGCGCTGACGCTGTCGGCCCCGCCCACGATCACGATGAGCTGGTCGCCCTGGACGCCGGCCAGCATGTCCATCCCGACCCTGCGGCCCCGGTCGCGCAGCCCGTCTATCACCGCCTGCGGGTCGTCGTCGGGCGCGAGGCCGGCCAGCACGACCACCGGCGAGGAGGTCCAGCCCAGCGCGGCGGCCCACGAGTGCAGGCCGTCGTCCACCTCGCCGCGGACCAGCGCGTCCACGATCAGCGCCTCCAGGCGCGCGTCCCACGCCCCGCGGGCCTCCGCCTCGCGGGCGTAGACGTGCGCGGCGGCGAAGGCGACGTCCCGCGTGTAGCGGAGCATCGCCTGCTGGAGCTGGTCCTCCCCGCCCGGCGCGGCCAGCTCCTTCGTCTGCGCCTCGACCACCTCGACCACGATCCGGACGATGTCCACGGTCTGCTGCAGGGAGATGGAGCGCTTGAGCTCCCGGGGCGCGGTGCCGAAGAACTCGATGCTGGGCGTGGGCCGTTCGCGTCCGGCGTGCTGGAACCACTCCACGAAGGCGGCGATCCCCGCCTGGGCGACCAGCCCGACCCAGGACCTGTCCTCGGCGGACAGCGCGCGGAACCACGGCAGCCGCTCGTCCATCCGGGCCATGGCCGCCGTGCCGAGGGAGCCCATGGCCCGTTCGAGCCTGCGCGTGGTGTCCTCGCGGATCCGATCGTTCACGACATAAGAGTGCCAGCTCCACGCCGATGCGCCAGCCGCGCCCCCGCGCCCGGAGGGCGCCTAGATGACGGCGACGGCGGTGATCAGGCCGATGGCCAGGTGGGTGACGGCGAGCAGGCGCGTGCCGGGCTGGAGCTCCCGCTCGGAGACCAGCGTGCGGACGGAGATCCCGGCGGCCAGGTCGAACACGATCATCGCCACGGTCTGTACGGCGATGCCGACCAGCCCGTAGACCAGCGTCGCCAGCAGCCCCTCGTGCAGCGCCCCGCCGGAGGACCAGATGGAGGCCGCGACGATCAGGCCGACGGCGATCAGCCCGGAGGAGGTGAGCAGGGTGGCGTTGGGGTTGCGGTCGGTCTTGATCAGCTGGCTGAGCTTGCCGGGGATGGCCAGGTCGATCACGTAGAAGCCGATGATCAGCAGGATCACGCCGAGCGCCGCGTAGGAGGCGATGGCGAGAGCGTCCCGCAGGAGGGTCTCGGCGAGGGAGATGGTGCCGGTCGTCTCGGGAAGCGGGGCCGGCTGCGGGCTGGGAGTCATATGGGTTCTCTCCGGGCGGTGAAGGTTGATGTTTGCGAGGCTGAAGGGGCCGGGGTGCTGGGCGGCACCAATCCTGCCCTCACAACTCGATGCGGTGGGGCACGAAGGACGACGTGTCGTCGGTTATCCAGCCCGGGGTCTCACGGATGCCGAGTCCGGCGGCCTCGTCGTGGACCACCCAGGCGCCGAGCACCGGCCGGTAGTCGTCGAAGACGGGCAGCGCCTCGAACGCCTGGTAGACGTATCCCTCGGCGCCGTAGGCGTCGCCGGTCCGCATGTTCCCGCCGGGGCTGACGATCCGCATGCCCGCGCCCTCCCGGCCCAGCAGCGGCTTGGCGATGTGGGCGGGCAGGTCGCGGGGGCCGTCGAGATAGGCCGGCAGCAGGTTCGGATGGCCCGGGTACAGCTCCCACAGCACGGCCAGCAGCGCCTTGTTCGACAGCAGCATCTTCCACAGCGGCTCGATCCAGGTCATCGAGATCTGCTGGCGCACGGCCCGGTCCCCGAACGGGTCGGCGACGACCCACTCCCAGGGGTACAGCTTGCACAGGGTGCGGATCACCCGGCGCTCCATGTCCACGAACCGGAGGTTGAGGCTGTCCCAGCCGATGTCCTCCATGGTCACCGCGATCGTCTCCAGGCCGGCCAGGCCGGCGGTCTCCTGCAGGTAGGCGAGGGTCATCGCCTCCTCGCCGCTCTCGTCCATGTGGGTCCAGGCGAAGTGGGCGGGACCGGTGGGCAGGGTGGGGGCGATCTCCCGCCAGCGGTCGACCAGCCGCTCGTGGATGGAGTTCCACTGGTCGTCGTCCGGATAGACGTCCTTGAGCCAGAACCACTGGACGACCGAGCTCTCCAGCAGGCTGGTGGGGGTGTCGGCGTTGTACTCCAGCAGTTTGGCCGGGCCGGTCCCGTCGTAGCGCAGGTCGAAACGGCCGAACACGTGCGGGTCGCGCCGCTCCCAGGAGCGGGCGATCTCCGGGGCGACCCGTTCCGGGATGGCGAACTCGGCGTAGCGGCCCTTCTCGACGACGTGCTCCACCGCGTGCAGGCACATCCGGTGCAGCTCCTCGACCTGCTCCTCCAGGGCCAGGACCTCGTCCATGGAGAAGACGTACTGGACGCTCTCGTCCCAGTAGGGGCGGTCCAGTCCGACGGGGTGGGCGGAACGGTGGTAGGCCAGGCCGTGACCCTCGATGATGCGCTCCCAGCCGTCCCGGGGGAGCGAGGTCTCGCGTCTCATCGGCGGGCGCTCAGCTGCTGCTGGAGCCGCGGCCGCCGAAACCGCCGCGCTGGATGACGGTGCCCTTGCGGGTGACGATGGTGACGTCGGAGGGTTTGACGGTGGTGCCCTTGGCCACCCGCACTCCGGCGCGCGTGCCCCCGTAGTACCACCCGTAGGCGCCGTGGGATCCGCGGTAGCGGGTCTCGTCGCAGTAGTCGTCGTCCACGATCGTGTAGGACCCGTCCGGCTGGCGGCTGCTGAGGTCCACGCAGTCGGCGCCGACTTCCTCGTAGTCGTCGTCGGCCGCGCACGCGGCGATGATGCCCAGCGAGACGATGCCGATGGTGGTGATCGTGATGGCCTTGGACGCCTTGGAACCGGTCCCCTTGGAGGACTTCGAGGAGGACTCCGAGCCAGGCTTGCCGGGCGGGTTCTGAGCCATCGGGTGTTTGCGCGCCATCGAGCTCCAATGAGATGTGTCAGGACAGGGTATCCATCCCGTTTTGCCTGTTCAACTACGTGACCATGTCGTAAGGTTCCCGTCCGCCGGTGGGGGGAGCGCCGGGGCACCGGGTTGTCGGTGGCGGGACGTAACGTCGGGGGCGTGAACCGTACCGACCGGCTTTACGCCCTCGTCGAGGAGCTGCGCGCGATCTCGCCCAGGGCCCGCTCCGCACGCGAGCTCGCGGAGCGGTTCGAGGTGAGCGCCCGCACGGTCGAGCGCGACATCTCCGCGCTTCAGCAGTCCGGCGTGCCCATCTACGCCGAGACCGGCAGACGCGGCGGCTACGTCCTGGACAAGAGCAGGTCCCTGCCGCCGCTGAACTTCACCCCCGAGGAGGCCGTCGCGATCGCCGTGGCGCTGGACCGCGCGGGCGACAGCCCCTTCTCCACCCAGGCCCGCAGCGCCCTGCGCAAGCTGATGGCCGCCATGCCCGACCTCGACGGCGACCGGGCCAGGGAGCTGGCCGGCCGGGTGCGCCTGCTCGTCGAGCCGGAGCCCTACCCCCGGGTCTCGCGGGTGATAGAGCAGGCGCTGCTGCACCGCCGCGTCCTGCGGATCTCCTACACCGACTCCAAGGGCCAGGCCACCGAGCGCGAGGTGGAGCCCGGCGTCTTCGTCGGCGGCCGCGGCGGCCACTGGTATCTCGTGGGGTGGTGCCGCTCCCGGCGCGACGTCCGGGTCTTCCGGCTCGACCGGATCTCCAGGGCCGAGGAGACCGACGAGCCCTCCCCCGAGCGCCCGCCGGAGAGTTTCTCCCCCGAGGTGCCGGGCCTGGTGTTCGGAAATCCGAAACTCGAATGAAAACACCGACATAGGGGTGTCGCGGAGACGGTTCATCGTAGAGGTGTTCGAGGAAAGCAATCCGAAGGGACACCTGATGATCAACACCGTCGCCTGGTTCGAGATCGCCACCGACGACCCGAAGGGCGCGGAGGAGTTCTACGGCGGCCTGTTCGGCTGGACGTTCTCCACCGACGAGGACGCGGCCAAGGGCGGGATGGACTACCGGCTGATCAGCTATGCGGACGCCGAGGGTCCCAAGGGCGGCGTGTACGGCAACGGCGGGCGGTTCCCCAACCACGGGGTCTTCTCCGTGGTCGTCGCCGACACCGCGGCCACCTGCGAGCACGCGGAGAAGCTGGGCGGCGAGGTGGTGTTCAAGATGCTCGGCAACGCCAACGGCCCCGACTTCGCCTACATCCGCGACGTCTCCGGCAACCTGTTCGGCGTCTTCACCCCGCCGAACCTCCCCGCGGGGGCGTGACGGCGGGCCCTTTTCCGGCGGTACGGCGTGACGGCACGGCGCCGCGGGACGCTTCCCGCGCCGTGCCGCCGGCCCGTGTCCGGTCCCGGCGAGCCCGCCTGCCGGTCAGTTCCGGCGTGAGGGGCCGGCGTGGTCCCCGAGGGCGAGCAGCGCCACCCGCAGCAGGTCGGCCAGGTCCCGTACGGCGGCCTCCGGGACGGCGGAGAACAGGTCCTCGTGCGCCCGGGTGGTCGCCACGGCCAGTTCCTCCGCGCGCCGTACGCCCAGCGGGGTCAGCCTGACCCACGAGCTGCGCCCGTCGTCCGGGTCGGGCTCGCGCTCGACGAGCCCGGCGCCGGTGAGGCGCTGCAGGATGTTGCTCGTCCCGCCGGTGGTGAGCGAGGTGCGCGAGGCCAGCAGGCTCGGCTTGAGACGGTAGGGGGCCCCGGCCCTGCGCAGGGTCGCCAGGACGTCGAAGTCGGCGTAGGTCAGGCCGTACTCCCCGAGCACCGCCTGGGTGACCTCCTCCACCCGCCCCTTCAGCCGCCCCAGGCGCTTGACGATCTCCAGCTCCGTGGTGGCGGTCTCGGGCAGCTCCGCCCGCCACGCCGCGATCATCTCGTCGACGTGGTCCATCTCTTCCCGTGCCATGGGGTTGAGGGTATCTCTCTTGGCTGATAGCTTTCGAAAAAGCTTTTTCGATTGCTGTTGGGAAAGGAATCCCCATGCGCACTCTCATCACCGGCGGGACCGTGATCGACACCGAGCCCGCGGTCCGCGTCCTGCCCGGGGCCGACGTGCTCGTCGAGGACGGGCTCATCGCCGCGGTCGGGCCGGACGCGGCGGGGCGGGGGAAGGCCGGGGAGCCAGGGAGGGCCGGGGCTGCGGGGTCCGGGGCCGCGGACGTCGAGGTCGTCGACGCCACGGGCATGATCGTGCTGCCCGGTTTCGTCGACACCCACCGCCACCTGTGGCAGAGCGTCCTGCGCTCGCTCGCGGCCGACATGACGCTGGGCGACTATCTCGGCGTCGTCCTCGGCCGTCTGGGCCCCGCCTACCGTCCCGAGGACGTGTACGCGGCGAACCTGTGGGGCGCCCTGGAGGCGCTCGACGCCGGGATCACCGCGGTGCACGACTGGTCCCACATCCAGCTCACGCCCGAGCACACCGACGCCGCGATCGAGGCCCTGCGCGAGTCGGGGATCAGGGCGGTCTTCGCCTACGCCCACCCCGGTGACGGCGCCGCGCGGCGGGAGGACGAAGTACGGCGGGCCGCCGCGCTGCTCGGCGGCCCGGGCCTGGTGACCGCCGGGCTGGCCGCGTCGGGCCCGGTCTACGGCTCGGCCGAGGGGGCCGAGGCCGACTGGCGGCTCGCCCGCGAACTGGGCCTGCAGATCAGCCTGCACGCCACGGGGACCGGCGCGGTCGAGCGGCTGCACGCGGCCGGGCTGCTCGGGCCGGACGTCATGGTCGTGCACGGCAACGGGTTCACCGACGAGGCCGTGAAGCTGCTGGCCGGCAGCGGCGGGGTCGCGTCCGTGACCCCGGCGGTGGAGATGCGGATGGGGTTCGGCGACCCGGAGACCGGCAGGTTCCGGGCCGCGGGCATCCCCACCGGTCTGGGGATCGACACGGTGACGAACACTCCGGGCGACATGTTCGCCGCGATGCGCGCCGCCCTGGCGGCGGACGGGCTGCGGGGCGGCACGCTGACCGCCGCCGACCTGCTGGGCATCGCCACGATCGAGGGCGCGGCCGTCCTCGGCATGCAGGACCGGATCGGATCGCTGCGCCCCGGCAAGCAGGCCGACCTCGTGCTGCTGCGGACCGACCGGCCCGGCCTGGCCCCGGTCCACGACCCGATCGCCACGGTGGTCGCCTCCGCCGGCCCGGCCGACGTGGACACCGTGCTCGTCGCCGGACGGATCGTGAAACGAGGAGGCCGCCTGGTCCACACCGACCCGTCCGGGGCGCTCACCCTCGCCTCCGGCTCGGCGGCCCACGTCGTGGCGGCGGCTGAGGGCCGGACGGCGGCCGCACGCTGAGCGGGTACGGGCCCGCGGCGGGGCCGGGCGAAGGGCGAGCACGGCGCCGCCCGAAGGAGCGACCTCGCGGGGAGTCAGCGGCCGGAGGGGAGGGCCAGCGGGGCGGCGGCGGACAGGTCGGGGAGGTGCTGCGGGGGCGGGGGAGCCGGCGGGAGCCGTACGGTGACCACCAGGCCGCCGTCGGGGCGGGGGCGGGCCTCGACGGAGCCGCGGTGGGCCTGGGCGACGGCGCGGACGATGGACAGGCCCAGGCCCGCGCCGCCGGCCGAGCCGGTGCGGTCGCGGTCGAGGCGGCGGAACGGCTCGAACAGGTCGTCCACCCGGCCGGCGGGGACGGGGCGGCCGGTGTTCTCCACGGTGACGACGTTCCCCCACCGGTCCTGCCCGGTGCGCAGGATGACCAGGCCGCGCTCGTCGTTGTACTTGACCGCGTTGTCGAGCAGGTTGCCGATCATCCGCTCCAGCAGCACCGGGTCGCCCGCCGCCGGGGCCGCGCGCAGCTCGGCGGTCGCCTCGGGGACCGAGGTCAGCGCGCTGCCGGCGAGCTCGGCCAGGTCCACCGGGCGGCGGGTGGTCAGCTCGCGCTCGCTCTGCGCCAGCAGCAGCAGGCCCTCGATCAGCCGTTCCTGGCGGCCGTTGGACTCCAGCAGCTCGGCCCCGACCTTCCTGACCTGCCGCGGCAGCTGGGGATCGGTCATGGACACCTGCAGCAGCGCCCGGTCGATCGCCAGCGGGGTGCGCAGCTCGTGCGAGGCGTTGGCCACGAACCGGCGCTGGCTGTCGAAGGCCCGGTTCAGGCGCTCCAGCATGGAGTCGAAGGTGTCGGCCAGCTCCCGCAGCTCGTCGTGCGGGCCGTCCAGGGCGATGCGCTCGTGCAGCGTGCTCTCCGACAGGCGCCGGGCCGTCTCGGTCATCTTGTGCAGCGGGGCCAGCACGCGGCGGGCCACGATCCACCCGATGGCCAGCCCGGCGCCCCCGACGACCGCGATGGCCAGCAGCGACCACTGGAGCATCGAGGTCATCACGTTCGTGCGGTAGACGTCCCTGAGCTCCCCGACGATCCGCATGGTGCCGGGCGGGGGAACCTGCTGGAGGGCCTCCTCGGCGGGGATCCGGACGGCGAAGGCCGTCGGCTTGCTCGCCATGACGGGCTGCTCGATCGTGCGCTGGACGAACAGATAGTTGACCAGTACGAGCACGACGCCGACCGCGAAGAACAGGCTGCCGTAGACCAGGGTCAGGCGCAGCCGTACCGAGATCCGCCGCCCGCCCGGCCCCGCCGCCTGCCGCGCGCCGGGCACGCCGGCGGGGTCCGGCCGGGTCACAGTCGGTACCCCGCGCCGGTCACGGTCTCCACGACCGGCGGGGAGCCCAGCTTCTTTCGCAGGGTCATCACCGTGACCCGCACCGAGTTGGTGAAGTAGCTGATGTTCTCGTCCCATGCCTTCTCCAGCAGCTCCTCGGCGCTGACCACCGCGCCCTCGGCCCGCATCAGGATCTCCAGGACGGCGAACTCCTTGGGACTCAGCCCGACGTAGCGGCCGTCGCGGAAGACCTCCCGGCGGTTCGGGTCCAGGGTGATGCCGGCCCGGCTGAGCACCGGCGGGACCGCCTGGGAGGTACGGCGGGCCAGCGCCCGCACCCGGGCCACCAGCTCGGGGAAGTCGAACGGCTTGCACAGATAGTCGTCCGCCCCGATCGACAGTCCCTCGACCTTCGCCTTCAGGTCCGCGGCGGCGGTCAGCATGATGATCCTGGCCGGGATCCGGTCCGAGACCAGGCGGCGGCAGACCTCGTCGCCGTGGACCACCGGCAGGTCCCGGTCCAGCACGATCACGTCGTAGTCGTTGACGGCCGCCCGCTCCAGCGCCGCGTCGCCGTCGTAGACGACGTCCACGGCCATGGTCTCCCTGCGCAGGCCGGTCGCCACGATGTCGGCGAGCACCCGCTCGTCCTCGGCAATGAGCACTCGCATGGAGGTCATCCTGATCTCGCCGGGTTAAACATCGGGTAAGGACGCGGATCAGGTGGTGTTCAGCGCCAGGGTGGGGGACATCCGCGCCGCGCGCGCCGCCGGGTAGATCCCGGCCACGGTGCCGACCAGCAGCGTCGCCGCCAGCCCCCCGGCCAGCGCCCAGGCCGGGACCACCGCGGGCAGGTCCCGCACGGCCGCGTAGCCCACGGTGATCGCCGCCCCGAGCGCCGCGCCCGCCGTACCGCCCAGCCCGGACATCAGCAGGGACTCGGTCAGGAACTGCCCGCGGATCTGCCCCCGGGTCGCACCGAGGGAACGGCGCAGGCCGATCTCGCGGCGGCGCTCCAGCACGGATATGACCATGGTGTTGGCCACCCCGACCCCGCCGACCAGCAGGGCCACCGCGCCGACGCCGAGCAGCAGCGTCGTGAACGCCCCGTCGGCCGCGGCCTTGGCCTCCAGCGCGTCGGAGGGCCTGCTGACCTCGACCTCCTCGGGATTCTCCGGGCTGACGGTCCTGGGCAGCACATCGCGCACAGCGCCGACCGACTCGTCGTCGGACCGGGTGTAGAGCGTGGTCGGATGCCCGTCGAAGCCCAGGTGCTCCGCCGCGGCCTCGAAGCCGACGAGCACCGAGGGGTCGATCTCCGGGGCGAGGGCGGACGGCTCCAGGACCCCGACGACCGTCCACCATTTCCCGGCGATCAGGATCTGGTCGCCCTCCCGCACGCCCAGCCGCCGCGCCGCGGTCGCGCCGAGCACCGCCGCGCGCTGGGCCGCCGTGGCCTTGTTGAGCCACACGCCCCGCGCGACCCGCGTCCGGAGCGTGGCCGGCAGGTCGAGCGAGGCCGCCTGGACGCCCAGCCCGCTGGTCTGCACCCGGGGGATCTTGTCGGTCCGCCACACGCTCTCGCCGGTGGCGCCGGTCGCCCCGACCGCGGTGACCGGGCCGATCCTGGAGGTCATGGCGATCGACTCGTACGGCAGCTGCGCCTCCTCGCCGAACATGGTGTCGCCGGGTGTGACGGTGAGCAGGTTGGTGCCCAGCCGGTCGAGCTCGCCCAGCAGCCGCGCCTTGCTGGAGGAGGAGATCCCGACGACCGCGACCATGGTGGCGATGCCGATCGCGATGCCCAGCGCGGACAGGATCACCCGTCCCGGCCGGGTCCGCAGGCCCGAGGCCCCGGCCCGCAGCAGGTCCGCCCAGCCCAGCCGCCCGGGGACCAGGTCCCGCCCGGCCCGACCGCGCCGGGGCCGGTCGCGGTCCGGTGCGGCCCGCCGGGGCTCCTGAGGGTCTCGTACGGTGCCCGGCCCGGTGCGGTCCGGTCGTAGCAGGCTCATCCCGTGCCTCCCGGAGGCGTCCTGTCGTCGGCGACGATCCGGCCGTCGCGGAGCCGGATCCTGCGCGGCGCCGCCGTCGCCACCTCGTCGTCGTGAGTGATGATCGCGACGGTCGTGCCGGCGGCGTTGAGCTCGCGCAGCACGGCCAGCACCTCGCCGCCGGAGGCGGTGTCGAGGTTGCCGGTGGGCTCGTCGGCCAGCAGCAGGGCCGGCTCCCCGGCCACGGCCCTGGCCACCGCCACCCGCTGGCGCTCCCCGCCCGACAGCTGGTTGGGCCGGTGGTCCAGCCGGTGCCCGAGCCCGACCCGCTCCAGCGCCGCCTCGGCCCGCCGGCGCCGCTCCCGCCTGGGGATGCCGGCGTACAGCATGCCGTCGGCGACGTTGTCGAGCGCGCTGACGCCGTCGGCGAGGTGGAAGTGCTGGAAGACGAACCCGATGTGCCGGGCCCGCAGCGCCGACAGCTCCCGGTCCGTCAGGCTGCCGACGTCGTAGCCGGTGATGGCGACCGTCCCGGCCGAGGGGCGGTCCAGGGTCCCGATCAGGTGCAGCATGGTGGACTTCCCCGACCCCGACGGGCCCACGATCGCGACGAGCTCCCCGGCCTCCACCCGCAGGTCCACTCCGCGCAGGGCCCGGACCCCGCCGGGATAGCTCTTCTCCGCGGCCCGCAGCTCGACCACGGGGGTCCGCGCCACGACCGTGTCACCGGTCGGGCCGCCGGTCGGGCCGCCGGCCGGGCCGTTGGCCGTGCCGCTCACAGGTGCCCCCGTCATAGCTGCGGGACCTCGACCTTCATGCCCTCGGCCAGCCCGTCGCCGGACACCTCGACCCGGCCGGCCGCGAACAGGCCCGTCTCCACCGCGACGACCCGGCCGTCGGCCAGGCGCACGCCGTACCCGCCCTCGCTCAGCGCGAGCAGGGCCTCGACCGGGACGGACAGCACGTTCTCGTGCTCGTCGGTGCGGAGGTTGACCGTGACCGGGGCCTGATCGAGGCGGCCGAGCTTCTTGGCGCCGTCCAGGGTGATCTCCAGATCGATCGTGGACTCGCCGGTGGGCCTGCCGTTCTCCTCGACCGGCTCGGCGACCGCGCCGACCTCGCTGATGCGGCCCTTGACGGAACCGCCGCCGGGCAGGTCCACCGTCACACGGGCGCCGACCTTGGCGAACTGCTGGCCATCGGCGGCGAGGTCGACGTGGACGGTCCGGCGGGTGCTCGTGACGGCCACCACGGACTGCCCGGCGGCCGTCCCCGTCTCGGCGGTGATCTCGGCGATCCTGACCGGACCGGCGGCGACGGCGATCTGGGCCGCGTCGACCGTCCCGGTCTCCTCCAGGCCCGCGTCGTCCTGCCACTCCCGTACGGCCTGCTCGGTCAGCCAGGAGAAGTCCTCGTCCACCGTGCCCGGGTCGTAGCCGAGGGCCTTGAGGTTGCGCTCCAGCTGGCGCACGTCCTTGCCGTCGGTGGAGGTCGACAGCGTGCGGTAGACCGGGATGTCGCCGTACATCAGGACCACCGGCCGGCCGTCCACCCGGTAGAGCCAGCCGCCCCGCCGTACGACGCCGCCCTCCTCCCGCGTCCGGGTGACCGTGCCCCTGGCGTGGTTGGGCAGCGCGCGGCGGTCGGAGTATCCGAGCGTGCCGTCCACGGCCTCGGTGTCGACCAGGTCCGAGCGGGTGATCTCGGCGGTCGCCGTGGAGGCGGTGGCGGAGGCCGCCGCGGTGCCCCCGTCCTGGCCGGTCAGGGTGAGCGCCGCCGCCCCGCCGCCGGTGAGCAGGACGGCCGCGGCGGCGCCGGTGATCACCCTGCCGCGCCTCACGGCCGCCCGCCCGTCATGCCGGGCAGGTGCTTCTCGCACGCCGCCTGCGCCTTCTTGAACTGCGGGGAGTCGGGGTTCAGCCCGGGGCCGCCGATCCTGATGCCGCCGCCGGAGAAGTCGGGGTCGGGCATGTCGATGCCGTTCTCCCGCATGCAGCGGACGAACGCCAGCATCGCCTTCTGCGCCTCGGGGTCGTCCTTGATGTTTTTCCCGGCCTTTGTCGGCGCGTACTTCTGACAGGCCTTGTGTGCTTTCTCGAGCGTATTCCTGTCACCCTTCGCCTGTATCCTCACCGGGCCGCCGCCCGGTTCGGGATCGGGCATGTCGACGCCGTGTTCACGCATGCACTGGGCGAACTTCACGCCGTCCGCCTGCGACGACGCGGAAGGGCTCGCCGAGGCGGCCGGGCCGCCCGCCGAGGCCACCCCGGTCTTCGGAGCCTGCCCGCAGGCGGCCAGCGCGGCGAGCGAGACGAGTGCGACCGCCGTTCTTGCTCTTCTCATTTCCGTTTCCTCCCTGTCGCAACAGATGAAACGGGAAGGCGGTTAAACACCCGTTAAGCGGATTTCTTTAAACGGTGCTTATTCCGGTCCCGGGCGGGGGAGGCGACGGCGCCCGGAGATGTGTAATGTTCTGGCAAAACGCCGTAGCACGAGGGGGCGGCGATGCCGGATATCGCACCGCTGCGGCCGGGGGATCCGCCGCGGCTGGGGAACTTCGAACTCAAGGGAAGGCTGGGTGAGGGTGGTCAGGGAGTCGTCTACCTGGGGGAGTCCGACGAGGGCGAGCGCGCCGCCGTCAAGCTGCTGCACGTACGCTTCACCGGGGAGGCCCACGCCCGCTCCCGCTTCGCGCGCGAGCTGGCCGCGGCCCGGCGGGTGGAGGCCTTCTGCACGGCCCGGGTGCTCGACGCCGACCTCGACGGCGAGACGCCGTACATCGCCAGTGAGCTGATCGACGGGCCGTCGCTGCGCCAGGTCGTCGAGCGTGACGGGCCGCTGGAGGGGGAGGCGCTGACCAAGCTCGCCATCGGCACGGTCACCGCGCTCGCCGCGATCCACCACGCCGGGATCGCGCACCGCGACTTCAAGCCGGACAACGTGCTGCTGGCCGCAGACGGCCCCCGGGTCGTCGACTTCGGCATCTCGAAGATCATCGACGAGAGCGGGACCATCACCACCCGCGCGGTCGGCACCCCCGCCTACATGGCGCCCGAGCAGATCGCCGGGGAGCGGGTCGGCTTCGCCGCCGACGTGTTCGCCTGGGGATCGACGATGATCTTCACCGCCACCGGCCGGTCCCCCTTCGGCAGGGAGACGATCGTGGCCACGCTCAACCGCGTCGTCAACCACGAGGCCGACGTGAGCGGCCTGCCCGAGGACCTGCGCCCGATCGTCGCCGCCTGCCTGGCCAAGGACCAGAAGCGCAGGCCCAGCGCCGACGAGGTGCTCAGGCGGCTGCTGGGCCACCCCGCCGAGGACGCCGAGGTCTCCGACGAGGTGCTGGCCGAGGGCGTCCAGGCGGCCACCGTCGACCTGACCCGGACGGACATGCCCGCCCGGTCCGCCCGGCGCCGCCCCCTGGTGCTGACCGGCCTCGCGGCCGCCGGCGTGGCCGCGGCCGTCGCGCTCGTCCAGCTCGCCCCCACGTTCGGCGACGACGTCAAGCCGACCCCCGCGCCGAGCCCTTCCCCGACCGCCACCCCCACGCCCTCCACCGGCTCGGCCCTGCTCGACAGGATCAGGAAGACCGGGCAGCTGAGAGTCGGCTACCGAAAAGGCCTGCCGGGGGTCGCGCACAGCCCGCGCGAGGGTGATCCGCTCGAAGGGTTCGAGATCGATGTGGCCAGGCGCATCGCCGAGGAACTCGGCGTGCCCGAGGACGGTCTGACGTTCGTCCCCGTCGGCCAGGCCGAGCGTGCGTCGGCGCTGGAGCGACGGCGGGTCGACCTCGTCATCAGCACCTTCTCCATCACCGGGCAGCGGTCCACCCAGGTCGCCTTCGCGGGGCCGTACTACCTGGCCCACCGGGACATCCTGGTCCGCGCCGGCGCCGGGATCACCAGGGCGGAGCACCTGCGGGGCAAGGTCGTCTGCGTGCCGGCGGGCTCGACGGCCGCGGTGGCGCTCAAGGACAAGGGGATCGCCTTCGAGACCGTCGAAGAGGACGACATGTCGCGATGCGCGGAGAAGGTGTCCGACGGCAGCGCCGACGCCCTGGTCGGCGACGACCTGGTGATCGCCGGGTTCGGGGCCCGCCGCGAGGGCCTGAAGATCGCCGGGGTGAAGCTCACCGACGACCGGTACGGCATCGGACTCCGGCTGGGCGACCCGGTCGCCTGCGAGAAGATCAATGAGATCGTCGCCGACGCGTACCGCGACGGGGTGGTCAAGCAGTGGCTCGCGCGCCACTTCGCCACCGTGGACTTCCGCTACGAGACCGAACGGCCCCGGCCGGAGAGCTGCCGCTGAGACGGCGATCGGAAGCCCTCAACGGGCCGATCGCCGCCCATCGGCGCCGATCCGCTCCCCTCCGCGGCTCACCGTGCCGGCGCCGGGAGGGGTCGCGGGAGGACATGCGGTCCTCAGGCCGCGCGGGGTGAGGTCAGGAGGGGTGCGTGTCTTCAGCCGTGCGGGACACGGCCAGGAAGGCCACGTGGTCCTCGGACCGCGCGAGGTGAGGTCAGGAGGGGCAGGTGGTTCCGTTCTCGGGGACCCGGCCTTCCAGGAGGTAGGCGTCCACGGCCTTCTTGGTGCAGGCGTCGCCCGAGGTGTAGGAGCCGTGGCCCTCGCCCTTGCGGGTCACCAGGACGGCCTGCTTGAGCTGCTTGGTCAGCTCGGGGGCCCACTCGTAGGGGGTGGCGGGGTCGCCGGTGGAGCCGACCACCACGATCGGGGTCTCGGCGCCGGAGGCGTCGATCTTCTTGGCCTCGTCGCTGCCGGGGACCGGCCAGGCCGAGCAGATGGTCCCCATGCCGCCGTTGCCGAACAGCGGGGAGATCTTCAGCGCCTCCGACTCGGTGCGGGCCAGCTCCGCCTTGTCGGGCCGCTCGGCGGTGTCCACGCAGCTGATCGCGGGGAAGCTGCTCATGATGGTCGAGTAGGAGCCGTCGGGGGAGCGCTGGGTGTAGCTGTCGGCCAGCAGCAGAAGCCCTCGTCCGTCTCCCTGGAGCGCCATGCCCAGGGCCTGGTCCAGGAAGGGCCAGGTCTGCTCCGAGTAGAGCGCCTCGGCGATGCCGGTGGAGGCCAGCCCCTGGGTGAGCTGCCGGCCCTCGACCGGCAGGGGCTGGGCGTCCAGGTCGTCGAGGAGCTTCTCGACGTTCTTGTTCGCCGTGGCCAGGTCGGACCCGGTCTCGCACTGGCCGGCGTCCTTGACGCAGTCCTTCAGGAAGGACTCGTAGGCCTGCTGGAAGCCGGCCGTCTGGATCAGCGCGGTCTCCCGCAGGGACGCGCTCGGGTCCAGCGGGGCGTCCAGCACCATGCGCCCCACCTTCTGCGGGAACTTCGTGGCGTAGACCGCGCCGAGCTGCGTGCCGTACGAGAAGCCCAGGTAGGACAGCTTCTCGTCGCCCAGCGCCGCGCGGATCCGGTCCATGTCCTGGGCGGCGTTCACGGTGCCGATGTACGGCAGGACCTCGCCGGAGGTGGTCTCGCAGGCCTGGGCGAAGTCCTTGATCGTCTTCTCGGACTCCTCACGCTCGGCGGCGTCGTAGGGCGGGCCCTCCATGGCGGTGAAACGGTCCATCATGTCGGTGCCGCCGCAGCGGACGCCGGAGCTGCGCTCCACCCCGCGCGGGTCGAAGCTGACCAGGTCGTAGCGGGTGTTGAGGGTGCCGAACGCCTTGGCCGCCTGGGCCAGGGTGTCGACGCCGGAGGCGCCGGGGCCGCCGAAGTTGAACAGCAGGGAACCGATCCGCTCACCCGGCCCGGTGGCCTTGACGCGCACGAGAGCGATGTCGATCTTCTTGCCCTCGGGCTCGGTGTAGTCGAGCGGGACGGCGAGCGTGCCGCACTGCAGGTTCTTGTCCTGCGCGGGCGGGCTCTGGCCGTCGGGGTATTTGATGTCGGTGCACGTCCCCCAGGTGACGGCGCCCTGCACCTCGGGCGTCTGCGGCGCGGGGCTGCCCGAGGCCGCGTCACCGCTCTCGCCGCCTCCGCTGCAGGCCGCCAGTCCGGCCGACAGGGCCGCCGCCGTGACGGCCGCCAGAATCCTTCGCACGATGTGCTCCCCTCGAAATCGCTCGCATCGCTCGCAGGGGAAGAGATTCAACCCTAACCGGGCGGGGTCTTCGAATCGAAGGCCCCGCCCGGCTCAATCTCACAGACCCATCGACATTCAGAAGCCCATCGACTGGGTGTCGTTGCTCTCGGCGCCACCGGCCTCGGTCACGCCGTTCTTGAGGTGGTAGCGGGAGATGGCCTCGCGCAGCACCTCCGAGTCCAGCTCGCCGCGGCGGACGAGCTGGGTGAGCACGGCCAGGGTGATCGAGGCCGCGTCCACGTGGAAGTGGCGGCGCAGCGCCGAGCGGGTGTCCGACAGGCCGAAGCCGTCGGTGCCCAGCGAGGACCAGTCACCCGGCACCCACTGGGCGATCTGGTCCTGCACCGCGCGCATGTAGTCGCTGACGCCCACGAACGGGCCCTGGGCCTGCGACAGCACCCGGGTCACGTACGGCACGCGCTGCTCGGCGTCGGGGTTGAGCAGGTTGTGCTCCTCGGCCGCCAGCGCCTCGCGGCGCAGCTCCGTCCAGGAGGTGGCCGACCAGACCTCGGCCGCCACGCCCCAGTCCTCGGCGAGCATCCGCTGGGCCTCCACGGCCCACGGGCCGGCCACGCCGGAGACCAGGATGTTGGCCTTCGGCCCGGAGACCCCCTCGGGCGCCGGGGCGAAGCGGTACAGGCCCTTCAGCAGACCGTCCACGTCCAGGTCGGCGGGCTCGGCCGGCTGGAGGTAGGGCTCGTTGTAGACGGTCAGGTAGTAGAAGACGTCCTCCGGCTGCTCGCCGTACATCCTGCGCAGGCCGTCGCGGACGATGTGGCCGATCTCGAAGGCCCACGACGGGTCGTAGGACACCGCCGCCGGGTTCGTCGAGGCGATCAGCGGGGTGTGGCCGTCCTCGTGCTGCAGACCCTCGCCGTTCAGGGTCGTGCGGCCCGCGGTGGCGCCGAGCAGGAAGCCGCGGCCCATCTGGTCGCCCAGCTGCCACATCTGGTCGCCGGTGCGCTGCCAGCCGAACATCGAGTAGAAGATGTAGATCGGGATCATGTGCTCGCCGTGCGTGGCGTACGACGTGCCGGCGGCGACGAGCGAGGCCATCGAGCCCGCCTCGCTGATGCCCTCGTGCAGGATCTGACCCTCGGTCGACTCCTTGTAGGACAGCAGCAGCTCCCGGTCCACGGCCTCGTAGGTCTGGCCGTGCGGCGAGTAGATCTTCGCGGTCGGGAAGATCGCGTCGAGACCGAAGGTGCGCGCCTCGTCCGGGATGATCGGCACGAAGCGGTGGCCGATCTCCTTGTCGCGCATGAGGTCCTTGAGCAGGCGGACGAACGCCATGGTCGTGGCGACGTTCTGCTTGCCGGAGCCCTTCTTCAGCTGCGCGTAGGCGGAGTCGCCCGGAAGCGCGATCGGCTTGGCCCGGTTCACCCGCTTGGGCAGGACGCCGCCCAGGGCCGCGCGCCGCTCCTTCATGTAGGCGATCTCGGGGTCGTTCTCGCCCGGGTGGAAGTAGGGCGGCAGGTCGGCGTCCAGCGCCGAGTCCGGGATCGGCAGGTAGAGCCGGTCGCGGAACTCCTTCAGCTCGGCCTTGGACATCTTCTTCATCTGGTGTGTGGCGTTGCGCGCCTCGAAGTCCTTGCCGAGCGTCCAGCCCTTGATGGTCTGGGCGAGGATGACCGTCGGCTGGCCGACGTGCTCGCGGGCCGCCTTGAAGGCCGCGTAGACCTTGCGGTAGTCGTGGCCGCCGCGCGACAGCTTGCGGATGTCGTCGTCGGTCAGGTGCTCGACCATCTTGCGCAGGCGCGGGTCGCCGCCGAAGAAGTGCTCGCGGATGTACTCGCCGCTCTCGACGGAGTAGGTCTGGAACTGGCCGTCGGGGGTGGTGTTCATCTGGTTGACGAGCACGCCGTCGACGTCGGCGGCCAGCAGCGGGTCCCAGTCGCGGCCCCAGACCACCTTGATGACGTTCCAGCCGGCGCCGCGGAAGTACGACTCCAGCTCCTGGATGATCTTTCCGTTGCCGCGTACGGGGCCGTCGAGACGCTGCAGGTTGCAGTTGATGACGAAGGTGAGGTTGTCGAGCTCCTCGCGGGCGGCGATGCCGATCGCGCCGAGCGACTCCGGCTCGTCCATCTCGCCGTCGCCCAGGAAGCACCAGACGTGGCTGCGGCTGGTGTCCTTGATCTGGCGGTTGAGCAGGTAGCGGTTGAACCGCGCCTGGTAGATCGCGCCGATCGGGCCCAGGCCCATGGAGACCGTGGGGAACTCCCAGAAGTCCGGCATGAGGCGCGGGTGCGGGTAGGACGGCAGGCCCTTGAAGCCGTGCGACAGCTCCTGGCGGAAGGCGTCGAGCTGGGCCTCGTTGAGCCGGCCCTCCAGGAAGGCGCGGGCGTAGATGCCGGGCGCCGCGTGTCCCTGGAAGAAGACCTGGTCGCCCGACTCGCCGTGATCCTTGCCGCGGAAGAAGTGGTTGAAGCCCACTTCGTAGAGCGACGCGGCGGAGGCGTAGGTGGCGATGTGGCCGCCGACGTTGGTGCGGGCGTTGGCCCGGGTCACCATGACCGCTGCGTTCCACCGGATGTAGGCGCGGATCCGCCGCTCGACGTGCTCGTCGCCGGGGAACCAGGGCTCGCGCTCCGGGGGGATGGTGTTGATGTAGTCGGTGCTGCGCAGGCCGGGCACGCCGACCTGGTGCTCGCGGGCCCGCTCCAACAGGCGGAGCATGAGGTACCGCGCCCGGGTTCGACCCTCCGTCTTCACGACGTTGTCGAGCGACTCAAGCCACTCCTGGGTCTCGCTGGGGTCGACATCAGGGAGCTGACTGGGTAGGCCGTCGCTGATGATCGAGAAACGCTGGCGTCCGGAAGCCACTGGGTCTCGCCTTCCGAGAATGGACTTTTGTCTGGTGTAGGTCACCTTCCATCCTGGTCGCTTACTCCGGAAAGTGCATCTCTACTGACCGGTAACCAGGATGTCCCTGCTGGCAGGGGGAGAACAGTGGCCTAGACCACCGATGGTAGGACGAATCAACATCAAAGGTTACATCGGGGCACCTCTTTTCTGGAGGGCGCAGCCGTACGAACCTGGAGATGCCCGAACTCGTCATGTTCATAGCTCGTCATGTTCAGAGGGAGGCACCAGGGATGCACGCGGCAGTGGGCGACCAGATCGTGGTGCACGGTCACACGACCGGCCACGGAGACCGGCGGGGCGAGATCGTCGAGGTGCGCGGAAGCGGGGGAGAACCCCCCTATCTGGTCCGGTTCGACGACGGGCACACCGGCCTGGTGTTCCCCGGGCCGGACGCCGTCGTCATCCCGGCGTCGCACGGATCGTAGGATTTGACATGTGAGATCTCAGACGATCGAGGTGGTGACCGGTTCCCACGAGCGGGTGCACGACATCACCTTCGAGTGCGAGAGTTTCGTCCGGTCGTGCGGAGGCGACGGCCTGCTGCACGTCTTCGTACCGCACGCGACGGCGGGGATCGCGCTGATCGAGCTCGGCTCGGGCAGCGACGACGACCTGCTCGCGGCGCTGAAGGACCTGCTCCCGGCCGACGACCGATGGAAGCACGCACACGGATCCCGGGGGCACGGCCGGTCGCACGTCATGCCCGCCCTCATTCCTCCGTACGCCACCGTCCCGGTTCTCGCCGGGCGTCTCGCGCTGGGCACCTGGCAGTCCATCGCCGTGGTGGATCTCAATGTCGACAATCGCGAACGCCAGGTGCGACTGTCATTTTTGTCGGACTAATTCATGCGTAGCCCAGTCGTTGCCGTGGCGACCGTTGACGACTGAGGGTCACAGCGTGTGGACTGTGCCGAAGCACTGTGAGCACCGTGTAAAGGCGGGGCCGTCGAAGCAGGAGGGATAAACGTGAGCGCGACCGCGGGTCAGGCGCAGGGCGAACGCAGCCTGGCCGAACGACTCGGCCTCAAGCCGGGTCAGGTGGTGCAGGAGGTCGGATGGGACGAGGACGCCGACGACGATCTGCGCGACTCCATCGAGGAGCTGACCGGTAACGAACTGGTCGACGAGGACTACGACGACGTCGTGGACGTCGTGCTGCTGTGGTGGCGTGACGGGGACGGCGATCTGTTCGACGCGCTGAGCAGCGTGGTGACCAACCTGACCGACGGTGGCCAGATCTGGCTGCTCACTCCCAAGGCGGGCCGCGAAGGCCACGTGGAGCCCAGCGACATCGGTGAGGACGCCACGACTGCGGGTCTGTCGCAGACCAGCAGCATCAGCGCCGCTCCCGACTGGTCGGGCACGCGCCTGGCCACGCCCAAGGCGCGCCGGTAGGACCGGCGAGGTCCGGTCCGCCCTGCCGTACGGCTCGCGCGAGCCGTACGGCAGGATGACGGTGTCCGCCCGTCACCCGCGTGAAAGGACCAGCGACATGGCGGTCGAGGTGGGCTCCCCGGCACCGGACTTCGAGCTGAGAGATCAGCACGGCGCTCCGGTCAGGCTCTCGGACCTCCGGGGGCGGAAGGTCCTGCTGGTCTTCTACCCCTTCGCCTTCAGCAACGTGTGTCACGGCGAGCTGTCCGCGATCCGTGACGAGCTCGCCGGCGGCGGCCTGCCGCAGGACGTCCGCGTTCTCACCGTCTCCGTCGACTCCGTCTTCGTCCAGCGCGCCTGGGCCGACCGGGAGGGCTACGGTTTCGCCATGCTCTCCGATTTCTGGCCGCACGGACAGGTGGCGCGGGCGTACGGTGTGTTCGACGATGACAGGGGCATCGCGATGCGGGGCACCTTCGTCATCGATGGCGAGGGCGTGGTCCGCTGGCGTGTCGTGAGCCCGATCCCGGAGGCACGCGACATGGCCGAGTACCGCAAGGTGCTCGCCGAACTTTCCTAAGCCGTGATCCGGCGGACGCGCGACCCGCGGACCGCCGGTCTCGACCCATCGGAGGCGATCATGCCCTGCTTCTCGTGCGGGGCCCGGCAGACCGACCCGGTCCGCGGCGCCAGCCCCTGGAAGCGCGGGGTGCGCCAGGAGACCCAGGTGCTCATCTGCCCGGACTGCCAGCGCACCCACGACCTCGACCTCGACACCTGCACCACGTGCGGTTCCATCGCGCTCATCTGCCGGCTCGGCGAGGTCGAATGCCGCTCGTGCGGCGCGGTACGGCTCGCGGGCAGCCGCCCGGAGAGCCCCGCACGACCCGACGGCCTGGCCGACGAGGTCGCCGCGGCCCTCGACCGGGTGCTCGGCCGGCTGACCTCCCACGCCTGAGCCGTCCTGTCCTTGAGGCGTCCTGTCCGTGGGCCGTCTTGTCCGTGGGCCGTCTTGTCCGTGGGCCGTCTTGTCCGTGGGCCGTCTTGTCCGTGATCCGGACGGTCGATGTTGCGGACGGCCCGGCTGGGTTAGGGTAAGTCGGCACAAACAGGGCATGCGGCCGATGCCGCGCTGCTCTTCGCCCGGGGTGCGCGCCGTTGATCGTGAAGAGGGCTGGATGAGCATTCGTGGTGGCCGTCGATGCCGCGGTGGAGCGGTGGACGGCGCTGTCGCCGGTGCCGGCAGCGCTTCGTGAGCGGCCGTGTGGTGGTTGTCGGCGCCGGAGGTGCTTTTGAACGGCCGTGTGAGGGTTGCCGGCGCCGGAGGTGCTTTTGAACGGCCACGTGATGGCTGCCGGCGCAGGAGATGCTTCGTGAGCGGTCATGCGGTGGCCGTCGACGTCAGGGGGACCTCGTGAGCGACTATGTGGTGGCCGTCGACGTCGGGGGCACCTCGATGAAGGGCGGCGTCGTCACGCGCTCGGGTGAGGTCGCCGCGACCGACCGCCGCCCCACCGGCCGCGAGGGCGGCCCGGACGCCGTGGTCGCCACCATCCGCTCCTTCGTCGGCGACCTGGCCGACCGGGGCTCCTCGATCTTCGGCACCGGACCCGCGGCCGTCGGCATCGCCGTCCCCGGGCTCGTCGACGACGCCACCGCCACCGCCCTCTACGCGGCCAACCTCGGCTGGCGCGACGTGCCCGCGACGGACTTCGTGCCTCTGGACGTGCCCGCCCTGCTCGGCCACGACGTGCGCACCGGCGGCCTGGGCGAGAGCGTGCTCGGCGCAGGCCGGGAGCTGTCCGACTTCCTGTTCCTGCCGATCGGCACCGGCATCGCCGGCGCGATGATCATCACGGGCGAGCCGTACGCCGGGACCTCCGGCTGGAGCGGCGAGATCGGCCACATCCCGGTCTTCCCCGACGGGGAGACGTGCGCCTGCGGGCAGACGGGCTGTCTGGAGACCTACGCCTCCGCCTCGGCCGTCGGCCGCCGCTACTCCGCCCGCGCGGACCGCCCCGCCACGGCGAAGGAGGTCGCCGCCCTGACCGCCGCCGGCGACCCGGTCGCCACGGCGGTGTGGGACGAGGCGGTCGAGGCCCTGTCCCTGGCCCTGGCCACCTACACCCTCCTGCTCGACCCCTCCGCGATCGTCCTGGGCGGCGGCCTGGCCGAGGCGGGCCCCCTGCTGTCCGCCCCCCTGGCCGAACGCCTCGCCAAACGCCTGTCCTTCCGCTCCGCACCCCCGCTGCGCCGCGCCGTCCTGGGCGTCGACGCCGGCATGCTCGGCGCCTCCCTGCTCGGCTGGCGAGCCGCCGGAGTCCGGGACGCGGGCGCGTCGTGGACGCTCGATGTGCCGACAACCCCCATGGTGTCGTAAGGTTGTGTCCCGCCTGTTCCGTAAGGAACCTCCCGGGCGCTTAGCTCAGCGGTAGAGCGCTCGCCTTACAAGCGAGATGTCACTGGTTCGAACCCGGTAGCGCCCACCAGCGAAAACGCCCCGTTTCCGATCGAGGAAACGGGGCGTCGTGTCATCAACATGACATCAGCCGACCTTGGTGGAGGGGTGGGAGCCGTCGCGTTTGGAGCGGGTACGGATGATCTCTTGTCGGATGACAGCCGACTCGCCGCCTGCGACTACCGGCCATGCTTTCTCAGCGGGGCTCCAGCAGACCTGTCTCGGCGAGTTCCGGCTACGGGTGTGTCTCCCAGAGCGCGCTTACGGGGGCGGCTAGCATGCGGTCTCCGAAGGAGAAGGTGTGGGCGCCGGTGTGCAGGACCAGTCCGGCGACGAAGTCGGGGCCGACGCGCTCGGCGAGGTGACGAAGTCCTTTGAAGTCCTCCGGCCGCACGGTGGACGCGGCCTTGACCTCGATGCCTACCACCTGGCCCTGGCGGGTCTCCAGGATGGCGTCGACCTCCACCTTGTCCTTGGTCCGGTAGTGGTAGAGCTCGACCAGGGTGTCTGACCAGGTCGTCTGCCTGGCCAGTTCCATGAGGACGAACCCTTCCAGCAGAGGGCCGAACGCGGAACCCGGCCGGAGCAGGCCCCGGGCGTCGGCGCCGAGCAGGTTCGCAGCCACACCCGAGTCGACGAAGGTGATCTTGGGGGTGTGGACGGCCCGGTTGCTGATGTTCTTCGACCAGGCGGGAACACGCTTCACCAGGAAGACCTCTTCCAGAAGCGCCAGGAACCTCGCCGTCGTGGTGCCGGGCAACCCGAGGTCGCGGCTCAGTGCCTGGACGACGAGCAACTGGCCGGACCTGGCCGCCAGCAGCTTGATCAACGCGCGCAGTTCCGCGGTGCGCTCGATCTCCGACAACTGCATGACATCGCGGTTGATCAGGTCGCCGACGTAGGAGTCGAAGAATCGTTGCCTGCGACGGGCATTGCTGCGGGCGACCGCCTCGGGGTAACCGCCGCGTACCAGGCGCTCGGCGTAGTCCGCTCGGGTCAGCTGGGAGGTGTGCCGTAGCTCGGGCCCCTGAGCGAAGACTGCGTCGATGAACCCGTCGGGCTGCCCGTCGATCTCCCCCTGTGCGAACGGCCAGAGTTCGATGGTCTCCATCCGCCCTGGCAGGGTGTCGGGTAGCCCACGCAGTGCGAGGAGGCGAGAGGAGCCGGTGAGTAGATACCTGCCGGGCCTCGGGTCGGCATCCACCCGGGATTTGATGGCGAGCAACAGTTCGGGGGCCCGCTGAATCTCGTCGATGACCATCCGCTCCGGAAAGTCGACGAATCCGCTGGGGTCGCTCAGCGCCGCCTGCCGGGTCAACGGGTCATCGAGATCACGCCACTCGGTGTCTCCAGCCTTGGCGAGCTGCCGGACCAGAGTGCTTTTGCCCGACTGCCGGGCGCCGTTGACCAGGACGACGCGGGTATCGGTTAAAGCGTCTGTGACGGCCTGCTCCGCGTGACGTCGGACCAGGTGCCCCAGGGGTGTGGTGACCATGCGCTCATCATGTCAGAGATGGTGAAATAGTCGCTGTGATCACGGTGAGATGGTCGCTAGCATGATGGTGTGATGGACGCTCATTTAGTGGTGGGGTGGTCGGTGACCCACAGCCATCCTCACGGTTCGTCGCCCAGAGTCCAGCTATCGACCTTCTCAGCGCTGACATGGTCGGCTGCGTCGCACCCCTACGGTGCTCCCGCCCACGCGGAACCGGCGGAGGATCTCCTACGGCGCGAGACCCCAGATGAGCGGAAGCATAGGAGACCGAGCCCGTGCCGGCCCGTCTGCCGCAGGACTTCCCGTGCTCTTTTCCGAGTGCTTGGAGGGCGTCCACACGCCGACGGGGGAGCTTGAGGGAGCAACGTGACTTGACGGTCTTGGTGTTCCCTTCTTCCGTACGGACCGCTTCGCTGCACCTTGCGGGTCGCAATGCCGTGAGATCATTCGCCCCGTGAGCGAAGGCGCTGGTGCCGACGTGCCCGCGTGGTTCTGACCCTGCTCAAGCCGTACGCCGATGTCCCTCAAGTGCGGGAACTCCTAACCCGTTACCCCATGAGTGCCTGAGCCCGTTGACAGAAGCTCTCCCCTGAATCTGCCGATCAGTCCTCAAGGGGTTCTGCGCCGAGGAATCGCAGCGCCAGCATCTCCGGGGAGAAGGGAAGACCCGTGATCCTTCCCGCGAGGGCGAACGAACGCTCTATCGGGAACTCGATGTGCGAGTCGTCATCGAAGATGTCGTATTCGGGATCCAGGCCGACTTCACGCATCTCCTTGATGAAACGGTCTGGATCGCTGCCCGACCGATCGTCTGGGCACATCGGATCGAAGTGGAGGACCGACTCACCATCAACGATGTAGGCGAAGCTGTCCGAGGCGTAGTCATGACGGCAGACCGACACGACCTCGGTTCCCCGCGAGACCGGGCCGTATACGTCGGAGTCGACGGCGATCTTCCATCCTCCCGGTTCGATGACCAGGGTCCAGTCGCCGATCTCCGCGGCGCCGATGTAACCGGCCGAGTCGGCCCTCATGCTCTCCACCGAGCGTTCGTTCAGCCCCTCGGCTGTCACTCCTTCCTCCATGGTGTTCTCGTCTATTCCGAACCGGCGGAGGACCTCGTCCGGGGAGAGCCCTCGGACGAAGGACACGCAGTAGATCTCACCCAGTTCCTCACGGTCGGAGAGCCAGCGGAACTCCTCGGGGCACTCTGTCATCGTCACTCCTTTGAACATGTGGACGGCATGATCACAGTTGTCGCCGACAGAAAGGGATCGAAGGTCCGATCGGTGAGGGAAACTCGGCGATAACTCTGGGTTTAGGGATGGCTTCTGGGCGACCGACTGGGTGGCAACGACCGGGGGCACGGCTGGACGGCCGGTGGACGACCGGAGACCGTAGCCGCAGCTCAGGCCTGGCATCGGTTCTGGTCGGGGAGCCGCTCGGATCGCCTTGCAAGTGAGATGTCGCCGGTTCGAACGCGGTACCGCCCACCAGCGAAAACGCCCCGTTCCCGATCGAGGGAACGGGGCGTCGTGTCATCAGCCGACCCGGGCGGGCACTCCCGAAGATCCATCGTCATCGTCCGGACGGGCTTCTTCGATCTTGCTGTTCATCGCGTCGGCGATCTTCCGGTCGGCTTCCGCCGTACGGTGCTGATAGATCAGCGCCATCGAGTCGTGCCCCATCCGCTCCGTGAGGTCCTTCAGGCTCGCGCCCGAGCCGGTGAAGCTCAACGAGGAAGGGACATCAACGTGCGTAGCGCATCCGCAGCTCGTCCATTGCGAGGTCCCAGAAGGACCTGTAACGGTTGGCGCCGGGTTTCCATGGGGCGAGATACCAGGCTTCCCACTCACCTTCAGAGGTCCTGACGTGGGGATTGAGGAGAGCCACTCCGTCGTCCCAGTATCCGATCATAAGGGTGTCGGGCACATACTCCCCTCTGTAACGGATGGAGTCCTGCTCCGGCCCGTAGACGAAGTAGAGCTCGTCGGGCACGCTCCACGAGTTCTCGGGCTTGGGTTCTGGCCAGCTCTCGGCGATCGAGGGATCGGCATCACGGAGCCAGCCGACTTCCTCGGCACGCAGCAGACAGCAGTCATCGTTGTTGCCCCACCCGTTGGCGAACAGGAGGAACTGCCGGTAACTCGGCGGCAGCTCCAGGCCCAACCGCTCTTCAAGCTCGCAGACCTCTGCTCCGGTAGCCGGAGGATGCAGATCGCCGAGTGGACTGACAGCCGGGCGATCAGAACCCTCGGTCGCCGGATCCCTTGCGGGGAAGCGTTCAGACCATGCGTACCGGGCACTCATCGTGCAGAAGGTATCCCGTTTCAAATGGCTGCTGCACGTACAGCACAAAGCCAGGGCGACCCCTCCCGAAGGAGGGTCGTTCTCCTGATGCAGGTGTCGGAATTCTCCGTTCTGACCGGACACGCGAGCCCTCGACCGCGACCTTGCCGCTGACTCGTGATGAAGGGTTCAGCGATCAGCCGTACGTCAGCACTTCTGCATCGCGGCGCGGGTCTGCGCGGTGGACATGGGCGGGGCCGGCAGAGGGCCGGCGGCGATGGCGCGCAGGCCGTCCAGGGACAGGGCGAGGTGCCGCCGCCAGGCTCCCGGCGCCGTCTTGCACGTGGCCCTGATGGTCGCCGCAACGCCCCAGACCACGAAGGCCATGTCGGCGAGTGTGACGTCGGCCCGCAGATCTCCGGCTCGCTGGGCGCGTCCGAAGATCTCCTGCATCAGGCTGTATCCGCGATCCGCGTCCAAGCCGGCCGTTCGTGCGGCGAGGTCGTTGTAGCCGAGGTCGGTCGCCTGCAGCTCACACACCCCGGTCAGGAACGCGACGAACCCTTCCCAGGCGTTGTCGGCGGCCAGCGCCTGCTCGGCCAACTCGGCCACGGCCGCCACCCGGTCGGCGAATACCGCCTCCACCAGGGCGTCCCGTGTGGGGAAGCGGTTGTACAGCGTCCCGATGCTGACTCCGGCCGAGCGCGCGATCTCTTCGAGCGGCACGTCGAGTCCGCGGTCCGCGAACAGTTCCCGGGCCGCCCGCAGGAGGCGCTCGCGGTTATGCACGGCGTCCTTGCGCATACCGGCAAGCCTAGCTAAGTTGAGGTAAATCTCAACTTGAGGGGGATCTCAACTTATGGGTCGAACCATCGTGATCACCGGAGGGACCAGAGGCATCGGCAGAGCCCTCGCCCGCCACTGTGCCAACCTCGGGGACCAGGTCGTGGCCGTGGGCAGCAGCGAAGAAGGCGGGGGACGCCTGCGCGAGGAGGTGCCGGAGGCCCGCTTCGTCAGGGCTGACCTCAGCTCCCTGCGCCAGACCCGTGACCTGGTGGAACGGCTCAGCGCCGAGTATCCGGCCATCGATGCGCTGGTGCTCTCCGCGTTCCGGTTCAACCCGGCGCGAGTGGTGACCGAGGAGGGGTTCGAGCACACCTTCGCTCTCTATGTGATCAACCGCTGGCTCATGGCCCATGGATTGCGCGGTCCTCTGGAGAACGCACCGACTCCAGTGATCATCAACCTGTGCGGTGCCGGGCAGAGCGGCCGGATCCGCTGGGACGACCTCCAGTTGAAGGACCGGTACCGGGCGCTCGCCGCAACCGTGCAGGGAGCCAGGGCCAGCGAGCTGCTGGGGACTGCCTACGCTTCCGAGCGGACGAAGTATGTGCTGTACAACCCGGTGTTCGTGGCGACCGGGCTCCATGAGCCCTTCAAGCAGCCGCTGCGCGGCCTCGTACGGGTGGCATCGGCACTGTTCGCTCAACCTGTGGCCAAGGCCGTGCCGCCGATCGCCGCGCTCATCGACCGGCCGCCGACCGAGCCGCTCACGATCTGGAAGAAGGGCAAGCCCATCGATCTTGCCGTGGACCCGGACGAGGCGCGGCGTTTCGAGGAAACCGTCCGCACCCTCGTCCGGTCGGTGCTCGTATAGGGGCTCCGGGCGAGATGCCGCTCCTGGAACCGCCGGCACCGGATGACCGTGGGCTGAGGTGACGGCAGCGCTGACAGCTACGTCCCCACGCAGCTACGTCCCCACGCAGCGACGTCCCCACGCAGCGACGTCCCCACGCAGCGGCGCATCCGCGCCGCCGTCCACGCGTCCCCGACCGCGCTCTCGGTCCACCGGCCGGGGTGATCGCTCCGCCTGGAAGGCGGAAGGCCGTGCTGTCGTCCTGTTCCCGGCGTTCAGCCCCGGCAGGCTTTCGCTCAAGGTCGGGTTGCCGTCGAATGACGTGGTCCGTCAGGGAGGCATCCGGAACGGAGTGGGGCGGTGCGCGTAGAAGCGTGGCGGCGCCGTCCCTCCAGGTCCACACCGCCAGGCCGGTCTATGGCGCGTGACGGCTCGCTTCCAGGGCTGGGCCTCCAGGCCGGTCTCCACCGTCAGACGGCGCGCAGGCTCGGTCGGATCCGCCCCGCAACGGAGGCGCTCCTGCGCGAATCCGGCGATCAGGGCGGCAGGGTTGCTTCCTGTCCGTCGGCTGGGCGACACGACCGTGAACCGACGACGGCCGGTTGCGGCGGCTCATCCGCCGCAGGTGGAGTATTCCCTGCTGCTGACGTAGTCCTGGACCAGCCAGCCGTTCTCGGTTCTGCGCAGGGTCAGAGTCCCCAGATCGTTGGGGTCTTCCCGCAGGTCCGTGCCACCGGGGTGGGTCCATCCCTTCCCGCAGTAGCCGCTGACCTCGGCCTCGTCGCCCTCCGTTTTGAGCCCGGTGGGAACCATCTGTCGGTAGGCGTCCCGGTCGGCGATCTTGCCGTGGAACATGTTGACGGCCTGCTCGCAGGTGCTCATCTCGTTGCCGCGGGCGAACAACTCCTGCGCGGACACCGACATCAGGTTGCAGGCGTCCTCGCCCTCGTCGTCGGCGATGAACGCGGTGAGTCTCGTCAACGTCTCCTGCGGTGTGTCCGCCCCTTCGGGTTCGCCGCTGCCGCAACCCGCGGCGGCCAGCGAGGACATCACGAGGACGAGCAGCAGGCGGTGCGGGCGCATGGCTCTCCCAATCGGGTGGTCAGAATGATCTTTCCAGCGCCGACTTTATCTATTTTTCGGTTTTTGCACCTGCTTACTTTGAGTATTTGCGTGTGAAGTCATATCTAACGACTTTTCGAGGCCTTTGTGGGGTTAGAAGGTATTTGCCCGTTAAGGGGTGACCGAGGACGTGCCGGGGCGGTGGCGGGCGGGCCGCTCGCGCGTCACCGGGTCGATGTCGGCGGCGGTGCCGTCGAGCCAGACCAGGCGAGTGCCCTCGCCCGCGGCGGACAGGGACTGGTGTCCCTGTTGCAGGAGTAGCGCTGCAGCTCGCCGCCCGTGACCGGGACCTGGAAGAGCTTCGGCAGGTCCTCGTTGCCGTCCGTCCCGTCGCGGGGCGGCTCGACGATGATCGTGGCCACCTGGTCGCTGGCGTCCAGCCGGGACGCACTCGGCGCCTCCGGGCCGTCCCTCACGATCGGGGTCATGCCGCTGCCGTCGAGCGCGGCGCGCATGACTCCGCTGCGGCCCTCGCCGTCGGCGTCGTACAGCCACAGCATGTACGGGCCCGCCAGGCGAGGCCACCGCGAATCCGAAGGGAAGGGGCCGGTCGACGGCACCTCGGGCAGCTCCACCCGCGTACCGGTCGCCAGACCGTAGATCACCGGGGCGCTGTGGAAGGACTCGTCCTCGAACCGTCCGCGCGTGAAGGCGAGCCCGCCGTCCTTGATCGACGCCTGATAGCCGTGACTGCCGGCGTCCGCAGTGAGATTGACGGGCGCGGCGTCGCCGCGCTTGAGCCGGAGACCGAGTTCCCCCTCGGGCGTCTCCTCCGACCAGGCGACGTCGTCTCCCGCGATCGACGTCCCCGACGCGCGCCCGGCCGCCTGGCGGACGAGCGTGGACGGCGTACCCCCGTCGGGCGGACGCGCGCGGATCTGCGGGCCGCTCTCCGGGTCGAACGCCGCCCACACACCGCGCCCGCCCTCGGTGGCGGGGACCGGAGTTCCAGCCGTCGTTGTCCGACAGCCGCACCGGCCTGCCGCCGTTCAGCCGCCCGGTGAGCACCGAGGCGGTGCCGGGCGCGGACTTGACCACGACGTAGTGGTCCCCTGCCGCATCGGGCGTGTCGGAGGACTGGAGGAGGTCGGTGTTCCCGATCATCACCACATTCTCGAGGGCCTGACGACTCGCAATCCGACAGTCGAACGGGTCGCGACGGGGGGTGGTTGCAGTCTGCCGCAGTGGCACTGTGGAAAGGTGCGTTCCAGTCCGGCACGCAGAACCTCCTCGTCATTCCACTGCGATCGAAAGTTCCCGGAAGAAGTCCGGGAGGCGGTGTCCGATCGGGACGGAGGCGTTCGTAGTAGGGGTGAGAGGCCGCCCGCGAGGGGCGCCCCGGGACACAGGAGATGATCCGAGATGCAGTACCTGGTTTCCGTGATCTTCGACAAGGACAAGGACGGCTTGGCCACTCCGGAGGAAGCGGCCGCGATCGACGTGTTCAACGACCGGCTCATGGCCGAGGGCCACTGGGTCTTCGCCGGCGGCCTCGGGATGCCCGGCTCGGCCACGGTGATCGACAACCGGGGTGGGGAGGCGATGTTCACCGACGGGCCCTTCCTGGAGTCGAAGGAGTTCATCGCCGGCTTCTGGATCATCGAAGCCGTGGACCTCGACGTGGCGCTCAAGCTGGCCGCCGAGGGGTCGAAGGCCTGCAACCGCAGGGTCGAGGTGCGGCCGTTCCTGTGAACAGCGCCGACGTCAGGGAGGCGATCACCCGGGCGCACCGTGAGGAGTGGGCGCGGCTGGTCGCCTTCCTGACCAGGCGTCTGGGTGATCTCGACATCGCCGAGGAGGCGGCGGCCGAGGCGTTCGCGACCGCCGTCGAGCGGTGGCCGGTCGACGGCGTCCCGCCCAACCCCGGCGCCTGGCTGACCACCACCGCCAACCGCAAGGCGATCGACCGGCTCCGGCGCGAGAGCAAACGCGGGGACAAGCACAAGGAGGCTCAGTTGTCGTACGACGACGACCCGCCCGGGCCTGCCGACGCCATCGACGACGAGCGGCTCCGGCTGATCTTCACCTGCTGTCATCCGGCGCTGGCGATGGAGACCCGCGTGGCGCTGACGCTGCGCATGGTCGCCGGGCTGACCGTGCCCGAGATCGCCCGTGCCTTCCTGGTCCAGGAGAGCGCGATGGGGCGGCGGATCACCCGTGCGAAGGACAAGATCAAGACGGCTCGCATCCCCTATCGGGTGCCGCCCGCGGAGGAGCTCCCGGGCCGCGTCTCCGGCGTCCTGGCCGTCCTCTTCCTCGTCTTCAACGAGGGCTACCTGGCGACCGGCCCCGGCACCGATCCCGTACGTCACGATCTGACCGCCGAGGCGATCCGGCTCACTCGCCTGATCCGCGCCCTCATGCCGGAAGACGGTGAGGTGGCCGGGCTGCTGGCGCTGATGCTCCTGACCGAGGCCCGCCGTACCGCCCGGGTGTCGGGCGGCGAGCTGGTCCCCCTCGGCGAGCAGGACCGTGGGGCCTGGGACGCGGCGCTGATCGCCGAGGGCCACCGGCTGGTACGCGAGCGCCTGGCCAGCGGGCAGGCCCCGGGCCGCTATCAGATCCTCGCTGCGATCAACGCCGTGCACACCTCCGCCCGCGACGTGCGCTGCACCGACTGGTCGCAGGTCGTCGCCCTCTACGACCAGCTCCTCCGCCTCGACCCCTCGCCGATCGTCGCCCTCAACCGGGCCATTGCGGTCGCCGAACTCGACGGTCCGGAGGTGGCGCTGGCGGTCGTCGACCGTCTTGGGGGCAAGCTGGCCGGCTATCACGCCTACCACGCGACCCGCGCCGACCTGCTGCGCCGGCTGGGTCGCAGTCACGAGTCACGCGCGGCGTACGACGAAGCCATCGAGCTTGCGGGCAACACCGCCGAGACCGCCTACCTGACACGCCGCCGCGACCAACTGGGATAGCGCCCCGGCCACCGATGAGGACCCGGCAGGGCGTGGCGGTTCGTCCGTGTCGGCGCGGGCATGATGGCGGTTGCCTCGGTAGGCGCCGCCGCAGCCCTCCTTGCACGTGGTGGCGTGGTCTTCCCCGGGCCGGAGAGCTGGTGAGCGATGGAACCGCTGGTTTTCAAGAGCAGAGATCTTGACGAGACCGAAGCGTTCTTGAGTGAGGCGTACGCCAAGATGCGGATCCGGGGTGACGTCGAGAACCCCAGTACGCGGATCAGGCGGGACATGGTGGGGCCGGTCAGCATCGACCGGCTGGATCTGGCCTACGCCATGGGCTACGACGTGAACCCGCTGGGCAAGGTGTGCCTGTGCGCGGTCGAGTCGGGGACGATCCTCAACCACGTCGCGGGTCAGGACGAGGACGTCTTCGGGCCGGGGGACACGGTGCTGTTCGCGCCGCCGGAGAAGCCCTACACCGGTGAGATCCGCCGGTCCCGCTACAACATCGTCATGTTCGACCCCGTGCTGCTGGCCAAGGCCGCGGCCGTCGACCCCGGCCACTCCTCCGGACCGATCCGGCTGGGGGGATACCGTGCCGTCAGCGAAGACGCGGCCCGGCATCTCGCGCACACCATCGCCTATCTGCGCGACGAGGTCCTGCCCTATCCCGAGCTCACCGGCTCGCCCCTGGTGGTCTCCGCCTCCGCGCAACTCCTGGCGGCCAGTGTCCTGGCCGCCTTCCCCAACCGGACCCACGAGCCCACCGGCCCGGAGCTGCGCAGCGCCCGGTTCGAGACGGTCCGCCGGGCGGTCGCCTTCATCGACGACCACGCCGACGCCGACATCACGCTCACCGACATCGCCGCCGCCGCACGCGTCTCCGGCCGCACCCTGCAGTACGCGTTCCGTGAGCACCTGGGCACCACCCCGATGGGATATCTGCGCCGCGTCCGGCTGGCCGCCGCCCATGCCGACCTCCTGGCGGCCGATCCCGGGCACACCACCGTCGCGGCCGTCGCCGCGCGCTGGGGCTTCTTCCACCTCGGCCGTTTCGCCGCCGCCTACAGGGACGCCTACGGCTATCAGCCGAGTGACACCCTGCGCATGTAGGCCTGCCAGCTCCAACGGTGCGGAAACCGCCGACGTCACGGAAGCCGAGGGCGATCCTGCACCGTACTCTCACATTCTCTGCGCCCGGCCGTCATGGGAGTTTGTTTTGATTGGCGGGTGACCGGCGGGAGCACTCCAGAAACAGATGATGTCTTCTGGGTCATGGGTTGCGGAATGCTGTTCGCCGTCGCATTGACCTGTGCGACGCTCGGGACGTTCCTGGACATCGTCCTGGTGGCCCGGAGACAACAGCACTGCCTCGGTGACCTGGGCACCGGGGAGGCGATGGCGGGTTTCGTCTGGGCGGCGAGCCGTCTGGTCGTATTTCCGATCGTCGCGGGCGGATCGGCTCTCGTCTCCCTGCCGATCAATTTGGTCGCCTGCCTCCCCTGGTTCGCGAAGCACGGTTTGCTGAAGGCGGCCCTGATGGCTTGCGCCGTCCTCATCGCCGCGGCCGGTCCGGCGGCGATGCTCGTTCACGACGTCACCGCCGACACGACGCCGGGCGAGTGCGTCCCGCCCTGGTGGCCCTCCTGGATCACCCGGTCATGAGGCGGCGGAGAGCGGGTTCCGGGCGGTCTCCGGCGGGCCCGTCACAGGGGCTGCTCGAGGATGTGCCGCATCGGAGTGAATCCCGCCTTCTCGTAGAAGGCCTGCGCCTCGGTGTTGAAGTCCCACACGTCGGTGAGAAGGCGGGAGCACCCCCTCTGCCGGCCCGCGGCGCGTACCGCGTCGAGCAGGGCGGTGCCGACGCCGGTGCGGGCGGCGTCGGGGTCCACGGCCAGGTGCTCCAGGACGATGAAGTTCCTCGCCTGCATGAGGGCATCACTGGGGCGGTCGATGATGACCGCGAAGGCGTATCCGACCGGCCGCCCCTGCGAGCAGGCGATGAAGATGAGGGCGTCCTCGCGGGCCAGATGGGCCTCGAAGACCGGGACCAGGTCCTCGGGGGCGGGGCCGGGGTGGAAGACGTCCGGCCGGTTCCGGGCGTGAACGGTGTGCACGAAGCCGTTCAGCCGGGCCAGGAGGCCGGCGTCCTCGCGGGAGGCGGGGCGGATCTCGATGGGGGAGGAGGATGGGGCCATGAGGGAATGGTGGGTCATGCCCCGCCGCCGGCTCCATCCGTTTTCCGGCCGCTCGCCCGCCAGCCGATCCCCGCCCTCCAGCCGTCGCCTGCCGGCCGCGGACCGGCGAGCCGGCGACCGGCCTCCGGTCAGGTGACCGGCACGATCCTCGCCTCGGCCAGGACGCCGTCCTCGATGCGCAGCAGGCCCACAGTGCCGTGCGGCTGGCGGCGGCGGTCGGTGGGGGAGCCGGGGTTGAAGATGCGGAAGCCGTCCTCGCTCTCGTCGAGCGGGATGTGCGAGTGCCCGAAGACGACCAGGTCGGCCCGGGGGAACCGGCGGCGCAGCCGGGGCAGCCGTCCCCGTGCCGCGCCGCTGTCGTGGATCATGGCCACCCGGAGTCCGTCCAGTTCGAGTTCGAGGGTCTCGGGCGCGACCACGTCGGGCCCGTCGTTGTTGCCCTTGACCACGTGGACGGGCGCGTAGGCGGCCAGCTCGTCCAGCACGTCCGGGGTGCAGACGTCCCCGGCGTGCAGGATGAGGTCGGCGCCGGTCAGGTGCTCGGCGACGCGGTCGGGACAGGACTTCCACCGCCGCGGCGCGTGGGTGTCGGACAGGACGACGACGTTCACGATGCCGTCCTGCCCGCCCCGGCGCCGGGCTCACCCGTCCGCGCCGCCGTACGGCACCGCCGACCTCACCTTCCGCGCCGCCGTACGACACCGTCGTACGGCACCGCCCGGCCCCCGCGCCGCGTGTCAGCGGTGGTGCAGGCGGAAGTAGTCGAACTCGGCCGTGGCGCCCGCGCCGCCCAGCGAGATCAGCCCCACGCGCAGGTCGGCGTCGGCCGGCAGGGTCCACACGCCGCCGTAGATCCAGTTGCGGCCGTCGCGGCTGGTGGCCGCGCGCAGTTCGTGCTCGCCGTTGCGCCGGTCGACCCGGTGGACCAGGCGCAGCCAGGTCTCCTCGGCGGGCGGCCCGACGATCGTGCCGCCGTAGGCGATCCGGCCCTCGTACGGCATCTCCTTGCCGAACTCGGTCTGGCGGGTGTTCCAGATCGCCACGTGGACGAGCTTGGTGTAGAGGTCGTCACCGGCGTAGGCGACGAGGCCCGCCTGCTGGTAGTTGCGGACGGTGTCGGTTCCCAGGTCGATGCGGAGCCTGGTCTCGGCGGTCCAGTCGCCCTTCGGGGCCTCGCGCAGCAGGACGGAGGCGGTGTTGTTCTCCCTGTTGAGCTCGGCGTCCTGGGTCGGCCAGCGCAGCGCCCCGCCGGTGACCTCTCCCTGCGGCGCGCGCACCCAGCTCCAGCCGGAGCCCAGCTGCGTGCCGTCGAACTCGTCGCTGCGGCGGCGGTCGACCGGGCCGGGGCGGGGGGTCGGCGCGACCTTCACGGGACCGGTACGGCCCGGCGCCGGCTGCGGGTCCTCCGAGGCCCACGCGCCGCCCCGGACGGTCGGCCAGCCGCCGATCCAGTCGAGCCGGTCGATCAGCATGGGCCGCTCGTTGACCCCGAACGGCTCGTCGAGGTAGGGGTCGTCACGGTCGATGGCGTGGTAGACCAGCCAGTCCTGCCCGGCGGGGTCGGTCACGACGGCGTTGTGCCCGGTGCCCACCCAGCGGTTGCCGTTCGGCGCGATGACGATCGTGCCGCCGGCCCGCGAGGTGGTCAGCGACACTCCCTCCCGGTCGGTGTAGGGGCCGGTGATGGAGCGCGAGCGCCCGGCGTAGACGCTGTAGCCCGTGGTCGGCCCGGCGCAGCAGTCGGCCGAGGAGGCGAACAGGTACCAGTAGCCGCCGCGGCGCACCAGGTAGCCGCCCTCGAACTTGTTGTCGATGGCGATCATCGTGGGCTCGCCCACGGCCTTCCTGCCGGTGGGGTCGAGGCGCGTGATGAAGATCCCGCCGTAGTAGGAGCCGTAGACGAGATACTCGGTCCCGTCGGTGTCGACGGCGTGGCTGGGGTCGAAGGTCCACTTGAAGTCGCCGGAGGCGCCGGCGCCCCTGCGCGGCTCCACGACCGGGGCGCCCGAGTCGGTCCACGGGCCGGCCGGCGTCGGAGCGGTGGCCATCCCGATCGCGTTGTCGTTCGGCTCCGGCGTGACGGTGGTCTGGGTGACCACGTAGTACAGGCGGTACTCGCCGTCCACGCGCCGGATGTCCGGCGCCCACAGGCTCGCGCCCGCCGCGGTGTCGGCCCAGGCCGGCAGGTTCCGCTCGGTGAAGGCGTCACCGACGTAGGTCCAGTCGACCAGATTCCGCGAGCGGGAGACGGGCAGGTAGTGACGGGTCCCCTCGCCCTCGCGCAGGGGGTCGCTGGTCCCGAAGGCGTACCACCAGCCGTCCTCGCCCCGGACGATCGCCGGGTCGGCGAAGGTGTCGGAGAAGGAGCGGCTGACCGGGTTGGTGTAGGTACGGGGCCCGCCGGGGGACGCGGCCGACGGGGACGACGGGGACGCGGACGATCCGGCCGGAACGGCGTCCGAGGCCGGTCCCGGTCTCGGATCAGCCGCCTCCGCGGCCGGCGCCGCCGCTAACAGGCAGGTCAGACCCGCCAATGTGGCGATCATGCGTTGAACGACTCTGGCACCCATGAAGACCTCTTCCGCTGCGTCCCACACGTGTCCCCGACCGAACGCCCCCGTGTCCAGATCTTTCTACAACGTTGTATTCAACGTTGTACATAGTCGGCCGCCATCATCCCGGCACGGACTTCACCGCGCCCGGACGTTAGAGGTGAGGGAGCGGGGGCACGTCGGCTGACAGGAAGATCCGAAACTGACCGGGCGTCCGCACGCCCGGCCGGACATCACTGGAGGTCGTGGATGCTGGCTCGGACCAGGCGAAGGGCGGCCCTGGCCGCCGCGGGGACGGCGATGCTCGCCGTACTGGCCGGTGGATGCGGAGGCGGCGGCGAGGGCGACGACGACAGCCCGGACGTGGTCGAGACGACGGACACCGAGAACGACCAGGACGACTGACCCCGGGCCCCGGCGAGACGACTGATCCCGGGCCTCGACGACAGCTTCTCTCCACGGCGGCGATCGGCCCGCCCCGGCCCGCGCCGAGGGCGGCCGATCGCGTCCTCACCCGCGGGCCGGTCCGGTCAGCTGCCGGTCGAGCCATCCGGTGACGTTCCGTACGAAGATCGCCCGGTTGGCCGGCTTCCTGATCGTGTGGCCCTCGTCCTCGAAGATCAGATGGTCGCAGGGCAGCCCGAGCCCCCGGGTCGCCCGGATCACCTGCTCGGCCTCGTACAACGGGACGTTGGTGTCCTGGGCGCCGTGCACCACCAGCAGCGGGGCGGTCAGCCGGCCGAACGAGTGCAACGGCGACAGGGCGCGCAGCAGGTCGCGGTCGGTGACGGGATGGCCGTACTCGCTGACCGCGGCCGCGGCGATCCACGGCTCGGTCCGCGCGTAGAAGGTCTCGAAGTCGGCCATCCCGCAGAAGTCCACCCCGGCCCGGAACAGGCCGGGATGGGTCACGAGGGCGGCCAGCGTCAGATAGCCGCCGTAGGACCACCCCATGCAGGCGATCCGCGTCGGATCGGCGAGGCCGAGCCGGGCCAGTTCGAGGGCGCAGTCGGCGACGTCGTCGATCGCGCGGAAGCGCAGGGAGTGGTTGTCGGCGTCGCGGAAGGCCCGCCCGAAGCCTGACGAACCTCGGACGTTCGGCGCGAACACCCCGATCCCGGCGGCCAGCAGGTTCTGGTACAGGGGGTTGAAGCACGGCCGTTCCTGATCCTCCGGGCCGCCGTGCAGATAGATGAGGAAGGGCGCCGGACCGTAGGCGCCCGGGGGCCGGTAGAGCCAGCCGGTCAGTTCCATGCCGTCGCGCGCCCGCAGGCGCACCGGCTCGGCCCCGACCGCCCCGGCGATCGGGCCGGCCCCCGCCACCTCGCGGTAGGCGCCCGACTCCAGGTCGCACAGCACCACGTGGGAGGGGTGGCCGGGCCCCTCGGCCGCGAGCACGGCCGCACTCCCGTCCAGCGACACCCTGATCGAGGACACCACCTCGGCGGGCGGCGGCGGCAGCGGGCGCACCGCGCAGGTGTCGGTCTCCATCAGGGCCAGCTCCGACCTGCCGGAGACGTTCCACACCAGTACGGCGCGGCAGCCGTCGGCGCTCAGCGCGAACTGGTCCAGCTCGGCGTCGGGGCGCTCGGCCAGCACCTCCGTCTCGCCGTCCCCCCGCACCCGGAGCAGCGCGGCCCGGTCGCGTCCCGCGTCCGACAGCAGATAGGCGGTCGTGCCGTCGGGGGAGAGGATGCCGTAGTCGGTGGAGCCGGGCAGCCCCTCCAGCAGCGCCCGCTCCCCGCCGCCCGCCGGTCCCGCCGGGTGATCGGGCGCTGAACCGTTCGGGCCCGCCGTACGGCCGGCCGCAGCTCTTCCGTGGCCGTTGGTTGCGAATCCTCTCGGGCCCGATCCCCCCGAACCGAATCCCCCCGAACCGGATCCCTCCGGGCCGCCCGCGAAGCCTGCCGTACGGCCCGTGATGAGCCTTCCCGAGCCACCGGTGGGCCCCGCCGCGTGACCGGGCGCGAACTCTCTCAGGCCGCCGGGCGCGAACCCGGCCGGAAGATCCGTCAGGTACATCCGCCGGACACCGCGCGGGCCGTGCCGCAGCAGCATCCGCCCGTGGTCGCGGCTGATCGCCGCGGGATGGAGCAGCGGCCCGGCCGCGACGACCTCCCGGCCGCCCGAGGCGGCGTCGGCCAGCACCACCTCGGTGACGCCCGCGGCGGAGGTCTCGGCCACGAGGAGGATCTCGCCCCGTCCGGTCCAGCGCACGAACGAGGCCGACCCGCCCGCGGGGGCGGCCAGCGGACGCAGGTCCGAGCCGTCCGGCCGGACCGTCCAGACCTGCGTGTGCTCCCCGCCGCCCGGGACGACGAGGACCGCCAGCCGCCCGCCGTCGGGGGACCAGCGCACGTCGGCCACGGGCTCCGGTCCGGTGTCGACCGGCCGGCCCTCCCGCGTTCTGTCCTGAAGGTCCTGGATCCACACACGCGGCGAGCCGTCCCTGTCGCTGACGAAGGCGACGGCGTCCGCGTCGGGCGCCAGGGCGGGCGTCCGGCAGTGCCAGGTGGTGAGACTCGCGTCCGCGGAGAGGCGCGGGCGGACGCCGAGGATTTCCGCCATCAGACTCCTTGGGCTTGCAGCCACATCTCCAGGAGTCCAAGCTGCCACAACACGTTGACGCCCACCGGAGTCCTGTGCTCGTTGGGCGTGGCGAGCAACGTGTTGACATAGTCGCGGTCGAACAGTCCGCGTGAGCGCGCGGCCGGTGCGGTCAGCGCGTCACGGACGAGCTCCAGGAACGGCCCCTCCAGGTGTCGGACGGCGGGGACCGGGAAGTAGCCCTTGGGCCGGTCGATGATCTGGTCGGGCAGCAGCTTGCGGGCGATGTCCTTCAGGACGCCCTTGCCGCCGGAGGCGAGCTTGAGCTCGGGAGGACAGGCGGCGGCCAGCTCGACCAGGTCGTGGTCCAGGAAGGGGGTCCGGGCCTCCAGCCCGAAGGCCATCGTCATGTTGTCCACCCGCTTGACCGGGTCGTCGACGAGCATGACGCCGGTCTCCAGGCGCAGGACCGCGTCGAGCGCGGTGTCGGCGCCCGGCGCGGCGAGGTGGCGCCGGACGAGCTCGCCGCTGGCGTCCTCGTCCAGGAGATACTCGGGCGAGACGACCCGGGCCAGCTCCCTGTGCGGTCGGTCGAAGAACTCCCGGGCGTAGACCTCGGCCGCCTGCTCGCGCGGCACCCCGGCCAGCGGCGGGAACCAGTCGTAACCGGCGAAGACCTCGTCGGCGCCCTGACCGGACTGCACGACCGTGACGTGCTTGGAGACCTCCTCCGACAGGAGATAGAAGGCGACGCAGTCATGGCTGACCATCGGCTCGCTCATCGCCCGCACCGCCCGCTCCAGGCCCGGCAGCAGCCGCGAGTCGTCGATGAGGATGCGGTGGTGGCCGGTGCCGAACTCCTCCGCGACCAGGTCGGAGTAGGTGAACTCGTCCCCCTTGACGCCGCCGGCCGGGTGGAAGCCGATGCTGAAGGTCGACAGGCCCGCCTGCCCCTCCTCGGCCAGCAGCGCGACGATCAGGCTGGAGTCCAGGCCGCCCGAGAGCAGCACGCCCACCGGCACGTCCGCCACCATCCGGCGGCGTACGGCCGTGCGCAGCCCCTCCAGGACGGCCTCGCGCCAGTCGTCGGCGTCCATCCCGGCGTGTCCGGACAGGGCGGAACGGGTGTAGGGCGGCTGCCAGTAGCGGTGGTCGGTGATCGCGCCGTCTCTCTCGACGGTGCGTACGGTGGCCGCGGGCAGCTTGCGCACACCGGCCAGGATCGTGCGCTCGCCCGGCACCAGCGAGTGGAAGGTCATGTAGTGGTGCAGGGCCACCCGGTCGATGTCACCGCTGATCCCTCGACCGGCCAGCAGCGCGGGCAGGGAGGAGGCGAAGCGCAGCCGCCCGGAGTCGTGTGACAGGTACATCGGCTTGATGCCCAGCCGGTCGCGGGCGAGCGTCAGCCGGCCGGACTCCCAGTCGAACACGGCGAAGGCGAACATCCCCTTGAAGCGGTCGACGCAGGACGGCCCCCAGCGGTGGAAGGACTTCATCAGCACCTCGGTGTCGGAGGTGGAGAAGAAGTGATAGCCCTCGTCCTGCAGTTCCCGTCGCAGCTCCCGGTAGTTGTACAGGCAGCCGTTGAACACCCCGGCCAGGCCGAGCGCGCTGTCCACCATGGGCTGGGCGGCCTTCTCCGACAAGTCGATGATCTTCAGGCGACGGTGTCCGAGGGCGACCGGCCCCAGCGACCACAACCCCGAGCCGTCGGGGCCGCGCTCGTGCATCGCGTCGGTCATCCGGCCCACCGCGCCGATGTCCGCCGCCTCCCCGTCGAATCGGAACTCACCGCTCAGTCCGCACATCGCTCGTCCTCACGCCGTACGTGTCCCTTGCACCCTCCGTTCCGAGAGGAAAGCCGTACCGTCCTGGTCGCGATCGCCGTCAGCCCCGGTCAGCGGTGTCTCGGTCAGATGGATTTCTCCCCTCTTCCCAGAAAACGGACTTTTTCACTTCACGGGGACCGGTCGAAACCTGGCGTGGGAACGCCGAAATGCCGGTGGATGACCGAAAAAAGGTGTTCGGGACGTTTCCTTAAGGAATGAGGACGATCTTCCCGCGGGTCCGTCGGGCCTCGCTCCGGCGGTGGACGTCGGCCAGCTCCGCCAGCGGGCGGGACTCGGAGACGTCGACGGTCAGCTCACCGGCGTCGAGAAGGGAGACGATCCGCGCCAGCTGCCCGGGATCGTTGCGGGCCACGAAGTGCAGGACGGTCACGGAGGGCGGGGGACCGGAGGACGGGGGACCAGAAGGCGGGGGACCAGAAGGCGGGGGACCAGAAGGCGGGGAAGCGGCGGCTGGGGGAGTGGCGGGCAGGGGGGTGGCGGCCGACACCGCGACGCCGCCCGGCCGGACGAGCGCGACCAGCCGGGCGGCGTCCTCCGGCCCGACGGCGGCGAGGTTGATCACCGCGTCGACGTCGTCCGGCAGGGGCTCGGCCGTGTAGTCGACGACCTGGTCGGCGCCGAGGGAGCGGACCGCGGCGGCGCTGCGGGCGCTCGCCGTGGCGATCACGGTCGCGCCGGCGTGCCTGGCCAGCTGGACGGTGAAGCCCCCGACCCCGCCTCCGGCGCCGTTGACCAGCACGCGGTGGCCCGTCCGCGCCTTCGCGTGCTCGAAGACGGCCTGCCAGGCGGTCAGGGCGGCGACCGGGATCGCCGCGGCGTCGGCCGCCGGGACCGACACCGGCGCGGCGACCAGGACATCGGCCGGGGCGGCGACGTACTGGGCGGCGGCCCCGCCCCGGTCCAGCCGGCCGATCACCCGGTCGCCCGGAGCCCACCGGGTCACCCCGGGCCCGACGGCAGCGACCGTGCCGGAGACGTCCCAGCCCAGGGTGTACGGCAACGCCACCGGCAGCACCTGCCGCAGCAGTCCCGACCGCAGCGCCGCCTCCGAGGGGTTGAACGAGGTCGCGACGACGCGGACGAGCACCTCGCCGGGACCGGGTTCCGGGATCGGCGCCTCCTCGTGGCGGATGACCTCGGGCCCGCCGTAGGCGTGGATGCGCGCGGCCCGCATGACCGGGGGAAGGGCGTGCGGGTGCTCGGCGGGGGCGGCGTGCGCGTGCTCGGCCTGCGTGGCCGGGGAGAAGGCTTGCGTATGTTCGCTCTGCGTGGCCGGGGAGAAGGCTTGCGCGTGTTCGGCCGCCCAGGAACGGAACGTCCGGGCCGGGACCCCGGTGACCTCCCGCACCGCGGTGGTGACCGGTGACGGGCCGGCCGTCATCCCGGCCTGGGCGCGAAGGACGTCCTCCACGACCTCGGCGGGCCAGCCGCGGGCCAGCATCCGCCGCCGGGCCTCGTGCGGGGAGGACTCCTCCCAGCGCACCGGGCGGCCGGTCGCCTCGCCGATGATCCGCACCTGCTCGGCCTGGGTCAGCGAGTGCGGCCCGGTCAGCTCGTAGACGGCGCCGGAGTGCCCGTCCCCGGTCAGCGCCCGCACCGCGACGGCGGCGATGTCGCGTTCGTGCACCGGGGACATGGCGGCCCCGCCGTACGGCTCATGCACCGCCCCCGCGGTGCGGATCTGCTCGGCCCAGCGCAGGGCGTTGGCCGCGAAGGCGTGCGGGCGCAGGATCGTCCACTCCGGCGCCGAACCTTCGATGAGCCGCTCGGCCCGCCGCTCGTGCTCGCGCACGGCAGCCGACGACAGGTAGACCACCCGCCCGGCCCCCGCCTCCGACAGCGTCTCCAGCACCTCCCCCAGTCCGTCGGCCGAGGCGAACGGCCAGACCAGGAACACACCGTCGACGCCCTCGGCGGCGGCCCGCAGGGAGCCGGGCACCGCCAGGTCACCGTGCACGCCCTGCGCGCCGGCCGGGAGATCGGCCGGCCGGCGGACCAGCGCGCGGACCTCCGCTCCGGCCTCCAGCAACTGCGCCGTCACCTGCCGGCCCACCGTGCCGGCCGCCCCGGTGACCAGGATCCTTCGTGGCATCACGCCGCCCCCTCTTTCTCGGGTCCACTGGTCGTCGACCCTAGAAGGAGGCGCGAGCACGTCCAATGCGTGGAAATCTATGATTCATACGCGGTCGTCTCGCGCTAGCCTCCTGCTGTGGACATGCTCAGCGACGTGGTCGCCGTCATGCGCACCGGGCGGCCCCGTTCGGCGCGCGTCGCCTGGCACGCCCCCTGGGGGCAGCGCTTCCCCTCGGTGCCCGGCTCGGCGGGTTTCCAGGTGATCCTGCAGGGGGCGTGCTGGCTCGTCCCGCCCTCCGGGGATCCCGTGGCGCTGAACGTCGGCGACGTGGTCTTCTTCCCCCACGGCCACGGGTACGGCCTGGCCGACGATCCGTCGACCCCCCTGGCCGGGCCCGCCTGCGATCCGCTGGAGGAGGCCGAGCCGTTCGTCTCCGACTCCGTGGGGCACGGCGGGCCCGTCACCGTGACCCTGTGCGGGGGCTACCGGCTCGACCCCCGCCACGCCCACCCGCTGCTGGGCACCCTGCCCGAGATGATCCACCTGCCCGCCAGGCTCGGCCGGCATCCGGAGCTGCGCGCGGCCCTCGACCTGCTCGGCAGCGAGGTCGGCGATCCCCGCCCCGGCGCCGACACGGTCGTGCCCGCCCTGCTCGACGTGCTGCTGCTGTACATCCTGCGCGCCTGGTTCGAGGAGCGGCCCGTCGGGGCGCCGGTCACCGGCTGGGCCGCGGCGCTGGCCGACCCCGCTGTCGGGGCCGCGCTGGACGCCGTGCACCGCGACCCCGCCCGGGCCTGGACCGTCCAGACGCTCGCCGACCGGGCCGGGCTGTCCCGGGCGGCCTTCTCGCGCCGCTTCACCGCCCTGGTCGGCCGGCCGCCCCTGACCTACCTGACCTGGTGGCGCATGACCGTCGCGGCCCGCCTGCTGCGCGAGTCCGACGCCGTGCTCGGCGAGGTGGCCGCCAGGGCCGGTTACACCTCCGAGTTCGCCTTCGCCAACGCCTTCAAGCGCCGGTACGGCGTCGCGCCGGGGCGATACCGTCGCGGGGAAATGTCGGCGTCCTCTGGTATGAGGTGAATCATGGGTGTGACCGTTGACGAATTCCTGGCGATGGTGGACACGCTGCCCGAGACCCGGCAGGGTCAGGGCGGCGACTGGATCTCGCTGAAGGTGCACGACAAGGGTTTCGGCTATCTGTGGGAGAGGACCGAGACCGTCGGGCTCAAAGCGACCATCGAGGAGCAGATGGCGCTGGTGGCCGAGCGCCCGGAGGTCTTCGAGATCCAGTTCACCGCGGGCCGGTTCGGCTGGGTCGTGGTGCACCTCGACAAGATCGACGCCGATGAGCTGCTGGAGCTGGTCACCGAGGCCTGGTGCCTGACGGCGCCCAGGCATCTGGTCGAGGCGCACGAGGCCGCGATCGGCCTGACGACGCCCTCCTGAGCCGGGATCCCTTCGGAACCCGCGGACCCCTCGAACCCGCGACCCTCTGAACCCGCGACCCTCTGAGCACGCGACCCTCTGCGCACGCGGCCGGCGCGCGGGTCAGGGGACGGCGTCGCCCGCGTGGGTGACGAGGTCGAGATACTCCCGCCGGTCCAGTGTGCGCACCTCGCAGCGCAGGCCGTGCCGTACGGCGAAGCGGTTCACGTGCTCGGGATGCCAGAGCCCCGGCAGGTGGCGCAGGGCCCGGCCGGTCCTGCCGATCATGAAGAGCCCGCGCAGGTCCTCGTGCCGATAGACCATCAGGCTCATCACGGCCTCCGGCCCCCACACGGACAGGGTGTCGGGGACGGCCCGCGGGCCCGCCGTGATGCGCAGTTTCTCGCCCCGCATGAAGACCCGGGCCCCGCCCGGCGTCCCGATGCCCGTCCCGCGCCTGAGCCGTACGGTGTGCACCGCCTGGCGGACCGGGCTCAGGAGGAGCAGCGGGGGGCTGAAGAAGATCACCGCGAGTCTGCCGTCCAGGAGATCCAGCATGGTCGCTCCCAGCCAGGCCAGCCCCCGCCACGCCAGCCAGCCCGCCATCGTGGTGACGTAGGCCATGGCCAGCAGGCCCGCGACCCCCGTCCCGACGATCGCCAGCTTCCACCCCCTGGACAGGCGGGAGGCGGGCAGCCCGCTCAGCCGCCCCCAGCCGGGGGCGCGCCCGGCCACGACCGCGCGCACGCGCTCCGACGGAGCGGCCAGGGCGTCCACGACCGGCGTTCCCCGTCCGGCCGCGAAGGCGCTCACCTCCCGGGGCTCCCACCGGCCGGGCAGGTCGAGCAGGACCAGGCCGTCGGCGTCGAGCGCCGCGAGCCCTTCGACGGTGTGCGGCTCCTGCTTTTTCCGACCGACGGCCTTCTGCGCGCATCGATAGTGATAGAGGGCCGCGGGCGTGAGCCGTACCGATCTCCCGGACAGGGGGTCGGCCGCCACCAGCGTGTCCCCGTCCCAGGAGAGCACGGTCGCCGGGCAGGGCGTGCCCCCGGCCGCGCCGCCCGTCGGGCGCAGGTGGGCGGGCGCCGGATCGGGCCCCGGAGGATCGTGCGCCGCGCGCTCGCGGTGCCGGTGCCCGGGAGAATGATCCGGCCCATGGTTCAGCGCTCTCACCGCCTCCGTACGGCGAAACCCCGTCGTTTCAGATGACGGGCGGAGAAAGCGCGAAGTTCCCCCTATGCCGGACGGGCAGGGCGGTGTCACCGGGAAGGAGACCTCAGCCGGTGCGGCTTTCGACGATGGGGACCAGGGCCCGGGTCCGGGAGTCGTCCCAGCCGCTGGGCGGGGCGATGCGGGCCCAGGCGGCGGCGACCTCGCCGCCGTAGTCGTGGCCGTGGCCGGCCGGGGCGTCCAGGGAGAAGACCATGTCGGCGGTGAGCTGCCAGAAGGTCACGAACGGATACCAGTCGATGTCGGGCAGCACGTCCTCGCCGCGCGGCTCCCTCAGCCAGTCCGGCCGGCCGAGCACCAGATCCGGCGACCACCACACGATCGGGTCGGAGGGGTGCTGGAGATAGACCACCCGGGGGAAGGGCCACGGCCACGAGGGGGCGGCCATGTCCTCGGTGCGGTTGGCGAAGCGCACGGTCTCGCCCCTGCGGTAGACGGGCAGCACCTCCGGGGTCCCGGGGTCGCGGCCGCGGACGAACTCCCCCCACAGCGCGCTGGAGTTGGGCGGCCCCACGAACAGCGCGCCGTCGGTGCGGTTGCGCAGGTCGTCGTCCCCGCTGAAGGCCGCCTCGCCGCCGAAGACCCCGAGGCTCTCGCCGAAGACCAGCAGCGCGGGCCGCGCGCCCGCCGGGAGCCGGGACCAGTGGTCGTGGACCTGGTTGAACAGCTCCCGCCCGGCGACCCGCGCCCGCTCGCGGTCCACCAGGAACGACAGCCAGCTGGGCAGATAGGAGTACTGGATGGAGACCAGCGCCGTGTCGCCGTTGTACATGAACTCCAGGGCGTCGGCCGGGCGCGGGTCCACCCAGCCCGTCCCGGTGGTGGTGATGACGCAGAGCACCCGGCGGTCGAAGGCCCCGGTGCGTTCGAGCTCCCGTACGGCCAGCGCCGCCCGCTCGCGCACCGAGGAGGCGGCGTCCAGGCCCACGTAGACCCGGATCGGCCGTTCGGGAGGCAGCCCGCTGAAGCCGAGCAGTTCCGCCTCGGTGGGCCCGCCCGCGACGAAGTCACGGCCCTCCAGGCCCAGCGACGCCCAGGAGACCAGGGAGGAGGGGCTGCCCGACAGCGTCGCCGCCCGCGGGGACGAGGTCCCCGGGCTGGTCTCGCCGTTGAGCGTCTTGAAGCTGGCGTCGGCCCCCTCCAGCAGGGTCTCGGTGAGGATCCCGTTCAGCAGGGAGACCGACAGCACCGCGACCCCGGCCGCCGCGGCGAGCCGGGCGATCGCCGGGGAGATCCACAGGCTGAGCAGACGGGCCAGGGCCAGCGAGACCCGCCTGAGCAGGCGGGCCAGGACCAGCAGCACCGCGAACACCGCGGCGGCCACCAGCGGGACGTTGAGGTAGCCCAGCCGTTCCGGCGGCGTCATCCCCATCAGCGCGTAGATCTCGCGCTGCGCCTGGGCGCCGAAGTGGACGGAGACCAGGCACAGGACGACGCCGAGGGCGACGGCCACCCGCCGCAGCAGGCGCCGCCGCACCGGGCTCCGGCTCCGGTGGAAGAGCCTGCGGACCAGAGCGGCGGCGACCACTCCCACCAGGTAACCCGTCGCGGCCAGGACGCCCGCGATGACCCCCTGCAGCAGCCAGGACCTGGGCAGCAGCGACGGGGTGAGGGACAGGCAGAAGAAGAGTGTGGCGAGCACGCTCCCGGTGGTGTCCAGCCGGGGGGACAACCGCCCGCGGATACCGTCTCCCATGAGATGTCCCCCTCTCATGAGATGTCCCCGGCCGCCGGCGTCCCCGGCTCCCGCCGGAGGCGCGCGAGATGCGCTCACGTTAACGCGTCCGGGCGGGGCGGAGGATAACCGGGGCCGGTAGTCCGTCTTGACGACGCGCACCGCTCGGGGGAAGTGTCCAGGAAGGAGTGGTGTGCGAAGTGCGGAGGGATCGGCGATGCGGGACGTCCTGGACACGATCCTGGGGTGGTACTCGGCGGGGCAGACGTTCGCCCTGGCCACGGTGGTGAGCACCTTCAAGAGCGCGCCCCGCGAGCCGGGCGCGGTGATGGCGGTCTCCGCCGACGGCGAGGTCGCCGGCAGCGTCTCCGGCGGCTGCGTCGAGGGCGCGGTGTACGAGGTGGCCCGGCAGGTAATGGAGACGGGGCGGCCGGTGCTGGAGCGGTACGGCGTCAGCGACGACGACGCCTTCGCCGTCGGGCTCACCTGCGGGGGCGTCCTGCACGTCTTCGTCGAGCCGGTGAACCGGGAGACCTTCCCCGACCTGGCCGAGGTGGCCGCGGCGATGGCCGGCCGCCGCCCGGTCGCCGTCGCCACGACCGTCGCCGCTCCCGGGGCGGGCGTGGGGTCCGGGGCGGGCGCCGTGCTCGGGGCGCGGCGGGTGATCTGGCCGGACCGCGTCTCGGGGTCCCTCGGGTCCGAGGGGCTGGACGTGGCTGTGGACGACGACGCGCGCGGCATGCTCGCCCAGGGGCTGACCGGCGAGCGGCACTACGGGCGGCGCGGCGAGCGGCGCATGGACGAGGTCGCGGTGTTCGTGCGCTCCTTCGCGCCGCCGCCCCGGATGCTCGTCTTCGGGGCGATCGACTTCGCCGCGGCGGTGGCGCGCATCGGGACCTTCCTCGGCTATCACGTCACCGTCTGCGACGCCCGCGCCGTGTTCGCCACCCGCAAGCGCTTCCCCGACGCCGACGAGGTCGTGGTGGAGTGGCCGCACCGGTATCTGGGCCGGACGGAGGTCGACGGGCGCACGGCGATCTGCGTGCTCACCCACGACCCCAAGTTCGACGTCCCCCTGCTGGAGGTGGCCCTGCGCACCCCCGCGGGCTACATCGGCGCCATGGGCAGCCGCCGTACCCACGACGACCGGATGAAGCGGCTGCGCGAGGCGGGCCTGACGGAGGAGGAGCTGGGCCGTCTGCACTCCCCGATCGGCCTCGACATCGGCGCCCGCACCCCGGAGGAGACGGCCGTGTCGATCGCGGCCGAGCTCACCCAGCACCGCTGGGGCGGCACGGGCATGCCGCTGCGGCGGACCGAGGGCCGCATCCACGGCACCCCGTAGGGAGTTTCGCGGAAGCCCCTCAGGGGGCGGCCGGGCGCAGGCGGACGGCCCGGGTCTCCAGATAGCGCTGTTCGGGCAGGCTGGTCGTACGGCGGGCCGCGGTCCGGTAGGCGTCCCGGGCCGCCTCATGGTCGCCGGCCATCTCCAGCAGGTGGGCGCGGACCGCGTCGAGGCGGTGGTGCCCGGTCAGCCGGTCGTCGCCGTCCAGCGTCGCGAGCAGCTCCAGCCCGGCCTGCGGTCCCCGCACCATGGCGAGCGCGACGGCGTGGTTGAGCGTGACCACGGGGTTGGGCGAGAGGCGTTCGAGCAGCCGGTACAGCGCGAGGATCTGCGGCCAGTCGGTGTCCCCGGCCTCGGCGTGGACGGCGGCGATGGCCGCCTGGAGCTGGTAGGGCCCCAGCGGCGCGCCGGCCAGCGCGCCGGTGATGAGCTCGACGCCCTCCCGGATCTGCTCGCGGTCCCACCGGCTCCGGTCCTGCTCGGCGAGCGGGACCAGCGCGCTGTCGGGACGGGTGCGCGCCGCCCGGCGCGCGTCGGTGAGCAGCATGAGGGCCAGCAGCCCGGTCACCTCGCCGTCGCCGGGCAGCAGCCGGTGGACGGCGCGGGTCAGCCGGATCGCCTCGCCGGTGAGCTCGGCGCGGTGCAGGTCGGGGCCCGAGGTGGTGGTGTGGCCCTCGTTGAAGATCAGGTACAGCACGTGCAGCACCGCGCCCAGCCGGTCGGCGCGTTCCTCCTCGGGCGGCATGCGGAAGCGCGCCCCGGCGGCCTTGACGCGCTGCTTGGCCCGGCTGACGCGCTGGGCCATCGTCGCCTCGGGGACCAGGAAGGCGCGGGCGATCTGCGCGGTGGTCAGGCCGCCGACGGCGCGCAGGGTGAGCGTGACCTGGGAGGCCGGCGTCAGCGCGGGGTGGCAGCACAGGAACAGCAGGGTCAACGTGTCGTCCTGCCCGGGCGGGACCTCGGCGTCGGCGGCGGGCGCCAGCAGCTCGTCGGCCGGGGCCTGCGCCGCCACGGCGACCTCCCTGCGCCGCCGCGCCTCCTCGCTGCGCACGTGGTCGACCATCCGCCGCGAGGCGACCGTGACCAGCCAGCCCTGCGGGCTGTCCGGCAGCCCCTCCCCGGGCCACTGGACGGCGGCGGCCAGCAGCGCCTCCTGCACCGCGTCCTCGCAGGCGTCGAAGTTCCCGTAGCGACGCACAAGCGCGCCGAGGACCCGCGGTGCGAGCTCGCGCAGCAGGTCCTCGACTCCGGTGGAGGCCGTCACCTGTCCCCTTCGACCGAGCCGACGACCGCCCGCACCTCCATCGCCCCGTAACGGGCGTCCGGCCACCGCGCGGCGATCTCGGCCGCCCGCTCGGGGGTGGCGCAGTCGACCATGACGTAACCGGCCAGCTGCTCCTTGGCCTCGGCGAACGGCCCGTCCGTGGTCACCGGGACGCCGTCGCGCACCCGGACCGTCCGGGTCAGCTCCGGCCCGGCCAGCGCGTCCCCGCCGACCAGCTCGCCGGAGGCGGTGAGCTCCTCGAGGATCGAGTCGACCGAGGTCATGACCTCCTCGCGCTCCTGCTCGGACAGGGCCGCCAGGGTCGCGGGGTTGTTGTAGATCAGCAGCATGTACTTCACGGCTCTCACTCCTCGGAGCTGCGGGCGTCTGTCACGCATGGGTCGGAGCGGGCGCCCCGGTCTCGACATCCGGTGAGAGGAAACCACATCCCGCGTTCCGGAGTGATGCGCTCTGAGGCATTGAGATGTATCGCGTCTTGGTGAATACTCGAAATCGGATATTCCGGTGCGTCATCGCCGACGGGCGGGCGCGCCGGCCGGAAAAGCGGTCCCGGCGGGTGCGGCAACACCGCGCCGGACCGGCAGATCACGCGTGGAGGCGGAACCCGGCCTCGCTGCACGGACTGCCCATGCCAGGGGAGACCTCCACGCCGGCAACATGGAGGTTTCCATGCACGAGTCATCACCGCACGAGTCGTCGCCGCGCAGGTCGTCACCGGCGGACCGTCCGGATGAGCGGGTCCCGGTCCTCGTCGTCGGCGCCGGGTACGCCGGCCTGAGCGCCGCGATGCTGCTGGCCTGGCGGGGCGTACCGGTCCTGCTGGTCGAACGGCACGCCGGCACGTCCGTCCAGCCCAAGGCGTTCGGGGTCAGCCAGCGGGCCATGGAGCTGCTGCGGGTCGTCCCCGGCGTCGAGCCCGCCCTGGCGGGGATCGCCGAGGGCGTCGGCGACGGCAGCATGCGGATCGCCATCGCCGACGCCCTGAACGATCCCGAGCCGAACGTGATCTTCAGCACTCGGCGGGGGGACTTCGACTTCCTGGCCGATCTCACCCCGGTCCCGACCGTCGGCGCCCCCCAGGCGCAGGTGGAGCGGGCGCTGCGGGCCAGGGCCGAGGAGCTCGGGGCCGAGCTGCGCTTCTCCACCGAGCTGATCTCCCTGGACCAGGACGCCGACGGGGTCACCGCGCGCGTCCGCGACCTGGCGAGCGGCACGGAGACGAACGTGCGCGCGGACTACGTCGTGGCCGCCGACGGATACCGCAGCCCGGTGCGCGAGCTGCTGGGTTTCCCGGTGTCGGGCAGGGGCGAGCTGGGCCGGCTCTGCTCGATCATGTTCGACGCCGACCTCGGCGGCCTGGCGCCCGAGCGCGAGGTCACCCTCTGGTACCTGCAGAACGAGACCTTCACCGGCGTCATCGTCACCGGGACCGGGGTCGGCTCCCACGTGCTGGGCGTGAACTACGACCCCGGGCGGGGCGAGAGCGAGGCCGACTTCACCGACGAGCGCTGCCGCGAGCTCGTCCGGCGGGGGACCGGCCTGCCGGACCTGGAGATGAAGATCGTCGACCGGACGAGCTTCTCGATGGCGCACATCCTCGCCGGATCCTACCGACGGGGCCGGGTCTTCCTGGCCGGCGACGCGGCGCACACGATGCCGCCGACCGGCGGGCAGGGCGGCAGCACCGCGCTGCAGGACGGCTGTGACATCGCCTGGCGGCTCTGGCTGGTGATCTCCGGCCAGGCCGGGGACGGGCTGCTGGACGCCTACGACGCCGAACGGCGGCCGATCGGCGAGCTGACGGCCGACGCCCAGCTGGCCAACCTGGGCGTGCGCATGCCCCCGGCGATGCGCGCCGGTTATCCGGAACCGCTCGAGGACCCCTTCGCCGCGATCATCGGCTACCGCTATCACTCGGCGGTGATCGTGGGCGAGCCCGGCGACGACGGCTCGCTCCTGGAGGACCCGCGCACCCCCACCGGCCGTCCCGGCAGCCGCGCCCCGCACGTCACGCTGGAGCGGGAGGGCCGGCGGCTGTCCACCGTCGACCTGTTCGGATCCGGCTTCGTCCTGCTCGCCGCGCCGCGCGGTGAGGCGTGGGCGCGGGCCGCCCGCACGGCGGCGGACCGGCTGGGCGTGCGGCTGGCGGCCTACCGGATCGGTGCGGACCTGGCGGATCCGGAAGGGGTCTGGGAGAGCCGGTACGGCGTGCACGGCGACGGCGCGGTGCTCGTGCGCCCCGACGGCTACGTCGCCTGGCGGTCCCGCACGGCGGACGGCGACCCGGAGGCGGTGTTCGGGCGGGTCCTCACCACGGTGCTCGCCCGCGGCTGAGGACGGTTGTGATCCGCGGGCCCGTGGCCCGTGGATCCAGGCGATCGCGCCGGGCCGCACCCGCCGGCCCGGTGCGATCGCCGGATCAGCGCTCCCCGGCCGAGAGCCGGTCGAAGAGGTCGAGCGCGGCCTTGCGTACCTCGTCGGGGGTGATGCCGCCGAGGACGGTCCGCGCGTGGGCGGCGTCCCTGGTGGTGGCGCAGGTGATGGCCACCGAGGCGGCGGCGGCGTGGTCGAGCGACCCGGCCTGGGCCGCGTCGGCCATCTGCTGGGCGCTGGTGGCGAGGTCGAGGTTGTTCGGTGCGGGTGAGGTGGCCAACGGGACTCTCCTCGGGTGGTAGGTGTTCGCAGCCATTGTGACCGGTCCCGCCGGTCGTACCAGCGCTTCGGTGATTTCCCCGGAGATCTCCCTCCGTCCTCGCGGGAGATGTCCCCCGTGCACCTTTCGTCCTGGGGCGATACCCTGACAGCGGGCGGCGTCCCGCGCCCGACCTCCTGAGCCCGTGTCCACGCCACGGGCCCGCGCGGAGGCAGAGGGGATCGATGTCCCCGGGACGGCTGTCGGGTCACTTCTGTCTGGAACCACCCGTACGGCGGAGCCGGCACGGAGCGTGGGAGCCGTGCGCGCGCGCCGCCACCCCGGGAGCAGACGATGACCGACCGCAAACACCTCAAGCGCCGGGTCCGCGAGCGGATGGCCAGGACCGGCGAGTCCTACACCACCGCGCTGCGCCACGTCCTGGCCGCCCGCGACGCCGGCGACACCGCCCATGACACCGCCCATGACACCGCCCATGACACCGCCCATGACACCGCCCATGACACCGCCCATGACACTGTGCCGTCCCGGCAGGACCCGCCCGGCGGGCACCACGAGGCGTCCCTGCTGCACCGGCTCCTGCCCGCGCACAGCGAGGCGATGCTCGCCGGGCTCGGCGGCGGCATCGGGTTCATGTACGCGGTCTTCGAGTACAAGGGCCACCATCCGATACTCACGATCGTGGCCCAGGCCCACCCCGACCCCGTGATCCCCAAGGCGCTCGGCCGGGCCGGGGTCCCGCACGAGGTCCGGCAGACCGGCTCGGCCCGCGTCGCCGAGCGCGGCCTGCGCGAGACCGCCGCGGCGGGCCGGGCGGCGATCTGCCGGGTCTCCCGGTTCTCGCTGCCCTGGCGGCCGGGTCACCCCTTCCCCGACCCGCTGGAGGTCGTGGTCACCGGCGTCGACGGCGACCGGGTCTCCGTCCTGGACACGCGGGCCGAGCCGGAGCGGCTGCCGCTGGAGGAGTTCATGGTCGCGTGGTCGGCGCTGAAGAAGAGCAGGCACCACCTGATCTCGATCACCGGCACGGCAGGCGCCGACCCGGCGAAGGCCGTACGGGAGGCGATCGCCGAGACCGCGGCCAGGCTGACCGGGCCGGTGCTGGGCACCTCCTTCGACGTCAACTTCGGCCTGTCGGGGATGAACCGCCTGGCCGGGCAGCTGGGCGACCCCGCGGGCAGGACCGGCTGGCGGCGGCGCTTCGCCGACCCCCGGGCGTTCTTCGGGGCGATGACCCGGCTGCACGAGTGCCTGGAGACCGAGTACACGGCGCCCGGCGCGACCCGCCCGCTGTACGCCCGCTTCCTGGAGGAGGCCGCCGGCCTGCTCGGCGGTACGGCGTGCGGTCAGGCCGCCGGGCTCTACCGCGAGGCGGGCGGGCTGTGGTCGCGGATCGCCGCCCTGGCGGCCGAGCCCTTCCCCCGCTACCGCGAGCTCGCGGAGGAGAAGGCCGAGCTGCTGCTCACCGAGGGCGCGGCGGCCGCGGACCGGCTGCGGGAGATCGCCGCGGCGGACGCCTACGAGGGGCCGCTGGGGGAGAACGACCGCACCGGGCTGCTGGCCGAGCTGGCGGATCTGGCGGCGCGGGCCGTACGGACCGAGGAGGAGGCGGTGGCGGCGCTGCTGCGGGTGTGAGGCGGGAGGCCCGCCGCTGACCGCGCGGGCGCGTGGGACCGCCTGCGGGGAGCTCCCACGCGCCCGCGTTTGCACTCTCGTAACAGAGGCAGGTCCCCGTTCGGCGAACAGGAGGCCGTGGTTCTGGAATGATCGTCCGACACCCTTCGGACATTCAGACTGACGGACCGTGACAGATGCCTCTTATCGATGAGATCGCCGCTTATGTGTCGGATCAGCCGGTCGGAACGGCCATCATCTGTGTGGCCGGCCTGATCCTCGCGATCCTCGGATTCTTCGTCCTGCGTGCGGCCTTCCGGGTGGGCAACCGGCTCTTTCACCGCTATGTCGCCCCCCGCCCGGTGGAGGACATCCTCACCATCGTCGCCGCCAGCATCGCCACCGGCGTCTCGGCCCAGGGCATGTGGCGCTTCTCCAGCGACGTCCTCGGGTTCGACGGGCCCCTGCGGCTGCTGCTGTTCGCGTTCATCGAGGTCGCCGTGATCACCAGCGCCGTCCGGGCCCGGCGCAACATGCGGGAGAACTTCTCGGCGGGCATCGACGGCGTGGCCGTGTGGGCGCTGACCTGCCTGACCGCGGTGCTGTCCAGCATGGACGCCCGCAGCCCCGCCGAGGCGGTGTTCCGGCTGGCCGCCCCGCTGGTGGCCGCCTGGCTGTGGGAGCGCGGCATGGCGATCGAACGGCACCGCATCACCGGGCGCTCCCGGATCCACTGGCGGCTCACCCCCGAGCGCATGCTGGTCCGCGTCGGGCTGGCCGAGGTGAGCGACCGCACGGCGAGCGAGGTCGACGCCCACCGGCGGCTGACCCGGGTCGCGCTGGCCGCCAAGAAGGCCCGCGCGCTGCGCGAGGCCGGGGCGCCCGACCGGAAGATGCGCGCGGCCCTGGCCAAGCTCGACCGGGAGATGGACCGGGCGGTGGAGCACACCGGGCTGGCGGCCGACCCGGTCCGGCAGGAGGCGCTGCTGGCGCAGATCGGCGCGCTCTACAACACCTCCGCGCTGATCGACCTGAGCCCGCCGGTGCCGTGGGCCCCCGAGCCCGAGGTCGGGTCCCCGGCGCTGCCGGCCGCGCGGCCGGTCAGGGGGATGTTCGACGACGACGACGAGGAGGCCGAGGCGCTCGCCGCGGAGGACTCCGCGCAGGTCGCCGACCCGGCCCAGCGCGCGGCCCTGATGCGCGCGGCCCGGGAGTACTGGGACAAGCAGATCGAGCGCAAGTTCGTCCCCCGCGCCTCCGACATCGCCCACGAGACCGGCATGCCGCTGTCCACCGCCCGGGAGTGCCGCGCGCTGTGGAAGCTGGAGCCGCGTGCCCACGCCCTGATCGAGGCGGCGCGCGAGCACGGCATCGTCGACACCGGGACCTTCCCCGCCATCGAGGTGCCGGAGCCCGCCGTGACGGCGAACGGCGCGACCTCGGCGCGCTGATCCGCAGGCCAGGGCGGTCATGCCGCAGGTCCGCCCGGCCATGTCGCCGGTCCGCGCGGTCATGCCCGGGTGGAATGCCGTCTTCGAGTGATTGCCGGTTTTCAAGGGGTACGTAGTGGGCCTTCGACGACAGGAGGGGGCCCACAATGGCAGAGTCGGAGGAAGCCAGCGTTCTCTTCATCGGGAACGCCACCGTGCTCATCCGCTACGGCGGTTTCACCCTGCTCACCGATCCGAACTTCCTGCATCGGGGCCAGCGGGCCTATCTGGGGTACGGGCTCACCACCCGGCGCCGCACCGACCCGGCGCTCGAGATCGACGACCTCCCGCCGCTGGACGCGGTGGTGCTCTCGCACATGCACGGCGACCACTGGGACAGGGTGGCCCGCCGGGGGCTCGACAAGGACGTGCCCGTCATCACCACCCGGCAGGCCGCCCGCCGGCTCAAGCGTCAGGGCTTCCACCGGGCGCTGGGGCTGGACACCTGGGAGGACCACGAGCTGCACCGGGGCGACCGCATGCTGAGGGTCACCGCGGCCCCGGCCCGCCACGCCCCGGGCCCGGCCGAGGCGCTGCTGCCGCCCGTCATGGGCAGCGTGCTGGAGTTCTGCCGGGAGGACCGGGTCGAGCTGCGCATGTACATCAGCGGCGACACCCTGATGACCAGGGAACTGCAGGGGATCCCGCGCCGCTATCCCGACATCGACGTGGGCATCGTGCACCTGGGCGGGACCATGATCCTGGGGATGTTCATGGTGACCATGGACGGCGCGCAGGGGGCCGAGTGGGTCAACGTGATGAACCCGCAGGCCGTCATCCCGATCCACTACGACGACTACGAGGCGTTCGCCTCCCCGCTCGCCGACTTCCGGCGGGAGGTCGAGCAGGCGGGCCTGGCCGAGCGCGTGTACTACCTCGCCCGCGGTCAGACGCTCAACCTGCCCGTGGGGACACGGCGCGACGAGCAGGCCTGGATCGCGTCGGGAGGTCCCGCGCGGGGGCTGGACCGCGAGGAGCCGTGGGGCTGATCCGCAGGGACGGAGTCCACGGGGACACAGTCCGCAAGGACACGGGTCACAAGGACACGGGTCACAAGGACACGGAGAAAGGCAGGACCACATGACCGAGACGGATCCGGAGGTCGGCCGGGAGCCCACCGAGCCGCCGGCCGACGTACCGGACGACAGGGTGGACGCGGAAGGGCCCGACAGCCCGACCGGAACCGACCCCGACGGCCCTCCGGCCCAGATTCCCGACGACCGCAAGAGCGCCGCAGGCGCGGAAATGCCGGATCCCGACGGGGAGCAGGCACCGTACCGCAGTGCCTGATCCGTCCGGTGCCTGACGCGCGGGGCCCTGACGCGCCCGCTCCGCGCGGCCTAGCGTGAGGAGCGTGGAAGAGGAGAACCGCACCGGCAGGGTCGTCGTGCTGGTCCTGCCCGAGGTGAACCTGCTCGATCTGGGCGGCCCGGTCCAGGTGTTCGACACCGCGGCCCACCTGGGCGCGCCGTACCGGGTGGAGTACGTCGCCGAGACCCCGGAAGTGATCTCCGCCCAGGGCCTGAGGTTCGCCGGGCTGGAGCCGCCGGGCCCGGCCGGGCCCGGCGACCTCGTGCTGGTCCCCGGATACCGGCTCCACCCTCCGGCGCCCGGGGAGTTCCTGGTCTCCGGGACGGTGGTGGACTGGCTGCGCGCCGCCCACCGCGACGGGGCGCGGATCGCCTCGGTCTGCAGCGGGGCGGCCGCGCTCGGCGAGGCCGGGATCCTGGACGGCCGCCGGTGCACCACCCACTGGTCGCTGATCGACGCGATGCGCGAACGCTATCCCGCCGCCCGGGTGCAGGACGCGGTGCTCTACGTCCACGACGGGCCGGTGAGCACCAGCGCGGGGATCTCCACGGGCCTGGACCTCGCGCTGTCGCTGGTCGAGCGCGAGCACGGGCCCGCGCTCGCCGCCGCGGTGGCCCGCCAGCTCGTGGTCTACATGCGCAGGTCCGGCGGCGACGGGCAGATCAGCGCGTTCCTGCAGCACCGGGCCCACCTCAACGTCGCCGTCCACCGGGTGCAGGATCACCTGGCGCAGAATCTCGACGCCCCGCACACCCTCGCCGAGCTCGCCGCGGTGGCCCACCTGTCGCCGCGCGGCCTGAGCCGGGCGTTCACCGCCACCATCGGGATCACCCCGCTGGAGTACCGCCAGCGGCTCAGGCTGGAGCTGGCGGCGACGCTGCTGGCCGAGACCGGCCTGACCGTCGAGGCGGTCTCCGCCCGGTGCGGCTTCCGCGACGCGCGCCACTTCCGCAGGCTCTTCACCGCCCGGTACGGCGTGCCGCCCTCGGCCTCCCGCGACGCCGTCGCCACACCGCTCACCCCCGCCCTCTGACGGTCACGGCGCTCCCTGCCAACCCCCGGCCGCCGCACCGTCCGCCCACGCCCCCATCCGCCTTCAGGCACCGAGGAGATCCCGTCATGCCCTCATCCCCGCGCGGCCGTGCCCGCACCCTGCTCAGGGTCCTGTCCTGCGCCGCGCTGTCCGCCGCCGTCCTGGCCGGTACGGCCTTCGCCGGGGTCGCCGCGACGATGGGCGAGAGCTTCCCCGCCGGGCCCGGGTCCGTCCCTCCGGGAGGCTGGCCCGCCGCGGAGCCGGTGCCCGCCGGGCGGACGGTCGTCGCGGTGGCGCTGGGCGCGACCGGCTCGGTGGTCGGCGACGTGCTGCCGCCGTACGAGGTGTTCGCGCGGTCGGACAGGTTCGCCGTGTACACGGTCTCCGAGCGCAGGCGGCCGGTGGCGCTGTCCGGGGGCCTGCGCGTGCTGCCCGATCACACCTTCGGTGACGTGGCGGCGGGCAGGGTACCCGCACCGGACGTGGTGGTGGTGCCGGCGGTGGTGGAGCCCAGAGGCGAGCAGGAGGCGCCGCTGCGCGGGTGGATCGCCGCGCAGGCCGGCCGGGGCGCCCGGATCCTGGGGGTGTGCGCCGGGTCGGACCTGGTGGCCGCGGCGGGCGTGCTGGACGGCCGCCGGGCCACCTCCTTCTGGGACCGGATCGCCTCGCTGGAGGAGAGCAACCCGCGGACGGAGTGGGTGCGCGGTCAGCGCTACGTGCAGGACGGCCCGATCACCACGACCGCCGGGGTGACCTCGGGCATCGTCGGGGCGCTGCGGCTGGTCCAGCAGCTGGCCGGGACCGCGGAGGCCGAGCGGATCGGCCGCGAGGTGGCCTATCCGGGATGGTCGCCGGACGGCTCCACGGCGATTCCGGTCAACGGGATCGCCGTGGCCGACCTGCCGTACGTGCTCAACTCGGCCTTCCCCTGGGGGCGGCCCTCCGTCGGCGTGGGGCTGAACGGGGGAGCGGGCGAGATCGACGTCGCCGCCGCCTTCGAGGTCTACTCGGGCACGTCCTTCGCCGCGCGCGCGATCCCCGTGGCCGCCGGGCCGGTGGTCAGGACCCGGCACGGGATGGTCCTGCTGGCCGAGCCCGCGGGCGCCGGGACCGCCTCCCCGGACCGGCTGGTGGTGCCGGGCGCCCGCGGCGCGGGCGAGGTCGATCCGGCGCTGGCGGCCTGGGCGGCCGGGAACGGGCTGCGGGTGGAGCTGCCGCACGCCGGCCGCCGGCCGGGGGAGTCGGCCTTCGACCCCGTCCTGCGCGACCTGGCCGTCCACGCCGACCGGGCCACCGCCCGCACGACCGCGAAGTTCGTCGAGTATCCCGCGGAGCACCTCACGCTCGCCGGAGCCGCCTGGCCCTGGCGCCCGACGGCCCTGCTCATCGCGCTATCGGCGGCGGTGGGCGGTGTGTGCGCGCTGCTCCTGCGGCGTTCCCGCCGCTCCGCCGGAACCGGTCCGGGACGCCCGTCGGGGGCACGTGATCTCCAACGTGCCTGATGTGTCCGGGCTTGCCGGGGAAAAAGGAATGATTAGCCTGGTCGTTGTGGGTAGCAGGATGGTCACGTTCACCCGATGAAGGAGCAAACCATGGCTCTCCCCACCCTTACCCCCGAGCAGCGCCAGGCCGCTCTCGCCAAGGCCGCCGAGACCCGCACGGCCCGGGCGAAGCTGCTGGCCGACGTCAGGTCCGGTCAGATCAGCCTGAAGGAGCTGCTCGACCGCGACGACGACATCGCCAAGCGCATCAAGGTATCCCAGGCGCTGCGCGCCCTGCCGGGCGTGGGCAGCGTGAAGGCCGCGCAGCTGATGAAGCGGGCCGACGTCGACGAGGCCCGTCGCCTCGGCGGACTCGGCGCGCAGCAGCGCCGCAAGCTGATCGAGGCCGTCACCTCCAAGTGATCCAGCGCGCCGTCCGGCGAGGGCGGCGCGCTGTCACTCCTCGTGGCCTCCCAGATCCGCCAGCACCGCCCGCGCGGTGCGGCGGCCTGAGACCAGCGCGCCCTGGATCGAGCCGGTGTCGCGGTGGTCGCCGCAGACGTACCGGCCGCGCTCGAGCCGGACCGGGCGGCGCAGCGGCATCGGCGGCGGCATGGCGGGCAGAGCGGCCTCGATCGCGTAGGTCGCGATGTGCTCCCACGCGTCGGTGCCGCCGTAGATCTCCTCCAGGCGGGCCCGTACCCGCGGTTCGTCCGCGTCGGAGGCCATGCCCAGCACCGACGTCGCCACCAGCGCCCGGCCGTCGGCCGAGTAGTCGGGGGCGGCGTCGGTGAGCACCAGTGTGTCGGTGATCTGCCCCTCGGCGTCCACGACCTGGATGGGCTCCTTGAGCGGGGACTGCGGAGCCGCGTGGTAGAAGGTGGTGACCGATCGCATCTCGGGCACCGGCAGGCCGGGCAGCAGCCGGCCCGCGGTCCCCGGGTCGGTGGCCACGACCACCGCGGCCGCGGGTACCTCCGTGCCGTCGGTGAGCAGGACCCCGTCGGCGGTCACGGCCTCGACGGGCGTCTCCAGGCGGATCGTGCCCTCCGGCAGCCGCCCGGCCAGCTGGGCGGGCGCCTGGCCCATGCCCAGGGCCGGCAGGCCGATCGTGCCGCGGGCGAAGGAACGCCAGAACAGGTGGAAGATCCGGCTGGAGGTCTCCAGCTCCCGCTCCAGGACGACCCCGGAGAAGAACGGGCGCAGCAACGTCTCGACCATCCGCTCGGAGATCCCCCAGCGCCGCAGTTCCTCGGCCGTGGTGCGCTCGGTGTCGTCCTTGAGCATCGAGGCGGGGAAGGCCAGGTCGCGGCCCGTCATCACGGCCAGGGCGACCTTGTCGCCGATCGTGCCCACATCCGCCATGACGCCGCTGAAGGAGTGCCTGGGGTGCTTCCAGGGGAGCATCACCCGGTCCGTCCTCCCCTCTCGGAAGACCAGCAGCCCGGAGTCGAAGGCCCGCACGTCAAGCGCGTCGAGGTCGAAGACGCGCGCGGCCTCGGGATAGGCGGTGTTGAAGACCTGGAAGCCCCGGTCCAGGCGGAAGCCGTCCACGATGTCGGTGCGCATCCGGCCGCCCACGCCGTCGGAGGACTCCAGCACCTGGACGGTGCGGCCCTCCGCGCTGAGCCGCAGAGCGCAGGCGAGGCCCGCCAGCCCCGCACCGACGACGATCACGTTTCCGGGCATGCCCGTTCCCCCCTGTCCGGCTGCCGGCCGGGTACTCGTCCGTCTCTTCCGCTCTCTTCCTTCGGACGGTGCACCGGACCGGATTCACCGGGTCTCCTGACCGCCGGTGCTCCGGGCAAACCCGGGGCGGTGAATATCCGGCCCCGGACCGGGTAACGGCCGATCATGGAAAACGATCGTCCCGATCCGCAGCACCGCAGGCCCGAAGGGGTGGACGACGCCACCGTGGAGGCTCTGGGCAAGTTGTCCGAGGCACTGGAGACGACCGAACGGGCCCGCGGCCACCTGTACACCTTCCATCAGCTCACCGGGCACGCCGACCTGATGCTCGACGAGGCCGTCGAGCTGCTGCACGCCGCCGGGCACGGGGAGCAGGCCGAGGCCGTGCGGACCGAGCTGATCGGGCGCAACGTGATAGCGGGCCGGTGGACCTTCCAGATCGTCGAGGACTACGACGACGGCTACCACCGCTGCTTCCTCGACCTGGAGGAGCGGATCAGGAACGAGCTGGCCGGCGGGCGGCGCCACCTGTACGAGGCGGAGATGAAGGAGCGCCGCCGTACGCGCGGACGCCGGGGACACGAGGCCCTGCCCTCCGAGTGAACGGCCGCGCCCGCGGAAGCGCGCGGCTCCCGGGGCATGACGGCCGCCCCGCGGGGGAGGTGGGGGGCATGAACGAAGACGAGAACCCGTCGGCGCAGACGCCGGAGGAGACACACGACCATCGGCCGGGGGAGGCAGGCGAGGAGCTCCCGCCCGCCCCGGACGGACTCGAAGGAGAGACCCGCACGGTGGCGGCGAGGTCGGGATCCGACACCTCCTTCCCCGAGCGGCCGATCCCGGCCGACCCGGTGGAGGCCTCCCCCGAGGATCAGAAGGCCGGTCACGACGAGGGCCGGACCCCCGAGCCGGACATGGGCCCCTCGTCCTGAGGCCCGCCGGGTGCACGGCGGCGCCCGGCCGTACGGGAAGCCGCGGAGCCGTACGGGAAGCCGCGGAGCCGTACGGGAAGCCGCGGAGCCGTACGGGCAGGTCCGCGAGGGCCGGGGGACGACGCCGAGAGAACGGCTGGGGAACGACGCCGGGAAACGATGAAGGCCCGGGGAGACCCGGGCCTTCACGTATGGGCGGACGGTCACCGATCGGGGGATCGGCGGCCGGTCCACATGGCCGGTGACCAACTGGTAAGCCGGTCACCGGGGACGGCGACTACCGGCGCCAGGTCCGGACCCGGACCCAGTCGGAACGGCTGACGCTCTCGCCCAGCTCGTCGTCGCCCTCGAACACGGCGCGGAACTCGCCGCTCCTGAACGCGCGGGCCTTGGCGTAGAACCGGCCGCGGTGGTCGGTGTCGGCGGAGGTCACGTACTTCCAGGCGCTGGAGCCGCGGGAGCGGAAGTAGATCTCCACCTCCTCGTCGTCCACGCCCTGCCAGCGCCAGTCCTCACGCACCTGCAGGCGGCCGGAGAAGTGGATCCAGCGGCCCTTGCGCACCGAGCCGGGCTCGGCGGAGAACCGGCTCAGGCGGGTCGGAGCCGTGCTCTGCTCGTGCTTGACGGAGAAGGCCACCTGGTCGGTCACCTTCTTGCCGTCCTTGTCGTACGCCTCGGCGATGGCGAGCCAGCGGCCCTCGAAGTCCGACTTGTCGAAGTCGGCGGAGAAGCGCCACAGGTCGCCGTGCCGGAAGAGCTTGGGCTCCTCCTCCGCGAGGGTGCGGGCCCGGTCGCTGTCCGGCCGGAGCCGGAGGTCGACCCGGGTGGCCTCGGTGGTGCGGACGTCGATGGTGACCTTGGTGTCGTCGTCGCCCTTGACGACGACGGGGTTGGGGGCCACATCGGTGATCTTGACGGTGAGCTCGGCGCGCGTCGCCGAGGCCGTACCGGCACCGGCGGTCAGGAGCAGCGAGCTGCCGACCACTGCGGACAGAACGCCGACGGCGATTCTTTTGACCACGATCATTCCTCTCCCCGTTCGATGGAAGCGAGCTCGGGTGATCGCTTCCACACCCCTTAACGACGAGACTGGAGGGGAAGACGTTGCCTCAAATCACGAAAAATCCGGACTCAAGTTTCCGTAAGATCACGTTTCGGCCACAAGATCGCAGGTGGTCCCGTGATTCGCGGTGCGGGAGAAGCCAGAGAAACAGAATATAAATCTGTCTGATTTGCCGGGATTACGGCTCCGGCTCTCGGCGGAAACCCGTTCGGAGATAGCGGCCCCGGGCGGATAACGTGCCTCCATGAGCGCCACCATCGTCGCAAAGGACCTCGCCGCCGGACACGGCGACCGCGCCCTGTTCTCCGGGCTGGACCTCGTCGTCGCCCCCGGTGACGTCATCGGCCTAGTCGGCGTGAACGGGGCGGGCAAGTCCACCCTGATGCGGATCCTCGCCGGGCTGCTCCCCGCCGAGCACGGCACCGTACGGCTCAGCCCGCCCACCGCGACGGTCGGCTACCTCCCCCAGGAGCGCGAGCGCCGGGCCGGTGAGACCGTCGCGGCCTTCCTGGCCCGGCGGACCGGGGTGGCCGACGCGCAGCGCGCCCTGGACGTCGCGACCGAGGGACTGGTCGAGGGCCGGGCCGGCGCCGACGACGACTACGCGATCGCCCTGGAGCGGTGGCTGGGCCTGGGCGGCGCCGACCTGGAGGAGCGGGCCGGGGAGGTCGTCGCCGACCTCGGGCTGGAGGTGGGCCTCGACCACCCGATGACGGCGCTTTCGGGCGGGCAGGCCGCCCGCGCGGGCATGGCCTCGCTGCTGCTGAGCCGCTACGACGTCTTCCTGCTCGACGAGCCCACCAACGACCTGGACCTGGACGGCCTGGAGCGGCTCGAACGCTTCGTCGCCGGCCTGCGCGCCGGGACGGTCCTGGTCAGCCACGACCGCGAGTTCCTGGCCAGGACGGCCAACCGGATCGTCGAGCTCGACCTGGCCCAGCAGCAGGTCCGCGCCTACGGCGGCGGCTACGAGGCCTACCTCGCCGAGCGCGAGGTCGCCCGGCGGCACGCCCGCGAGGAGTACGAGGAGTACGCCGAGACCGTCTCCGAGCTCAAGGCCCGCGCCCTCAAGCAGCGCAACTGGATGGAGAAGGGCGTCAAGAACGCACGGCGGAAGATGCCCGACAACGACAAGATCGGCCGTAACGCCCGCGTCGAGACGACCGAGAAGCAGGCCGCCAAGGCCCGCCAGACGGAGAAGCTGATCGAGCGCATGGAGGTGGTCGAGGAGCCCCGCAAGGAGTGGGAGCTGCGCATGGAGATCGCCGTGGCGCCCCGGGCCGGGGCGGTCGTGGCGACCCTGCGCGAGGCGGTCGTACGGCGCGGCGCGTTCACCCTCGGCCCGGTGGACCTCCAGATCGGCTGGGCCGAGCGGGTGGCGATCACCGGGGCCAACGGCTCGGGCAAGACCACGCTGCTGGCCGCGCTCCTGGGCCGCCTCCCCCTGGAGGGGGGCCATGCCTCCCTGGGCCCCGGCGTGGTCGTCGGCGAGGTGGACCAGGCACGCGGCCTGTTCCTGGGGGAGGAGTCCCTGCTGGACGCCTTCGCCGCCGCCGCGGGCGGCATGCCCCCGGCCGGCGCCCGGACGCTCCTGGCCAAGTTCGGCCTGCGCGCGGCCCACGTGCTGCGCCCGGCCGCCACTCTCTCGCCGGGCGAGCGCACCCGGGCCGCGCTCGCGCTGCTGCAGGCCAGGGGCGTGAACCTGCTCGTCCTCGACGAGCCGACCAACCACCTGGACCTGCCCGCGATCGAGCAGCTGGAGTCGGCGCTGTCGTCCTACCCGGGCACGCTGCTGCTGGTCACCCACGACCGCCGGATGCTGGAGGCGGTGCACACCACCCGCCACGTCCACGTCGACGCGGGCAAGGTCACCGAGAACTGACGCACCCGCCGCCCCGGGACGAGGGACGGCGGGCGCGGGAGGCGGGGGCGCGGGAGGCGGGTGTCAGCCCGCCAGCTTGCGGTAGAGCGCGTAGGCCCGGTCGCCGAGGTAGGGCGAGGAGTTCCAGGTCGTGACGCCGTTCTCGTCCCACCACTTCATGCTCTGGATGCCGACGAGATAGCCGATGCCGGTGGGGAAGGAGTAGTTGCTGATCCAGGGGCCGCCGCTCGAACCGCCGTTGAGCGTGCAACGGGCGAACCGGTGGTTGGCGATGCCGGCCTCGGGCACGGCGTCGAGCTCGGTGTTCTGCAGGCAGCTCACCACGCGCGAGCCGTTCCAGGGCAGCTCGGCCGGGTAGCCGAAGATCCGCATGCTGACCGTGGCCGGCTGGTTCCACTTGATGCCCTGGGCGCCGACCACGTTCGCGATGTTCCTGCCGGCGAGCGGCCGGACGGTGAGGAAGGAGTAGTCGAAGTCGGGGTCGAAGCCGCGGGCCCACTCCGGCTCGATGACCGCCTTGCTGACCGTCCAGGTCCCGAAGGGCTTGTTGTGCTTGCCCTTGACGTAGGAGTACGCGGGGATGAAGATCCAGTTCTTGGACCACCCGCCCACGTCGTACACGCAGTGCGCGGCGGTGGCCAGCATGTTGCGGCCGCGCGAGTTCACGACGCTCGCCGAGCACACGTAGTTCTGGCCGCCCTGGGTGAAGAAGACCTTGCCGACGTTGCGGGGCTGGCCCGAGCCCTTGATCGGCAGCGCCGGGACGGTCCTGGCCAGCGCGGTGGGGGCGCCGGCCTTGCGGAGGGACGGCAGGGGGTGCTCGGACCGCCGGGTGATCGGGCGGGCCGCGCTCATGCGGGAGGGGGTCCAGTAGCCGGTGATGTCGTTGGAGGGGGTGCCCTGCGACACGGTGTGGCTGATGGGTTCCGGAGTGCGCGGGGCCACGGCGGCGGGCGCGGGCGTGGACGCGGGGGCGATCAGGGCCAGGGCGAGAGCCAGGGGCAGCATGCGTTTCCTCGGTCAAGGGTATCTAAAGCAGACATAAAGCTATAAAGCGCCCATGAGTGCCTATAACGCCAAGGCGGTGATCTACCAAACGGACATCGAGTTGAGATCCATCACGAACGGCCCCGGCTTGACCTCAATCGCACTTGAGGTTGCAGAGTGGCGGGCGGACCGCCGTACCCCCGGGAGAACGCCATGCTCGATGTCGCCGTCATCACCGCCACCAGCCCCGAGGGCCGTTCCGGGGCGAACGTGAGCCGGTGGTTCCTCGGCCGGGCGGGGCGGCGCGACGACCTGCGCCTGGACGTCATCGACCTCAACCGGATCCCGCTGCCGCCCTTCCACCCCGGCCGCCCGCCCTCGGGGACCGACGAGGCCACCCGCGCCCTGGCCGCCCGCATCGGCGACGCCGACGCCTTCGTGGTGATCACCCCGGAGTACAACCACGCCTACCCGGCCGTGCTGAAGCTGGCCGTCGACGCCGTCCGCGAGGAGTGGGCCGCCAAGGCGGCGGGGTTCGTCTCGTACGGCGGGCAGTCCGGGGGCCTGCGCGCCGTCGAGCAGCTCCGGCTCGTCTTCGCCGAGCTGCACGTGGTCACCGTGCGCGACACCGTGAGCTTCCACCGGGTGGAGAGGCAGTTCGACGGGGCGGGCGAGCCGGTCGACCCCGCCGGCGTCAACGGGGCGGCCAAGGTGCTGCTCGACCAGCTGATCTGGTGGGGGACCGCGTTGCGGGAGGCCCGCGCCGCACGGCCGTACACCGTCTGAGCGACCGTGACCGCGTCACGGGGAGGGCCTGCGTGCCCGCGGGGAGGGTCGGAGCGTGGAGAAAAACGCGACAGGGGAGGATATAGAGCAGATCTATCCTGATTTGGGGGATTTGTGGTCGGCGCTCTCGATCATCGCTACCGGGGTGAGCACCCCATCCGTACACTCGCCTACCTCTTCGCGGAGGAACGCCTCAAGCTCCTCGTGGCGGTTTTCGCCTTCCTCGTCAAGCACAGCCCCATCTGGGTCCTGCCGTTCGTCACCGCCAACATCATCGACGTGGTGCAGAGCCGCCAGGGCATCGTGGTCCTGTGGGTCAACACGGCGGTGCTGCTGGCCCTGCTCCTGCTGAACTATCCCCTCCACCTGCTCTACGTCCGCTGCCTGCACGGCGCCATCCGGCGGATGGGCACGGCCCTGCGCTCGGCGCTCTGCCGCCGCATGCAGCACCTGTCCATCGGCTACCACTCCCGGGTCAGCGCCGCCGTACTGCAGACCAAGGTCGTCCGCGACGTCGAGAACATCGAGCAGACCACCCAGCAGACGAGCGACATGGGGCTGTCGGCGCTGACCACGCTGGCCGGCGGCCTGGTGATGGTCGCCTTCCGGGTGCCCGTGGCGATCCCGGTCTTCCTGGTGGTCGTGCCCGCCGCCGCGTACCTGGTCATCAAGCTCCGCACCCGCATGCGCGAGGACAACGAGAGCTTCCGCCGCGAGGTCGAGAAGATGTCCGCCCGGGTCAGCGAGATGACCACGCTGATCCCCATCACCCGGGCGCACGGCCTGGAGCGCGACGCGCTGCACCGGGTGGACGGCACCCTGACCAGCGTGCTGCGCAAGGGACTCCGGCTCGACCTGCTCAACGGCAGCTTCGGCGCGCTGGCCTGGATCCTGCTCAACGCGCTCGGCGCCGCGGTGCTGGCCGGCTCGGCGCTCGTGGCCTACTACCAGGTGATCCCGATCAACGTCGGGGACGTGGTCATGCTGAGCACCTTCTTCCCGATCCTCACCTCGGCGGTGACCTCGCTGCTCAGCCTCACTCCGGTGGTCAACAAGGGATTGGCCTCGGTGCGCTCGGTCGGCGAGGTGCTCCAGGCGCCCGACCTGGAGCACAACGCGGGCAAGACCGAGGTCACGTCCGTGCGCGGGGAGGTGGAGTTCCGCGACGTCGTGTTCGGCTACGGCGAGCCGGGGGCGGCCCCGGCGGTGAAGGACTTCACCCTGAAGGTGGCCCCCGGCGAGACGATCGCCCTGGTCGGGCCGTCGGGTGCGGGCAAGTCGACGGTGCTCGGGCTGGTCATCGGCTTCCTGCGGCCCACCTCGGGCAGGATCCTGCTCGACGGCCAGGACATGGAGACGCTGGACCTGCGCACCTACCGCAGGTTCCTGTCGATCGTGCCCCAGGAGTCCATCCTGTTCGAGGGCAGCATCCGCGAGAACGTCACCTACGGCCTGAAGGACGTCTCGGAGGAGCGGGTACGGCAGGCGCTGCAGGACGCCAACGCGATGGAGTTCATCGACCGGCTGCCCGACGGGCTCGACACGGTCGTCGGAGAGCGGGGCGCCCGCCTGTCCGGCGGCCAGCGGCAGCGCCTGGCCATCGCCCGCGCCCTGATCCGCGACCCGCGCGTGCTGATCCTGGACGAGGCGACCTCCGCCCTGGACACCCGCTCCGAGGCCCTGATCCAGCAGGCGCTGGCCCGCCTGGTGGCCGGGCGCACCGTCTTCGTGGTCGCCCACCGGCTCTCCACCATCCGCGGCGCCGACCGCATCGTGGTGATGCGGGACGGCGGGATCGAGGAGGTGGGGAGCCACGAGGAGCTGATGCGCATGCGCGGCTTCTACGCCGGGCTCCAGGGTGCGCAGCTCGCTTGATAATTGGCCCCTTCGTTCCGGGGTAGTGGGTCGTGAAGGAGGACACCATGCGAGCACTGGGAATCGACATCGGAGGATCGGGGATCAAGGGCGCCCCGGTCGATCTGGAGAAGGGTGAGCTGGCCGAGGAGCGGCTGCGGATTCCCACCCCTTCCCCCGCCACGCCCGAAGCGGTCGCCGAGGTGGTGGGCCGGATCGTGGAGCACTTCTCCTGGGAGGGCCCGGTCGGGATCACCTTCCCCGGGGTGGTGCTGGACGGCATCACCATGACGGCGGCCAACATGAACCAGAGCTGGGTGGGGGTGGACGCGCGCGGCCTGTTCTCCGAGGTCACCCGTCAGCCCGTCGTGGTGCTCAACGACGCGGACGCGGCCGGGCTCGCCGAGGTGGCGGCCGGGGCCGGCAAGGGCGAGGCCGGGGTGGTGCTGATGCTGACCTTCGGCACCGGGATCGGCAGCGCCCTGTTCGTCGACGGACGCCTGGTGCCCAACACCGAGCTCGGCCACCTGGAGCTGCGCGGCAAGGACGCCGAGAAGCGCGCCTCCGACGCCGCGCGCGAGGACCACGACCTGAGCTGGGAGGAGTGGGCCGAGCGGGTCGAGGAGTATCTCCGCCACGTCGAGATGCTGTTCTCCCCGTCGCTGATCATCATCGGCGGCGGGGTCAGCAAGAAGGCCGACAAGTTCCTGCCCCGGATCAGCATCCGCACCCGGATCGTCCCGGCGGCGCTGCGCAACGAGGCCGGGATCGTCGGGGCGGCGATGGCCGCGGCGGACCTGTAGGACGCCGGGTGGGGTCCGCGGGACCGCGGACCCCACCCGGACCCATGTCTCCGCCGTCTCCGCCGTCTTCGCCGTGAAGTTGTGCGGCATATGCCGGAAAGGCCGTCAAAGCTTTGACCCGGCTTTGCGGGACACGCTCTCTGGCCTGGGTAAATAGCGGAAGTCAGCAAGATCCGATCGGGTGAGGGCGGGGACGGCGCTATGCGGCTGACGGGTGTTCCGGGACGGTGGGCGGTGGTGGCCGGACTGGCGACCGCTATGGTGGCCACGGCATCGCCGTCCGCCGGGGCGGCCGACGACGTGACGGTCTCGCCGTCGCGGGTCGAGGCCGGAGGGACCACCGAGGTCACGGCCCAGGACTGCGGCGAGCCCGCTGTGGCCACCTCCGACGCGTTCCAGGCCGACGCGCAGCTCACGGGGGGCACCGCGGGCAACCCGGCGGGGACGGCCCAGGTGGCCCAGGGCGCCGAGCTCGGCCGGCACGTCGTCGAGGTCACCTGCCAGGGCAGCGACGTCACCCTCTACGGAACCTTCGAGATCGTCGCCGCGGAGGGCCCCGACACCGGCGGCGGAGGCCTCGCCCTGGCCGGGGGAGCGCAGGACGCCGGGACGTCGTCCGCGGACGGAGCCCCGGTGATGATCGGGGGAGCCGCCGGAGTCATCGCCGCCCTCACCGCGGCCGGCGGGCTCGTCATGGCACGGCGCCGCCGGGCGGCCAAGCGTGACTGACGGCCGGGCGGCCGTCCGGCGCGGGAAGGCGGCCGGTCACCGGGTGGATGGTCACCGGGTGGATGGTCACCGGGGGAATGGTGACCGCGGGGACCGGGCTCGGAGGAGGCGGCCGGTCGGTCTCCCGGCCGGTGTCCGGTGCGGTGCCCCGGTGCTGAGGGCGCTGTTCGGCCGCTGGACGGTTCAAAGGCGCGGTGTCCCGGTGCTGAGGGTGCTGGCGGCTCTGGTGGCGGTGGTCCCGCTGGTCGCGGGGTGCAGGCTGGAGGCGGGTGAGGAGGCCGATCCGGTCATGGCCGGGTCCCTGCCGGTCGCGGCGCCCGTGCCGCCGAAGGCGCGGGCGGCGGACACGTCCGCGGGCAGGAAGAAGACGGCCTGGCCGGCCCCGCTGGCGGGATGGCCGGGTCCGGCGCGGCCGCTGGCGGTCGTGGTGCCGCGGGCCGGGGTGAACGCCGCCGTCACCGAGATCGGCACCACCTCGGGCGGCGTCCTGCAGGCGCCTCCCCTCTCGCAGGCCGACCTCGCGGGATGGGACCGGCACGGCCCCGCGCCGGGCGATCCGGGACCGGCGGTCATCGTCGGGCATCTCGACACCAAGACCGGTCCCGCGGTGTTCGCCCGGCTGCCGAAGGTGGTGCGGGGTGACGCGGTGGCCGTGATCCGCGAGGACGGGACGGTGGTGGTCTTCCGGGTGACCGCGACCGAGCGGGCCCGCAAGACCGCCTTCCCGGTCGGCGAGGTCTACCGGGTCCGGCCGTACCCGACGATCAGGCTGGTGACCTGCGGAGGCCGCTACGACCACGACCGCGACTCCTACGAGGACAACCTGATCGTCTACGGCGACTTCGCCGCCTGGTACCGGCTGTCGGACTTCCCGCAAGGCTGACGCCCGCCCCTCCCCGGGCGCACCTCTTCCCACCCCCGCCCCTCCCCGGGCCGCCGGGAACGGCGGCGCCGGGTGGACAGGCCGCGACATGCCGGATATCACGGTGATCAGAGTGATACGACACCGCCGCGTTCTCCCGGTGCCGCGGCTCCAGGACGGGCAGGCATGAGCATCCGCGAGATTTCGACCACGGACTACCACACCGCGGGCGAGCCGTTCCGGATCGTCAGCGATCCGCCGGTCGCCGTCGAGGGTGCGACGGTGGCGGAGAAGCGCATGTTCGCGATCGGCGATCCGCACGTCGACGGGCTCCGCCGGCTGCTGTGCTTCGAGCCGCGCGGCCACGCGGACATGTACGGCGGGTTCCTCACCGAGCCCGACGACGACGGCGCGCACCTGGGCGTCCTGTTCTGGCACAAGGACGGCTTCTCCACGGCGTGCGGCCACGGGACCATCGCGCTGGGCGTGTGGGCCGTGCACGGCGGGCTCGTCGAACCCGACCCGTTGGGGGTCACGGACGTGCGCGTCGACGTGCCCTCCGGGCGGGTGACCGCGCGGGTGCACATCGCCGGGCGGCGGGTCGTCGGGGTGGACTTCGTCAGCGTCCCGAGCTACCGCCTGCACGAGAAGGTCGAGGTGCCGACCTCGCGCGGCGAGGTCGTCGTCGACGTGGCCTTCGGCGGCGCGACGTACGCGCACCTGGACGCGTCGGGCATCGGCCTCGCGGTCGTCCCGGAGAACTACACCGAGCTGATCGCCGTCGGCCGGGAGGTCAAGTGGCTGCTCGACGGCACGCCGTACGCCGCGCATCCCCTCGACGACCGGCTCAGCGGCGTCTACGGCACCATCCTGTTCGAGGATCTCGGCACCGACGACGCGGGGGACGTCCACCAGCGCAACGTCACCGTCTTCGCCGACGGCGAGGTCGACCGCTCGCCCTGCGGCTCCGGCACCTGTTCGCGGGTGGCCGTCCTGGCCGCCGACGGCGTGCTCGGGCCCGGACGGCGGCTCGTCCACGACTCCATCGTGGGCACCCGGTTCCACGCGCGGGTGGCGGGGGAGCTGACGGCCGCCGGTCGCCGGGCCTTCGTCCCCGAGGTCACCGGCATGGCGTTCCGGACCGGCCGGCACACCTTCGAGATCGACTCCGACGACCCTCTCGGGGAAGGGTTCGTGCTGCGGTGACCCACGTGCCTCCGCCGTACCTCGGCCCCGAACGGATCACCGCCCTGCTGTCGCCGCGCGAGGCGGTCGAGGCCGTCGAGGCGGCGTTGCGGGACGGGCTCGACCCCGCCGGCGATCCCGAGCGGAGCCGGGTCGACGTCCGTCACGGGCAGTTCCTCATCATGCCCAGCGAGACCGCCGGCAGCGCCGGAGTCAAGATCGCTACTGTCGCCCCGCGCAACGGCGACATCGGTCTGCCGCGGATCCAGGGCCTCTACGTGCTCTTCGACGCCGTGACCCTCACGCCCAAGGCCCTGCTCGACGCCTCCGCGCTGACCGCGTTGCGCACTCCCGCCGTCTCGGCCGCGGCCGTCAGGCCCGCGCTGACGCGGGCGGCCGGGCCCGTGAGCATCGTCGTCTTCGGCACCGGCCCCCAGGGCACGGGGCACGTCGGCACGCTGAGGTCGGTGCTGCGCGGAAGCCGGGAGATCGCGGGCGTGACGTACGTCGCGCGGCGTCCGGAGGCGTACGCCTCGCTCAGGGAGGCCGGCGTCGCGGTCGTGGGGACCGGTGAACGGGAGGCCGGGGAAGCGGTCCGCGGTGCGGACGTGGTGGTGTGCGCCACCAGCTCCCGCGTGCCCGTCTTCGACTCGGCGCTCGTGCGGGACGACGCGGTCGTGATCGCCGTGGGCTCCCATGAACCGGACGTCCGGGAGATCGACGCGGCCCTGTTCCGGCGTGCGCGGGTCATCGTCGAGGACGTCGGGACGGCGCTGCGCGAATGCGGCGACGTCGTGCTGGCCGTGGAAGAGGGCGCCATCACCCCGGAACGCCTGATCACGATGCGTTCGGCCGTCTCCGGCCAGGTGGAGCTCGCCGCCGACCGGCCCGTCCTGTTCAAGAGCTCGGGCATGTCCTGGGAGGACATCGCCGTCGCCGAGGCGATCGTCTCCCGGCTGGAGAAGAACCCCTGAGTTTCCGGCGGTCTCCGTCCCGGCAGGGCTGAGAACCGCGGACGTTCCTTCGGGCGTTGACGTATAACCCCTATTGGGGTTACCTATGGGGGTATAAGGATGTGCGGCATTCCGGAGGCGCGACATGCCCAAGATCAACGTCTATCTCCCCGACGACCTGGCCGAGGCGGTGAAGGAGGCCGGAGTGCCGGTGTCGGCGGTCTGTCAGCGGGCTCTGGAACAGGCGGTGCGCCGGGTGACGGCCATCCGCCGCGCGGCACTGTCCGACCTCGACGCGGACGAGCCGACCGGGGCGCTGGCGCACTTCACGGCCCGGACGCGCGCGGTCCTGAAGCTCGCCGCGGAGCGGGCCCGGGCGGAGGGCGCACCGGAGGTCGGCACCGGGCACCTGCTCGGCGGCATGCTGGCCGAGGGGAGCAACCTGGCCCTGCACGTCCTTCGCGCGGTGGAGATCGACCCGGCCGAGATCGGCCGAGAGCTCGCCCGCCGGGCATCCGAGCCCCGGGGCGAGGCCCCCGGCAAGGAGGGCTCCGCGGAGGGTGCGGCTCCCGCCGGGCAGACGGGTGCCGGCGCGGCCGGTCCGCAGCGTTTCAGCGGGGCCGCGGTCAACGCCCTGGAGCTGACCGTCACTGAGGCGACCTCCATGGGGCACAACTACATCGGCTGCGAGCACCTGCTCCTGGGCCTGGTCGCCGAGCCGGAGGGGACCGCGGGCCAGGTCCTGCGCGCGCTCGGCGCCGAGCCCCGGCATGCCCGCCGGGCCGTCGCGGCGGCCCTGGCCGGCTACGTGCACCTGCGCGCCCAGACCCAGCAGGCCGCCCCGTCCCAGCAGGCCACCGCTCAGGCCGACCCCGCCGCGATGCTGGCCGCGGTGGTCCGCCGGGAGCTGCAGCCCCTCACCCTCCGGATCGAGCGCCTGGAGGAGCGCGTCGGCGTGGCGGGCGAGGAGTGACCGGCGAGGACGGGGGCGGCGCCGCCATGAAGGCCCGGGACCCGGAGCCCGCGGGATCCGCCCCGGCGACACCGGGGCGGACGGGCGGAGGGGGACGTGGACCGGAGAGACCCCGGTGGGCGGGTCCGGTGGGACGTGGACCGGAGAGACCCCGGTGGGCGGGTCCGGTGGGACATGAGCCGGAGAGGTCCAAGCGGGCGGGCTCGGGGGGACGCGGGCCGGAGGGGCCCGGGCGGACGGGCCGCGGGGGACATGGGCCGGATTCCGGGGGCGGGCCGGAGGGATCCGGGAGGGGGGCGCACGGGGTGGTGATCATGATGGTCCGGCTGGCCGTCGTGGTCGTGATCGTGGCCGCGACGGTGATGGGAGTGATGTGGTGAAGCGCGTGCTGATGCTGGCGACCGGGGACGTCATGTCCTACTCGCGGGATCCCGGGTTCCCGGGCGTCGCGACCGGGGCCGAGCTCCTGGAGACCATCCCCGACGGGGCGCTGCCCGCCGAGGTGACGGTCGAGGACGTGATGACGGGGCCCAGCTGGGACATGACGCCCTCGACCATGCTGCAGCTGGCCCGCCGGGCCCGCTCGGCCATCCTGGACGACGGGTTCGACGGCGTGGTGATCACCCATGGCACCGACATCCTGGAGGAGACCGCGTTCCTGGTGGACCTGATGGCGGGCGAGGCGGCCTCCCGGGGCGGCATCGTCCTGACCGGGGCCATGCGCTGCCTGGACGAGCTGTCCAGCGACGGGCCGCGCAACCTGGCCTCCGCCGTCACGGCCGCCGCCCATCCCGCGCTGCGCGGGGTCGGCGCCGTCGCGTGCCTCAACGACGAGCTGCACGCGGCCCGCTGGGTCACCCATGTCGATGCCGTGAGCCTGTCGGCCTTCTCCTCGGCGCCCCACCCGGTGCTCGGGCACGTGAGCGGGGGAAGGGTCGTCATCGAGGCCGCCCCGCCGCCCAGGCCGCCTCACCGCGCGGGCGAGCCGGAGACCGACGTCGCCCTGATCAAGACCTATCCCGAGATCGATCCGGTCCTGCTCACCGCGATCGTGGACGCGGGGGCCCGCGGCATCGTCCTGGAAGGCACCGGCGCCGGAAACGTGCCCGTCGGGCTGCTGACCACCATCAACGAGCTCACGGACTGGGGCGTGCCCGTCGTGGTCGCCTCGCGCTGCCGTACCGCGACGACCCCTCTCGAGGAGCTGGAGTTCGGCCTGGGACTGGCCGCCAAGGTGGGCGCGATCGGGGCCCGCGGCCTGGCTCCCGCCAAGGCGCGCGTCGCCCTCATGGTCGCCCTCGGATCCGGCGGTCCGAAGGCCGTGCGCGAGTGGTTCGACAGGCTCTGACGGTACGGCCTGCCGTCCCGCCGGGCGGCGCCGCGGGGGCCGCTCCGGCGGGCCCTGGAGATGTGGTAGGGGCGGCTGTCTGAAACTTTCATCGGGTCGCGGAGGCGTTCGCTCAGGTCAGGGGTGAGAAAGTCCTCACAACGGGTTCGCCGGGAGGCGGGATGCTGTACACCTGCCGGAAACATCCGGACTATGGGAGCGCTCCCACCCCTCGTCTGGAGATGACATCCATGAGAGCTCATCCGCGCCGCCATGCCTGGCGGAACCGGGCTGCGACGGCGGCGGCCGTTCTGGTGGCCGCCACCGGCCTCGCCGCCGGTCAGGCGGCGACGGCCCACGCGGCCGTCGCCTGCGACGTCGCCTACTCCACCAACGACTGGCAGGGCGGCTTCACCGCCAACGTGACCATCAAGAACCTCGGCGACGCGCTCAACGGCTGGACCCTCGGCTTCACCTTCACCGGTGGCCAGAAACTCCAGCAGGGCTGGTCGGCGACCTGGGCCCAGGACAGCGCGAACAAGGTCACCGCGAAGAGTCTCGACTGGAACGCCAGGCTCGCCACCGGCGCCTCCACGAGCATCGGCTTCAACGGTTCGTGGTCGGGCTCGAACCCCAAGCCCACCGACTTCACCATCAACGGCGTCTCCTGCGGCGGCCCGCCGGCCAACCAGGCTCCCACCGTCAGCCTGACCAGCCCGGCCAGCGGCTCCACGCACGCCACGGGCGCGGCCGTGCCGCTGGCCGCGACGGCCTCCGACGACGGCGCCGTCAGCAAGGTCGAGTTCTACGTCGACGGCACCCTGGTGAACACCGACACCAGCGCCCCCTACTCCTACTCCGCAACGGGGCTGGCCGCCGGATCCCACACCGCCAAGGCCAAGGCCTACGACAACGGCACCCCGGTCCTGAGCAAGGACAGCGCCGAGGTCCCCTTCACCGTGGGCGGCGGCGGGAACCCCTCCGTGGTCGCGACCGCCACCTCGGTCAGCGTCCCCGAGGGCGGCAGCAAGACCGTGGGCTTCCGGCTCAGCCAGGCGCCCTCGGGCAACGTTACGGTCAACCTGAGCAAGACCGGTGACTCGAACATCACCATCGCGCCCTCCACGCTGACCTTCACCTCCGCCAACTGGAACACGGCGCAGAACGTGACGGTCTCCGCCTCCGAGGACACCGACGAGACCGACGGCACCGCCACCATCGCGGCCGCCGCCTCCGGGCACACCGGCGTCTCGGTCACCGCGACCGAGGAGGACAACGACGGTGACACGCCGCCGGTCGGCGAGCACGTCGACAACCCCTACGACGGGGCCACCGGCTACGTGAACCCGAACTGGTCGTCCAAGGCCGCCGCCGAGCCGGGCGGCGCCGCGGTGGCGAACATCTCCACCGGCGTGTGGATGGACCGCATCGCGGCCATCGAGGGCAGCGCCTCCGCCATGGGCCTGCGCGCCCACCTGGAGGAGGCCCTGAAGCAGGACGCCGCCAACGGCAGCAAGCCGCTGACGATTCAGTTCGTCATCTACAACCTGCCCAACCGCGACTGCTCGGCCCTGGCCTCCAACGGTGAGCTGCGCATCTCGGAGAACGGCCTGAACCGCTACAAGGCCGAGTACATCGACCCGATCGCCGACATCATGGACGACCCCAAGTACGCGGCGCTGCGCATCGTGACGATCATCGAGATCGACTCGCTGCCGAACCTGGTCACCAACCTCAACCTGGCCAAGTGCCAGGAGGCCAAGGACACCGGCGCCTACGTCAACGGCGTCCGCTACGCCCTGGACAAGCTGCACGCCATCCCGAACGTCTACACCTACGTCGACGCCGGTCACCACGGCTGGCTGGGCTGGGACACGAACTTCGGCCCGTCCGCCGAGCTGTTCGCCACCACCGTCGCCGGCACCGCCAAGGGCTTCGAGAGCGTCGACGGCTTCATCACCAACACCGCCAACTACTCGGCGCTGAAGGAGCCGCACTTCACCATCAACACCACCGTCAACAACCAGACGATCCGCCAGTCCGACTGGGTCGACTGGAACTACTACGTCGACGAGCTGTCCTACGCCCAGGCGTACCGGCAGGAGCTGATCAGGCGGGGCTTCAACAGCAACATCGGAATGCTGATCGACACCTCCCGCAACGGCTGGGGCGGCACCGCCCGCCCGGCGGCGCCCAGCACCTCCAACAACGTCAACGACTTCGTCAACCAGTCTCGCGTCGACCGCCGCATCCACGCCGGCAACTGGTGCAACCAGAGCGGTGCGGGTCTCGGCGAGCGGCCGCAGGCCAACCCGGCTCCGGGTCTGGACGCCTACGTCTGGATCAAGCCCCCGGGCGAGTCCGACGGCTCCAGCAAGGAGATCCCGAACAACGAGGGCAAGGGCTTCGACCGGATGTGCGACCCGACCTACGAGGGCAACGAGCGCAACGGCAACAGCATGAGCGGCGCCCTTCCGGACGCCCCGATCTCCGGGCAGTGGTTCTCCGCGCAGTTCCGCGAGCTGCTGAAGAACGCCTACCCGCCCGTCCAGTAGTCCCACCGGCCGGGACCCGCGGGTCCCGGCCCCGCACACCCGGCCCCGCCGCCCTCTGTCGAGAGGGGCGGCGGGGCCGTACCAATATCGGGAGGCCGTGCCGATATCGGGAGGCCGTGCTGATGTCGGGAGGCCGTGCCGATGTCGGGAGGCCGTGCCGATATTGGGATGCGATCCACCGGCGAGTCAGGCACCATGGGCGGTTGGCTCCTGACCCGTGGGCCGAAAGTATCCTGGTTGCAGTATGGGAACGCCTTCGTTGACATCTCCGCTCGCCGATCTCCGCACCCGTCTTCCCGAGCTGACGCTCCGCGACCAGCGACGGCTGGGACGGCGGCTCGACGGCGCCCGGAAGGTCAGGAACCGCTCCGCGCAGCAGAAGATCGCCGAGGAGATCGGCGCCGACATCGAGCGGGCCGAGCGGCGGATCGCCGAGCGCCGCGCGGCCGTGCCCGCGGTGACCTATCCGGAGGCGCTGCCGGTCAGCCAGCGCAAGGACGACATCCTGGAGGCGGTCCGCGACCACCAGGTGGTGATCGTCGCCGGTGAGACCGGCTCGGGCAAGACCACCCAGCTGCCGAAGATCTGCCTGGAGCTGGGCCGGGGGGTCAAGGGACTGATCGGGCACACCCAGCCCCGCCGGATCGCGGCCAGGACCGTGGCCGAGCGCGTGGCCGAGGAGCTCGACACCCCGCTCGGCGACGCGGTGGGCTACAAGGTGCGCTTCACCGACCAGGTGAGCGACAGCACGCTCGTCAAGGTCATGACGGACGGTATCCTCCTGGCCGAGCTGCAGAGCGACCGCGATCTCGCCCAGTACGACACGCTGATCATCGACGAGGCGCACGAGCGCAGCCTCAACATCGACTTCATCCTCGGCTATCTCAAGCAGCTCCTGCCCCGCCGTCCCGACCTGAAGGTGATCATCACCTCGGCGACCATCGACCCGGAGCGCTTCTCCCGGCACTTCGGTGAGGCCCCGATCGTGGAGGTCTCCGGCCGGACCTATCCCGTCGAGGTGCGCTACCGGCCGGTCGGCGAGGACGACGACCAGATCCAGGCCATCGGCGACGCGGTCGACGAGCTGTGCCTGGAGGGACCCGGCGACATCCTGGTCTTCCTCAGCGGCGAGCGCGAGATCCGCGACACCGCCGACGCGCTGGCCAAACGCAAGGACGTCGAGGTCCTGCCGCTGTACGCCCGGCTGTCGGCCGCCGAGCAGCACAAGGTCTTCCAGCCGCACCGGGGCCGCCGCGTCGTGCTGGCCACCAACGTGGCCGAGACCTCGCTGACCGTCCCCGGCATCAAGTACGTGGTCGACCCCGGCTTCGCCCGCATCTCCCGCTACAGCCACCGCACCAAGGTGCAGCGCCTGCCGATCGAGGCCATCTCGCAGGCCTCGGCCAACCAGCGCAAGGGCCGCTGCGGCCGCGTCTCCGAGGGCGTGTGCATCCGGCTCTACGAGGAAGAGGACTTCCTGTCCCGGCCGGAGTTCACCGACCCGGAGATCCTCCGTACGAACCTCGCCTCGGTCATCCTGCAGATGACCTCCATCGGCCTGGGTGACATCGCCGCCTTCCCGTTCGTCGAGCCGCCGGACCAGCGCCAGGTCAAGGACGGCATGGACCTGCTGCGCGAGCTGGGCGCCTTCGACGAGGCCAGGCGCATCACCCCGCTGGGCCGCAAGCTCGCCGGGCTCCCGGTGGACCCGCGCCTGGCCCGGATGGTGCTGGAGGCCGACCACAACGGCTGCGTGCGCGAGGTCATGGTCATCGCCGCCGCCCTGTCGATCCAGGACCCGCGCGAGCGCCCGGCCGACAAGCAGCAGGCCGCCGACGAGATGCACCGGCGCTTCGCCGACAAGGAATCGGACTTCATCTCCTACCTGAACCTGTGGAACTACCTGCAGGAGCGGCAGAAGGAGCTGTCCTCCAGCGCCTTCCGCCGGTTGTGCAAGGCCGAGTTCCTCAACTACCTGCGCGTACGCGAGTGGCAGGACGTCTACAGCCAGCTGCGGCAGATGTCGAAGTCCCTGGGCGTCACGCTCAACAGCACCCCCGGCGACGAGCAGAAGGTCCACGTCTCCCTGCTGTCCGGCCTGCTGTCGCACATCGGCGTCAAGGACATCGACAAGAAGGGCCCCCAGGACGGCCCGCGCCGCCCCATCACCGAGTACATCGGCGCCCGCAACGCCCGCTTCGCCATCTTCCCCGGCTCCGCGCTGGCCAGGAAGCAGCCGCTGTGGGTGATGTCGGCCGAGCTGGTGGAGACCTCCCGGCTCTGGGCCCGGGTCAACGCCAAGATCGAACCCGAGTGGGTCGAGCCGCTGGCCCAGCACCTGATCAAGCGCACCTACTCCGAGCCGCACTGGGAGAAGAAGCAGGCCTCCGTGGTGGCCTACGAGAAGGTCACCCTGTACGGCGTGCCGGTCGTGGCCCAGCGCAAGGTCAACTACGGCCGCATCGACCCCGAGACGAGCCGCGAGCTGTTCATCCGGCACGCCCTGGTCGAGGGCGACTGGGAGACCCACCACGCCTTCTTCAGGGAGAACCGCAAGCTCCTGGAAGAGGTCGAGGAGCTGGAGGAGCGCGCCCGCCGCCGCGACATCCTCGTCGACGACGAGACCCTGTTCGACTTCTACGACCAGCGCGTCGGCCAGGAGGTCGTCTCCGGGCGTCACTTCGACTCCTGGTGGAAGAAGGCCAGGCAGGCCGACCCCGACCTGCTCAACTTCGAGAAGTCGATGCTCATCAGCGAGACGGCCGGGGACGTCAGCCAGCGCGACTATCCCGACGTCTGGCGCCAGGGCGGGCTGCGCTTCCCGCTGACCTACCAGTTCGAGCCGGGCGCCGACGCCGACGGCGTCACCGCGCACATCCCGCTCTCGCTGCTCAACCAGGTCAACGTCGAGGGCTTCGACTGGCAGATCCCCGGCCTGCGCGAGGAGCTGCTCACCGCGCTGATCCGGTCCCTGCCCAAGAACATCCGGCGCAACTTCGTGCCCGCCCCCAACTACGCCAAGCAGGTCCTCCAGCGGGCCAAGCCCACCCAGGAGCCGCTGCTGGCCGTACTGGAGCGGGAGCTGCTGAACCTCACCGGCATCCAGATCCCGCGCGAGGCCTGGCAGCTCGACAACGTCCCCGACCACCTGAAGATCACCTTCCGGGTGATCGACGGGCGCAAGCACAAGCTCGCCGAGAGCAAGGACCTGGCCGACCTCAAACGGCGCCTGGCCCCCAAGCTCCGCCAGACCCTGTCCAAGGCCGCCGGCATGGAGCAGTCGGGCCTGACCACCTGGAGCCTGGGAGAGCTGCCCAGGACCTTCGAGCAGCGCAAGATGAAGGCCTACCCGGCGCTGGCCGACGAGGGTTCCAGCGTGGCCGTGCGGATGTTCGAGACCGAGGCCGAGCAGCGCCGCGCCATGTGGGAGGGCACCCGCAGGCTGCTGCTGCTCAACACCCCCTCCCCGGCCAAGTGGGTCCTGGGCCGCCTGGACAACCAGGCCAAGCTGACGCTCAGCCGCAGCCCGCACGCCGGCGCCACCGCGCTGTTCGACGACTGCATCGCCTGCGCCGCGGACAAGCTCATGGCCGAGCACGGCGGTCCGGTCTGGGACGAGTCGGCCTTCGCCACCCTGCACGACAAGGTCCGCGCCGAACTGTTCGACACCACCGCCGAGGTCGTCGACCGGGTCAGGGCCATCCTGGCGGTCTGGCACACCCTGAGCACCCGCCTGGGCGAGGCGCGCTCCACCCCGGCGGTGGAGGACGTCCGCGACCAGGTCGCCAACCTCGTCTATCCCGGGTTCGTCACCGCCACGGGCTACAAGCGCCTGCCCGACCTGCTGCGCTATCTGAAGGCGGCCGAGCGCCGGCTGGACAAGCTCCCCGACGACCCGTACCGCGACGAGGAGCGCATGCACAAGGTCCACGACATCGAGGACGACTATCACGACCTGCTGGACAAGCTCCCGCCCGCCCGCCGCGGCGACGACGAGGTCCGCCAGATCCGCTGGATGATCGAGGAACTCCGGGTGAGCTACTTCGCCCAGACCCTCGGCACGCCGTACTCCATCTCCGACAAGCGCATCCGCAAGGCGATGGAGGCCATCGACCTGGGCAGCTCCTTCCAGCGCTGACCCCGGCGCCGGGGCGCGTCCCGCGGATCCCCGGCCGTTCGGACCGGTTCCCGTGATCTGCGGGACACGGCATGGAGGGCTGGATGAGCAGGGCCTGATGCGGCAGGCGGGTACGGCGGCGCATTCCGGGCGTCGAGCCCATCCGTGGGGCGGGCCCGTCCAGGTGAGGGGTCTGCTGCTGGGCGCGTCCGTCCGGGGAAGGGGCCTGGCCCTGAGGGGCCCGCCCGTGGGGCGCGTCCGTGGTGGGCCGGGTGTTGCCCGCCCAGGTGGCGCTGTACGACGACCCGGGTGAGCAAGTCCTGAGGTCGGGTTCGTCGTCGGGGAGTGCCGGCGGGCCGGTCGGGGGCGCCTGCGATGCGCCTTCCAGTTGAGATGACCGGCGCCCCGGTGGTCGCGGCAGGCTCGGCCATGGGGCGGCGCAGCTCGGGTGGGCAACGCCCGGCCCACTGGGGACGTGCCTTACGGGGGTGGGTCCCTCATCCGGGCGGATGTGCTTCACGGGCGGACTTGCGGGCCGGTCCGCGTTGCCGTGCTCGCCTGCTGTTCCGGGATGTGCTTGCCCGGCTCGTCGCGCGTCGCAGTCCGGGGTGGACAGCACCCGGCCGGCCCGGTGGCCGCCTCCCCGACGCTCTTCCCTCCGGCGCCGTGGACCTGCGTGACTACGTCAACCGGCCGTAGGGTCCGGTGTGCCCCGGTCACGGGTTCGCGTGATCGGGGCGCACCGGATGGTTCCCGCTGTTTGAGGGGTCAGTGGATGTTGACGGGGCGGTAGGCGCGGAATTGGGTGCCGGCCTTCAGCCCGTGGGTGACGATGCGGTGGTCGGTGCCGTAGCCGGCGCGCTGCTGGTAGGCCCAGTAGGAGGTGTGTTTGGCGTCGGCCCAGCGGTCGAAGATGACCACCATGCGGGCGGTGTTGCCGCCGACCGGGTCGATCACCAGGTCGCCCTGGAGCAGCTGGTTCATGGCGATCGGTTTGGTGTAGGCGGGCTTGGCCAGATCCACCGTGATGGGTCCGGGCTTGCCCAGGCCCAGGGCCATGGAGACGTAACCCGAGCCGTCGGTGCGGTAGCCGCCACGGGTCTTGGTCTGGCTGTAGGGCACCCGCTGCGCCGTGGCCGGACTCCACGTCTTCGCCCGCGCGACCACCTGGGCCCGCGCCACGCCGGGAGCCGACCAGAGCGCCGAGACGATGATCTGCCCGTCCCCCGCCTGCGGCTGGTACCGCTCGGGATACTTCGACACCTGCACGCGCTGGCAGACGTCGCCCACCACCGCCGATTGCCAGGAGCCGTCGGGGTACTTGCGGAGCATCTTGTCCAGGAACGCACCGGTCGCCCACGCCACGTTCAGCCGCTGGGCGGCGCTGCCCCAGGTGGCGCGCTGCTGGAACACCCCCAGGCTGTCGTGGTCCACCTCCCGGTTGATGTTCCGCACGCCCGTCTCGACGATGGCCGTGGTGATCGCGATGACCGCCGCCCGCTGTGAGAGGCCCCGGGCGCGGACCGTCTCGATCACCGCCCGGGCGCAGGAGACGCGGTAGCCGTCCATGTAGCCGCGCAGCTTCTTCGTCAGCCGGGTGTTGAGCCAGGCCGCCAGCTCCGTGTCCTGCGCCGTCACTCCCCTGGAGCCGCAGGGAGCGGTCGGCAGGGGGGCGGCGGTGGCGGTGGTCACGGCTGCGGTTGCGATGGCTGCGGTGGCGGTGGTGGGGGCGACAGCGGCGGTGGTGGCGGGCGCGGCGGCCACGACCGTGGCCGCCGTGAGCGGGAGCACCGCCGCGATCACCCCGGCCCGCGGCGGGCCGGAACGGGTCCGTGACCGGCGCATCAGCGGATCCTGACGGGGCGGTAGGCGCGGAATTGGGTGCCGGCCTTCAGCCCGTGGGTGACGATGCGGTGGTCGGTGCCGTAGCCGGCGCGCTGCTGGTAGGCCCAGTAGGAGGTGTGTTTGGCGTCGGCCCAGCGGTCGAAGATGACCACCATGCGGGCGGTGTTGCCGCCGACCGGGTCGATCACCAGGTCGCCCTGGAGCAGCTGGTTCATGGCGATCGGTTTGGTGTAGGCGGGCTTGGCCAGATCCACCGTGATGGGTCCGGGCTTGCCCAGGCCCAGGGCCATGGAGACGTAACCCGAGCCGTCGGTGCGGTAGCCGCCACGGGTCTTGGTCTGGCTGTAGGGCACCCGCTGCGCCGTGGCCGGACTCCACGTCTTCGCCCGCGCGATCACCTGGGCGCGGGTGATCGTGGGAGGCGGCACCGGCGCGTCCTCGCGGATGTTCAGCGCCCGGTAGGGCTTGTACTCACTCCCCGACGACAGGCCGTAGCTGCGCGTGCGATAGTCCGTCCCGTAGCCGCCGCGCTGCTCGTAGGCCCAGTACGAGGTGCGCTTGGCGTTGGCCCACCGGTCGAAGATGACGACGTGCCGGGTGGTGTTGCTGCCGATGGCGTCGATGAGCAGGTCGCCCCTGCGCAGGTCGGCGATCTTGATGGAGCGGGTGTAGGTGCTCTTGGCCAGGCCCACGGTGATGGGACCGGGCTTGCCCAGACCCAGCGCCATGGAGACATAACCCGAACAGTCGGTGCGGTAGCCGCCGCGGGTCTTGGTCTGGCTGTACGGCACGCGCTTGGAGGTGCCCGGGTTCCAGGTCTTGGCGCGGGCGATCATCTGCGACCGTGTGATCGGGGCCGCGGCGACCGCGGCCATGGTGTCCACGCTCTCCGGTTCCCCGGACGGCTCCGAGGACGGGCTGGGTGTCGCGGATGGGCTCGGCGTCGGGGTGGGGGTGGGGGTGGGGGTGGGGGTGACCGCCGCGAACGGGCGCGCGGGGGTGTGGGGCGCCGCCTGTGCGGGGGTCAGCGCCACCAGCCCGCTTCCGCATGCGGTCACGGTGATGAGCGCCAGACTTCCCGCTCTGTTCCAGAAGTTCGGGGTTGGGGGCATGTTCTCTCCTCGGTCCCGTCGTGGATGTTCGGCCGGCCGGCGGGCCACACACTGTCAGGAAATTTCTGAAACATGACGTGAAACCGGTGAAGTTGGGACAATATCTCCCCTTGGTGCCGACGTGACCTGTGATGACTCAGAGCCGGTGAGACAAGGTTGGGACGAACCAGCATGGCGAATGGAGCCGGGAACATGAGCCGAAGCCGGCGACTGCGACCGTTACCCGACGACCTGCCCGAACCGGTCCGCGTTCTCCTGGGAGAGCTGCGAGCCCTGAAGGATCGGGCGGGGCTCGACCTGCGGGCGCTGGAGCAGGCGACGCACGCGAGCCGGTCCTCCTGGGGACGATGGCTGGCCGGGGACACGTGGATCCCGGCGGAGGCCGTGGAGGGGCTGGCCCGGCTGTGCCGGGAGGACGAGCGCCGGTTCCGCGCGCTGTGGGAGGTGGCCGAACAGTCCCGGCGGATGGCCGGGGTCGGCCTCGAAACGGACGGCCGGGATCGGATGGAGGCAAGCGGGGGAAGTCCTGCGCCATCGGTGCCGGGTCCGGGCGAGGTCTCGGAGAAGGTGCCGGGTCCGGGCGCGGCGATGGAGGGGGTCTCGGGTCCGGCCAGGGCAATGGAGGAAGTCGCGAGTTCGGGCACGGCGGTGGAGACGATCGCGGGTCCGGGCGGGCACGGGCAGAAGAGGCCTGCTCCACCGATGCCGAGCGGAAGGGCACCCGTGCCGGACGGAGGGGCACCCATGCCGGACGGAGGGGCACCCATGCCGGATGGAGAGGCGCCCGTGCCGGGCGGAGGAGCACCCGTGCCGGACGGAGGGGCACCCGTGCCCGGTACGGCCCCGCCACGCGGACCGGCGGGCTTCCTCCGGTGGCGGTTCCGGGTGGGGGCGGTCCTGGGCCTGTCGGCCGGAGTGATCGCCGGGTTCATGATCGCCGGCTCGTTCTCCGGGAGCGGGGCGAGCGGCGAGGAGGAACCGACCCCGACGCCCACCCGCACTCGAGCCGAGGCGGTCACCCGGACCGAGGTCATCGCGCGGGCGAAGACGTGGAGTCCGGCCACGGCGCAGCGGGTGCCCTACAGCCAGACCAAGACCCGTGGCGGCTACCGCACCGACGGCTCGGGTTACGTCTCCATGGCCCTGGGCCTGGGCAAGCCCGGACCCATCACGGTGGATCTGGCCAAGCCCGCCTACACCAAACCGATCGCCATGAACCAGCTGCTCCAGGGCGACCTGGTGATCGACCCGGTCGGCGGCAACACCGCCCGCATGGTGGTCATCTTCGACCGCTGGGCCGACGCCAAACACACCTCCTACTGGGCCTACCAGCAGCGCGCCGGCTACGGCACCGACCACCGCATCGTCACCCACGGCCTGAAGGCCGGCACCCAATTCCGCGCCTACCGCCCGGTCAACATCCACTGACCCCTCAAACAGCGGGAACCATCCGGTGTGCCCCGATCACGCGAACCCGTGACCGGGGCACACCGGACCCTACGGCCGGTTGACGTAGTCGCGCAGGTGGATCGCCGTCAGGGACGTCCCGGTGCCGACGAGGTCGGCGGGGGCGCCGGAGAAGACGACCTGGCCGCCGTCGTGACCGGCGCCCGGGCCGAGGTCGATGATCCAGTCCGCGTGGGCCATCACCGCCTGGTGGTGCTCGATGACGATGACCGTGTTGCCGGTGTCGACCAGCCGGTCCAGCAGGCCCAGCAGATGGTCGACGTCGGCCAGGTGCAGGCCGGTCGTCGGCTCGTCCAGGACGTACGTGGTGCCGTTCCTGGCCATGTTGACCGCCAGCTTCAGGCGCTGCCGCTCGCCCCCGGACAGGGTGGTCAGCGGCTGGCCCAGGCCCAGGTAGCCCAGGCCCACCGACGACAGGCGGTCCAGGATGGCCTGCGCGGGGCCGGTGGTGAAGAACTCGGCCGCCTCGGCGACCGGCATCTCCAGCACCTCGCTGATGTTCTTGCCGCGCAGTGTGTACGACAGCACCTCGGGGGTGAACCGCCTGCCCTCGCACTCCTCGCACACCGTCGCCACCCCGGCCATCATCGCCAGGTCGGTGTAGATGAGCCCGATGCCCTTGCAGGCCGGGCAGGCGCCCTCGGAGTTCGCGCTGAACAGGGCGGGCTTGACCTTGTTGGCCTTGGCGAAGGCCGTACGGATCGGGTCGAGCAGGCCGGTGTAGGTGGCCGGGTTGCTCCGGCGCGAGCCGCGGATCGGCGACTGGTCGGCCACCACCACGCCCTCCCGGCCGGAGACGTAGCCGTGGATGAGCGAGCTCTTGCCCGACCCGGCGACCCCGGTGACCACGGTCAGCACGCCGAGCGGGATGTCGACGTCGACGCCGCGCAGGTTGTGCAGCGTGGCGCCCCTGATCGGCAGATGCCCCTTGGGCGTGCGGAAGCTCTCGCGCAGCCCGACCCGGTGGTCGAGATAGCGGCCGGTCAGGGTGCCGGAGGCGCGCAGCCCCTCCAGGTCGCCGGTGTAGCAGAGCCGGCCGCCCGCGGCACCGGCGCCGGGGCCGAGGTCGACCACGTGGTCGGCGATCTCGATCATCTCCGGCTTGTGCTCCACGACGAGCACGGTGTTGCCCTTGTCGCGCAGCTGCAGCAGCAGGCCGTTCATCCGCTGGATGTCGTGCGGGTGCAGCCCGGCGGTCGGCTCGTCGAAGACGTAGGTGACGTCGGTCAGGCTGGAGTTGAGGTGCCGGACCATCTTCACCCGCTGGGCCTCGCCGCCGGAGAGCGTGCCGGACTCCCGGTCCAGGCTCAGATAGCCCAGGCCGATCTCCACCAGCGAGTCCAGCGTCGACTGCAGGCTCTGCAGGACCGGCCCGACGGCGGGGGTGTGGATCTTCCGCAGGAACTCGGCCAGGTCGTTGATCTGCATGGCCGAGCAGTCGGCGATGGTGAGGCCGTCGATCTCCGCCGAGCGCGCCGCCTCGTTCAGGCGCGTGCCGTCGCAGTCGGGGCAGTGGACGAGCTTGACCGCCCGGTCGGCGAACTCGCGCGCCTGCCCCTTCATCGACTCGCGGTCCTTGCCGAGGTACTGGCGCCGGACCTTGACGACCAGCCCCTCGTAGGTGAAGTTGTTTGAGCCGACCTTGACCTTGACGGCGGGTCTGTGCAGGAAGTCCTCCCACTGCTGCGGGGTGAAGTCCTTCAGCTTGACCGCCGGGTCGTAGAAGCCCGAGTTCGCCATGATCTGCCAGTACCAGGTGTCCACCCCGAACCCGGGCACCTTGATCGCGCCCTCGTTCAGGGACAGCTCCCTGTCGACCAGTTCGTCGGTGTCGATGTCGGTGATCTTGCCGAGCCCCTCGCAGGCCGGGCACATGCCCTGCGGGGTGTTGAAGCTGAAGGCGAAGGCGGGGCCGACGTACGGGGTGGCGAGCCGGCTGAACACGATGCGCAGCATCGTGTAGGTGTCGGTGGCGGTGCCCACGGTCGAGCGGGCGTTGGCGCCCATCCGCTCCTGGTCGACGATGATCGCCGCGCTCAGGTTGTGCAGCGCGTCCACGTCGGGCCGGTTGAGGGACGGCATGAACCCCTGGATGAACGCCGTGTAGGTCTCGTTGATCAGCCGCCGCGACTCGGCGGCGATCGTGTCGAAGACGAGCGAGGATTTGCCGGAGCCGGAGACCCCGGTGAAGACGCTGAGCCGCCGCTTGGGGATGTCGAGGGAGATCCCTGTGAGGTTGTTCTCCCGCGCTCCGCGGACCTGTATGTGGTCGTGGCTGTCGGCGGCGGTGTGATCGGTCCTGTGCGCGCCGCCGAGGCGGACGCCGTTGTCGTGATGGGCCGGTGCGGCGCCGCCTTCCGGCAGGCGGCCGTTCCCTTCCGGGGAAATTCGAGGTGTGGATGCTCCTGAACCGTGTCCGGGATTCATGCCTTCAAGTCTCTCATTGAACTAGATATGAAGACTTTTGCCAGGACGATGCGAGATAATCACAGGAAATGGAGAATAACCTTCAACTCAGCGGCGAAGCCCGGACCATGTCGGACGGGTCGGAGGAGCGCGCGTCGGCCGGGCTGCGCCCCGTCGACCTGGCCCGCCTGGTGGGCCTGTCGACCCAGCAGATCCGCAACTACGCCGAGATGGGCGTCCTGCCCCCGGTTCCGCGGACCCCCTCCGGCTACCGCCGGTTCGACGCCCGGCACCGCCGGGCCCTGCTGGCCTGCAGGGCGCTGGAGCGGGGGTACGGCCTGCACGTCGCCCGGTCGATCATGCAGGCCGTACACGCCGGTGACCTGCCCCGGGCGCTCACGCTCATGGACGCCGGCCATGCCGCGCTGCACGAGCAGCGGATCTCCCTGCGGGCGGCTGGAGAGGCGCTGGAGGCGGTCGCGGAGCAGGCGCCGGAGGCCGCGGACGTGCCGCGGCAGGGCATGCGCATCGGAGAGGTGGCCGCCTACCTGGGCGTGCGAACATCGGCCCTGCGGCTGTGGGAGTCGGCCGGGCTGCTGACCCCACGGCGCGAGGCGATCACGGGATACCGCCGCTTCGACGCCGCCGACGTCCGGGACGCGCGGATGATCCAGCTGCTGCGCCGCAGCCGTTATCCCCTGGCCGTCATCAGGCCCATCCTCGACGGCCTGCGCCGTACCGGCAGCAGTGACGCGCTGCGCGCGGCCATCGCGCAGCGTCAGGCGGAGCTGATCGAGCGGGCGGCCGTCATGCTCGAAGGCGCGAGCCTGCTCCACCGGCACCTGGTGGCGCTGGGACTCGTTGCCGACATCTCGACCACCCGGCCGGATGAATAGGATTCGGGGGTCCTGAGCGAAGGGGAGGATGCCGTGGTCCGGGCGGTGGTGTTCGACGTGGGGGAGACCCTGATCGACGAGACGCGGATCTGGTCGCGCTGGGCGGACCGGCTGGGCGTCACCCGGTTCACCATGCTCGGCGTGCTGGGCGGCATGGCCGCGCTCGACCGGTCCTTCGCCGAGGCCTTCGAACTCATCCGGCCCGGTTTCGACGTCGAGGCCGAGCAGGAGGCGTGGAGGCTCGACGACCCCGAGGGGCTCCGGGTGAACTTCGACGCCGGGGACCTCTATCCCGACGTACGGCCCGGCCTGGCCGCGCTCCGCGACCTCGGCTACGAGCTGATCATCGCGGGCAATCAGCCGCCGCAGGCCTACGACGCGCTGGCCGCGATGGACCTGCCGGTGGACGCCGTCTACACCTCCGACGGCTGGGGCGTCGCCAAGCCCGACCCCGCGTTCTTCGCCAAGGTCGTGGCGGTGTCCGGCCGCGAGGCCGGGGAGATCCTCTACGTGGGCGACCGCCTCGACAACGACGTGCTCCCGGCCCGGCGCGCGGGCATGCGGACCGCCCTGATCCGCCGCGGCCCCTGGGGCTATCTCCACGCCGCCCGCCCCGAGGCGGCCCACGCCGACCACGTCGTGGACGGTTTCCCCGACCTGGTCGCCGCACTCGGGCGCCGCTGACCGCCGTACCCCGCCTCGCCGTACCGGCGCCGTGGGGAGCCTGACGTTTCGCCGCGCAGGGGAAGCGCACGGGAGCCGGAGGCCCCGCCTCGCGGCCCGGGAGCCGGAGATCCCCCTCACGGCACGGGAGCCGGAGATCCCCCTCACGGCACGGGGGGCCGGGGGCCCGCCTCCGCGGTGAGGGAGGCGGGGGGCAGGAGCGTCAGAGGCCGAGGGCGGCTCCGATGAGGGAGCGGGGGTCGGCGGCTCCGGCCAGGACGCCCGAGGGGAGCACGTCGATCAGGTGGGCGTGGCCGAAGGCGGAGCCGTACGGCAGGGAGCCGACGGGGTGCCCGCGCTCGGCGAGGCCCTCGGCCCACGGGCCGCCCTCCTCCACCTCGACCACGGCCCGGTCGGGGTCGACCCAGGTGTCGAAGCCGGTGCCGCCGGAGGCCAGCCGCCAGCGGGCGGTGCCGACGGCCCGGCCGGGGTCCTGGCCGTGCAGGAGAAGGCGGGTGATGACCTGCATCAGGATCTGCGGCTGGGCGTCGCCGCCCATGGTGCCCACCACCGAGCGGAGCGAGCCGTCCGGGTGGGTGATCAGCCCCGGGACCAGGGTGTGCGGGGGACGCCTGCCGGGTCCGTACTCGGCGGGGTGGCCCGGCGCCAGGGAGAAGCCGATGCCCCGGTTGTGCAGGTTGATACCGGTGCGCGGTTCGAAGACCAGGCTGCCGAACCCGGCGGCGTTGGACTGGATCAGGGAGACGCCCATGCCCTCGCCGTCCACCGCGCACAGGTAGGTGGTGTCCCCGGGGGAGGTCAGGTCGCGCACCGAGAGCCGCCGTGCGGGGTCGATCAGGGTGCGGCGCCCGGCGGCGGAGTCCAGGACCCCGGTGACGGACGCGCCGTCGTAGAGCACCTCCGGCCGGTCGTGCCCGGCGACCCGCGCGGACTCGGCCAGCAGGTGGGCCCAGAGCGGGTCGGCCGGGTCGGCGGGCAGGTCGAGGCCCTCGGCGACGGCCAGGCCGAGCAGCATCAGGTAGCCCTGGGAGTTGGGCGGCATCGTCCACACGTCGTGCCCGAAGAGCCGCATCCGCAGCGGGTCCACCCACTCGGCGCTCTCCTTGGCCAGGTCGTCCTCGGTGTACTCGCCGCCGCCCGCGGCGACCAGCCCCTCCCCGAACTCGCCGAGATAGAAGCCGTCGCGCCCGCCGATCAGCGCCTTCAGAGACCGGGCCACCCCCGGCCGCCGGATCAGGTCGCCGGCCGAGCGCGCGGAGGCGAAGTCCTCGCACAGCGGACCGACCGTCGCCAGGGCGGGCGCCAGCAGCGGCGAGGCGGGGAAGCCCTCGGTGGCCAGGCCGATCGCCGGGGTCAGCACCTCGGCCAGCGGCAGCCTGCCGTAGCGGCCGTGCAGGGCCAGCCACCCGTCGGCGCAGCCCGGCACGGGGGCGGAGCGGAGGTCGTGGTGGAACGGCATGCGCGTGTGCCCCTCGGCCCGCAGCCGCTCCGGGTCGGCGCCCGATCCCGCCCGGCCGGAGGCGTTGAGCGCCGCGGGCGTGCCGGAGCCGTCGTGCACGAGCGCGAACAGGTCTCCGCCCAGCCCGCACATGTGCGGGGCCGTCACCGCCAGTACGGCGTTGGCGGCGACCGCCGCGTCGGCGGCCGACCCGCCGCGCTCCAGCATCGCGACCCCGGCCCGGGAGGCCAAGTGGTCGACCGTGCAGACCATGCCGGAACGCGCGTATCGAGTGTTGTGCATGTTCAAGAGCGTACGACCGGGCGGAAAAGCGCCACGTCCGGGTACGGCGTTGCGGACGGTGCCGGTGAGGGCGGTGGGGCCCATGCCGCCAGGGGCGGTGGTCCCAGGCGGAGGCGGCGGAGGTGAACGCCGTCAGAGGCGGTAGCTCCAGGTGATCGCGCCGTTCCGCAGATCGCCGGCGAGCTCGCGCACGTAGTCGATCTCGGCCCGCAGGACGGCCCGCTGGTACTCGGACTCCACGAGGAAGACGCGCTTCAGGAACGTCCCGGTCTGGGCGATCTCGGTCTCCAGCGCGGCCAGCCGTTCCTGAAGGGAGGTCAGGCGCTCCTCGATCGCGGCGGCCGCCTCCTCGGGGGGCAGCACCGGCAGGAAGGCCAGTGCGGCGGGGAACTCGGGGAACTCCCTGGCCGGGGTGGACAGCATCGTACGCATCCACTGCACGAGCGTCTGCCGGCCGGTGCCGGTGAGCTCGTAGACGGTCCGCTCCGGGCGGTTCTCCTCGCGCGAGGTCTCGCGGACCGCGATGAGCCCGTCGCGGAGCAGCCGGTCGATCGTCTGGTAGACGCTGTTGCGCTGGGCGACGTTGACCACGTCGTCCTTGTGCCGCTCCTTGATCAGCTGCTGCATCCGGTAGGCGTGCATGGGCTCCTCGGCGACCAGGGAGAGCAGGGCCATGGCCAGCGGAGAACGCCTCGTCGACATGGGCTCATCGTAGGCTTGCCGGGTTTTAGTCATAATATGTATAGTCAGTTCATGACTAAGAAAGCTCTGATCATCGGCGGCGGCATCGCCGGTCCGGTGACGGCCATGGCCCTGCAGCGCGCGGGCGTCGAGGGTGAGATCTACGAGGCCCACGGCCACGGCTCCGACGGCGTCGGGGTCTTCCTCACGCTCGCGGACAACGGGCTCGCGGCTCTGGACCTGCTCGGCCTGCGCGACATGGTCTGCGACCTGGGCATGGACTCGCCGCGCATGGAGATGAGCAACGGCCGCGGCAGGCGGCTGGCCTCCATCCGGCATCCCAGTCGCACGGTCAGGCGTGCCGACCTCTATCGGGCGCTCCGCGACGAGGCCCTGCGGCGCGGGGTGCGCATCCACTACGGCAAGCGGCTGGACGACGCCTCGATCACTCCGGGCGGCGTGCGGGCGGTCTTCGCCGACGGGAGCACCGCCGAGGGCGACCTGCTCATCGGCGCCGACGGACTGCACTCACGCACCCGCACGATCATCGACCCCGCCGCGCCCCGCGCCCGGTACGTCGGCCTGCTCAACACCGGCGGCTTCGCGCGCGGGGTCACGGTCCCGGGCGAGCCGGGCACGTACTACTTCGTCTTCGGCCGCAGGTGCTTCTTCGGCTACGTGATCCACCCGGAGGACGGGGAGGTGTGGTGGTTCGCCAACCCGCCCAGCCGCAGGGAGCCGACCCGGGAGGAGCTCGCGGCGATCGCCCCGGAGCGGTGGCGGGCCGGGCTGATGGAGCTGTTCGCCGGCGACGCCGGGCCGATGCCCGACATCATCGCCGCCACCGAGCACATCCCGCCCGGCTGGAGCACCTACGACTTCCCGACCGTGCCGACCTGGTCCAACGAGCGCATGGTGATCCTGGGCGACGCCGCGCACGCCACCTCGCCCTCGTCGGGGCAGGGCGCGTCCATGGCGATCGAGGACGCGGTGGTGCTGGCCAGGTGCCTGCGCGGCGTGCCCGGCACCGGTGAGGCGTTCGCCGCCTACGAGCGGCTGCGGCGGGACCGGGTGGAGCGGATCGTGGCCCACGGCAAGCGCAACGGGGACGGCAAGGCCCCCGGTCCCGCCGGCGCCTTCGTGCGCGACCTCATGATGCCGGCGTTCATGAGGTGGGTGGAGAAGAAGAACGCGATGGGCTGGATGCACGACTACCGCATCGCCTGGGACGACCGGGTGAGGGCGGTCCCCCGTCCGGCTTAGATCACATATTGACTTTAGCGAGACATAATTCATATTATTCTCGCTAAAGTCAAAGGAGTGATCATGACAGCCACCGTCCCCGCGGGCGGCGCCCTCACCGTCGAACAACTTCTCCTGCCCGGCCAGGCCGCGGCGCCCGCCGGTCCCGTCGACGTCGCGGCCATGTACGTGATGCACCGCGCCTTCCGGCGCGACCTCGCCCTGTTCGCCGCGGCCACCGCCGCCACCCCGGTGGCCGACCGGGAGTGCTGGGCCCGTCTCGGCCGCAGGTGGGAGGTGTTCTCCAGCGTTCTGCACAAACACCACAGCGGGGAGGACGCCGGGCTCTGGCCGCTTCTTCTGGAGCGTTCCAGCGGTGACGGGGCCGCCGCCGTGCTGGCCGCGATGTCCGCCGAGCACGAGCGCATCGACCCGCTGCTGCGAGAGTGCGCAGCCGGCTTCGCCGTACTCGCCCGCACCGCCGACGACGGCGCCCGCCGCACGCTCGCCCGCCGCACGCTCGCCCGGCGCACCGCGGAGCTGCGCGAGCTGCTCGAGGCGCACCTCGCCCACGAGGAGCGGGACGCGATGGCACTGGTCCAGGCGCACCTGACCCAGCGCGACTGGGAGCGCCTGGACAAGGAGCACTTCGCCCCGGAGTACGGCCTGCGCGACGTCCCCGCGGTGCTGGCGTGGGTGATGCACGGCCTGACGCCCCAGGCGGCGCGCAAGGTGCCCGGCGGCCCGGTCCTGCACATCGTCGGGCGGCTGCTCGCCCGGCGTCTCGCCCGCGCCGACCGCCGTACCTTCCGCCACGTGGTGAAGGCGGGGGAGTCGTGAGCGCCACCGCCTCCGCGCTGAGCCGCAAGGACCGGCTGCTCACCCGGGTGAGCAGGAACGTCGCCAGGATCCACACCACCCTGTTCCGCTTCAGCGACGGCCGCTTCGGGCGCCGCTTCCGCGGCGGCGACGTGCTGCTGCTGACCGTCCGCGGCCGCCGTTCGGGACGGGCCTTCACCACCCCGCTGCTGCATGTGCGCGACGGCCGGGACTACATCGTGGCCGCCTCCAACGGCGGCATCGACTGCGAGCCGCAGTGGTGGCTCAACCTGCTCGCCGACCCGCACGGGGAGGTCGAGGCCGGCGAGGGGCGCGTCCGGGTGACCGCCTCGGAGGCGCAGGGCGAGGAGCGCGGCCTGCTGTGGGCCCGGCTCGTCGAGTCCTTCTCCGGCTACGAGGACTATCAGGCCGCGGTGCGCCGGCGGATCGCCGTCGTACGGCTGAGCCCGGTCCCCGCGACGGACGCGCCCTCCGCCTCCCGCTGAGCTGAGAGGGATGGCCGGAGCGCTCACTCCTCGTCGGCGGGAAGAGCGAACAGGCGGATGTACATCGGGCGGGCGTCGGACGGGGCGTCGTCGGCCCGGTGGCCGTACTTCGTCAGCAGCGCCATGTAGGCCTCGAAGAACTCCTCGAACTCCGGCTTCGTCATCCGCCTGAAGCCGCGCGAGACCTTGATCCAGCTCGGGTCGCGCGCGTAGGCGGCGGGAAGACCGTCCAGCAGCTCGCGGTCCTCCTGCAGGCCGATCCGGTGGAACTCGGCCAGCACGGGGCGGTCCTCCGGAGCGAGCTGGTCGGGTGTGGGCAGGCGCAGGTCCCGGGGGCCGTCGGCCTTGCGCCACCAGCGCTCCCGTCCGGTGGAGCGCTCGGGGATCTCCTCGATGAAGCCGTACTTCTCCAGCTGACGCAGGTGATAGCTGGTCGTGCCGGTCTTGGCGTCGAGCAGTTCACCGATCGTCGTCGAGGTCGCCGGGCCGTGCACGTTGAGGTGGCGCAGGATCAGCCGGCGCATGGGGTGGGCCAGCGCCTTGAGTCTGCCGGGGTCGTCGAGGAGGAGCGGCTCGTCGTCCTTCATGAGGATCAGCCTAGTCCTGCAGAAGGATATCTGCAGACAAACATTTGCCGAGGATTCTCTGCAGAGTACTTTCGGCATATGCGACGACCCTTCCAGATCCTCCGGGCCGCGGCGGTCACCCTGTGCCTGCTCACCGCGGCCACGCCCGCATCGGCCTCCGCCGGCCCCTCTCCCTCGCCGCCCGCATCCACAACGGGAGCCGAGGCCGCGCTGGCCGTACCCTCCGACCTGACCGCGAAGGAGGTGGACTTCCGCGGCAGCGGCGGGCTCGCGATGCGCGGCACGGTCCTCTCCCCGGCGGAGGGCCCAGCGAAGGCCCCGGCGGAGGGCCGGGCGAAGCGCGGGCCCGGACGGCCGGGCATCGTCCTGGTCCACGGTTCGGGCGCCGGCGTCCCCCGTGCGAAGCTGCGGGAGGAGGCCGTCGCCTTCGCCAGGCAGGGGCTGTCCGTACTGATCTACGACAAGCGCTCCGAGGGCTACTCGCTCTTCCGGCGGTCCTACTCGCAGCTCGCCGACGACGCGCTCGGAGCCGTGGCCGCGCTCCGCTCCCAGCCGGGGGTGGACCCGGCCGGAGTCGGCGTCTGGGGGTTCAGCGAGGGCGGCTGGGTGGCCCCGATCGCGGCGTCCCGTTCGGCGGAGGTCGCCTTCGTCGTGCTCGTGGGCGCCAACGGCATGCCGCCGCTGCGGCAGCAGACCTGGGCCGTGGCCGCGGGGCTGCGCAAGGCGGGGGTGTCGGGTCCGCTGGTCGAGCGGGCCGAACCGGCCATGTACCGCCTGATCGCCGACGGCGGCATGTTCCCCGAGCCGTACCACGACCCCGGGCCGGTCCTGGCCGCGGTCCGTCAGCCGGTGCTGGGCATCTGGGGGGTCCACGACCTGCTCACCCCGCCGCAGGAGAATCCGCCGCTGGTGGCCCGGGCGCTGGAGGAGGGCGGGAACCGGCGCTACGCGTTCCACTTCTTCCCCGACGCCGACCACGCCGCCCACCGGACCCCGGACGGGGGCGTCACCCGCCTGCCCGAGCTCGCTCCCGGCTACGCCGACCTGGTCGGTTCCTGGGTCGGTGACGTCACGGCGGGCAGGGCGCCGGCGGCCCGGACGTCGGGACCGGCCCCGGTGCAGGACTCGGTGAGCGTCCCCGCGGAGCCCCCGGCCTGGTGGGAGTCCGCGCCGGTGCAGCTGGCGGCCCTGGTGCTGTTCACCGTGGCGTTCGCCGCCTATCCGCTGGTCGCGCTGGTCCGGCGGCTGCGCGGCCGGTCACGGCGGCCGGTCACCCGGGCGGCGCGGCTGCTCGCCGCCACGGGCGCGGCGACGGTGCTCGGATCCTTCATCTATCTGTTCTACGTGCTGATGACCGGCGGCAAGCTGGCCGCTCCCGGCCCCGTGGCGGCGGGACGCCCGCTGATCTGGCTGGCGCTGCAGGCCCTGGCGGTGACCTGCGTGGCGGCCACGGTCCTCACCGCGTCGGCCTGGTACCGCTCCCGGGGCTCCGCGGATCCCGCGCGGCCGGGAGAGCGGGGAGAGAGGGTACGGCTCGGCCTCCTGCTCGCCGGCGGGGTGGCGTTCGTCCCGTGGGCCCTGTACTGGGGGCTGCTGCTGCCGTGACCGGCGGACACGGGCGGTCAGCCGGTGGCGGCGTCGGTCGTGGCGGCGTCCGCCGCGCCGGAGTCCGCGCCGCCGAGCCCGAGCAGCATGCGGTGCCAGACCGGACGGCCGCCGCTGAAGGCGGCCAGGCACCGTCCCGGACCTTCGTGGATCAGAGCGGTGCAGGCGGTCGCCGCGTCGGCCTCGACGGCGAAGACGGCGAAGTCCGCCCGGCTGCCCGGCTCCAGGCAGCCCATCCGGCCGGGCCCTTCGGCCAGTCCCAGGGCTCTGGCCCCGCCGAGGGTCAGGGCCTCCACCAGGAGGCGGTCGACGTCGGGGTCGCGGGCGAACGCGCGGGCGGTGGCCAGCGGATCGCCGCCGGTCCGGGTGCCGACCGCGACGGCGTTCTGGCCGCCGAGCAGCCCTTCGGCGGCGAACGGCGAGGAGATGGCCGCCACCGTGCCGCGCAGGCGCAGGAGCTTGCGGTCGGCCTCGTCGAGCGGCCCGGAGGGCGCCACGTGGGTGCCGGTGCCCAGGGCGCCCACCTCGTCGAGGAACGCGACGGTGCGGCGGCCGAGCTCGACCAGGAGCCGCAGGCCGAACGTCCGCGACAGGATGGCCAGGTCCTCCATGACCGCCGGGTCGGGGGAGTGCGCGGCGATGCCGACGATCCCCGGATGGTCCACCTCGCGGATGGCGGTGATGAGCCGGTCGCGCTCGTCGGCCTCCCAGTGGGCCTCGTCCGGGCAGCGGGTCTCCAGGTAGGTCACCCCGCCCAGGCCGAGCTCGCCGACGACGGAGGCGGCCTCCAGGTCGGCGGCCACGCCCGCGACCGCGGTGACGCCGTGGACGTGCGCGGAGGCGAGGTCCCCGTCGAGCCGGACGTGCGCGTCGACGAGCCCCGGCACGATCATGCCGGGCCAGCGCACCGGCTCGGCGTCGTGGTAGGCGGCCTCGATCTCCTGACGGAGCCCGATGCCGACCACCCGGTCTCCCCGCAGGGCGATCGCGCCGTCCTCGACGGGAGGCATGGAGACCGGCAGGACCAGCGGAGCGCTGTGCACCGTCACAGCGGAGGGCGCACGCGTGCCGAGGTTCCGGCCGGCGTGCATGGGCATGGGCGGCACTCCCGTCTGATCGTTCCCTGCTGAGATTAAAGGCACCCGTATCGACTTCTCAAACACCCGCGAAGGGTGATGGACGGCCCCATCACCTGTTTCGTCAGGGACTGTTGATCTGCCTGAGATAGCTCTATAGCGTCGTTAATCGTGATCAAACCCCCCAGTTTGGCGAAGGCGCTGATCGCAGCAGTGATCCTGCTTCCTCTCGGCTTCGCCACCACCCCCGCGTCCGCCGATCCGACCCCCGACCCTTCGCCGCCTCCGGTTCCCGAGCACCCGTGGCGCCTGGACCACTGGCCGCAGCAGCAGCCGTGGCAGAGGGACGCCCCCGAGGCCGCCCTGCGCGCCCGCCCGGGCACGCCGGCCCCCATCGATCCGCAGAACTGGAAGAACCCCGACCACATGACGTGGGCAGACTACGTCAAGCCCCCGGGCACGAACTGGGCCGACCCGGCGGCCAAGGGGTCCAAGCGCACCTTCCGCGGCGCTCTGGTCCTGCTCGACTATCCCAACCAGCCGTTCGCGGTCACCCAGCCCAGGGGGTCGACGGTCTTCGGCAACCCCAGTGCCGAGGCCCACGACATCCCGCGTGAGCAGGTCGCCCAGTTCTACAAGGACTTCCTCAACACCCCGAACCAGCTCAACCGCGGGCACACCATCCACGAGTACTGGATGGAGGACTCCGGCGGGCGCTACGGCGTCGACCTGACCGCCTTCGGGCCGTACCAGATGCCCGGCAAGTCCCACGAGTACGCGATGGAGTTCCAGGCGGGCACCGGCTGCCCGGCCGGGGACGTCTGCGACAAGAACCTCAGGACCGACGGCCGCGCGGCGTGGATCGCCGACGTGGGACCGGACGTCCCGGCCGGGTTCGACTTCGTCTTCTATCTGAGCGCCGGTCAGGACGAGTCGGCGACCTGGCAGGAGTTCGGGCCGATGAAGTTCCCGACGAAGGAGGCGGTGACCGACGAGTTCGGCCCGCCGGACCCGGCCCTGCCCAACTGGGCCAGGACCCGCTACGTCGAGTGGACCTCCTGGGCCTCGGCCTCCTCCATCTGGCCCAACGCCGGGGGCGGCTCCTCCGTCCAGGCCGAGAGCTCGGGCCAGAGCGTCTACGCCCACGAGCTCAGCCACATCCTGGGCATCGGCGACAACTACAACAACCCGTTCGGGGTCCCGCCGCGGCGGGCCTACTCCGGCATCTGGGAGATGCTCAGCCGGGGCACCTTCAACGGTCCCGGCGGCCCGCACAGCCGCTGGCTGATCCCGCCCACCGCGGGCGCCTCGATGGGCGCCCAGCACATGCTCCGCAACAAGATCAAGCTGGAGATGGTCGACGAGAAGAACGTCCTGCGCCTGTCGCGCGAGGCGCTCGACGAGTCCGGCCTGGTCGTCGCCAGGGTGACCGCCCGCGTGATCCAGCCGGGCGAGAACGGCCTGTCGGGGATCAACATCGCCTTCGACACCGGGGACAAGAGCCCGGCCTGCGACGTGGCCACCGACCCGTTCTGCGACGGCGGCGGCTACGAGAACTACACCGTCGAGGTCGTGGACCGGATGGGCACCGACTCCTTCACCCCGGACTCCGGCGTGCTGCTGGCCAAGACCAAGAACGAGGACCGGGCGCCGTTCGAGTGGGTGATCGACGCCAACCCGCAGGACATCGGGATGACCGACTACGTCCTGCCGGACGGCACCGCCGTGCCGATCACGATCGGCGACTACCGCCAGCTCTCCGACGCGCTGTTCCACGCGGGAACCGGCTCGGGCAGCGAGTTCGAGTACGTCGACGGGGCCAACCGCCTGCACTTCTACGTGCTCGACGTGCACCGCGACCGCAAGGGCGTGCTGTCCTACACGGTCGCGATCCGCTCCCTGGACGGCGCCGGGCCCGCCAGGCGCGGCGTGCGGCTGCTCCCCGCGGCCGGGATCCCATCCGGCAAGGGGTACTCCACCTGCGGTTTCCCGCTGTTCAACACCGGCAGGACGGCTCCCGCCCGGGGGCAGCACCCCGAGGACGTCAGCGCCTACCTGAACAACGACGTCTACCGGCTCTCGGCGACCGTCGAGGGGCGCGGCTGGACGGTCACCCTGCCCAACCAGCTCGCGACCGCCGCGGCGGGCAAGCACACCTCGGCCGCCGTCCACGCCCAGCGGGCCCAGGGCGGCAGCAGGCTGGCCAAGGTCACGCTGACCGCGGTCTCCGAGAGCGACCCGTCGAAGACGGCCAGGGCGACCTGCCTCGTGACCGGCCTGTAGCCGGAGCGCGGACAGGTCGGCGGGGTACGGCGAGCGCGGCGCCGTACCCCGCCAGCGGTCACGTGACAGGCCGGCCGTGCCCCGCCCGGAGCGGTCACGTCACAGGCCCAGGTCCCGGCCGATGATCTCGCGCATGATCTCGTTGGACCCGGCCCAGATGCGGGTGACCCGGGCGTCCATCCAGGCGCGGGCCACGCGGTACTCCTTCATGTAGCCGTAGCCGCCGAACAGCTGGACGCAGGCGTCCAGCACCTCGTTCTGCACCTCCGAGGTCCACATCTTGGCCTTGGCCGCGTCGACCGCGCTCAGCTCGCGCTCGGTGTGGGCCGCGATGCACTGGTCCAGGAAGGCCTGGGAGACCTCGATCCTGGTGACCAGGTCGGCCAGGACGAACTTGTTGTGCTGGAAGGAGCCGACCGGCTGGCCGAACGCCTTGCGCTCCTTGACGTAGACCAGGGTCTCGGCCAGCATCGCGGCCGCGTGCGCCAGGTTCGCCACCGCCGAGCCGAGCCGCTCCTGCGGGAGCCGCTCCATCATCGCGATGAAGCCCCGGTCGATCTCGCCGATCACGTTCTCCTCGGGGACGCGCACGTTCTCGAAGAACAGCTCGGCGGTGTCGGCCTCGGGCTGGCCCACCTTGTCCAGCTTGCGGCCCCGGGTGAAGCCCTCCATCCCGGTCTCCACCGCGAACAGCGTGATGCCCTTGGCCCTCTTCTCCGGGCTGGTGCGGGCGGCGACCACCACCAGGTCGGCGCAGTAGCCGTTGGTGATGAAGGTCTTGGACCCGTTGACGATCCAGTCGGAACCGTCGCGGACCGCGGTGGTGCGCAGCGAGGCCAGGTCGGAGCCGCCGCTCGGCTCGGTCATGCCGATGGCCGTGATCATCTCGCCCGAGCAGAAGCGGGGCAGCCAGCGCTTCTTCTGCTCCTCGGTGGTCAGCTCCACCAGGTACGGCGCCACCACGTCGTAGTGGATGCCGAAGCTGGAGGACAGGGCCGCGCTCTGCCCGGACAGCTCCTCACCCAGCACCGCGTTGAAGCGGTAGTCGCCGGCCGCGCTGCCGCCGTACTCCTCCGGCACCTCCAGCCCGAGGAAGCCCTGACGACCGGCCTCCAGCCACACGTCGCGGTCGATCAGCCGGTTCTCGATGAACTTCTCGGCACGCGGCGCCACCGAGCGGGCGAGGAACTCCCGGACGGACTCGCGGAAGGCCTCGTGGTCGGGGCCGTAAACGGTTCGCTTCATGACATGTCAATATACCGACCGGTTGGTATCTCCCATGGAGGGGACCATCCGCTTTGCTTCTGATTGAATGAATCTTGAGACGACACACCGGCCGCGCCGGGGGTTGCGGCCTTCCTCGGGGAGACGTATGCCCGGGTCACCGCACGTGCCCGAAAACGACGACGCCGACCGGCTGCCCCGACCGCGCAGACGCTCGATCTCGCTGGCGGCCCCCGCGGCGGCCGGTCTGGCCGCCGCCGCGGCCAGCATCATGGCGACCTCGCTGGACGTGTGGGACCTGCCCGTCCCGGCCAAACTCGCCATCACGGTCTTCGCCGGTCTCCTGGTCGGCGTGCTCACCTGGGCCACGACGGACCGCAGGCCGGTGGCCGCCGGCGGCGCGCCGGAGGGGGCCTGGCGCCCGCCCGACCAGTGGCCCCCGGTGCCCGCGCACTTCACCGGCCGCGCCGAGTCGCTGGCCGAGCTGCGCCAGGTCTTCGACGGGCACCGCAGGAACCAGAGCCGGGACGGCGGCGGCTCGCCCCTGGTCGTGTCGGTGTACGGCAGGGGCGGCGTCGGCAAATCCCTGCTGATGACCAGGTTCGGCCACGAGATCGCCGGCCGGTTCCCCGACGGGCGGCTCTACGCCGACCTGCGCGGCGCGGTGGACGCCCCGATCCGGCCCGAGGAGGTGCTGATCGGCTTCCTGCGGGCGCTGGGCGTACGGCTCACCACCGATCCCGGAGGCCTGGACGAGCTGCGCAACCTCTGGCTGACCTGGACCAAGGGCAAGCGCATCCTGATCGGCCTGGACAACGCCGAGCACGGCGACCAGGTCAAGGACCTGATCCCGGCCGAGCCCGGATGCGCGGTGATGATCACCTCCCGGCACCCGCTGTTCCTGCTCAACGCCTACGACAAGCGGCTCGCGGTGTTCGGCGAGGCGCAGAGCCTGGAGCTGCTGGCCCGGCTGGCCGGGGACGAGCGCGTCGCCTCGGAGCTGGAGTCCGCCCGGGAGATCGTCCAGATGTGCGACCACCTGCCGCTGGCCATCAGCATCTGCGGCGGGCGCCTGGCCACGCGCGAGAACTGGTCGCTGCGCGAGATGGCCGACCGGCTCAGGGACGAGCGCCGCCGCCTGGACCAGCTCGAACTCGCCCCCAGCCTGGACAAGAGCGTGCGCGCCTCCCTCCAGCTCAGCTACGACGCCTGCACCGGCATCCAGCGCCGGCTGCTGCGCCGGCTCAGCCTGCTGACCGCCCCCGACGTGCCCGGCTGGGTGGCCGGTGAGCTGCTGGGCACCTCCGAGCTGGACGGCGCCGACCAGCTGGAGGCGCTCATCGACACCCAGCTCGCCGAGTGCTCGGGCGTCGACTTCGCCGGCGCCATGCGCTACCGGCTGCACGACCTGGTGCGGATCTTCGCCCGCGAGCTGGCCGGCTCCTACGACGCCGACGGCTCCGGCCGGGCCGCCATCGAACGGGTGCTGTCCGGCTACCGCCGCAGGGGCGAGACCGCGGCGATGGCGCGCTGGCCGCAGGACTGGGGGCGCAGCGGCCGCGGCGGCGACCACTCGTCGGTGGTGCGGGGCCAGGCGTCGGCGGCCGACTGGCTCAACGCCGAGCGGCTGACCGTGGTCGCCATGATCGGCGAGGCGCGGAACCTGGAGCTGTGGGAGCTGGCCTGGGGCCTGGGCCGGGCGTTCTGCTCACTGTGCCACTCGCTGCGCGCCTACTGGTCCGACTGGCGGGCGGTCGCCGAGATCGTGTGCGAGGCGGCGGAGCACATGGACGACCGGCGGGCGCTGGGCATCGCGCTGCTGGACCGGGCGGCGGTGGCCGGCGGGCAGGGCAGCCACCAGAGCGCCCGCGAGGACGCCGAGCGGGCGCTGGCCGTCTTCACCGAGCTGGGGGAGGCCTGGTGGGCCGCGCGGGCGAAGCGCACGGTCGGCATGACCCTCTTCAGCGACGGCAGCCTCGACCGGGCGCAGGGCTACCTCATCGACGCGATCGCCTCCTTCAAGAGCGAGGAGGACCGGTGGTGGTCGGCCAGGACCCAGCGCAACCTGGCCGAGCTCAGGCTCGCCCAGCGCAGGCCCGAGGAGGCGCGGGAGCTGCTGGAGGAGGCCCTGCGGGTGTTCGAGCGCGACCGCAACCGCTACTCCGAGGCGCAGACCCTGCGCGCCTACGGCGAGGTGCTCGGCGCGACCGCGCGGAGCCTGCAGGAGCGGGGGGAGGCGCGGGCCGCCCAGGACCACTTCACCCGGGCCGGGTTCAGCCTGGACCGCGCGGCGGAGATGTTCCGGCTGCGGGGCGAGGAGTGGGAGGTGGCCCGGTGCCTGCGCGCCGCCGGGGAGGTCGGCGACCCGGCCAACCGGCTCAACGAGCTGAAGTACGTCCGGCAGGCCGCCGAGCTGCTGGGCAAGCTGGGCGACTCGTGGGGCGTGGCCAGGGCCGAGCTGTCGGCCGGGCGGGTGCACTCCAGGGCCGGCAGGACCCGGGAGGCCGAGGAGTCGCTCCGGCTGGCCGTACGGGCCTTCGAGGACCTGGGGGACCGGTGGTGGATGGCCCGGAGCCTGCGTTACCTGGGCGAGGTGCATCTGGAGGCCGGCGAGCGCGAGGCCGCGCTCCCGCCGCTCGGCCGCGCCCTGGACATCTACCGCAGCCTCGGCAACCAGTCGGGCATGGGCCGCACCCTGGAGCTCCTGCGCCGGGCCAGGGAGGACGGCACCCCCGCCACCAAGCCGCCGCGCGGCACTCCGGAGTGACCGGCGGCTCCGGGCGGCGGCGCTGCCCGGGCCGGGGCGGGTCGCCGTTCGCCGGTCCGGGGGACCGGAGAGGGGTCAGCGGCCGCCGGAGTCCATCAGGTGCCCCGCGGCCCGGCGGGCCTCCTCCATGCTCTCCAGGAACAGCTCCCTGATCCGCCGGGCCTGCCCGGTCAGCTCCCGCAACTGCGGGATGGCCAGCGCGTCCCCCGTGGTGTCGGCGACCAGCTGCTCGTACTGCGGCGTGCGCTCGGCCAGCAGCTCCAGCTGCCGGTAGGAGTGGTAGACCGCGTCGGCCCTGCGCACCTGGGCGGCGTACTCCTCCATCGCCTCGATCCGCCGGATCAGCGATGCCCTGGCCGTCTCCAGCGCCCTGGAGTAGGGGACGAACGCCTCGGCCACCTCGGGCGGCGGCACGCTGGGGACGATCCGCAGGTACTCCGCCCGCAGGGAGGAGAGCCGGACCAGCTTCGTGGCGATCTGCCAGGTCTGGTCGGGCAGCGTCACCGCGTTGTCGATCGTGTCGAGCAGGGCCGCGCGGTTGACGCGGGACTCGAGCACCGTCTCGGCGGCGTCCTGCGCGCGGCGCAGCAGCGCGCCGCACTCCGCGTCGAGGTCCTCGGGCAGGATGAACCGGTTGGCGTGGTCGATGGCGACCCGCATCCGGCGCCGCTCCTGCCGGGGCCCGGGATCGGCGGCCAGCCGGTGGGCGCAGGAGAAGAAGCCGATCAGGATCAGCATCGCGAGCATGACGGTGAAGTTGGTGACTATCCAGATCAGTCCCATGGAGCCCGCGACCGAGAAGACCTTGACCGGGTCGGGGCCCCGGGCGGAGGGGATGTCTCCCATCCGGACCGCCCGGAGCGTCTCGGGACTGGCGCGCAGTACCGAGGAGACCGAGGCGGGCAGGGCGGGATCGACGATCAAACTCGGGGGACGGCTCTGCGGGTCCACATGACCTCCTCACGAAGAGGCGTCGCCAAGTGCTTCCACTTTTCACCATCATGAGCGTTTTAGAACAATTTAGGACGCGAGATAGCCAACATCGGTATTTGCGGTAATACGTCCCGCTGTTAACTGTGTAGCCATATATCGATGTATAGACTCCATCGTGATGAACGACTTCACGCGCTGGATAGATCTGGAAGGCGCCGTCAACGTGCGCGACCTCGGAGGGCTCGCCACGGTGGACGGCGGGACCACCTCATTCGGCCGGATCTACCGGTCGGACAACCTTCAGGGACTGAGCGGACGCGACGTCGAGCGCCTGGTCTCCGAACTCAAGCTCCGCCACGTCGTCGACCTCCGCTCCGGACCTGAGGTCTCCATGGAGGGCCCGGGCCCGCTCACCCGCATCCCCGAGGTGAGCATCCACCACCACACGCTCTTCGCCGAGGGCGGCAAGTACACCGACGTCGACGCCGACACGATCGACGCCGACCGGGTGCTGCCCTGGCAGAGCCGTGACGAGGAGGACCTGGCCGAGCTGCGGGTCACCGGCTTCTACTACGCCTACCTGCGCGACCGCCCCGACTCCGTGCTGGCGGCCCTGCGGGCCATGGCCCGCGACGACGGCGCCTCCATCGTGCACTGCGCGGCGGGCAAGGACCGCACCGGCGTGCTGTGCGCCCTCGCCCTGGAGGTCGCCGGGGCCACCCGGGAGGCCATCATCGAGGACTACGTGGCCACCGGGGAGCGCATCGAGGACATCCTGGCCCGCCTGCGGGCCAGCGACACCTACCGCGAGGACCTCGACACCCGCTCGCCCGACGAGCACCGTCCGCGGCGGGAGTACATCGAGAGGTTCCTGCAGGTGCTGGACGACCGCTTCGGCGGCCCGCTGGCATGGCTCGCCGAGCAGGGCTGGACCGACGAGGACACCCGCGCCATGCGCTCCCGCCTGCGCGACTGAGGGCCGCCCCGAGTCGCGATCTCCGGAGCACGCGGGGTCTCGCCGTGGGATCCGGGCGGCCCCCGCGTCAAGCAGCGCGTACGGAGGCCGCCCGATCCCGGGTTCACGCGGAGGCGGCCCGGTCCGCCTCCGCCGGGGCGGAGATCTCCCAGAAGCCGGCGTAGCGGCCGCCGCGGCGCAGCAGCTCGTCGTGGCCGCCCTCCTCCACGATCCGGCCGCCGTCCAGGAAGACGACGCGGTCGGCGCGCCGCACGGTCCGCATCCGGTGCGCCACCATCACCACCGTCCGGCCCGCCATCAGGCGCTCGATGCCGTCGTGGACGGCCGCCTCGTTCACCGGGTCCAGCGCGGAGGTCACCTCGTCCAGCAGCACGACGGGCGCGTCCTTCAGCAGCGCCCGCGCGATCGAGACACGCTGGCGTTCACCGCCCGACAGCAGCGCGCCGCCCTCGCCGACGTTCGCCGCCCAGCCGCCGGGCAGCCGCCCGATCACCTCCTCCAGCCGCGCCGCGGACGCCGCCGCCCGCACCTCGGCCCCGGAGGCGTCCGGACGGCCGAGACGGATGTTCTCCTCGATGGTGCCGTCGAAGAGATAGACGTCCTGGAAGACGACGGCGATCTGCGCCATCAGCACCTCGGTGCTCATGGCGCGCACGTCCACCCCTCCCACGCGCACCGCGCCCGCGTCCACGTCGTGGAAGCGCGCGAGCAACTGCAGCAGTGTGCTCTTGCCCGCGCCCGACGGCCCGACGACGGCCAGCCGCTGTCCCTGCGGCACGGACACCGACAGGTCGTCGATCACCGTACGGCCGCCGTGCCGGAAGGTGACGGAGGCGAACTCCAGGTCGTGGCGGACCGGCCGGACCGGTTCGCGGGGTTCCGGCAGCGGCTCGGTGCGCAGCACCGTGTCGAGCCTGTCCAGCTCGGCGCGTGCGCTGCGCAGTTTGCCGCCGATGTCCGACAGCGACAGCAGCGGGTCGGCGCAGCGGGCCGCGAGCACCAGGATCGTCAGAACCTCCGCCGCGCCGATGCCCCCGCCGAGCGCGAGGTGGGCGCCCAGGACCAGCACGCCGGTGAAGACCGCCTGCACCGTGAACGTCAGGCCCACCGCGCCGGGCAGCGTCGCCAGCACGGTACGGCGGGACGCGCGCTGGAGCTCGCGCAGCGAGCCGTCGAGCAGTTCGAAGCGTTCACCGGCCCGGCCGCCGGCCCGCAGCACCGGCTGGGCCTGGAGGAACTCGACGACCCGCCCGGCGGCCTCCTTGTCGCGCTCGTGGCGCTCGGCGTCGGCGGCGGCCGTCGAGCGGGCCGTCCGGACCTGGATCGCCGCCACGACGGGGGCGGCGGCCAGGGCGGCCAGCCCCAGCCGCCAGTCGAAGGCGAGCATCACCGCGACGATCGTCAGGGGGGTCACCAGGGCGGCGATGAACGGCGCCAGCAGATGCGCCATGATGCTCATCGCCTGCAGGAGACCCTGACCGGCCATGACGGACACCTCGCCGACCCGGCCGGCGCCGTACCAGCCGACGGGCAGCCGGGCCAGGTGCCCGCCGAGCCGGTGGTACATGCCCCGCAGCATCGTGGTCCCGACGCGCATGCCGGACAGGTCGCTGACGTAGCGCAGCACGGCGTAGCCCGCGACCGCGGTCCCGAACGCGGCCAGCCACGGACCGGCGTCGGCGGGCGTGTCCCCGAGCAGCGCCCGCAGCACCGGGACCAGCAGGGCGTAGGACAGGCCCTCGGCCGCCGCCGTGACCGTCATGAGGATCACGGTGCGACGCAGTGCCGGGGCGTACTCGGGCCCCAGCACGCGCAGCAGCATTCGGATCATCGGGCCTCGTCTCCTCGCGGTACGCCGTCGTGGGTCTCGATCTCGGTCCGGCTCTCGATCTGGCTCTCGGTCTCGGTCCGGCTCTCGGTCTCGGCCAGGCTCTCGGTCCGGCTCTCGGTCTCGTCGGCGAGCGCCGACCGGTGGGACCGCCAGAACGCGGCGAACCTCCCGTTCCGGGCCAGCAGCTCGGCGGGCGCGCCGCGCTCGACGATCTCCCCGTCCTCCAGCACCACGACGGTGTCGGCGTCGGCGACCGTCTCCAGGCGATGGGCGATGACCAGGATCGTCCGATCGCCCTCCAGCGTCGCCAGCGCCCGGCGCACCGCCTGTTCGGTCTGCGGATCGGCGAAGGCGGTCGCCTCGTCGAGCACCAGGACGGGCGTGTCCGCGAGCAGCGCGCGGGCCATCGAGATCCGCTGCGCCTCGCCGCCCGACAGCCCGGCCTCCTCACCGATCACCGTCTCGTACCCGCGCGGCAGCTCGAGGATCCGATCGTGGATGTTCGCCAGCCGGGCGGCGCGGACCACGTCGTCTCGGTCGGCGTACGGCACCGCCAGCGCGATGTTGTCCGCGACCGACGCCCGCAGCAGGCGGACGTCCTGGAAGACGAAGGAGACCGTCCGGTAGAGGTCCCGGCTGCCGATCCCGCGCAGATCGGCGCCGCCCAGGAGGACCGAGCCGTGGGTCGGGTCGAAGAACCTGGGCAGGAGCCGGACCAGGGTGGACTTCCCGCTCCCCGACGGCCCGACGACCGCGGTGACCGTCCCCGGTTCGAGCATCAGGTCGATCCCGCGCAGCACCTCGCGGCCGGCTTCGTAGCCGAAGCGGACGCCGCGCAGCTCCACCCGGTGTCCCCGCGGCGCGACCGGGTGCGCGGGCTCCGGCAGCGACCGCACCGCGAGCACGTCCTTGATCCGGCCGACCGCGCGCCGGGCGGCCTGCATGTCGTCGAGGCCGTGGCCGAGGGCCGCCACCGGAGCGGTCAGGCCCAGCCCGAGCAGCAGGAAGGGCAGCAGGTCGGCCGGGGCCATGCCGCCGGTCGCGATCAGGGCCGCGCCGCCGGCCAGCACGACCAGCAGCACGAACGGCGGCGACAGCGCCAGCTGCATCCCGGCGGCGACCTGGGACACGCCGCGCACCCACCGGTTGAAGGCGCCGACGAAATCGTCCGCGGCCGTAAGGAACGCGCGGTGGGCGCGCCCGGATCCGCCGAACGCCTTGACCACCGCGATGCCCTGCACGAACTCGACGACGGAGTCGGCGATCCGTCCCATGGCCGCGTCGAACTCCTCCTGCTCGCGCGTCCTGGCGGGGAGCATCAGCAGCGGGACCAGCGCCACGGCCAGCACCACCGGTATCAACGTGATCAGCGTGAGCCGCCAGTCGACGGCGAACAGGTAGACCAGCGAGACCAGCGGCACCGCGAACGCGGAGACGAGCTCGCCGGGGGCGTGGGCGATGAACGGGTGCACGGCGCTCACGTCCTGCCCCACGACCTTCGCCAGCTCGCCGGTCCGGCGCCGGGAGAACCAGCCGATCGGCACGTGACCCAGCCGCGCGGCCAGCCGCCGCCGGAACGCCAGCTGCACCCGGCCGTCGAGGACATGCCCGATTCCGGCCGACGCGGCCGTGAACACCAGCCGGACGAACAGGCCGGCCGCACCCGCGACCACGACGGACCAGACGTGACCGTGATCGACCGGGCCGGGGGACAGCAGGGCACGGCCCAGTTCGACGACCGCCAGCAACGGCGCCAGTCCCGCGACGGCGCCGATGACCTGCAGGAGGACGACGGCGGCGAAACTCCACGCGTACGGGCGCAGCAGTCCCGCCATGCCCTGCTCCGCCGGAGAGCCGGCGGCCGCGGCGGGACCGGCGGCCGTGGCCGGGTCGGAGGTCGCAGCCGGGCCGGTGGCGGTGACCGAGCCGGTTGCCGTGGCCTGCCGTACGGGCATCACTCGGCCAGGGCCCGGCGCAGCACGGCGCCGAGCTCGGCGATCTGCCGCTGCGACACCTCGGCGGACAGGATCGCCTGCGACCCGTGGAAGGTGCCGGGCCACTGGTGCAGCTCGACCGAGACGCCCGCCTGCAGCAGCCGCAGCGCGTAGAGGATGTCCTCGTCGCGGTTCGGGCACAGCTCCGCGGTGGCGATGTAGGCGGGGGGCAGGCCGGACAGGTCCTCGGCCCGCGCCGGGGCGGCGTACGGCGAGGCGGGCCCGGAGCCCAGATAGTGCCGCCACGACGCGGCGATCTTGTCGTGGTTCACCCAGGGCGTGTCGGTGAAGTTGCGCGCCGACCACGTCTCCTGCCGGTCGTCGAGCTGGGGCTGGTTGAGCAGCTGGAAACGGATCGGCGGGCCCTGCCGGTCGCGCGCCCGCAGCGCCGTCGCGGCCGAGAGCCCCCCGCCGGCGCTGTGACCGCCGATCGCGATCCGCTCCGGGTCGACGCCGAGCTCGGCCGCGTGCTCGGCCGTCCAGGTCAGTACGGCGTAGGCGTCGTCCAGGGCGGCGGGGAAGCGGTGCTCGGGGGCCAGGCGGTAACCCACCGAGATCACCACCGCGCCGGAGACGCCCGCGAGCCGGGTGGCCCACGGGTGCTCGGTGCCCAGGTCGCCCATGACGAACCCGCCGCCGTGCAGCCAGATGACGGCGCCCTGCGCCTGGTACGGGCGGTAGATCCGCACCGCGACGTCCGGATCGCCGGGCACCGTTCGGTCCTCGACCTCCATCCCCGTGGTGTCCGGTGCGGGCACCGCGGCGGCCAGCTCGGCGAACTTCTTGCGCTGGATGACCGGGTCGGTCAGGTCGGCCTGGGGGAACAGCGGGACGAATGCTTCAAGTTCGGGATCCATGCCGGACATCCTCACCGCCTCCGCCCCCGGGACCATCCGCCAACCGTCGGACATCCGGTGCCGATCACGCACCGATCGTTGCCCGCTCTCCCGCCGGGAAGGACTTATCCTCCTGCCATGGAGGCACTGGCGGAACGGCTGTCGCACCTGGACTCGCAGGCCGAAGGCGCGCTCCGGGTCGTCATGTTCTACGACACGCTGATGCGCCGGCGGGTGGATCTGCCGGCGCTGGCCCGGGCCTCGGCGGGCCTGGCCGGGTGCGTGACCGGGATCCGGCTCCACGGCACGGGACGCGTGATCCGCTTCTCGCCCGACGGGGGGCAGGCGCCCGCGGCGCCGCCCGCCGCCTCCGGCACGGCGCCGATCACGCTCGACGAGGAGGAGATCGGCGCGGTGTGGCTGGAACGCCCCGGCCCGCCGAGCCCGCTCGACGAGGTGCTGCTGGACCGGCTCGCCATCGCCGTCGCGGCGACCGTCGAGCGGTACGGCCCCGCCCGCACCACCATGGCCGATCCCGCACTGGTCGAACTGGTGATCAGCGCGGACAGCGACGAGGCGGCCAGGGCCCGGGCGCTACGGCTGCTGGGATTCGCCGCCGACCTGCCGGTCCGCGTCGTCGCGGTGCGGTCGGAGCTCCCGCTCGACCGGGTCGGCGCCATGGTCTGCCCGGCGCGCCTGGTGAAGGCGGCGCCCCTGGCCGACGTGGGCGTCCTGCTGGCCACCACCGTCGATGCGGCCCGGTTCCCCGAGGGCGTGCGCGCGGGCATCGGCGCCGCAGGAAGCCCGGACCGGTCCTGGCAGGAGGCCCGCACCGCCCTGCGCTTCACCACCCCGCGCCAGCCGGTCGTCCACCACGCCGGCCTGGGCGTGATGGCGCTGCTCGCACAGGTGCCCCGGGACGCCGCGCGGGAGAACGCCGACGTGGCCGCGATCGCCCGGATGGCCGATGATCCGGACGATCTGGACACCCTGGACGCCTACTGCGCCACCGGCTCCCTGCGCCGCGCCGCCGACCTCCTGCACCTGCACCACAGCAGCGTCGCCCGCCGGCTCGAACAGCTCGGCAAGACCCTGGGCATCGACCTCACCGAGCCCGCCGGACTGATCCGGGCCAGGCTCGCCCTCACCACCTGGCGGCTGCTCGACGACTGATGCCGCAGGGCTGGCCTGACGTCGCAGGGCGCCCGATGTCGCAGGGCGCCCGATGTCGCAGGGCGCCCGATGTCACAGGGCGCTCGATGTCACAGGGCGACGGTGACGCCCTCGGCGGCGGAGCGGCGGGCGGCCTCCAGGACGCTCAGGGCCTCAACGACCTCCTCGGGGGCGACCGGCGGCGGGGCGCCGTCGCGCACGGCCGGGACCACCGCCCGGTAGAAGTCCAGATAGGCGCCGGGCTCGGTGCGGACCGGGTGGTTGTCCTGGTCGGTTCCCAGCACGCCCCAGCGCTCCTGCGGGTCGTCGCCGAAGCCGGGCGAGTCCGGAGTCAGGCCCGCGCGCAGGCGGTCCTCCTGCACGTCCAGGCCGTGCTTGACGTAGGCCGCCGCCGAGCCCAGCACCCGGAAGCGCGGCCCGAGCTGCGGGGTCACCGCGCTGACCCACAGGTGGGAACGGGCGCCGCTCGCGTGGGTCAGGGCGATGAAGGTGTCGTCGTCGGAGACGACCCCGGTCCTGCGCACGTCCGACTCGGCGTAGACCGAGGTGACCGGGCCCAGCAGGCGCAGCGCCTGGTCGACCAGGTGGCTGCCCAGGTCGTACAGCAGGCCGCCGACCTCCTCGACGCCGCCGACCTCGCGCCAGCCCCCTTTGGGCACGGGCCGCCACCGCTCGAAGCGGGACTCCAGCCGGTTGACGGCGCCCAGCTCACCGGAGGCGACCAGCCGCTCGATCGTCAGGAAGTCGCCGTCCCAGCGGCGGTTCTGGAACACGGTCAGCATCACGCCGCGCTCCCGCGCCAGCTCGGCCAGGTCGCGGGCCTCCTGGGCGGTCGCGGCCAGCGGCTTGTCCACCACCACCGGCAGGCCCGCCTTCAGCGCCGCCTCGGCCAGCGGGACGTGGGTGCGGTTGGGGGAGGCCACCACGACCAGGTCGACGGCGTCCCACAGCTCGTCGGGATCGGACACCGGCCGCGCGCCGTACCGGTCCGACACCTCGGCGGATCGCGCGGGATCGCGCGTCACCACCGCCGACAGCCGCAGGCCCGGCGTCGCGGCGATCAGCGGGGCGTGGAAGAACGCCCCGGCCACGCCGTACCCGATCAGGCCTACCCGGAGCTCAGTCATTGCGGCGTTCGTCCCGCTCGGCGAGGAAGGCCTCGAACTGGGCGGCGAGCTCGTCGCCGGTGGGCATCTCGACGGGCTCGGCGATCAGGTTCTCCCGCTCGGCGCCGGCGGCGAAGGCGTCGTACTGCTGCTCCAGGCCGCTGATCGCGGTGGACAGCTCCTCCGAGCCCTCGATCTGCTCGGCGATCTCCGCGGTGGTCCGGTCCGCGGCGGCGCGCAGGCTCTCCAGGGGGAAGACCAGCCCGGTGCCGCTGGTGACGGCCTCCAGCGCGGTGACCGCGGCCGTGGGGTACTCGGCCTGGGCGAGATAGTGGGGGACGTGCACGGCGTAGCCGAGGGCGTCGTGCCCCTTGGCGCCGAGCCGGAACTCGATCAGGGCGGCCGCGCTGCCGGGGACCTGGACCTTGCCGAAGGAGCTGGTCTGCCCGGCGACCAGTTCGGGGCGGCTGGCGTGCCCGGTGACGCCCAGGGGACGGGTGTGCGGGACGGCCATGGGGATGCCGTGGGCGGTCACCAGCCTGGCGACGCCCAGCCGGGTGACGAGCGTCTCGACGGCGGCGGTGAACAGCTCCCACTCGCGGTCCGGCTCGGGGCCGGTGAGCAGCAGGAACGGCGTTCCCGTCGTGTCGTGGGCCAGGCGCAGGGCGATCGTGGGACTGTCGACGTCCACCCACCTGTCGGTGTCGAACGTCATGATCGGGCGGCGGGACCGGTAGTCGAGCAGGCGGTCCACGTCGAAGGTCGCGATGACCCGGTGCTCCAGTTCGGCGAGGAGGTGTTCCATGGCGAGCCGGCCGGCTCCGCCCGCGTCCACGAACCCGTCGAAGTGGTAGAGCAGCACCGGATCGGTCAGCTCAGGAAGGTCTCCGCTGAGCCGGTAGAGATCCGTCGGGTCCAACACCGTTCTCCAGCCTTTCGTCGATCGTCTCTTCAGGTGAACTCGCGGGGTCCCCGGTGAATTCCGCTGCCCCGGCGACCTGGAGCGAACCCTACCGGGGGACGGGGGATCCCACGCAGCCCGATCACCCGGAGCCCCGGTCCGGTCGCGGGGAGCCCCGTTCGGAAACCGGGGGCTCCAGGAGGGCGTGATCCGAAAGGCCGGTATGGGAATGTCACCGGTCGCGGACACCGTGTGAAATGTTCGGTCGGGACGAATACCTGGAATAACGCGGCCGAAGCTAACCCGGGAGTGCTCCTGCCCTACCCCAGGGGTACCGGGGCCCATTGTTCGTCACGTATAGGAAATTTTGTTCTGTTCGGCCATGCTGGGTGACGTGCCAAGAACCACTGCGCGGTCATACCGGTCCCTCAAGCTCCCCGAGCTGTCGTGTCCTTTCCCCAGTGAGGTGAACCCCCACGTGGAGAGGGTGGACAAGGAGACCATCGACTGGGCGGCGGGTTCGGGCCTGCTGGAGGGCGCCGAGATGGTGGTGAGGTACCGCCAGGCGCGCTACGGCCTGCTCGGGGCACGCACCTATCCCTACGCCGACTACACCATGCTCCGCCTGGTGACGGACTGGTGCGTGTGGTTGTTCGCCTTCGACGACGTCTTCTGCGAGACCGACCGGCACGCCGCCGAGATCGCCAGGACGCTGCCGCAGTTCGTCGCGGTCCTCGACGGCATCGGGGGCTGCGGGCCGGTGGACAACGTCTTCGCCAGGTCGCTGCGGGAGATCAAGGGCCGGATCGCCGAGAACGGCGACGCCGACCAGCTCGACCGGTGGTGCGGCGTCGTCAAGGACTATCTGTTCGCCCAGGTGTGGGAGGCGGCCAACCGGCAGGACTCCGTGGTGCCGACCCTGGCGGACTACATCCTGATGCGGCGGCGGACCGGGGCCATGCTCACCGTCTTCGCGCTCATCGACATGGCCGCCGGACACCGGCTCACTCCCCAGGAGTGGCGCCACCCCGACGTACGGGCGATCACCGAGAGCGCCAACGACGTCGTCGTCTGGGACAACGACCTGATCTCCTACGCCAAGGAGAGCAGCGCGGGCAACTCCGTCAACAACCTGGTGAACGTGCTCGCCCGGCACCGGGGCCACTCCCACCAGCAGGCCATGGACGAGGTCGGCGCGATGCGCGACCGGGCCGTGGCCCGCATGGTGAAGCTGCGGGACTCCCTGTCGCGGCTCGACTCGAAGGCGGTGGACGCCTACGTGCGCGGCCTGGAGTACTGGATCAGCGGAAGCGTCGACTATTCGATGACGAGCTCCCGCTACACGATCGCCTGGCAGGACCGGCAGGACGAGACGCCGCTCGCCGGATAGCCTCCGGACGGGAACGTTCCGGGAACGCCCGTCAGAGGTGCGGGAACGGGTCCTCCGGTCCCTGGTCGCCGAGCGCCAGCTCGACCAGCTCCTCCAGGTTCATCCGCCGTCCCATGGCGAAGGCCTCCTCGAAGGCCGCGTCGCCCAGGAGCCGCTTGCACTCCTTGACCGCCTGGTCGTGCTCGATGTTGAAGAACGGCGAGCCCAGCTGGGGCATCCCGAACGCCCGCCAGTTCTGCTGGCCGCCGCCCATCAGCTGCGAGGCCAGCGCCGGCCGCCCCTCGTCCAGGGTCAGCCTGGCGATCAGCTCGACCGCCAGGCTGATGCCGAGCACGTCGTGGAAGTAGCGCTTGAGCCGCAGGGCCTCGCGGGCGTGGACCATCGCCTCCTCGGCCCTGTTCAGCCCGTGGAAGGCACTGGCCAGGGCGTAGATGGCGTAGGAGCGCAGCCACACCTCGCCGCGCTGGGTGCACACGGCGATGCAGTCGCGCAGGAGCACCTCGGCCTCGGTGGGGTCGTTCTGCATGAGCAGCACCATCGACAGCTCGACGATCGAGGGGAGCAGGCCGGGGTTCAGCTCGCGGCCGCTCTTGTGGAACTCGATCGCGACGCCGAGCAGCGCGCTGGCCTTCTGCAGGTCGCCCTGGAGCCAAGCCGCGGTGCCGAGCATCTTGGTGGCCAGGATGACCGCGCCGGAGTCGCCCACCCGGACCGCGTCGGAGCTGCACTGCTCCGCGGCCTCGATCGCCCCGCTGATGTTGCCCTGGGCGCTGTTGATGTAGGACAGCACCCACAGCGCCTTGCACCGCTCGGAGCTGGGCTGCGAGGCCAGCTCCAGGGTCTTCTCGAGGTACAGCCTGCCCTCGCGGGCCAGCCCGCAGGCCACCCAGAGGAACCACAGGGACGACAGCAGCTCCAGCCCGGCGCCCACCTGACCGGGGGTGCGCAGGCAGTAGTCCAGCGCCACCCGGATGTTGTCGTGCTCGTGGCGCATCCTGACGTACCAGTAGACCTGGCGGGCTCCGGACCAGGCGTCCTCGCTGCGCTTGGCCAGCTGCAGGTAGTAGTCGCGGTGCCGCTCGCGCACGGCCTCGATCTCGCCCAGCTTCTCCAGCCACTCCTCGCCGTACTGGCGCAGGGTGTCGATCAGCCGGTAGCGGTGCCCGGAAGGGGTGCCCTCGCTCAGCAGGATGGACTTCTCCACGAGGCTGGAGACGAGATCCATGATCGACTCGGCGGGGAGGTTCTCGCCCGCGCACACGTAGCGGGCGGCGTCCAGCTCGAAGTCACCGGCGAAGACCGACAGCCGGGCCCACAGCAGCCGCTCGGAGGGCTCGCACAGCTCGTGGCTCCACCCGATCGCGGCGCGCAGCGTCTGGTGCCGGGGCAGCGCCGTACGGCTGGCGCCGGCCAGCAGGCTGAAGCGGTCGGCCAGCAGCGTGAGGATCTGCTCCACCGACAACGCCCGCATCCGCACCGCGGCCAGTTCGATGGCCAGCGGGATGCCGTCCAGGCGGCGGCAGAGCTCGGACACCGGGCCGATGTTGTGCTCGTCGAGGACGAAGCTGGGCATGACCGCGCTCGCCCGGGCGGCGAACAACTGCACCGCCTCGTTGGCGAAGATGTTCTCACCGGGCGTGTCGCCGGGGACGGCCAGCGGCGGGATGGTGACCGTGTGCTCGCCCCGGGCGTTGAGCGACTGGCGGCTGGTCGCCAGGATGGTCAGCCCCGGAGCGTGGGTCAGCAGATCCTCGAAGAGGGCGGCGCAGGCGTCGACGAGGTGTTCGCAGGTATCGATGATCAGGAGGATCTCGCGGTCGCCCAGCCACTCGACCAGCGTCTCGTCCGCCGTCCGCGGCGACTGGTCGGCGATGCCGAGCGCCGAGGTGATCGTGTGCCGGACCATCCCCTGGTCCTGGAGACGGGCCAGGTCGGCGAACCACACGCCGTCCTTGAACTGGCCGCGCACCATGTGCGCGATGCGCAGCGCGGTGCGGGACTTGCCGACACCGCCGATGCCGGTCACGGTCACGAGGCGGTGCTCGTGAAGTCGCTGCCTGAGTGTCGCCAGCAGTCTGGTGCGTCCCACGAAGCTGGTGAGCTCATTGGGGAGATTGCCTTCTCGCCGCCATCCTGATGGCGTTGCCATGGCCGCCTCACGGGGGTAGCTGACACCTGCTCTGGCATCGTACCCCCCGGGTTATCCACTGTCTTTTCGCCCGGGACGAGGGGGATGAGCTTTACCCCACCAGGTCATCACGTACGGTGATCATCATTACCATGGAGACGTGACAGCGCATGAGCCAGACGACCTGCGTCCTGTGGACCTCTTCGAGGACGGCCCGGAGATCCTCCCCGACCAGACCTCCGACGACACCGATCTCGGATGGGGCCGGTGGCAGGACTCCGGCGGCAACGACGACCGCCTGATCGAGGACCGCCCGCCCCACTGGGAGTAGTGGCGCGTTCGGAGACGTGAGATCGGGTACGGCGCGCGTGCCGGAGGGCGGTCCGGTCGGTGAGGTGCGTCCGAGGCCGGCCGGGTGCCGCCCACCCGTGGGGCGTGTCCCCGGTGGGCCGGGTGGGCGGCACCCGCTCCACCGGGCGGGTCACGGCCGGGGGACCGCGGTTCCGCGCATGTAGACGGCCCGGATGCGGTGCGTCGCTTCCGGATCGAGCAGCGGGTCGCCGTCGACGGCCAGGATGTCGGCGTCGTAGCCGGGCGCCAGGCGGCCCTTGCGGTGTCCGAGGCCGCACGCCAGGGCGGCGCGGGAGGTGGCGGCGCGCAGCGCCTCGGCGGGGGTCATGCCGATCCCGGTGAGCTGGGCGATCGCCCACCGCAGCACGTCGTGCGGTTTGAAGGGGGCGATGCCGCCGTCGGTACCGGTGATCATGAACGCGCCGGCCCGGTGCAGGAGCCGGAGATTGGCCGTCATCGCCGGCATCCGGGCGGTGATGGCGGGTGGCATGACGAACCCGGGGATCGGCATGGCGCCCACGGTGACGCCGAGGGCGACCGGCGCGGCGGCCATCGCCTCCGCCAGGCCCTCGGGGACCGGGTCGACCCCGTCGGCGGTCATGAACGAGACGTGTTCCAGGCCGTCGACACCGGCGGCCAGGGCGTCGACGACCGCCCGCGTGCCGTGGGCGTGGGCGGTGATCGGCAGGTCGTGGCGGTGGGCCTCCTCGACCGCGGCGCGCAGCTCGTCGAGGTCGAACTGCGGCAGCTCCGGCCGGCTGCCCGGGGTGAGGTTCCCCCCGCTCGCCATGATCTTGATGACGTCGACGCCGCGTTCGGCGTGCTCGCGGACCGCGGCGCGGATCCCGTCCACGCCGGTGGCGCAGCCGCCCAGGAAGTGGCAGTGCCCGTCCTCGCTGGTGATGGGCGGTCCGGCGGCGACGATCGTGGGCAGCGTCGCGTCGGCGGCGTCGCGCAGCCGCAGGGACAGATAGTCGCGGTCGCCGAGGTCGCGCACGGTGGTCACCCCGCCCCGGGCGGCCTGCCGGGCGGCGGCGGTCATCGCCTCCAGAGCGGCCTCGTCGTCGCGGCCGGCGAGGTGCCCGACCGGGTCCTCGGACGCGTCGAAGGCCAGGTGGACGTGGGCGTCGACGAGCCCGGGAAGGAGCGTGGCATCGCCCAGGTCGACGACGTCGGCGCCCTCGGGGGCCGGCAGGGAGGTGCCGACGGTCGTGATCACACCGTTGTCGATCACGATCACCGGCTCGGGGACCAGCGTGTCACCGGTCCCGTCGAAGAGCCATTTCGCCCGCAGCACGGTGGGCGGTCGCCGCTGGGTCGCGGCGGCATCGGTCGCCGTCATACGCCCAGTGTGCGCCCGGCGGCCCGAGCGGGACACCGGGGTGACCCCCGGGATGACCTGGGGACAACCTCCGTGATCGCCCCGGGAGAGCCTCAGCGGACCCGGGGCGGCCTCAGGGGTTCCGGGCCTCTGGAGACCCGGAGACCTCAGAAGTCCCGGGTCGATCCCAGGAGGTTCCGGGCCCCGGAGAGCCGGGGCGACCCCGGAAGGCCCGGCGGCACCTCAGGAGACGACGTCCTTGCCGCGGAACCGGCGGAAGGCGAAGGCGATCAGGATCGCCGCGTAGGTGACCGACACGGACACGCCCTTGATCATGCCGCTGAAGTCCGGCTCCGGGGCGAGCGCGTCCAGCCAGGCCGTGTTCCAGAACGTCGGCAGGAACTCCCGCAGCGAACCCAGCGCCTCCACCGCCTGCAGGATGGTGCTCACGATGACCAGGCCGACCGCGCCGCCGACCGCGCCGAGCGGGGAGTCGGTGCTGACCGAGAGCAGGAAGGCCGTCGCGGCGACCACGAGCTGGCTGATCAGCGCGTAGCCGATCACGACCCCGAAACGGGGCAGCACGTCCAGCGCCGGGATGACCTCGCCCGTCCCGGGGACGCGCACGTCGTTCCAGCCGAAGGCCAGGGTCCCGGCCAGCAACGCCATCAGCGGCAGGCAGATCACCGCCGCCGCCGAGTAGCCCAGGGCGACGATCAGCTTCTGGCGCAGCAGCCGGTCCCGGGGGATCGGAGCTGCCAGCAGATAGCGCAGTGACGACCAGTCGGCCTCGCTGGCCACCGTGTCTCCGCAGAAGAGCGCGACCGCGACGACCAGCAGGAAGCTCGCCGACACCGACAGCGCGAACGCGGCGAAGTTCAGCCCGCCGTCGGAGGCCAGGTCGGAGATGCGCAGGGAGCTGCCGCCCGGCCGCCCCCATCCGCCGCCGACCTTGAAGGCGATCACCAGCACCCACGGGAGCGCCAGCAGCAGGCCGAACATCACCAGCGTCCGGCGCCGCTTGAACTGGCGCACGATCTCCACCGAGATCGGCAGCGTGCGCTTCGGCGAGTATCCGTACGCGGCCCCGTGCTCCCGGTCCGGCGTGGCCACGGCCGTGCCGCTGCGGGACGGACCCGGACCCGTCCCGCCGGTCGCGCCCGAGCCGGTCGCGCCTGAACCGGACGTACCCGAGCCGGTCGCGGCACCACCGGCCGCGGTGCCGTTGGCGTCGCTCATGCGTTCTCTCCGATCAGGTCCAGGAACACGTCCTCCAGGCGCGTGCTCACCCCGTTGCCGCTCGTACGGCTGCGCAGCAGCTCGCTCACCGGACCGGCCGTGATGAGCCGGCCGCGGTGCATGACCACCACGTGGCTGCACGTCTGTTCCACCTCGGCGAGCAGGTGGCTGGAGACGATGACGGTACGGCCCCGCGCCGCGTAGCGGATCAGGACCGCGCGCATCTCGCGGATCTGGGGTGGGTCGAGACCGTTGGTGGGCTCGTCGAGGACCAGCAGGTCCGGCAGGCCCAGCATGGCCTGGGCGATGGCCAGGCGCTGGCGCATGCCCTGGGAGTAGGTCCGTACGGCGCGCTCCAGGGCGGCGCCGAGCCCGGCGATCTCCAGGGCCTCCTCGATGTGGGCGTCCTCGGCCGGGCGGCCGGTGGCCTTCCAGTACAGCTCCAGGTTGGCCCGGCCCGACAGGTGCGGCAGGAACCCGGCGCCCTCGACGAAGGAGCCCAGGCGGGACAGGACGGGCGCGCCGGGGACGACCCGGTGGCCGAAGATCCTGATCTCGCCCCGGTCGGGGTGGATCAGGCCCATCATCATCCGCATCGTGGTGGTCTTGCCCGCGCCGTTGGGGCCGAGCAGGCCGAGCACCTGGCCGGGCTCGACGGTGAAGGACAGGTCGTTCACCGCGAGCTCGCCGTTGCGGTAGGCCTTGGTCAGGCCCTTGATGCGCAGGGGGGTGGCGTCCAGGGCCGGATCGTAGTCGTCGCGGAGCCTGCGCCGCCCGACGGCGATCAGGACCGCCGCGGCGATCACGGAGGCCAGCGGCAGGGCCCAGGTCCACCAGGCGGGGCCGGTGGAGGGGGCGCGCAGCCCCGTGACGGTGGGAGCCTCCAGAGCCGGGGTGGCCAGGCTGACCTGGTAGACGGCCGAGGAGACGGGGGTGTGATAGCCGAGGTCGGTCGTGGTGAAGGCGACGCGGAGCCGGTGCCCGACCTCGAAGCGGTGGTCGACGGCGGGCAGGGTGACCGTGGCCTCCCCGGCGCCGCCCTCGGGGACGGTGATCCTGACCGGTGAGACGAGTCCTTCGGGCAGAACCGGCGCCTGCGTCCCGCCGGCGGTGTCGTACAGCTTGGCGAACAGCGTCACATCCCGCGGGCCCGAGGCGTCCTCCCGGGTGTCCCCGGCGTTCCCCGTGCCCTCGGCGTCTCCGGCGTCCCCGCCGCCGGCGTCCGGCGCGGTCCCGGCGTCGGCGTCCGGGGCGGCCCCGGTCTCGGCGATCCGGACGCGCACCTTGACGGTGGAGCTTCCGGTGATCTGGAGCGGGGCGGTCAGGGGAGCGGACTCGAAGGCCGCGCTCTGGCCCGCCATGTCCACCGAGAGGCTCAGGTTGGCCGAGCCGGTGCTCAGGCCGCCGAAGCCGGGGATGGCGGAGATCGACGCCGGGGAGCCGCCGGGCGGGTTGGCCACCGGCTGCTCGGGACCGGCGAGCGGGACGGAGGTCCGCTCCGTGCCCGACAGGCCGGGGTAGGCGCCGGTCACGGCGTGCAGCTGGACCGGGCGGCGGGTGCCGGGGTCCCGGCCCCCGTCGCGGGTGACGGTGAAGCCGGCGACCTCGGCGGGTCCGGTCGCGGGGGAGGCCGGGGCGGTGGCGGGGGTCGCCGGGTTCCCGGCGGCGGCGTCCTTCAGATAGTGGTCGAACCAGGCGCGGGTCTGGTCGTGCAGCCAGTCGACCTCGCCGTCGCCGCCGTCGTGGCCGCCGTCGAACCAGGCGACGCGGACCGGCGCGCCGGTCGCGGTGATCGCCTTGGCGTTGGCGTCGGCGTGGTTGAGCGGGAACAGCGAGTCTCGCTGGCCCTGCAGCAGCAGGGTCGGAATCCTGATCCTGCCCTGCACCGAGATGGGGCTGGAGCGGCGCAGCGTCTCCACCGCCGTGGCGGTCGCCCGCCCGGTCTCGGCCACCTCCTGGTACATGTCACAGATCTGCGGCAGGAACCGGCCGCACCGGACCTCCTCGACGGTCGGCGGCCGGATCGCGGCGGGGCTGCGGCCGTTCTGCCCGGCCGGGCCGCCCTGAGCGTCCCCGGCCTCCTCGCCGGTCTCCGCACCGCCCGGGCCGGCGGGTCCGCCGGACCCGCCCTGACCGCCGGCGCCGCCCTGACCGGTCAGCGCGGCCAGGCCGCCCGCGGCCTGCGGGCCGCCGCGGCTGAAGAACAGCCCGGCCCACATCCGCTTGAACACGCCGCTCTCCGGGCCCTGCCCGGTGGCGTTGGGGAACAGCGCGTCGGCCAGGTCGTACCAGGTGATCTGGGGGACGATCGCGTCGATCCGGCTGTCGTGGGCGGCGGCCATCAGCGCGATGGCGCCGCCGTACGACCCGCCGGCGATGCCCACACGCGGGTCGCCGTCCGCGTCGAGCCGGACCTCGGGGCGCTTGGCCAGCCAGTCCACCAGCTGGCGGACGTCCTTGATCTCGTAGTCGGGGGAGTTGAGCGCGATCTGCCCGCCCGAGCGGCCGAAGCCGCGGGCCGACCAGGTCAGTACGGCGTAGCCCTCCTGCGACAGCCGTTCGGCGGCGTCCCGGACGCTCTGCTTGCTGCCGCCGAAGCCGTGCGCGAGCAGCACCGCAGGAGCCTTCCCGCCGCCCGGGGGCGGGAAGAAACTCGTGTCGAGCGGGACGCGCCGGTCGTCGGCGGGCCCGTCGACCACCGTGATCGTCTGTTCCTGGGCGTGTACCGTCGGGCCCGACGGCCACACCAGCCAGGTCACCACACCGATGACCAGCACGGTGACCACCGCGATCCAGGTGACACGCCTCCCCGAAAGCCTCATGCAGGGAGATTACTCACTGGAGCTGAGAGATAGCTGAGACGACCCCCCTGCCCGGCCGGACCATGACGAGCTGTTGGCGGGAGCCGTCCGGCGGCTCATCATCGGATGATGAGCGATGACCGCCGGTACGTCGGGCAGCGGGTGCCGCGCAGGGAGGACGCCCGCCTGGTGAGCGGAAAGGCCCGGTTCGCCGGGGACGTGAGGATTCCGGGGACGGTCCACGCGGTGGTGGTCCGCAGCCCGGTCGCGCACGGGCGGCTGACCCGGTGCGAGGTCAAGACCGCCCTGGCCGCCGAGGGCGTGCTGGACGTGCTGACCCCCGCCGACGCCGCGGGGGTGCGGCTGCCGTGCGTGACGCTGGCCCCCGGCCAGCGGATGGTGGACTATCCGGTGCTCTCCGGTGAGATCCGCTACGCCGGCCAGCCCGTGGCGCTGGTGGTGGCGCGCAGCGAGGCGGCCGCCCGGGACGCCGCCGAGCTGGTCGACCTGGACATCGAGGAGCTGTCCCCGGTGCTGGGCGCCGAGCCCGCTCTGGCCGCGGACGCGCCCCTCCTCTATCCCGAATGGGGCACGAACCTGGTCGCCGACCTCCCGCTGGGGGACTCGCAGGAAGAGTGCGAGGCGGCCGTCGCCGCGGCGGAGCACGTGGTCGAGCTGACGACCAGGCTGGGGCGGGTCACGCCGTACCCGATGGAGCCGCGGGCGATCGTGGCCGCGTTCGAGGACGGCGAGCTGACCGTGTGGACCTCCACGCAGGCGCCGCACCACGCCCGCGACCACCTCGCCGAGGCCCTCGGGCTCGGCCACGGCCGGGTGCGCGTCGTGGCGTGCGACGTGGGCGGCGGCTTCGGCGGCAAGGAGCATCCGTATCCCGACGAGGCGCTGGTGTGCCTGGCGGCGATCCGGCTGGGCCGGCCGGTGCGGTGGGTGGAGTCGCGCACCGAGCACCTGGCGGCCACCCTGCCCGCCAGGGACGCGGTGCACCGGGCCCGGCTGGCTTTCGACGGCGACGGGCGCTTCCGGGCGCTGTACTGCGACATCGTCGGCGACCTCGGCGCGCACCCGTCCAACGCGGGCATCTCCACGTTCGCGGTGACGGCGGTGACGCTGCCGGGACCGTACCGGTTCGACCGGGTCGGCGCGCGCGTGCGCGGGGCGGTGACGACGACCACGCCGACCGGCTCCTACCGGGGCTTCGGCCAGCCCGAGGCGGCGTGGACCCGCGAGCGGCTGATCGAGGAGGCCGCGCGCCTGCTGGGTGTGGACCCGGTGGAGCTGCGCCTGCGCAACCTGCTGCGCCCCGACGAGCTGCCGTACGCCTCCCGGACCTGGCAGACCTACGACTCAGGGGACTACCCGGCCGCGCTGGAGGCGCTGCGCGAGCTGGTACGGCCGCGCGAGGCGGACGACGGGCGGCGGCGCGGGATCGGGTTCTCCTGCCACGTCGAGCCGACCGGCATGGGCCCCTCGGAGGAGATGCGCCAGGCGGGCACCCAGACCGGGGCCTACGAGACGACGGTGCTGCGGATGGAGCAGGACGCCTCGCTGGTCGTCTGCTGCGGGGTGGCGGCCATCGGCCAGGGCATCGAGACGACGCTGGCCCAGCTCGCCGCCGACCACATGGGGGTGCCGCTGGAGCGGGTCAGGGTGCTGCTGGGCGACACGGCCGCCACGCCGTACTCCCCGGTGGGCTCCATCGCCAGCCGGGCGCTCGCGGTCGGCGGCGGGGCGCTGGTCCGGGCGGCGGTACGGCTGCGCGAGAAGATCATGCTGATCGCCGCCCACCAGCTGGAGGCCTCCGCCGGAGACATGGAGATCACGGGCGACGTCGTGCGGGTGAAGGGCGACCCGTCGGCCGCCCGCACGCTGAAGGAGATCGCGGTCTCGGCGTGGCGGGCCTGGGACCTGCCCGAGGGGGTCGATCCCGGGCTGGAGGAGCGGGTGACCTACGACCCGGCCGCCTACACCTGCGCCTTCGGCGCGCACGCCGCGGCGGTGGCCGTGGACCCGGAGACCGGCGCGGTCGAGGTGGAGGGCTACTGGGTGGTCAACGACTGCGGCGTGGCGGTGAACCCGGCGATCGTGGAGGGGCAGATCCGCGGCGGGGTCGTGCAGGGGATCGGGATGGCGCTGACCGAGGAGCTGGCCTACACCTCCGGCGGGCAGCCGCTGATGGACTACTTCCCGCCCGGGGCGCCGGACGTGCCCGACGTCGGGGTACGGCTGATGCAGACCCCGTCCCCGGTGACGCCCGGCGGGATGAAGGGGGTGGGCGAGGCCGGGACCATCGGGCCGCCCGCGGCCATCGGCAACGCCGTGGCCGCCGCGCTGCCCGAGGTCGCCGGCCGGATCACCGCGACCCCGCTGACCCCGCAGGCCGTCTGGTCGGCCCTGTCCGGACAGGAGGGCTGACCGGGCCGGACGGAGGGAGGGCCGACGGGCGAGGCGGTGTCGAAGGCGGGATCAGAGGCGGGATCAGAGGCGGGACCAGAGGCGGGATCAGGCGTCGCGGGGGCCGATCGGCATCCGGTAGTGCACCTCCGTCGCCGGGAACGGCAGGCCCGGCACGTCCTGGACCCGGCCCGACAGGGTGAAGCCGAAGCGCTCGTAGAAGCGGCGGGCGCGGGCGTTGCCCTCCAGCACCCAGAGCCCGGCCTCCCGGTGCCCCATCTCGCGCAGGCGCTCGATCGAGCGCGTCATCAGGGCCAGGCCGAGCCCGGTGGACCAGTGCCCGGGGAGCACGTAGATCGCGTAGACCTCCCCGTTCCCTCCGGCCTCCCCGCCCTCTCCGTCCGCCGCCCGGTCCCGCTCCCGGTCCTGCTCCGGGTCCTGCTCGGGGTCCCGCTCCGACCCGAACACGCTGAACCCCGCGATCTCCTCACCGGGCCCGCCGCCGGTGTCACCGCTCCTCCCGCCGACCAGGAGGTGCCCCCCGCCCGAAGTGGTCCACTCCCGCCAGAACTCCAGCGCCCCGGGCGTGACGCTCAGCCCGTCGAGGAAATCCTGGGGCAGCAGGCCGCGGTAGGCGGCCCTCCAGGTCTCGTTCTTGATCCGCAGGACGGCCTCGACGTCGTCCTGGACGCCATCGCGTACAAAGACTCGCATATTTGATGATTATCCGGGCACATGGAGGGGTTATCCCTGATTGCGGTCTTCGTGAAGGCCAGGCATCATTTCGACGCGTGAAGTCAGCAGCAAGCTTGCGAAGAAGAGCCGGCTCGGTCGCCGAGTGGGCGCTGCCCTACTGGACCCGCGGGGAGGCCGGCAGGGAGACCCCCGAGGACCTGTTCAAGGTCCTGTACCTCGGATGGCTGGTCGCCTTCTCCCTCAAGGTTCTGGGAGCGTCCTGGGACGTCTCCTGGCACTTCAAGTGGCTGCGCGACGACCTGGCCCCGCCGCACATGCTCAACAGCGTCGGCACGGTCATCGTGGTCGCCCTGACCATCATCCACGTCTACACCGGCTACGGCGTCGACAAGACGGCGCAGCGCCTCATCCAGTGGGGCACCGCGACCTTCCTGATCGCCGTGCCGCTGGACCTGATCAACCACCGGGTCAACGGGCTCGACATCACGTCGTGGAGCCCGTCGCACATGCTGCTGTACATCGGCACGTTCTTCATGATCTGCGGCGTCATCCGCGGCTGGTTCATGGGGGCCCCGCCCGGCCGCATGCGCACGCTCGTCCTCGGCGGGCTGTTCGTGTTCATGTTCGAGAACGTCTGGTTCCCGGCCCAGCACCAGGAGTACGGCGTCTTCGGCATCCGGGCGTGGGACGCCGGCAAGCCGGAGGCCGAGCCGATCCTGCTGCAGTTCGCCGCCGACCAGATGGGCCGCCCGATCGACCGCGAGATGGTGGTCAACTTCTCGCTGCCGGTGCCCGACCAGGTCTACCCGCTCTACGGCGCGATGGCGGCGATGATCGTCCTCGTCTTCGCCCACGCGATGATCGGCAGGAGGTTCGCCGCCACCGCCGTGGCCGCCACCTACGTCGTCTACCGCACGCTGATCTGGCCGCTGCTGGCGGTCGCCGACTTCCCGCGTTCGGCGGTCCCGGTCTTCCTGATCGCCGGGGCGCTCGCGATCGACCTGGCGTTCCTGATCCGCCACCCCGTGGTCCGGGCGCTCGCCGGCTCCGTCGTCGTCACCCTCGTGGTGGACCAGGTCCTGCGCCTGCAGAACGCGTGGCTGGCCTCCCCGCCGCTGATCAGCCCGATGACGATGGCGCTCGGCGGGGCCGGGCTCGCCGTCCTGTGGCTGGCCGGCGAGTGGTTCCTGACCCGCTACCGGCTCCGGGCCCAGGCCGGAGAGACCGTCCCGGCCGTCCCGGCCTGAGCCGGCGGGGCTCAGACCTCAGGTGATGGAGGCGGTGGTCAGCGCCACCGCCACGCCGTAGGCCAGCCCCATCACGGTGACCTCGGCCGCCGCCCAGGCGGCCACGGCCGTCCCCTCCCGCCGCCGGATCGGCGGCAGGAGGCGGAAGCGGATGTGCGCGGCCAGCGGGATCAGCAGGCCGACGAGCGCCGTCTTGGCCAGCACCAGCACGCCGTACTCGTTCGTCAGCAGCGCGCCGGGCAGCTCGACCCCCGGGGTCAGGGCCATGGTGGCCAGGCCGTTCACCAGCCCGGAGACGCTGACCAGGACCAGAGCGAGGGTGGCCAGCCGGGAGAACTTCGGCAGCGTCCGGGCCAGCAGCTCCCGGTCCCGGGCGACCAGCAGGGCGATCACCGCCAGCCCGCCGGTCCACGCCGCGGAGCCGATCACGTGCAGCTCCATCGAGACCATGATCGGATCGTGCCAGACGGATTCCACCGCGTGGCCGGTGACGGGGATCGGCAGCAGGCCGAACACGGCGATGACGATCCGCAGCTCGGCCGGGACCTTCTCGCCGAAGCGCACCGCCAGCAGCCCGATCCCGGCGTAGGCCAGCGCGCAGGCGGCGCTGAACAGCATGCCCTGGCCCGCGCCGACGGTGTCGACGTACCCGGCGATCATCGCGGGGGTGGGGATCGACCCCGGGTGCAGCTCGGCGGTCTGGAAGACGATGACGACCAGCGCCAGCAGCGCCCAGGCCCAGGCGAAGGAGACGGCCAGCGGCCGGGCCCGGCGCATCACCGGCTCGGTGCGATCGGGGTCGTCGAAGCCGAGCAGCTTGGGCAGCAGGCTCAGCCCGACCACCGCCACCGCCGCCAGATCCAGCAGCACCCGCAGCACCGGCAGGCCGTACTCCACCAGCGGGCCGGGCAGCGCGATCCCGGGCACCGCCTCCTCGGCGGTGAGCGCGGTCGCGACCAGGACGGCGAGCACCGCTCCCGAGACGAGGCCGCCGACCACCAGCCGGCCCACCGCGCCCGACTCCGGGACGCGTTCCGTGGTCGCGGTCATCGGGCCTCCTCCCGCTCCCGGGTACGGCGCATCGCCACGACGGTGGCCCCGCCCAGGACCACCAGGGCTCCGGCGATCCACAGCACGGCCATCCCGGCGCCGCCGTTCTGCGCGGCCTCGGCCGCCTGCGCGCTCAGGTCGGTGGCGGCCGGGGCCTCCGCGGTGGCGGAGGGGACCGCGACCTCCTGCGAGGCGGCCGGGGTCGGCTCCGCGGCGGCCTGCGTGCCCGGGGCGGTCAGGGTGAAGGTCAGCTTGTCGGCCACCGGGTGCCCGTCGGAGGACAGGATGCGGTAGCCCACGACGTACTCCCCGGCCGGGCCGAGCGGCTTGAGGGCCACGCTGGCCTCGGCGTCGTCGACCGCCGTCGCGCCCTCCTCCCAGCGCTTCCCGTCCGGGCCGGTCACGCTGATCTGCGCGAAGCCCTGCCGGACCGTCTGGTCGAAGGTCAGGGTGATCCGCTGCGGTGCGGTGGCGAGCCGGGCGCCGTCGTCGGGGTCGCTGTCGATCAGCACGTTGTGGGCCCGTGCCGGGCCGGCCACGCCGAGCAGCGCGGTGCAGGCCAGCAGCAGAACCGTCAATAACCGCCTCACCGGGTGAGGCGTTCCTTTTTGCGTCCTCATAGCCCGACCATGTTCCCATCACGGCCGTTCGGCACGGCAACCGCGGGCCGTGCCGGGGGGAGTGCGCGCCTGCGCGGGGGGAGTGCGCGCCTGCGCAGGCGCGACCGCCCGGTGTCCTGACCGGCCCCCGCTCGGTCACGGCCCGGGCGGTCGCGCCCCGGCTCAGGCCTGCCGGTTGGCCGACATGCGCTTCTCGTGACGCACGGGCGTGGACTGCCCGGCCCCGCGCCCGGCGGAGGCCCCCCGGCCGCCCGCGCCCTTCTCCTGGCGCAGCTGGGCGGAGGTCACCGGACCCGGCCCCTTGCGCACGGGCGTCCCCTGCTCGCGCTGCTGCTGGTGCTGTGCCTTCGTCTGGCGTGATTTCGAACTCATCAAGCCCCCCGATAGGTATCTCACTTAAAGGGGCTTATGTCCGTTTCATGGAAAGGGAAACATGCAAGCGGGGCAGGTCAGGACCGGGGCGGCGCGGTGCTGTCCCGGACGATGAGCTCGGTGGCCAGCTCCACCCGCCTGGTCTCCGGCGGCTCGCCCCGGCCCATGCCCAGCACGGTCCGGGTGGCCAGGGCGGCCATCTCCTGGAGCGGCTGGCGGACGGTGGTGAGGGGCGGCCAGGCCGAGCGCGACAGCGGGAGGTCGTCGAAGCCGACCACGGACAGGTCCTCGGGGACGCGCATCCCGCGCTGGCGGGCCGCCTCGAAGACGCCGAAGGCCTGCAGGTCGCTCCCGGCGAAGATCGCGGTGGGCGGGTCGTCGAGGGAGAGCAGGGCGTGGCCGTGGTCGTGCCCGGAGTCGACCAGGAAGGTGCCGCGGCGGATCAGCTCGGGCTCCACCTGGAGCCCGGCGGTCTCCAGCGCCGCCCGGTAGCCGTCGATCCTGGCCTGGCTGCAGAGCATGTCGGCGGGCCCGCTGATCATGCCGATGCGCCGGTGGCCGAGCTCCAGCAGGTGCCGGGTGGCCGCCAGGCCGCCGTGCCAGTTGGTCGCGCCGACCGAGACCACGCCGGGGGCGGGCTCGCCCTCGGGGTCGACCACCGCGAACGCCAGGGACCGGGCGCTGAGCTGGGCCTGCACCACGGACGAGAGCTTGGAGGCGACTATCACCACGCCGTCGGTGCGGCGGGCGGCGAGCCGTTCGAGCCAGTCGCGGCCCGGACCCGCGTGGGTGTGCAGCACGGATATGACGACGCTGGCGCCCGCTTCGTGGGCCGCGTCCTCGGCGCCGCGGACGATCTCCATGGCCCACGGGCTCTCGATCTCGGCGAAGACCAGGTCGACCAGGCCGGCGGGCCCCTCGTCCTGGCTGACGCGCCGCTGGTAGCCGTGCTTGTGCAGCAGCCGCTCGATGCGGTGACGAGTGTCGGGGGCCACCTCGGGCCTACCGTTGATGACCTTGGAGACCGTGGGGACCGAGACCCCGGCCTCTTCCGCGATCTGGGCGATGGTGACCCGCCTCTTGGTGGACATGCGAGGAAGTGTAGCCGAAAGTTTTCGGAATCTATGCCCCCAAGGTGGACTGATGTATCCGTAGTCTCGCCACGGGGTCTATTGACGCGTAACGCGCTTTTTACCTAAGCTTCGGGCACGAAATATTCGGGGGGTAACCGAAACTTTCAACGCGGCGCGGAAAGGATTGACGGCGATGTCACTGCGTCGGCGCGGTGTGGTGGTAGTAGCGGCCTCGGTTCTCCTCCTCGGAGGGTGCAGCAGCGGGTCGGACGGCGCAGGCCCGGCCCCGTCCGCTGGAGGCAAGGTCACCATTGACTGGTGGCACATCGGCACCACTGAGCCCAACAAGACGATTTACGACGGATGGGTCAAGGCCTATCAGGCCAAGAACCCCAATGTCACCATCAAGGTGACGGCTCTTGAGAATGACGCCTTCAAGTCCAAGATGGCCACGGTCACCACGGCGGCCAGCGCTCCGGACATCTTCTCCACCTGGGGCGGCGGCGTGCTCAAGCAGCAGCTCGACGCCGAGATCGTCAAGGACCTCGGAGACCCGAAGGCGATTGCGGACTTCACCTCGGCGGCGCTGGCCGCCTACCAGATCGACGGCAAGACCTACGGCGTCCCGATCGACGTCGGCATGGTGGGCTTCTGGTACAACAAGAAGCTCTTCGAGAAGGCCGGAGTCTCCGAGCCGCCCACCACCTGGGCGGGCTTCATCGACACGGTCAAGAAGCTCAAGGCGGCGGGCGTCACCCCCATCGCGCTGGCGGGCAAGGAGAAGTGGCCCGGCCACTACTACTGGACCTACCTCGCCATGCGCATCGGCGGACTCGACGCGCTCAAGCAGGCGGCGACCACCCACGACTTCACCGGGCCCGACTTCGTCGCCGCGGGTCAGAAGCTCAAGGAGCTCTCCGACCTGGACCCCTATCAGAAGGGCTTCCTCAACGCGGCCTACAGCTCGCCCGACGGGCAGGCCGCCTCGGTGGGCAGCGGCAAGGCGGCGATGGAGCTGATGGGTCAGTGGGCCCCGGCCGTGCAGAAGGACGCCGGCGGCGGCATCGGCGAGGACCTCGGCTTCTTCCCCTTCCCCTCGGTCGAGGGCGGCAAGGGCACGGCCACCGAGGCGCTCGGCGGCGGCAACGGCTTCGCGGTCAGCGCGGACGCTCCGGCCGAGGCCGTCGACTTCCTGAAGTTCATCACCCAGATGGACAACCAGAAGCAGTTCGTGGAGTCCGGCGCCGGACTGCCCGCCGTGAAGGGCGCCGAGGAGGCCATCAAGGACGCCAACCTCAAGACCGTGGCCGGCACGCTGGCCGGGGCGACCGGCTTCCAGCTCTATCTGGACCAGGCCTACCCGCCGGCGGTCGGGCAGGAGATCAACGACAGCGTGGCGGGACTCATCGCGGGCTCCAAGACACCCGAGCAGGTCGCCAGCAGCATCACCGAGACGGCCAAGGCCGAAGGGTAGCGGCGGCGGCATCCGCAGAAGCGACGGGCGGGCCGGACCGGCCCGCCCGTTCCACCCCCATCTGGAGCAATGCACATGACACATCCCGCGCTGACGGAAAGGCCGGAGAAGCGGCCGCGGGCCGCGGCCCCGCCCGCGCGCGGCCTGCCTCCCGCCGCGATACGGCGCCGCCGGCGCCTCAAGGGCCTGGCGACCGTCGCCCTGTTCGTCCTCCCCGCCCTCGTGCTGTACGGCCTGCTGGTGCTGGCCCCCATCGCGATCGCCGCCTACACCAGCATGTTCCGGTGGAACGGCCTGGGCGGATGGCCCGAGGACTTCATCGGCTTCGACAACTTCACCCGGTTGTTCGCCAGCGACGTCTTCCACGGCGACCTGCGCAACGGCCTGCTCATCGTCGTCCTGTCCCTGGTGATCCAGCTGCCGCTCGCGCTGGGCCTGGCGCTCCTGCTCAACCAGCGGATGCGCGGCAGGGCGGTCTACCGGCTGCTGTTCTTCGCGCCCTACGTCCTGTCCGAAGTGATCACCGGTGTGCTGTTCTCGCTGATCCTGTCGCCGGAGATCGGTCTGGCCAACCAGATCCTGCGCGCGGTGGGCCTGGAGGAGCTGGAGCGCGCCTGGCTGGCCGATCCCACGACGGTCATGCCGGCCCTGTTCGCCGTCATGACCTGGAAGTACTTCGGCTTCTACATGATCCTGTTCCTGGCCGGGCGGCAGGGCATCCCCAGGGAGCTCGGCGAGGCCGCCTCCATCGACGGGGCCGGCACCTGGCAGCAGTTCCGGCACGTCACGCTGCCGCTGCTCGGCCCCACCATCCGCATCGCCGCCTTCCTGTCCGTCATCGGCACGATCCAGCTCTTCGACCTGGTCTGGGTGCTCACCGGCGGAGGGCCCGACCACGCCTCCGAGACGATGGCCGTGACCATGTTCCAGTTCGGCTTCAAGCGCACCCAGATCGGCTACGCCAGCGCGATCAGCGTGGTGATGTTCGTCCTCAGCATGATCTTCGCGCTCGCCTACCTGCGCTTCGTCATGCGGCGTGACACCCAGGGCGCCGTCACGACGATGGGAGACCACCGATGAGCAGCAGCCGCCGCCGTCCCGCCGGGCCGTCGCGCGCCCGGGGGATCTCCCTGCACATGCTGGCCGGGACCCTGGCCCTGTTCGTCCTCATCCCTCTCCTGTTCGGCCTGATCGGCGGGTTCAAGGACAACGCCCAGCTCTCCTCCAACCCCTTCGGGCTGCCCGCGCCGTGGCACCCGGAGAACTACACCGAGGTGCTCGCCTCGGCCTCCTTCTGGCGGCAGGTCGGCAACAGCGTCCTGATCGCGCTGAGCACCACCGTGCTCGTCGTGGCCCTGTCGGCGATGGCCGCGTTCGCGTTCGCGCGCTTCGCGTTCCGGGGCCGGGAGGTGCTGTTCACGATCTTCACGGCCGGGCTGATGTTCCCCTTCGCGGTGGCGATCCTGCCGCTGTTCGTCCTGATGCGTACCTTCGGGCTCCTGGACAACCCGCTCGGGGTGATCCTGGTCCAGGCCGCGTTCGGCCTGCCGATGACGATCATCATCCTGCGCGGCTTCTTCGCCGGGATCCCGCGTGAGGTGGAGGAGGCCGCCGTCATCGACGGCTGCACGCCGTTCGGCGTCTTCTGGCGGGTCCTGCTGCCGATGGCCCGGCCCGCCCTCGCCACCGTCTCGGTGCTGGCGATCGTGGCCAGCTGGAACAACTTCTTCCTGCCGCTTGCGGTGTTCAACAACCCGGACTGGTGGACCATCCCGCTGGGCGTCCAGCAGTTCCAGGGCCAGTACTCCACCGATATCGCCCGAACCCTCGCCTACGTCGTCTTGGCCATGGTGCCCGCGCTGGCCTTCTACGCGGTCGCCGAACGCCACCTGATCAGCGGGCTGACCGCTGGAGCTACGAAGGGATGAACGCGTGACCCTGCATGTGTCCGGAAACCACCTCGTCGCCGCCGACGGTACCCCCGTACGGCTGCGCGGAGTGGGCCTCGGGGGCTGGATGAACATGGAGAACTTCATCACCGGTTACCCCGCGAACGAGTCGGCGATGCGCGAGGCCGTGGCGGAGGCGATCGGGGAGGAGCGCGCGGAGCTGTTCTTCGACCGGCTGCTGACGTCGTTCTTCGACGAGTCCGACGCGGCCCTGCTGAGCGGGATCGGCATGAACTGCGTGCGGATCCCGGTCAACTACCACCACTTCGAGTCCGACGACCGTCCCTTCGAGCTCATCGAGCACGGCTTCCGCCACCTGGACCGGGTGATCGACCTGCTCGGCCGGCACGGCATCTACAGCGTGATCGACCTGCACGCGCTGCCCGGGTCGCAGAACCAGCACTGGCACTCCGACAACCCCACGCACGTGGCCTCCTTCTGGCGGCACCGCCACTTCCAGGACCGGGTGATCCACCTGTGGGAGGCGATGGCCGACCGCTACAAGGACAACCCCTGGGTGGCCGGGTACAACCCGGTCAACGAGCCCGGCGACCCCTCCGGACGCGTGGTCGGCCCGTTCTACGACCGGCTGGTCAAGGCGGTGCGCGCCGCCGACCCGAACCACGTGCTCTTCCTCGACGGCAACACCTACTCCACCGACTTCTCGGTGTTCCGCGAGGTCTACGAGAACACCGTCTTCGTCTGCCACGACTACGCGCTGGCCGGCTTCGCGCACGGAGGGCCGTACCCCGGCCACACCCGGGGCGAGTGGGTGGACCGCGAGCAGCTGGAGCGGACCTTCGAGCGCCGCACCGTCTTCCAGCGCCAGACCGGCACGCCGCTGTGGGTGGGGGAGTTCGGCCCGGTCTACACCGGCGACCCGGCGATCGACGGGCAGCGCTACCAGATCCTCCGCGACCAGCTGGAGATCTACGACCAGCACGGGGCGGGCTGGTCGTTGTGGACCTACAAGGACGTCGGCCTCCAGGGCCTGGTGACCGCGGACCCGGCCGGGCCGTACATGCGGCGCTTCGGATCGTTCATCGCCAAGAAGACGCGCCTGGGCGCCGACCGGTGGGGCTCCACCATGGAGGAGTCGGCCGACATCCTCACGCCGCTGCACCAGCTGATGGAGGCCGAGTTCCCCGAGTGGGACCCCTACCCGTGGGGCGCCCGCTACCAGACCGACGACCTGATCCGGCACATCCTCATCGCGCAGGCGCTGCTGCCCGAGTACGCGGCCCTGCTGAAGGGGCTGACGGACGAGGAACTGCTCGCGCTGGCCGACTCCTTCGCGCTGTCGGCCTGCGCGCGCCGCGAACCCCTGATCGAGCTGCTCGCCGGGAACCTGGGAGCCTCCGGAGAGCACTGAGAGAAGGGGAGGGACGGCCGTCCGGGAGGCAACCCGACATGGACTCCCGGACGGCCGTACACCGCCCCCGGCGCGGGGGCGTCCGGTCGCGCGGCCCGGTCCGGCCGCGCGGAGTGTGCAGCCGCACGACGTTCTCAGCCGCGCGGGGTGATCAGCCGCGCGGGGTGATCAGCCGCGCAGGCGCCGTACGGCGAGCGCGGCCACCCGGACCGCCGCCGCGGGCGAGAGCCGTACCCCGCGCCAGGCCATCCGCCCCGAGGCCGGGGCCACGATGAGCGCCTTGTCGCGTGCGACGCCCCGCATGATGTCCTCGGCGAGGGAGTCGACGGAGTAGAGCCGTCCCATGGTCCGGGTCGCCGACTCGCGGGCGGCGGCCCCGGTCGCGGTCTGCGGCAGCCCGGGGTTGGCGTGGTCTAGCAGCGGGGTGTCGGTGAAGCCGGGGCAGACCACGCTCACCCGCACGCCGTGCGCCCGCGCCTCGGCCCGCAGCGCGAGCGAGAGGCCGACCACCGCGTGCTTGGTCGCGGTGTAGGGCAGCATCAGCGGGGCGGGCGTCAGCCCGGCCAGCGAGGCGGTGTTCACGATGTGGCCGCGGCCCTGCTCGATCATGACCGGGTAGGCGGCGTGCACGCCGTGCACCACACCGCGCAGGTTCACGTCGATCGTGCGGTCCCAGTGGTCGAGGGTGAGCTCGTCGGCTGTGCCGCCGACCGCGATCCCCGCGTTGTTGAACAGGAAGTCCAGCCGCCCGTGCTCGCGCCTGACCTCGGTGACGAGGTCGCGTACGGCCTGCGCGTCGGTGACGTCGAGCGCGGCGCTCCGGCAGCCGAACTCCTTGGCCGTGCGCTCGGCCCCCGCCGCGTCGAGGTCGGCGGCCACCACGTGCACGCCGCGCCGGGCGAGCTCGCGGCACAGGGCCCGGCCGATGCCGGAGGCGCCTCCCGTCACGATCGCCGTCCTGGGCCGGGCCGCACCGCCGGATGATCTGTTGGATGTCGTGCTCACCGTGCCGCTTTCCTCGCCGGGGGCTCGTCGTAGATGCCCATGATCTTCCAGATCCTGCGCTGGAGCGCGTTCATCATGCCCAGTTCGGCGCAGAGCTCACGGGTCTTGCCCACCGAGTCGCGGATCTGCGCGGCGGCCTCGGGGTTGTCGGTGTAGACGTCCCTGACCACCTGCTCCGGGATGCGGAACGCCCTGATCATGGGTCCGGGGGGCGAGAGCATGATCCGGGCCATGATGCCCAGCACCACCGGGGAGACGACCCCCAGCATGAAGCGGCGGTAGCGCGGCATGCGCGGGACCCGGCGGCGCAGATAGTGCCGGGCGAAGGAGATGTGCCTGGCCTCCTCGGCGATGTGGATGCGCATGATGGTCTCCTCGAGCGGGTGCTTGATCTGACCTTCCCGGAGGGTCTTGCGCTGCACGTGGTCGATCGGGTCCTCGCCGCCGAGCACGAAGATGAAGAACAGCTCGGTGGAGATCAGCGGGATCCACGGGGCGACCTGGGCGAGCACGCTGAGCGGCCCGGGCATGCCCCTGATCGGGAGCTTCGTACGGTTGACGAACTCCTGGAACATCATCCCGTGATGCCCCTCTTCGATGGTCTCGTGGTAGACGTAGCGGAACTCGGGTGAGCCGTTCGGCAGCCGGTAGGCGTAGTTCAGCAGGCCGCGCTTGAGCAGGTTCTCGAACTGCAGGCCGATCTTCATCGCGGTCGCCACCCGCCACAGCCCGATCTTCGCCCGCACCTCGGGCGGCTGGGCCCGGTACCACGGGTGGCCGCCCAGCTTGTCGACCGCGGGCAGTTCCCAGCGCGGGTCGTCCTGGCGGACCAGGAAGTCCGGGTCGTCCCAGGGGATGTCGACGTAGGGCTCCCAGTGCTTGTCGACCGAGGCCTTCGACAGGCGCTCGATGACCGCCTCGTAGGCGCGCCTCTCCACGACCGTCTGGTCGTTCTCCCTGTCCGCGGTGGTGTTCGGAGCCGGTGTCATCACTGCACTCCCATCGGATGTCCTGGCCCTAATTGTACGGAGAATCCAATAGTGCGGGAAGTCCTCTCCCGGGTGTGAGGTAGGTCACGTTCTGTGGAGACGTGGGCTTCTCTCGAGCTCTTTGGGGTGTGAGGGATCTGCTGTCGGAGTGGGCTCCTTACCTCAGGGTTGTATACAGGCCACTCCCGAGCTGTTCGGCTAGCTCCGGCTTCCCTCAGGTGATGCGAGTCTTCCCTTATGACAGCGGTGACCGCTCCCCGGCCCCTGGTGGGAGTCGTGCTTCTGTTATTCGTCAGCGCCGCCTGGGGGTCGGCCTTCCCGCTGATGAAAGACCTCATCCACCGCATGCCGGTGGCCGACCTGCTGGCCGAGCGCTACGGGCTCGCCACGCTGGTCCTGCTTCTGTTGCGTCCGAACTGCCTGCGGGGGTTGCGGGAGAACACCTGGCTCACCGGGATCCTGCTCGGTCTGCTGTTCGGGGTGGGGCAGACCGCCCAGGCCGTGGCGCTGCACGATCTGCCGTCGTCGGTCTCGGGATTCACCGTCGGCTCCTACGTGGTGATCACCCCGGTCCTGGGTCTGGTCCTGCTGGGCGTCCGGCTGCCGTCGCGGACCTGGGCGGCGGTGGCCCTGGCGATGGCCGCGATGACGGCCTTCACGCTCCTGCGGGGGACCGAGGGCGCGGACATCTCCCTGCCCGCGCTGGCCATCACCCTGCTGTCGGCGGTGCTGTACGCCGGGCACACCCTGGTGCTCGGCGGCTTCGAGCGGGCGCGGCAGGAGGGGTACGCGGTCGCCGTGATCCAGCTCGGCGTCATCGCCCTGATGACGGGTCTCCTGGCCGCCCCGGACGGCATCACCCTGCCCTCGACCACCGTCGACTGGGCCATCCTCGGCCATCTGTCGGTCGTGGCCTGCGCCCTGGGCTTCCTGGCCCGCTCGTTCGGCCAGGCCCACGTCCGGCCGGTCCCGGCGGCGGTCATCCTGTCGGCCCAGCCGCTGTGGGTGACGGCCCTGGCCGTCATGGTGTACGGCGAGGCGCTGACCTGGACCGTCTTCCTCGGCGGAGGGCTGATCGCCGCCGCGATGCTGCTGGTGGTCCTGCCCGGCAGACGCCCGGGTGAGGGAGGGGCCCGCAGGGGAGGAGCCCACCGGCGCGTGCGGAGGAAACCCTGGCGGAGGATGTGCGAGGAGCCCAGCGGAGCGTGAGGGACACTCCGCACCGGCGGAGCGCGGGGTGAGGGGAGCCGGGGGGAATCGAGGGGAACGGGGACGGCCGGCGGGCGGGGGAGACGGGGAACGGGGACGGCTCAGAGGGCCACGGGCAGCCGCAGGACGAAGCGCGCGCCCCGGGGGCTGTCCTCCACGACGAGGCTCCCGCCGTGGGCCTCGGCGATCTCCCTGGCGATGGGCAGGCCCAGCCCGGTCCCTCCGGCGTCGCGGGCGCGGGCGGCGTCCAGCCGGACGAAGCGGCGGAAGACCGCCTCGCGCTGGGCGGGGTCGATCCCGGCGCCGTCGTCGAGCACCTCCAGCACGGCCGTGCCGTCGTGCTCGCGCACGCTCACCGTGACGGCGGACACGGCGTGCCGCTCGGCGTTGTCCACCAGGTTGGTCAGCAGCCGCGCGAGCCGGAGCGGGTCGCCGACCACCAGCACGTCGGGCTCCACCTCCCGCACCACCTTCACCCGGCGCCCGCGGCGGTCCAGCTCACCCCGCGCCAGCTCGCCCAGGTCGATGAGCTCCTTGGCCGCGGGCGTGCCGGCGTCGAGCCTGGCGAGCATCAGCAGGTCGGCGACGATCGCCTGGAGCCGGTCCAGGCTGGCGAGCATCGCGTGGGCCTTGGCCTCCCAGTCGACGCCCTCCGGATAGTGCAGCGCCTCCTCCACCTGGGTGCGCATGGCGGTCAGCGGGCTGCGCAGGTCGTGGGAGGCGTCGGCGGCGAACCTGCGCTGTTTCTCCACCGCCTCCTCCAGCCGGTTCAGGGTCTGGTTGATCGTCTCGGCCAGCTCCCTGATCTCGTCACGCGCCCGCGGCACCGGAACCCGTCGGCCGATGTCGGTCGCGGTGATCTCCGCGAGCTCGCTCGTGATCGAGTTCACCGGGATCAGCGCCCCGGTCACCGTCCGGTAGGCGCCGGCCCCCGCCAGCGCCGCGGTCAGCACGCATGTCCCGGCGAAGAAGCCGAACAGCCCCGGATGGACGTACCACGGGACCGGGTACGGATAGTGGGCCTCCGCGAGGTCGTGCAGGAAGAACATCGCGACGGCCGTGACGACGGCGTCGGACAGGGCGGCCGTGGTGGCGGCGATCAGCGTGAGCCGGGTCCGGACAGACCACGAGTGCCGTGTGGGCACGCCGATCTTCACCCCCCGGATCAGACGATCACCTCGGGCGGATTAATTGCCTTTTCCTGGCGATACATGGCCAATCAATGGCAAAGATCGCTTCTCCTTCCGGTGTAGAGCAATGCTCTGTACGGCTGATCGCTCGCTGGTTAAAGTAAGTGAGCGCTGATTGGAGCTGACATGGACCTTGAGGACTACCGGCAGCGGGCCAGGGCCTGGCTGGAGGCCAACGCGCCGGGGGACCGGGCCGAGGGCACCCCCGACGAGAACGGCGTGGCCGCGGCCAAGGCCTTCATGGCGAAGCTGTACGACGCCGGATACTCCGGGATCACCTGGCCGCAGCGGTGGGGCGGCCAGGGACTGACCCAGGCCGAGGAGCGCGCCTTCGCCGCGGAGGCCGCGCGCTTCACCCTGCCGACCTACGTGTTCTCCATCGGCCTGGGCATGTGCGGGCCGACCCTGGTGGATCTGGGCACCGACGAGCAGCGCGGCCGCTTCATCCGGCCGCTGCTGCGCGGCGAGGAGATCTGGTGCCAGCTGTTCTCCGAGCCGGGCGCCGGCAGCGACGTCGCGGCGCTGCAGACGCGGGCGACGGCCACCGACGGCGGCTGGGTGGTCGACGGGCAGAAGGTGTGGACCTCCGTCGCCCAGCACGCCGACCGGGGCCTGCTGCTGGCCCGCACCGACGTGGAGGTGCCCAAGCACAAGGGCCTGACGATGTTCGTCGTGGACATGCACGCCCCCGGCGTCACGGTACGGCCGCTGCGGGACATGACCGGCCGCGCCCACTTCAACGAGATCTTCTTCGACGGCGTGCACATCCCGGCGGAGAACGTGGTCGGCCGGGTCGGCGACGGCTGGAGCTGCGCCGTCACGACCCTGCTGCACGAGCGGCTGTCGATCTCCAGCGGAGTCGGCATGGGCGGCCAGAAGGACAACCCGGTCGCCTTCGAGGCGCTGCGCACGAGCGTGGACACCGGCGACCCCGTGGTCAGGGACCAGCTCGTCGAGCTCTACGTCCGCTCCCGCGCGCTGGCCCTGTTCAACCAGCGGCTCGCCCAGGAGACCAAGGCCGGGATCTTCCCCGGCGCCCGGGGCAGCGCCGCCAAGCTGCTGCTGGCCGAGCTGACCATGTTCCAGGCCGACCTGGCCACCTCGCTGGCCGGTCCCGAGGCCGTCGCCTACCCGGGAGAGGGCGGAGCCGGCGGCGGGCTGGCGAACGCGATCTCCCTGGCCCCCGCCATGGCCCTGGGCGGCGGCACCAACGAGATCATGCGCAACATTGTGGGCGAGCGGGTGCTGAACCTGCCGCCCGAACCCCGCACGGACAAGAACGTGCCGTTCAAGGACCTGAAGACGAGCGGGGGACTTCCCTCGTGATCCGGCAGACGACGACCCGGACGACCACCGGGCAGGCGGCCGCCGTACGGGCGGTCACCGGCCGGACGACCACTGGGCAGGCGACCACCGCGGAAGGGCGGCCCGCATGAAACTCGTGCTCACCACCGAGCAGCAGGAGCTGCGCCAGGCCGTCCGCGGCTTCCTCGCCGCCGCCTCGCCGCTGCCCGCCGTACGGGCCGCGATGGAGTCGGACGGCGGCCACGACCCGGACGTCTACCGGCGGCTCAACGGCGAGCTCGGCCTGTCCGGCCTGATCGTCCCCGAGGAGCACGGCGGCTCCGGGGCCGGTTACGCCGAGCTCGCGGTCGTGCTGGAGGAGACCGGCGCGGCGCTGCTGCCGGGGCCGTTCCTGGCCACGACGCTGGCCGCCATCCTGCTCAGGGAGGCGGGGGACAAGGAACTGCTGCCCGGGATCGCCGACGGGAGCACCGTCGCGACCGTCGTCCTGGACGGGAACCGGGCGCTCAACGGCGCCGAGGCCGACGTGGTGCTGTCGATCGACGGCGACCGGGTGCGGGCCCTGCGGGGCGGCGAGCGCACCCCGCTGACCACCCTGGACCCCACCCGCAGGCAGGCCCTGGTGGAGCCGGGCGGCGACGTCGTGGCCGCCTCCGCGGAGGGGATCGCGCGGGCCCGCGACCTGTTCGCGGTGGCCGTGGCGGCCGAGCAGCTGGGCGTGCTGCGGGCCTCGCTGGAGGCGATCGTGGCCTACGGCAAGGTCAGGGTCGCCTTCAACCGGTTCATCGGCTCCTACCAGGGGGTCAAGCACCGGCTCGCCGACATGCACTGCAAGCTGGAACAAGCGGAGTCGATCGTCCGGCACGCGGCCTGGGCCGCCGACGAGGCGCCGGACGAGCTGGCCGGGGCCGCCGCCCTCGCCCAGGCCTATGTGGGCCGGGCCTGCTTCGAAGTGGCCCGCGACAGCCTTCTGCTGCACGGCGGCATCGGCTTCACTTGGGAGCACGACGCGCATCTGTTCTACAAGCGGGCCAAGGCGGACGAGGTGCTCCTCGGCCCGCCGCGGATCCACCGGGCCCGTCTCGCCGACCTTCTGGAGCTGTAACACCGTACGAGGAGAACCATGGCCGACATCAGCGGGCTGCCCGGCTTCTACCGGATCGCGGAGGCCGATCCCGGACGCCGGGCGGTGATCGACACAGACGGCACGACGACGACGTACGGCGAGCTGCTCGCCAGGGTCAACCGGGTCTCGAACGGGTTGCGGGCCCGGGGCCTCGTCCAGGGGGACGTGGTCGCGGGCGTGCTGCGCAACGGGATCGACCAAGTGATCATGCTGATGGCCACCGGACAGGTCGGGCTGTACTACGTACCGATCAACTGGCACCTGACGCAGGCCGAGATCGACTACATCCTGACCGACTGCGACGCCGGGGTGGTGGTCACCCACGAGTCCGGAGGGGCCGAGGCCCTGGCCGAGGGGCAGCCCGACAGCGCCCCCGAGGACCGCTCGGGGGGCGGCGTCATGTGGTACACCTCGGGCACCACCGGCTTCCCCAAGGGCGTGCAGCGGCCGCTGCCGGGCGCCGAGCCGGAGGCGATCGTCCCCCTCTACACCTGGTTCCTGGGCGAGGTCTGCGACCTGCGGCCGGGCGACGAGGCGCACCTGGTGACCTCGCCGATGTACCACTCCTCCCCGTGCGCGCACACGATGTTCGCCATGCACCTGGGGCACACGCTGGTGATCGCGGAGAGGTTCGAGCCGGTCACCGTCCTGGAACTCGTCGACCGCTACCGGGTCACCAACGCCATGATGGTGCCCACGATGTTCCACCGGATGCTCCAGCTGCCGCCCGAGGTCCGTGACAGGTACGACGTGTCCTCGCTCAAGCAGGTGATCCACACGGGCGCGGCCTGCCCGGTGGCGGTCAAGAAGGGGATCATGGACTGGTGGGGCCCGGTCCTGTACGAGTACTACGGCTCCACCGAGTCGACGATCGCCTTCGCCGTCAAGCCCGAGGAGTGGCTGGAGCGCCCCGGCACGGTCGGCCGCCCGGTCCCGACCTTCGAGGCGAAGATCCTCGACGAGAACGGCGACGAGCTCCCACCGGGCGAGCCCGGGATGATCTACGTCAAGTCGAGCCTGGCCGGCTTCGAGTACCGCAAGGACCCGGGCAAGACGGCCGCCAGCATGCGGGGTGAGTGGTACGCCCCCGGCGACATCGGCTTCATGGACAAGGACGGCTATCTGTTCCTGTGCGACCGCCGTACCGACCTGATCATCTCCGGCGGGGTGAACATCTACCCCGCCGAGATCGAGGCGGCGCTGCTGGAGCACCCGGCCGTCGCCGACGTCGCCGTGATCGGCGTCCCCGACCCCGAGTGGGGCCACAACGTGGTCGCCCTCGTCCAGCCCGTCCCCGGTCCCCGCCCCTCGCCCGAGGAGCTCCTGGACCACCTCGGCCCGCGCATCGCCCGCTTCAAGCACCCCAAGGTCATCGAGTTCCGCGACGAACTGCCCCGCACCCCCACCGGCAAGCTCTCCCGCTCGAAGGTCCGGGAGGACTACCTGGCCACGCGGGGATAACCGCCCCCCCACGCGCCGGGGCCGCCGGGAATCCCCCCGCGCCCCGGCGGCCCCGGCTCACCCTTGCGTCTCGATGCGGAAGACGGGAGTCGCGCGAGAAGATCGGGAGGTCGAGCGGGACCGGCGGATGGCCGAGCCGGGGGCGGCTGAGGCCTACGAGGCCGTGCGCATCGCCTACGAACTGGGCAGGGCCGTCCGGGCGATGCGTGAGGGACGCGGCCGGAGCCAGAACGACCCGGCCCGGGAGTCCGGCATGACCCGGTCGGCGGTGGCCCGCTTCGAGGCCGGCGGCGCCGTTCCCACCCTGCCGGTGCCGGAGCGCCTGGCGCGCGCCCTGGACGCCGACCTCGAGGTCCGCCTGACGCCGCGAGCTCCGGCCGCCTGACAAGCACCCGGCACCCTTTGCGGGAGCGCGGCTTCTTCGTGCCGGATTCACCGGCCGCTCCGCCTGGGCGCGCCAACCTCAATCCATGCAGCCCATCCGGCCCATGAGGGCAAGGGTGGCCGGGCGCGGCGCGGGGGTGCCTCAGGAGACTCCGGCGGGTTCGGCGCGGGCGATCCTGCGGTGCTCCTGGGGGCTGATGCCGCGCACCCGTTTGAAGGCGGTGCTGAGCGCGAACGCGCTGCCGTACCCGACCCGCGCCGCCACCGCGCCGACGGTGGCGTCCGAGCCGCGCAGCAGGTCGGCGGCGAGCGCCAGCCGCCAGTCCGTCAGGTACGCCATGGGCGGCTCGCCGACCAGCTCGGTGAAGGAACGGGCCAGGGCCGCGCGGGAGACGCCCACCTCGGCGGCCAGGCCGGCCACCGTCCAGGGGCGGTCGGGGTGGGCGTGCAGCAGCCGCAGCGCCCGGCCCACCACCGGGTCGCCGAGCGCGTGGTACCACGCCGGCGCCTCGGCCTCCGGGCGGGAGAACCACGCCCGCAGGACGGCGATGAGCAGCAGGTCGAGCAGCCGGTCCAGGACCACCTCCTGGCCCGGCTCCTCCTTGACGATCTCCTGGCCGAGCAGGGGGACCAGGGGGCTGCCCAGGGACTCGCCCGGCAGGACCAGCAGGGCGGGCAGGGCCCGCAGCAGCCTCTTGCTGATCTCGGAGTTCGGCTGGTAGGTGCCGACGAGCATCATCACCGGGCCGTCCGGGTCGTTGCCCCAGGTCCGCACGCCCAGGTCCATCATTTCCGACAGGTCCTCGCCCCCGGGGGTGGTGCAGCGCTGCCCCGGGTGGACCACGACCTGCGGCGGGGTGGCCGGGTCGTCGGCGAAGGTGTATGGGTCGGGACCGCGCGTGATCACGATGTCGCCCGGGCGCAGCCGTACCGGCTCGCCGCGGTCGGGGATCGCCCACGCCTCGCCGCGCACCATGGCCACCAGGGAGAGCGGCGCCTCGTCTTCGATCCGTACGGACCACGGCGGGCTCAGCATCGCGCGCAGCAGGAACGCCTCCCGGGCCCGCGGCCCGTCCAGGAGGCCGGCGAGTGTGTCCATGCGGATCAGCTTAGACGCATACGCATGGAATTGAGCATCTCAACCATGTTCCGTCTCGCGCCGCGCGGATTTGATAGGGGCCATGACGGAGAACACGGCAGAGAACACGGCAGAGAACACGGCAGGAAACACCACCGGGAACACGACGCTGGTCATCGGCAGCACGGGCAAGACCGGCCGGCGGGTGGCGGCCCGGCTGCGGGCGCGCGGCCTGGCCGTACGAGACGGCTCCCGCTCGGCGAACCCGCCGTTCGACTGGAACGACCGCGCCACCTGGGAGCCCGCGCTGCGGGACGTGCGGGCGGTGTATGTGACCTACTACCCGGACCTGGCCGCCCCCGGCGCCGCCGACGCGGTCCGCGCCCTGGCCGCGCTGGCGGTGGACGGCGGGGTCCGCCGGCTGGTCCTGCTGTCCGGCCGGGGAGAACCGGAGGCGGCGGCCGCCGAGCGGGCGGTGCAGGAGTCCGGCGCGGAGTGGACGATCGTGCGCGCGAGCTGGTTCTTCCAGAACTTCGACGAAGGCCACCTGCTGGAGCCGGTGCTCGGCGGAACGATCGCGCTGCCCGCCGGGGACGTCGCCGAGCCGTTCGTCGACGCCGAGGACATCGCCGACGTCGTGGCCGAGGCGCTCACCGGGGACGGCCACGCGGGAGAGGTCTACGAGGTGACCGGCCCCCGGCTGCTGACCTTCGCCGAGGCGGCCGCCGAGATCTCCGACGCCGCCGGCCGGGAGGTCCGCTATCTGCCGGTCTCCGCCGCCGGCTACGCGGCCACGCTCAAGGAGTACGGAGTGCCGCCGGAGGAGGCGGAGGTGCTGGCCGGCATGTTCGCCGACATCCTGGACGGCCGCAACGCCCACCTGGCCGACGGCGTCCGGCGCGCCCTGGGCCGGGAGCCCCGTGACTTCGCCGACTATGTGAAAGCTGTCGCGGCCACCGGCGTGTGGAAGGGCTGAGCCGGGCTCCCGGAATTCCCGGGCCTCGGGGCTCCCGGACTTTCGGAACTCCCGGGTCTTGGAACTCCCGGGTCTTGGAACTCCCGGGTCTTGGAACTCCCGGGCTTCACTCGCGGGCTTCCGGGGCCTGTGGGCTCTCCGGTTTCACCGGCCAGGGGCTCCGCCCGCGCTCGCGCCGGCCTGCCCGCCCGCGCCTGACCGCGCGTCCGTCCGTGTCACGGTCAGGACGGGCGCACGGTCAGGCGTGGGCGCACGGTCAGGACGGGCGCACGGTCAGGCGGGGCGGCCCAGCTCGGCGCGGAACAGGCGCAGGACGTTGTCACCGAGGATCTTGACGATCTCCTCCTCCGCGAAGCCGTGCTTGTCCAGCGCCTCGGTGACCAGGGGCAGGCCGCCCGGCCCGGACAGGCCGGGGACGGACGCCATCACGTCGAGGCCGCTGGGGCCGGTCTCGCAGCAGGGCGGGGTGACGTCGTGCAGGACCTCGCGGATGAAGTCGGGGCCCAGGCCGACGTGGTCGATCCCGGCGACGCCCGCGACGTGCGCGATGTGGTCAACCAGGCGGTCCACCGTGTAACCGGCCGGGTCGTCGGACAGGAAGGCCGCCAGGAAGTTGACGCAGACCACGCCGCCGGTCGCCGCGACGCCGCGGATCTGCTCGTCGGTCAGGTTGCGGTGGTGGTCGCGCAGGGCGCGGGCGGCCGAGTGGGTGGCCATGACCGGGCGGGTCGACAGCTCCAGCACGTGCTCGACACCCGTCGCGCCGAGGTGCGAGACGTCGAAGATCATGCCCAGGCGCTCCATCTCGCGGACCGCCTCCACCCCGGCCTCGGTCAGCCTGCTGCCGGTGGCGTCCTCGCCGCTGCCGTCCGCGAGAGCCGTACGGCCCCAGTGGGCGATCGAGGCGACCCGCACGCCCAGCCGGTGCAGCGTGGGCAGCAACTCCACGTTCGCGTCCAGGCCGGGCATGCTCTCCAGCGCCAGGACCAGGGCGATCAGCCCCTCCGAGAGCGCCTCGTCGACCTCGGCGCCGGTGGTGCACAGCCGTACCTCGTCGGCGTTGCCCTCGGCCAGCACGTGCGCGCATTCGATCATGCGCAGCGTCTGGCGGAGGGCTCCCTCGGGGCGGTACTGCCCCTCGACGAAGACCGGCAGCACCTGCAGGTCCACCCCGCCCTCGCGCAGCTGGGGCAGCCAGCGCTCGCGGAAGAACGGGGCCCAGCGCGCCGGCGGCCGGGCCGTGACGGCCATGAGCAGGTCGTTGTGGGTGTCGGCGACCACGGCGTCGTGGTGGAGGTCGGCTGCGGCGGACACGTGCTGGCCCTTCCTCGCGGGTGACTGTGCCCCGGACCTTACCGGCCCCGGGGGTGCTCCGGGAGGGTCCGGGCGTCGTACGGGATCGGCGGTGAAGCCGTACGGGGGTCAGCGGGCGAAGCGGAACGCCGCCGGGCGCGGGGCGCGGGTCAGGCGGCGGTACAGGGGCGTGGAGCCCGGCCAGTTGTTGGTCACCCGGCCGGCGGCGTTCTTGTACCAGCTCGCGCAGCCCGCCTGCCACACCATGTGATCCATGGCCCGGTCCAGGCTCCTGCGCCAGGCGTCCATCGCCTCGGGCCGTACCTCCATCGGCCCCCGGTCCATCAGGTACGGCAGGCAGCCCATGATGTAGCGGACCTGACACTCGATCATGAAGACGATCGAGTTGTGGCCGAGGTTGGTGTTGGGCCCGTAGAGCATGAACAGGTTCGGGAAGTGCGGGACCGCGATGCCGAGATAGGCCTCCGCGCCGTCCTTCCACTCGTCGTGGAGCCGGCGCCCCTGCCTGCCGGTGATCTCGATCGGCACCAGGAACTCGGTGCTCTGGAAACCGGTCGCGTAGATGATCACGTCCGCCTCGCGCAGCCCGTCCGTGGTCTCCACGCCCTCCGGGGTGATCCGGACGATCTTCTCGGTGACGACGTCGACGTCGGGACGGGCCAGCGCGGGATAGAACCTGCTGTCGATGACGATCCGCTTGCAGCCGATCGGATAGTCCGGGGTCAGCTTGGCCCGCAGCGCGGGGTCGGGGATCTGCGCGCGCAGGTGGTCCAGGGCGCGCTTGCGCACCACGGCGGTGCTCCAGCCGCCCGCCAGCGCCGGATAGAGGGCGCCCTCGGCGTAGCGGTAGATCCACTCCCGGTAGATCCGCTGGGAGAGCGGCAGATAGTGGAAGACGGCCCGGGCCGCCCGGCCGAAGACGGCGTCCGGCTTGGGGATCACCCAGTTGGGGGTCCGCTGGAAGACGTCCAGGTGCGCGGCGGTCTCGGCCACCGGCGGGATGAGCTGGGCCGCCGAGGAGCCGGTCCCGATCACGGCCACCCGCCTGCCGGTCAGGTCCACCGAGTGGTCCCAGCGGGCGGAGTGGAAGGACGGTCCCGTGAAGGACGACATGCCCGCGATCTCGGGCAGGTGCGGCCGGTTGAGCTGGCCCACGGCCGAGACCACCACGTCGAAGAGCTCCTCGCGCTCCTCGTCCTTCCCGTGCTCCTCGTGCTCCTCGCGCTTCCCGGATTCACCGCTGCCCGCCGTACGCACCCGCCACTTGCCCAGCGTCTCGTCGAAGACGGCCGAGACGACCTCGGTGTGCAGGCGGATGTGCGAGCGCAGGCCGTACTTGTCGGCGCACATCTCCAGATAGTCGAGGATCTCCCGCTGCCCGGGATAGCGGCGGGTCCAGCTGGAGTAGCGCTCGAAGGAGAAGGAGTACAGGTGGGAGGGGATGTCGCAGCCCGCCCCCGGATAGGTGTTGTCGCGCCATGTCCCCCCGACGTCCCCGCCCTTCTCGAAGAGCGTGTAGGAGTCGATGCCCGCCCGTTCGAGCTGGATGGCCATGCACAGCCCGCCGAATCCGGCACCGATGATCGCGACAGTCGGACCCATGGGAATCCTCCGGGGGAGTCAGGATTCACTTACATTAGGCGATCTGCTGGCATTGGGGAACAGTTGCGAGCCCTGCCGGGAACGTCCGATCCGCCGTGCCGTACGGCCGTCGCGGGGTGGGAGGGATCACGCGGGCGGGGAACCGGATTCACGTGATCACGGTGGGGGGCCGGTAGTCTGCGCACGTGTCCACGCTTGCCGACGTCGTCAGAGAGCTCGAATCCCACTACGACCCCCGGTGGGCGGAGTCGTGGGACGCGGTCGGGCTCGTCTGCGGCGACCCGTCCCAGCCCGTCACGAAGATCCTGTTCGCGGTGGACCCGGTGGCCGCCGTCGCCGAGGAGGCGGTGGACTGGGGCGCCGATCTGATCGTCACCCACCACCCGCTCTACCTGCGCGGCACCACCAGCGTCGCCGCCACCACCTTCAAGGGCCGCCTGGTCCACACCCTGATCAAGAACGACATCGGCCTCTACACCGCCCACACCAACGCCGACGTCGCCGATCCCGGCGTCTCCGACGCCCTGGCCCGCGCCGTCGGCCTGACCGGTCCGCTGGTCCCGCTCAGCCCCTCCGCCGACGACCCCCGGCGCGGGCTCGGCCGCATCGGCTCCCCGCCCGAACCCCTGCCCCTGCGCGACTTCGTACGGCGGGCCGCCGCCGGCCTGCCCGGCACGGCCGGCGGCCTGCGCGTCGCCGGAGACCTGGACCGCGAGGTCCGGCGGATCGCGGTGAGCGGGGGAGCGGGGGACTCGCTCCTCGGTACGGCCCGCGCCGCCGGGGTGGACGTGTTCCTCACCGCGGACCTGCGCCACCACCCGGCCAGCGAGTTCATGGAGGCCGCCGCCGGCGGCGACGGGCCCGCGCTCGTCGACGCCGCCCACTGGGCCACCGAGTGGCCCTGGCTGGCCGATGCCGCGCGGCTCGTGGCGTCCGGGTTGGCGGCCGGGGGGATTAATGTTGAGACGCGCGTCTCCGAGACGGTCACGGACGCCTGGATCACAACAGCAAAGTGCGAGGAACTCACGTGAAAGCAGCCCCGGCAGCCCAGAAGCGCCTGCTCGACCTGGCCGAACTCGACTCCGTGATCGACAGACTGGCCCATCGCCGCCGCACTCTGCCGGAACTGGCCGAGATCGACGACCTCGCGGCCCGCGTGGCCCGGCTGGCGACCCAGGTGATCGCCGCCGAGACCGAGGCGGGCGACCTCGCCCGGGAGCAGACCAAGGCCGAGGCCGACGTCGACTCCGTGCGCACCCGCGCCGAGCGCGACCAGAAGCGCCTCGACTCCGGCCAGGTGTCCTCGCCCAAGGACCTGGCCAGCCTGCAGTCGGAGATCGCCTCCCTCCACCGCCGCCAGGGCGACCTCGAGGAGGTCGTGCTGGAGATCATGGAGCGCCGCGAGGCCGCCGACGAGCAGGTGAGCAAGCTGGTCGCCGAGCGCGACGAGCTCGCCGCCGCCCGCGCCGCCGCCGAGGACCGCAGGGACGCCCTCTTCGCCGAGATCGACAAGGAGAGCGCGGAGGTCAAGGGCAGGCGCGGTGACATCGTCGCCGACATCCCCGCCGACCTGCTGGCGCTGTACGACAAGCTCCGCGAGCAGTTCGGCGTGGGCGCCGCGATGCTCCAGGGCAGCCGCTGCCTCGGCTGCCGTACGAGCCTGTCCATCGCCGACATCAACCGCATCAAGGCCGCCGCCCACGACGAGGTGGTCCGCTGCGAGGAGTGCCGCCGCATCCTGGTCCGCACGCCGGAGTCCGGTCTGTGACCTCGTACGTCATCGAGGCCGACGGCGGGTCCCGGGGCAACCCCGGCCCCGCCGGTTACGGGGCGGTGGTCAAGGACGCCTCCGACGGCCAGATCCTCGTCGAGGACGCCGCGGCGATCGGCACCGCGACCAACAACGTCGCCGAGTACCGCGGGCTGATCGCCGGGCTGCGGGCGCTGCTCGACCTGGCCGGTGACGGCGCGGCCGCCGAGGTCCGGATGGACTCCAAGCTGGTCATCGAGCAGATGGCCGGCCGCTGGAAGATCAAGAACGAGGGCCTGCGACCGCTCGCCCTGGAGGCCGGAGCGCTCGCCCGCCGTCTGCGGGTCACCTGGAACTGGATCCCCCGCGAGCGCAACAAGGACGCCGACCGCCTGGCCAACGAGGCCATGGACGCGGCGGCCAAGGGCATCCCGTGGCATTCCACGACCACCGCGGCGGCGTCGGTCGCGCCGTCGGCCTCCCCGGTCGCGCCATCTGAGGCGTCGGCTTCGCCGTCCCCGGCTCCGACGCAGGGGTCGCTCTTCGACTCAACCGACATTTCCGAAATATCATCCGATGCCCCTGTGGCCGCGTCCGCGCCCAAGGGCAGCGGCTGGCGCCCGCCCACGTCCAAGGCCACGACCCTGATCTTGCTGCGCCACGGCGAGACCCCGATGTCCGTCGAACGGCGTTTCTCCGGCATCGGCGACCCAGAGCTCACACCCGACGGCCGCGCCCAGGCCGAGGCCGCGGCGGCCAGGCTGTCGCGGGAGCCGTACGGGGTCCAGGCGATCGTCAGCTCCCCGCTCAAGCGCGCCCGCGCCACCGCCGAGGCCGTCGCCGCGCGTACCGGCCTGGAGGTGATCGTCGAGGAGGGCCTGCGGGAGGCCGACTTCGGCGAGTGGGAGGGCCACACCTTCACCGAGATCCAGCGCCGCTGGCCGGACGAGCTCGCGGCCTGGCTGGCTGACCCGTCCGTCGCGCCGCCGGGCGGGGAGAGCTTCGAGGCGGTGGCGGAGCGGGTCCGGGCGACCGGCGACAAGCTCGTCGAACGGTACGAGGGCCGCACGGTCCTCGCCGTCTCCCACGTCACGCCGATCAAGACGCTGCTCAGGTTCGCGCTGATGGCCCCGCCCGCGGCGCTGTACCGCATGCACCTTGATCTGGCCTGCGTCTCCCTGATCGAGTACTACGCCGACGGCCCGGCCGTGGTGAAGGCCTTCAACGACACCGCGCACCTGCGCTGAACCCCCCGGCGGCCGGGCGGGAGCCCGCCGGGGAGCCGATAAGCTTGGCGGCACGGCGGACGAGCCGGCCGGGCGGCCGCGTCGGGTCTTTCCGAAGACCCGCCGAGGAAGGTCCGGGCTCCACAGGGCAGGGTGGTCGGTAACGCCGACCCGGGGTGACCCGCGGGACAGTGCCACAGAAAACAGACCGCCCCTCCTCGGAGGGGTAAGGGTGAAACGGTGGTGTAAGAGACCACCAGCGCCCACGGTGACGTGGGCGGCTCGGTAAACCCCACCCGGAGCAAGGTCAAGAAGGGACGCCCTCCGGGGCGTCCCGCGCGCGACGTTCGAGGGCTGCCCGCCCGAGCCGCGCGGGTAGACCGCTCGAGACCGGCGGCAACGCCGGTCCTAGATGGATGGTCGCCCCTTCACACCAGTGAAGGACAGAACCCGGCCTACAGGCCGACTCGTCCGCCTTCGCCCTTCTGGCCAGGGACGAAGCTATAGCTCGGCAAGATCAGTGCACATCTGGTGCGCGGAGTGTGACATAGGCGACGTCAGTCGTCCCGCGTCACGCCGCGACCTTCCCATCGGGCGGCGATAAGGAGCGCCGCGGTGCTGACCGCATAGGCGATGGGCGCCAATGCCCAGAATCCTCCCTCCGGATGCGTGCCGAAGTAGAAGTCCGGTTGACTACCGGCAAGCGTGTCCGGGGTGGCGTCCGCCGGCGGGATGGTGACCGGAAGCGCGCTCAGTACGGGCACCAGATGGAGCAGGGTCAGGACGCCGAAGAGTCCGCTGACGGCGCCGACCGGGATGTGAGATCCCGCTGTGGCAACGACGCCTGTCAGAAGCGGCAGGGCACCGATGACGAAGACATCCAGGGCTATGAAGTCCCGCTTCGATATCCCGGGAAAGGAACTGGCGAGCCTCGCCAAAGGCAGGGGGAGATAAGATCCTCCGCTCTTCGTCGTGGCGAGCAACACCCACGGCACCAGCGAAGCGCCCACCGCCACAGCGAACCACGTCCACGAGCGACGGCCTACCGGCGCGTTCTTCCACGTCAGCACCAGGAGAGCGTAGAGGACACTTTCCGGAGTCGTCCTACTTCCGGTAGATCGCCTGGTCCAACGACCGGTCACGATCCCGGAGGCCGCTGCCCTCATTCTGTCGGGAGTCGTGAGCGGATTTTCTGCAGGTCGGGTTGTGGTTGTTCGCCCCTCAAGCAGTCCTGAGGAGGGTACGTCGGGGCAGCGGAAACCGGCTTCTCCGGGACGGGGATCAATCCCACCACAAGACGACGGCCAGCCTGCGACGTGCAGCCTCAGCGTAGAAGTCTCGCAGCGCGGAGAGGCGTCGCATCAAGTACTCTCCGGGGTGCTCCACCATCGGGAGAAGCTCGCCTGCCAGTGCCAGGGCTTTCCCGTCAGGAGGTGTCAGCGCGGCCGATACCGCCGCCGTCGCGCTCGGCAGCATCGATGCCACCGAGGCGACGGCGGCGGGGTCCAACGCGGTGATCGGATGTTCCCACACGGTACTGGGGTGATCTCGATAGGTCGGATTGACCTCCTGCTCCCCGGTGATCGCATACCGCAACGCGGCGAAGACGTCGGGGTCGACGCAGGCCGGTTCGCCAACGCGCAACAGCGGTCCTGAAGCCCAGTCCAGATCCAGGTGATCGGAGTGGGAAGCCGTCGCGAAGGAACAGAGCCGATCCAGCTCATCGGCCGACCTGCGGCAGAGTTCCAACTGCTGCTCCGAGATCCGAACGAACTGCTGTGTCACGGCCATGCCCGACAGCCTGACAGGGCCGGCGTCGTGATGTCCGGTTTCAGGGACGTAAGGAAGATCCGGTTCGGGGGCCGATGAGCGTGTGAGACGTCTTGCGGCAGAGGGCGAGAGAGCGTGCTAATTCCATGTATTCCCTATTGACTTATAGGTAAATACGGCTCAGAGTCATAGGTGTGAGCAGCGAGCTTCTGACCTCGCGCCGCCACGTCGACCTCCGGCGGCAGGCGAGCGCCCTGTGTGCGATGCGGTGACCTCCGGGTCCCGTCCCTCCTTTCCCCGGTGCCGGGCCCGACCGGCTCGCACCGTCCCGTGCCGGGCTCAGGACACGCCCGGCGGCATCAGAACTCAGGAGGCCATCACATGTCAGCAACCACCAGCACCCTCGAGATCCGGCGCGTCGCCGGGCACATCGGCGCGGAGATCACCGGCATCGACATCTCCCATTCGCTCGACCCCACCACGGTCGCCGAGATCCGCCAGGCCCTGCTCGCGCACAAGGTCGTGTTCTTCCGCGGCCAGACCCTCGACCACGCCTCACAGATCGCCTTCGCCCGCCAGTTCGGCGAGCTCACCCACGCCCACCCGCACGAGGACGCGCCGCCGGAGGAGTTCCCGCAGATCCTCACCATCGATCCGCTCCGTTACGAGGAGCGCTACGGGGCGGAGTACCGCGAGCTCTACCGCAAGCGGCAGTACTCCTACTACTCCGGTTGGCACACCGATGTCACCGCCGCGGTCAACCCGCCCGCCGCCTCCATCCTGCGTGCGGAGACCGTCCCCGAGTTCGGCGGCGACACCCAGTGGACCAATCTGGTGGCCGCCTACGAGGGCCTGTCGGAGCCGTTGCGCCGCTTCGTCGACGGCCTGCGGGCCGAGCACCGCTTCCTCGCCGGCTACCAGACCACCGACGAGGACGGCAGGCTGCTCAAGCGGATCAACGACAACCTGCTGATCTCCGTCCACCCCGTGGTCCGGGTCCACCCGGAGACCGGGGAGCGGGCGCTGTTCGTCAACCCCGGCTTCACCGACCGCATCGTCGGCGTCTCTTCCCAGGAGAGCCGGCGCATCCTGGACCTGCTGTACGAGCAGATCACCCGTCCCGAGTACACCGTCCGGTTCCGCTGGGCGCCGGGCAGCGTCGCCTTCTGGGACAACCGCGCCACCGCCCACCTGGCCCCCACCGATCTGGATCACCTCGACGTACGGCGCACCCTGCACCGCGTCACCCTGATCGGTGACCGGCCCGTCGGCCCCGACGGGTTCATCTCCGAGATCGTCGCCGGTCGCGAGTTCGCCGCGGAGTCCCTGGTCGTCGCCTGACGGCCCGATCTCGGCCGGTAGCCGGCGATCCATCCCACGAGCACGGGCGGGGGCCCTGGGGGGTGTCCCCCGCCCGTTCCCCCATGGCGGCCCGAGCGGCCGCTTCTCCCGCGACGGCCCGCACGGCCGTCTCCCACGACGGCTCGAGCAGCCGCGGAAAGGCGTCCCATGAGTGAGCAAGACTCCCCGACGGGCGGCGAGAGCCGTACCGCCTTCACCGAGGACTGGGCCGCCACGGTCCTCGGACTCGTCCTCCTCCTGCTGGTCATCACCGGCGTGATGCCGGCGGGGCTGGTGCCGTGATGAGCACCGAAGACCTCACTTCCCGGGCTTCCGAAGCGTCCGGGGCTTCCGAAGCGTCCGGGGCTTCCCGAGCGTCCGGCGCCGCCTCCGCGCCCGCCACCCCCGATCCCGCCGGCCGTACCGCGCCCGCCCGGCAGCGGACGGCCCTCGGCGTCCTGGTCGTTCTCCTCCTCGCCGCCGCCACCCGCTTCCTGGACAAGAACGTCTCCACCTGGTTCGCGGACTCCGACCTGGCCAAGGCGGTCGAGTACCCGGTCTACGCGATCGCCCTCGGCCTGCTGGGCAACGCGATCCTCACCACCACCGGACTGCGGGACCGGCTGGCCGGCGGGTTCCGCACGGAGTTCTTCATCAAGACCGGCCTCGTCCTGCTCGGTGCCTCGATCAACCTCAAGGTCATCGTCACCGCCGCCGGACCGGCGATCATCCAGGGCATCGTGCTGATCAGTACGGTGTTCCTGTTCACCTGGTGGCTGGGCGGGAAACTCGGCTTGGACGACAAGCTGCGGGCGCTGCTGTCGGCCGCCGTGTCGATCTGCGGCGTCAGCGCGGCCATCGCCGCCGCCGGTGCCGTACAGGCCCGGCGCGAGCAGCTCGCCTACAGCGCCAGTCTGGTGATCGCCTTCGCCCTGCCGTCCATCTTCATCCTGCCCGCCCTCGCCTCGGCGCTCGGCCTGAGCCCGGAGGTGGCGGGAGCCTGGGTGGGCGGCAACATCGACACCACCGCCGCGGTGACCGCGGCGGGGGCCGTCGTCGGTGAGGAGGCCCTCGCCGTCGCGACCATCGTCAAGGTCACCCAGAACGCGCTCATCGGCGTCGTCGTGGTGGCGCTAACCGCCTGGTTCGCCTTCCGCGTCGAGCGCCGTCCCGACGCCGCCCGGCCTGGTGCGGGCGAGTTGTGGCGGCGCTTCCCGAAGTTCGTGATCGGCTTCCTCGCCGCCTCGGTGATCGCGACCTGGTACCTCACCACCGTCCCAGCCGCCGAGGGCAAGGAGGTCATCGGCGTCGCCAACGACCTGCGGGCCTGGTTCCTGATCCTGGCCTTCGTCAGCATCGGGCTGGAGTTCCGGGTGTCCTCGCTGCGCGAGGCCGGCTGGCGCCCGGTGGGAGTGTTCGCCGCGGCCACCGTCGTCAACGTCCTGGTCGCCCTGGGGCTCGCCGTCCTGCTGTTCAGCGGCTTCAGCGCCGCCCCGTAGTCCCGCCGGGGCGGCCGGCGGGACTACGGTGACGGTACGAGTGGTGTGGCGGTACGAGTGACCTCGAAGCGGGTCACAGGGCCACGCTGATCTCCGCCTGCCCCGGTTCGTCGAGTCTGAAGGTCGCCGTCCTTCCCCCAGCCGAGACCTCGTACTCACCCAGGAACCCGCTGAACCGGACCACTCCGCTGTCATCGGCCGTCATCGTGGTCGGCTCCAGCCACCACTCGCCCTTGACCAGCGAGTGCAGGGCCTCGTACGAGGGCTTCGGCGTGCCGTCGAGACGGACGAAACCTCCCGGGGCGCCGAGCCAGCCGCCGTCCGAGAAGCCCCAGTACGTCATCCCCTCCACAGCCGGGTGGGACAGCAGGGTCTTGTAGTGGCGGACGATCTCCTCGGCCTGGCGCTCCTCGCCCTCCGGCGTCGTCGGCCACTCCGGGATCCGGTAGTCGTTCAGGTCCTCGATCTCCGGCGGCATGATGTGCCCGGAGACGATGGTGGTCTCGGTGAAGTGGATGGGCAGCCCGTAGCGCGCGAAGCGGTCGATGATGGCGAGGGTCTTCTCCTCGCCCCAGTAGCCCTGGTGCATGTGGCTCTGCAGTCCGAGCGCGTCGATCTTGATGCCCGCTTCGAGCACGCCCTCGATCAGGCACTCGTAGGCGGTGGACATGTCGAAGTCGTTGAGCAGGAGCGTGGCGTTCGGGTTGGCCTCGCGCGCCGCGTCGAAGACCGTCCTGATCATCGGGATGCGGCCCATCTCCCGGCAGATCCGGGTGATGCCGTTGTCGTACTTGTCGAAGACCGGCATGATCACGACTTCGTTGATGACGTCCCACATGTCGATCAGCCCGCCGAAGCCGGTCACCTCCCGGTGGATCCGGCGTACCTGCTCGCGGAGGATCTCCTCGTTCGGCAGGTCCAGCAGCCAGTCGGCGGTGACGGTGTGCCAGGCCAGCGGGTGGCCCTTGACCACGCAGCCCCGGTCGGCGAACCACCGGGCGGTCTTGCGCAGCCGCTCGGTGTCCGGCCGGCCGCGGACGGGCTCGAAACGCCCCCAGTAGAAGGGGAGCGTGACGAAGTTGAACAGCTCCAGCCAGCGCTCCGCCAGGTCCTCGTCGTGCACCGCGGTGGCCTCGTCCGGCAGCTCCGACTCGTCCCCCGGACCGGCGGAGGGCCCCGGCAGGGGTTCGCCGTTGGCCAGGGGGATGAAGTCGAAGCCGATGCAGCCGAAGAGGAACTTGTGGTTCAGCTGCCTGACGACCACGTCCCGATCGGCCGGCGGGGCTCCGTCCACGGTGACGGTGAGGGTGGCGGCCGCGGTGCGGTTCTGCCGGATGAGGGGGTCGGCGTCGAACGCGGAACGGTCAGGGTGGGACGGCATGGGGATGTCCTTTGGCGCTGTTCGGGTCGGTGATGTCCGGAGGAAGGGCATAGGGGGCGCAGAGGGTACGGAGGGCTCTGCCGAGAAGCAGTCTGGAGAGGCTCCCGAAAAGTGTCAATAGATGGCCGAAAGTTTCGGAGAACGCCATGACGGTTTTCTGGAGCCGTTGCGCGAAACCGCCGAGGTCAGCCCGTCAGCCAGGCGACTGACGCGGTCAGTGCGGCGCAGCGCTCCGGGGAGTCGTAGGAGCGCTCGTCGTGCCCGAGCGCGTCGTAGACGACACGGGCGCCGTGGTGCTCGCGAGCCCACAGCAGCGGGTGGTCAAGGCCGTCGTGCCGGTGGTACGCCAGCGGCCGGATCTCGGGGGAGACGCGCAGATAGCTGTAGCGCTCGTCCCATACGGAGAAGTCCTCGATCCCGTCCACGATCGGATGCGCGCCCGTGTTCACCAGGATGCGGGCGTGATCGAGCTCGGGGTGCATGGAGCGTCCCTCGACCCAGCGCCCGCCGAGGATCTCCTCCCACTCGGGGACCGTCGGGAAGGAGGTCGCGGAGACATGCAGGGCCAGAAGCGGCCCGCCGTCCCGCACGTATCCGACGAGACCCGCCCGCGCCGCGGGAAGCTCGGCCGACTCCGAGCCGTGGGGCTGCGGGTTCCCGACGTTGACGACGAGCAGGTCGACTCCGGACAGGTCGGCCAGGCCGCCCTCGACGTCCTCGACCACCTCGACCTTCCGGCCGGTCGCCGCGATGAGCTGTGCGACGCGCGCGGAGGTGGCCGGGAAGCGGTGGTACGGGTCGGCGTACCGGCCGGCGCCGGACAGGATGCGGATCACGGGGTCTCTCCAGGCTTTCGTTCTTCGTTCGGTCGTGAGGGGCTCGCTCCGCCCTGCCGCGAGCTGCTCGGTCGATGCTCTCAGTCAAGAAACGCATCGAAGCCGTTGGATCTGCGGACGGCGACGGACACCGTCGGTCGGTGGCGGAGCCCGTGCTCGGGAGGGGGAGGCCAGGAGAGAGCACGGTCGTGAGCACTATTGTGCCGATCATGAAGATTGCGAGGATCGCGGTGGTCGTGGCTGCCGGTGCCGGCGTCCTGGGGGCGGGCGCCGCCGCGGTCGAGGCTGTGATGCCGGGCTACGGCTGCACCGCCGATGACAACCGGTTCGCCGCGTCCCTGGGTGAGATCGGGATTCTCAAGGCGCGTCCGCACGGCGCGATGCCGTACGAGAGCGAGAGGGCGGATTGCGAGCCCGACGACCGGATCTCCTCCGCCGGTCGGTCCTACCGCTTCCCGGGACCGCGTGCGGACGTGCTGGCCTTCTATCGGGACGCCGCCGTCATGGACGGCTGGGATCCCGGATGGGGGAGCGTGAGTGCCCTGGCGGAGAACGTCTGCGCGTCCAAGCTCATCGGGGATGAGTATGTTCATCTGTCCGTGGCGTTCTCCGACTCCTCCGGCAAGCGCGGCCATGCCGACTACCGGGTGAACGTGAGCGGTGGTTACGGCGGCGGCCGGCCGTGCGGATGAGCGTGACCGCGTCGTCCCCTGTCGAGGCGCCCGGAGTCATTCGGGGCTGATCGTCGCGGCGAGGGTGGCGCCGAGTTCCCAGCAGGCCGCCAGGTCGTCCTTGTCCGGTGCGCCCGTCACCGTCACCGGGTGGTGGGCCCGCTCCCAGCCGAGGCCGGAGGCGATCGACTCCACCGCGCGGACGGCGCCGGTCGTGTCGTTGTTCCCGTGCACGTACAGCGCGTACGGCAGGCGCCGGGTCTCCTCCAGGCAGGGGTAGTAGATCGTGTCGAAGAAGTGCTTGAGCGCTCCGCTCATGTAGCCGATGTTGGCCGGCGTGCCCAGGATTACGCCGTCGGCCTCGAACAGGTCGACGGCGGTGGCGCGCAGCGCGGCTCGGGTGACCACCTCCACGCCCTCGATCTCGTCGGTGGTGGCGCCCCGCCGTACCGTCTCGAAGAGCTCCCGCAGCGTGGGGGAGGCGGTGTGGTGCACGATCAGCAGACGGCGGACATCTCGCGACACGGTGCCGATCCTCTCACGTCCTCTCACGCCGGGGCGTTCCGGAGGCCGGAGGTTAGCCTGGGGGAGTGAGGCAGCGGGATGACGACGGTGACGAGGCCGGCGGTCTCGACGGGTTACGGCGCCACCTGGCCGGAGGGGCGGGTGGGCACCGGCTGCGGTTCGGCTCCGGGGTGGCGGGGATCGAACGCCTCGAGGCGTCGCTGGTCGGTGAGGGGTTCGCGCCGCACCGGCACGACACCTACGCGATCGGGATGACGCTGGCGGGGGTGCAGACGTTCCGCTACCGGGGAGAGCTGCGGCACTGCCTGCCCGGTGACTGGCACGTCCTGCATCCCGACGAGGTGCACGACGGCAAGCCGGGGACGGAGGAGGGCTTCGGCTACCGGATTCTGTACGTCGATCCGTTCCTCGTACAGCGGGCGCTGGGCGGGCGGGCGCTGCCGTTCGTCGCCGATCCGGTCGTACGGCGGCGCGACGCGCGCTCACCGCTGTCGGCGTGCCTGCGGGACATCGACGAGCCGCTCGACGACTTCGGGCGGATCGACATGGCGCTGCTGGTCGCGGACATGCTGGAGCGGCACTCCGCCACCCGCCCGGGGAGGCGGTCCACGCTGGCGCTGGAAGCGTTGTCACGCGTGCGCGAGCTGATCGTGGAGGACCCGGCGACCAGGCACTCCGTCGAGGAGCTCGAGAAGGTCGCGGGACTGGACCGGTGGGCGCTCGCCCGCCAGTTCCGCGCCGCGTTCGGCACCAGCCCGACCCGTTTCCGTACGATGCGGCAGCTCGACCGGGTGCGACGGCTGCTGAGCGGTGGCACGCCGCCGCTGGAGGCCGCGCTGGAGGCGGGCTTCGCCGACCAGAGTCACATGACCAGGATGTTCAAACGGGCGTACGGGCTCACTCCGGCGGCGTGGACGGCGGCGCTCGCCGGGCCGTGACGGTCACCGCCGTACGGCCGGCCGTCAGCCGTCACCGGGCTCCTGCCGTGGCGGCGGGGACGTCCTGGCCTCGATGGCGTGGATGACGGCCGCCATGTCCGACTCGGCGTGTCCCAGCGCCAGCGTCTCGCCGAACAGGGCGAGGCAGACGTCCAGCAGGGGCGAGGCCGTACCCGAGCGGCGGGCGGCCTCCGCGATCAGCCGGTTGTTCTTCAGCACGTCGGCGATCGCCGCCTGGGGGCTGAAGTCGCGTCCTGCCAGCTTGGCGGCCTTCGTGCGGGAGACGGCGCTGGCCATCGGTCCCGAGTCGAGTACGTGCAGGAACACCTCCGGGTCCAGGTCGTGCCGGTTCGCGAAGTGCACGGCCTCGGCCAGACCGCTCACCATCGTGATCAGGAACAGGTTGACCGCGAGCTTCGTCAGCGCCGCCGAGGGGACGGCGCCGCACACGACCGTCTCGTGGCACATCGGGCGGAGCAGCGGCCGGACCTCCTCCACGGCCTGCGGCTCCCCGGCGAGCATCGCCACCAGCTGCCCGGCCTCGGCGGGCCCGCGCGACCCCGAGACCGGGGCCTCGACATAGGCGCCCCCGGCGTCGCGGACGTCGGTCTCCAGCTCCGCCGAGTATCCGGGTGCGGTCGTGCCCATGTGGACGACGACGTGCCCGGCGACCTTCTCGGCGAACCGGGGAGTCCCGCGCTCCAGCACGGCGTCGGTCGCGGCCTCGTCCGCCAGCATCAGCATCACCACGCGGGCCCGCTCGAACACCTCGGCGGGGCTCGCCGCCACCTTCGCGCCGGCCGTACGAAGGGCGTCGCACCGCTCCGGGGAGCGGTTCCAGACGACGAGGGGCGTGCCCGCGCGGACCAGGTTGAGCGCCATGGGCCGGCCCATGAGCCCGAGGCCGAGGAAACCCGCTTCCATCCGTCCACCTCCGCCGCGTCCCCCGGTGGGACGGCGGCACACCAGTTGTAGCGGCGGCCGGCGGCGCAGGTCTTGAACGATTGTGCGGGCGCCCTCGCCGGGCCCGGGCGGGTGTCCACGGTGCCGTACGGCCTGCGACCTGGGACACACGTGGGTCTCCGCCGCCGAGGCCGCCGACATGATCATCAAGCACGAGGATCCCCGGGGATACGAGGTCTTCATCCCCCGTCCGATCGCCGCCCGGGAGATCCACCGCATCCGCGCCGTCAACCAGGTGACCGGCTGGAGATACTGGCCGACCGCCCACGGCACGCCCCCGTGCCCGGTGTGCGTCGACCGAGGGGAGTACGGCGGGGCCAAGATCCGCAGAGCGGCCGGGGTCTCCGGCTCCTAGGATCCGTCACCGCTCCCCGGCGGGCACCACTCACCCGGCCCGAACCCGACCCCGGGCACGGCCGCGGCGTACGCCAGCAGCTGTGGCTCGCGCGCCGCGAGGCGGACGCTCCAGGCGCCCGAAGCGGGCCAGGCGATGGCCAGCAGCCCTTCACCCGCGTACTGCGCGGTGAACAGCTCCGGACCGGGCAGCGGGCGCAGCGGTTCGAGCAGGCGCCCGAGCCGGTCGCGCGGCAGGCCGTCGGCGGCGGCGCCGTACCGCGCTCCCTGAACCGTCTCGTGCAGCAGCACGGCGACCAGGAACTGTGACAGCCGCATGCCCTCCTCGTGCGGCTCCCAGCCGGTGTCGCCGTCGATCAGCTGCCGGTGCACCACCGGGTCCTCGTCGCCGGACGGGACACCGAACTCCTGCCACTCGAAGTCGTCCACGCAGAAGCCGAGCATGCCGTCGTCCTCGTACACGCTGGCGGCCGGATTGATCTTGTGGTTGAACAGGAGGGGCCGGGCGTAACCCGAGGTGACGCCGTACCACGCGCGCAACGGCGGGGGCAGGCGCTCCGCCTCCGGAGGCGGAGCGGCGGGACGGTCGGGCGGGCCGTACCAGGCGGAGAGGAAGCGGGAGATCACCGCGTCGTCGTCGAAGACCTTCTCCACGGAGGGGACCTCGGCCCGAACGGTGCAGGGATCATCCGGCATGGGGCGACGCTACCAAAGCCCCCGGACCCGTTAGGGCAGGGTCGCGTACGCCCGCGCGATCTCCTCGGAGATCCCGCCGGGGAACGCCGAGTCCCCGCCGGTGGACGGGGCGAACGGCGTCGCGGCCACGGTCCGGCGGGCGCCGCGGCCGGTGTGCTTCCAGGTCCCGATGACGCGGCCGTCGCTGACGACCGTCGGCCGGAAGATCCCGCCGCCGGGGAAGACGCGCCGGGTGAACTCGGCGGGCAGTACGGCGCGGCGGTCCAGGTAGCCGAGGATCAGCTCGTCGAAGCCGGGCAGCAGGAACACGCTTCGGGCCCGGCTCCGGCAGGCGGCGAGCAGGTCGGGCGCGTGCGGGTCCATGAAGTGCTCGACGCCGTCGAGGTCGAGACGGGACAGCCCGGGAGCGGCGAGCGCGAGCCCGGCGCGGGCCTCGGTGACGCCGAGCTCGGCCCACCTGGCGAAGTCCTGCACGGTGGCGGGGCCGTGGCCGGTGAAGTAGCGTCCGGCCAGCTCGCCGAGGGCCTCCTCGCGTCCGAGGCGCCGCGGCCGCGGAATCCACTCGTCGATCAGCACGATCAGCTGCTCGCCGTCGCGCACCGGCCCGAAGCACAGCGTCCCGGTCCGCGCGAGATGGCCCAGCATGTGATAGCCGCGCTGGCCCGCCGTGGCCAGCCCGCCCTCCCGCCACACGGACAGCAGATCCTCGCGGCCCAGCCGCCGCCCGCCCGCCAGCGCGTCCACGGCCAGCTCGCGGGCCCGTTCGAGTTCCGGCGTGTCGAGTCCGAGGCCGGTACGGCGGGCGGCGGAGCCCGACATGGCCCGCTCGGCCGACAGCTCCAGCATCCAGGGCAGGTCCTCGGCCGCGACGAAATGCAGGGTGCCGCGCATGGGCCATGACCTGACGATCTCACCGGCGTCGAGCGCGACCTCGACGGCCTGACGGGTGCGCGCCCGGGTGCGCAGCGCGACCGAGGTGAGCGCCCCGCCGTAGTCCTGCGCCTGTACGGCGGCCAGCCTCCGGATGGCCTCGGCCGGGGTGGCGGCTCCCGGATCGGCGAGCCGCTGCGCCGCGATCCTGAGCAGGGCGATCTCGTGCTGGGTCGTCATGAACCCGCCCGTGAGGTGACCCGTGCGGTCTCCGGGGCCATGGATCCTCCTCGGCTCGTGCTGGGCTCCGTGCAGTTCACGCTGGGCTCCGTGCAGTTCACGCCGACGCCGTACGGCTCACACCGGCGACGTCGCACGGCTGCGCCGGGCGTCCGTACAGCGTAGACGAGCGGCTCCCGGTGCGAGCCGGTGTCCGCCGCCGGCCCGGAGGGCGGGAGACCCCCGCTCTCAGGCGGCGTCCTGCCAGGGAGTCAGGTGCAGCAGGTCGTCGATCCGATGGGCGGGCACCGGCGGCGAGAACAGGTATCCCTGCGCGAGCGGGCATCCCATCCGCTGGAGGATGCCGGCCTGCTCGCCGGACTCCACGCCCTCGACGACGGTGCGCAGGTTGAGGCTGCCGGCCAGTTCCACGATCGCCTTGGTGAAGGCGTGGGTCTGGTGGTGGTCGGCCTCGGTGAGCGCGGTGGTGAACGAGCGGTCGATCTTGAGGACGTCGACCGGGAGCGTGCGCAGGTAGGCCAGCGACGAGTACCCGGTGCCGAAGTCGTCCAGGGCGATGCGCACGCCGTGCTCGCGCAGCAGGGCCAGGACGGAGATGATGCGCTGGGTCTCGGCGGGAGTGGTGGCCAGCAGCATGCTCTCGGTGATCTCCAGCACCAGCGCCTGCTCGGGGAGCCGGTGGCGCTCCAGGACGCCCAGGACGGCGTCGCTGAAGCTCTCGTCGCGCAGCTGGCGGCCGGAGACGTTCACGGTCACCGAGATGCCGTACTCCTCGTGCCAGCGGCGCGCGTCGGCGCAGGCCTGCTCCAGCACCCACAGGCCGATCGGGACGATCAACCCGGTCTCCTCGGCGATGGGGATGAACACGTCCGGCCGGACGGGCTTGCCCCCCTCGGGAGTCCAGCGCAGCAGGGCCTCCACCGCCGTGATCTCGCCGTTGCCGAGGGACACGACGGGCTGGTAGTTGAGGGTGAGCTCGTTCTGGGCGATGGCCTGGCGCAGGCCGGTGGTCAGGCGCGCGTGCTCCATGCGGGCCTCGCGCAGGGCCGGGTCGAAGGTGGCGATCTGGTTCTTGCCGGCGCTCTTGGCCGCGTACAGCGCCATGTCGACGTCGCGCAGCGCCTCGGAGGAGCTGGCGATGGGGATGCCGGCCAGGACGCCGATGCTGGTGGTGAGGTGCAGCTCGCGCCCGGCACAGCGGTAGGGCGCCTGCAGGGCGTGCAGGATCTGCTGGGCGACGGCGGTCGCGGTGGCGAGGTCGGCGCCGGGGAGCACCATGGCGAACTCGTCGCCGCCGAGCCGGGCGAGGGTGTGGCCGGGGGAGGCGATGCCGCGCAGGCGCCGGCCGACCTGGGACAGCAGCTCGTCGCCGACCGGGTGCCCGAAGGTGTCGTTGACGTCCTTGAATCCGTCGAGGTCGAGCAGGAGCAGGGCGAGCGGAGTCTCGGCGTCGGCCAGGGACTCCTGGAGGGCCTCGTTGAGCACTGTGCGGTTGGCCAGCCCGGTCAGCGGGTCGCGCGAGGCGCGGTGCGAGAGCCTGCGCTGGAGCGACTCCTGCTTGTGCAGGGCGACGGTCAGCTTGGCGGTCTGGGCGATGAGCTGCTCGGCCTGCTCGTCCAGGGCGACGGCGCGGCTCTCGGCCACGCCGGCGATGATGTTGAGCCGCACCACGAACAGGACGGCCATCTCCACGGTCAGCAGGATGAGCGCCACGTCGTCGTAGGGGTTGACGAACTCGTCGGTCTTGAAGATCAGCGGGATCAGGGTGCAGGCCAGCGGGCTGAGCAGGGCCATGGCGAAGAAAACGGTGACCCGCGCCCGGCCGGAGAAGGCGGAGGACGTCAGCCGCTGCCGCGCACCCGCCAGGCTGGGGTGCAACGCGGCGGTCCCGATCAGGAGCGCCCAGCCCAGCCAGGCGGTGATGGCCAGCGGGCTGTTCGGCTGCCCGCCGGCCAGGTCGAGGATGTGAGCGGTGTCGCCCACCAGCAGGAGGGCGAAGGAGGCCGCAAGGAAGATCAGCCAGGGCAGCCGGCCGCCGTCGAAGAGCATCCGCGCGACCATGCCGAACACGATGAGGTCGACGGCGAGGATGGTCATCGCCATGACGATGTCGACGTTGAGGGTCGCGCCGCGGTCGATCAGGGGGTCGACCAGGAAGGTCCAGAACGGCATCGAGACGCCGACGCTGAAGATGGCGCCGTCGATCAGCGAGATCCAGCGCGAGCCGCCGCTCCCCAGTCCGAGCAGCGCGAGCCCGGCGAGCGCCAGGCCGTAGGAGACCAGGGTGCCGAGGTGGGACAGCAGGTTGAAGGCGGGGGTCTGCAGCCAGTACCAGCCGATCCCCTGGAACAGGGTGCCCTCCACGAAGGAGACCGCGGCGGCCGCGGTGATCAGCCGCCAGGACCACTGGTCGGCCAGCCCGTTGCGGCGCACGCCGATGACGACGGCCGCCACCGAGGCCGCCTGCAGCAGTCCCAGGGCCATCAGGCCCGGACCGGGCAGGACCGCGGTGAGCAGCGGGGCGACGACGGTGAGCACACCGCCGATGAGGAGGTACGCCAGCCAGCCGCGCGACTTGTCCGCGAAGGAAGATCCTGTGGCCCGAACCGCTCCAGGAAACGTCTGACTCATCTGCTCTTTCTCATCCGCCATCTGCTGAAAACCGGATATCTCAGCTACATAGCATCGGTTCCGGGCAGTGCGCGCACGGTGCCGGATGGTTGCCGGAAGGTTTCAGTCGGCGGCTTCCAGGTCCAGCTCCGGATCTTTACATCCAGCTCAGGACGAGGTGGGTGTGGCGTTTCCCGATGATCTGAGCGCCCGCGGGGACGACGGGCCGCCCGTACGCGGGCAGGGGGCCGCGGCGGGCGTCGATGCGCAGGCCGTCCGACCCGGGACGTCCCGCCGCGTCCCACTCCCGCAGGTGGGCGAGGAGGTCGGCGGCGAGCCGGCTGCCGCCGGGGCCGTAGGCGTGGAGGGTCAGCCTGCCGTCCGTCCCGGACGTCCCGAGCACGCACAGGCCGTCCCGCTCGACGATTCCGAAGGTGATCGCGAAGCCCGGGATCTCCGAGAGGCACGGCAGCCGTCCCGAACGGGCCTCCGCCAGCGAGCAGCAGCGCGGTTCGCGCACCGCCAGCCACAGGATGAGCCCGTCGAGGAGCTGCGCCTCCTCGGCGCCCGCCCCGGTGGGGATCTCCATTGAGGGCCCGTCGAGGATCGCGAGGACGTCGCCGACGTCCCGGGCCTCCGGGAGGAAGATCATCAGCTCGGATTCGCGGTCGAGGATCCGTACCAGCTCTGGCCCGGCGGAGGGGCCGCGCATACGCATGAACCCGCACGCCACCACCGAGCGGCTGGCCCAGCGGTCCCCCTCGCGCTCCATCGCCACCGAGCGCTGCACCCCGCGCAGGTCGAGCGGCACGACCAGGCGCCCGCCGGGAGCCAGCTGGTCCAGCCAGGCCGGGGCGAGGTCCCACACTCCGACGGTGGCGATCACGCGGTCGTACGGCGCGCGCTCGGCGAAGCCCTCGAACCCGTCGGCGCAGGCCACGGTGACCTCGGGGAACCCGGCCGCCTTCAGATGGTCACCGGCCTGCCGGGCCACCTCGGGGTCGATGTCGACGCTGACGACCTCGCCCCGCGGCCCCACCAGATGGGCCAGCAGCGCCGCGTTGTAGCCGGTCCCGGCCCCGACCTCCAGCACCCGCTGCCCGGGACGGACGTCGAGCTGGTCGAGCATCATCGCCATGATCGTCGGTTGCGACGAGGAACTGGTGGGCAGGCCGGCGGCGTCGCGCCTGGTCACGATGGCCTCGTTGCGGTAGGCGGCCTCGGGCGGGATCTCCGGCAGGAACAGGTGCCGGGGCACCGCCAGCAGCGCGTGCGCCGTGGCGTCGCTGATCCGGCGTTCGCGCACCTGCGCGACCATGCTCTGGCGCAACGCGCTCAAATCGGCCATCGTCAGTCCCTCGTCCGGTACGGCGGCACCTCCAGTGTCCTCCGCGGGAGCCGGAGGTCTCCAGTGCAGTTCCGGTTGCGAAATCCCGGTTGCGAAGTCCCGGTTGCGAAGTCCCGGCGGTGGAGTCCCGTCAGGGAAGCCCGGCTGCGAAGTCCCGGCGAGCGCGCTCCGGACGGCGGGCACGCGAGTGGTGGAGGGTGATCCACACCACCCTCCACCCGCGACCCTGGGAGCATGGACCGCTGTCCGGCGTTCGGGGGACGAGGCCGGACACCGATCAAACTAGGCGAGCGGCGCCGGGGCGTCTGTGGAGAAATACGCTCACCGAGGGGGCGGAGCTCGTCGCCCTCCGGAGCCGCCGGCGCCGAAGCTCAGCCGGACGCCCCGCCCTGCGCCCACTCGGCCAGGATCCCGGCCTCCTTGTCCGGGTCGATGCCGTGCCGCATCCGCTCGTTGCCGGAGGGCCGCCGCTCCACCGGGATCTCGCGGAGCCAGGCCCACGTGTCGCGGACGGTCTCCGCCACCGGTCGGCAGGTCAGCCCGGCCGCGCGGGCCTTGGCGGAGGAGGGCAGCCAGACCCCGGCGAACTCCGGGTCGCGGGGAGCCCAGATCGGCAGCTCCGTCCACGGCTGGACCTTGCGGTCGAGCAGGAACCGATCGTCCACCCAGACGAACTCGGCGTCCGAGCCCGTCACGGTCCGGCACGCCTCCAGGAAACCGGCGTAGGTGGCGTTCCCCTCCACCCCGCTGACGAAGAACCGGTCGGCGGTGCCGGCCTCGGCCTGGGTGAGCGTGAAGGCCGCGATGTCACGGGCGTCGATGAGCTGCATCGCCATCTCCGGGTCGCCCGGCGCGAGGACCTTCCCGCCCCGGTCGATCCGGGTCAGCCACCAGGGCAGCCGGCCGACGTTCTCGTGGGGGCCGAGGATGAGCCCCGGCTCGATGATCAGGGCGTTGCCGTCGAAGCCCTGCTCCACCGCGCGCTCGCAGCCCGCCTTGAGCACGCCGTAGTCGCCGTCCTCGGGACCGGCGTCGGGCGCGCATTCGAAACGGGGGGAGCTCTCGTCGGTCGGGCCCGTCCGGGGCCAGTCGGAGCAGGCGGAGATGCTGGAGATGAACGCGTAGGTGGCGGCCCTGCCGTTGAGCGCGCGCACCGATTCGCCGACCACCCGGGGGACGAACCCGCAGACGTCGATCACGGCGTCCCACTCGCGGCCGTCGGCCAGCCGCGCCAGGTCGTCGGAGGAGTGGCGGTCGCCCCTGACCGCCTCGACGCCGGGCAGGTCCTGCCCGCTCTTCCCGCGGTTGAACGTCGTCACCTCGTGCCCGCGGCGCAGGGCCTCTTCCACGATCGCCCGGCCGAGGAAGACCGAGCCGCCGATAACCAGGGTTCTCATACCGCCTCATTCTTCGCATCCCATGGGAGCCGGGACCATGGATTTCACCTCCGGCGCAAGCCGTACGCCGAGAGCGGATCGGCCGGGGCGGGCTCAGATCGTCGCCGTGGGGGCCGCATCGGGGGCCGCGGTCCGGTCGAGCATGTGGACCCGGGCGGTGCCGATGTCGAAGTAGAGGCCCACCAGTTCCAGCTCCCCGGCCCGCACGAGCCGGTCGACCCGCGGATGGGTCCGCAGGTTGTCGAGCTGCTGGATCACGTTGAGCCGGCAGAGCCGGTCGAGCGGGCCGCCGCCCCCGAGGCCGTCCCCTCCGCCGTCCCCGTGGCCCTCGCCCGTCCCGCCTTCCGCGTGACCGGTCCCGCTCACGCCGTCGGCGACGAACCTGGCCAGGCTGGGACCGCCGTGGCGCAGCCACCGGTCGAGGCCGGGCAGTTCCCCGGTGCCCTTCCCGCCGAGCAGCGCGGCCATGGCGCCGCACCCGGAGTGGCCGCAGACCGTGACGGTCCGCACGCCGAGGACGCCGGTGGCGTACTCGATCGCGGCGGTGACCGAGTCGTCCGCGGGGGTCATGCCGCGGCGTGGGACGAGGTTGCCGATGTTGCGCACGGTGAACAGGTCGCCCGGGCCGCTGGCGGTGATGAGGTTCGGCACGACCCGCGAGTCCGCGCAGGTGATGAACAGGTGCGAGGGCTGCTGGACGCGGGCCATGCCGTGCAGCACGGGGCGGATCAGCGGGGCCGTACGCCGGTGGAACTCCGTGGCCCCGGCCATCAGGTCGTCGGGCGCGGTCTGCGCCGGGTGCCGGACCGGCGCCGGGACGCCCGCCGCCCGTCCCCGGCGCCGCCGGTGGGACCACGGCAGCCACCAGCGGTCCGGGATCCGCGGCGGGGTCTTGGCCGGGAACAGGCGGGCGCCGCTGGCGGCCATGGTGTACCACTCGTCGTGGAGCTCGTCGATGTGCACGGTCCCGCCGCCGCGCTCGTGCTCCTGCCGCCAGGCGTGGACGGCCTCGAAGGCCGCGTTGTCCATGAAGTCGATGTTCAGCTCCAGGTCGACCTCGGTGCCGGCCGGTACGGCGCGCAGCTCCGCGGTGAGCCGCGGCACCCCCAGGAAGGTCAGCGAGCCGTCGATCAGGACGTGCCAGCGACGGCCGCAGGGCTCCGGCCGGGCCCGCACGGTCACCCCGGTGAGGCGGCGCAGCGCGAGCAGCGCGGCGAGGCCGAGACCGAGCAGCACGCCCTCGGCCAGGCCGAGCAGGACCACACCGGCCAGGGTGGCGACGTAGACCGGCACCTCGCGGTGGCCGTGCAGGTTGCGCACGTGCCCGACGTTGACCATCTGGAAGCCGATGAAGACCAGCAGCGCGGCCAGCGCCTCCATGGGCACGAAGGCGACCGTCCAGCCCAGGCCGACGGCGAACAGCAGGATCCACACGCCGTGCAGGACCGTGGACCAGCGGCTGCGCGCCCCCGCCCGGACGTTGGTGGTGCTGCGCACGATCACCCCCGCCACGGGCAGCCCGCCCAGCGCGCCGGTCACGATGTTGGCCGCCCCCTGGGCGGTGAGCTCCCTGTCCAGGTCGGTGCGCTCGCCGTCGTGGAGCTTGTCGGTGGCCACCGAGCACAGCAGGGACTCCACCCCGGCGAGCAGGGCGACGAGCACCACCGCCCCGGCGATCCCGTGCCAGTCGCCCTGCGGCCACACCGGGGCGGACCACTGGCTCAGGCTCGCCGGAAGGTCGATCCGGGTGACCTCCCACCCCAGGAGGGCGGCGGCCGCCGCGGCGGAGAGCAGGGCCGCCAGCGGCGCCGGGACGGAGCGCACCCGCTGCGGCAGCCGGGGCCAGGCGATCAGGACCGCCAGCGTCAGCAGACCGGCCAGGACCGCCTCGCCGTGCTCGCGCGCGACCTGCCCGGGCAGCCCGACGATGTTCTCCAGCGCCGAGGCGTGCGGGCTGCCGCCGAGGACCACGTGCGCCTGCGACAGGGCGATCACCACGCCGACCCCGGCGAGCATGCCGTGCACCACGGCGGGGGAGACGGCCAGGGCCGTACGGGCCACCCGCAAGACGCCCAGCATCATCTGCAGGCCGCCGGCGAGCAGTGTGATCATGCAGGTGGCCGGCCAGCCGTACCGGCTGACGAGGTCGGCGACCACCAGCGCCAGACCCGCCGCCGGGCCGCTGACTTGAACGACCGAGCCTCCCATGGCCCCCGCCACGACGCCGCCCACCACACCGGCGATGAGCCCGGCCATCAGGGGAGCCCCGGAGGCGGCGGCGATGCCCAGCGAGAGCGGTACCGCCACCAGGAAGACCACCAGGGACGCGGGGAGATCATGCCGGAGCACGGCTGTGATGTTACTTAGGGTTAGTGATCCGTCACTTTTCGTGTTGATCGCCATGGGGCAGACAGTACGGCGCCGGCCCTCCGTTGTCCGGGGAGCCGGCGCCGTACTTTACGAAGCGCGGGGGAAATCAGCGGTAATAGTCGGGATAGTCCGGTTCCTGATTCCGGTGGTGGCCGCCCCGCGAGCCCGCACGGCTGCGCGCGTCGGGGGCGGTGACGTCGGACCCCGGGCCGTAGAGGTCGCCGTAGCTCGGCCAGTTGGAGCCGCCGCCGGAGGCGGGGCCGGGAGCGGGCTCCGGCCAGGCCGCCGGGGAGGCCGGGGTGGCGGGGGAGACGTAGGAGCCGGCCTCGTAGCCGTAGCCGCCGGTGGAGCCGGAGGCGGGACGGCCCTCGTTCGGGGAGACGGCCCGGGACGGGTTCGTCGGGGTCGAGACCGCCGGGGACGGGCCGGTGAGCACGTCGTCCTCGATGGTGGCCCAGCCGGAGCTGACCTCGTAGCTGGAGTTGGCCTCGTAGGAGCTGACCGGCGGGGGGTCGTAGACCGGGTTCTGGTAGGAGCTGTAGGACGGCGCGGGGTCGTCCAGGATGTCGGCCGTGTTCGCGGCGGCCGACCAGCCGCCGGAGCCGGGGGTGGTGGCCCGCGCCCACGGGTTGTCCGAGACGGGCTTGGCCGGCTCGGGCGTGGAGCCGTACGGCGCCGTCAGCGGGTCGGGCGCAGGGGACGAGGCGGGGAAGCCGCCGCTGGTCGTGGGCCCCATGGGAGGCATGGAGGATCCGCCGGAGACCGGGCCGCGCGAGGATGCCGGGCCGCTGGGAGGGACCGGGCCGCGCGCGGGGATCGAGCCACCGGAGGGAGCGGAGGCCGCGATCGGGCCGGTGGAGGCGGGGGAAGGCGTGGAGATCGGGCCGGTGGGGGAACCGGTGCCGCGGGAGTAGGGGACGCCCAGGGGGTCGTTGAGCGGGTCGCTCGGCGGGGTGGGACGGCCGGCGCCGCCGGTGCCCGTGCCGCCCGGGGTGCTCGCCGCGGCGCGGCTGCCCCGGCGGGTGGGCCGCGACGGGCGGTCGCCGTAGGCGCCGGGGGTGGGCGCGGCGAAGGTGACGGTCTTCTGCTCGGCCAGCGCCGCGGAGCTGGGGGCGGGCGCCGGCTGGACCGGGCCGACGAGGTCGGCCAGGCCCGAGGGCATGGAGGCCACGGCGGGGGAGGGGTCGGGCGAGGGGGTGGGAGCCGGGACGGGGCGGGACGGCTGCGGCCTGTGCGGCAGGGGAGCCTGCACGGTCACCGCGTCGGGGTCGACCTGGGGCCGCTCGTCGACGGGACGGCTGGCGCCCATCTTGGCCCCGAGGGAACCGCCGAAGCCGCCCTCGTCGGCCTGGAGCCGGGTCCAGTAGTCGTCGTCGTAGTCGTCCGGCTCGCCGAACTCGTTGACGCCGCGCTTGCCGCGGGCGCCCGAGGGCCGCGGCGCACGCGGCTTGGGTTCGTCGAACGGCGAGAGGTCGGGGGTGAAATGGTCCATCTTGGGTTCCCTGGCGGCGAACTCGTCGGTGGACCGGGTAGGCGTCGACGCCTCCTTCTCGGCCATCTCTCGCAGCCGCTCGGCGGGGAGCGCGCTCTCCCTGCGGTTCATCGACCGCATCCCCAGTGCCACGACGACGAGCACGAGGAGCACGACGGCGACCAGGCTTACTACGACCGCGGTCATTGCACCACCTTCAAGGCCATGGCCTCCCAGCGGCGCCGGTGAGGTCGCGCGGCCATCGACGCGACCTGCCCCCTGTGATCACCTGCGCTCGGACATTGGATCTGATTGTGTCGGACCACTATGAGCGTTGTCACACCCTAAGTGAAGAATCGGTAACCATTACTACCTCCGGTGTTTACCTTGTCACTCGATGTGTGTCGCGGTGAGCCGTCCCCAGGCGATCGTCTTGTCCGCGATGCTCTTGAGAGTCTCGGAGAGGGGGGCACCCTTGCCGAGGTCAACCTTCTCCTTGAGCGCGTAGACAGTGAAACGATAGTTCTCCTGGGCGCGGCACGGAGGCGTATAGCCCACTTTGCCGTTCGTCGTGCTGCCCTCCACGGCTCCCACGGGAACCGTGCCCTCGGCCAGCTCGTTCGTGCGATGGTCGATGTCGAACACCACCCAGTGGACTTCGGCACCGGTACGGGAGTTGTTGTTGTCGGCCACGATGGCGACGGACCGTGCGGCATCCGGCACCCGTGACCAGCGCAGCGGCGGGTTTCCGGCCGACCCCTTGCAGGAGTAGTCGGAGGGCAGGGCGCCGCCGTCGCGCAACGCGGGGCTCGTGACGCTGAGCGGCTCCAGCTGGAGACGCTCGGCCGAGGCCGCGTTGCCCACCATCCCGCACCCTGAGGAGAGCACGAAGAGCGCCGCGGCCGCCACCGCTGCGGCGGTGCGTCGCGGGCGACTGGACGTGTTCGAGTGCCCCATGCCCGATGATGCTACGCGGAACTGGAAGGTGCGCCGACCCGATCTCCAGGTTCCATGGCCCGACAATAGCCATCAACCAGACAGAATCGAGGAATGGGCGGGGTGAGCTTGGACACGGAGACGAGTTTCACCGTCCTCGGCCCTCTGGAGATCCACCGCGGTGGCGAGAAGGTGGAGATGGCCGGTCAGCGGCTGCGCGCGCTGCTGGCCCTCCTGCTCCTGGAGGCGGGCAGGCCCGTACCGGTCGACCGGCTGGTGGCGGGGGTGTGGGGGGGCAGCCCGCCGGCCGCGGCGGGCAACGCCCTGCAGGCCCTGGTGTCCCGGCTCCGCGCGTCCCTGGGCGACCTGCGCGGCCTGGTCGAGGCCGTCCCCGCCGGTTACCGGCTGGCCGTCGCCCCCGACCGGGTGGACGCCCACCGCTTCGCCCGGCTGGCGGCCGAGGGCCGGGACGCGCTCGCCGCGGGCTCCGCGGCCGAGGCGGCCGCCGTCCTGCGGTCCGCGCTCGACCTCTGGCGCGGCCCCGCCCTGGCCGGTCTGACCGCGGCCGGGGACGTCGCCGCCGCGGTCACCCGGCTGGAGACCCTCCGCCTGGACGCCCTGGAGGACCGGATCGAGGCCGACCTGCTGCTCGGCCGCGCCGCCGGTGCGGCCGCCGAACTGCCCGCCCTGGTCGCGGCCCACCCGCTGCGGGAACGGCTGCGCGGCCAGCTCATGCGCGCGCTGTACGGCTCGGGCCGCCGGGTCGAGGCGCTGGCCGCCTTCGAGGAGGCCCGCGCCGTCTTCGCCGAGGAGCTGGGGGCGGACCCCTCGCCCGCGCTGGCCGGGCTCCACCTGTCCATGCTGCGCCACGAGTGGTCCGAGGGCCGCGCCGCGCCGGAGGGCCGTACCCGGTCCGGGACGCCCGGCGGGTCTTCCGGTGGATTCTCCGGCGGGTCTTCCGGCGGGTTCTCCGCAAGGACCGGCTCCTCCGGAAGTGGCGGGTCCTCCGGGAGCGACGGGCCTTCCGGCGGGACCGGGACGCCCGGGGAGCGCGACCGGCCCGCGCGGCCCGGCAACCTGCGGGCGAGGCTGACCAGCTTCGTGGGCCGGGAGCGGGACGTGGCCCGGCTGGCGGACCTGCTGGAAGGGCACCGGCTGGTCACGCTGACCGGACCCGGCGGCGCGGGCAAGACCCGGCTGGCGGTCGAGTCCGCGGACGCGGTCGCCGGGCGGATGCCCGACGGGGTGTGGATGGTCGAGCTCGCCCCGGTGGCCGAGCCGTCCGAGGTGCCGCAGGCGGTGTTCTCGGCGCTGGAGCTGCGTGACGGCTCCCCGGTCCCCCCGCCCGGCGCCCTCCCCAGGCAGGACGCCCGCGACCTGGCCTCCCGTCTGGTCGCGGCCCTGAAGGGGAAGCGCCTGCTGATCGTCATGGACAACTGCGAACACCTGGTCGAAGCGGTGGCCGCGCTCGCCGACCGGCTGCTGGCGGGCTGCCCCGGGGTACGCGTCCTGGCCACGAGCCGCGAACCCCTGGCGATCACGGGAGAGCTGACCTGGCCGGTGCCGCCGCTGGAGCTGCCTCCCGCCGGCCGGGAACCGGACGGGGCCTTGGACTATCCCGCTGTCCGCCTGTTCGCCGAGCGCGCCGCGGCCGTCCGCCCCGGCTACCTGCCCGGCGCGGAGATCGGCGCGGTGGTGCGGATCTGCCGCGAGCTCGACGGGATGCCGCTGGCCATCGAGCTGGCCGCCGCCCGGCTCCGGTCGCTGTCGGCCGGCCAGATCGCCGACCGCCTCGACGACCGGTTCCGGCTGCTGACCGGCGGCAGCCGTACGGCGCTGCCCCGCCACCAGACGCTCCGCGCGGTGGTGGAGTGGAGCTGGGACCTGCTGGACGGGCAGGAGCGCGCGCTGGCGAGGCGCCTGTCCGTCTTCACCGGCGGCGTCACCCTGGAGGCGGCCGAGCGGGTCTGCTCCGGGACGGACCTGGAGCGGGCCGACGTGTTCGACGTCCTGGCCCGGCTGGTGGACAAGTCCCTGCTGGCGGTCGTCGACCACGACACCGCCGCGCGCTACCGGATGCTGGAGACCATCCGCGCCTACGCCGCCGAACGGCTGGCCGAGTCGGGCGAGCGGGACCGGGTACGGCTGGCGCACGCGGAGTTCTTCACCGGACTGGCCGAGACCGCCGACCCCGGGCTCCGCGACCACCGGCAGCCGGTGCGCATCGCCGAGATGTCCCGCGAGCACGACAACATCTCGGCGGCGCTGCGCTGGACCACCGAGGCCGGGCGGCTGGACCTGGCGCTGCGGCTGGTCGGCGCCCTGGGCTGGTACTGGTGGATACGCGGTCACCGCGTCGAGGGCGCCCAGCGCGCCCGCGAGGTCCTCGACCTGGTGGACGGGGCGGCCCCCGCCGAACCGCTGGCCCTGGCCAGGGCGGCCTACGGCACCAACGCGATGGGCGCCGGGATCGAGCTGGACAGGGCGCTGAGCGAACTGACCGAGGCGACCCGGCTGGCGCGCGAGGAGCTCACGCCTCCCTGGCATCCCATGGTCGTGATAACGGGCCCGGTCGTCGCGGTCTTCCAGGGGCTTCCCCGCGGCGACAGCCGCTACCTGGATGACGTGTTCTCCCACCCCGATCCATGGGTGGTTGCCCTGGGACACCTGTTCCACGGGTACGAGCACCTCACCGCGGGCCGGATCGACGTCTCCGAGAAGGAGTTCACGACCTGCCTGGCCGGGTTCCGGGCCATCGGGGAGCGCTGGGGCCTGGGCAACGCGCTGGCCGCCCTGTCGGAGGTGGACTTCGTGCGCGGTGAGCCGGAAAGGGGAGTGGAGAAGGTCCGCGAGGCCATCGCCGTCCTGGAGGAGACGGGCTCGGCCGAGGAGGTCGCCTACATGCGCGGCAGGCTCGCCGTCGGGCTCAACCTGCTGGGAGAACGGGTGACCGCCGGCCGGCTGCTGGAGGAATCCCTGCGGGAAGCCCTCAGGGGCGGGGACCGCGTGGCCGCGGTGACCCTCCTGCTCGCGAGGGGGGATTTCGCCCGCGAGAGCGGGAGCTTCGTCGAGGCCAAGAGCCACTACGCCCGCGCCCTGCAGGTGGTGGAGGAGGAGGTCAGCATGCCGGTCCAGGTCAGAGCGCTGGCGGACGCATCACTGGGCCTGCTGGCCGAGCAGGAGGGCGACCTCGCCCGGGCCCGGCGGCTCCTGGACGCCGCGCTGGAGGAGGCCCTGACCTCGTCGGACTCCTGGGTGCTCGGCATGGTGCTGATCGGCTTCGCGGGCCTGGCGCTCTCCGAGGCCGACCCCGCCAGGGCGGCGGTCCTGCTCGGCGGGGCCGCGGCGATCCGCGGCATCGAGTCGGTGATCGACTTCGACCACGTCCGGATCACCGAACGCGCGAGGGCCGCCCTGGGAGAGCAGGACTTCCGGCGCTCCTACGAGCACGGCCGCACCCTCCCGCGCGAGGAGATCGTTTCCCTGACCGGCTGACCGGCTGACCGGCTGACCGGCTGACCGCAGGGCCGGCGCGCCGGTCGGGGTCAGCCTCCGGACAGTTCCCGGTAGGGCCTTCTCAGCAGGTCGACCAGGGGGATGTGCCGCACTTTGACCTGGGGCGGCTCCAGCGCGCGCAGCAGCAGGTCGGCGGGGGCCCCGGCGCCGCCCGCGCGGGGGCGCAGGCCGTTCAGCGAGACGGCGGGGGAGTAGAAGTCGCCCAGCCGCTCCTCGAACGGCCGGTCCCGCGCCCCGGTCTCCGTGTTCTCCGCGTTCTCCACGTTCTCCACGTTCGGATTCTCCTCGTACGTCACCGGCCCCCGCTCCTCCCGCGTCCCATCCCGGCGTACGGCTCCCGCTCCGTGCGGGTCTCCGGTCCGGGCCCCATCGTGATGTACGGCTCCCGGCCCATGTCAGCTCACCGCTCCGGGGCCGAGGGTGAACAGTTCGCGGAGCCGTTCGGTGGACAGATCGGAGATCCAGTCCTCACCCGTGCCGACCACGCTCTCGGCGAGCGACCTCTTGCGCTCGATCATCTCGTCGATCCGCTCCTCCAGGGTGTCCACGCAGATGAACTTCCTGACCTGCACGTTCCTGGTCTGGCCGATCCGGAAGGCCCGGTCGGTCGCCTGCTCCTCCACCGCCGGGTTCCACCACCGGTCCACGTGGATCACATGATTGGCGGCGGTCAGGTTGAGCCCGGTCCCGGCGGCCTTCAGCGACAGCAGGAACAGCATGGGCTCGTCGTCGTTCTGGAAGCGTTCGACCAGGGCCTCGCGCCTGCTCCTGGACAGCCCCCCGTGCAGCCACAGCACCGGCCGGTCCAGGTGGGCGGCGAGGTAGGGCGCGAGGAGGGAGCCGAACTCGGCGTACTGGGTGAACACCAGGGCCTTGTCGCCCTCCTCGACGACCTCCGCGGCGATCTCCTCCAGCCGGGCCAGCTTCCCCGACCGGCCGGCCAGGGGGGAGCCGTCCTTGAGCAGGTGGGCGGGGTGGTTGCAGATCTGCTTGAGCCGGGTCATCGTCGCCATGACGTTGCCGTGCCGTTCGATGCCCTCGCTGCCGTCGATCTTGACGAGCATGTCGTCGACCACCGCCCTGTACAGCTCCGCCTGCTCGGGGGTGAGCGTGCACCAGACCTTCATCTCCAGCTTCTCGGGCAGGTCGGAGATGATCGACCGGTCGGTCTTGAGGCGCCGCAGTACGAACGGCCCGGTGGCCCGCTTCAGCGCCCGGGTGGCGTCCTCGTCGCCCCTGGTCTCGATCGGCTCGCGATAGCGCAGGTGGAAGCGCTTGGCGGGGCCGAGCAGGCCGGGATTGCAGAACTCCATGATCGACCAGAGTTCGGCGAGGTGGTTCTCGACCGGCGTGCCGGTCAGTGCCAGGCGGGTCCGGGCCGGGATCGAGCGCACCGCCCGCGACTGCAGCGCCGCGCTGTTCTTGATCGCCTGCGCCTCGTCGCAGACGACCCGGTCCCACTCCAGCCGGGCCAGCGCCCCGAGGTCCCGCAGGGCCGTGCCGTAGGTGGTGATGACCAGGTCGGCCTCCCGTACGGCCGCCGCCAGCTCCTCCCCGCGCATGCGGGCCCCGCCGTGGTGGACGTAGACCCGCAGCGAGGGGGCGAACCTGGCGGCCTCCTTGCGCCAGTTGCCGATCAGCGACATCGGGCAGACGAGCAGCGTCGGCGGCGGCCCGCCCGCCGTACGCTCGGCCAGCAGCAGGGACAGCGTCTGCGCCGTCTTGCCCAGGCCCATGTCGTCGGCCAGCACGCCGCCGAGGCCGAGCCGCGACAGGAAGCTCAGCCATGACAGGCCCCGCTCCTGGTAGGGGCGGAGGGTGCCCCGGAAGGCGTCCGGGGTGGCGACGGGGGTCAGACGGCGGTCGGCCTCGCCGGAGAACAGGTCGCCGAGGAAACCGTCGGCGTCCACGCCGACCAGCGGCAGTTCCTCGTCACCGCCCTCCACGATCTCCCGGATCACCTGCCCCACGGTCGTCTCGCCGCCGCCTCGCCGTCCGACGGCCCGCATGGCCGCCTTGAGCTGGACGTCGTCGAGCTCGACCCACCGGTCCCCGATCCGGACGAGGGGAATCCGGCGGGCGGCCAGCTCGGCCAGCTCCTCCTCGCCGATCGTGTGATCGCCGATGGCCACCTCGACCCGGACGCTCACCGCGCCCTCCAGCCCGGCTCCCGGATCGTCACCGGTCATGCGGGCGGTCAGCTTGAGCCCCAGCCCCTGACGCCCGGCCCAGGCGGGCAGCAGCACGCCGTACCCGGCGGCCCGCAGAACGGGGGCGCCGTGACGCAGGAACGAGAACGCCCAGGCCGTCTCCACCGTCAGCCCGGACGGCTCCGGATCGCGCAGCGCGAGGTGCAGGTCGGGATGGAGCCGTACGGCACGCCCGAGCTCGGCGCGCAGAAGCTCCAGCGGCCGCTCGGGCAGCCACGCCGCCCGTTCCCCGGAACGGATCCGATCGGCGGACAGGTACGGGGCCTCCGCCCCCGCCTCCTGCGGTCCCGAGGCGGGGACACCGGATGAGGCGGGCAGGTGGTGGGTCCCGGAGTCCGTTTCCCGTGCTCCGGAGGGGGCGGCACCGGACGAGGGGGGCCGGTGGCGGGTCCCCGCCTCCGGTCCGTGCGGTCTCGCGGGGAAGGCACCGGACGGCGCCAGGCCGAACTCCACCCTCCAGAGGTCGTCGTCCCCGGCCGGCTCGATCAGCCGGAAGCAGGCGCGGACCGGGCCGTCCAGCTCGTGAGCCGCGGCGAACCACCCGTCCAGGGCCCGGCCCAGCTCCGCCGCCTCGGCCGGCCTGGCCGCCGGGAGTGAGGCGTCCTCGCCGGTCAGCGCGTGCAGCCAGCGGTCGGGCAGCGCCGTCTTCGTCCCCGGCCGGGGGCCGGTGATCAGGCGGTCGGGCAGCGACGACCGCGCCGCGCCGTCCGCCAGCCCGTCCAGGGCCTCGCGCAGCACCTCCGCGGACGGCCGCTCCTCGCCTGCGGCACGGCAGACCGGCGGCATCGCGGCGGCGAGGGCCCGGAAGGCGGCCCGGTCGTCCCCGGTCAGCACCGGCCGCCAGCGGGCGGCGTGCACGCCGTGCTCGACCGTGAGCTGGGGCAGGATCCGGCCCCGCCGTACCAGGGAGCGGGCGTGCTCGGCCACGACGGCGAGATAACGCAGCGACAGGCCCGGGATCCACCGGGGCGCCTGCCCGAACCCGCCGCCGAGGGCGCCGGGGAAGACCGGAAGGCCGGGGCCGGTCGCGGTGTCACCCGATTGGAGCGTCAGGTCCGGGTCCGGGCCTGTTCCGGCGTCGCCGGGCTGGGGCGGCGAGGTGAGTTCCGGGTCGGCCACGCTGCCGCCCGGCTGGAGTGTCAGGACCTCGTCGAGGAGGCGCAGGGCCTCGGCGGGGGGAAGCAGGAGGGCGGGGACGCGCCAGGGGAGGATCCTGGGCTTCCGCGCCGTGGCGGAGAGTCCCGACTCGGGCGACGGTGACGGGCCTTTCGCCGACCCCGGCAGGAGAAGGACCAGCTCTGCCGCCCGGTCCGCCCCGGCGGTCGCCGCGAGAGCGGTCCGCCCGTCGTCGGCGGCAGGGTGGTTGTCGGCGGCGGTCGGGAGAGGGCCTGGGCCGCCGGTGGGGAACAGGGCGGAGGCGAGGAGGTGGGCGGGGGTCGCGAAGGGGTGGGGGCGCGAGGTTGCGCGGGAGACGGGAACGGGGCCCCGGGCGGTGTCCTCCGCCCAGAGCCCCAGTTTGCCGTCCACCCACGCGCCATGGACCACCAGCACGCGACCACCCCGCCTTCCGCCGACCTGTCCGGGGCGGCCCGCCCCGGACGCGCCCCCCGCGGACGCATCTGAGGGATCATGCCACGGCGGGCCCGCGGAGTCGCGTTCTTATATGTGGCCTTGTGCGCGGTTCATGCACGATGTGCAGGTCATACGCGGTTGCGGAAGGCGCGGATCGCCAGGGGGGCGAAGACCACGGCGAACCCGGCCGCCCAGAGCAGGGAGATCATCGTGGGCGCCGCGACCTCGCCGCCGATCATCAGACCGCGGATGGCGTCGGCCAGGTGGGTGACCGGGTTGATGTCGGACCAGGTCTCCAGCCAGCTCGGGAAGGTCTGCGACGGCACCAGCGCGCTGCTGGTGAACGTCAGCGGCATCATCGTCGAGAAGGCGATCATCTGCACCTTCTCCGGGCTGGAGGCCTTCAGGCCGATCAGCACCGACATCCACGACATCGCCAGGGCGACCACCACCAGCAGCGCCAGGGCGCCCAGCAGACCGGCCACGCTGGTCTCGACCCGGAAGCCCAGGACCATGCCGAAGCCGACGAGCAGGGCGAAGGCCCACACCTGCTTGACGGTGTCGGCGATGATCCGCCCGGACAGCGGCGCGGTGCGGGCGATGGGCAGGCTCCGCAGCCGGTCGAAGACGCCCTTGGTGATGTCGGTGTTCAGGCCGATCGCGGTGGACAGCGTGTAGAACAGGGCGTTCTGCACCAGGAGTCCGGGCAGCGCGAACTGCAGATAGTCACCCGTCGACCCGGAGATCGCGCCGCCGAACACGTAGGTGAACAGCAGCAGGAACATGATGGGCTGGATGCTCAGGTCGAGCAGCTCCCAGGGGTTGTGCTTGACCTGCACCAGGCTGCGCCAGGAGAGCGTCATGGTCTGCCTGAGCGTGGCCAGCGGGGTGACGTGCCTGCCGGTGGCCGGCATCGTCGTCGTGGCCGCCGTCGTCATCGTCGTCATGCGAAGACCTCCTCCTTCTCCCCGGCGGACTCCTCGGCCCGGTGGCCGGTCAGGGCCAGGAACACCTCGTCGAGGCTGGACTTGCGCAGCGCCAGCTCGGTCGCGACGACGCCCAGGTCGTCGAGCCGGCGGACGACTGCGGGAACGGCCGCCGGATCGTGGACGGACACGGTGACCCTGCCGCCGCCCAGGTCGGGGGTCTCGCCGATGACGTCGGTGACGACCTGCGCGACCAGGTCGAGGTGGGCGGCCTCCAGCGGGCGGACCTCCAGGACCTGCGCGCCGGTGGTCGCCTTCAGCTCGTCGGAGGTGCCCGAGGCGATCACCCTGCCGTGGTCGAAGACCACGATGTCGTCGGCGAGCTGGTCGGCCTCCTCGAGGTACTGGGTGGTGAGCAGGACCGTCACCCCGTCGGCCATCAGGCCGCGCACGACGCTCCACAGCTCCGTGCGGCTCCGGGGGTCGAGGCCGGTGGTGGGCTCGTCGAGGAACAGCACCTGCGGCCGCCCGACCAGGCTGGCCGCCAGGTCCAGACGGCGGCGCATGCCGCCCGAGTAGGTCTTGGTGGCCCGCCCGCCGGCCTCCGACAGGTCGAACCTCGCCAGCAGCTCCTCCGCCCTGCGCCGGGAGTCGGCCCTCGACATGCCGAGCAGGCGGCCGATCATCATGAGGTTCTCGGCGCCGGTGAGCATCTCGTCCACGGCGGCGTACTGTCCGGTGAGGCCGATGAGCGAGCGCACCCGGTGGGCGTCCTTCGTCACGTCGAAGCCGCCGACCGTGGCCCGGCCCTCGTCCGGGCGCAGCAGGGTCGCCAGGATCCGCACGGCGGTGGTCTTGCCCGCGCCGTTCGGTCCCAGGACGCCGAGGAGGCGTCCCTGCGGCACCGCGAGGTCGACTCCGTCGAGCGCCCGGGTCTCCCCGTAGCGCTTGGCCAAGCCTTCCGCCTGGATGGCATACCGCATGATTCGTTTCTCCTTCGTCGGCTCGTTCATCAAGCATGGCGAGCCCCACTGACACTTTTCCGACCGCGCGCTGACGCGGGGACGGGGCCGCTGACATATGGCTGACACGGCCCTCTCACCCGCCGGAACATGACCCTTTAGGCTGATGGTGTGGACGACCAAAGCGGCGCGAAAAGGGACATAGAAGACGGAACGCGCAGAGGTGGCGGAGTGGGCGAACACCCTCGTCCGGCCGGGCGGACGGCGGGCGTCCCCCTGCGCGACCCGGCCCACCCGGTGTCCCGCCGGGCCATCGGCCTGTGGCTGCTGCAAGGGGTGATCTGGACGGCGATCCTGACCCTCGTCGCGTACCTTCTGGCCGGTTGGATCGGCAACGCCTCCTGGCTGGCCGGCGGGGCCGGTGACAACTCCTGGCTGCCCGGCTGGGTGGCCGGCAACATCGACCTCCTGCCGTGGCTGACGGGGATCGTCCTGCTCGGCCTGACGGTCACCGAGTCGTTGTGGCGCTACGCGACGCACCGCTGGGAGCTCACCGGGGACGTGGTCTACGCGCGGTCGGGCTGGATCAGCCGGGACTGGGTCTTCGTGCCGGTGAGTCGGATCCAGACCGTGGACAAGGCTCAGGGCTGGTTCGAGCGGATGTTCGGCCTGGCCACGGTGGAGATCCGTACGGCCTCCCACGCGGGATCGTCCACGATCAAGGGCCTCGACTACGAGGTGGCCGCCGGCCTCGCCGCCGAACTCGCCCGCCGAGCCGAGGAACTGAGGGACGACGCGACGTGATCGACCCGTCCACCCCCGAACCGGTCCGCTCCGAACCGGTCCATCCGGAACCATCCGTCTCCGACTCATCCGCCTCCGGGCCGGTCCATTCCAACCTGTCCGGCTCCCGACCGGTCCGTCCCGGTTCGCCTCAAGCAGGGCCATCCGGCCCCGGCGTGTCCGCTTCCGGACCGCCCGGGGCGGAGCCGCCCGCTTCCGGACCGCCCGGCCCTGACTCGCCCGCTCCTGGGGCTCCAGGTCCTGATTCGCCCGTTCCCGGGGCTCCAGGCTTCGGCGCGTCCGCTCCCGGGCAGATCATTCCTGGGGCTCCCGGTCTCGGGCCGTCCGCTCCGGGGCCGTACGGCGTGCCGGCCGTGCCGGCGTTGCGGCTCAGTCCGAAGATGCTGCTGACCTATCCGATCCGGATGCTGCCCTCGCTCTTCCTGCCGCTGGCCGGCGTCCTGTTCATCGGCGGGTTCTCGCCCGGCTCGTTCGCGTGGGCGGCGTTCGCCATCGTGGGCTCCGTCGTCTACTCCGCCGTGCGCTGGGCGACCTTCACCTACCAGGTCGTCGGCGACCGGCTGGAGCTCACCCGGGCGCTGATCAGCCGGTCGGTGCGGACGATCCCGCTGGAGCGGGTGCGCGGCGTCGACGTCAGCATGCCGCCGTTGCACCGCCTGCTCGGCATCGCCGTACTGAGGATCGACACCGGCGCGGGCGGCTCCGACAAGCAGGAGGGCGAGCTCGACGGCGTGACCGTGGCCGAGGCCGAGCGGCTCAAGGCCGTACTGCTCTGGCACGCCCGTGCCCGCATGGCCCGGCGCGCCGCGGCGGCGCAGGGGAGTGCCGCGGAGGCCACGGGGCACGGTACGGCGGGCGGCGCGCTGACCGGTGCTCCCGGCGCGTACGGTCCGGGCATCCCGCTGACCGGCGCTCCCGGAACGGACGTCCCCGGGATCGGCGGCCCCGGAACGGGCGGTGCCGAGATCCCGGGCACCGCTGGTCCCGCTGGTCCCGGTGGTCCCGGTGGTCCCGGTATCCCCGATGGTCCCGGTATGGGAGGGGCGGGCGTTCCAGCCGCCGGCGGCTCGGGCGCGGGCGGCGTGAGCGTCCCGTTCGGCGGTCCGGGCATGGGCGTCCCGGCCGGGATGATGCCGGGCGCCGCGGGATCCGCGGAAGTCCGTCACGAGGTCGGGGAGACGACCCCCGAACGCGTGTTCCTCGCGGTGCCGCGTAAGTGGCTCACCTACGGCCCTCTGTCGGGGGCGTACCTGCTCACCCCCTTCGCGCTGGTGGCCGGTGCCGTGGGCGCCGCCTTCCAGTGGGGCGAAGAGCTCAACATCGACCGGCGGATCCTGTGGAACGCGGGGGAGTGGCTGTGGGAGCATCCCCTGCTGCTGGTCGCGGGCTTCGCCGTGTTGCTGCTGGCCATGCCGGTCGTCAGCGTGGTGATGTACTCCGTTTTCAACTGGGACTTCACCCTGCGGGCGCGCGAGGGCTATCTCGTGGCGGACCGCGGCCTGGTCAACCGCAGGAGCGTCTCGCTGGAGCGCCGCAGGGTACGCGGGTTCGAGCTGGTCGAGGGCCCGGCCGAGCGCAGGACGGGCATGGCCAGGGCGTGGGCGATCGTCACCGGCCTCGGTGACTCGGAGACCCGCGGCCAGCTGCTGCCGGTGGTGCCGCGCGAGGTGGCGCTCGAGGTGGTCGGGGAGGCGATCGGCCCGATCATGACGAGCCTGCGCCCCCACCCCCCGGCGGCACGCAGGCGCAGGCTGTTCAGGGCGATCTTCCCGTGGCTGGTGGTCGCCGCGTGCGCGACGGCGGCGGCCGTGACCTGGTCCGGGTTCTGGTGGGCACTCGCGGCGCCCGCCCTGGTCCTGGCGGCGCTGGGCGTGCCGCTCGGCCTCGACCGCTACCGCTCGCTCGGGCACACCTACGACGGCTCCCGCCTGTCGGTCAGGTCCGGATCGCTGCGCCGGTCCCAGGCGGTGGTGGAGCGGCGTGCGGTGGTCGGCTGGTCACTCAGCCAGACCTGGTTCCAGCGCAGGGCCGGGCTGCTGACCGTGACCGCGGGGGTGGGCGCGGGCACCGGCGGCTACGCCGCCCTGGACACGGGAGAGGCCCAGGGCGTCGACTTCATCGCCGAGGTCACCCCCGACTGGCTCGCCCCGTTCATCGCCTCCACCCCACCCGGAACCACCGACCAGCCGAACGCCTCCGAGCCGCCCGAGACCGCCCCGGCGCCGAGGGCCTCCACCTCGCCCGGAACCTCCGAGCCGCCGACGGCTTCCGGGCCGCCGAAGGGCTCGTCGCCCACGGTCTCCGAGCCGTCCGAGAGCGCCCCACCGCCGAGGGCCGCCGAATCACGCGGAAGCGCCGAGTCGCCGGAGGTCTCCGGGCGGCCGTCGGCGACCTCTGATTGAGCGTCACCGGTAGTTGGGCGAACGGCCGAGCATCACCGGTAGCCGATCGGATGTTTCCGGGTGATAGCCGGAGGTGACCTCCGGTCTGAACGCCGATCGCCCCACGGTGGGGCCGCCGGTGGTGTCGGCGGCCGTCGTGGGGCGTGTACGGCGTGGGCGGTCAGTCCGGGCGGCGGGCGCCGAACATGATCTCGTCCCAGGTCGGCACGGAGGCGCGGCGGCCCCGGGACTTCTTCGCCGGACGGGCGGGCTTGGGCACCGGTGCGGGCGCGGGGGCCGGCGGCTCCGCGGCCGCGGCGGGCTGCTCGGCCGCGGGGGGCTCGGCGGGCTTGCCCGTGTGCGTCTCCTGCGCGGGCTCCGCCGGCGCCGTGCCACCCTCCGAGGGCTTGCCGTTCAGCTTGTCCACGCTGACCCGGGCCGCGGGAACCGCGATCGACGAGTCGGCGGCCGGTTCGGCCTCCGGCGCCGGTCCGGCGGCGGGCCTGCGGTCGGGAGCGGTCTCCCCGGCCTCCTCGTCGGCCCTGGCACCGGTGCCGGTGTCGGTCCGTACGCCGTCGTCCGCGCCAGTCCCCGCCGTCGCGGCGGGATCGGACCCGGTCTCGGGCGTGCGGACGTCGCCGGTCGGCGCCTCGGAGGGACGGGATCCACCCTGCGCCTCCGCAGCGGAACGGGATCCGCTCTCGACGGCGGGGCCGGACGCGCTCTCGGCGATGGGACGGGGCGCACTCTCCGCCTCGGGGGCGCGGTCGCCCGCCGTCTCCGCCGCGGCACCGGACGCGGCGGCCTGGCCGGTCCCTTCCGCCGGGGCGGTGGGCGCGGGCACCGTGACGCCTGCGGAGGCCGTGCCCTGCCCGGACGCCGCCTCCGGGGAGGACGTCTGCTCGGACGGGGTCCGGGAGGCGCTCGCGGGGTCGCCGGACGCGGCGGTCGTGGCGGCGGAGTCCGGCCGTGCGGGCTCGGAGGGGGCCGTCACGGGCTCGGAGGCCCGCAGGGCGGACTCGGATGTCACGGCCGGTCCCGGAGCGGGCTCCGTGGCCCTGACGGGCGCCGCAGCCGCAGGGGTCTCCTGGGCCGGCGCGGTCCTGGCCGAGGGCCTGAGAGGCTCCGGGGCGGACGGGCCGGGGGCGCGCAGCGGCGGCACCGCGGGGATGGACGGGCCGTCGAACCCCTCCGGCAGCGGAGGCATCGGCGGGCGCTCGTAAGGCTTGGGCGCTTCCGGGGCGGCCTTGGGCAGCTCGGGGGCGGGCAGCTCGGAAGCGGCGCGGCCCGTGCCGGCGGCGGGCAGCTCCGACGCCGCGGGCAGCTCCGGCGCCACGGGCAGTTCGGCGGCCGCGGGCGTGTCGGGCCGGAAGTACGGCGCCGGCGACTCGGGCTGCTGGTAGGCCGGCCGGGCCGGGGTCGCGGGCTCCTGCCGGATGACCGTGGGGAAGGACACCGGCGGCTGGTTCAGCGGCTCGGATCCCAGCGGCGGCACCGGGGCGAGCTTGGCCGCCCGCGGCACGAACGGCGTGACCGTGTTGTCCTCGACCGGATCGACGTATTCGCTCGCCGACAGGCGCATGGCCTCGTCGTCGTGCGGGGTGATGTGGCGGCGGCGCGGGTCGAAGAGCCATTCGGCGTTGCGCGTGTGACCGTTCCACATGAAGCCGAGCTTGATCCGCCACAGGTTGTCGTCGCGCTTGGCGGAGTCCCAGTCGATCTCGTCGGCGGGCACGCCGCGCCGGGTCAGCCGCTCGGCGACGAGATCGCCGAGGGTCGGACCGGGGGAGGACTCGCCGGGCAGCCGTACGGCGCAGCGCTGTGCCTGCTGGGCCATGTACTCGCGTTCCTGGAGGACGGGACCCTCGAACCACCGCACGCGCTCGACCGGGATGCCCGCCGTCGCGGCGATCTCCTCCGCGGTCTCGCCTGCACGGATGCGAGCCTGGATCTCCTTCGGGCGCAACGGACTCTCCACTTCGATCTCGTACTGGCCGAGACGGGAGAAGTTGCCGCGGACGGCAGCACGGAGCCGGTCGTCGACGGGCAGCGTGAACCGGGTCCCCCGGCCGGCTGTCGCCAGCACGAGGTAGGTCCCGTCCTCGCTCACCGCGACGAGTCGGAGCTCCTGCATGCGAGTCCCTTCGTCGTCGTGCTCATTCTTCCCCCGGACCCTTGAGTCTCTCGCGTGTGCCGGTTGCCTGCCAGCACCGTACCCGGCATGTCCGAACATCGCCTTGCCGGAGGGGGCTAGCGATGATGTGACGCGCGTCACATTTACGTCTTTCATCCCTTACCGGTCACGAATATGGACTAGCAGGTCCGACGTTCCCCGGGGATTCTGCCGAATAACCCGTCGCGCCGCCGTGCACTTGGGCGAAGAGCCGGGATACGGCGGATCCGGACGGCAGGAGAAGATCATCTCCAGAGGGCTCCCTCGGGGTTCGGGACGGGCGAGGCCCTGTGAATGTGCCCGGGAAACGCGGTGCGGGAACCCCGGGACACGCGGGAGCGCCATTCTTCGCCGGAGCCTTGGCGCACCCTTTTACCGGCATGCCCTGTTCCGGGCATGGTTCCGGACGTGCCGTCCTCCACGCCCGGAACCGGACTGCGGCGGCTCAGGGGCCCAGAACGGTCTCCAGGTAGGCGTTGGAGAACAGGCGCCCCGGGTCCAGCCGGTCGCGCAGCGCCAGGAAGTCGGCGAAGCGCGGATAGACCGTGCTCAGATAGGCGGCGTCCCGGGTGTGCAGCTTGCCCCAGTGCGGGCGGCCGCCGAGCCGCGTCATGATCTCCTCGACGCCCTCGAAGTAGGCCGGATTGGGCGTGTGCCGGTAGATGTGGCAGGCGATGTAGGCCGTCTCCCGGTCGTAGGCGGTGGACAGCCAGGCGTCGGAGGCCGGGGTGACCCGTACCTCGACCGGGAAGGTGATCTTCCAGTCCCGCCGCTCGACCAGGTCGCGGGTCTCGCGCAGGGCCTGGGCGAGGTGGCGGCGCGGGACGGCGTACTCCATCTCCAGGAACCGCACCTCCCGCACGCTGGTGAAGACCCTGTAGGAGACGTCCGTGTGCGTGGACGCCGACAGCGCCGCCGCGGAGACCGCGTTGAGCCGGGGGATCGCGCCGGGCAGGCGCGCGCCCGCCGCGCACAGCACGCCGAACAGGGTGTTCTCCAGGAACCTGTTGTCCAGCCAGTGCTTGAACGCGCTCGGCGGGTTCGCCGGCCCCGGGCTGCGGTTGTTGCGCTTGGCCAGGCAGGTGTCGGTGTGCGGCAGCCAGAAGAAGTCCAGGTGCTCGTTCTTGGCGGTGATCTCGTCGAGCGAGTCGAGGATCGCGCTCAGCGCCATCGGCTCGCGGGTACTGCGCAGCAGGAACGACGGCTCGACCCGGAAGGTCACCGCCGTCAGCACGCCCAGCGCGCCCAGGCCCACCCGGGCGGCGTCGAACAGGTCGCGCCCGTCGCCGGTGTCGTCCGCGCGGACGGTGACGACCTCGCCGTCGGCGAGCACCAGCTCCAGCGCGAGCACCTGGTCGGCCAGCCCGCCGACGTCCCGGCCGGTCCCGTGGGTGCCGGTCTGGATGGCGCCGGCCAGCGTCTGGTCGGTGATGTCGCCCATGTTCGCCAGGGCCAGGCCCATCCGGTGCAGTTCCTCGTTGAGCACCCGCAGCGGGGTGCCCGCCGCCGCCCTCACCCAGCCGTCGCCGGTCTCCAGGATCCCGGTCAGCCCGTGCGGCCGCAGCAGCAGGCCGTCGGTCAGCGCGACGCCGGTGAACGAGTGCCCGGTGCCGGTCATGCGCACCCGCCGCCCGGACGCCGAGGCGTCCCGTACGGCCCGCACGACCTCCTCCACCGAGGAGGGCGTACGGATCTCGGCGGGCGTGACGGACTGGTTGCCCGCCCAGTTACGGAACTCGCGCATAAATATGAACGGTACTCATGATTCCGGCGAAGCAACAGGGGCGCGCAGCGACGTGGAGCCCGCGATCCCGATGACCGCGGCCAGGATGGCGCAGCCGAAGGAGAACGCGTAGGCGCTGGAGGCGCCGAACTCGTCGGTGAGCCGCCCGCCGGCCCCGGCGCCGACCGCCACGCCGAACCCGACCGCGGTGGAGACCCAGGCCATCCCCTCGGTCAGCAGCGAGGGCGGGACCAGCCGCTCGATCAGCGAGTAGCCGGTGATGATCGTGGGGGAGATGGCCAGCCCGGCCAGGAACAGCGCCACCGCCATCACCCGCACGTCGCCGATCAGGGCGATCGGGGTCAGTCCCACCGCGAACACCACCAGCGCGCGCACGAACCGGCTGCGCAGGGAGATCTTCCAGTGCCGCGCGCCGTACCAGAGCCCGGAGACCATGCTGCCGGCCGCGACCGAGGCGAGCAGCAGCCCGGCCGCCGGCTTGACGCCGTGCTCCTCGGCGTAGGCGATGGTGATCACGTCCACCGAGCCGAATACCGCGCCCATGGCCAGGAAGACGCAGGAGATCAGGATGATCCCGGGGATCGTGATCGGGCTGCCGGAGTGCCGCTCGCCGACCCGGATCGGCGGCTCGGTGCCCCGCTGCATGGCGAAGACGAGGGTGCCCGCGACGGTGCACACCAGGGTCACGATCAGGCCCGCGAAGGGGTTGATCATGGTGGCCAGGGCGGTGACGAGCGCCGGGCCGGCGACGAAGATGACCTCGTCGGCCACCGACTCGAACGAGAACGCCGTGTGCAACTGGCCGGATCCGGCCAGCAGGTGGGTCCAGCGGGCGCGTACCAGCGAGCCCAGCGGCACCGCGGTCGCGCCGACCACGAGGCCGGTGAGGAAGAGGGTCCAGAAGGGAGCCCCGAACTCGACGCAGAGCATCAGGGCGGCCAGCGCGGCACCGTGCGTGATGACGAGCGGGACGATTACCCTGGCCTGACCGAATCTGTCCACCAGGCGTCCCATGAGGGGCGCGGCGATGGCGTAGGAGACGTTGACGGTGGCCGCGACCGCGCCCGCCATGCCGAACGAGTCGGTGAGAGCCTCGATGAGCAGCACGATGCCGATGCCGAGCATCGACATGGGCATCCGCCCGATGAAACCCGAGATCACGAAACCCTTGACACCGGGCGTGCTGAACAGCCCCCGGTACGGCCCGACCACCGATGCACCCCTTCCGCACGCCCCAGGCGTGGATCGCTCAGACTCTCGCCCACGAAACGGCCGCCCGGCAAGTGAGTTTTCCCACGACGGTACGAATCACGGCATGCTGGGGCAAACGCCGACAGAAAGGTGCGTCTTCCCGGGATGAGGATAGTGATCGTGGTGCTGGCCGGGCTGGCGGTCCTCGGGGCCGCCGCGGGCGCGGTGTTCCTGGCCGTGCGCCCCCTCCTGCCGGCCGCCGCCCCCGTGGCCAGGAGCGAGGTCCCCGACCTGGCGGTGCTCGCCCCGCAGGTCGGGCGCCCGCAGGCCGCTCCCGGTCAGGCCGCGCCTCCCGACCGGGCCGGCCCGACCGGGGCTCCCGACCGGGCCGGCCAGACCGGGGCTCCCGCCCAGGCCGCCACGCCGGCCCAGGCGGCCCCGGCCGCCGAGGGCCCCGGGATCTCCCTCACCCCGCCCCGGCTGATGGTGATCTCCCGCGCCACCCTCCCGGAGCGGACGAAGGAGGACATCGCCGGGCTCAAGCACGTCGAGAAGATCGCCTCCTTCGACGGCGGGGCGGTGACGCTGTCCGGGGCCGGCCTCAACCTGCTCGCGGTCGACCCGGCGATCTTCCGCGCCTGGGCGCCCAAGGGCGTGGCCGGTCAGCAGGAGGTCTGGAACGCGCTGCTGCGGGGCGAGGTCGTCGCCGACGGCGAGGCGGTGCGCCGCCTGGGACTGGTCCTGGGATCGCACTACCAGGTGGACGGCGGGCCCCGGCTGCGGGTCGCCGCCTCGGCCCGCCTCGGGCTGCCCGGCGTCGACGGGCTGGTGGGGGTGGAGACCGGGCGGCGGCTGGGACTGCTGCCCGGGGTGGCGCTGCTGGTGCACGCCCCGCGGAAGGCGGCCGGCACCCTGGAGACGGGGGTGCGCAAACTGCTGGGGGCGGGGCCCCAGGTGGTGGCGGTGGGCACCGGGAAGTCCGACGCGCAGGCGCCCGCCGCGACGGCGCGGCCGCAGGCGGCCGGCCGGGCGACCGTCGGGCGGCCCGGCAGCTATCTGGAGCTCTACCGCAGGTCGGCCGGGGTCTGTCCCGGCCTGTCCTGGACGGTGCTGGCCGCGATCGGGCAGGTGGAGAGCTCGCACGGGCGCAACAACGGCCCCTCGTCGGCGGGGGCGCAGGGCCCGATGCAGTTCATGCCCGCCACCTGGAAGGCGTACGGGGTGGACGGCGACGGGGACGGCGTCGCCGACATCTGGAGCCCCTACGACGCCGTGCCCTCGGCGGCCAACTATCTGTGCGCCAACGGCGCCGGACAGGGCGGGAAGAAGCTGGAGAAGGCCATCTGGTTCTACAACCACTCGTGGTCGTATGTGAGCAAGGTCATGGCCATCTCCGAGGCCTACGCCCGCACCTACCCCTGAACCCGGGCTGTCGGAACCCGGGCTGTCGGAACCCGGGCTGTCGCTAGCCCCGGGCCTCCTGCGGCGCCCGGCGGCGCGGCGGGGCCGGGCAGCAGGTCGCTCCGCAGGCCACGGGCTCCGGCTCGGCCAGCAGCTCGCCGACCATCGCCACGAACCTCGGGTGCGTGCCCGCCGTGGCGGCCCTGGTCAGCGGGAGGCCGAGCTTGGCGGCCATGTCCCTGGCCTCCACGTCGAGGTCGTAGACGACCTCCATGTGGTCGGAGACGAAGCCGATCGGCACCAGGACCACCGCCGGGGTGCCCCGCCCCGCGAGCTCCTCCAGGTGGTCGCAGACGTCGGGCTCCAGCCACGGGATGTGCGGGGCGCCGCTGCGGCTCTGCCAGACCAGGTCCCACTCGTGCCCGCCGCCCAGCCCGGCCGTGACCAGCCCGGCCGTCCGCAGCAGCTGGGCCTCGTAGAGCCCGCCGCCCGGCCCGGCCGTCCTGGCCATGGAGGTCGGGATGCTGTGCGCGGTGAAGACCAGGCGCGCGGCGTCGCGGTGCTCGGCGGGGAGCCGGTCCAGGGCCTCGCGCGTGTGGTCGACCATGGCCGCGACGAAGCCGGGGTGGTCGTGGTAGTGCCGGAGCTTGACGATCTCCGGGGCGCCCTCCACCGCCGCGCGGGCCAGGGCGATGTCGTCGATGTACTGCCGGCAGGAGGAGTAGGAGCCGTAGGCGGAGGTGACGAACGCCGCGGCCCTGCGCACGCCGTCGGCGGCCATCTGCCGCAGGGTGTCCTCCAGGTAGGGGTGCCAGTTGCGGTTGCCCCAGTAGATCGGCAGGTCGACGGTCGGCTCGACGGCCGCGATGAGGTCACGGCACTGCTGGTTGATCGGGCTGACCCCGCCGAACCGCTGGTAGTGCGCCTCGACCTCCAGCAGGCGCTCGCGGGGGATGTCACGGCCCCGCACCACGTTCTCCAGAAACGGCATCACGTCGTCCGGCTTCTCCGGGCCTCCGAACGAGACGACGAGAAGCGCGTCGTAAGTCCCCATGCGGTTCATCCAACCGCATGCGGGGCGTGGTCGGGGCACGGGCCCGGTCACCGGTCGCGGGGCGCGCGATGCGGGGCGGCAGTAGAGGTAGGTTCGGTTCCGTGACCCCTTTCTCTGACATCCGTGAATACGTCGGTGTACCGCGACTGGTGTCCCTGCGTCTCTCCCCGGACGGGAACCGTCTGGTGAGCGTGGTGCAGGCGCTCAACCCGGACGGCAAGTCCTACGGGACGTCCCTGTGGGAGATCCCCCTCGACGGGCGCAGGCCGTACCGGCTGACCAGGTCCGTCAAGGGCGAGGCCGGGGCCGAGTTCACCGCCGGGGGCGACGTCCTGTTCGGCTCGCGCCGCCCCGACCCCGTGGTGAAGGACCCCGACGAGGAGGTCTCCGCGCTCTGGCTGCTGCCCGCGGGCGGCGGGGAGGCCCGGCAGGTCGCCTCCCGGCCCGGGGGGATCGGCGGCTTCGCGACCGGCGGGCCGGCCGTCGTCTTCTCCTCGGATGTGCTGCCCGGCGACGAGGCCACCGAGGCCGAGCGGCGCAAGGCCCGCAAGGACGCCGGGATCAGCGCGATCCTGCACGAGGGCTACCCGGTGCGCTACTGGGATCACGACCTGGGACCCGGCCGGCCCCGCCTGTTCGCCGGCGCCCTCGGCGAGGACCGGCTGGAGGATGTGCGGGATCTCACTCCGGACTCCGGCGGCGCGCTGGTCAACGCCTCCTACGAGGTGACCCCGGACGGCTCCGCCGTCGTGGCCACGTGGGCGGTCCCGCAGCCGGGCGGAGAGGTCCGCTCCGAGCTGGTGCTGATCGAGACCGCCGACGGCGGGACCCGCAGGGTCCTGGCGAGCCTGGAGGGTCACGACTTCGAGGGCCCGCTGGCCGTCTCGCCGGACGGGCGCCTGGTCGCCTGCACCCGCGAGAAGCACGCCGAGACCTCGGCCATCCCGGAGCGCACCCTGTGGATCATCGACCTGGCCACCGGTGAGGGGCACGCCGCGGGCGGCGGGCTCTGGCCGTCGGAGGTGACCTGGGCGCCCGACTCGGCCTCGCTGTACGCGGCGGCCGACCACCTGGGCCGCCGCCCGGTCTTCCGCGTCCCCGCCGACGGTTCCGAGCCGGTACGGCTCACCGCGGACGACGGCGCCTACTCCTCGCTCAACGTCGCCCCCGACGGCACCCTCTACGCGCTGCGCAGCGCCGTGGACCGGGCGGCGGGCCCGGTCAGGATCGCCGCGGGAGAGACGGCCGGCGCGGTCGAGGAGCTGGCCTCCCCGGCTCCGGACCTCCAGCTGCCCGGCACGCTCACCGAGGTGACCGCGACCGCCGACGACGGGGCGGAGATCCGGGCCTGGCTGGTGCTGCCCGAGGGCGCCTCGGCCGAGGACCCGGCGCCGCTGCTGCTGTGGATCCACGGCGGCCCGCTGTCGAGCTGGAACGACTGGTCCTGGCGGTGGAACCCGTGGATCATGGCGGCGAACGGCTACGCCGTCCTGCTGCCCGACCCGTGCCTGTCCACCGGCTACGGGCCGGAGATGATCCGCCGGGGCTGGGCGAACTGGGGCCCGCGCACCCACGCCGACCTGATGACGATCACCGACGCGGCGCTGGAGCTGCCGGAGATCGACGCGAGCCGTACCGCCGCGATGGGCGGCTCCTTCGGCGGCTACATGGCCAACTGGGTCGCCGGGCACACCGACCGCTTCAAGGCGATCGTCACCCACGCCTCGCTCTGGCACCTGGACCAGTTCGCCGGGACCACGGACGCGTCCATGTACTGGCAGCGCGAGTTCGGCCGGCCGGGCGGCGAGCTGTACGACAGGCTCTCCCCGCACCTGTCGCTGGAGAAGATCGTCACGCCGATGCTGGTGATCCACGGCGACAAGGACTACCGGGTGCCGATCGGCGAGGGGCTGCGCCTGTGGTGGGACCTGCAGCGTTCCGGCGTGGAGTCGAAGTTCCTGTACTTCCCCGACGAGAACCACTGGGTGCTCAAGCCGGGCAACGCGGTCGCCTGGTACGAGACCGTGCTGGCCTTCCTGGCGCAGCACGTCCTGGAGCGTGAGTGGAAGCGCCCGGAGTCGCTCTTCTGAGCACGCCTGTGGCCACCGCCGGGCCGGGTCCGCGGCGTCGCGGACCCGGCCCGGCGCGCGGAACGGTCCACGGGGGACGATGGGACCCTGAAGCGACCGAGGAGTGGTGAACGACTGTGAGTGACCCCGTTGTGAGTGACGCCGTTGCGAGTGAGGCCGCGGGTCTCGTGGAACTGGCGGAGCGGATCGCCCGCGAGGCCGGGGAGATGCTCCTGGCCAAGCGGCCGGCCCGGCCCGAGGTGCTGGCGACCAAGTCCAGCCCCACCGACGTGGTGACCGCGCTGGACAAGGCGTCGGAGGAGCTGATCCGCACCAGGATCAGGCAGGCGAGGCCGGACGACGCGATCCTCGGAGAGGAGGGCGGCAGCACCGGCGACGGCCGGGTCCGCTGGATCGTCGACCCGATCGACGGCACGGTCAACTTCCTGTACGGCCTGCCCGAGTGGTCGGTCAGCATCGCCGTGGAGGTCGACGGGCAGGTGGTCGCGGGGGTCGTCAACGTCGTGCCACGCGGTGAGGTCTTCACCGCGGCCAAGGGCGCAGGCGCGTGGCTGGCCGGTGAGCGGCTGCGCTGCAACACCGGCGTGCCGCTGGAGCAGGCGCTGATCGCCACCGGTTTCGGCTACGGCCCCGGACGGCGCGCGGTCCAGGCGGAGGTCCTGGCCCGCGTGGTGCCGCGCGTGCGCGACATCCGCCGGGGCGGTTCGGCGGCCTCGGACCTGTGCTCGGTCGCGGCCGGGCGGGTTGACGGCTACTACGAGCGCGGCCCGCAGGACTGGGACTACGCGGCCGGAGGGCTCATCGCGGCCGAGGCCGGGGCCAGGTTCGGCGGGCTGCACGGCAAGCCGGCCAACCCGGGGATGACGCTGTGCGCGGCGCCCGGCCTGTTCGAGGAACTGCACGCGCTCCTGGCCCCGCTGAACCCCGAACGGGACTCCTGAGCCCGGCGCCCGCACGCGCCGCCGGGCCCGCGCGGGCGCGCCGGGAGACACGGGCGCCGGGACACGGATAAGGCCCCGCACCTCTCGGACGAGGTGCGGGGCCTTACCCGTCGATGCTTACGTCAGCGCTGGAGCGGGACACCGTTGTCGGTGGCGAGACGGCGGAGGTCCTCGATCTCGGCGGTGAGTGTGTCGGCGAGGTAGTCGTCGCCGGTGGACCGGGCCTCCTGCAGGTTCTTGTAGGCCTGGTCGAGGCGGTGTTCGATCGTGGTCGTGAACTCGCCCATCTCACCTTCTCTCTCATGGGGGACGGAGGGTGCTCACAAAAGGGACTGAGGGCGTGCTTACCCACCCGCGCGATCGCTCTAAACCTCCTGTGGCCCAGATCGCTGCAAGTGTGTCTATCGTGACAGTGGACTTACCGCCGGCTTACGGCCGGTGAGGTGAGAATGAGAGGCCGCTCGAGCGGCTGTCCGACGGATGTCACGGGAGGTGTCAGAGGCCGTGCGGGTGCTTGTGGTTGAAGACGAGCGGGTGCTCGCGGACGCGATCGCGACCGGACTCCGGCGCGAGGCCATGGCCGTGGACGTCGCCTACGACGGCGCCGGCGCACTGGAGCGGACCGGCTACATCGACTACGACGTGATCGTGCTGGACCGCGACCTGCCCAAGGTGCACGGGGACGAGGTCTGCCGCCGGCTGGTGGCCGAGCGGACCGCCTCCCGCATCCTGATGCTGACCGCCTCGGGCGACGTCGACGACAAGGTGGAGGGCCTGGGCCTGGGCGCCGACGACTACCTGGCCAAGCCCTTCGTGTTCATCGAGCTCGTCGCCCGGGTCAGGGCCCTGGGCCGTCGCTCGGCCCCGGCCCTGCCGCCGGTGCTGGAGCGCTCCGGCATCCGGCTGGACCCGGGCAAGCGGCTGGTGACCAGGAACGGCGAGGAGATCAATCTCACGAAGAAGGAGTTCGCGGTCCTGGAGGAGCTGATGCGCGCCGAGGGCGCGGTGGTCAGCCAGGAGGACCTGCTGGACAAGGCGTGGGATGAGAACATCGACCCGTTCACCAACGTGGTGCGGGTGACCATGATGACCCTGAGGAAGAAGCTGGGCGAGCCTCAGGCGATCGAGACGGTGCCCGGGGTCGGATACAAGCTGTGAGCGGTACGCCGGAGGAGCGGCCGAGGTTCGTCCCGCCCGGCGGGCGGCAGGACTCCGAGCCGACCCATCCCATGATCAGCCCGCACTCCGAGCGCGAGGGGCGCAGGTCGCGCCGCGACGCGGAGACGGGCGCGCCGGAGATCCTGGAGATCGGGGGCGCGGCGCCCGCCCGCCCGGCCGGACCCGGCGTCCCCGGCACGGCCGCCGCCGGGACGGCTCCCGGGCCTCGGGGCGCGTCCGCCGCCGGACCCGGGGGCGCGGGGACCGCGACGGTCCAGGCCCCCTCCCCGTCCGGCTCCCCGGCCGGCCCGCCCGTCTGGGAGGGGCCGCCGATGGGTTCCCCTCCCGCGGGCACCTCCCTGCTGGAGCGGGTGAAGAAGGTCACCGACCGGGTCAGCATCCGGTGGCGGCTCACCCTCACCTACGGCGCGCTCTTCTTCATCGCGGGCGCGCTGCTGCTGCTCGTCATCTACATGATGGTGGGCTGGGTGCTCGACTCGGCGTGGCCCGAGTTCCCCCTCCGGCTGGACACCGTCGAGCCGAACCTGGCCGCGGACATCGAGCGGCAGTGGAACTGGTACCAGCACACCGCCATCTACGGCGTCCGCAGGACCCTGCTCATCCGTTCGCTCCTGGCGCTGGCGGGCGTGGGCATCCTCGCGCTGGTCATCGGCTATCTCGTCGCCGACCGGGCGCTCAAGCCGATCCAGCAGATGACCGCCACCGCCCGCAAGCTGTCCGGCAGCACCCTCGCCCACGAGCGGATCGACCTCAAGGGTCCCGACGACGAGCTGAAGGAACTGGCCGACACCTTCGACGCCATGCTGACCAGGCTCAACGTCGCCTTCGACACGCAGCGCAGGTTCGTGGCCAACGCCTCGCACGAGCTGCGCACGCCGCTGACGATCAACCGGACGGTCCTGGAGATCGCCCTGGGCGACCCCGAGGCGTCGGAGGACCTCAAGGCGCTGGGCCGTACGCTCCTGGAGGTCAACGCGCGCAACGAGAGGCTCATCGAGGGCCTGCTCCTGCTCGCCCGCAGTGAGCGGGAGCTGAGCGTGCGCAAGCCGGTGGACGTCAAGGACGTGGCCGAGACCGCCGTGGACCAGCTGGCGCCGCGCGCGGAGGAGGCCGGCGTCACGGTCGTCTCCGAGATCCAGAGCGCCGAGACCGTGGGCGACCCGGTCCTCCTGGAACGGTGCGTGGCCAACCTGGTGGAGAACGCCATCAAGCACAACCTTTCCGAGTCCGGACATGTCTGGGTCCGGGCGGGAATGGTGGAGGGTGCTCTGGTTGTTCAGGTGGCCAACACGGGGCCGCACGTGCCCGCGTACGAGGTGAGCAGCCTGTTCGAGCCGTTCCGGCGCCTCAACGCCGAGCGGGTCGACTCGTCCAAGGGGGCGGGTCTGGGGCTGTCCATCGTCCGCGCGGTCGTGCGGGCTCACGGGGGCAACGTGACCGCCGTCCCCAGGGACGGAGGCGGTCTCGTGGTGACCGTGAGACTTCAGCCACGTTGATCCGGCGGGGAGCGTCTCGTTCGCGCCGTACATGTGGTTGGATGTGCCGTCGAACACGGTGGTGCATGCTGGCAAGGCTGTGGTTTTCGCCATATTTGGCTAACCACGCCCATTGGCGGCGGGCCCCTCACGTGTAGGGAGGTTCGGCGACCATTCCGGCGGGGTACCGAAGCAGGAATCTCTCTGCCGGATCGGGCACAAGACGGGCCTCTCGTACGTTACACACGCGCGAGCGAGCGCAGACAGATAGATGAGGGGGATGGAGCAGACCGATGGCTACCGATTACGACAGCCCACGCAAGACTGACGACGACCTCAGCGAGGACAGTCTTCAGGAACTGCAGGCGCGCCGTACCGACAAGTCCTCGGGCAGCATCGACATCGACGAGACCGACCTCGCCGAGTCGCTCGAACTGCCGGGTGCGGACCTGTCGAACGAGGAGCTCTCGCTCCGGGTGATTCCTCGTCAGGCCGATGAGTTCACCTGCGCGCGTTGCTTCCTGGTGCACCACCGCAGCCAGCTGGCCGTTGAGAAGAACGGACAGCAGATCTGCCGGGAGTGCGCTGCCTGACGACCGTTCCGATGGCCTGTCCGATGTGTGTCCCCCCGTGGACGGGTAGGGCCTTGGGGCAGCCTTGAGGAGGTTCCGCGACATGACGTCAGAGAACAGGCAGACCGGTGCCATGCCGGACGACTCCGGGGCCGCGGAGTCGTCCGGCGCACCGCACGACGACGCGGCAGGCGAGACCCATCACGAGGTCGCCGAGCTCGTCGGCCGCCTGGCCGAGCCCGGCGAGATGGACGGGGCCGAGCGCCGACGGCTGCTCGGGCGTCTGAGCAGGGCGCTGGCCACCGGCGCCAAGAAGGCCAAGGAGTCCGGCGTGGGCCGGGGCCGCTGGCTGGCCGACGTCTTCATGGCCGTGGCGCCCCGCATCCCCGTGCGCGACCTGGAGACACTCTCCGCCCACCACCACGGCCTCATCGGCGAGGCCCTGGCCGACGACCTCGCTCGCACCGCGGCGAAGGCCACCATGGCGGTCGGCGCGATCGGCGGCGCCCTCGCGGCGGCCGAGTTCGCCGCCCCGCCCCTCCTGCTGTCCACCCCCGCCCAGCTCGTCGCCGAGACCCTGGTGGTCGCGGCCATCGAGGTCAAGCTCATCGCCGAGCTCCACGAGGTGTACGGCGTGCAGGTGCCCGGCGGCGGCACCCAGCGGGCCATCGCCTTCGTGACGGCCTGGTCCAAGCAGCGCGGCGTGGACCCCATGGCCCCCGCCTCCGTCACCCTCGCCCTGGGCACCGCGGCCAAGACGGCCCTGCGCAACCGCCTCATGCGCACCCTCGGCCGGCACCTCACCACGCTCGGCCCCTTCCTGACCGGAGCCGTGGCGGGCGGGGCGCTCAACCGGGCGGCCACCAGAAAACTCTCGGAGGTGGTTCGCGCCGATCTGCGCCGCCATCGAGCTCTACCTCCTGGAACGTCATAAAAAGGGGTTAATGGGGTAGTTGATTGGTTAAGTCAACTACTTGGAGGATTTAGTGCCGGGCTCCAGCTCGTTCCTGATCGTCGCCAACCGTCTTCCCGTCGACCGGGTGGGGGAGGACATGTGGCGGCGCAGCCCCGGCGGCCTGGTCACCGCGATCGCCCCCGTCCTGCAGCGCCGCGAGGGGGCGTGGATCGGCTGGCACGGCGCCCCGGACGAACAGCTCGACCCCTTCGACCACGACGGCATGCACCTGATCCCGGTGCCGTTGTCGGAACGCGAGGTGGAGCTCTACTACGAGGGCTTCTCCAACGCCACCCTCTGGCCGCTCTATCACGACGTGGTGGCCACCCCGGTGTACTCCCGCGTGCTGTGGGACGCCTACCGCCTGGTCAACCAGCGCTTCGCCGAGGCCGCCGCCGAAGTCGCCGCCCCGGACGCGGTCGTGTGGGTGCAGGACTACCAGCTCCAGCTCGTCCCCGCCATGCTCAGGAAGCTCCGGCCGGACCTGCGCATCGGCTTCTTCCTGCACATCCCGTTCCCGCCCGGCGAGCTGTTCCAGCAGCTGCCCTGGCGGCGCGAGCTGCTGGAGGGCCTGCTCGGCGCCGACCTCGTCGGCTTCCAGCGTCCCGGCGGCGCCTCCAACTTCATCCGGCTGTGCCGCAAGACGCTCGGCCTGCAGTACCAGAAGCACGAGATCTACGTAGAGGACCGGGTGGTGCGAGCCGAGGCCTTCCCCATCTCGGTGGACTTCTCCGAGCTCGACTCCCTGGTCCGCGAGCCGCACATCATCGCCAGGGCGGCGGAGATCCGCCAGGAGCTGGGCGACCCCGAGCAGGTGCTGCTGGGCGTCGACCGGCTCGACTACACCAAGGGCATCGGCCAGCGGCTGAAGGCGTTCGGGGAGCTGCTCGCCGAAGGTTCGATCAAGCCGGGCGAGGCCGTGTTCGTGCAGATCGCCACGCCCAGCCGGGAGCGGGTCGAGGAGTACATGCGGCTGCGCGACTCGATCGAGCTGCAGGTCGGCAGGATCAACGGGGAGCAGGGCGACCTGGGGCAGCAGCCGGTGCAGTACATGCACCAGTCGTACGGCCGCGACGAGCTGGCCGCGCTCTATCTGGCGGCGGACGTGATGGTGGTGACCCCGCTGCGCGACGGGATGAACCTCGTGGCCAAGGAGTACGTCTCCTGCCGCCACGACCTGCGCGGGGCGCTGGTGCTCAGCGAGTTCGCCGGGGCGGCCGACGAGATGAAGCAGGCCTTCATGGTCAACCCCTACGACATCGACGGTCTCAAGCGGACGATGCTGTCGGCGATGCGGGCCACGCCGCACGACCTGTCACGGCGGATGCGCTCGCTGCGCCGCCGGGTGTCCACCTACGACGTGGACCACTGGGCGAAGACCTTCCTGGCGGCCCTGGAGGCCTGACCTCCACGCGCGGGCCGTACGGCGGGCGGACGGGACCGGGACCGTACGGCGGGCGGGATCAGGACTGTACGGCGGGCCGGCGGGCCGCAGGGCGCCGCCGGCCCGCCGCCGGTCAGGAGGAGACCTCCTTGGCCGCGTCCTTCAGGGCCCGCCAGGCGTTGTAGCGCTTGCGGGCGGTCCGGGCCGCCAGGATCTGCGCCACCTGCATGCCCACTCCCATCACCACGGCGTAACCGATCGCCTCGCCCAGGCTGACCTCCAGGGAGTCGTTGTCCATCGGAGGCTTCTTGCCCGTCGCCTTCTCCCAGGCGAAGCCCAGGGTCTTCTTCGCCGCCCATGCCGTGACGAGCCCGACCAGACCGCCGATGGCACGCCAGGCCATGTCCTGCTTTTCCTTCTCGTCGGCCACGATCCCTCCAGTGCGCGGTGCATAGGTCGCTTCAGATAACGAACACTAGTCTTCTCAGCGGAGAAGGGCGCGAAGCCATACCATAAGGTGGCATGACGAATCAGCGACCGCGCCATGCGCCCATGCCCGAGAAACCGACTCTCGACGGCTTGGAGCGCGTATGGGTAGGCCGCTGGGAGGCCGAGGGCGTCTACCGCTTCGACCGTTCGCGCACGCGGGACGAGATCTACTCCATCGACACCCCGCCGCCGACCGTCTCCGGATCCCTCCACGTCGGCCACGTCTTCTCCTACACCCACACCGACACGATCGCCCGCTTCCAGCGCATGCGCGGCCGTGAGGTCTTCTATCCCATGGGCTGGGACGACAACGGCCTGCCCACCGAGCGCCGGGTGCAGAACCACTTCGGCGTGCGCTGCGACCCCTCCATCGCCTACGACCCCTCGTTCCAGCCGCCCGCCGAGCCGGGCAGGCAGCAGATCCCGATCAGCCGGCGCAACTTCATCGAGCTGTGCGAGAAGCTCACGATCGAGGACGAGAAGGCCTTCGAGGAGCTGTGGCGGCGGCTGGGCCTGTCGGTCGACTGGTCCATGACCTACGCCACCATCGACGGCAACGCGCGGGCCGCCTCCCAGCGGGCGTTCCTGCGCAACCTCGCCCGCGGCGAGGCCTACGTGGCCGAGGCGCCCACGCTGTGGGACGTCACCTTCCGCACGGCCGTGGCCCAGGCCGAGCTGGAGGACCGCGAGTGGCCGGGCGCCTTCCACCGGATCGCCTTCACCCTGCCCTCGGGGGCCCGGGTCTGGATCGAGACGACCCGGCCCGAGCTGATCCCGGCCTGCGTGGCTCTGGTCGCCCACCCGGACGACCAGCGCTACCGGCCGCTGTTCGGCACCGCCGCCAGGTCGCCGCTGTTCGGCGTGGAGGTCCCGATCCTGGCCCACCGCCTGGCCGAGCCCGACAAGGGGTCCGGCCTGGCGATGATCTGCACCTTCGGCGACGTCACCGACGTCGTCTGGTGGCGGGAGCTCGACCTGCCCACCCGGGCGGTGATCGGCTGGGACGGGCGGCTGCTGTCCGAGGCGCCGGAGGGCGTCCCCGCGGAGCCGTACGCCGAACTGGCGGGCAAGACCGTGCACAGCGCCCGCGAGCGGATCGTGGAGCTGCTGCGCGAGTCCGGCGAGATGGAGGGCGACCCGCGGCCGGTCAAGCGGGCGGTGAAGTTCTACGAGAAGGGCGAGCGGCCCCTGGAGATCGTCACCACCCGCCAGTGGTACATCCGCAACGGCGGACGCGACCGCGAGCTGCGCGAGGCGCTGCTGGCCCGGGGCGCGGAGCTGGCCTGGCACCCGCCGCACATGAAGGTCCGCTACGACAACTGGGTGGAGGGCCTGGCGGGGGACTGGCTGATCTCCCGCCAGCGGTTCTTCGGCGTGCCCATCCCGGTCTGGTACCCGCTGGACGCAGACGGGGAGCCCGACCGCTCCTCGCCGATCGTCCCCGAGGAGTCCACGCTGCCGATGGACCCCTCGATCGACGTGCCGCCCGGCTACACCGAGGACCAGCGCGGCAAGCCCGGCGGCTTCGCCGGCGACCCGGACGTCATGGACACCTGGGCGACCTCCTCGCTGACCCCGCAGATCGCCGCCGGGTGGGAGCAGGACGACGACCTGTTCCGGCGGGTGTTCCCGATGGACCTGCGCCCGCAGGCCCACGAGATCATCCGGACCTGGCTGTTCTCGACCGTGGTGCGGGCGCACCTGGAGCAGGACACGCTGCCCTGGCGGCACGTGGCCATCTCCGGCTGGATCCTGGACCCCGACCGCAAGAAGATGTCGAAGTCCAAGGGCAACGTCGTCACGCCGCTGGACCTGCTGGAGCAGCACGGCTCCGACGCGGTCCGCTACTGGGCGGCCAGCGGCCGTCCCGGCACCGACACGGCCTTCGACACCGGCCAGATCAAGATCGGCCGCAGGCTGGCGATCAAGATCCTGAACGCCTCGAAGTTCGTCCTGGGCTTCGGCGGGCCGGAGCGGGGGGACGAGGCGTCCGGGGAGCCGCGGATCACCGAGCCGCTCGACCTGTCGATGCTGGCCCGGCTGGCGCAGGCGACCCGCGAGGCCACCGAGGCGTTCGAGGGCTACGACTACGCCCGCGCGCTGGAGCGGACCGAGCGGTTCTTCTGGGAGTTCTGCGACGACTACCTGGAGCTGGTGAAGGTCAGGGCGTACGGCGACGACGACGGCGCCCGGTCGGCGCGGGAGGCGCTGCGCGAGGCGCTGGACGTCATGCTCCGGCTGTTCGCCCCGTTCCTGCCGTTCGTCACCGAGGAGGTCTGGTCCTGGTGGCGTGAGGGCTCGGTCCACCGGGCCCCCTGGCCGGAGCCGGACGGGCGGGGCGGCGACCCGGAGCTGCTGCCGGCCGTGGCCGCGGTCCTCGGCCGCGTCCGCAGGGCCAAGTCCGACGCCAAGCTGTCGATGCGCGCCGAGGTCTCCCGCCTGACCGTCGCCGGCGCCCCGGCCGGGCTGGTGCGGCAGGCCCAGGACGACCTGTGCGGCGCCGGGGCCGTCGAGGAGTTCGTCCTTGAGCCGGGAGAGGGCGAGCTGACCGTGGAGGTCGTCCTCGCCTGACCGGTGACCGCCGCAGCTGTCCGGTGACCGGCACGCCGGATCGGTGACCGGCACGCCCGGTCCGTGACCGCCGCGCCGGTGGGAGCCTCACCGCTCCCGCCGGCGCGGCGGCCGTCCGCGTTCCCCGGCCGGCCGATCCGGAGAGGTCAGCTCAGTGCGGCCGCCTTGCGCAGCAGCACCGATCGTTCGCGCCGGTTGGGGCACAGCCGGGCCGCCAGCTCCAGCTCGGCGCGCGCTTCCGATCGCCGTCCGAGCCGGGCCAGCAGCTCACCGCGTACGGTCGGGACCAGATGCGAACCGGGGAGCCGGTCGGCGGCGATCAGCTCGTCCACGATGGCCAGGGCCTGCGCCGGGCCGGAGGCCATGGCGACGGCGACGGCCCGGTTGAGCTCGACCACCGGCGAGGGCGCGATCCGGCCGAGTGCCTCGTAGAGCACCACGATCCGGTCCCAGTCGGTCGCCTCGACCGACGGCGCCGACGCGTGGGTGGCGGCGATCGCGGCCTGCAGGCCGTAGGGGCCGAGGCCGCGAGCCGACGCCCTGGCCAGCGCGGCCAGCCCGCGGCGGATCGCCGAGATGTCCCACCGCCGCCGGTCCTGGTCCTCGAGCAGGATCGGCGAGCCGTCCTGGCCGGTCCGGGCCGGGAAGCGCGCGGCAGTCAGCTCGCACAACGCGAGCAGGCCGTGCACCTCCGGCTCGGCCGGTTGCAGGGCGGCCAGCGTGCGGGCCAGCCGGATGGCCTCGTACGCGAGGTCGGGGCGCAGCAGCCGGTCGCCCGACGTGGCCGTCGACCCCTCGGTGAAGATCACGTAGATGACGCTGAGCACGCCGCTCAACCGCTCCCGGCGCTCGGCCGCCGACGGCAGCTCGAACGGCACCCCGGCCGCCGCGATCGTCTTCTTGCCCCGGGTGATGCGGGCCTGCACCGTCGAGACGGGTACGAGGAACGCGCGGGCGATCTCCTCGCTGGACAGCCCGCCGACCACGCGCAGGGTCAGCGCCACCCGGGCCTCGGGGGAGAGCACCGGATGGCAGCTGACGAACATCAGCGCCAGCACGTCGTCGTCGATCCTGTCGGGATCGATTTCCTCGTCGACCGCCGCGCGGGCCGCCAGCAGGGCGTATCGGTCCTGAAGGGCGGTCCGGCGGCGGATCGCGTCGATCGCCCGCCGCCGGGCCGTGGCCATCAGCCAGCCGGCCGGATTCGCCGGAGAGGCGAGCGGCCACGACACCAGCGCCTCGGCCACCGCCTCCTGGGCCGCGTCCTCGGCCAGCTCGAAATCACCGGTGAACCGGGTCAGCGCGGCGACGATCCGCGCCGACTCGATCCGCCAGACGGCCTCGACGTCGGCCCCGCCCATCAGATCCGGCCGTCGCTCTCGCGCCCGGCCCGGTCCTCGGCGATCACTCGTGGACCTGCGGGACCTCGTCGCTCCCGGGCACCCGCCGGACCTCGATCTTGGACCCGGGGGCCGCCGGGACCCGCTTGGCCCACTCGATCGCCTCCTGCTTCGATGCGACGTCGAGCATGAAGAAGCCCCCGAACAGTTCCTTGGTCTCGCCGTACGGCCCGTCCGTGACCACCGGGACCTCGCCGCCGAAGTCGACCACGGCGCCCTGGCCCGGATCGTCCAGCCCTTCGGCCGCGAGGAGAACCCCCGCCTTCACCATCTCCTCGATGAACCGGTGGGTCGCGGCCATCATCTCGTCGATGTCGGCCATCATGGCCGCGTTCGACTCGTCGGTCCCCCGCATGATCAGCAGGTACTTCGGCATCGCGTTCTCCTCGTTTCGTCCGGCGGGGCCGTCTGCCGACCCTCGCACCCTTACGTCGAACGGGCGGCCCGCGGATCAACACGGTCCCGGAGAAATCTCTCACCGCCGGCGCCCGAACCCGCGGGCGCGACCACCATGGCCCCCGCGCACGGCACTCTGGCCCTTCCGGGCGGGTCATCGGGGGTGCGCCCGCCGTACGATCGAGGGGTCACAGGTGAGGGAGGACACGGCATGCCCCCAGGATGCGGCAACTGCGACTGCCATCTGGAGGACCGGGTGATCACCCGCCCGCCGGAAGAGCGCTGACCCCGACCGCGATGTGGGGGGCAGGCCGGTACGGCGTCCCTCCACATCCGCTCTTCCGTATCCGCCCCTCCCGTCGGCTCCCGCGCGTTCATCCCTCCCACCCGCCCCTGCGCGTCCGCCCCTTTCGCCGGCTCCCTTCCCGCCCGTCCGCACCGGCGGGATAACGGCGCGCGTTCCGGGGCCGGGCATGACAGTCTGGAACGCGTGATCTCCGATCGGGAACGTCTGACGAAGTTGGTGCCGAGCACTCTGCTCCGCCTCGCCGTGTGGAGCCTGTGCCTGATCATCATCGGCTGGGCCGTCTTCTACGTCGCCCAGTTCGTGGCCGCCCTGCGCATCGTCATGCTGCCGCTGGCCGTGGCGTTCCTGCTCACCGCGCTGCTGTTCCCGGTGACCCGCAGGCTCAGGTCGGCGGGCATGCGCCCGATATACGCCACCTGGGTCACCATGCTGTTCGCCTTCGCCGTACTGGGCGGCACCGGATGGCTCATCGGGGTACGGGCCAACGAGGAGTTCCCCCGGCTGGTCACCCAGGTCCAGGCGACCGCCAGGGAGGTGCAGGGCTGGCTGCAGACCGGCCCGCTCCACCTGCAGCCGACCCAGATCAGCGAGTGGATCGACCGGATCGCGGGACAGATCACCCAGCAACAGCAGCAGATCACCCAGACGGTCCTCACCGGCGCCACCGTGGCGCTGGAGGTGCTGGCCTCGATCGTCCTGCTGCTGTTCGTCACGTTCTTCCTGCTCAAGGACGGCGACCGGATCTGGGCCTGGTTCCTCAAGGCGTTCGGCTCGGCCACACCCCGGGTGGACCGGGCCGGGCGGGCCGCCTGGGTGACGCTCTCGCACTACGTGCAGGGCACCGTGGCGGTGGCGGCGGTGCACGGTGTGATCATGGGCATCGTGCTCGCGGGGATGGGCGTGCCGCTCTGGGCGCCCCTCGCGGTGCTGATCTTCCTGGCCAGCTTCATCCCGATCGTCGGGATCTTCTTCGCCGGGGCCGTCGCCACGCTGGTCACCCTCGGCGCCAAGGGCCCGATCTACGCGCTGATCTTCGTGGGCATCCTGGTGGTCGAGCAGCAGCTGGAGAACCACGTGCTGCAGCCGCTGATCGTCGGCCGGGCGCTGAGCTTCCACCCGCTGGCGATCATCCTGGTGCTGGCCGCGGGCGGCATCGTCGCCGGCATCGCCGGCGCCGCGGTGGCGGTGCCGATCGCCGCGGTGATCTACCGGGCGCTGCCCGAGCTGACCGGCGACCCACCGGCCCCGCTGCCCCCGGGACAGTCGGCGCGCGAGCTGGAGCCCGGCCCTCCGGACGCCGACACTCCCGGCCCCGGACCCGAGGGTCCCGGGACGACGCCGGAGCCTCCGAAGGAGACGCCGGGAGCGTCCGCGACCCCCGCCCCCGCCCCCGCGACCCCCGATCCGGCGGGTCCCGGGGCGGCGTCCGGCTCCCCGGACACGGCGTCCGGGACTCCCGGCGCGGTGTCCGGCTCCCCGGGCGCGGCGCCCGCGGCTCCGGAGGCGGCCTCCGGCTCCCCGGGTACGGCGCCCGCCGCCTCGGGGACGGCCTCCGGGAGCCTCGCCACCCCCTCCGCGGGCTCCCGTTCGCCGGGTGAATAGGGAATCGCCGCAGCACAACAGGTAACGTTCTCCGTCGTGACCCGTTCGACCATCACCACACCTCCGCCCGGAGCGACGCTCCCCGAGCCGCTGCCCGGCGCGCCCGCGCCCGGCGCCGCACTCGGATCCCACTACAGCCGCTGCTTCGGCTGCGGCGACCGGCACCCGACCGGCCTGCACCTGTCGGCCGTCACCCCCGACGGGGTCTCGGTGAGCGCCGAGTTCGTCGTGGGGGAGGCGCACCAGGGCGCTCCGGGACTGGCGCACGGCGGCGTGCTGGCCGCGGCGATGGACGAGGTCATCGGCATGTCCGTCTGGCTGTTCCAGCGTCCCTACGTCACCGGGCGGCTGGAGACCGACTATCTGGCGCCCGTCCCGGTGGGCACCACGCTGCACCTGCGCGCCTGGTGCACCGGCATGTCCGGCAGGAAGGCATATCTTGAAGCCGAGGGCCGGATCGGGGCGCCGGACGGCCCGGTCGCCGTGCGTGCCGCCGCGCTCTTCATCGAGGTCGGCATGGAGCACTTCGCCAAGCACGGTGACGCCCAGACCATCCTCGACGAGCACCATGATTACGAGGTGAACCCGTGACCCACCAGGTAGAGGTGCTGATCCACCGGCTCGACGCCGGCCTGCCCCTGCCGTCCTACGCGCATCCGGGCGACGCGGGCGCCGACCTGTACGCCGCCGAGGACGTCGAACTGCTCCCCGGCGAGCGGGCGAGCGTGGGCACCGGCGTGGCCATCGCCCTGCCCGACGGATACGCCGCGTTCGTGCACCCGCGTTCGGGCCTGGCGGTCAAGCACGGGGTGACGCTGGTCAACGCCCCCGGCACCGTCGACGCCGGTTACCGGGGGGAGATCAGGGTGACACTGATCAATACCGATGCCAAGGAGGCGGTGCGGCTGCGCAGGGGCGACCGCGTCGCGCAACTGGTGATCCAGAAGGTGGAGAAGGCGGCGTTCTACGAGGTGGACCGGCTGCCCGGATCGGCGCGCGGCGCCGGCGGGTTCGGTTCCACGGGCCGCTGAGGGGAAGCGGGCAGGGTGTGGCCCGCCGGCCGAGGGGCCGCCAGTCAATCGTTCAAGGAGCGTGAGGAAGATGTTCGGACGTCGCCGTCACAAGGACACACCGGCCTCGGTGGTGGAGGAGGCCGAGCCGGTGCCGGCACGCGAGTCCGGCCCGTGGGACGCCGACGAGCCGCACCCCGAGCGGGAGCGGGTCGACCTCGGCGGGCTGCGCCTGCCGGTCGACGCCGGGTTCGAGGTGCAGCTCAACATGGCCGGTGACCGCATCGTGGGAGCGGTCGTGCTGTTCCAGGAGAGCGCCCTGCAGGTGCAGGCGTTCGCCGCGCCGAAGAAGAGCGGCATCTGGGACGACGTCCGCTCCGAGCTCGCCGAGGCGGTGAAGAGCGCCGGCGGCACCTCGGAGGAGCAGGAGGGGCCCTTCGGCGCCGAGCTGGCCGCGCAGATCCCGAACGGCGGGGCCGTGCAGCCGGTGCGCTACCTCGGGATCGACGGGCCGCGCTGGTTCCTGCGGGCGGCGATCAGCGGCCGTGCCGCGCTGGACGCCGGAGTCGCCGCGACGCTGGAGAACGTCGTCCGCGACATCGTGGTGGTCCGCGGCGACGAGCCGATGGCCCCGCACGAGCCGATCGAGCTGCGCCTGCCCGCCGAGGCCCGGCAGCCCGGGGAGCAGGAGGGACCCGGCCGGCGCAAGTCCGACCTCAACCCCTTCGAGCGCGGACCTGAGATTGCGGAGGTTCGCTGAGGTGCCGGATCGCGTACGCTGATTCGACACGTTCGCAAAGGAGAGGTCGTGAGTTCGCAGGAACCGCATAGAAAGCGCGGATTGCGAGGCTTTTTCCAGCGGCTGGCCACCAGCCAGGCCGAGCTGGAAGCCGATGAACTACAGCAGGACCTCGACAGGCACGGTGCCACGCCCATCGCTTCATGCGGTGGGCGTCGCCGATTCTGCGTCACCGGTACACTACGAACGGTGACTCTGAGGCCCCGCGGCGGGGCTCCGGCTCTCGAGGCCGAGCTCTACGACGGGTCGGATGTGATCGATCTGATCTGGCTGGGCCGCCGGAAGATCGCCGGCATCGAGCCGGGTCGGATGGTGCTGGCCGAGGGCCTCGTCAGCATGCAGGATGGTCGCAAGGTGATGTTCAATCCGCGGTACGAGCTGCGCCCGGCGAACGGGGCATGAGTGCGCGATGAGCCCAGAACTGGCGAGTGGGAAACGGTGAGCGAAAAGATGAGCACCACCGGAGAGGCCGCCGCGCACGAGACGGTCGAGGCCGCGATACGGTCCCAGCTCGCGAAGGCGTTCGGCGGGATCAGAGGCGTCATCGAGGCCGCCGTGCCCACGGCCGCCTTCACTGTGATGTGGATCGCCACCTCCGACCTCCAGCGCTCGCTGATCGTCAGCGTCTCGGCGGCGGTGCTGCTGCTGGTGATCCGGCTGGTGCAGCGCTCGACGCCGCAGTACGTCATCAACAGCCTCATCGGCATCGGCATCGGCTGGTTCTTCGCCTCCCGCACCGGCGAGGCCAAGGACGTCTATCTGCCCGGCATCCTCTACAACGCCGGCTACTCCGTGGCGATGTTGATCTCGATCGTCACCCGGTGGCCGGTGGTCGGCTTCCTGATCGGCTCGGTCACCGGCGACCCCACCGCCTGGCGCGACGACCCGGCCGTGGTGCGGCTGTGCACCAAGCTCACCTGGCTGCTGATGATCCCCTGCGTGGTCCGGGTGGCGGTGCAGGCCCCGGTCTATCTCATCGGCGGCAACGACGCCGTGGCCGAGCTGGGCATCCTCAAGATCGTGATGGGCTGGCCGCTGCAGATCGCGGCCCTGGCCGCGATGGTGTGGGTGCTGACCCGCGGCCGCACACCCGCCCAGCCCGCCGCGTCCTCCTGACGTGACCGCCGTGCCGCGCGCGGTACGGCGCGCGTCCTGACACGCCCGCCGTACCTCTGAACGGGTACGGCGGGCGTGCCCCCTCACGAGCGGTCGGACAGGTCCCTGACGACATGCGGGGACAGCAGCTGGGCCAGCTCGTCCTCGACCTCCTGGCTGGCCACGAACATCAGCTCGTCGCCCGCCTCCAGCGGGTCGTCGGCGGTGGGCACTAGCACCCGGCCCTCGCGCAGGATGGCGACCAGGGCGGTGTCGGTGGGCCACGGCACGGATCCGGCGCGCTGGCCGACCACCGGCGCGTTCTCCGGGAGGGTCAGCTCGACCAGGTTGGCCTGACCCTGGCGGAAGGTCATCAGGCGGACCAGGTCGCCCACGCTCACCGCCTCCTCGACCAGCGCGCTCAGCAGGCGCGGGGTCGAGACGGCGACGTCGACGCCCCACGACTCGTTGAACAGCCACTCGTTCTTGGGGTGGTTGATCCTGGCGACCACGCGCGGCACGCCGTACTCGGTCTTGGCCAGGAGCGAGACCACGAGGTTGACCTTGTCGTCGCCGCTGGCGGCGACGACCACGTGGCAGTCGGCCAGACCGGCCTCGTCCAGCGAGGAGATCTCGCAGGCGTCGGCCAGCAGCCACTCCGCCCGGGGCACCGAATCGATCTTGATGGCCTTGGGGTCGACGTCGATCAGCAGGACCTCGTGGCCGTTCTCCAGGAGCTCGGCGGCGATGGACCGGCCGACCGCTCCCGCCCCCGCGATGGTGACGCGCATCAGTGACCTTCCTCCGGCGCTCCGGACAGCACCTTGTTGATCCGGTCCATGTCGTTCTCGGCCGCCATGACGTGCAGGACGTCGCCCTCCTGCACCATGGAGTCGTGCTTGGGCAGCAGGGTCTCGCCCAGCCGGTTGACGAACGCCAGGCGGGTGCCCGCGGCCTCCTCCAGGTCCCTGGTCCGGGTGCCGATCCATCCGGGGTGGTAGGCGACCTCGGCCAGCACGACCGACCCGGTCGGGTCGCGCCAGAGGGGCTCGGCGCCCTCGGGGAGCACCCGCCGCAGGATCTGGTCGGCGGTCCAGCGCACGGTGGCCACGGTCGGGATGCCCAGGCGCTGGTAGACCTCGGCGCGCCGGGAGTCGTAGATGCGGGCGACCACGTTGTCGACGCCGAACGTCTCGCGGGCGACGCGGGCGGAGATGATGTTGGAGTTGTCCCCGCTGCTGACCGCGACGTACGCCCCGGCGGACTCGATCCCCGCCTCCTCCAGCACGTCGCGGTCGAAGCCGACCCCGGTGACCCGGCGGCCCCGGAACCCGGCGCGCAACCTCCGGAAGGCCTGCGGGTCACGGTCGATGATCGCGACCGAGTGGCCGCTGTCCTCAAGGATGTGCGCCAGGGTCGAACCCACCCGGCCACACCCCATGATCACGATATGCATGCTCCCCCGCCGGTGTGTTGAGGCGGATCTCGGTTCACGATGGTACCCAGCCAGTATGGCCCCGTTCTGGAGCGTCGGGTGAGTGGGCGGGTGAGCGGGGAGCTAGCATCGGCAGACGTGCCGAAAGTGACGGACCTCACCAAACGCCTGTTCATTGGGCGTGCACTGCGCAGCACGCAGCTCCACGAGCAGCTGCTCCGCAAGCGGGTCGCCCTCCCCATCTTCGCGAGCGACGCGCTGTCCTCGGTGGCCTACGCCCCGCAGGAGATCCTCGCCATCCTCTCCCTGGCCGGGCTGTCCTTCTACAACTTCAGCCCCTGGGTCGCCGGTGCGGTCGTCGTGGTGATGCTGACGGTCGTCGCCTCCTATCGGCAGAACGTGCACGCCTATCCCAGCGGCGGCGGCGACTACGAGGTGGCCACCGTCAACCTCGGCCGCAACGCCGGGCTCACCGTGGCCAGCGCGCTCATGGTCGACTACGTGCTCACCGTCGCGGTCTCGGTGGCCAACGGCGTCGACTACGTCGGCGCCACGATCCCCTTCTTCGCCGAGCACAAGCCGCTGGTCGCGATCCTCATCGTCCTGCTGCTGACGATGGTGAACCTGCGCGGCATCCGGGAGTCGGGCTCGGCCTTCGCCGTCCCCACCTACGCCTTCATGGCCGCGGTCCTCGGGCTGATCGTCTACGGCTTCTTCCGGCTGTTCATCCTCGGTGAGGAGCTGCGCGCGCCCACCGCGGACTACCAGATCCTCGCCGAGCAGACGAACCTCACCTCGTTCGCGGCGGCCTTCCTGATCCTGCGCGCGTTCTCCTCGGGCTGCGCCGCGCTGACCGGGGTCGAGGCCATCAGCAACGGCGTGCCGGCCTTCCGCAAGCCCAAGAGCAAGAACGCCGCCAAGACGCTGCTGATGATGGGCGTGATCTCGGTGACGATGTTCAGCGGCATCATCACGTTGGGCCTGGCCTCCGGCGTCAAGGTCGCCGACCCCGCCTACGCCGCCAAGGACGTGATCATCAACGGGCACGTCGCCGGTCTCGACTACCACCAGCAGCCGATCATCGCGCAGGTGGCGGAGGCCGTCTTCGGCGGCAGCTCGATCTTCTTCTACGTGATCGCCGCGGTCACCGCGCTGATCCTGTTCCTGGCGGCCAACACCGCCTTCAACGGCTTCCCGGTGCTCGGCTCGATCCTCGCCCAGGACCGCTTCCTGCCGCGCCAGCTGCACACCAGGGGCGACCGGCTGGCCTTCTCCAACGGCATCGCCATCCTGGCGGGCGGGGCCTGCCTGCTGCTGTGGGGCTTCCAGGCCGACGTCAGCCGCCTGCTCAACCTCTACATCGTCGGCGTGTTCGTGTCGTTCACGCTGAGCCAGATCGGCATGGTCCGGCACTGGACCCGGCACCTGAAGACCGAGCCCGACTCCAGGGTCCGGCTGCGCATGCAGCGCTCCCGGACGATCAACGCCTTCGGCGGCGTCATGACCGGCCTGGTCCTGGTGGTCGTGCTGCTGACCAAGTTCACCCACGGCGCGTGGATCGTCTGCGTGGCCATGCCGCTGCTGTTCCTGATGATGAAGGGCATCCACCGCCACTACGAGAACATCGCCCGCGAGCTGGCGGTGGACGAGGACGGGCAGGGGGAGGAGTCGATGCTGCCCGCCCGCAACCACGCCGTCGTCCTGGTCTCGAAGATCCACAAGCCGACCCTGCGGGCCCTGGCCTACGCCCGGGCCACCCGGCCCTCCACCCTGGAGGCGGTCACCGTGGGCGTGGAGGGCGCCGAGGCCCGGGCCCTGCAGGAGGAGTGGGAACGGCGGGGCATCCCGGTGCCGCTCAAGACGCTCGACTCGCCCTACCGCGAGATCACCCGCCCCATCCTGGAGTACGTCAAGTCGCTGCGCCGCCGCTCGCCGCGTGACGTCGTGAGCATCTACATCCCCGAGTACGTCGTGGGCCGGTGGTGGGAGCACATCCTGCACAACCAGAGCGCGCTGCGCCTGAAGGGCCGCCTGCTCTTCCAGCCCGGGGTGATGGTCATCAGCGTGCCCTGGCAGCTGCACTCCTCCGACCGCCTCAAGGGCCGCCCCGAGCCCTTCGCCGCCGGTGCGGCTCGCCGTTCCCGGCAGGAGACGGCCCGGGGCGGCGGCGGCAAGGCATAACCTTTCGTAGACGACTCTGCGGCGGCAGGGAGGCTCGACACGACGGGATCTGGGGACGATGGCGATTGAACTGACGGTGGGCCCGGTCGCGCACGGCGGCTGGTGCGTCGCCCGTCACGAGGGCCGGGTGGTGTTCGTCCGGCACGCGCTGCCCGGCGAGCGCGTCATGGCCGAGATCACCGAGGAGACGGCGCGGTTCCTGCGGGCCGACGCCGTGGAGGTCCTCGACGCCTCCCCCGACCGGGTCGTCCCGCCCTGCCCCTTCGCCGGCCCCGGCCGCTGCGGCGGCTGCGACTGGCAGCACGCCTCCCTGGAGGCGCAGCGCCGGCTGAAGACCGACGTGGTCGCCGAGCAGCTGCGCCGCCTGGCCGGGATCGAGTGGACCGGCCAGGTCGAGGAGGTCCCGGGCGCCCCCGACGGGCTGGGCTGGCGCACCCGCGTGCAGTTCGCCGTCGACCGCGAGGGCGTGCCCGGCCTGCGCCGCCACCGCTCCCACGACATCGTGCCGGTGGACGCCTGCCTGATCGCCCACCCCGAGGTGGAGAACGTCGGCGCCGAGGTGATGAACTGGCGGGGCGCCTCCGCGGTCGAGGTCATCGCCTCCTCGACGGGGGACCAGGCCGTCGCGGTGGCCCCCAAGCCCCGCCGCACGGTCGCCGTGCCCGACCTCGACGACAGCGTGGCCGTCTTCGTGAACGAGGGCAGGGGCCGCACCCGCACGGTGCACGGCCGCCACCACCTCACCGAGCGCGTCGGCGAGCGCGACTTCCAGGTCACCGGCAGCGGGTTCTGGCAGATCCACCCCGGCGCGGCCGCCACGCTGCTGGCCGCGGTCATGGAGTTCGCCGCCCCGAAGCCGGGGGAGTGGGCGCTGGACCTCTACTGCGGCGTCGGCCTGTTCGCCGCCTTCCTGGCCGAGGCGGTCGGTCCCGACGGCGCCGTGTTCGGCATCGAGGCCGATCCCGTGGCGGTCCGCGACGCCGAGCGCAACCTCAGGGACCTGCCCCAGGCCCGCTTCGGCCGGGGCATGGTCGAGGACGCCCTCGACCGCTACGGCATCGAGCGCGCCGACCTGCTCGTCGTCGACCCGCCCCGCACCGGGCTCGGCCGCGAGGTCGTCGAGCGCCTGGCCGGCCTGGAGGCCTCGCGCATCGTCTACGTCTCGTGCGACCCCGCCACGCTGGCCCGCGACCTCGCCTGGCTCGGCGAGCGGGGGTACGGCCTGGCCGGGCTGCGGGCCTTCGACGCCTTCCCGATGACCGCCCACGTGGAGTCCGTGGCCCTGCTGGTCAGGAACTGACCGGGGAGCCCGGGGCGGGACCGCACGGGCCTCACCGGGCGGTTCCTCAGAGCGGGGGCACGCCCAGGAGGCGGACGGCCTCGGGGTCGGGGGAGGCGCCGCGGGCCGAGAGCCAGGCCAGCCGGTTGCGGGCGGCGAAGTCCGCGACCTTGCGGGCGTCGGCGGACGACAGGTCGCCGGGATCGGCCAGCACGAACGTCAGGGCGACCCGCTCGGTGGCGGTGGGCTCGCCCAGGCCGGCAGCTATCTGGGGCTGGGCGGCGCGCACGGCCGAGGCGGCGGGGCGCAGGTGGCTCCCGCCGGGGGGAGCCGGGCGGATGGGGACCAGGAGGTTGACGGCGGCGATGCGCACCCCCGCCTGCCGGGTGGTCCTGAGCATCATCTGGTCACGCGGGGACAGGCCCGTCTCGGTCGCCGGGAGGGTGAAGCTGACCGCCAGGGGACGGCCCCGCGTCAGGGCCTCCCGCTGGAGGGTCGCGATCGCCTCGGCGCGGCGCCGTACGGTCTCGTGGTCGGCCGAGTCCTGGACCTCGAAGTCGATGTGCACGGCGTCGAAGGCGCCCACCGCCTGCCGGTAGGCCGCGGTCAGGGCGCCGGGCGCGGTGCAGGCGGCCGCCAGCTCCCGGCCGACGGGGCCGCCGAAGACCAGACCGGCGTCGCCGCCGGCCGCGCGCAGACGGCCCAGCCCGGCGGCGGCCGGGTTGCCGCCCTGCTCCTGGCGCCCGCCCCACCTGGGGGTGCAGCCGTCGGGACCGGCGGTGAGGTGGCCGAGGGCGAACCAGCGCACGTCGCCGCGCCTGGCGGCGCGGGGCAGGTCGAAGGACGGGTGGCGCACCACGTCGACGAACGTCACGAACCCCGACGGGCCGCCCCCGCCGTCCGGGACGTCGACGGCCTGCACGTGCTCGGCGACGGGCGGCGGGACGGGTGCGGAGACCGAGGCGTCGGGGCGCGCGGCCTGGGCGGGTGCGGCCCACTGGTCGGTCTCGGTGGGCAGCAGCCATACGGCGGCGCCGGTCGCGGCGGCGAGCGTCACCGACGCGAACGCGGTGACGGAGCGGGGCAGGGTGCCCGGCCCGCGGGCGTGGCGGGCGGCGGAGCGGTCTGGCGCCACCGGCATGTCTCCCCCTCTCGGCGGCACGCTCGATCGCACTGAGTATTCGGACGGATACTAAGCGCACCGAGAGTTCGAACGGTAGCAAGGCACCCCGTCGTCGCGCGACCTTTCTGCGGATGCCGTCCGGAGTGCCCGGATAATGGAATGCATGAAGTTGAGGATCTTCACCGAACCGCAGCAGGGCGGCACCTACGAAGAGCTGCTGGCGGTCGCGCAGACCGCGGAGCGGCTGGGGTTCGATGCCTTCTTCCGTTCCGACCACTACATGCGGATCGGGCCGGGCGATCCCGGCTCCGGATCCACCGACGCCTGGGTGACCCTCGCGGGCCTGGCCAGGGAGACCTCCACGATCAGGCTCGGGACGCTGGTCACCCCGGCCACCTTCCGGCTGCCGGGCGTGCTGGCGATCAGCGTGGCCCAGGTGGACCAGATGAGCGGCGGCCGGGTCGAGCTGGGCCTGGGCACCGGATGGTTCGACGACGAGCACATCGCGTACGGGATCCCGTTCCCGCCGGTGAGCGAGCGCTTCTCCCGGTTCGAGGAGCAGCTGGAGATCATCACCGGTCTGTGGACCACGCCTCCCGGCAAGACGTACTCCTTCGAGGGCGCCCACTACCGGCTCGCCGACTCGCCGGCGCTGCCCAAGCCCGCGCAGAGCCCCCGGCCGCCGATCATCATCGGCGGTTTCGGCGCCCGGCGCACCCCGCGGCTGGCCGCCCGCTTCGCCGACGAGTACAACGTGCCGTTCCGCACCGTCGAGGACACGGCCGCCGCCTTCGACCGGATCCGGGAGGCGTGCGAGGAGCAGGGCCGGTCCTCGATCGTGTTCTCGGCCGCGCAGACCGTCTGCGTCGGGACCGACGACGCCGAGCTGGCGCGCCGGGCCGAAGCCGTCGGGCAGGACCTCGCCACACTGCGCGCGGGCGGGCTGGCGGGCACCCCGGCCGAGGTGGTCGAGAAGATCGGGAAGTTCGCCGAGCTGGGAGCCGAGCGGATCTACCTGCAGGTGATGGACCTCAACGACCTCGATCACCTGGAGCTCATCGCGGCCGAGGTCAAGCCGCACGTGTAGCGCCGCGGCGTTCCGGCGGACGGCGGCGGCCCCCTCCCGCCCGCCGTCCGCCGGAACGTGACGATCCGGGTGTCCCGGACGGGTGCCGGCGATTAATCGCTGGCTCGGCGAATCGGACATCCGGCAGACTGTCCAGGGTGTTGCTGACGATCTCCACGACCATGCGTCCCGCCACCGACCTGGGCTTTCTGCTGCACAAGCATCCAGATCGGGTGCAGGAGTTCGGCCAGTCGTACGGCGTCGCCCGCGTCTTCTATCCGGAGGCGGACGAGGAGCGCTGCACGGCGGCGCTGATGCTCGACGTCGACCCGATCCGCCTGGTGCGCTCGCGGGGCCGCTCCACACCCGACTACGCGCTCGGGCAGTACGTCAACGACCGGCCCTACGCGGCGTCGTCGCTGCTGGCCGGGGCGCTGGCCGACGTCTTCCGCACGGCGCGCGCCGGGCGCTGCGCGAGTCGCCCCGAGCTCGCGGCCACGCCGATCCCGCTGGAGATCGCGCTCCCCGCGCTGCCCTGCCGGGGCGGCCCCGAGCTGGCGCACCGGCTGTTCGGCCCGCTGGGCTGGGAGGTCGAGGCGCGCGCCGTACCGCTGGACGAGGCCTTCCCCGAGTGGGGCGACTCCCGCTACGTACGGCTGGCGCTGCGCGGACGGGCCCGGCTGGCCGACGCGCTCAACCAGCTCTACGTGCTGCTGCCGGTCCTGGACGACGCCAAGCACTACTGGATCGCCCCGGACGAGGTGGACAAGCTCATCCGGGCGGGCGAGTCCTGGCTGGCCGCCCACCCCGAGCGGGGCCTCATCACCCGCCGCTACCTCGGCCGCCGCGGCGCCCTGACCCGTACGGCCTTCGCCCGCCTGGCCGAGCTGGGCGACGACGTGGAAGAGGACCTGGAACCGCCCCTGGAGGAGGAGCCGTCCCCGTCCCCGGAGGCCGACGCGCCCGCCGAGGCGGCGGAGGCCTCCGCGCCCGGGGAGGTCTCCGCGCCCGAGGCCGAGGGGTCCGAGGGGGCCGGCGGGAAGCGGCCGTTGAACACGGTGCGCAGGCAGGCCGTGCTCGCGGTGCTGGACGAGCTGGGCGCCCGTACGGTCATCGACCTGGGGTGCGGGACCGGGCAGCTGGTCGGGGCGCTGCTGGCCGACCCGGCGTTCACCCGGGTCGCCGGGACCGACGTGTCGTCGCAGGCGCTGACCATCGCCGCCAGGAAGCTCAAGCTCGACCGCATGCCGGAGCGGCAGCGCGAGCGGCTGGAGCTGTTCCAGGGGGCGCTGACCTACACCGACGACCGCTTCGCGGGCTTCGACGCCGCGGTGCTCATGGAGGTCGTCGAGCACGTCGACCCGCCCCGCCTGCCGGCTCTGGAGCGGGTGGTCTTCGGCGCGGCCCGTCCCGGGCACGTGGTCGTGACCACGCCCAACGCCGAGTACAACGTCCGCTACGAGTTCCTGACGGGCATGCGCCACCCCGACCACCGGTTCGAGTGGACCCGGGCGGAGTTCGCGGCCTGGGCGGCGAAGGTGGGCGAGGAGTACCGCTACGACGTCGCGTTCCGGCCCGTCGGCGACGACGACCCCGAGCTCGGACCGCCCACCCAGATGGCCGTCTTCACCCGGAGGGAGGGGTGATGGCCGGGACCACCGCAGGACGGACGGAAACACAGGAGGGGAGGGACCGGATGACCGAGATCGCCGTGCCGGCCATGTCGCTGGTCGTGCTCGTCGGGGTGTCCGGGAGCGGGAAGTCGACCTTCGCGCGCAGGCACTTCGCGCCGACCCAGGTCATCTCCTCGGACTTCTGCCGCGGCCTGGTCGCCGACGACGAGAACGACCAGGCGGCCACCTCCGACGCCTTCGACGTGCTCCACTACATCGTGCGCACCCGCCTGAAGAGGGGCCTGCTCACCGTCGTGGACGCCACCAACGTCCAGTGGGAGGCGCGCAGGCAGCTGATCGACCTGGCCAAGTCGCAGGACGTGCTGGTCGACGCGATCGTCCTGGACGTCCCCGAGGAGGTCGCGGCCGAGCGCAACGCGGCCCGGCCCGACCGGGACTTCGGGTCGCACGTGATCCGGCGGCAGCGCAAGGAGCTGAAGCGGTCCCTGGGGAAGATCTCCCGGGACGGCTTCCGCCGGGTCCACGTGCTGCGCGGCGTCGAGGAGATCGAGGCCGCCACGGTCGTCACCGAGAAGGCCTGGACCGACCGGCGCGAGCTGACCGGGCCGTTCGACATCATCGGCGACGTGCACGGCTGCCGCGCCGAGCTGGAGGCGCTCCTGCGCGAGCTGGGCTGGGAGATCGAGCCCGGCGGCACCGGCGCGTCCCACCCCGGGGGCCGCACCGCGGTGTTCGTCGGCGACCTGGTGGACCGCGGGCCGGACACGCCGGGCGTGCTCCGGCTGGTCATGGGCATGGTCGCGGCCGGGACCGCGCTGTGCGTGTCAGGCAACCACGAGCAGAAGCTCGCCCGCGCGCTCAACGGGCGCAAGGTCAGGGTCGCCCACGGCCTGCAGGAGTCGCTCGACCAGCTCGCCGCCGAGCCGGAGGAGTTCCGCACGGCCGCGCTGGCCTTCATGGACGGCCTGATCAGCCACTACCAGCTCGACGGCGGCCGGCTCGTCGTCGCGCACGCCGGGCTGAAGGAGGCCTACCACGGCCGCGCCTCGGGCCGGGTGCGCTCCTTCGCGCTGTACGGCGACACCACCGGCGAGACCGACGAGTACGGCCTGCCGGTGCGCTACCCCTGGGCACGCGAGTACCGGGGCCGCGCCATGGTCGTCTACGGGCACACCCCGGTCCCGGAGGCCGAGTGGATCAACAACACGATCTGCCTGGACACCGGGGTGGTCTTCGGCGGGAAGCTGACCGCGCTGCGCTACCCGAGCCGGGAGATCGTCTCGGTGCCCGCGGAGAGGACGTGGTACGACCCGGTCAGGCCGCTGACGGCCCCCGGCCACCGCGACCCGGGAGTCCTGTCGATCGACGACGTGCGGGGCACCAAGCACATCGAGGTGCGCCACGGCGGCGGCCGGATCAAGGTCAGGGAGGAGAACGCCGCCGCCGCGCTGGAGGTCATGAGCCGGTTCGCGGTGGACCCGCGCTGGCTGGTCTACCTGCCGCCGACCATGGCGCCGCCGGAGACGTCCCGGCGGGAGGGCTACCTGGAGCACCCGGCCGAGGCGTTCGCGGAGTTCGCCGAGGCCGGGGTCACCCGGGTGGTGTGCGAGGAGAAGCACATGGGCTCGCGGGCGGTCGCCGTACTGGCCCGGGACCACAAGACCGCGGCGGCGCGCTTCGGGGTGGACGACGGGAGCGCGGGGGCGGTGTACACCCGCACCGGGAGGCCGTTCTTCGCCGCCCCGGAGCTGGCCGGGGCGCTGGTCGACCGGCTGCGGCGGGTGTGCGCACCGCTCATGGACGAGCTGGACTCGGACTGGCTGGTGCTCGACTGCGAGCTGCTGCCCTGGTCGGCCAAGGCCGAAGGGCTGATCCGCGACCAGTACGCCTCGGTGGGGGCCGCGGCCCGCACCGCGCTGCCGGAGGTCGTCGCGGCGCTGGAGGCGGCGGCCGGGCGCGGTGTGGATGTGGGCGATGTGCTGGATCGCGCCCGGCTCCGCTCGCTCAACGCTTCCCGCTTCAGGGACGCCTACGCGCGTTATTGCCGACCGGTATCGGGACTGGACGGCGTGAGCCTGGCGCCGTTCCAGATCCTGGCCTGCGAGGGCCGGGCGACCGCGGTCACCGAGCCGCACCCCTGGCACCTGGACCTGCTGTCCCGCCTGGACGACCCGCTGATCACCCCCACCCGTCACGTCTACGCCGACCTGGACTCGCCGGAGTCGGTGCGGGCGGCGACGGCGTGGTGGGAGAGCCTGACGGTCGCCGGGGGCGAGGGCATGGTGGTCAAGCCGGTCACCGTCGCCGGGGAGCGGCCGGGCACGGCGGAGGGCGGCGCGGCCGCGGACGGTGAGACGGAGCCGTCCGGGTCCGAGGCGTCGCGCCGGGGCCTGGGCCGGGTGCAGCCGGGGATCAAGGTGCGCGGGCGGGAGTACCTGCGGATCATCTACGGCCCCGACTACACCGAGAGCCTGGACGTCCTGCGCAACCGCTTCCTGGGCCGCAAGCGCTCCCTGGCCCTGCGCGAGCACGCGCTCGGCCTGGAGGCGCTGTCCCGCCTGGCCGACGGCGAGCCGCTGTGGCGGGTGCACGAACCCGTCTTCGCCGTCCTCGCCCTGGAGTCCGAACCGGTCGACCCCCGCCTCTGACGAGGAGACCGCGGACGCCCGCCCGGATGTTCTCCGCCCGCCGTGCCGGCGTCTGAGAACATCCGGGCAGGTCAAGGCCGCTTTTACCTGGGTGGCGCCGGGGAGAAGCGGGCAGAGATGACTTAAAGCGCCTTTCGGGGGAAAGGACTGTCATGGCCGGCACGCTGTCTACGGGCACCCATAAAGAGAACATCGGGCATGTCGTCTTCATCACCGCGGCGGCGGCGATCGGAGGCTTCCTCTTCGGCTATGACAGCGCCGTGATCAACGGGGCCGTCACCGGAATCCAGAAACACTTCGGCGTCGGACCGGTGGAGACCGGTTTCGTGGTGGCGATCGCCCTGCTGGGCTCGGCGCTCGGCGCCTGGATCGCCGGAGGGCTGGCCGACCGCTGGGGCCGGACGAAGGCGATGCAACTGGCCGCCGTGCTGTTCGCGGTCAGCTCGGTGGGCCAGGCGCTGCCGTTCGCGACCTGGGACCTGGCGATGTGGCGCGTGCTCGCAGGCGTGGGGATCGGCATGGCCTCGGTCATCGGCCCGGCCTACATCGCCGAGGTCGCGCCACCGGCCTACCGCGGGCGGCTGGGGTCCTTCCAGCAGCTGGCCATCGTGCTCGGCATCGCGGTCTCCCAGCTGGTCAACTACGCGATCGCCCAGCTGGCCGGGGGCGACGTCAACAACGAGCTGCTCGGCATCCAGGCCTGGCAGTGGATGCTCGGCGCCTGCCTGGTGCCCGCCCTGCTCTATCTGCTGTTCTCGACGATCATCCCCGAGTCGCCGCGGTTCCTCGTCGCGGCCGGCCGTACGGACCAGGCCCGCAAGGTTCTGGCCGAGGTGGAGGGCGGGAACGTCGACCTGGACACGAGACTGGCGGAGATCCGGGACTCGGTCTACAGCGAGCACCGCACCCGCCTGCGGGACCTGCGCGGCTCGGCGTTCGGGCTGCTGCCGATCGTCTGGATCGGCATCGCGCTCTCGGTATTCCAGCAGTTCGTCGGAATCAACGTCATCTTCTACTACTCGGCGTCGCTGTGGCAGTCGGTCGGCATCAACCAGTCCGACTCGCTGCTGATCAGCTTCTCCACCTCGATCATCAACATCGTCGGCACGTTCATCGCCATCGCGCTGGTCGACCGGGTCGGCCGCCGGCCGCTGCTGCTGGTGGGCTCGGCGGGCATGGCGGTCTCGCTGGCCGTGGCCGCCTGGGCGTTCAGCGCCGGCGTCCCGGGCGCGGGCGACACCGTGACCCTGCCGGGCACGGAGGGGACCGTCGCCCTGATCGCCGCCCACGTCTTCGTGCTGTTCTTCGCGCTGTCGTGGGGCGTGGTCGTGTGGGTGCTGCTGGGCGAGATGTTCCCCAACCGGATCAGGGCCGCGGCGCTGTCGGTGGCCGCCGCCGCGCAGTGGGTGGCCAACTGGCTGATCACGGTCTCGTTCCCCTCGCTGGCGGAGTGGAGCCTGTCCGGCGCCTACGTGGGGTACGCCCTGTTCGCGGTGCTGTCTCTGGCCTTCGTACTGCTGAAGGTGAGAGAGACCAAGGGCAGGAAGCTGGAGGAGATGGGTTAGGTTCGCGCCCATGCCTCCCACGAGAGCCGAGATCGAGGCCGCCAGGGACCGGACGATCGAGGACGTGCTCGGTCCCTCGCTGGACGTGCTGTTCTGCGGGATCAACCCCGGCCTGTACTCCGCCGCGACCGGTCACCACTTCGCCCGCCCGGGCAACCGCTTCTGGCCCGCGCTGTACCGGTCCGGCTTCACGCCCCGGCTGCTGTCGCCGGCCGAGCAGGACCTGCTGCCCTCCTTCGGGCTGGGCATCACGAACGTGGTGGCCCGGCCCACCGCGCAGGCGGCGGAGCTGTCGGAGGAGGAGTACCGCGAGGGCGGGGTACGGCTGGCGCGGCTGGTCGCCGAGGTTCGGCCCCGGGTGCTGGCGGTGGCGGGGGTGACCGCCTACCGCACGGCGTTCGGGCGGCCGAAGGCGGCGATCGGGCCCCAGGCGGAGGAGATCGGCGGCGCGGCGGTGTGGGTGCTGCCCAACCCGAGCGGCTTGAACGCCCACTGGTCCCTGGAGCGGATCGCGGGGGAGATGCGGCGGCTCAGGGAGTCCCTGGGCCGCCCCGAGGCGTGAGCGTCCCACCGGCCGGGTGTTCTCCCCCGGCCGGTTGAGTGCCCTGGGCCCGCCAGGTGTCTCCGGTCCCGTCGCGGGCGTTCTGCGGACCCGCCAGGCGTTCCCGTGGTCCGTCAGGTGTTCTGCGGACCCGCCGGGCGTGGTCCGTCAGGCGATCTGCGGGCCGGCCGCGCGGTGCGGGCCGGCCCGTCTCACGGGGCGCCGGAGCGGCTGATCCGCCGGGCGTGACTCCGGTGGTGCACCATCCGGAACAGGCCGATCACCAGCCAGGCGAGGAGCACGAACTTCAGGATCCCGAAGCCGCCGGTGACGACCGCGATGAACAGTGCCAGCAACAGCAGCGGCACGATGGGCGGCCCGCCCCTGCGCGCCGGGTGGTGGTGTCGGCCCGCGTGCCCGTGCCGGGCGGCCCGTTCCGCCCGCCACTGCGCCCTCCAGGCGTCACGGTCGGCGTGCCACTGTGCCTTCCACTGGGCCTTCCACGCCGCCCGGTCGGCGTGCCACTGCGCCTTCCATGCCGCGTGGGCCGCGTGGTGCTGCGCCTTCCACTGGGCCCTCCAGGCGTCGCGGTCGCCGTGCCACTGCGCCTTCCACGTGTCGCGGTCGGCGTGCCACTGCGCTCTCCACGCGTCGCGGTCGCCGTGCCACTGCGCCTTCCATCCCGCCTGGTCACCGGGGCGCCGCTCCGTGCGGTCCGCGGCGCCGTACAGGTCGGGCAGGTCCTCCCGGGCCAGCGCGAGCTCGCGCCCGGTGCGGGCGGTCAGGGCCAGGCCGAGGCGCTCGTCGAGCTCCTGATGGGTCAGCCGTCCCTGGGCGTAGTGCTCGCGCAGGGCGGCCATCGTCGCTTCGCGCTCCGCGTCTCCGATGCGGAGGTCATCGCCGGGGATCATGCTCACTCCGGTCCTCACTCCTCGCCGGGGTCGCCGTCGGCGAGGATCTGGTAGAGCCTGCGGCGGGTCTCGATCAGCTGCTGCCTGGCCTGGCGGATCTGGGCCTCGGTGCCGGTCTGCAGGATCTGCAGCATGGCGAAGGCGGACTGGCGGCCCAGGTCCATCAGCTCCCAGGTGCTGTCGTCGACGTCGGGCGTCATCTCCTCCCACGGCGCGCGCACCTCGTCGGGGTGCTCGGTGACGTAGGTCCGGCCCGCGTCGGTGAGGCGGAAGGTCTTGCGGCCGTCGCTCTCCTCCGACAGGACCAGGCCCTCGTCGGTGAGCTGCTGCAGCGCCGGGTAGACCGCGCCCGGACTGGGCTTCCAGCCGCCCTGGCTGCGCTGGGCGATCTCCTGGATGATCTGGTAGCCGTTGCGCGGCTCCTCCGACAGCAGGGCGAGGATCGCGGCGCGCACGTCGCCCCGCTTGGCCTTGCGCCCGCGGCCGAACGGCGGGCGTCCGAACGGGCCGCCGCGACCGCCGGGACCGCCCCAGGGCCCGCGGCCCCAGTCCCACGGGAAGCCCCCGCCGCCCCACGGGCCCGGGCCACGGTGACCGCGGTGACGGCGCTCGTGCGGCCCGCCCTCATGAGGGCCGTGCGGGCCGTGGTGACCCGGCGGTCCTCCGTGGCGGGTCCCGGCCTGCTGCCAGCCCTCGGCCATGGTGCGCAGCGCCTCCATGGCCTGCTTGATCTCGCGGCGCATCTGGCGGGGGTGCATCCCCCAGTGGCCGCCCATCGCGTGTGCGGATGTCATGGCGTTCTCCTTCTGAAGATCTGTGCACGATCGACCTTCGATCGTTCTCGACTCTTCAAAGATATATCGACAGTGTTCTACTGCCAACCCCCTTTTCGTGTGGACTGTCCTCTCATGGGCGGTCACGGAGGGTGACTTACCGGTCCCCGGAAAAAATAAGTGAGATAGATCACTGGATTCTCGGCGGATTTCGGAACAAGCACCGAGACCTAGGCGTTACAAATGACATAGACGGGATTCGTTCCGTGCCGGAAGGGCTGGGGGGTGCTTTCGGTGCGGAACGGTCCCGTCTGTCGTTTCCGCAGCATGCGGCCCCGTGTCGGCTCCGGGGACCCGATCGGCCGCCCGGCCCGTCCCGGCGGGCACCAACCGCCCGCGCCGTCCGTTCACCTGTCGTGGACATGGGGAATCCCGCCGCGATCCCGGGGGACGCGGCACATCCGGTGCGTCTGCCGCCGTCGTCTGTCCTTCGGGTCGGCTTTGCCGTACAGTCACCCACCGTGATCTTGTTGGTGGTGATTGAGCGTTGATGGGGCACACGCACGCGCTGACGGGAGCGATCGCCTGGCTCGGCGTGGCGCCGACGCTGGCCGCGCTGCCGCTGCTGACCGACTCCTCCAGGTTCGTCGAGACCGGGGTCATGGTGAACGCGCTCAGCCCGGCCGAGTTCGTCGCCGGGGCGCTGATCTGCGCCGGGGCCGCGATGCTCCCGGACCTCGACCATCCCAGCGCCACGATCGCGCAGACCTTCGGGCCCGTCACCTGGGCGCTGAGCAAGGGGGTCAACTGGCTGGCCGGCGGGCACCGCAACGCCACCCACTCGCTGCTGTTCGCGGTCGGGGCCGGGTTCGGCGCCCACTATCTGGCGAACAGCCAGCCGATCGGCCGGGACATCCTCGTCGTGCTGCTGATCGGCCTGGCGCTGCGGGCGATCGGCATCGGGATCCCGGGCAAGAAGTTCGCCTCGGCGATGGTGAACATCGCCATGACCGCCGGGCTGTTCGCGGTGTTCCGCTCCGACAACGTCGGCTACGCCTGGCTGGGGCTCGCGGTCGCGCTCGGGTGCCTGGTGCACGTCGTGGGGGACTGCTGCACCGAGAAGGGCTGCCCGGTCCTGTGGCCTATGAAGCAGCGCTGGCTGCTGCCGTGGAAGATCGGCATCAAGACGGGCCGCGCCTTCGAGCAGAAGTTTCTCGCCCCGGTACTTTCCGTCGTCGTTCTCGGACTTCTGTACTGGCGCCTGGCGCCCCTCTGACCATACTGGTAAGTAACTTGATGTCGAGATATCTACGGGGATATCTTGACGTCGAGACAACCGCTGCAACCTGCGGAGGGCGGCCGGTTAGGCATACCTAACTGACGTGGGCACTTCCGCGGTGCGGCAGGATTCAGTTGCGCCCCGCAGGCGAGGCGTGCAGACGACATGGTGATGAGGGAGGCGAATCGTGTCCGCGAACAGCTTCGGCAGCCGTGACACGCTCCGCGTCGGAGACGCGGCTTACGAGATCTACCGGCTGGACGCCGTCGAGGGGTCGGGGCGCCTCCCGTACAGCCTGAAGATCCTGCTGGAGAACCTGCTGCGCACCGAGGACGGTGCCAACATCACCGCCGACCACATCCGGGCACTGGGTCATTGGGACCCGTCGGCGGCCCCGAGCGTGGAGATCCAGTTCACCCCGGCCCGCGTGATCATGCAGGACTTCACCGGCGTCCCCTGCGTGGTGGACCTGGCCACCATGCGCGAGGCCGTGCGCGACCTGGGCGGCGACCCCGCCAGGATCAACCCGCTGGCCCCGGCCGAGATGGTCATCGACCACTCGGTCATCGTCGACTTCTTCGGCGGTCCCGACTCCTTCCAGCGCAACGTCGAGCGGGAGTACGAGCGCAACCGCGAGCGTTACCAGTTCCTGCGCTGGGGCCAGACGGCCTTCGACGAGTTCAAGGTCGTCCCGCCGGGCACCGGCATCGTGCACCAGGTGAACATCGAGCACCTGGCCCGCGTGGTCATGATCCGCGACGGCAAGGCCTACCCCGACACCTGCGTCGGCACCGACTCCCACACCACGATGGAGAACGGCATCGGCGTGCTGGGCTGGGGCGTCGGCGGCATCGAGGCCGAGGCCGCGATGCTCGGCCAGCCGATCTCCATGCTGATCCCGCGCGTGGTCGGCTTCAAGCTGACCGGCAAGCTCCCGGCCGGCGCCACCGCCACCGACCTGGTGCTCACCATCACCGAGATGCTGCGCAAGCACGGTGTGGTCGGCAAGTTCGTCGAGTTCTACGGCGAGGGCGTCTCCAGCGTGCCGCTGGCCAACCGCGCCACCATCGGCAACATGAGCCCCGAGTTCGGCTCGACCTGCGCGATCTTCCCGATCGACGGCGAGACGATCAACTACCTGCGGCTCACCGGCCGCTCCGACGAGCAGGTCGCCCTGGTCGAGGCCTACGCCAAGGCCCAGGGCCTGTGGCTGGACCCGTCGGCCGAGGAGCCGGTCTTCTCCGAGTACATCGAGCTGGACCTGTCCACCGTGGTTCCGTCGATCGCCGGCCCCAAGCGCCCGCAGGACCGCATCGCCCTGTCGGACGCCAAGCAGGCCTGGCGCGCCGCCGTCAAGGACTACGCCCCGAGCATCCAGGGCCCGGCCGACGAGGCGTCCGCCGAGTCGTTCCCCGCCTCGGACTCCCCGGCGATCGGCCACGACAGCAACGGTGACAAGCCGCACGCGGCCGACCTGAACGGCACCCGCCCGCACAAGCGCGTCCCGGTCACCCTGGCCGACGGCACCAGCTTCGAGATCGACCACGGCGTGGTGACCATCGCGGCCATCACCAGCTGCACCAACACCTCCAACCCGTACGTCATGATGGGCGCCGCCCTGCTGGCCAAGAAGGCGGTGGAGAAGGGCCTGACCCGCAAGCCGTGGGTCAAGACCTCCCTGGCCCCCGGCTCGCAGGTCGTCACCGGCTACTTCGAGCGCTCGGGCCTGCAGCCGTACCTCGACAAGATCGGTTTCAACCTGGTCGGCTACGGCTGCACCACCTGCATCGGCAACTCCGGCCCGCTGGACGAGGAGATCTCGGCCGCGATCCAGGAGAACGACCTCGCGGTCACCGCGGTGCTGTCCGGCAACCGCAACTTCGAGGGCCGGATCAACCCCGACGTGAAGATGAACTACCTGGCCTCGCCGCCGCTGGTGGTCGCCTACGCGCTCGCGGGCACCATGGACATCGACCTGAACAACGAGCCTCTCGGCGAGGGCGTCGACGGCCCGGTCTACCTGCGCGACATCTGGCCGTCGCCGGAGGAGGTCTCCGAGGTCGTCAACGGCTCGATCGACCAGGAGATGTTCCTGCGCGACTACGCCGACGTGTTCAAGGGCGACGAGACCTGGCAGTCGCTGCCGGTCCCGACCGGCAACACCTTCGAGTGGGACCCGGCCTCGACCTACGTGCGCAAGGCCCCCTACTTCGACGGCATGCCCGCCCAGCCGGAGCCGGTCAAGGACATCTCCGGCGCCCGGGTGCTGGCCAAGCTCGGCGACTCGGTCACCACCGACCACATCTCCCCGGCCGGCTCCATCAAGCCGGGCACCCCGGCGGCCGAGTACCTGCGCGAGAACGGGGTCGAGGTCAGGGACTTCAACTCCTACGGCTCGCGCCGCGGCAACCACGAGGTGATGATCCGCGGCACCTTCGCCAACATCCGGCTGAAGAACCTGCTGCTCGACGGCGTGGAGGGCGGCTACACCCGCGACTTCACCCAGGAGGGCGGCCCGCAGAGCTTCATCTACGACGCCTCGGCCAACTACCAGGCCGCGGGCATCCCGCTGGTCGTCCTGGCCGGCAAGGAGTACGGCTCCGGCTCCTCGCGCGACTGGGCGGCCAAGGGCACCGCGCTGCTCGGCGTGCGCGCCGTCATCGCCGAGTCCTACGAGCGCATCCACCGCTCCAACCTGATCGGCATGGGCGTGCTGCCGCTGCAGTTCCCCGAGGGCGAGAGCGCCGCCTCCCTGGGCCTGACCGGTGAGGAGACCTTCGACATCACCGGTGTCGAGGAGCTCAACGGCGGCGGCATCCCGAGGACCGTGACGGTGAAGGCCGGGGACAAGGAGTTCCAGGCGGTCGTGCGCATCGACACGCCGGGAGAGGCCGACTACTACCGCCACGGCGGCATCATGCAGTACGTCCTGCGCTCCCTGCTCGCCAAGAGCTGAGCCGGGGGGACGGGGCCCCTCGGGGTCCCGCCCATATCGGGGAGACACCCCAGACACGAGCCACCCGGCGGCGCACCGCCGCCGGGTGGCTCTGTCATGCCCGGACCGTCATGCCCGGACCGTCACGCCCGGAGCGCGGCCCGGCCCGGGGAGCGGGGTCCAGGGCGGCGGGGTCCAGGGCGGCGGGGTCCGGGTGACGGCATCATGGACGGGGCCCGGTCCGGGGCGGCGCTACGGTCGCGTCCATGGGTGACGAGGCGGCAGTGGTCGTTCTGGCGGGCCTGGCGGTCCTCCTGGGGGCGATCGTCCAGGGGGCGGTCGGGTTCGGGCTGGGGCTGGTGGCGGCCCCGATCATCACGATCCTGGCGCCCTCCGTGGTCCCCGGGGCGATCCAGGTCGTGAACGTCACGCTGCCGCTGTTCACCCTCATGGTCGAGTGGCGCCGGGTGGACTGGCGCGGGCTCGGCTTCGCGCTGCTGGGCAGGCTGCCCGGCAGCCTCCTGGGCGGCCTGGTGGTCGTCTACGTCTCCACCCGGGCCCTGGGCGTCCTGGTGGGCGTGATGGTGCTGGTCGCCGTCGCCCTGACCGTGCGGGCGGCGGCCGTACCGCGCACTCCGGCGACCCTGACGGGGGCGGGTCTCGTCTCGGGGATCACCGGCACCGCGACCGGGATCGGCGGGCCGCCGATGGCCCTGGTCTACCAGAACGCCAAGGGGCCGCAGATCCGCGCCACCCTCGCTATGTTCTTCTTCCTCAGCGCCGCGCAGTCCATGGTCATCCTCGCCGTCCTGGGGCGGCTGCCGGCGCGGGCGCTGGGCTTCGGGGCCGTGCTGATCCCGTTCCTGGTCGTCGGCTTCCTCCTGTCGGGCCCGCTGCGCCGCTATCTCGACGGCGGGCGTGTCAGGGCCGCGATCCTCATGGTGGCCGCGCTTTCCGCGCTGGGCCTGATCATCCAGAGCACCGTGGGTTAAGCCCGCGTTTCTGGATTGTTACCGGCCACAACAAACTTTCCCTCTGGAGGGTCTGGCGTTCCTGGCCACGGCGGAATACGTTGCCGCAAACAACATTCAACGGGACGGTGAGCCGTAACCCGGCCGGGCCGTTCCGATGAATTCGGCATGCCGCACTTCCGACCCCCCACTTCTCGAAGTTCTCGAAGAAAGGACCCGTGCACCATGCGCAAGGGGATCCTCAGCCTGACCGCCGCCGCCGCGGTGATGACTCTCGGCCTCGCCGCATGCGGGAGCGACGGTGGCGACACCAGCGCCCAGAGCAGCGCCGCCCCGGCCGAGAGCAAGGCCGCCGGAAAGGTCGGCGTCATCCTGCCGGACAGCAAGTCCTCCGCCCGCTGGGAGACCGCGGACCGCAAGTACCTGGAGGAGGCGTTCAAGGCCGCGGGCGTGGCCTACGACATCCAGAACGCCCAGGGCGACAAGAACCAGTTCCAGACCATCGCGGACCAGATGATCACCAACGGGGCCACGGTCCTGATGATCGTCAACCTGGACAGCGGCACCGGCAAGGCCGTGCTCGACAAGGCCAAGGCCCAGGGCGTGGCCACCATCGACTACGACCGCCTGACCCTCAACGGCGGCGCCTCCTACTACGTGAGCTTCGACAACACCAAGGTCGGCACCCTGCAGGGTGAGGGCCTGGTCAAGTGCCTCACGGACAAGAAGGCCGAGAAGCCGATCGTCGCCTACCTCAACGGCTCGCCCACCGACAACAACGCCACCCTGTTCAAGAACGGCTACGACGGCGTGCTCAAGCCCAAGTTCGACGCGGGCGAGTACGAGAAGGGCCCGGACCAGTCGGTTCCGGACTGGGACAACGCCCAGGCCGCCACGATCTTCGAGCAGATGCTGACCGAGCAGCCGAAGATCGCCGGTGTGCTGGCCGCCAACGACGGCCTCGGCAACGCCGCCATCACCGTGCTCAAGAAGAACAACCTCAACGGCAAGGTGCCGGTGACCGGCCAGGACGCCACCGTCCAGGGTCTGCAGAACATCCTCGCCGGCGACCAGTGCATGACGGTCTACAAGGCGATCAAGAAGGAGGCCGACGCGGCCGCCGCGCTCGCGATCGGCCTGGCCAAGGGTGAGAAGCCGGCCGCGAGCGGCACGGTCAAGGACACCGAGAGCGGCCAGGACGTTCCCGCGGTCCTGCTCGACCCGCAGGCCATCTACTTCGAGAACGTCAAGGACGTCGTCACCGACGGGTTCGTGACCAAGGAAGAGCTGTGCACCGGCGACTTCGCCGCCAAGTGCACCGAGGCCGGAATCCAGTAACGCGCAGGCGGGGTACGGCCGGCGTCCCCTCCGCCGGCCGTACCCCGCCGCACCTGAGGAGCCCCATATGACCCCCGTACTGGAACTCCGCGGGATCGACAAGAGCTTCGGTCCCGTCCAGGTCCTGCACGACGTCGCCTTCTCCGTCCACGCCGGAGAGGTGACCGCGCTGGTCGGCGACAACGGCGCCGGTAAGTCCACCCTCGTCAAGTGCGTCGGCGGCATCCACCCCATCGACTCGGGCGAGTACCTCTTCGAGGGCAAGCCCGTCCACGTCCACAGCCCGCGCGAGGCCGCCGCCCTGGGCATCGAGATCGTCTACCAGGACCTGGCGCTGTGCGACAACCTCGACATCGTCCAGAACATGTTCCTGGGGCGTGAGCACAAGCGCGGCATCGTCCTCGACGAGGACACCATGGAGGAGATGGCGGCCAAGACGCTGGAGGGCCTGTCGGTCCGGACCGTCAAGTCCATCCGCCAGCACGTCTCCAGCCTCTCCGGCGGCCAGCGGCAGACCGTCGCGATCGCCAAGGCCGTGCTCTGGAACAGCAAGGTCGTCATCCTCGACGAGCCCACCGCGGCGCTCGGTGTCGCGCAGACCGCGCAGGTGCTGGAGCTGGTCCGCCGCCTGGCCGACCAGGGCCTGGCCGTCGTGCTCATCTCGCACAACATGAACGACGTGTTCGCCGTGTCCGACCGGATCGCCGCGCTCTACCTCGGCCGGATGGCGGCCCAGGTGAAGACCTCGGACGTCACCCACGCGCAGGTCGTCGAACTGATCACCTCCGGCCGGAGCGGGGACCTCGGCCTGACCAACGGAGTTCCGGCATGACCACCACCATCGAGAGCAAGCCAGAGTCCCCCTCGATCGCCTCCAACGTCCGCGGCTACGCCGAGCGGGTCCGCGGCGGCGACATGGGCGCGCTGCCCGCGGTGTTCGGCCTGATCGTGCTCTGCACAGTCTTCTCGATCCTGCGGCCCTCCTTCCTGACGGCGGGCAACTTCGCCAACCTGTTCACCCAGGGCGCGGCCGTCACCGTGATCGCCATGGGTCTGGTGTTCGTCCTGCTCCTCGGCGAGATCGACCTGTCGGCGGGCTTCGCCAGCGGTGTCTGCGCCGCGGTGCTGGCGATCCTGCTCACCGACCAGGGCCAGCCCTGGTACGTCGCGGTGCTCGCGGCCATCCTCACCGGCGCCGCGATCGGCACCACCCTCGGCGCGCTGGTCGCCAAGCTCGGCATCCCCTCCTTCGTGGTGACGTTGGCCGGCTTCCTCGCCTTCCAGGGCCTGGTCCTGCTGCTGGTCAAGGGCGGCACGAACATCTCCATCCGGGACGAGACGATCCTCGCGATCGCCAACAAGAACCTGCCGCCGGTGTGGGGCTGGGCTCTGCTGATCCTGGGGGTCGTCGGTTACGCGGCGGTCCAGCTCATCCGGGCGCGCAAGCGGACCGCGCGCGGCCTGACCGCGGACCCCATCTCGCTGATCGCGGTGCGCGTGGGGGCGCTGGCCGTCCTGGGCGGGCTCGCCGTCTACTTCCTGAACCTGGAGCGCAGCCGCAACGCGGCGGTCGTCTCCCTCAAGGGCGTGCCGGTCGTCGTCCCGATCATCGTCGTCCTCCTGCTGGTGCTGACCTTCGTGCTGCGCCGCACCGGGTACGGCCGTCACCTGTACGCCGTCGGCGGCAACGCCGAGGCGGCCCGCCGGGCCGGCATCAACGTGGACCGGATGAAGATCACCGCGTTCGTGCTCTGTTCCACCCTGGCCTCGGTCGGCGGCATCATCGCGGCCTCCCGTGGCGCCTCGGTCGACCCCAACACCGGCGGCAGCAACGTGCTGCTGTACGCCGTGGGCGCGGCCGTCATCGGCGGCACCAGCCTCTTCGGCGGCAAGGGCCGTGTCCTGGACGCGGTCCTGGGCGGCGCGGTGGTCGCGGTCATCGAGAACGGCATGGGCCTGATGGGCTACAGCTCCGGCGTGAAGTACATCGTCACCGGTTCCGTTCTGCTCCTGGCCGCGAGCGTGGACGCGCTGTCCCGCAGGCGTGCCGCCGCAACTGGTCTAGGGTGATCCACGACTCCGACCGACCTAAGGAACGCCACGCGATGCGAGCCGGTCCCTCCCAAGAGGAGATCAGGCGCCACAATCTCGGCGCCCTGCTCCGTCACGTTCATCTGGGCGGGCCTACCTCGCGGGCGGAGCTCACCAGCCGGATGGGGCTCAACCGCAGCACCATCATGGCCCTCACCGCCGACCTCACCGCCGCCGGTCTGGTCAGGGAGGAGCTGCCGCGCGAGACCGGACGCGCGGGACGCCCCTCCCTGGTGGTCCGGCCGGAGTCGGCACGGGTCTACGTGTTCGCCCTGGACGTGGGCGTCGACCGGCTGGTCGCCGCCCGCGTCGGACTGGGCGGCGTGGTCCTCGACCGGCGCGAGACGGTACGGCGCCGCGGCCCTTTCGTCATGGAGGAGGTCGTCGGGCCGCTGGCCGCCTTCGCCCGGCAGATGCACCGCAAGACCCGGCCGGACACGGTCTGCGTCGGAGCCGCCGCGGCCTTCTCCGGCGGGGTGGCCCGTGAGGACGGCGTCGTCCGGTTCGGGCCGAACATGGACGGGGCGGAGGACGTGCCGTTCGGCGAGGAGATGGCCCGGCGCCTCGGGCTCGGCCTGCCCGTGACGGTCGGCAACGACGCCAACCTCGGGGCGATGGCCGAGCACACGCGCGGTGTCGGCGTCGGATGCCGCGACCTGATCTACCTCCACGGCGATGTCGGCGTCGGCGGAGGCGTGATCGTCAACGGGACCCTGCTCGGCGGGCACCAGGGCTTCGGCGGCGAGGTCGGGCACATGATCGTCAACCCCAAGGGCCGCTCCTGCGGGTGCGGCTCGCTCGGATGCCTGGAGGCCGAGGTGGGGGAGCGGGCCCTGCTGGAGGCCGCCGGGCGCTTCGAGAACCACAGCGCCCAGCCGTACAACGGGTCCGGCGCCCTGATCGGCCGCGACGCGGTCCGCGCCGTGGTCGACGCAGCCGACCGCGGCGACATCGTCGCCCAGGCGGCGCTGGGCAGGGTCGGCGACTGGCTCGGGCTGGGCGTCGCCAACCTGGTCAACATCTTCAACCCGGAGATGGTCGTCTTCGGCGGCACGCTCCGCGAGGTCTATCTCGGCTCCGCAGCCCAGGTGCGCAGCCGTATCACGACCGACGCGCTTCCCCCGGTGCGGGAGCACCTGCGCCTTCGCACCTCCGCCCTCGGCGACGACGCCACCCTCATCGGCGCCGCCGAGCTGGCCTTCGCCCAGGTCCTGGCCGACCCGCTGGAGGTCCTCGCCCGCGCCGGATCGTGACGGGACCGCGGCGATCCCGCGGTCCCTGCACGATCGGCGGCACGGTGCGCTCGCAGGGCGCTCGCAGTACGCCTCGGGAATGCGGCGGGCGGGTTCAGGAGACGCTGCGGCTGGAGGCCGTCCAGGTGTTGCAGGAGGCCGGAGAGCCGGAGTCGAAGCCCCGCCGCATCCAGAACGCCTGGCTGCGGCCCTTGCCGTGGTCGTTGGTCGGCCAGGTCTTGTGGCCGTTCTCGGTGGTCCACTCCAGCATGGCCTCCCAGTGCTCCCGGGTGACCTCCAGATCCCGGGCGGCCCCGCGCAGGAAGACCGCGGCCAGGCAGTCGGCCTGCAGTTCGAGGCGGCGGGAGAGCGCGAGCCTGACGCCGGTGCGGGCCTGCCAGGCGCTCTGGCCGTAGTACGGCAGGATGCCGGCCAGCTGCTGCAGGTGGTGGGCGTACTCGTGGGCCATGAACTGCGCGTGGTTGGGGGCGTAGGGGTTCTGCAGCACCCTGCGGGTGACGCCGATGTACATGGTGCGGTTGCTGGAGCAGTAGTAGCCGCCCGCCCCGGTGGGCCACCTGCCGCACGGGCTGCTCACCCGGGAGGTGACGAAGCGCAGCGTCGGCTGGCTGAAGGGCAGGCCGGCCTTCCTGAACTGGGCAGCCCACGTCCTGCCGAGGCAGCGGTTGACGCGGGTCATGAAGCGCCGGTAGGAGGCCGCGTTCCCCGCGATGATCCGGCCGGCCCGGCACCTGGTGCCGGAGATCTGGCCGGTCCGGTACAGGGAGTTCGAGGTGGCGGCGGCCTTGCCGCTCAGCTGCACTCCCTGTTGCCCGGCGACGGCCGCGACGGCCATAGCGGCGATCTTGCCCGCCTCGCCCGCGCCGGGGACCAGGGAACCCACGGCGGACACCGGGGAACCCGCGGCGGGCACCGGGGAAAAGGAGAGGGAGGTCACGGCGAGGGACACCAGTGACCCGGAGAGGAGGGAGTTCATGGTGTGCAAAAGGTTATGACATGTGTGAATAAAGCATGCAGGTTCTCCCTCGATGGGCGGCACTGCCTGGGGGGCGAACTAGACTCGCTTTGAAGATGACTGGACAGAGGGGATGATTCCGTGAGCGAGCGGACCGCACGGCCGGGCAGTCTTCTGGAGTCGGTCAAGGGACCACGGGACCTCAAGCTGATGGCGGCCGACGAGCTCCCCCGGCTCGCGGCCGAGATCAGGGACCTGCTCGTCGCCTCCACCGCCCGTACCGGCGGGCACCTCGGCCCCAACCTCGGCGTGGTCGAGCTGACCGTCGCACTGCACCGTGTCTTCGACTCGCCGCGCGACCGCATCCTGTGGGACACCGGCCACCAGGCGTACGTGCACAAGATGCTCACCGGCCGCGCCGGGCTGTTCGACGGGCTCCGCCAGGAGGGCGGCCTGTCCGGCTACCCCAGCCGGGCCGAGTCCGAGCACGACATCATCGAGAACTCCCACGCCTCCACCGCGCTGTCGTACGCCGACGGCCTGGCCAAGGCCTACAAGCTGCGCGGTGAGAGCGACCGCTCGGTCGTCGCGGTGATCGGCGACGGCGCGCTCACCGGCGGCATGGCCTGGGAGGCGCTCAACAACATCGCCGGGCACAAGGACCTGCCGCTGATCATCGTGGTCAACGACAACGGCCGCTCCTACTCGCCGACCATCGGCGGCCTGGCCAACCACCTGGCCTCACTGCGCGCCACCCAGCGCTACGAGGACGTGCTCGACTTCGTCAAGGACAACCTGACGAAGGTGCCTCTGGTCGGCGCCCCCGTCTACGACGCGCTGCACGGCGTCAAGAAGGGCCTCAAGGACGTCCTGGCCCCGCAGGTCATGTTCGAGGACCTCGGCCTGAAGTACATCGGCCTGGTCGACGGCCACGACGAGCAGGCCGTGGAGGCCGCGCTGCGCAAGGCGCGCGACTTCCGCCGCCCGGTCATCGTGCACGTGCTGACCAAGAAGGGCTTCGGCTACTCCCCGGCCGAGAACCACGGGGAGGACTGCTTCCACTCGCCCGGCGTCTTCGACCCGCTGACCGGCGAGGAGAAGCCCAAGCCGCACGGCTGGACCAACGTGTTCAGCCAGGAGATCGTACGGCTCGGCGCCGAGCGGCAGGACATCGTGGCGATCACCGCCGCGATGCTCGGCCCGACCGGTCTGATCCCGTTCTCCGAGGCCTACCCCGACCGGCTCTACGACGTCGGCATCGCCGAGCAGCACGCGCTGACCAGCGCCGCCGGCCTGGCGCTCGGCGGGCTGCACCCGGTGGTGGCGGTCTACGCCACCTTCCTCAACCGGGCCTTCGACCAGCTGCTGATGGACGTCGCCCTGCACAGGCTCCCGGTCACCGTGGTGCTCGACCGGGCGGGCGTCACCGGCGACGACGGCGCCAGCCACAACGGCATGTGGGACCTGTCGATCCTGCAGGTCGTGCCGGGCCTGGCCATCGCGGTGCCGCGCGACGAGCCGCGCCTGCGCGAACTGCTCGCCGAGGCCGTGGCGGTCGACGACGGCCCCACCGTCGTGCGCTTCCCCAAGGGCCCGGTCGGCCCCGAGATCGAGGCCGTCGGCAAGCTCGGCGGGATGGACGTGCTGCGCGCGGGCGACCCCGACGTGCTGATCGTCTCGGTGGGCCCGATGGCCGAGACGTGCATGGAGGCGGCCGGGCTGCTCGACGCACAGGGGATCTCCGCCACCGTGGTGGACCCGCGCTGGGTCAAGCCGCTGGACGAGGCGCTGGTGCTGGCCGCCAAGGCGCACAAGCTGGTCGTGGTGGTCGAGGACAACGGCCGGGTGGGCGGCGTCGGCGACGCGGTGGCCAGGATGCTGCGCGACGCCGACGTGGACGTCCCGGTGCGCACCTACGGCATCCCGCAGCGCTTCCTGGACCACGCCAAGCGGGCGAAGATCCTCACCGAGATCGGCCTGACCGCCCAGGACATCGCCCGGGAGGTCACCGAGGCGGTCGCGAAGCGCTCTCCTGTCCTGGAGAACCACCCGGCCCGCTGATCCCGGCGGCACCGGATCCGGCGGGCCCCGGCTCGCCGGATCCGCCGGAGCTCCCGGAGGCCGCCCGCGCGTTCCTGGACGCGCGGGTCCGCCGGGTGATGACGGCCAGGCCCACGGCGAGCAGGGCGGCGCACGCGGCCAGGGGCACCGTCAGGTGCTGGTTGTCGCGCATGAAGTCCGCAGCCAGGGATCCCAGCGTCAGATAGGTCGTCACCCAGACGGCCCCGCCCGCCAGCGCCCAGCGGATGAAGCTCCGGTACGGCATGCCCAGCGTCCCGGCGAGGATCGGGGTCAGCGCGTTCACCACCGGAAGGAAGTGGGCGGCGGCCAGGGCGGGACCGCCGCCGTCGCCCGTGGCGATCCGTTCGGCGCGGGCCCAGCGGTGTTCCCCGATCCACCGTCCGGCCCTGCTGTGGCGGACCCGCGAGCCGTACCGGCGGCCCAGCAGCCAGCCGCCGCTGGCCCCCAGGAAGCAGCCGGCCGTACCGGCCGCCGCGACCAGCGCGATCTCGGCCGGGCTCGTCAGCGCGGCGCCGGCCACGATGATCGACGCGTCGGCGGGGATCACCAGTCCGGTCAGCAGGGTGTTGTCCAGCGCCAGCACGGCCATCAGGACCCCGCCCACCAGGACGGGATCCAGCTGGCCCAATATGTCCAGGATCATGCTGCCCATCCTCCTCGCCCGAGCCTTCGAGCAGATCCGGACTTACCCCGAGAAGAACCCTTACTTTCCCGCACCGCCCTCCGCCCCCCGGTCCGCCCCGCCCCCCGGTCCGCCCCGCGCCGGGGTTTCGGCCCGGCCGGGTGTCTCCGGAGCGGACATCCGTACGTTCCGGATCCGCATGACCCGCCGGTCGAGGGGGAAGCACCCGGGTGATCACACGACCCCGGGAGGTGTACCCGATGAGCGTGTTCCGCGTGAAGTCGGTCGAGCAGTCCATCTCGGACACCGAGGCGCCGGAGCATCGGCTGAGAAAGGAGCTCACGGCGCTCGACCTGACCGTGTTCGGCATCGGCGTCATCGTGGGGACCGGCATCTTCGTGCTCACCGGCAGGGTGGCCAAGGAGCTGGCCGGGCCCTCGGTCGCCCTGTCGTTCGTGGCGGCCGCGGTCGTCTGCGCGCTGGCGGCGCTCTGCTACGCCGAGTTCGCCTCCACCGTCCCGGTGGCCGGTTCGGCCTACACCTTCTCCTTCGCGACACTGGGCGAGTTCCCCGCCTGGATCATCGGGTGGGACCTCATCCTGGAGATGATGCTCGGCGCCGCGGTCGTCGCGGTGGGCTGGTCGGGATACCTGGCCTCGCTGCTGTCGTCCTTCGGCATCAACCTGCCCGCCTCGCTGGCGGGCGACGATCCGGTCTTCAACCTGCCCGCCGCGCTCATCGTGCTGGTCCTCACCGCGGTGCTGGTGGCCGGGGTGAAGCTGTCGTCGCGGCTCAACCTGGCCGTGGTCGCGATCAAGGTCACAGTGATCCTGCTGGTCATCCTGGCGGGACTGTTCTTCGTCGAGGGCGCCAACTACACGCCGTTCATCCCGCCCGCCGAGCAGACCCCGGCCGTCGAGGGGCTGTCCGCGCCGCTGATCCAGGTGATGTTCGGGATCACCCCGGTGGCCTTCGGCGTCATGGGCATCTTCAGCGCCGCCGCGATCGTGTTCTTCGCCTACATCGGCTTCGACGTGGTGGCCACCGCCGCCGAGGAGACCCGCAGGCCGCAGCGGGACCTGCCGATCGGCATCATCGCCTCGCTGGTCATCTGCACGATCCTGTACGTGGCGGTCTCCCTGGTCGTCGTCGGCATGCAGCCGTACCGGGAGCTGAGCGAGGCCGCCCCGCTCGCCGACGCGTTCAAGGCGGTCGGCCAGACCTGGGCGGCGACGCTGATCAGCATCGGCGCGCTGGCCGGTCTGACCACGGTCGTGATGATCCTCATGCTGGGCCAGTCGCGGGTGATGTTCTCCATGTGCCGCGACAACCTGCTGCCCCGCGGCCTGGCCAGGGTGCACCCGGTGTACGGCACGCCGTACCGGATCACCATCCTGCTGGGCGTGATCATCGCGATCCTGGCCGGGCTGGTGCCGCTGTCCACGATCGCCGAGCTGGTCAACATCGGCACGCTCTTCGCGTTCGTGGTCGTCTCGATCGCGGTGGTGATCCTGCGCCGCACCCGGCCCGACCTGCCGCGCTCCTTCCGCACCCCGCTGGTCCCGCTGGTGCCCATCCTGTCGGTGCTGGCCTGCCTCTACCTGATGATCAACCTTCCGGTGGAGACCTGGCTGCGCTTCCTGGCGTGGATGCTCGTCGGGGTCGTGATCTACTTCCTGTACGGCTACCGCCACAGCCGCGTGGCCGACCGGCCGATGGGCGGCTCGGTGAAGGACGGCTGAGGGGCGGGCCCGCGCTCCGTCCGGCGGCCGGGCATGTCGAACAGGACACGCCCGGCCCCGGCCGCGCCCAGCACCCGGTGCAGCAGGAGGCAGATCCAGGTGACGGCGCCGGTCAGGACGAGCGGCTGGACGACGGCGACGACGGTCGGCCACGGGCCCTCGAGCCGGGACAGCGGCCCGGCCAGCGCCAGGCCGAGCAGCGCGAGGACCGGCATGTGCACGACGTAGATCGGCAACGTCTGCCGGCCGATGCCCGTCAGCAGCCTCGCCAGGGCGTTCCAGCGGCTCAGCACGGCCGCCGCGGTCACACCGAAGACCGTGGCGGTCGCCGAGACGAGGGGCCACACGCCCGGGACGTCCTGGGAGCGCGTGACGGTCATGGCCAGCAGCGCCGAGCCGTACACGCCCCCGGTCAGGACGAGCAGCCTCCAGTCCGCCGCCGCGGCCAGCCGCTCGACGGCCGGGCGGAAGTACAGCCCGACCAGGAAGAACACCAGGTTCTGGTACAGCCCGGCGCGGTTGCCGGGCGCCGCGACCAGGTCGGCGGAGGCGAGGACCGACAGCGCCAGGGCCGGACCCAGCACGAGGATCCGCGGGAAGCGCCGGGTCAGCTTGGCGATCACGAAGTACAGCGCCAGCGCGTACAGGTACCACAGGTTGGACGGCGTGACCGTGAGCTGCTCCAGCAGCCCGGTCGCGCTCGTGGCCCGGTCGGTGGGGAAGTCCGGCGTCGTGCTCAGCAGCGCGGTGTGGACCAGCAGCCACAGGACGTACAGGTACAGGAACCTGGCCACCCGCGACCGGGCGACCACCCGCCACGGCCGGTTCACCGCGCCGAGCGCGAACATGCCCGAGATGGCGAAGAACAGCGGCATCCGCAACGGCAGGAGCAGCTCGCCCAGGGCGCCCCACGCTCCCGGGACCGGCAGGGCGAGCCGCCAGTCGAGCTGGAGGTACTGCTTGGCGACCACGTGCCACAGGACCACCAGCAGGATGCACACGCCCTTGGCGGTGTCGGCCCACCCGATCCGCCGCGGGCCGGGCGCCGCGGCCTGCGGCGTGCCGGCGGCGGGCGGGATGAGGGCCGGGGGCGCGGAGCGGAGGGTGGTCATGGCGGTCTCCCGTGGGCGAGAGCCCGCCGAGGCGGGCCGTCCGGGTCACCGGCCACCGCGGCCGGCGCACCCGACGATGCCGCCGGGACGGATCGCTCACCTCCGCATAATCCACACAACGACTGCGTGATAATCCACAGAACGACCGGGAGAAACGCGTCCGCCCTCCGTCCCGGGCAGGGGACGGAGGGCGGGGAGCGGAACGGGTCAGGCGGGGACGGAGGCCACGCCCGGCTCCAGGAACCGCGGCCGGGCGATGCCGGCGCGGTCCAGGTAAGGGGTGATGCCGCCCAGGTGGAACGGCCAGCCCGCGCCCAGGATCATGCACAGGTCGATGTCCTGCGCCGCGGCGACCACGCCCTCCTCCAGCATGATGCGGATCTCCTGCTCCAGGGCCCGCAGCACGCGCTCGCGCACCTGCTCGGCCGTGGACGGGGAGGTCCCGCCGGAGAAGATCGCCACCGCCTCGGGGTCGAGGGAGAAGTCGGCGCCGTAGACGCCGGGCTTGCCCGCCGCGACCAGCTTGGCCATGTTCTGCGAGACGCCGAAGCGCTCGGGGAAGGCGGCGTGCAGCGTCTCGGAGACATGCAGGCCGACGGCCGGGCCGACCAGCTGCAGCAGCGCGAACGGGGTCATCGGCAGGCCCAGGTCGTCGAGCGCGTGGTCGGCGACCTCCAGCGGGGTGCCCTCGTCCACGGCGGTGATGACCTCGCCCATGAAGCGGGTCAGCAGCCGGTTGACGACGAACGCCGGGGCGTCCTTGACCAGCACGCTGGACTTCTTCAGCGACTTGCCGACCGCGAACGCGGTGGCCAGCGTGGCGTCGTCCGTGGCGTGGCCGCGGATGATCTCCAGCAGCGGCATGACCGCGACCGGGTTGAAGAAGTGGAAGCCCACCAGGCGCTCGGGGTGCCTCAGCTCCGAGCCCATCTCGGTGAGGGAGAGCGAGGAGGTGTTGGTCGCCAGCACGCAGGTCTCGGAGACCACGGCCTCGACCTCGGCGAACACCTTCTGCTTGACCTTCATGTCCTCGAAGACGGCCTCGATGACGAAGTCGGCGTCGGCGAAGGCGTCCTTGGTCAGCGAGCCGGTCACCAGGGCCTTGAGCCGGTTGGCCTGGTCGCCGGAGATGCGGCCCTTGCCGAGCAGCTTGTCGACCTCGGCGTGGACGTAGGCGACGCCCTTGTCCAGGCGGGCCTGGTCCAGGTCGGTCAGGACGACCGGGACCTCCAGGCGGCGGGCGAACAGCAGCGCCATCTGCGAGGCCATCAGGCCCGCGCCGACGACGCCCACCTTGGTGACCTTGCGGGCCAGCGACTTGTCCGGCGCCCCGGCGGGCCGCTTGGCGCGGCGCTGCACCAGGTCGAAGGAGTACAGCCCGGCGCGCAGCTCGTCGCCCATCAGCAGGTCGGCCAGGGCCTGGTCCTCGGCGTCGAAGCCCTCGTCGCGGGAGGCGGTGCGGGCCAGCTCGACCAGCTCCAGCGCCCGGTAGGGGGCCGGGTTGGCGCCGCGCAGCTTCATGTCGAGCAGGAAGCGGGCGTCGGCGATCGTCTTGGACCAGTCGGCGGCGGTGTGGTCGGTACGGGAGACCGTCACCTCGCCGCGCAGCACCTGGGCGGCCCAGCGCAGCGACTCCTCCAGGAAGTCGGCGGCCTCGAACATCGCGTCGGCGATGCCGAGCTTGAAGGCGTCCCGGCCCTTGATCATGCGGTTCTGCGCGAGCGGGTTCTCGATGATCAGCTTGAGCGCGCTCATAGGGCCGATCAGGCGCGGCAGCAGCTGGGTGCCGCCCCAGCCGGGTACCAGGCCGAGGAAGCACTCGGGCAGGGCCACCGCGGGCACGCCGGAGGAGATGGTCCGGTAGGTGCAGTGCAGGGCGACCTCCAGGCCGCCGCCCATCGCCGCGCCGTTGACGAACGCGAACGACGGCACCGACAGCTCGCCGAGGCGACGGAACACGTCGTGGCCCAGCTTGCCGATGGCCAGCGCCTGCTCGCGCTCGGAGACCAGGGCGGCGCCCTTGAGGTCGGCGCCGACAGCGAAGATGAACGGCTTGCCGACGACGCCCACCGCGGCCAGGTCGGTCCGGCCGGCGACGGCGTCGATGGCCTCGTTGAGCGAGGTCAGGCCGCCGGGGCCGAAGGTGGAGGGCTTGGTGTGGTCGAAGCCGTTGTCCAGCGTGATCAGGGCCATGGTGCCCGCGCCGTACGGCAGCTCGACGTCGCGGACGATCGCCTTGGTGACGACCTCGTCAGCGAAGAGTTCCTTGATGCTCATGCCGTTACCTCCTCGCCTGGCGGCTCGTCGGGGCATTCGCCGAGTCGCTGTACTCACTGGCTCGCTCGCTGCGCTCGCTCACTGCTTCGCACCTTCCCAGGCGAGGTTCTCCCAGATGACCGTTCCGCCCATGCCCATGCCGACGCACATCGTGGTGATGCCGTAGCGGACGTCGGGGCGCTCGCCGAACTCGCGGGCGAGCTGGGTCATCAGCCGCACGCCCGAGGAGGCCAGCGGGTGACCGAAGGCGATCGCACCGCCGTACGGGTTCACGCGGGAGTCGTCGTCGGCGATGCCGAAGTGCTCCAGGAAGGCCAGCACCTGGACGGCGAACGCCTCGTTGATCTCGAACAGGCCGATGTCGTCGATGGACAGCCCGGCCAGGCGCAGCGCGCGCTCGGTGGACGGGATCGGGCCGACGCCCATGACCTCGGGGTCCACGCCCGCGAAGGCGTAGGAGACCAGGCGCATCTTCGGCGCCAGGCCCAGCTCCTCGGCGACGTCGGCGGCGGCCACGATGCAGCCGGTGGCGCCGTCGTTGATGCCGGAGGCGTTGCCCGCGGTGACCCGGCCGTGCGGGCGGAACGGGGTCTTCAGCGTGCCCAGGCCGTCCAGCGTGGTGCCGGGACGGGGAGCCTCGTCGGCGGTGGCCAGGCCCCAGCCCCTCTCGGCGGAGCGCACGGCCACCGGGACCAGGTCGGGCTGGATCTTGCCGTCGGCGTAGGCCTTGGCGACCTTCTCCTGCGAGGCGAGGGCGAAGGCGTCCGCGCGCTCCTTGGTGACGGTCGGGTAGCGGTCGTGCAGGTTCTCCGCGGTCATGCCCATGACCAGGGCGGAGCCGTCCACGATCTGCTCGGCCACGAACCGCGGGTTCGGGTCGACGCCCTCGCCCATCGGGTGGCGGCCCATGTGCTCGACGCCGCCGGCGATGGCCACGTCGTAGGCGCCGAAGGCGATGCCGCCCGCGACGGAGGTCACCGCGGTCATGGCGCCGGCGCACATGCGGTCGATCGCGTAACCGGGGACGCTCTTGGGCAGTCCGGCCAGGACGGCGGCGGAGCGGCCGATGGTCAGCCCCTGGTCGCCGATCTGGGTCGTGGCCGCGATGGCCACCTCGTCGACGCGCTCCGGCGGCAGGTTCGGATTACGCCGAATCAGCTCGCGGATGACGCGGATCACCAGGTCGTCGGCGCGCGTCTCGGCGTACAGGCCCTTGGGGCCCGACTTGCCGAAAGGCGTGCGCACTCCGTCGACGAATACGACGTCACGAGACGAAGGCACGGGGTTAGCTCCTCGTTGCTGGGTGGCTACCCTCCCCATGCTACTCGCCAGTAACAACACTCGGTCCGTCCGGGGTGCGCGAGGGCCCGGTGGAGGCGGAGAATCGGGGGCGAGGGCGGAGCCTTCCCCGCGGCTGGGCCGGATGCGCGGGAGGTGATCGTCTGGCAGACTTGGAAATCGTTTTCCTGGAGGTCGCCTGTGGTCACGCTCGAGGATGTCGCCAAGCACGCGGGAGTCTCGCTCGCCACCGCCTCGCGGGTGCTCAACGGCAGCACCCGTCAGGTGGGCGCGCCGCTGCGGGCCAAGGTCGAGCTGGCCGCCGAACAGCTCGGCTACCGGGCGAACGTCGCGGCCCAGACGCTGGCGCGCGGCGCCGGCAACGTGATCGGCCTGGTGGTGCACGACCTGGTCGACCCCTACTTCGCCGCGATCGCCGACGGGGCGATGCGGGTGGCCGAGAGCCGGGGCCTGATGGTCATGGTGGGCACCACGCACCGGGACCCCGAGCGGGAGATCGCCTACGTCTCGACCCTGAACGCGCAGCGGGTGCGCGCCGTCCTGCTGACCGGATCCCGGCTCGACGACGCCCAGGTGACCCGGCGGCTGCGCCAGGAGCTCGACCGCTACCGCGAGAGCGGCGGCCAGGTCGCCTGCGTGGGTCAGGACCTGCTCGGCGCCGACACGGTGGCGCCCGGCAACGCCGAGGGCGCCGCCGAACTGGCCCGGGCCCTGGCCGGCCTCGGGCACCGGCGCTTCGCCGTACTCGCCGGGCCCGCCGGGCTGGTCACCGCCCGCGACCGCACGACCGGCTTCTCCCGGGCGCTGGCCGCGCTCGGCCTGCCGGAGCCGCGGATCGTGCACGGCACCTTCGACCGCGACGGCGGTTACGCGGCGGCGGCCGGGCTCGCGGAGGCGGGCAAGGAGATCACCTGCGTGTTCGCCGTCAACGACGTGATGGCGATGGGCGCGCTGGCGGCCTTCAGGGACCGCGGCGTCCGCGTGCCCCAGGACGTCTCCGTCGCCGGGTTCGACGACATCGCCACCCTCAGGGACCTGGTCCCGCCGCTGTCGACCGTACGGCTCCCGCTGGCGGACATGGGCGCCCGGGCGATGGAGCTGGCCCTCGACCCGGCGGAGCGGGCCAGGACCGAGCGGGTGGCCGGAGAGGTGGTCATCCGCGAGAGCACCCGCCGCCTGGAGTAACCCCGCCCTCCGGGACCGGCGGCGCGCGGGTCACGGGCCCGGCGGTGAGAATCGAATCATGCGCTTCGAGGTGCTGGGCCCCGTCCGTCTGGTGGGCGAGGGCGGCGAGCCCGTCGAGATCCCGGGGCCGGGGCTGCGCGCGTTGCTGGTCGCGCTCCTGGCCGAACCCGGCACGACGGTCTCCGCCGACCGCCTGATCGACGTCCTGTACGGCGGGCGTCCTCCGTCCGGCGCCCAGCGTTCCCTGCACTCGCAGATCTCCCGGCTCCGCAGGCTCGGCGTCGCCGTCGAGCTGCTCCCGTCCGGCTACCGGATCGCGGCCCGGCCCGAGGACGTAGACGCGCACCGGTTCGAGCGGCTGGCGCGGGAGGGCCGCAGCGCGCTGGCGGCCGGTGACCGCCGCGGGGCGCTCACCCTCGTGGAGGAGGCGCTGGCGCTGTGGCGCGGACCGGTGCCCGAACCGCTGGCCGGGCGGCTGGAGGAGGTGCGGCTCGGCGCCCTGGAGGACAGGTTCGAGGCGGGCGGCGGGTCGGTCGCCGAGATGCGGGCGCTGCTGGCCGCACACCCGCTCCGGGAGCGGCTGTGCGCGCTGCTCATGCGGGCACTGCAGGCGGAGGGGCGGCAGGCCGAGGCCCTGGCCGTCTTCGAGGACACCCGGCGCGTGCTGGCCGGGGAGCTGGGCGCCGACCCCTCACCCGCCCTGGCCGGGACGCACCTGGCGATCCTGCGCGGGACCGAGCCGTTCGGAGGGCCGTCCGGCGGACCGGCCGGGGGAGCGGCCGGGGAGCCGGTCAGGCGCGGCGTCCGGGCCCAGCTCACCAGCTTCGTCGGGCGGCAGGAGGACCTCCGGCGCCTCCGCGAGCTGCTGCGGGAGCGGCGGCTGGTCACGCTGACCGGTCCCGGAGGGGTGGGCAAGACCAGGCTCGCGGCCGAGACGGCCGCCGGGCTCGACGGCGAGGTCTGCTTCGCCGAGCTGGCCCACCTGGGCGACGGCCGCGACCTGCCGCGGATGCTGCTCGGCGAGCTCGGCGTCCGGGAGACCGCGCTCCGCGTGACCCGCACCCCCGAGCCGGAGGAGAGGCTCGTCGCCGCGCTGTCCGGCCGGGACCTGGTGCTGGTCCTGGACAACTGCGAGCACGTCGTGGAGGCCGCCGCCCGCCTGGCCGACCGGCTGCTCGCGGCCTGTCCCGGGGTGCGGGTGCTGGCGACCGGCCGCGAGCCGCTCGGCATCACCGGGGAGGTGCTGTTCCCGGTGCACCCGCTGCCGGAGGAGCTCGCCCTGCGGCTGCTGCGCGACCGGGCGGCCGCCGTACGGCCCGGCTTCGGCACCGCGGACGCCGGAGACGCCGGAGACGCCGGAGACGAGGCGCTGATGCGGATCTGCCGGGCCCTGGACGGTCTGCCCCTGGCGATCGAGCTGGCCGCGGCCCGGCTGCGCTCGATGGACGCCGGGGAGGTCGCCGACCGGCTGGACGACCGGTTCCGGCTGTTCACCGGCGGCAGCCGTACGGCGCTGCCCCGGCACCGCACGCTCCGCGCGGTCGTGGCGTGGAGCTGGGACCTGCTGGAGGAGCCGGAGCGGGTCTTCGCCCGGCGGTTCGCGGTGTTCGCCCGCGACGCCAGCCTGGAGGCCGCCGAGCACGTCTGCGGAGACCTCGTCCGCGGAGACGGGGCCCCGCGTGCTTCCGGCGTCCCCGACGCCGCGGGCGCCCTGGGCGGACGGGACGCCCTCGACCTGCTGGCCGCGCTCGTGGACAAGTCGCTGATCGAGGTGGCGGGGGGCCGCTACCGGATGCTGGAGACCATCCGGGCCTTCTGCGCCGAGCGCCTGGCCGAGTCGGGGGAGGAGGAGCGGGTTCGCGAGGCCCATGCCGGCTATCTCACCGCGCTCGCCGAGCGGGCCGCTCCGGAATTGCACGGCCGGGACCAGTTGGTCTGGCTGCGGCGGCTGGCGGCCGAGGATGACGAGATACGCGCCGCGCTGCGCCGGGCCGCCGATTCCGGGCGGGACGGGCAGGCGCTGCGGCTGGTCGCCGCGCTGTGGTGGTACTGGACGCTGCGCGGCATGCGGATGGAGGGCCGGGTGTTCGCGGAGAGAACCCTCGCCGCGGTCGGCCGGACGCCGCCGCCCGGCATGGAGGAGGAGTACGTCATGTGCGTGCTCGCCGTGGCGGTCGTGAACACTTCGGCCCTGAACATGATCGACCAGGCGGAGCGGCTCGTCCGGGCCCTGCCGCCCTCGCCCCGGCACCCGATGCTGCTCATGATCGGCTCTCTCGTCACCATCGCCCGGGGGGAGTACGGAGTCGTCGGAGAGGACGTCCTGCGGTCCACCACCAGCTCCGACCCGTGGACCCGTGCGATGGCCCGGCTGATCCTCGGTTTCGTCCGGCTGAACTCCGGCCGGGTGACGGAGGCCGAGGAGGAGTTCGCCCGGTCGCTGGAGGGGTTCGCCGACCGGGGCGACCGCTGGGGCATGGCCCAGGCGCTGCTGTCGACGGCCGAGCCGCAGGGATGGCGGGGCGAGCACCGGCGGGCCGTGGCGACCGTCGAGCGGGCCATGGACCTGATCGAGCAGATCGGCTCGCCCGAGGACCGGGTCTTCCTGCTGTGCAGCCGCGCCGCCGAGCGCCTGCGCACCGGGGACGCCGGGGCGTTGGCGGCCGCCGCGGCCGACTGCGGGGAGGCGGCGAGGATCGCCCGCGGGCTCGACGTCCCCGAGGTCTGGGTCACGGTCCGGCTCGGCCTGGCGGCCGTGGCCCGTCGCCGCGGCCGGGTGGATGAGGCCGGGGAGCTCTACGAGCTGGCCTTGGCGGGATGCGAGCCGCGCTGGGGCGGGGTGGAGCAGGCCCGGGCGCGGGCTCTGATCGGCCTCGGGCGGGTCGCGGAGAGCCGGGGCGACCTCGGGACCTCGCTGCGGTACCACCGGGAGGCGTTCCGCCTGGCCGCCGGCGCCGGGGACCGGCCGTCCGCGGCGTCGGCCGTCGAAGGACTGGCGAACCTGTTGCTGGCCTGCGGGGACGCCGAGCGGTCGGCGTTCCTGCTGGGAGCGGCGTGCGCGCTGCGTGGGCTGGCGATCTGCGACCCCGAGGTCCGGGAGACGGGCCGCCGCGCGCGGGCCGTACTGGGCGAGGCCGGGTACGGCACGGCCTATGACGAGGGCGCCGGGATGACCGGTGACGCGGCGCTCACCGCGGTGACGCGGTGGTTGTCAGCGCCGGGTCGGCTCGCGGTGAGCGCCCTCGCCCACCGTGGAGGACATGACACCGAATCCTGAAATTTCCGGACACTCCGCGCGCCTTGAGCACTCCCCGCATCCCGAGGTCGCGGAGCCGCCCGGGAACTCCCCGCGCTCCGGGATCCCGGAGCCATCCGGGCGTTCTCCGCGGCCGGAGCCCGCCGGTCCTTCCGGGAATCCGGATCACCCCGGGCGCTTCGCGGACTCCGCGTCCTCTCCGGGCCCCGGGTCCTCCGCGGACTCCGGGCTCTTCGAAGTCCCGATCAGGAGGACCTGCCCGTTCGACCCGCCTCCCGGCCTGGCCGGGCTGCGCGCCGCCGAACCGGTCACCCGGCGCGTGATGCCGCTCGACGGCACCGAGCTCTGGCTGGTCACCAGTCATGACCTGGTCCGGCGGATGCTCGCCGACCCCCGGTGGAGTTCCTCGGTGGACGGCGGCCTCAGCCCGGAGCAGCCCCTGCACATGGCGGAGCCCGAGCCCGGGATGTTCATCAGCATGGACGCCCCGGAGCACGCGCGCTACCGGCGCATGCTCACCGCCCACTTCACCGTCCAGCGGATGAACCGGCTCCGGCCCAGGATCGAGCAGATCGTCGCCGAGCGGCTGGACGCGATGGAGCGCCTGCCCCGCCCGGTGGACCTGGTCGCCGAGTTCGCGCTGCCGATACCTTCCCTGGTCATCTGCGAGCTGCTCGGCATGCCGTACGAGGACCGGGCCGAGTTCCAGGAGGCCGCCCGCACGGTCGTCGACATGACCACCCCGCCCGAGCAGGCGGACGCCGCCCTGGCGAGGCTCGGCGCCCACCTGGCGAAGCTGATCGCCGCCAAGCGGGAGGAGCCGGACGACGCGCTCATCGGGGAACTCATCCGTGAGGGAGTCCTCACCGATGGGGAACTGGTCCATATCTCGATATTGCTGCTGCTCGCCGGGCACGAGACGACCGCCAACATGCTCGGTCTCGGCACGCTGCTGCTGTTGCACCACCCCGACCAGCTCGCCCTGGTCCGGGAGGGGGCGCCGGGAGCGGCCGACGAGCTGCTGCGGTACCTGTCGATCGTCGACCTGGTGATATTCCGCGGGGCCAAGGAGGACCTCACGCTGGGAGGTCAGGAGATCGAGGCGGGGCAGTTCGGTCTGGCCTCGCTCGCGGCGGCCAACCGCGACCCCGCGCTCTGCGAGGACCCCGACCGGCTCGACGTCACCCGGCCCAAGACCGCGCACGTCGCGCTGGGCTTCGGCCCGCACCAGTGCCTCGGGCAGAACCTCGCCCGGCTGGAGCTGGAGATCGCCTTCCAGGCGCTGCTGCGGCGCTTCCCGGGGCTGCGGGCGGCCGTACCGCTGGAGGAGGTCAGGGTCAGGGAGAACGCGGCCATCCACGGCCTGCACAGCCTCCCGGTGACCTGGTGAGCACCGTGGAACCCGTCGACGTCGCCGGCGGCACCGCCGTCACAGTGAACCGGGAGAGCTGCTGCGGCGCCGGCCAGTGCGCGCTGGCCGCGCCCGCGGTCTTCACGCAGAGCGAGGAGGACGGGCTCGTGGTCCTGCTGGACCCGAACCCGCCCGCCGATCTGCGCGAGGCCGTACGCAGGGCGCAGTCGCACTGCCCGACCCGGAGCATCACCGTGCGCTGAGCCCGCCGGATCCGGAGCCCGCCGAATCCGGAGCCCGCCGAATCCGGAGTCCACCGGCCCCCGAGCACGCCGAACCCGGAGCCCTCCGGCCCTCGCGCCCCCGGCGGGTCCGCCGCACACCGTCGTACGGCGGCCCGCCCGGTGGTTCAGCGGGCGACGAGCTCGCCGAACCTCGCCTTCACCCGGGCCAGGACCTCGTCCGGGTCGGCGGCCCACACGTCGGCGTTGAAGATCTCCACCTCGATGTCCCCGGTGTAGCCCGCCGCGGTCACGGCCTCGGTCAGCGGCGCGAAGTCGATCACGCCGTCGCCCATCACGCCCCGGCCCAGCAGCACGTTGGCGGGCAGCGGGTGCAGGAAGTCGCACACCTGGTAGGAGGCGATCCGGTCCCCGGCCCGCGCGATCTGCTCGAAGACCTGCGGGTCCCACCACACGTGGAAGGCGTCGACGACCACGCCCACCTGCTCGGAGGGGTACGGCGCGGCCAGGTCGAGCGCCTGGCCGAGGGTGGACAGCACGGCCCGGTCGGCGCAGTACATCGGGTGCAGCGGCTCCAGGGCCAGCCGCACGCCGCGCTCGGCGGCGTAGGGGGCCAGGACGGCCAGCGCCTCGGCGACCCGCTCCCGGGCCCCGGCCAGGTCCCGGTCGGCCTCCCGGCCGGTGCCGCCCAGCGGCTCGTCCGGCACCACGCCGGGCAGCCCGCCGACCACCATGACCAGGCACGCCGCCTCCAGCGCGGCGGCCTCGTCGATCGCCCGGCGGTTGTCGTCGAGCGACTCGGGGCTCCCGGAGGTCAGGAAGCCGCCCCGGCAGAGCGACGACACCCGCAGCCCGGCGTCGCGCACCAGCTTCACGCTCTCCTCCAGGCCCTGCTGGGCGACGTCCTGGCGCCACAGGCCGATGGCCTCCACGCCGTGCCGCACGCACCCCTCGACCGCCTCGGCCACCGACCACCGCTTGGTGGTCCACTGGTTCAGCGAGAACCGCCGCGCGCTCACCTGACTCACAGACCGTTCACCGCCAGCAGCGACCGCATCCGGTGGACGGCCAGCTCGGGGTCCGCCAGCAGCCCCGCCTGGTCGGCCAGGCGGAAGACCTCGGACAGGTGGAGGATCGAGCGGGCCGACTGGGCGCCGTTGACCATGGCGAAGGCGTCCTGGTGGCCGTTGAGCCAGGCCAGGAAGACGACGCCGGTCTTGTAGTTGTACGTCGGCGTCTCGAAGATCTTCCGCGAGAGCGGGACCGTCGGGGCCATGATCTCGTCGTAGCGGACGGTGTCCCCGGCGTCGAGGGCGGCCAGGGCGGCCGCCGCGGCCGGGGCGATCGCGTCGAAGATGCCCAGCAGAGCGTGGCTGCCCGAGGCGATCAGCGACGGGTAGTTGAAGTCGTCGCCGGTGTAGAGCCTGACCCCCTCCGGCAGCGCCGCCCGCAGGCCGATCTCGTGCTCGGCGTCCAGCAGCGAGACCTTGACCCCGTCCACCGCCGGCGCGTGCTCACGGATCAGCGCCAGGAACGACTCGGTGGCCTCGGCCACGTCCCGCGAGCCCCAGTAGCCCGCCAGCTGCGGGTCGAACATCTCGCCCAGCCAGTGCAGGATCACCGGCCGGTCGGCCGCCGAGAGCAGCTTGCCGTAGACCTCGTGGTAGTCCTCGGGCCCCCGGGCGATCCGGGCGAGCTGGCGGCTGGCCATGATGACGGCCCCGGCGCCCGCCCGCCGTACGGTCTCGATCTGCTCGGTGTAGGCGGCCACGACCTCGTCGAGGGCCGCGGCGTCCGGCGCGTGGTCGGTGCCCGCGCCGCAGGCCACCAGCGCGGCCGGATCGCCGAAGCCGGCGGCCTCGGCCGCGCTGCGCCGGATCAGCTCGCTCGTCGCCGCCCAGTCCAGGCCCATGTTGCGCTGGGCGGTGTCCATGGCGTCGGCCACGCGCAGGCCGTGCGACCACAGGTGACGGCGGAAGCGCAGGGTCGCGTCCCAGTCGACGGCCGCGGGGGAGCCGGGGGTGTTGTCACCGAGCGGATCGGCCACCACGTGCGCGGCGGCGTAGACGATCCGGCTGCGCGGCGGGCCGGCGGGCCGCTCCCAGGTCACCGGTTCGCGCAGGGTGTACTCCCCGCCGGGGAGCGCGATGCGGGTCACGGCTCCACCACGAGGCGGCGGCCCTCGGCGGAGGAGCGCAGGCCCAGCTCGGCCAGGCGTACGCCGCGCGCGCCGGAGGCGAAGTCGTGCGGGAACGGGGCGTCCTCCAGCACGTGCCGGATGAACATCTCCCACTGGATCTTGAAGCCGTTGTCGAACTCGGCGTTGTCGGGCACCTCCTGCCAGTCGTCGCGGAAGCGCGCGGTGACCGGCAGGTCCGGGTTCCAGACGGGCTTGGGGGTGGTGGCGCGGTGCTGGATGCGGCAGTTGCGCAGGCCCGCCACGGCGCTGCCGTGGGTGCCGTCCACCTGGAACTCCACCAGCTCGTCCCGGTTCACCCGGACGCTCCAGGAGGAGTTGATCTGCGCGACGGCCCCGCCCTCCAGCTCGAAGATGCCGTAGGCGGCGTCGTCGGCGGTGGCCGTGTAGGTCTCGCCCTGCTCGTCGACCCGCTCGGGGATGTGGGTGACGGCCCGGGCGTAGACCGAGGTGACGCGGCCGAAGAGGTTCTCCAGCACGTAGGCCCAGTGCGGGAACATGTCCAGCACGATGCCGCCGCCGTCCTCGGTGCGGTAGTTCCACGACGGGCGCTGGGCGGCCTGCCAGTCGCCCTCGAAGACCCAGTAGCCGAACTCGCCGCGCACCGACAGGATCCGGCCGAAGAAGCCGCCGTCGATCAGGCGCTTGAGCTTGAGCAGGCCCGGAAGGAACAGCTTGTCCTGCACGACGCCGTTCTTGACGCCCTTCGCGGCGGCGGCGTCGGCCAGGGCCAGCGCGTCCTCGACGGTCTCGGCGGTGGGCTTCTCGGCGTAGATGTGCTTGCCCGCCTCGATCGCCTTCAGCACGGCCTTCACCCGGGCCTGGGTGACCTGGGCGTCGAAGTAGATCAGGTTGTCGTCGTCGGCCAGGGCCGCGTCGAGGTCGGTGGTCCAGTCGGCGATGCCGTGGTCGGCGGCGAGCTTCTCCAGCTTCGCGGCGCTCCGGCCCACGAGCACCGGCCGGAGCAGGACCCGCTCGCCGTCGGACAGGGCGACGCCGCCCTGCTCGTTGATGGCCAGGACCGACCGGACCAGGTGCTGGCGGTAGCCCATGCGGCCGGTGACGCCGTTCATCACGACGCCGATGCTTCGGGGGGACATTATGCGGAGCCTCCTTTGGAAAGCGCTTTCCGTACCTACCGTACGGCAGGCGCGACGACCAGGCAAGCTCCCGTCCGGCAGGTGGTTGTGGAACGGGCCACGCGGGCGGCGGGCGCCGTACCGTGTGCGCCCGGGAAGATGTCCGCGTGGCGGATCGTGTGGATCTGCGGGTGACGTCCGTATCGTGGTTGTTCATACGGTTCAACCTGGTGAAGGACCGGACGCCGCCGCACCGCAGGGGGGAAACGTGCCGATCTTCATCGCCCGCCTGCTGGCCCGGTTCAGGCTGCTGGGGACGTGGTGGTCGCCCGTCGCCGTGCTCGGCTTCGTCTATCTGACGAGCTGGCCGCTGATGGCGCTCGCCGAGCCCGCGGGCAGCGAGATCGTCGAGCCCGGCAACTACTGGTGGTACTTCATGGTCACCGCCGCGACCGTGGGTTACGGCGACCTCTATCCGGAGTCGGCGGCGGGCCACGTCGTCGGCGTGTACGTCATCGTCGGCGGCATCGCGGCGCTGACGACGCTCTTCACCAAGCTCGCATCGGTGCTGGAACGATCGAAGGGACGGCGGATGCAGGGTTCCGTCACGGCCGACGGCGCCGGCCACATCGTGCTGCTCGGGTACACCCCGGGCCGGACCGAGCGGATCGTGGACGAGCTGATCGCCGACGATCCGTGTGAGATCGTCCTGTGCGCCTGGGAGGAGGTCTCGGCCCATCCCATGCCGGATCGCGACGTCACGTTCGTGCGCGGCGACCTGACCTCGGAGGAGGTGCTGCGCCGGGCCGGGGTGCAGCGGGCGCACAGCGTGCTCGTCGACGCCCGCGACGACAACGAGGCGCTGGCCGTCGCGCTGACCGCCGACCACGTCGCCGAGGGCGCCCACCTGGTCGTCGCGCTGCGCGACCTGAGCCGGGCCCCGCACCTGCGCTACGTCGACGAGGCGGTGCGCTGCGTCCAGTGGCACACCCCTCACATGATCACCGAGGAGCTGAAGGATCCCGGGATCACCGAGGTCTACACCGACCTGATGACCCACGGCGGCGCGAACACCTACTCGGCGCGGCTGCCCGGGTCGCTGGGCCCGGTGCGGGTCGAGCGCTGCCAGATCGCGCTCGGCCGGATGTGCGGCGCCACCGTGCTGGCCGCCCGCGCCGGCGGCGAGCTGCTGGTGAACCCCGACTGGCAGTCCACGCTCCCGCCGGGGGCCGTGCTGTACTACGTCAGCTCACGCCGCCTCACCTCCGAGGAGATAGCCAAGGCCCTGGGCGAGGCGGGCTGACCGGGCGCCGGCCTCTGACCCGCGCCGACATCGGAGGACGCCCGCCGGGGACACACGGCTGAAAGCGCTCCGCAAGGGGTGTGGGCTATCTGTTGGGCGAGCGGGACCGGGGTCACGGGTCACTCCGGCCCGTCGCGGGCCCGCTCCCTCAAAAAGGAGGCCCCATGACGCATCCTGATCAGCCGGCAACCCGGGACCAGCGGTCGTTCTGGGAGAAACCGCCGATCTGGCTCCGCGCTCTCGGCATCCCGATCGCACTGCTGGCGACTCTGCAGATGAGCGACGAACGCGGTCCGCTCATGGGCGTCCTCGCGGGAGTCGTGTACGGCTCGCTGGCGATCGGCCTGCTCGCGTGGGACCGGTTCATGGTCTGGGGCCGTGAGCATCCCCTGCTCGACACTCTGAGCTTCGGGCCCGTCATGTTCCTCGTCCTGGCCACTCTCACCCCCCTGTCGCCGATGGTCTGCGCGGCGGCCGCGGCCGGGGCCACCGTCCTGTTCGTCGTCCTCAAGCACCTGCAGCGCCGGCGGGCGCCGCAGTCCTGAGCCGGCCACCCGCTCACGGGTTCCGTTCCCGGGCGCGTGCTCTCAGGCGGTCTCCGGCGCGGGTCGTGCGTCCGCGGGCCGTACGTCCGCTCTCCAGGAGTCGAGCCCGGCCTCCGACAGCACGGTGTCGAAGGCGAGCTCGGCCGCCCCGCGGAGGCTGCCGTCCCGGGGGAAGGCGGCGCGGATCAACGGTGGCGGGTCGTGGCGGCGGAAGCGCATGAGCCCCGACAGGTAGGCGGCGCGGACGGAGTCCCCCGCCTGGTCCAGGAGCGCGGCGGCCACCCCGGAGAGCGTCACGATCCGCGGGTCCAGCGCGTTGACCAGGCCGCCGATGCCGCGCCCGAGGTTGCGCGCCACCCGGTCGACCGCCGCCAGGGCCGCGGGGTCGCCCTCGCCGGCCCGCCGCAGGACGGCGTCGGCGGCGCTGCGCGGGGCGGCCGGGGGCGGGGCGCCGAGGATGCGCGCCAGTGCCCGGCCGTCGACTTCGAGGTCCCAGCACCCGTGCGCGCCGCACGGGCAGGGGCGGTCCGGGTCGCCGAAGGGCAGGTGCCCGAACTCGCCGCCCGCGCCGGTGCTGCCGGTGGTGGCGCGCCCGTGTTCGAGCACCACGCCGCCGACCCCCACCTCCACGGCCACGTGGAGGGCCACGTCGGCCCCGGTCGCGGCGCCCCGGCGGGCCTCGGCGACCCCGGCCATCGTGGCGTCGTTGCCGATCACGACGGGGACCGGGGCGATCCGCAGCCGCTCGGCGACCTCGACGTCCCGCCAGCCGATGGTGGCCGACTCCACCAGGCGGCCCCCGCTGACCGTGCCCGGCATGGAGACCCCGACCGCCCGAAGGCGGGGCCCGAAGGCGGTCCGGGCCTCGCGGAGGGCCTGCGAGATGCGCGCCAGGACGTCCTCGGCGGGCTGCCCGCCGTACCGTTCGCGCCGCAGGGGTTCGAGCCCGCCGCCCAGGTGGGCCACCGCGAGCCGCCAGGACTCGTAGGAGACGTCCACCGCCGCCACCACCGGTCCCCGCTCGTGGCGGCGCACCGTGCGGGTGGGCCGCCCGCGGGCCCCGGTGGGTTCGGCGGCGGTCTCCTCGACCAGGTCGAGCGCGCGCAGCCGCGCCAGGATCTCCGCCGCCGAGCCCCGGCTCAGGCCGAGGTCGCGGGCGAGCTCGGCGCGGGTCGTCTGCGGGTGGAGGTGGACGTGCCGCAGCACGTCGAGCATCCCCCGCACCTGGAGGGCGCGTGCCCGCCCGACTTCACCGGCTCTCATGAAAGGGGATTGTGTCAACTTTCCCGCCGCGATTATGCTCGTGAGGCGATCATAATAGAGGAGAGGCGGCAGGCATGCTGGAGACCGGAGATCCGCGAGGCGAGGGGACGATGAGCGTGCCGATCCGAAGTGAGGAAGCGCCCGGCGTGCTGGAGGGCGTGCGCGCCGTCCTGCTCGACATGGACGGCACCCTGGTCGACTCCGACAGCGCGGTCGAGCGCTGCTGGCGGACCTGGGCCGTGCGGTACGGCCTGCCGGAGGAGGAGGTGGTCGCCGGCGTCCACGGATATCCCGCCCCCACCTCGATCCGCCGCCTGGCTCCGTGGCTCTCCGAGGAGGAGGTCGCCGACGCCGCGCAGCTCCTGCTCGACCTGGAGTGCACCGACCTCGACGGTGTCGTGGCCGCGCAGGGCGCCGGGGAGCTCCTCGCCGTCCTGGCCGAGCGCGCCATCCCGTGGGCGGTCGTCACCGGCTCCGGCGCCAGGCTGGCCAAGGCCCGGCTCGCCGCCGCCGGCGTCACCGCGCCGTTCGTCGTCTCCCTGGACGATGTCGCGGTCGGCAAGCCCGACCCGGAGGGCTATCTCATGGCGGCGGCCGAACTCGGCGTCGACCCCGCCGCGTGCCTGGCCGTCGAGGACTCCGCTCCGGGGATCGCCGCGGGCCGGGCGGCGGGCATGCCGGTCGCCGCCCTGCGCGGCCTGGACGGCGAGCTGTCGATCACCCACTTGGGAGAGCTCGCCGCCCACCTGCGCCGCGTCGGATAAAAGATCGGGGGAGGGCAGGGCCGGTTCGGCGGACACGGGCCCGGCGAGGAACCGCGGGCTCCGCCGCCTGGCGCCGGCGGGCACGGCCGATTACTCCGGGGGCCCCGGATGAGGAGATCATTCGGTGGGAAGCGCACGCTCCTCGTCGGGCTCCCGTGCGGAGTCCTCACCCGACGACCTCAAGGCCCCGAGTGATTGGGATGGCGCATGTCCGACCGCTCCGCGCGTTTCTGGTGGATCGCCGCGATCCTGCTGGCCGCGCTGCCGTACACGCTGATCGGCTCGGGCGTCCCCCACTTCGGGATCTGCTCTCTCCGGGGGGCGGAGGTGCCGGGCATGGGCTCGGTGGGGGCGGCGGCGATTCCGTTCCTGGCGTTCCTCGCGTCGGCCGCGCTGCTCCCGCCGCTCCTGGCCGGACTGGCGCTCGCCGCGCGGCGGGCCGGGCCGCGCGGGCACAGGATCGTGATCAGGACCGGAGCCGGTGCGGCCTTCGCGGCGGCGGTCGCCTACGGCTTCTCCCCGGCGCTGACGTTCCCGTACTGCCCGGCGGAGCCGCTGGACGCCTGGGCCGTGATGCCGCTCTACGGGGCGATCGGGGGATGCGTGCTGCTCGCGGGCCTGGTAGGTGGACCGGACGCCTGGGACGGTGTTCCGGGTGAACCGGCGGGGGCGAGGCTCCGGCGGCACGCGCTGCCGGCGGCGGCGGTGGCCGTCACCGCGCTGCCGTCCGCGGTCAACCTCGCCACGGACCGGGCCACCTGGATCGGCGAGCCGTCGTCCTGGCTGTACGCCGCCCTCCTCGACTGGACCGGGGCGGTACCGTGGGCCGTCGCCGACCGGCTGGTCGGGCTCGGCCTGATGGTCGTGGTGGTGGCGCTCGCCGTGACGGGGGGCCGCCGGATCCGGCGCGTCGCCGTCTCGGTGCTGGCCGTCGTCGCCGTGATCGGCGTTCTCCTCACCGAGCCGCTCCTGAGTCCCGTGACCCCGAGCCCCGAGCCGTCGCACTCACCGGAGGAGATCGCACGCGTTCAGGAGGACTTCTACATGGGATTCCTGGAGGGCGGCATCCGGCTGATGCCGCCCGAGGGCGTCTCCCCGGGATGGTTCAGCCTGGCCTACGGCGTCGCCGCGATCCTGGTGCTCCTGCACGCCCGCCGGGTCCGGGGCCGGGAGGCGGCCCGCTGACCCGGCGGGTCCCGTCAGATCTCGCCCTTGGTCTCCAGGCGGGTCAGGGCCCTGGCCACCGGGTGGGCGGTCAGGGCGATCTGCCACTCGCGGGCGCCCAGCTCGCGCAGCCGGGCCGCGACGGTCCCGTCGTCGATGACCGGGGGCGGCTCCCAGGTCAGGCGGCGTACGGCGTCCGGCTGCAGGAGGTTCTCGGTCGGCATGTGGTGCTCGTCGGCGAGGGCGGCCACCACGGTCCTGGCCGCCGCGAGCCGCCGGGCGGCCACCGGATCGCGGTCCATCCAGCGGTTGGCGGGGGGCGGGCCCTCGCCCGGGGCGCCGGGCTGGGGGAGCCGGGACTCCGGCAGCGTGCGGGCGGTGTTGACCGCGGCCAGCCAGTCGCGCAGGTGGCGGCGGGCGCTGCGCCCGGTGAACGGGGCGATCTCGGTCAGGGCCTTGGTGGTGCGGGGCAGCTCCAGGGCGGCGGCGACGATCGCGGAGTCGGGCAGCATCCGGCCCGGTGCCAGGTCGGCCTCGCGGGCGAGGCTGTCGCGGAGCGTCCACAGCTCCCGGACCACGGCCAGCCCGCGCGCCGAGCGGACCTTGTGGATGCCGGAGGTGCGCCGCCAGGGGTCGGAACGCGGGGGCGGCGTCCGGTGCGCCAGCACCCAGGCGAACTCCTCGTGCGCCCACGGCAGCTTCCCGCTGGCCTCCAGCTCCTCGTGGAGCCTGTCGCGCAGCTCGACCAGGACCTCGACGTCGAGCGCGGCGTAGCGCAGCCAGTCCTCGGGCAGCGGCCGGGTGGACCAGTCGGCGGCCGAGTGGCCCTTCTCCAGCCGGAACCCGAGAACGTTCTCGACCATCATGCCGAGCCCCACCCGCTCGTAGCCGAGCAGCCGGCCGGCCAGCTCGGTGTCGAACAACCGCCGGGGGCGGAAGCCCAGCTCCGCCAGGCAGGGCAGGTCCTGGGAGGCGGCGTGCAGCACGACCTCGGCGTCGGCCAGCGCGGCGTCCAGCTCCGACAGGTCGGGGCAGCCGATCGGGTCGATCAGCGCGCTGCCCGCGCCGGCGCGCCGCAGCTGCACGAGGTAGGCCCGGCCGCTGTAGCGGTAACCGGAGGCCCGCTCGGCGTCCACGGCGACGGGGCCGGTGCCCGCCGAGAAGGCCCGCACGACCTCTGCCAGGCCGGCCGGGTCACCGATGACGGGCGGGATGCCCTCCCTGGGTTCCAGCAGTGGAACGATGGTCGTCTCGTCGGTCACGTTCTGAAGGGCTCCGGATCTTCGCGACGGCGCGGCGGCAGGGTCGCCACGCCGGGTGGCAGGGGCGGGATTCCCGCGGCGAGGCACATCAGGTCGCACCAGGCGGAGACGTGCCCGGACAGGTCCTCGTCCAGGGGCGACCAGGAGGCGCGCAGCTCCAGCTCCGTGGTCACCGGGTCCTCGGCCTTGTTGCCGAAGCCCTCGGAGACCGCCCTGGTGACGGTGCCGCCCGCGGCGGCGTAACCGGCGTCGTGGGCCTCGAGCGCCTCGGTGAGCCAGCTCCAGGCGACCGGTCCGAGCAGCGGGTCCTCGGTGATCTCGGGTTCCATGTCCGCCCGGACGTAGGCGACCAGGCGGAACTGGCCGTCCCAGCCGCGCTGGCCGTCCGGGTCGAACAGGACGATGAGGCGGCCGACCGCGAGCTCGTCGTCGTCGCGGTAGACCGAGGCGCCGATGGCGGCCGAGTAGGGGGCCAGGCGCTGCGGCGCGGGGATGTCCTCCAGCTCGATCTCCGGCCTGACCTCCGCCGGACGCAGGCTGGCCACCGCACGCCGGAAGACGGCGGGGGCAGGCGGCGCGTCACCGAGGGTCATATCGGAAGGGTAGGTCGAAATCGAGTGCATGGGGACCACTGGGGTGTGCGAAGGAGCCATCGGAGCCGATCAAACCGACGCCATCGACCGGAAGGCCGCGTCCTCGCCGCCCGGGAACCCGAGGAGCAGCGCGTGACCGCACTCGGCGCAGGCCCACTCGGGGCACTCCCCGGCCTCGTGTCCGTCCAGGCAGGGAGGCTGCTCGAAAACCCGATCAGCGGCGCAGGAGACACAGTGCTCACCGCGGTGTTCGGGTGAATTCCACATCGTGGTCATCGCACGGCCTTTCGTCGGGTCGTGGTCCGACGTTGGCACGTCGCGCCGACAATTCCGCGCAACGTGCTCGGCGTGTCCCGAAAGTGGTGCCGGAATCGATGCCGCGCGGTGATTTGGCGAACATTTGGACCAGCCGGGGGCCGGCCCGGGCCCGCGGATGGGAGAAACTGTACCCGGAAACATGATCGCTTCGTGTCCGATCCGCCAGGGTTCGGGTGGAGAGACGGCTCGGATCGGGACGGGCAGAGGTGACCTAAGCCCCCAAACCGGAGGAACCATAACGACAGTCTGCTTTGACGCGGTCTATGCCTTCTCCTTGCTGGTGTCACCTCATAACCGGTGATTTCCGTACAGCTCGCGCGGACTGAGGACGCGGGATGCGCACTCGCGCCCGTGATGCACGGACCGGTACCCCGGCATGGCACCCTGGGAGGGTGAATCCCGAGCTTGCCGACTCCCCGTTCCTGCGCGCCTGCCGCCGCCAGCCCGTCTCCCGCACGCCGGTGTGGTTCATGCGACAGGCCGGCCGCTCCCTGCCCGAATACCGGGCCGTGCGCGGCGGGGTGCCGATGCTCACCGCCTGCGCCACCCCGGACCTGATCGTGGAGATCACGATGCAGCCGGTCCGCCGCTACGGAGTGGACGCGGCCATCTTCTTCAGCGACATCGTGGTGCCGCTCAAGGCGATCGGGATCGACCTCGACATCAAGCCCGGCGTCGGCCCGGTGGTGGCCTCCCCGATCAGGGACACCGCCGCGGTCGAGACGCTGCGCCCGATCGAGCCCGACGACGTCTCCTACGTCACCGAGGCGATCGGGGCCCTCACCGGGGAGCTGGGAGCGACGCCGCTCATCGGCTTCGCGGGGGCGCCGTTCACGCTCGCCTCCTATCTCATCGAGGGCGGCCCGTCCAAGAACCACGACCACACCAAGGCCATGATGTACGGCGAGCCGCAGCTGTGGCACGCCCTGATGGACCGGCTGACCGAGATCACCCTCGGCTTCCTGCGCATCCAGGTCGCGGCCGGCGCCTCGGCGGTCCAGCTCTTCGACTCCTGGGTCGGCGCCGTCGCGCCCGACGACTACCGCGAGTTCGTCATGCCCTACACCAGCCGGATCTTCGCCGGCCTGGCCGACCTCGACGTCCCGCGCATCCACTTCGGCGTCGGCACCGGCGAGCTGCTCGGCCTGCTCGGTGAGGCGGGCGCCGACGTGGTCGGCGTCGACTGGCGCGTCCCCCTCGACGAGGCCGCCCGCCGGATCGGTCCCGGCAAGGCGCTGCAGGGCAACCTCGACCCGGCGATCCTGCTCGCCCCCTGGGAGGCCGTCGAGCGCCGCGCGGCCGACATCCTGACCAGGGGCGCCAAGGCGGAGGGTCACATCTTCAACCTCGGCCACGGGGTGCTGCCCGGGACCGACCCCGACCAGCTCGCCCGCCTCACCGACTTCGTCCACGACTCCTCCGCCCGCTGACATCGGCCCGGACCTCTGATCCTCTCCGCGGCCGGCCTTCTCGGTAGCTGATCTCCTCTGTGGCTCCGGGCCCCGTGCCCGCGCCCGGCGGCGCGGCCCCTCGGCGCACGGGGACCCGGGGGCCTACGAGGGGACCCGGGGGCCCGCCGCGCTCGGCTGCGCGGGCTCGCCGGTCCCGGCCTGACCCGGTGCGTCCGGGTCCTGACCCCCGGGCGGGGGCGGGCCCGGATGCGGCAGCGGGCCGCGGGCCGGGCCGGGCGGCACCTGGCGGTTGCGCCCGCGGCGGCGCAGCACCCAGTACAGCGCCAGCCAGACCGGCACGATCACCAGCAGCCAGGGCAGCAGCGCGCCCAGGACCGTCAGGGCGACCTTGAGCGCGGTGACGAAGGCCTTCCACCCCGCCGCCAGGCCGCCGAGGAAGCCGCCGGGCTCCTCCTCCGGCGGCGCGGGCACCTCGGCCGCCGGCCCGATCAGGTTCAGCGTCAGCGTCGCCATGCTGGTCAGCGAGGCCAGCTTCTTCTGCCGGGCCTGCAGGGACTCCAGCTCCGCCTCGCGGTTGGCGATCTCCCGCTCGACCTCGAGCACCTGGCCGATCGTCTTGGCCTGCTTCAGCAGCGTGCGCAGCGAGTCCAGCGCCGACTGCGCCGACTTCAGCCGGCTCTCGACGTCGGCGACCTCCTCGGTGACGTCCTCGGTGCTCTGCTGGATCGACTCCTGCTTGCCCAGCTCCTTGCCGAGCCGTCCCACGACACCGGAGTAGCCCGTGGGCGGGACCTTGAAGACCAGCGTGGAGGAGGCGCTGCCGCCCTCGTAGGCGTCCGACTTCTCCTGGGCGAGATAGCCGCCCGCCGAGACCACGATCTGCTTGGCCTTGTCGGCGGAGGACACGACGTCCGTGACGCGGACGGTCATGTTGGCGGTGTAGACGATGGCCCGGTCGGTCGGGACCGCCTCGACCCGCTCGACCTGCCCGGTGGACTCCTCCCGCTTCGGGGCCGAGGTCGCCTGCGGCGCGGCGTTCTCGGCGCCGCCCGCGTCGCCTCCCTGTGAGTCGAACTCTCCCGCGGCCGGCGCCGCGGGTGCGTCCGAGCTGTTCTGGGTGTCCGCGCTCCCGCAGGCGGACACCAGCACCGCCAGCCCCGCGATGGCGATCGCCAGCCGCGGGCCGTACCGAAATCTGCTCATGCCCAGAAGACGGACTTTCGGCGGGTGCGGTTTGACGCGGCCCGTCACGATGCCGTCACGTTCTGCGCGCCGTGAGGTCACGGCGGCGGCCGGGAACACGGGCGCCCACGGGGGGAGGTACGGTCTGGAGTCATGGAAGGCAAGCGCAGCCATGTCGTGGTCGTCGGCGGCGGGATCGCCGGACTGGCCGCCGCCTGGTACCTGCGGCAGGGCGACGAGAGCGTCCGGGTGACCGTCCTGGACGGCGCAGGCCGGGTCGGCGGCAAGCTCCACGCCGGTGAGGTCGCCGGCATCCCCGTCGACGCGGGGGCCGAGGCGATGCTCGTACGGCGGCCCGAGGGCAAGGACCTGGCCAGGGCGGTGGGGCTCGGAGAGGAGCTGCGCCATCCCGGCACCTCCCAGGCGAGCATCCTGACCAGGGGCACCCTGCGGCCCATGCCCAAGGGACAGGTCATGGGCGTGCCGTCCGACCTGACCGCGCTGGCCTCCTCGGGCATCCTCAGCCCCGGCGGCCTGTCGCGCGTGCCGCTGGACCAGATCCTGCCGGCCACGCTCATCACCACCGACGTCTCGGTGGCGGCCTACGTGCGCGCCCGGATGGGCGGCGAGGTGGTGGACCGGCTGATCGAGCCGATGCTGGGCGGCGTCTACGCCGGCCGGGCCGAGGCGCTCTCCCTGGACGCGACCATGCCGCGGATCGCCGCCGCGGCCCGTGCCGAACGCTCCCTGCTCTCCGCCGCCCGGAAGATCGCCGCGGAGGCGCCCAAGGACGCCGGGCCCGTCTTCGCCACCCTGCGGCGCGGCATGGGGAGCCTGCCCGAGGCCGTGGCCGCCGCCTCCGGCGCGGAGATCAGGACCGGGGTGATGGTCCGCGAGATGCGCCGCACCGAGCACGGATGGCGGCTGGTCGCCGGGCCGGTGCCCGAGCCGGAGGTCATCGAGGCGGACGCGGTGATCGTCGCCGTGCCCGCCCCCGCGGCCGGCCGGCTGCTGGCCGAGGAGGTGCCCGCGGCGGCGGCCGAGCTGAACCGGATCGAGTACGCCAGCATGGCGGTCGTGACGCTCGCCTACCCGCGCGCGGCCTTCCCCTCGCTTCCGGCCGGCAGCGGCTACCTGGTCCCGCCCGTCGACGGGCGCGCGATCAAAGCCGCCACCTTCAGCTCGCTCAAGTGGCCGCACCTGGCCGAGGCCGATCCCGACCTGGTCGTGCTGCGCTGCTCGATCGGCCGGATCGGCGAGGAGGCGCTGCTCCAGCGCGACGACGCCGAGCTGGTCGCCCTGGCCATGGCCGAGATGGCCGAGGTGGTCGGCGTGCGCGGGCTGCCCCGCGACTCCCGGGTGACCCGCTGGGGAGGCTCCCTGCCCCAGTACAACGTGGGCCACCTCGACCGGATCGCCCGCGTCCGCGCCGCGGTGGCCGCCCAGCCGGGCCTGGCCGTGTGCGGCGCCGCCTACGACGGCCTGGGCGTCCCCGCCTGCATCGCCACCGCCCGTACGGCGGCGGCCCGGATCCTGGACCACCTGGATCCCACGAGACAATGGCACAGGAAAACCGATTCCGATTCAGCTGACTCGCTGGCGAAAGGGTGAGAACGACGGACGCGAACCCGCGGCCCAAGGCGCGTGACCTGAACCAGGTCATCCGCTACACGATGTGGTCGGTCTTCAAGCTGCGTGACAACTGCCCGGGCAACCGGGAGGGGCTGGCCGACGAGGTCGAGGACCTCCTGGCCCAGCTGGCCGAGAAGGACGTCGTCACCCGCGGCCTGTACGACGTGGCCGGCTTCCGCGCCGACGCCGACTTCATGTTCTGGTGGCACGCGCCGACGGCGGAGGACCTCCAGGAGGCCTACTCCCGCTTCCGCCGCACCGGCCTGGGCCGGCTGACCGAGCCGGTCTGGTCGGCGATGGCGCTGCACCGCCCGGCGGAGTTCAACAAGTCGCACATCCCGGCATTCCTGGCCGAGGAGGAGCCCCGCGGCTACGTGAGCGTCTATCCGTTCGTCCGCTCCCTGGAGTGGTACCTCCTGGACGACGCCGACCGCCGCCGGATGCTCGCCGAGCACGGCATGATGGCCCGCGACTACCCCGACGTGCGGGCCAACACGGTCGCCTGCTTCGCCCTGAACGACTACGAGTGGATGCTCGCCTTCGAGGCCGACGAGCTGCACCGCATCGTCGACCTCATGCGCACGCTGCGCGGGGCCGAGGCCCGGCGACACACCCGGGAGGAGATTCCCTTCTACACCGGCATCCGCAAGCCCGTACGGGAGCTCATCGCCGTTCTGCCGTAGCGACCTGCGCGAAAACCCCCGGCGCCGCGTCAAATGTTTGCCATACTCAGGGAAAATCACCTGTCTGCGAGGCGAGCGGTGACGAGGGGCGAAGGTTTGGCGCGTTCCAGGCGGCACAGGGGCACCCGGCGGAAGAAGACGCGGCCGTGGGTGTTCGAGGCGTCGGTCGGAGCCGCGGCGGTGGCGGTCGCGGCCCTCGTCGGCGGGTCGGTGTTCGGCGCCGATCCGGTGACGGGCGGCACCGTGGCCGTGGGAGTCTCCCCGCGGCAGGACGGCCCGGCGGAGGGGCCCGCGGGTCCCTCCGGAGCCGGCGGGGGAGTCCCCGAGGCCTCCGGCGACACCGTGTCCGAGGCGTCCGGCGGCGCCGCGCCCACGGGCGGGGCCACCGGCGGCGAAGAGCGGCGGGAGGGCCAGTCGGCCCAGGAGAGCAAGGCGTCGGGGCCGTCCCGGCACACCGACGCCAAGGCGGTGGCCTACTTCCAGCGGAACAAGGCGGCCAAACGGATCAAGGACATCCGCACGGTCGGCGGCTATCTCCGGATATATACTGACATGCCGGAGTCGGCGGACAACTCCGAGCAGGCGCTGGAGCTGTGCGAGACCGGCCGCGAATATCTCGAGGGGCTCGGGGTGGAGAACCCCGTGATCTTCGTCCAGGCGGAGTTCGGCGAGAACGGCAACCCCATCCTGGCCAACGTGCTGGGCCCCGACGACTCCACCTGCCAGGTCACCCACCCCGAGCCGGGAGATTGACCGGTCCCCGCAAGGCGGTCGTGGACGTGCCCTTTTGGAGCGTTCCCAGGACTCACTTCACGCGGACGCGGGTCTTCCCGCACACCGTGCAGCGTTGAGTGATCACCCTGCCGATGGTCTCGATGATCTCCCACCGATGCCGGAGATGCACGGGGACTCCTCGAAAGAAAGGTCACGTTGCGGAGATCCTCACGCACCGTATGTGATGAACTCTACTAGTGTGTGCTCCCCCGTCGTAGGGGTCGAGGAGTGCCCCCATGGCCGCGCACGTCCCGCCGGGACCGCCGGGACCGGCGGGACGCGGGCCGGTGGTCAGCCGGCGGGCTCCAGTCTCAGCGAGACGGAGTTGATGCAGTAGCGGTCGTCGGTGGGGGTGGCGTAGCCCTCGCCGTGGAAGACGTGACCGAGGTGGGAGTCGCAGCGGGCGCAGCGGACCTCGACGCGGACCATCCCCAGGGAGCGGTCCTCGAGCAGGGTGACCGCGTCCGAGGAGGAGGGCTCGTAGAAGCTGGGCCAGCCGCAGTGGCTGTCGAACTTGGTCTCCGACCGGAACAGCTCCGCCCCGCAGGCGCGGCAGCTGTAGACGCCCACGGTCTTGGTGTCGACGTACTCCCCGGTGAAGGGGCGCTCGGTGCCCGCCTCGCGAAGCACGTGGAACTCTTCGGGAGAAAGTTGGACGCGCCACTCGGCGTCGCTCTTGACCACCTTGTCCATACCCCCGACTCTACGTGAGGGTCCGGGGCGGAAAGAAAATCTTGGGAGCGAAGCATCCTTTCGCGTGGGATTTGGCGTCTTTGCTGACGTGGGGGGTTTTCACCTTCCAGATGAGGGATGAGATCATCCGTCCGCCGTCCAGGAGTTCTACGGGGACGGTCGAGATGCCGCCGGCCGGGTGGCGCGCCAGCGCCCGGGACCGGAGAGCGGGACGGGTGATCACGTGGTCCGTCCCGTCGAGAGCCCGGTCCCGCCGCCGCGGTGACTCCGGGACGGACCAGCCCTCCGAGATCCCCGGCCCTGGTCCCCGTCCCTTCGAGATCTCCGGCGCCCGCCGTGGGGGAGGGGCCGCCGGGCCGGGACGGACATCTGTTGCGCTTCCATTACATTACTTGACTCCAGGTCCAATAGTTCGCGAAGCTCAGCCGTACATCGGGGCTCGGGAATCTCGTCGGCACCGGGAGTGAAGCTGTGGCAGTCGCAGGAACACGACGTCTCGCCGCCGCGGGCGCGGCGGTGGCCTTCACGGTCGGCGGCGTCGGAATGGCGGCAGGTGTGGGTACGGCCACCGCCCAGACCTCCGCGGCGCGCGGGCCCGCCGTGGCGGCCACCTGCGAGGAGGGCGTGGCCGTGTGCGAGTCGCAGCCGGGAAGCCCGCCCTCGGAGGGCGACCCGTGGGCCGAGGAGCACGGGTCCGGCCCGAGCCTCGGCGGCTCCGAGCCGGGTGAGAGCTTCTCCGGTGACCCGGAACCCGGAGAGTCCGGACAGGGCGACTGGCCGGAGCCGGAGCCGGATTCCGACGAGACCTTCGCGAGCATCCCGCTGCCGCGCTCCCCGGGCGAGAGCTGGTCGGCCGCCCCCGGCGAGACGTTCTCCAGCGGCCCGGCCTCCCTGCCCCCCTCCCCGTGGAAGCCCGCCGGCGGCGGGCGCAAGGTCCCGCAGGGCGCTCCGCAGACCGGGGCCGGCGGCCTCGCCGCCGAGCCCACCGTCTGGCCCTTCGCCGCCGGTGGCGGGGCGCTGCTGATCGGTGCCGGGCTGGCCGGCTACGCCGTACGGCGCCGGCGGGCGGGTGAAGCCTGAGCGGTGCCCCCGACCCCGTCCCGGACCCAGCTGCTCGCCCTCGGCGGAGCCGTCGCGGCCGCGGTGGCCGGGATCGCGTTGATCGCGTTCGGCGTCGCCGGAATGGTCTCCGGAGGCGGTCCCGGAACGGCCGCCGAGCCGGTGCCGACCCACGTCCCGCGCCACCCGCCCGTCCTGACCGAGCCCGCCGACGTGCTGGCCCGGACCTTCGCCCGGCCGATGGGCAGGTCCGTCCCGCGGGCCGTCTACATCTCCAGGATCGGGGTGGCCGCCCCGCTGATGCAGCTGGGCCTCGACGCCGAGGGCGCCATCGAGAACCCGCCCCTGTCCCCGGCCAACATCGCCGGCTGGTACCGCCACGGTCCGGCCCCCGGCCAGAGCGGTCCCGCCGTCATCACCGGCCACCTGGACACCCGTACCGGGCCCGCGGTCTTCGCCCGCCTCGACGAGGTCAGGCGCGGCGACCAGATCCACGTCATGCGCTCCGACGGCTCCGTGGCCGTCTTCGTGGTGGACAAGCGCGAGCGCGTCGCCAAGGAGGACTTCCCCACGGCCCGGGTGTACGGTGACGTGGACTATCCCGGCCTGCGCCTGGTCACCTGCGGCGGCGTCTTCGACCGCGGGGCGCACAGCTACCGGGACAACACGATCGTCTACGCCCATCTCGTCCGGGCCTACCATCCGCCCGGGTGACCCTCCGGCGGGTCCGGGATGCCATGATCGATTATTCGGCTTTACCCAGAATAAAATGAATTACCGTCTGATAAAGTCAATGCGTGGTGGAAGGGAAGCGGGCGTACCGCTCGGCCCTCCGCGCCGAGCAGGCGGAACGGACCAGGGTGGCCGTGATAGCCGCCGCCGCGGAGTGCTTCGTCGAGAAGGGCTACGCCGAGACGACGATGAAGGACATCGCCGCCCGGGCGGGCGTCTCCGCGCCGACCGTCTATGCGCAGGGGGCCAAGGCCGAGCTGTTGCTGGCCGCGGTCGACCAGAGCCTCGTCGGGGACGCCGCGCCCGAGTCGCTGCGGGAGCGGGACTGGTTCCGGCGGCTGCTCGAGGAGCGGGACAAGAAGGAGAAGCTGCGCCTGCTGCGCGAGATCGCGCTGAACCGGCCGCCCATGTCCGGGGAGATCATGCGGGCGTTCCGGGAGGCGGCGCCGGGCGACCCCGAGATCGGCGAGGCGTGGGAGGAGTACCAGCGGCGCCGCTACGCCGACATGCGGGTCCTCGTGGAGTCCTTCGCCCACCTGCTGCGCCCCGGGCTGACCGTCGAGCGCGCCGCCGACGTCTTCTGGGCGGTTTTCGACGAGCAGACCACCGAGGTGCTGCTCGGCCGGGGATGGACGCTGACCGAATGCGTCGACTGGATGATCGACGGCATGGACCGCCTCCTGCTCCACTGACGGCGTCCGGGGCATGCCCGGCTCATGCTTCGAGAGCGCTCTCTTAGACCCGGCTTAAATGTAACTTAAGCGGCTATTTGTCTGGAGAGCGCTCTCGTAGGCTGCCTCGCGCTGGTAGACGATCGAGGAGTCGCTTATGCCCACCCCACGCACGACACTCCGTCGGCTCGCCGCGGTGGCCCTGACCGTGCCCGCCCTCCTGGCCGCCGCCCCGGCCCCGGTGACGGCGGCCTCGGGAACGGGGACGGCCGGGACGCAGGCGCGGACCGCGCCGCCGAGCCTGCTGCCGCTGACCGTCACGAACCGGTCCGGACGGGGGGAGCAGATCCACATCTACGTGCTCGGCACGAACCTCACCACCGGCCGGCTCGGATACGCCGACGCGAACGGCGTGTTCGCCCCCTGGCCGGCCGGCTCGATCCCGCCCAGCCCCGCCCCCGACGTCGCGATCCCCGGGCCGGCCAAGGGCGCGGCCAAGACGCTCCGGCTGCCGCTGAACATGTCCGGCCGGGTGTACGTCTCCTTCGGGGCGAAGCTGAAGTTCTCCCTGACCCCGGACGGTTTCGTGCAGCCCGCGCCCTGGGCGCCGGGCGACCCCAACCGGGACATCCTGTTCGACTGGACCGAGTTCACCTACAACGGCAGCGGCCTGTGGCTGAACACCTCGATGGTGGACATGTTCAGCGTGCCCCAGGCGGTCGAGGTGACCGGCGGGGACGGCACGCGCAGGCGGACCGGGGACCTGGTGGCCAACGGCCGTGAGCGCATCTTCGACGCGGTGAAGAACCAGCCGGGCGACTGGGCGAAGCTGATCCATCGCCGTGCCGACGGGACGCGGCTGCGGGTGATCTCGCCCCACAAGGGCATCGACACCGGCGTGTTCAGCCCCACCTACATGGACGGCTACATCCGCTCGGCCTGGGAGACCTACCGGAGCAGGACGCTGACCGTCGTGCCGTTCGAGAACGAGCCCGGCAGGAAGTTCCTCGGCCGGACCGACGCCTCCGGCGTGATGCACTTCACCGACGCCTCCGGCGCCCGGGTGGCGTCCTTCCCGCGGCCCTCGACCAAGGACGTCTTCGGCTGCGACGGGCGGCTGCACGCGCCCAACGACCCCGTGGTCGGGCCGATCGCGCGCACCCTGTGCGCCGCGCTGCACCGCTCGACGCTCGGCTATCTGCACACCCAGCCGACCAGGGACCCCGCGCAGTTCTACACCAGGACCGTCACCGACCACTACTCCAGGAAGCTGCACGCGCACTCGGTGGACGGCAAGGCCTACGGCTTCGCCTTCGACGACGTCGGCCACTTCGAGTCCCTGGTCCACGACGGCTCGCCGAAGTCCGCCGGGATCACGCTCACGCCGTTCTGAGACGTCCCGAGACGTCCTGAGACGGCCGGACGCGCCCTCGGCGGGCCGGGGAGGTCAGGGATCCCTGGGCAGGCCGAGGGCGCGTTCGGCGATGATGTTGAGCTGGACCTCGGTGGTGCCGCCGCCGATGGTGAAGGCGCGGGTGGTGAGGATCATCCGGTTCCAGTACGGCGAGGCGGGCGCGAGGGACCAGCAGAACTCCGAGATCGCCTGGGAGTGGCGCATGCCGAGGAGCTTGCGGACGCTGGAGGCGGTCCCGGAGTCGCCGCCGGACAGCTGGGAGAGCGTCACGCGCAGGCCGAGGGCCGAGACGGCCTGCCCCTCGGCCCACACGCGCCCGGCGCGCTCCAGGTCGGCGGGGCGCAGGACGCCGGGGCCGCCGAGCGTGCCGATCAGTTTGACCATGTCGGTGTGCTGGGAACCCGGACCCCACGAGTCGCCCAGGGCGACGCGCTCGTGGGAGAGGGTGTCGCGGGCGACCCTCCAGCCCCGGTTGACCTCCCCGACCACCAGGTCGTCGGGGACGAAGACGTCGTCGAGGAAGACCTCGTTGAAGATCTCGTCCCCGTTGATCTCCTTGAGCGGCCGGACCGTGACGCCGGGGGAGGACATGTCGACCAGGAAGTAGGTGATGCCCTCGTGCTTGCGGGCGTCCGGGTCGGTCCTGGCCAGGCAGATGCCCCAGTGCGCGTACTGGGCCAGGGAGGTCCAGATCTTCTGGCCGCTCAGCGACCAGCCGCCCTCGACCCGGACGGCCTTGGTGGACAGGGACGCCAGGTCGGAGCCGGCGCCGGGCTCGCTGAACAGCTGGCACCAGGTGATCTCGGTGGTGAAGGTCTTCGGCAGGAAGCGCTCCCGCTGTTCCGGCGTGCCGTACCGGACGATCGAGGGCACGGCCCAGGCTCCGATGCCCAGGTTGGGGCGGCGGACGCCCCCGGCGCGGAACTCCTGGTGGATGACGACCTGCTCCAGCGGGGAGGCGGCCCGGCCCCAGGGCTCGGGCAGGTACGGCATGATCCACCCCTCGGAGGCGAGGCGGGCCAGCCGGGTGAGCGGTTCCTCGGCCGCCAGCGAGGCGACGGCGGCCCCGACCTCCCGCCGGAACGCCTCGGCCTCCCGCGGCAGGTCCGGGCTCATGTCCCTGCGGACCCCGCCCGAGGCCAGCACGGCCACCCGTTCGGCCCATCCGCCGGGGTCGCCGCTCAGCGCCCGCAGCGACAGCGCCCGCCGGTAGTACAGATGGGCGTCGTGCTCGTAGGTGTAGCCGATGCCGCCCAGCACCTGGATGGCGTCCGCCGCACACCGCACGGCCGCGTCGGCGGCCAGCACCCCGGCCACGGCCACCGTCAGGAGGGTCTCATCGTCCAACCGTCCCGGAGCGGCCACAGCGGGGGAGTCCTCCCCCGGAGCCGCGGCTATGGATGAATCCCCGCCGGGAGGCGCGGCGGAGGAGCCGTCGCCCCCGGGCGCCGCCGCAGGGTTCGCCGTCGGGGAGCCCTGCCCGTCGAGGGCGCGGGCGGCGTCCCACACGGCGGCGCGGGCCTGCTCCAGGGCGACCAGCATGGCGGCGCAGCGGTGCTTGACCCCCTGGAACTGGCCGATCGGGCGGCCGAACTGCTCGCGGACCTTGGCGTAGTCCGCGGCGGCGGTCACCGCCCAGGCGGCCACGCCGCACGCCTCGGCGCCGAGCAGGACGGCGGCCAGCACCTCCACCAGCTCCGCGGTCACGCCGGGCAGCACCCGCTCTTCCGGTACGGCACGCGCCGCCACCGTCACCGCCGTCAGCGGCCGGGTGAGATCGACGCCCTCCAGCGGGGCGGTCACGCAGTCCGCGCGGTCCAGTGCGGCCCACCGGCCGTCGGGCAGCGGCAGGACGAACAGATCCGCGCCGGAGGAGCCCAGCGCGGTCGCGAACGGCACACCGGCCCCGCCGCTCCCGGCTCCGCCGCTCCCGGCTCCGCCGCTCTCGGCCGTGCCGCTCCCGGTCCCGTCAGCCTCGGACCCACCGCTCTCGGCGGCGCCGCTCCCGCCTCCGCCGTTCCCGGTCCCGCCTGTGGCGGCTTCTCCGGTCCCCGCACGGCCGTCCGGCGGGATGGGCAGGGCGGCGCGGGAGCCCGCAGGCAGGACGACGGCGGCGGTCAGGGAGCCGTCCGCCAGCGCGGCCAGCAGGGCCGGTACGGCGGAGGCGCGGCGGGATCCTTCGGATGAGGCCGCGTCCGGGGCGTCCGAGGGCGTCTCCCCGGCGGGATCCGGTACGGCTCGGCGGGACCCTTCGGCGGAGGCGGGGTGGTGGGCTTCCGGTATGGCGCGGGTGATGACGGCGGAGGCCAGGGCGGTGGGGAGGAAGGAACCGGGCGCGCAGCGTTCGCCGAGTGCCTCCAGGGCCACGGCCAGCTCCGCCAGGCCGCCGCCCTGCCCGCCGTACTCCTCGGGCAGGTGCAGCCCGAGAAGTCCCTGCGCGGCCAGTGCGGCGCGGAAGGGTTCGTGCTCCATGCCGCGCGGTGCGATGTTCCGCGCGGCGAAGCCGCGGACGGAGTCGGCCAGCGCCCGGTGTTCCTCAGTGATCCCGATGCCCATGGGCCGACTCTAGAACCATATTCGGTTCGGGGTAAGACCCCGGGGCCGCTCTCAGGTCTTGATGATGGCCGCCTTCTCCCTGGTGTACTCCAGCACCGCGTCATGGCCGTAACCGGAGTCCTTGACGCCGCCGAAGGGCAGGCCGGGCGGCATCTGCCGGAAGGTGTTCACCCAGACCGTCCCGGTCTGCAGGTCGCGCAGGAAGCGCTGGGCGCGCCCGAGGTCGCGGGTCCACAGGCCCGCCGCCAGGCCGTAGGAGGAGTCGTTGGAGATCGCCAGCGCCTCGTCGTCAGTGTCGAAGGGGATGGCCACGGCCACCGGGCCGAAGATCTCCTCCTGGCAGACCCGCAGGGAGTTGTCGGTCGTGGTCAGCAGCGTCGGCGCGACCCAGTACCCGCCCGGCATGGACGGCACGACCTCGGCCCCCGTGGCGCCGCCGAACACCAGCTCGGCGCCCTCCTTTCCGGCGATCTCCAGGTAGGAGGTGACCCGCTCGTACTGCCCGGCGGAGACGATCGGGCCCATCGTGGTGGTCATGTCGAGGGGGTCGGCCAGCCTGATCTCCGAGGCGATCGCGGTGATGCGCTCGATCATCTCGTCCCAGACCGGGCGGTGGACCAGGATGCGCGACCCGGCCACGCAGACCTGGCCGGCGTTGCCGGTGTAGACCGAGTCGACCGTCACGCCCCGCGCGGCCGCGTCGAGGTCGGCGTCGGAGAAGACGATGTTCGGCGACTTGCCGCCCAGCTCGAAGGTGAGCGGCTTGAGCGCGTCGGCGCTGGCCCGGGTGATGGCCTGGCCGGTCTGGGTGGAACCGGTGAGGCTGACCTTGTTCACCCCCCGGTGGCGCACCAGCGGGTCGCCCACGTCCTCGCCCAGGCCGCTGACGATGTTGAGCACGCCGGGCGGCAGCACCTCGGCCAGCAGCTCGCCCAGCCGCAGCACGGAGGCGCAGGCCTGCTCGGCGGGCTTGACGATGACGGTGTTGCCCGCCGCGAGGGCGTAGGCCGCCTTGGCGGAGAAGGTCGAGATGGGGGAGTTCCACGGGATGATGCACACCGCCACGCCGTACGGCTCCCGCCGGGTCAGTCCCATGCTGTCCGGGCCGAGGATCACCGTCTCGCCCTTGACCGCGTCCAGCACCTGGCCCGCGGCGATCTGCCACAGGTGGGTCATGCCGGGCAGGTCCTTCTTCAGGGTGTCGCGCAGGATGCGGCCGTTGTCGGTGGTCTCGATCCTGGCCAGCTCCTCGGCGTGCCCGGCGAACACCTCCGCCACCTTGCGCAGGAAGTGCGCCCTGCCGAGGGCGGGCATGCCCGACCACGCCGGGAACGCGGCGCGCGCCGCAGCCACGGCCGCCTCGGCGTCGGCCCTCCCGCTCGCCGGGATGCGGGCCCACACCTCGCCGGTCGCCGGGTTGACCGAGTCCAGTGTGCGGCCGTCGGCGGCGGGCACCAGCCGTCCGCCGATCAGGTTGCGGTACTCGTCCACGCTTCAACTCCCGCGTCAGCCGTACGGAAACGTGAACAAGCATACGCTTGGTTGGTGTGGGAGGGGAAGGCGCGCCCCTATCGCTCCCGGCCTCCCCTGGCGAAGGCGAAGTTCACCGCGATGATCCCGGCCCACGCGACCAGGATCAGGTAGGCGAAGTCGTCTCCGGCGAAGGGGAGGGCGATCGTGACCCCCACGCCCAGCACCATGGAGACGATCGCCAGCGCGAGACGCTGCCCGGCGGCCACCGTGGGATTGACGGCCGGGGCCAGCTTGCCGGCCTGGCGGGCGATCCGCTCGTCGACCCTGCGGTCGATCTCCAGGTCCACCTTCTCCAGGAAGCCCTCGATCAGGGAGTCCTCGAATTCGGGACCGAGGTCGCGGCGGGCCGCGACCGTGGCGCGAAGCTCGTTTCCGGCGGAGGAGGATCCGGGGGAGGATGACGTCATGGTCGAGATATATCGTTTTTGTCGGTCTCTGTCCACCAACAGAGGATTTCTGAATGGGTGTCCTCGACGCGGAGGACCCGCGCGGGTCAGCCGGGCTCGCGGACGTACCGGGTGAACAGGAAACCCTCCTCCTCCAGGACGTGGGCCAGCCGCAGCCGGGTCAGGACGTCGGCGCCGTTCAGGATCCGCGAGGCGGCCCCGCCGATCAGCATCGGGCTGACCGTCAGGCAGACCTCGTCGACCAGGCCGGCCTCCGCCAGCTGCCCGTTGATCCGCGCCCCGCCCTCGCACAGCACCCGCCTCAGGCCCCGGTCGCGCAGCTCCTCCAGCGCCGCCGCCAGGTCCACCTGATCGTCCCCGGCCACGATCACGTCGGCGTGCCGGGCGGCCTCGGCGCGCCGGTCCGCCGGCGCCGCCCCGCAGGTGACGACGATCGTGCGCGAGTCCGGCCCGGCCTCGGCGAACAGCGCGGAGGTCAGGTCCAGCTCCAGCCGCCGGGTGACCACCGCCACCGGTGGGGCGTCCGGGCGGCCCTCGCGCAGCGGCGGCCACGACGCCCTCGGCCGGGCGGGGCCGTACCCTTCGTCGCGGACGGTCGAGGCGCCCGCCACGATCACGTCGGCCAGCCCGCGCAGCACCCCGAAGACGCGCTTGTCACCCGCGCCGGACAGCCCGCCCGACAGGCCCTTGAGCCAGGTCCCGCCGTCGGTGCTGGCCACCATGTTGAGCCGGACGCAGGGGCCCTCCGGGTAGGCGTAGGCCCGGGTGAGATCGACGTCGTCGGCGGTCACCGGATGGATGAGGCGCATTCCCCCACCCTGTCACAGCTCCGGCGATAACGGATTCGACGCCGGTGGTGACTTCGGGCGTCCGCCGTTACATCATTCCTCACAGGAGATCAGGGAGGGCCGTGTGGGGTTGGCGGCGATCGTGACATGGTTGATCACTGCGACGGTGGGGATCTATCTGCTGTACCTGTGGCTGTCGGGCGGCGGCCTGCGCCGGCAGGCGACCAAGGTCACCCGCTTCCCCGCGACCCTGGTCTTCTCGCATCCGGTCCTGGCGGTCTCCGCGCTGGGCTGCTGGATCGCCTACGTCCTGACCTCCGAGCGGGTCTTCGCCTGGGTGTCCTTCGGCGTGCTCACGCTGGCCGCGCTGCTGGGATTCGTCATGTTCACCCGCTGGCTCGGCGGCGGCCGCCACGCCCGCGGCGCCGAGAACGGCTTCCCGATGATCGCCGTGCTGCTGCACGGCGCGGCCGCGCTGACGACGTTCGTCCTGGTCCTGCTGACCGCCGCCGTCGCCACGGGGGCGTGAGCGGGCCCTAGGCCGTCCTGGGGCAGCACAGCAGCTGCATGGAGCGCGAGGTCACCGCGATCACGGACTCGGCCGGCCAGTACTCGTCGGGGAACGGCTCGTCCCTGACGAACTCGTCGGCGGTGTCCAGCACCGTGCGCCACCCGGCGCCGTAGCGCGACTCGGGCAGCGCGAAGGTCATGTCCTCGTGGTGGCCGTTGATGAGCAGCAGGAACGAGTCGTCGACGATCCGCTCGCCGCGCGGGCCGGGCTCGGTGATGGCCCCGCCGTTGAGGAAGACGGCCAGCGACTTGGCGTAGCCGGTGTGCCAGTCGGCCGCCGACATCTCCTCCCCCGAGGGGGTGAACCAGACGATGTCGCGGGTGCCGTCGTCGGCCTTGCGCCCGTGGAAGAACCTGCGCCGCTGGAAGACCGGGTGGTTGCGGCGCAGCTCGGACAGCATCCTGACGAAGTCCAGCAGCTCCTTCTCGTTGTGGGTCTGCGACCAGTCGACCCAGGAGACCTCGTTGTCCTGGCAGTAGGCGTTGTTGTTGCCCCCCTGGGTGCGCCCGATCTCGTCGCCCTGGGAGAGCATGGGCACGCCCTGGGACAGGAACAGGGTGGTCAGGAGGTTGCGCCGCTGCCGGCGGCGGAGCCGTACGATCGCGGGATCCTCCACCGGTCCCTCGGCGCCGCAGTTCCACGAGCGGTTGTCGTCGGTGCCGTCGCGGTTGTTCTCGCCGTTGGCGTCGTTGTGCTTGCGGTTGTAGGAGACCAGGTCGGTCAGGGTGAACCCGTCGTGGCAGGTGACGAAGTTGATCGAGGCCACCGGCCGGCGCCCGGAGGTGGCGTACAGGTCGGCCGAGCCCGTCAGCCGGGAGGCGAGCTCCGGCAGCGCCGAGCCGTTGCCCCGCCAGAAGTCGCGGACGGTGTCGCGGTACTTGCCGTTCCACTCGGTCCACAACGGGGGGAAGTTGCCCACCTGGTAGCCGCCCGGGCCCACGTCCCAGGGCTCGGCGATGAGCTTGACCTGCGAGATGATCGGGTCCTGCTGGATCAGGTCGAAGAACGCGCTGAGCCGGTCGACGTCGTGCAGCTCGCGGGCGAGCGCGGCGGCCAGGTCGAAGCGGAAGCCGTCCACGTGCATGTCCAGCACCCAGTAGCGCAGCGAGTCCATGATGAGCTGCAGCGCGTGCGGGGAGCGGACGTTGAGGGAGTTGCCGCAGCCGGTGTAGTCGAGGTAGTACCGCCGGTCGCCGTCGTGCAGGCGGTAGTAGGCGGTGTTGTCGATCCCCCGGAAGCCCAGGGTGGGGCCCATGTGGTCGCCCTCGGCGGTGTGGTTGTAGACCACGTCGAGGATGACCTCGATGCCCGCCTCGTGCAGCGCCCGGACCATCGCCTTGAACTCCAGCACCTGCCCGCCGCGCTGCCCCGAGCCGGAGTAGGCGTTGTGCGGGGCGAGATAGGCGATGGTGTTGTAGCCCCAGTAGTTGGTCAGCCCGCGCGCCACCATCGCGTGCTCGGGGACGAACTGGTGCACCGGCATCAGCTCCACCGCCGTCACGCCCAGGCTCAGCAGGTGCTCGATGACCGCCGGATGGGCCAGCCCGGCGTAGGTGCCGCGCTGCTCCGGGGGGACCGCGGGATGGCACATGGTGAGCCCGCGCACGTGCGTCTCGTAGATGACGGTCTGGTGGTACGGCGTGCGGGGCGGCCGGTCGTTACCCCACTCGAAGAACGGGTTGATCACCACGTTCTTCGGCATGAAGGCGGCGCTGTCGTCGTCGTTGAGCGCGCTCGGATCGGTGAACCGGTACGAGAACATCGACTCGTTCCATTTCACCTCTCCCTCGATCGCCTTGGCGTAGGGGTCCAGGAGCAGCTTGGAGGGGTTGCAGCGGTGTCCGTGGGAGGGATCGAAGGGGCCGTGCACGCGGTAGCCGTACCGCTGCCCCGGCATGATCCCGGGCAGGTAGCCGTGCCAGACGAACCCGTCGACCTCGGGGAGGTCGATCCTCTCCTCGCGTCCGTCGTCGTCGAACAGGCACAGCTCGACCCGCTCGGCCACCTCGGAGAACACCGAGAAGCTGGTGCCCGCGCCGTCCCAGGTACCACCCAGCGGATACGGCTCTCCCGGCCAGATTTCGCGCATATGACCCTATTCTCCTCCAGTCCGGGATCCGTCGCAGGGTGTTGACTCTTTTGTCACCTTCACCAGTCACGGGAAACGTGGCGTTCAGGGCTGACCTGGCATGCTCCATCGCAAGTCCGGACAAGCCAACCGAGGCGCCGGGACCGGTCACGCGCGCCCCGGTGGGGGCGCGCGTGACCGCGGAGTGCGACGGTCAGCTCAGCAGCTCGGCGTTGAGCGTGATCGTGGTGCCTCCCAGCGCCTTGCTCACGGGGCAGTTGGCCTTGGCCGTCTCGGCCGCGGTCTGGAACTGCTCGGCGGTGAGGCCCGGAACCTGGGCGCGCACCGACAGGACGATCCCGGTGATGCCCTCACCCGGCTGGAAGGTCACCTCGGCCTTCGTCTCCACGGACTGCGGCGGGGTGCCCGCCTGGGCGAGCCCGTGCGACAGCGCCATCGAGAAGCAGGAGGAGTGCGCGGCCGCGATGAGCTCCTCGGGGGAGGTCTTGCCGTTGGCCTGCTCGGCGCGGGAGGGCCAGGACACGTCGAACGTGCCGACGCCGGAGGAGTCCAGCGACACGGTGCCGGAGCCGTCGAGCAGCGCGCCCTTCCAGTTGGTGGTCGCGATGCGTGTCGTCGCCATGGCGATGTCCCTTTCGATTGGTTAGGTGTTCATGAGCGAACATACGCCGTCCGCCTGTGACGGCATGTGCCCGGGAGGGCCCGGAGGTCAAAGATCGCTGACGAGGTCCCTGGCGTAGTCGTCGTCGCTTTCGGCCAGCACCCGCTCGACGCCCGCCCTGGCCCGCGGGTCGCCCCGCTCGGCCAGGCCCCGCGCGGCCTCGGCCACCGTGTTCAGGTCCTCGTCGGCGAGCCGGGCGGCCAGCGCGTCGCGGATCTGCGGGCTGTCCTGGTCGAGGCCGGCCAGGCCCATGGTCGCCCAGTCGCGGACGCCCTCGTCGGGGTCCTCGGTCATCGCGATGAGCAGGGCGAGCCCCTCGCTGTGGCCGGGCGGCAGGACCGCGGCCAGCGCGGCGGGATCGGCCTCGGTGCGGGTCCAGCCCTCGGCCGTGACGATCCTCAGCACCTCGGGCAGGGCGCGGGGGTCGGCGTGGTGGCCGAGCGCCCCGAGCACCGAGCGCAGCACCCGCTCGTCGCCCTCGGTGACCGCCATGCGCCGCAGGACGGGCAGCGACTCCTCGACGAAGGGCTTGTCGTCCTCGGTGAAGCCGAACTGCGCCAGCACGTCGACGGCGAACTCGCGCTTGCGCGGGTCGTCGCTGGCGCACAGCCGCACGGCGTCCTCGAAGGTCCCCCGGTCGCCGCGCCGGCTCAGCGCGCCCGCCACGGCCCACCAGGTCTCGGCCTCCTCGTCGAGGTCCCGGTACGGCAGCGCCCGCTCGACCATCTCCTCGAAGGGCGTCGGCTCGCCCGCCGCCTCCTCCAGCAGGGTGGCCACCGCCGCGTGCCCGCGCTGGCTCTGCACCTCGGCCAGGACCGCGCCCTCGGCGTCCAGGGCCCTGACGGTCACCAGGTCGGTGCCGTCCTCGGCGCGCGTGCGGCCCACGACGATCCCGGCGTCCTCCGGCACCCGGTCGGAGATCTGCTCCAGCAGCGCGTTCTCCAGCTGGACGCCGAGCCAGTCGTAGGCGATGGCCAGCGGCGTGTCGCCGTCGCCGTCCGGCCGCCCGGGATCGGCCCCGGCCTCCAGCAGCGCCCGCACCGCGCCCGGCGCGCCACGCCGGGCGGCCAGGGTCAGCGCGGTCTCGCCGTCGTCGTTGGCGTCCTCGGCCGGCGCTCCGGCGTTCAGCAGCAGGCGGAGCATGTCGGCGTGCCCGTTGGCGGCGGCCCAGAGCACCGGGGACCAGCCCTGGTCCTCGCGCCCGGCCGGGTCCGCCCCGGCGTCCATCAGCGCCTGGGCCGCCTCGCCGCGGTTCAGGGCCGCGGCGGCGCACAGCGGCAGCCCCTCGTCCTGACCGCCGCTGCGCCGGTTCGGGTCGGCGCCGGAGGCCAGCAGGATCCGCACCAGGTCGGCCCGGCCGTTCGTCGCCGCCCGGTAGAGCGCGGTCGGTTCCTTCTCGCCCGCCGGATCCGCGGGCGTCCCCGTCCGGAGCAGACGCTCGATCCGCTCGGTGTCGTTCTCGCCCGCGGCGTCCAGAAGCTCTTCGTACATGTCTCCGGATCATAGGTGTCCGCGATCGCGGCGGGCGCGCGCTGCGCCGGTCGATGTAGGGGCTTTCCTCCTTCGGGAGGATCCTTTCCACCGCGACTCGCGATATGTTGTGAGTTGTGAATGATCCGGGTGGAATCCGCGCGTCGGACGCCGAGCGCGAAGCCGTCGTCGAGCAACTCCGCGTCGCCTCGGTCGAGGGACGGCTCACCCTCGGTGAGCTCACCGAGCGCACGGAGGCGGCCTACACCGCCGTCACCCAGGCCGAGCTGGCCGTCATCACCTCCGACCTGCCGGGGCTGGGTCACATCCCGGCTCCGGCCCCCGCGCCCGTCCCGCGGAAGGAGGGCCGGTCGCGGCGCTGGTTCGTGGCGGTGATGGGCGAATCCAAGCGCCGCGGCAAGTGGCGGATCGACCAGGAGCTCGGCGCGGTGGCCGTGATGGGCGACGTCGAGCTGGACCTGCGCGAGGCCGAGGTGCGCACCGGCGTGGTCGACATCGCCGCCACCGCGGTCATGGGCGATGTGAAGATCATCGTCCCGGACGGGGTGGACGTCGAGCTCGACGGTGTCGCGATCATGGGGGACAAGAAGGTCCAGGTGATCGAGGCGCCCCCGGGCATGAACGTGCCGGTCGTCCGGGTCAGGGCCTTCGCCCTGATGGGCGACATCAAGGTGATCGGCGACTCCCGGGCCAAGCCCGTCAAGAAGGCCTGGGCCGCCTGGCGGGAGCAGTGGCGCGAGCTGCGCGGGGAACTGACCGGCGAGCCGTACCGGCGGCTGCCGCCCGGCGTCCCGCAGCAGCCCTACCCGCCGCAGGCGCCCGGGCACGGGCTCCACTCCCATCCCGACCCGCACGGCGAGCGGGGCCACGGGTCCGGGTGGTCGCACGGGCACTGATCGCGATTTTCCCGGAGCGTGCAACGTCCGGCGCGGCCTGATCGGTAGTACCCGGTGACAATCACCGAACAGTGAGGATCACCGCATGCGTGACCGGGCCGACTTCGAGCGCTACGTCGAGCAGCGCTCGGGCCGCCTGCTGCGCACCGCCTACCTCCTGTGCCGCGACCGGGACACGGCGGAGAAGAGCCGCGCCGACCTCGGTTTCCAGATCATCATGATGCGGGCGGAGCCGTGCGAGAGCGGGCCGGACTGCCGCTTCCTGGCCGAGCCCTGGTCGTACGGCGAGGGGCCGCAGCCGGCCCCCGACCCGGATGCGGAGGTGTCGCGCTCAGGCGGTGATTGACCGCTCGCCCGCCTCCAGGGCCTGCCCGTAGCGTTCGAGCAGCACGGAGGCGACCTCCGGGGCGGCGCCGAGCACCTCCGCGACGATCTCGGCGCCCGCGGCCAGGGTGCGCTCGCGCGTCCTGTCGGCGAAGTAACCGGGCGCCAGCAGATAGGGGGAGACCACCACGCGGGGCGCTCCGGCCTCCAGCAGCCGCCGTACCTCCTGCTCGGGGGCGGGCTCGGCGGCCGAGGCGTAGGCCGCGCTCACCGACCACCAGCCGCGCCGGGCGGCCCAGTCCGCGGCGATCGCGGCCACGGTGGCGTTGGCCCGGCGGTCGCTGGAGCCGGCCGAGAACAGGACCACGGCGGTCTCCGGGTCGCCGGCCGGCACGCCCGCCTCGGCCAGGCGCCGCTCCAGGGCGTCGGTCAGCAGCGGGTGCGGGCCGAGCGTCGTGCCCCGGTGCACGCGCAGCCGCGGCTGCCGGGCCGCGACCTCGGCCAGCGCGCCGGGGATGTCGACCTTGCTGTGGTAGGCCTCGGTGAGCAGCAGGGGCAGCACCGCCGCCTCGGTCAGCCCGGACAGGGCCCCGGAGAGCGTCGGGGCGGAGTGGTCGAGGTAGGCGGCGCGCACGGGGATCTCCGGCCGCGACCGCCGTACCGCGTCCAGCAGCTCCTCCACCGTCGCGGCGGCACGCGGATCACGCGACCCGTGCGCCACCGCCACCAGGGGGACCGGCCGCGCGGCGGAGGAACTGCGGCTCACGTGTGGATGCCGCACTCGGTCTTGCCCATCCCTGCCCAGCGGCCGCTGCGCGGGTCCTCGCCGGGGGCCACCTGACGGGTGCAGGGGGCGCAGCCGATCGAGGGGTAGTTGTCGTAGTGCAGCGGGTTGATCAGCACGCCGTTGTCGGCCATGTAGTTGTCGACGTCGTCCTGCGTCCAGCGGGCGATCGGGTTGACCTTGACCATCTGCCGCTTGGCGTCCCACTCCACGACCTTGATGCCGGCGCGGGTGGCCGCCTCGTCCCGGCGGATGCCGGAGACCCAGGCGAGGTACGGCTCCAGCGCGCGGTTGAGCGGCTCCACCTTGCGCAGGTAGCAGCACAGGTCGGGGTTGCGGCCGAACAGCCGCGGGCCCAGGTCGCGCTCCTGCTCGGCCACGGTCCGGGACGGCTGCACGTTGATCACGTTGACGTCGTAGACCTGCTGGACCGCGTCACGGGTGCCGATCGTCTCGGCGAAGTGGTAGCCGGTGTCGATGAAGAGCACGTCCACGCCCGGCTTCACCCTGCTCACCAGGTCGATCATCAGCGCGTCGCTCATCGACGCGGTCAGGCAGAGCCGGTCGCCGAAGGTCGCCGCCGCCCACCGGATGATCTCGATGGCCGGGGCGTCCTCCAGGAAACGCGCGGCCGACTCGACGATGTCCTGCATGTCGAGCGCGCCGCGCTGCTGACGTAACCCGATTTCAACGTCCACGATGCTCATGAGGTTCGCACTCCGATTCCGAGAAACTTCAGCTTGAAAGCGCGGGCGCACGAGCGGCAGTACCAGCCGCCGTCGCCCTCGTAGGGCTCCAGGTCCTCTTCACCGCAGTAGGGGCAGTGGAACGGGACCGCACGCTCGCTCACTTGAGGTCCGCCTCGTCGGCGCGCTGGACCCACTCGGCGAAGGTCTCGCCCTCGTTTTTCTGCTTGTCGAAGTTGCGCAGGACCCGCTCGACGTAGTCGGGCAGCTCCGCGGCGGTGGCCTTCAGACCGCGGACCTTGCGGCCGAAGCCGGCGTTGACGCCCAGCGAGCCGCCCAGGTGGATCTGGAAGCCCTCGACCTGCTCGCCGGCCTCGTTGACCACGAGCTGGCCCTTGAGGCCGATGTCGGCGGTCTGGATGCGCGCGCAGGAGTTCGGGCAGCCGTTGACGTTGATGGTCAGCGGCTCGGCGAAGTCCGGCAGGCGGGCCTCCAGCTCGTCGATCAGGTTCGAGGCGGTGGCCTTGGTCTCGACGATCGCCAGCTTGCAGTACTCGATGCCGGTGCAGGCCATGGTCTGGCGGCGGAAGGTGGAGGGGTTGACCCGCAGGTCGTTGGCCTCCAGCTCCGCGACGATGCCCTCCACCTCGTCGGGGGCGACGTCGAGGATGACCATCTTCTGCTCGACCGTGGTGCGGATCCGGCCGGAGCCGTGCCGCTCGGCGATGTCGGCGATCAGGTGCAGCTTGTCGCCGTCGAGACGGCCGACCCGCGGCGCGAAGCCGACGTAGAAGTTGCCGTCCTTCTGCGGGTGGACGCCCACGTGGTCGCGGCGACCGTCGCGCGGCAGCTCGGGCGCGGGGCCGTCGGGAAGGGTGTAGCCGAGGTACTCCTTCTCCAGGACCTCGCGGAACTTCTCCACGCCCCAGTCGTTGACCAGGAACTTGATCCGCGCCCGGTGGCGCAGGCGGCGGTAGCCGTAGTCGCGGAAGATGCCGATCACGCCGCCGTAGACCTCGGAGGCCCGCTCGGGGCTGACGAAGACGCCCAGCCGCTTGGCCAGCATCGGGTTGGTCGACAGGCCGCCGCCCACCCACAGGTCGTAGCCGCGCTCGCCCGCCTCGTTGACGACGCCCACCAGCGCCACGTCGTTGATCTCGTGCACGGTGCAGTGCGCCGGGCAGCCGGAGAGCGCCGACTTGAACTTGCGCGGCAGGTTGGAGTACTCGGGGTTGCCGATGAAGTCGTCCTGGATCCGGCGGATCTCCGCGGTGGCGTCGATCACCTCGTCGGTGTCGATCCCGGCCAGCGGGCAGCCGATGATGACGCGCGGGGTGTCGCCGCAGGCCTCGGTGGTGGACAGGCCCACCGCCTCCAGCCGCTGCCAGATGTCCGGCACGGACTCGATCTCGATCCAGTGCAGCTGGATGTTCTGCCGGTCGGTGACGTCGGCGGTGCCGCGGCCGTACTCGTTGGAGATGTCGGCGATGACGCGCAGCTGCTCCACCGTGAGCTGGCCGCCGTCGATGCGGACGCGGAGCATGAAGTAGCGGTCGTCGAGCTCCTCCGGCTCCAGCACCGCGGTCTTGCCGCCGTCGATCCCGGGCTTGCGCTGGGTGTAGAGCCCGTACCAGCGCATCCTCCCGCGAAGGTCGGCCGGGTCGATGGAGTCGAAGCCGGCCTTGGAGTAGATGTCGATGATCCGCTGACGGACGTTGAGCCCGTCGTCGTTCTTCTTGTTCTCCTCGTTCTTGTTCAGCGGCTCGCGATAACCGAGAGCCCACTGACCTTCGCCGCGCGGGCGCTTGTGGTGGCGGTTGGCCGAACGGGCCGGGGTCGTCATGTGCGCGTCCTTATTCGGAGGTGGGGTGTTTTCCGGGCACGCGCAGGCACCTCCCGCCTCATCGTCGAGTGCGGGGGAAGATCGCTCAGAGAGTGACGCCTGTCAGGTGCCCCGGGCTGCGTCAGGTCAGCGGCGGAGGGCGACGGTCAACGGACGTCACAACAGATGGCGCTACGGACACGCAAAAGGTCGACGTGGCGTCGCACGACGAGCATGGGGTCCGCTGGCATGTCCCTGACGATACCTTGGCGGCCCGAGATGTCCAATATCGGGTCCACACTCTGGACGCACGCGGGCGCATCGCGGGCGCGCGCGGACACACTGCGGACGTGCGGGGCGGCCGGACCGGCAGCGGAAGAGCGGGGGGAGGGGGATCAGCCCTGGCGCGGCCAGTCGAGCGGCGACTCACGGGGCACGTCGGCGGGCTGATGCTGGCAGTCGCACCACGACCCGCCCGGGCACTCCTCGTGGCGGCTGTCTTTGCACTTGTCGCAGATCATGCCTCCCATTGTGCGCTCATCACCCGCTTTCCCCGCGCAGACGGGCGAATCGGCGCGTTGCCGATCTCCACGGGTCCCGCCGGGGCGCCGGACGGCCGATGACCGGGCTCGTTATAGCGGACCGCAGGGCATACCGTTGTGTGGCATGACGTCCACTGAGGCCTCGACGCGGCGGCCCGGGCCCAAGCGGCGCAGACCGCGGTGGGCCCACTCCAGGCTGCGCCGGCACAGTGCCAAGCTGCAGGCCGGACTGTCGTGGGTACGGGGCACCGACACGTGGGCGTTGCTCGTCGCGACGGTCAACGCGGGCATCGCCTACCGCGTCACCGGCCTGGCCGGGGAGGCGGCGTTCTTCGCGCTGCTGTCGCTGCCGCCGTTCGTGCTCGGCCTGATCGGCGTGGTCGGCCAGCTGACCTCGGTGTTCGGCCCGGAGACCGTCCAGGACATCACCGTCTGGATCGAGCTCCAGGCGCACCTGCTGTTCACCGACAACGCCGTGGACAGCGTCGTCACCCCGCTCATCGACGACGTGCTGAACCCGCGCAACCAGGTCTCGCTGATCTCGCTGGGCTTCCTGCTCGCGCTGTGGTCGGGCTCGCGGGCCCTGTTCGTCTACGTGGACCTGATAGCCGTGGCGTACGGCCTGGGCGAGGAACGCGGGATCATCCGCACCCGCCTGATGTCCTTCGGGCTCTATCTCGCGGGCCTGCTGAGCGGGCTGTTCGTCATGCCCGTCCTGGTGCTGGGGCCCGCGGCGCTGCAGGGCGCGCTGCCGCCGGACTACACGGTGCTGGTGGACGTCCTCTACTGGCCGGTGGTCGTCGTCGGCTCCGTCTTCTTCCTCACGCTCCTGTACCACGTGAGCGTCCCGGTGCGCACACGCTGGTGGCGGGAGATGCCCGGGGCCGTGCTGGCCCTCATCATCTGGATCGCCTGCGCCGCCGTGCTGCGCGAGGTGCTCGCGGCGTGGTTCTCGCCGGTGTCCATCTACGGATCGCTGGCCGCCCCCATCGCGGTGCTCCTGTGGCTCTACATCACCGCGCTCGCCGTACTCATCGGGGCCATCCTGAACGCCGAGGTGGACCGCCTGTGGCCGGCCGACGGCACCGGACGCCTCGGCAAGACCGGCCAGTCCGCTATCGTCTAAGCCGCGACTGGCGCATTGGGTGGGTAACCACCGGGGAGCGGAATGGCGGAGGCCGCGCGCCTGGGTCTTCGTGCGTTGTCAACGATGCCCGTCAAAGATGACTAGGGAGTGAAGGCGCCATGAGTTCTCTTTCCAGTGTCGACCCGCAGATCGCCGAGCTGGTCAAGGCCGAGGAGCGCCGCCAGGCCGACACCGTCAAGCTGATCGCCTCGGAGAACTACGTCTCCAAGGCGGTGCTGGAGGCGACGGGGACCGTCCTCACCAACAAGTACTCCGAGGGCTACCCCGGAAAGCGCTACTACGAGGGCCAGCAGGTCATCGACCAGATCGAGACCATCGCCATCGATCGGGCCAAGTCGCTGTTCGGCGTGAACCACGCCAACGTCCAGCCCTACTCCGGCTCGCCCGCCAACCTCGCCGTCTACATGGCCTTCCTCAGCCCCGGCGACACCGTGATGGGCATGGGCCTGCCCTTCGGCGGCCACCTGACCCACGGCTGGTCGGTCTCGGCCACCGGCAAGTGGTTCAACCCGGTCCGGTACGGCGTGCGCAAGGACACCGGCCGCGTCGACATGGACGAGGTCCGCGAGATCGCCCTGCGCGAGCGCCCGAAGCTGATCTTCTGCGGCGGCACCGCGATCCCGCGCACCATCGACTTCCCGGCCTTCGCCGAGATCGCCCGTGAGGTCGGCGCCGTCCTGGCGGCCGACATCGCGCACATCGCCGGTCTCGTCGCCGGCGGCGCCCACCCGTCGCCGGTCGGCCACGCCGACGTCATCTCCACCACGACGCACAAGACGCTGCGCGGCCCCCGCGGCGCCATGCTGATGGCCACCTCCGACGAGCACGCCACGGCGCTGAACAAGGCCGTCTTCCCCGGCCTGCAGGGCGGCCCGCACAACCACACCACCGCGGCCATCGCGGTGGCGCTCAAGGAGGCGGCCACCGAGGAGTTCAAGGCCTACGCCCACCAGGTGGTCGCCAACGCCCGGGCGCTGGCCGAGGAGCTCGCCGCCCGCGGGTTCGACCTGGTCTCCGGCGGCACCGACAACCACCTCATCCTGATGGACCTGACCCCCAAGGGCATCGGCGGCAAGCCCGCCGCGCAGGCGCTGGACCGGGCCGGTCTGGAGACCAACTACAACACCGTGCCGTTCGACACGCGCAAGCCGTTCGACCCCTCGGGCATCCGGATCGGCACCGCCGGCGTGACCAGCCGCGGCATGGGCGAGGGCGAGATGCGGCAGATCGGCGCCTGGATCGACCAGGTCGTCACCGCGCTGGCCAAGGGCGAGGACGAGGCCGAGCACGCCATCACGCGCGTCCTGGGCGAGGTGCGCGAGCTGACCTCCCGCTTCCCGGCCCCCGGCCTGTAGGGCGCCTCTCCGGCTGGCCGCGGGATCCGCGGGCCCCGGAGGGAACTCTCCGCGGTTAAATCATTGTGATCACAGGCCGGGTCCGCGTTATAGTGGGCCCGGCTCCGCCGCTCCGTCAGCAGGGCGGCCATGACATCGGGAGGTGAGGACTATGCGGGTCTTTCTGACGACCATGCCGTCCGTCAGCCTCCGGGTGTCCAGCTAGCCAGTTCCGACACGGGACACCCGGCTTCTTCCGTAAGCCTCACAAAAGGGTGTGTCCACGTTGTCCTCACCAGTTCTGTCTGGTTCCTACGATCTTTCCTCGCTCGGCTGGAACGACTCCCTCTCGGCTGAGCTCCCCGCCGGTACGGTCCCCGCCCGGGTGGCCCGCGTCGACCGCGGCGCCGCCGAGGTGATCGGCGCCGACGGTCATCTCCAGGTCCACTACGGAGCCCGGGTGCGCCGGGCCGCCGCCGCCGACCCGGTGGCCCTGCCCTGCGTGGGCGACTGGGCCGCGCTCCGGCGGCTGCCCGAGGGGCGCTTCGAGCTCGACGGGCTGCTGCCGCGCCGTACCGCCTTCGTCCGGGGCGGGGTGGGCCGCACCTCGCGGGGCGGCCTGTCGGACGACTCCCAGGGTCAGGTGCTGGCCGCAAACGTGGACGTCGTCTTCGTCGCCGAGCCGGCCCTGCACGCCACCGACACCGCCGACCTGGGCAGGATCGAGCGGCTGCTCGCCCTGGCCTGGGAGAGCGGCGGGCAGCCGGTGGTGCTCGTCACCAAGGCCGACCTCATCGGGGAGGGCCTCGACTTCCTGATGGAGGAGGTCGCCACGGCCGCGCCCGGCGTGGACGTGCACGCGGTCTGCTCCCTCACCGGGCAGGGCGTGGACATCGTCCGCGGCTACCTGGGCGGCACCCGCACGGCCGTGGTGCTGGGCGCCTCGGGCGCAGGCAAGTCCACGCTCGTCAACGCCCTGGCCGGGGAGACGGTGATGGAGACCCAGCAGGTCCGCGCCGGGGACGGCCGGGGCCGGCACACCACCGTGCACCGGGAGCTCATCCCGCTGCCCGGCGGGGGCCTGGTCATCGACACCCCGGGCATCCGCCGCGTCGGCCTGTACGACATGGGCGAGGGCGTGGACATGGTCTTCTCCGACATCGAGGAGCTCGCGGAGCGGTGCAGGTTCGCCGACTGCGCCCACGACAGCGAGCCCGGCTGCGCCGTCATCGAGGCGATCGAGGACGGCACGCTCCCCGAGCGCCGGCTGACCAGCTGGAACAAGCTCCAGCGGGAGGCCGCCTGGATGGCCTCGCGGACCGACGCGCGGCTGCGCAAGGAGCAGCAGAACCGGTGGAAGGTGATCCACAAGGAGATGCGGAGGGCGGGACGTAACCGTCCCTGACCCGCGGCCTGTGACACGCGACCGCCTCTGGTCCGCGACCGCCGGTGACCCGTGACGGGCCCGGCGGCGCGGTCCGGTGGCTCTGTCCGGTGGCTCTGTCCGGTGGCTCTGTCCGTCTCCGGCCGGGGGACCGTCACTCCAACAGGGGTATGACCGTTATGTGAGTTATGAGAAGGTTCCTCCGGCCGCGGGCGGGGAACGCCGTGCTCGTGAGCGGTGACGCGGGAGTGCGCCTGCCCTTCACCGGCCGGGCGGAGGCGGGCGAGCTCCTGGCCGGGCGGCTGGCCGGCCTGGGCCTGCGGGCTCCGGTCGTGTTCGCGCTGCCGCGCGGGGGAGTGGCGGTGGCCGCCCCGGTCGCGGCACGGCTCGGAGGCGTGCTCGACGTGCTCGTCAGCCGCAAGATAGGCCATCCGGTCAACCGCGAGTTCGGGGTGGGGGCGATCGCCGAGGGCGGCGAGCCGGTGTTCGATCCGGACATGCTGCGGCGGCTGATGCCGTCGGAGCAGGAGCTGCGCCGGGTGGTCGAGGCGGAGCGGGCCGAGCTGGCCCGGCGGGTCGCGGTCTACCGGGGGAGCAGAAGGCCGCCGGAGCCGGAGGGCAGGGACGTGGTCGTGGTCGACGACGGCATCGCCACCGGTGTCACGGCCAGGGCCGCCTTGCGCGCGGTCAGGTCGCGGGCCCCTGCCCGTCTGGTGCTCGCCGCTCCCGTGGCGGCGCCGGAGACGGTCCGGGCCATGCGGGGGGAGGCGGACGAGATCGTGGTGCTCGCCGCACCACCGGGCTTCCATGCCGTGGGGCAGTGGTACCGGAGGTTCGACCAGCTCGACGACGACGACGTTCTCGGCCTGCTCGACACCTGGGTCCGCGCGCGGAACAACGTGTGATCTCGCAGGGACGCCGGCGAGATCACACGTGCGGGGGAAAGCCGGGTGGAGGTCGTTCAGGCGACGGCGCTGATGCCGGCGCTGGCGGCACGGCGCATGCGACGACGGCGCTCGGAGGCGCGCTCGTCCTCGTTCAGGCCGCCCCACGTGCCGTACTTCTCCGGACGGGACAGCGCGTAGTCAAGGCACTCGGCGCGGACGGGGCACTGGCCGCAGATGGCCTTGGCCTTGCGCTCGCGGATATCACGCTCGGGCTGACGCTCGCCATCGGGACCGAAGAAGAGCACAAGGTCCTCACCCCGGCACGCGGCGTCATCCTGCCAGCCCCAGCTGGGCCGAGGGCGGGCGGTCTGCCGACGTACCTGAGACATGAGAAAACCACCTTCTAGTGAGAAGTATTTCGGGTTACTACCGCATTGGACGCATTTGACGTCCCTGGTGCCAACGCCTGGATAGGCCGCGATGTTCCCTCTAGTCAGGTCAGAGCAGGCGTGGCATACCGCACAGGCGTGAGCCTGTCCAGCGTGACCAGCCGATAGGTGGTGATCGTATCGGCGCAAGCCGTACCACATGGCGTTGGCAACGTCATGGGCTCAACCACTACCCGAAAACGGGTGCCGCTACCGCGCACGATGGCCTCGGTGGCGGCTCCCTCCGACCTGGAGGACTCCACGGCCACTCCGCCGACCGAGAGCTCGCCCGTGTGGGCACGGACGAAATGCTCGGCGGCTTGCAGTGGCTCAGGGATGCCTGCGCGTCCCCGGAAACGGTCGAGAATCACCTCGCCGGACCGGTACGCGTCGACTGCTGCGAGCGCAGCAGCTTGAGACATGCTGCCGTAGTAGAGCCCGTGTGGCAAGCACACCAGATTGGCGGCGTAGCGATCGCCGCCAACATGTGATGTTTCCCATACTCTGTCCGGCCAAACATCGGCCAGGGAACGAGCGAGGGGAAGTCCAATGCGGGCGCAGCACGCGTTGCGCTTGGCGTGCGTACAGACCAGAAAAACCGGCTCACTCACAAGTATGCAGGACTTGGGGACCACTCCGGCCCGAAGAGCCTCCAGGTCAAGATCATCGGGGTCGTCGACGACCCCCTCGGCGAGCCAGGGCTCGGCCGCCGTGGAGTCCGCGACCATGACGTGAATGCCGTCCCCGCCGGGGATTCTGCGCCCCGGCCGGCGGATGAGCTGGGGGCGGATGCCGAGGCTCGTCGCCCGTTTGATAAGAGTGTGAATCTCTTCCGGAAGGTCGCAGTCCTCCAGATGAGAGGCCCAGGGCCCGGAATGCTCGATGAGCAACCAGAAACGGGCCCCGACTGTCGCGCTGGCGTACACCGGGAGCTCGCCGGTGTGGCAGCCCAGGGGGTGCTCGCACCCCTTGGCCGCCTTGCCCAGAACGCTCGCCGCGGTCACACGCTCCCCCTATCCGTGGTTAGGTAAGACTAACCTAACGGATCAGGGGAATCTTTGTGGGTGTAGAAATGCTCAAAGCCGGGAAAAAGATCTACTCCTGATAATCCAGTGCCTTCTGAGCCGCGGGCAGCGCCGCCTGCCTGTCCTCCGCGACCAGGCCGATCCGGGTCCGCCGGTCCAGCAGGTCGCCGGCGTCCAGCGCCCCCTCGTGCCGGACCGCCCAGACGAGCTCGGCCACCGTGACGCCGGTGGGCAGCCGCTCGGCCAGGGCCGGGTCCCGCCCGGCCAGGGTGTGCACGGCCCCCGCCTCGCCGCCGTACCTCTCCACCAGCCGCGCCGGCGCCGTGACGCCCGGGTGCGTGACGCCGACCAGGGGCAGGCGCGCCGTACGGCTGGCGCCCGCGCCCAGGCGGTGGGTGCGGACCGCCAGGTCGACCGCGTCCTCGGCCATCCGCCGGTAGGTGGTGAGCTTGCCGCCCACGACCGTGACCATCCCGTCGGAGGAGGTCAGCAGCGCGTGCCTCCTGGACAGGTCGGCGGTGCGCCCCTCGGCCGCCAGCAGCGGGCGCAGCCCGGCGAAGGCGCCGGCGACCTCCTCACGCCGCACCTCGGTGTCCAGCACCGAGTTGAGCACGCCGAGCAGGAACGTCACATCCTCTTCGGGCGCCTCGGGGACGTCGGGGACCGGCCCCTCCACCGGCTCGTCGGTCAGGCCCACGTAGACGCGTCCGTCGGCCTGGGGCAGCACCAGCGCGAAGCGGTTGCTCTCGCCGGGGATCGGCACGTGCAGCCCGGTGCGCAGCCCCGGCAGGGTCTCCGGCCGCAGCACCAGGTGGGTGCCGCGCGAGGGCCGCAGCCGGATGGCCGGATCGAGCTGCGCGGCCCAGACCCCCGCGGCGTTGATCACGGCCCGCGCCCGGATCGTGAAGGTCTCGCCGGTGAGCTCGTCGCGCACCCGCGCCTCCCGTCCGCCCAGCTCCAGCGCCCGGCACCGGGTCAGGATCCTGGCCCCGTGCGCGGCGGCGGTCCTGGCCAGCGCGACCACCAGCCGGGCGTCGTCGACCAGCCGCCCGTCCCACGACAGCAGCGCCCCGCGCAGCCCGCGCGGGCTCAGCGGCGCGGCCAGCTCGCGGGCCCGCCCGGCGGAGATCCGCGAGGGGCCGGGCAGCAGCCGGCGCGGGGTGCGGGCGGCGGCGCGCAGCCCGTCGCCCAGCCGGTAGCCGGTCATCAGGGTCGCCGCCTGGGAGCCGGAGACCCGCGGGGTCAGCGGCAGCAGGTACGGCTGCGCCCGCACCAGGTGCGGGGCGGTGCGGGCGAGCAGGACGCCGCGCTCCACCGCGCTCTCGTGCGCCACCCCGATCTGCCCCTTGGCGAGATAGCGCAGGCCGCCGTGGATCATCTTGGAGCTCCACCGCGAGGTGCCGAAGGCCAGGTCGCAGGCGTCGATCGCGGCCACCGACAGGCCGCGCGAGGCGGCGTCGAGCGCGGCCCCGGCGCCGGTGGCGCCCAGCCCGACCACCAGCACGTCGACGGTCCGGCCGTCGGCCAGCTCGGCGAGCTCGCGGGAGCGGCGGGCGGCGTTGAGGGAGGACTTCACGGCGACAGGTACCTCTCCAGGAGTGCGGTCAGCTCGGCGTCCAGCTCGTCCCGGGTGACGGGGCCGAGCATGGTGGGGCCGGACAGCAGGAAGGACTGGGCGGTCAGCAGCACGGCCCTGGCCATCGCCACGGGGTCGCCGGGCCGTACGGTGCCCTGCTCCTGACCCCGGGCGACGGCCTGCTCGACGAGGGCGAGCATGGCCTCGTGGCTGGAGCCCCGGCGGTCCAGCAGGTAGGGCAGGAGCAGCTCGGGGTCGACCTCGACGATCTTCCGCCAGAGCGGGTGGCCGCGCAGCTCCCCGACCACCCCGACGGCCGCGGTGACCGGGTCGTCGGTGGCGAAGCGCCCGGCGACGCGCACCCACTCCCTGGTCATCAGGTCGGCGACCAGGCTCCGCACGTCGGGCCAGTGCCGGTAGACGGTCATCCGGGACACCCCGGCCCGCCGCGCCACGTCGGTGAGCGTGGTGCGGCGCACCCCGACGGCGAGGACCACCTCGCGCGCGGCGTCGAGGACGGCCTCGCCGTGCCTGCCGCCCTGGGGCTCCTCGGAGTCGTCGGCCCGGTCTCTGCCCTTATTGTGACGAATGGACGTCATGTGTCACAGTGTAGAGGTGGAAACTCACCGTGCGGAAGTAGAGACCCCGGCGGCCCCGGCGAGCGCCGCCGAACCGATGCTCTGGTCCGGCTGGGGCGACCCCGCCAAGGCAGCGGACCTGCCCGAGCCGGTCGTGAAGCTGCTGCGCGAGGTGCTGGGCGTGCGCCCGCCGGCGAGCCCGGCCGGGAGCTGGGAGGAGGTGCGGCTGCCCGTCACCGTCCTGCCCCCCGAGACGCTGACCGAACTGATCGGCGTGGTCGGCGACGGGTACGTCCGCTCCGGCGACGAGGACCGGGTCCGCCACACCCGGGGCAAGTCCACCCCCGACCTGATGCGCATGCGCGCCGGTGACGGCTCCGACGCCCCCGACGCCGTGGTGCTGCCCGCCTCGCACGACGAGGTGCTCCGGGTGCTGCGGGTCTGCGCCGCGCACCGGGTCGCGGTGGTGCCCTTCGGCGGCGGCACCTCGGTCGTCGGCGGACTGACCCCGGCGCGCGAGGGGTTCTCCGGGGTCGTCGCCCTGGACCTGGCCCGGCTGAACCGGCTCGTCTCGGTGGACGCCGAGTCGATGGTCGCGGAACTGGAGCCCGGCCTGCGCGCGCCGCAGGCCGAGGAGCTCCTGGCCGCGCACGGGTTCACCCTGGGGCACTTCCCCCAGTCCTTCGAGTACGCCACGCTGGGCGGCTTCGCCGCGGCCCGCTCCAGCGGCCAGGCCTCGGCGGGCTATGGCCGTTTCGACGACATGGTGGTCGGCATGACCGTGGCCACCCCGCGCGGCACCCTCGAGCTGGGCCGCGCGCCCAAGTCCGCCGCCGGGCCCGACCTGCGCCAGGTGATCCTCGGCTCCGAGGGCGCCTTCGGCGTGATCACCTCGCTCCGGCTGCGGGTGCGCCCGGTCCCGCAGGTGCGCGTCTACGAGGGCTGGCGGTTCGAGTCGTTCGCGGCCGGGTCGGCCGCGCTGCGCAGGCTCGCCCAGGACGGGCCGGTGCCCACCGTGCTGCGCCTGTCGGACGAGACCGAGACGATGATCGGCCTGGCCAAGCCCGGTGAGCTGGGCGGCATGGCCTCCGGGGCGGGCTGCCTGGTCGTGGCCGGCTACGAGGGCGCAGCCGAGGAGGTGCCCGCGCGGCGCGAGCGGGCCGCCGCGGTCCTGTCCGGGCTCGGCGGGACCTTCCTGGGCACCGAGCCCGGCCAGGCCTGGGCGCACGGCCGCTACGCGGCCCCCTACCTGCGCGACTCCCTGCTCGCGGCCGGGGCCACGGTGGAGACCCTGGAGACGGCCGGGTTCTGGGCCGGCCTGCCGCGCCTGTACGACGCCGTACGGCTGGCGCTGCACGGCGCGCTCGGCTCGCCGCTGGTGATGTGCCACATCTCGCACGTGTACGGCACCGGCGCCTCGCTCTACTTCACGGTCGTCACGGCCCAGAGCGAGGACCCGATCGCGCAGTGGGAGGCGGCCAAGCGCGCGGCGAACGAGGCGATCGCCGCCGCGGGCGGCACCGTCTCCCACCACCACGGCGTCGGCCGCGACCACCGCGGGCCGTACGCCGACGAGATCGGCGAGCTGGGCGTGGAGATCCTGCGCGGGATCAAGGAGCGCCTCGACCCCGAGGGGATCCTCAACCCCGGGGTGCTGATCCCCTGAGGGCCGGTCACCCGGGCGGGGGAGGGGGAGTGCGGTCGGAGGCCGGCCAGACGTAGGGCAGGTCGTCCGGCTCGTCGCCGAAGATCGGGCGGTAGTGGTCGGGGAGCTTGCGCAGCAGGGACGAGCGGTGGCTGAGGTGGAAACCGGGGTCGCCCAGCCAGGGCGGCAGCTCGCCCGCCTGCCCGAGCAGCTCCTGGGAGCGCGGGACCCCGACGCCGCGCCGCTCGGTCAGCTCCCGCGCCATCGTCTCCGAGCAGGTGTCGGCCCGGCCCATGGAGCACCAGTGCCCGCATATCTCCAGGCCGTACCTGACCAGGGCCTCCTCGTAGCCGGTCCACATCCGCACCGCCGGGTGGTTGCGCCAGCCGTACCCCGGCACGGTCAGCGCGCGCAGCACCTGGAGCGTCTCGACCCGCTGCTTGCCGAGCCGCAGCGGGTCGAGGACCGCCGCGGTGGCGGCGAAGTCGGGATAGGGGAGGAAGGTCTGCATCGCCGTCCTCGGATCAGGGGCGCGGGTACGGCGTGCCCGTCGGGCCCCGGGACGCCGCGCCGGGGTCGGTCCGCCGGCCGTGCCAGGCGTGTACCCGCCCGGACGCCGGGCACGCGGGCCGGAGGGAAAGCGCCCCTGGGCGCCGGGTCAAATGTCCGCCGGGGCGGACCGGGTGGTGGACCGGGCGCCCGCCGGAACGACCGCGGGCGGTCGCCGGGGTCTCAGAAGACGATCACCTGGCGGACCGCCTCGCCGGTGTGCAGGCGGTCGAAGCCCTCGTTGACCTCCTCCAGGGTGAGCCGGTGCGACAGCAGCGCGTCCACCGGCAGGATCCCCGCCCTGTACATCTCGACGAAGCGCGGGACGTCCCGGCGCGGGACGCACGAGCCCAGATAGCTGCCCTTGAGCGTGCGCTCCTCGGCGACCAGGCTCAGCGCGGGCAGGACCAGCTCGCGGGAGGGGTCGGGCAGGCCCACGGTCACCGTCGTGCCGCCTCGGGCCGTGGCCCGGTAGGCCTGCTCCAGGACCGGGACCACCCCGGTGGTGTCGACGACCTTCTCGGCGCCGCCGCGGGTGATCTCCCGGATCGCCTCGACGGCGTCCGGGCCGCCCGCGACTGTGTGCGTCGCGCCCAGCTCGCGCGCCAGCTCCAGCTTGGACTCCACCACGTCGATCGCGACCAGCGTCGCCGCTCCGGCCGCCTTGGCCGCCAGCAGCGCGGCCAGCCCGACCCCGCCCAGGCCGAACACCGCGACGCTGTCGCCGGGCGCGACCCGGGCGCTGTAGAACGCGGCGCCCGCGCCGGTCAGGACGGCGCAGCCGAACAGCGCGGCGATCTCGGGGGGCAGCTCCGGATCGACCTTGACCGCCGAGCGCGCCGAGACGACCGTGTACTCGGAGAAGGCCGAGACGCCGAGATGGTGCCAGGGGCGGCCGCCGGAGGCGTCGCTGAAGCGCAGCCCGCCGCCGAGCAGGGTGCCGCTGCCGTTGGCCGCCGCGCCCGGCTCGCACAGCGCGGGACGGCCTCCCGAGCAGGGGGCGCAGTGCCCGCAGGCCGGGACGAACGCCAGCACCACGTGGTCGCCCGGGGCGAACTCGGTGCCCTCGCCGACGGCCACGACCTCGCCCGCGGCCTCGTGCCCCAGGGCCATGGGCAGCGGGCGCAGCCGGGAGCCGTTGATCACCGACAGGTCCGAGTGGCACAGCCCCGCCGCGCGCACCCGGATCAGCAGCTCGCCGGGGCCGGGCGGGTCGAGCGTCAGCGGTACGACCTCCAGGGGGCGGGAGTCCGCGTAGGGGGCCGGGCGGCCCGACTCGACCAGGACCGCGGCCCGGGTGGAGGTGCTCATTCGTCGATCACCATTTTCTCCATGGCGGCGCGCAGCGGCGCCGGGATCTCGGCGGGCCTGCGGTTCTCCCGGTCCACGAAGACGTGGACGAAGTGGCCCTCGGCCACGACCGTCTCCCCGTCCTCGCGGAACAGGCCCAGCTCGTAGCGGACGCTGGAGCGGCCCAGCTTCCCGATCCTGAGCCCGACCCTGACGGCCTCGGGGAAGGAGATCGCGGCCTTGTAGACGCAGTGCGACTCCACGCACAGGCCGATGACGTCACCGTCGTGGATGTCCAGGCCCGCGGTCCTGATCAGCCACGTGTTGATCACCGTGTCCATCAGCGAGTAGTGGACGGCGTTGTTCATGTGGCCGTAGACGTCGTTGTCCTTCCACCGTGTGGGGACGGTCTCCCAGTGCGCGTACACGGACAGAACTATATTCCAGAGCCGTACGGCGGGCGCCCCCGGGTCACGGCGGCCGATCTTTCCGGCGGACGGGCGGATGGCGGCCGTTTGCTTACACCTGTGTCACTTTTGGAGGAAATCTCCGCTCTGCTGTGATCAGTCCAACCTATGATCGTCCGCTGTGACCGCATACGGAGTTCCTCCCATGCTCGCGCTGGAGCCCGCCGATCCGGTCGAGCTCGGTCCCTACCGGATCGCCGGGCGTCTCGGCCGGGGCGGCATGGGCACGGTCTACCTCGCCGAGGGCCCGTCGGGACCGGTGGCGATCAAGGTGATCAACCGGCACCTGGCCGCCGACCCGGAGTTCGCGGCGCGCTTCCGCAGCGAGGTGGCCGCCGCCCGCAGGGTCAGCCGCTTCTGCACCGCCCCGGTGCTGGACGCCCGGCTGGAGGGGGAGCCGCTCTGGGTGGTCACCGAGTACGTGGCGGGTCCCGACCTCGCCCGCCTGCTGCGCGACCAGGGGCCGCTGACCGGGTCCAACCTGGAGGCGCTGGCCGTCGGAGTGGCGACCGCGCTGACCGCGATCCACGGCGCCGGGGTGGTGCACCGCGACCTCAAGCCCGCCAACGTGCTGCTGTCCCCGCTCGGCCCCCGGGTGATCGACTTCGGCATCGCCCGCGCCCTGGACGCGGGCCGGGGGCAGACCGTCACCGGCAAGATCCTCGGCACCCCGGAGTACATGGCGCCCGAGCTGATCTCCGAGGGCAGGTCGGGCCCGCCCGCCGACGTCTTCGCCTGGGGCTGCGTGGTGGCCGCCGCCGCGACCGGCGCCTCGCCCTTCGCCTCAAAGACCGTGCCGGAGGCGCTGTACCGGGTCGTCCACGACACCCCGGACCTGAAGGGGGTCGACCCGGGCCTGCGCGAACTGGTCGGGGCGGCCCTGGACAAGGACCCGCAGGCCCGGCCCTCGGCCAGGGACCTGCTGTCCGGGCTGGTGGGACAGCAGGAGGCGCAGGACACCGCCCGGGTGGCGGGCACGATCCGGCTCAACCTCTCCGGCCTGGTCGCGCCGACCGCCCGGCTGGCGCCTGCGGGGGAGCCCGCGGGCAGGGTCCGCTCTCCGCGGCGGCCGTACCTGGTGGGCGGCGCGGTGGCCGGGGTGCTGCTGCTGGCGGCCGCCGGGGTGTTCGCCGTGCGGGCGCTGCCGCAGGGGCCGCCCGAGATGACCGACGTGCTGTACCAGGACGACTTCGGCAACGACAAGTCCGGCTGGTACAGCGACGGCACCCGCGTGGACGTGGCGCACGGGTACACCGGGGACGGCCGCTACACGATCGCCTCCGACCTCTCGAACAACTCCCGGTACGCCGCCGCGCCGGTCAACGCCGAGCTCCCCGAGCACGCCCTGGTCAGCGTCAAGGCCGATCTCGCCGCGGGGGTCCCGCACAACGCGTGGGGCGGGGTCTTCTGCGAGTACAGGCTCGATGAAAAGCAGTTCTCCTACTACGTCGCGGAGGTCCGTCCCGACGGGCGCGCGCGCATCCGCAAGTCCACCGACAAGACCTCCCTGGATCTGACGCCCGACGTCCCGGTGCCGGGGTTCAAGAAGGCCGGTCTGGTGCTGCGGGCGGAGTGCGAGCGGGAGGAGGGCCGGGTGAGGGTGAGCCTGTGGGCGGGCGACGAGCCGGTGGCCGAGGTCGTGGACGAGGCGGGCGACGCCAGGGGGAAGCCCAAGTACGGGCTCGGCGCCGCCAAGTGGCCCGGGGAGCAGCCGGACACCCGCGTGTACTTCGACGACTTCCGGATCGGCCGCCTGCCCTGAGGATCTTTACTCCGGCGCTCCCCGAACCGCCGCGTGATCGCCCAATCATGGCCAGAATATGACCATGGTGGATGTCGGGCAGGCCGCGGAACGCGGGCGTGAGGTCTCCTCCCGGGTCTCGCAGGAGGGCGCGGGCTGGGACTGCGTCGAGATGGGCACGTTCAAGGACCTGCGGCCCAACACGGAGTCGTTCTCCTGGCTCAACCCGCGCACGCTCTGGAGGTCGCGCAACGAGATCCTCGCCGCGCTGTTCGGGGACCCGTCGGGCCAGGTCAGGGCGCGCTGGGTGGGCTCGCAGCGCGACCGGGGCGTCGACCCGTCCTTCCGGATCCCGATGAGCGTCGGCCCGGAGTTCTCCTTCCTGGTCCTGGGGGACACCGGCGAGGGCGACGCCTCGCAGTACGCCGTGGTCCCCGGCATGCTCAGGATCGGCGAGGGGACGGACTTCGCGGTCATCGCCAGCGACGTGATCTACCCCACCGGCTCCGGCAACGAGTACGAGGACAAGTTCTTCCGCCCCTATCAGAACTACCGGGCGCCGATCTACGCCGTCCCCGGCAACCACGACTGGTACGACGGGCTCGGCGGCTTCATGCGGGTCTTCTGCGACGCCCGCGCGCTCGCGGCCCGGAGAGAGGGCTTCAAGCTGTCGCCCTCCGGGCTGCGCGGGCTGCTCTGGCGCAAACCGGAGAAGATCGACGAGGGCCGGCTGGCCAGGGCGCGCGAGCGCCGGGCGCTGCCCGGGCAGCAGGCCACCCAGCCGGGGCCGTACTGGGCGATGGAGACCCCGACGCTGCTCATCGTGGGGGTCGACACCGGCATCCGCGGCGAGCTGGACCGCGAGCAGGCCAACTGGCTCAGGGAGGTCTCGCGTGACCCCCGGCCCAAGATGCTGATCACCGGTAAGCCGATCTACACCCGCAACGAGTACAAGCCGTCGAAGCTGGAGGGCGGCGGCACGATCGACGACATCGTGCGCGACCCCCTGCACAACTACGTCGCGGTCATCGGCGGGGACGTGCACAACTACCAGCGCTTCCCGGTCAAGGTCGGCGAGCGGGCGATCCAGTACATCGTGGCGGGCGGGTCCGGGGCCTTCACCCACGCCACCCACACGACGCCCAGGATCACGGTCGGCGGCGTGCACGAGGACGACTACAAGTGCTATCCGCTGCGCGGCGACTCGCTGTCGCTCTACAGCAAGCTCTACAGCGAGCGGCTCCGCATGCGCTGGCTCTATCTCACACCGGACGAGGCCATGTGCCTGATGTCCGGCTACATCGGCAACACCCCGCCGCGGCCGATCGACGGGGTGAAGATCACCCGGCGGATGCGGTGGGCGGCGCGCTGGCTCGGCGCCATGCCGCTGCCGCTGCCGATCCGGCTGCCCGTGGAGAAGGTCTTCCACCGGTACGTGTCGGAGCTGTCCGATTGGGACGACCCGCCGTTCTTCAAGAGCTTCCTGCACGTCTCGGTCACCCCGGACGCCCTGCGGATCCGCTGCTTCGCCGCCACCGGCTGCCTGCCCCAGGAGCTCGAACCCCCGCTCGAAGACGAGGTCTCCATCCCGCTCGCCTGATCGAATCGCCTGATCGGAAACGTCGGTGGCGCGTGGCACGCTGGAGGCGTGAACGTCGTGGTCGTGCCGGGAGCCGAGGGCGGCGGCCTGCTGCGTCCCGAGGGCCGGCCGTCCGTGGCCGTGACGGACCTGGCGGCCGCGGCGCGGGAGCTGGAGACCGGGCGCGCGGAGGGCGGCGGCGCCGGTCCGCCGCGCTGGGTCTGGGCCGACACGCGCGAGGTCTACCCCGCCCTGCTCCGGCGGGGCGTACGGCTGTCGCGCTGTCACGACCTGGCGCTGACCGAGGGCCTGCTGCTGGCCCACGAGGGCCGCTACGGCGAGCCCCGCTCGGCCCGCGCCGCCCACGCGCGGCTGCACGGCCTGCCGGTCCCCGACGACCACTCCGCGCCCGAGGCGCGGCAGGCCACGCTGTTCGACGAGGAGCCGCCCCCGCTCGACGCCGAGCTGGTCGCCGAGGTCCACGCCGACCAGCTCCGGCGGATCGAGGCGCTGCCCGACCCGCACCGGTTCCGGCTGCTGGTGGCGGCCGAGTCGGCCGGGGCGCTGATCGCCGCGGAGATGGGTCACGACGGCATGCCGTGGCGGCGGGCCGAGCACGACGCGCTGCTGCTGGAGATGCTCGGCCCGCGCCCGGTGCACGGCATGCGCCCGGCCAAGCTCCAGGCGCTGGCCGACCGGGTCGCGGCCGTGTTCGGCACGGCGTTCAACCCCGACTCCTCCCAGCAGATCGTCAAGGCCTTCAAGGCGGCGGGGCTGACCGTCTCCTCGGCCAGGGCCCACGAGCTGCGGCGCGTCGACCACCCCGGCGTCGAGCCGCTGCTCGCCTACAAGGAGCTGGCCAGGTTCTACAGCTTCCACGGCTGGGCCTGGGCCGACCAGTGGGTCCGCGACGACCGCTTCCGGCCGGAGTTCGTGGTGGCCGGGGTGGTGACCGGCCGGTGGGCCACCAGCGGGGGCGGCGCGCTGCAGCTCCACAAGACCATGCGCAGGGCCGTGATCGCCGACGAGGGCTGGACGCTCGTCGTCGCCGACGCCGCCCAGCTCGAACCCCGGGTGCTGGCCGCGATGGCCGGTGACGGCGGGCTGGCCCGGGCCGCCGGGCAGATCGACCTCTATCAGGCGCTCGCCCAGGCGTTCGGCGGCGACCGCGACCACGCCAAGATCGCCATGCTCTCGGCGATGTACGGCGGGACCAGCGGTGATGCCCCCAAGCTGCTGGCCGTGATGCGCCAGCGCTTCCCGGCCGCCTACCGGTTCGTGGAGGACGCCGCGCGGGCGGGGGAGGAGGGCCGGCTGGTCCGCTCCTGGCTGGGCCGCACCTGCCCGCCGCCCTCGGCCCGCTGGCGGGAGCTGGTCTCCGGCCCGGAGGGCATGCGGGCGGCCCGCGACCGGGGCCGCTTCACCCGCAACTTCGTGGTGCAGGCGACCGCGGCGGAGTGGGCGCTGGCGCTGATGGCCGTGCTGCGCGGCCTGCTGCCCGACCCCGCCCGGCTGGTGTTCTTCCAGCACGACGAGGTGATGGTGCACTGCCCGGCGGGCATGGCGGACGAGGTGATCGCCGCGGTCGGCCGGGCCGCCGAGGAGGCGACCCGCCTGCTGTTCGGCGCCACCCCCGTCCGCTTCCCGATGGGCGCCGTCGCCGTGCGCTGCTACGCCGACGCGAAATAGCCCTCGCGAGACAGTCCTCGCGCGATCGTCCTCGCGAAACAGGGCCTTTGCGAAGCAGGTCCCTCGCATGACGGCCCTCTCCGCACCGGGAGCGTCCGCACCCGGAGTCCCGCGGGAGCGGGGAGCCGTGGCGTTCCCCGGGGACCGGTCAGGCGGTGGTCATCGGCGGTCGAGGGCCAGCCAGAGGCCGGTGGCCGTGACCAGGACCGCCACGGCCGCGCCGAGCGTGCCGTAGGACAGGACTTCCACGATCACCCCGGCGATGACCGTGCCGGTGGCGCCGCAGCCGTTCATCACCAGGTCCGACAGGCCCTGCACGGCGGGGCGCCGCTCCAGGGGCACGGCCTCGGTGAGCATGGCCGAGCCCGAGACCAGGCAGCACGACCAGCCGAGCCCGAGCAGTATCAGCCCGGCGGTCACCTGGGTCACGCCGTGCTCGCCCGCCGTACCGGCCAGGACGGCGGAGACGAGCAGCAGCGCCATGCCGAGGACCAGCACCCGGGCCCGGCCGATCCGGTCGGCGAGCCATCCCACCAGCGGGGACAGGACGTACATCCCCACGACGTGCAGGCTGATCACCATCCCGATGACGGAGAACCCGGCGCCGTGCTGGTGGAGGTGGATCGGGGTCATGGACATGATCGACACCATCGAGGTGTGACCGATCGCGATCGCGGCCAGCGCCCGCAGGGCGGCCGGCGACTCGCGCAGCGACCGCCAGGCGGTGCCCAGCGTGCCCTTGGACCTGCCCGCCGCCGTCCCCTTGCCCGGTCCGGCCGCGCCCTTCCCGGGGTCCGCGGCCGCGCCGCCGGCGTCCCCGGACTGTGCGGCAAGGGAACGGGCCAGGACCAGGGGGTCGGGGCGCAGCCCGGCGGAGATGATGATCACGGCGAGGGTGAAAGCCAGCAGGGCCAGCACGAACGGGCCGGTGTAGGCGGCCAGGCCCAGCCGCCGGCCGAGGTCCTCGGCGGGCTGGGCGAGGTTGGGGCCGGCGACCGAACCGATGGTGGCGGCCCACACCACCCACGACAGGTGCCGGGCGGCGTGCCCCGGAGGGGACAGGTCCGTGGCCGAGTAGCGCGAGGCCAGGTTGCCCGCGCTGCCGCTGCCGAACAGCACCAGCCCGGCCAGGAGCAGGGGCCAGGACCCGATGGTGATGGACAGCACCGCGAGCAGGCAGCCGAGGATCGCGCAGCCGTAGGCCAGGGTCAGGCCCGTCCGCCGCCCGCTCCTGCCGGCGGCCTTGGCCGTGGGCAGCGCGAGCAGCGCCGCGCCGAGCACGGTGGCGGTGCCCGCCAGCCCGCCCACCGCCTTGGAGCCGGACAGGTCGGTGACCACCACCGAGCTGAGGGTGAACCCCACGGCGACCCCCATCCCGCTGGTGACCTGCGCGGCGGTCAGGACGCCGAGCGTCCGCCGCTGCGCCGCGGCGACGTCTGCGGGACGGGCAGGGGGCGAGCCGGTGGGCGTACGAGCTGTAGTCACGAGTGAAGTCTGCCATCACTCGTGACGCTTCTCCCGTGGATAAACGCCGTAGACGTCACCGCCCCGCCGGACGCCCGGGAGATCGGCTCCCGGGGTCCGCGGGAGGTCAGATGCCGGGGTCGAAGGTGGAGAAGAAGGCGTCGATCGTCGTGCGGCTCTTCTCCCAGTCGAGATCCTTCACCAGGATCGAGATCTGGTAGGCGCTGTCGCCGCTGACCACCGCGTAGCGGGTCAGGCCGTGCATCGGGACGATGCCGCCGGGCTGGACGTAGGTGTACTCCCAGTCGGCGGCCTTCCAGCCGCCGTAGGTGACCGGCGTCACCCCGACCTCGATGTACTCGTCCAGGCCCGTCTTGTCGACCTTGCCCAGCGCGGAGACCGGGTCAGCCACGGGGACCTCGGTCACGACGATGCTCCGGCCGCTGTTCTTCGGCCCGGAGAAGGTGACGGTGCCGTTCTCGCCCGCCTTCACCGTCCAGTTGCCGGGCACCGCGGCGGAGATGCCGCCCCCGCTGAGCTTCTTGAAGCCCTTGGGGATCTCGGCCTGCGCGCGGGAGGGCGTGGCCGGGTCGGCGGGCGCGGAGATCGAGGGCGCCGAGGAGGTCGCCTCGACGTCGGAGGAGTCGCCCTGCGTCAGGAGCAGCACCGTGGCGATCACCACGCCCACCGCCCCGACCCCGGCGACCAGCATCAGGCGCGTGGTCGGGCGCCCGTCGCGCATCCAGTCCTCACCGGAGGACTCCCGGCGGCGCGTGCTCCTGCGGCCCTCGGAGCGGGCGCTCTCGCGCCCGCGTCCCGTCCGGGTGGGACCGGTGTCCAGGGCCTCGCGGGCGGAGGCCTGCACCGGCAGGATCGGCGGGACGGGAGCGCCCGGAGCGGGGGCGGGCCGGGCCGGCGCACTCTGGGCGAACTCGCCCGAGGCGCTGCGCAGCGAGTCGAACGGGTCGGAGTCGAGCAGGTCCCCGGAGGGCCGGCTCAGCTCCGCGGAGGTGCTGCGCAGGGCGTCGTAGCCGCGCTGGGGTCCGCCGGGCGGGCTGCCCGGAGCGGCGAACGGGTCCGCCGGAGGAGCGGAGGAGGCGTGCATGTCGGTGCGGTGCGCCCCCGAGGGGCTGGACAGCGCGTCGTGGCCGGCCGGGTACCCGCCGGACTGGCCGCTCTGCGGGTCGTACGGCACGCGCACCGGGCCCGAGGGGGTCTCGATGATCCGCGAGGGCATCGGTCCCGACGGCGCGTCCAGCGGCGGCATGAGGTGCATCGGCAGGGAGTTGCCGGGGACCGGCATCACCGCCGGGACCTGGGAGTTGGGCCCCCGGTTCGGGGTGTTGGAGCCGTGGCTGCGCAGCACCTGCTCCAGCAGGTCGGACACCTGGGAGGCGGGCATGCGGTCGGCCGGGTTCTTGCGGAGCAGGCCGTCGATGACGCCGGTCAGCGCCCCGGCGCGCTGCGGCCGGGCGGGCTCCTGGGTGAGGATCGCGCCGAGGACGGCCATCGCGTCGGGCCCCTCGTACGGCGGCCGCCCCTCGACGGCGGCGTACAGCGTGGCGCCGAAGGACCACAGGTCGGCCGCCTGCGTGATCGGCTGCCCGGAGAGCCGCTCCGGCGGGATGTAGGCGGGCGAGCCCATCAGCAGGCCGGTCTGGGTGATCGTGACGTCGCCCTCGATGGCGGCGATGCCGAAGTCGGTGAGCACCACCCGGTCGGCGGTCAGCAGCACGTTGCCGGGCTTGATGTCGCGGTGCAGGATCCCGGCGGCGTGCGCGTGGCGCAGCGCGTCCAGGACGCGGATGCCGATCTCGGCGGCCTGGCTCACCGGCAGCGGCCCGCTCTGCCGTACGGCCTGCTCCAGGGACCAGGCGCGGACCAGCTCCATCACGATCCAGGGACGGCCGTCCTCCTCGACGACGTCGTGGACGGTCACGATGCCCGGGTGGCTTATCCGGGCGGCCGAGCGCGCCTCGCGCATCATCCGGCGGTGGGCCACCTGCTTGCCCGCGTGGTCCAGCCCGTAGGGGAGGATCAGCTCCTTGACCGCGACGTCCCGGTCGAGCAGCACGTCGTGTGCGTGCCAGACCATGCCCATGCCGCCGCGGCCGACCGGCGACATCAGGCGGTAACGCCTGCCCACCAGCCGTCCCTGGCCTTCCGGCGCACTCCCGGTGATGTTCGCACCCTCCGGTCCAGGGGGCACTCTGCCGACCAAGCGATCCGCTGACATACCCCGCTCCCCCAGTCCAAGCCCTATTTGTGAGGTTGAACACGATATCGGGACCGCAATCAGCAATGGAAGCTGGGTCACCAAGAAAGCGTTCCGTGTTATTTGTCAGAGGTTGATGTGCTTTGTGTGACTTGCATGATAGGTGAGCTTTGACGTGCGAGGACACGGAGTGCCCGTGGGAGCGCTCACTCTCGCGGGGTTTATGGAAAAACGATCACTTATCCGATCGGCACGGCGTCCGCCAGCGCGGCCAGGGCGGCGGTGAAGGCCGAGGCGGGCGGGCTGACCAGTCCAGCGCCGACCTGTCCGGTCCCGGCCACCCGGCCCGCGATGCCGGTGTTCACCGTGGGCAGCAGGCCGGTCCTGGCCACCAGCGTCACGTCCACGCCGACCGGCGTGCCGCGGAAGCCGAGCCCCGGGATCTGGTAGGCCGGATGCTCGGCGAGGGTGATCTCGTACATCGAGCGGGTGGCCGCCACCGCGTCGGAGACGTCGCCGCCGACGAACCTGACGATCGCCGGGGCCGCCGCCATCGCGAAGCCGCCCAGTCCCGCCGTCTCGGTGATCGTCGAGTCGCCGATATCGGGGTTGGCGTCCGCGGGGCCGTACGCGCCGAGATAGAGCCCGTCGGGCACGCCCGCGGGACCGGTGAACCAGCGGTCGCCCAGGCCCGAGACCTGCACGCCGAAGTCGGTGCCGTTGCGGGCCATCGCGACGACCATGGTCGAGCCGGGGATGTCCCGGGCCGCGTCGGCGCTCACCTTGCAGGCGGCCATGCCCGGGTTGAGGAAGAAGTGGTCGTTGCCGTTGACGAAGCGCAGCACCTCGGCCGCGTGCCCCGGGGCGGCCTCCACCACGGCCGGGGCCAGCTCGCGCACCAGCAGTGAGGTCGCGGCCCGGTTGCGGTTGTGCAGCTCGTCGCCCATCTGCAGGGCCTGCGCGATCAGCGACCGCAGGTCCAGCGGCCCGGTCAGCTCCAGCGTGGCCCGCAGCGCCGGGCCGAGCACCTCGCCCATCCAGCGCAGCCGCTCGATCACCTCGGGTCCGTAGGCGCCGTAGCGCAGCACCTTGCCGAGCCCCTCGTTGAGGGAGCAGTAGGCGGTGCCGCCGTGCTCGGCGTCGTGCACCTCGAACATCCACATCGACGGGCTCACCACGCCCGCCATCGGTCCCACGGTCCGGTGGTGGTGGCAGGAGTCCAGCCGGGCGCGGCCCGCGGCCAGCAGCTTCCCGGCCTCCTGGGCGTCGGCGGCCAGCCCCTCCAGCAGCATCGCGCCGATCAGCGCGCCGCGCATCGGCCCGGACGCGCGCTCCCAATCGATCGGCGGCCCGGCGTGCAGGAACGTGCCCGGGGGCAGCTCCAGCACCTCGTGCGCGGGCCGTACCGCGACGAGCTGGGGACGGGCGGAGGTCAGCCGTCCGGCGGCCCGGACGTTGGCCGCGGCCCGGCGCGGATCGGCCAGCACCCGCGCCAGGTGATCCTCGGTGCCGGGCATCGGCGGGCGCCAGTCCACCCGTACCCGCGGTACGGCCTGCGCGTCCAGCGCCTCGCCGAGCAGGTCCGCCCCGGCCGTGATCACGTGGGGTTCGCCGGAGAGCATGGGCAGCGTCAACGGGTGCTCCTGACGGGGACGGGCGCGCCTGCCAGGCGCGCGGCGTGCCGGGCGGCCTGCGCGTTGGAGGCGAACACGCGGGCTCCGGCCGCGCTCAGCGCCCGCGCCTGCGCGGCCAGTCCCTGGGGGTCGCCTTCGGTGCCGACCAGCGCCACGACCACCGGCACGCCCCGGGAGACGGCCGCGGTGATCGCGGGCGCGAGCCGGGCGGACGGATCGGGGTCGGCGCCGTGGCCGAGGACGACGTCGAGCAGCGCCACGTCGCCGGGGGGCACCGCGGCCAGGGCCTCCAGGCGGAGCGCCGGGTCGATCATGGGATGGGCTCGCCCCCGGGTGTACTCGTCGTCGCCGTAGTCGGTGAACTCCCCGGTCCCGGCCACCAGCCGCGCCTCGGTGCAGAGCGTCCCGCCCGAGTAGATCCCGCGCAGCCTCCCCGTGGCGGCCCCGGCGGCGGTCCGACCGTCCTCTCCGGCCGCGGGCCAGGACGGCCATGCGGGCGGCTCGGTCTTCAGCGCCCGCAGTACGGACTCCGCGGCGGCGGTCAGGTCGTCCCGGCCGGGGCCCAGGAAGGCGGTCACCACCGGGGTGGAGAGCTTCCCGGCGGCCTGCAGCACGGCGTCGGCCACCTCGGGGGCGGGCGGCTTGGAGATCAGGACGATCAGCTCCGTCGCGGGGTCGGCGTCCAGGGCATCGAGGGCGCGGAGCGTGGACAGCCCGCCCACCTCGGCCGACAGGTCCCGCCCGCCCACGCCCAGGACATGGCCGACCCCGACGCCCGCCAGGTCCAGCAGGCACGTCACCTGCTGCGCCCCGGTCCCGGAGGCCGCGACCACCCCGACCGGTCCCGGCCGCAGCACGTTGGCGAACCCGAGCCCCGCCCCGCCGACCACGGCGGTGCCGCAGTCGGGGCCCATGACCAGCAGGCCGAGCTCGCTCGCGCGCCGCTTGAGCAGCACCTCCTGCTCGACCGGGACGTTGTCACTGAAGATCATCACGGACAGGCCCGCGTCGAGCGCGTCCATCGCCTCGGCGAACGCGTACGGCCCCGGCACCGAGACCAGGACCAGCGCCGCCCCTCCGGAAGCGCCCGCCGGCGACGGAGTGCCCTGCGGCCCCTCGCCCGGCCCCGCGGCGCCGGTCGAGGGTCCACCCCCCGCCCCCGCGGCGCCGGGATCGGCGACGAGCCGGGCGGCGGCGCGGACGGTGCGGGGCGGGTGCTCGGCCGCGGCCGGGCTCCCGGTGCGGGCCGCGAGACCGGACAGGAGCCGGTCGAGTTCGGCGGCGGCCAGATCGGCGGCGCCGGGATCGGCGGCGCGCACCGCGACCAGCAGGTCGGCCGGGCCCGCCGGGGGAAGCTCGAAGCCCAGCTCGGCGGCGATGCCGAGATTGAGCTCGGTGGCCATGGCGACCACCGCGACCTCCACCCCGGGCAGTCCGGTGACCGCCTGGCTGACCCGCATCAGGCTCACCGAGTCGTGGTACACCCCGGTACGGACCTGGACAAGATCGCTGCTCACCTGCCCTCACCTTCGTGATCGCCCTCGCCGCGGCGGCTGCCGCGGCGGCCGGTCCCGCCGCGGGGGGAGGCGGCCCGGGAAGAGACGGCACGGGAGGACGCGGCCCGGGAGGACCTGCCACGGGCGCCGGCGGACTGTCCGGCCAGACCGGCCACGGCGGCCAGGCCGATGCGCATCCCGCACGCCAGGTCGGCGCCGGAGGTGTGGCCGAGCCCGAGCAGCCGGCGCAGCGCGGGCTCCAGATCCTGCCGTCCGGCCAGGCCGCGCAGGACCGCGAGGACCTCACCGCTGGCCTCGCCCCGGGCCGCGCAGTGCAGCAGCGTCGCCGAGATGGGGGTGGTCCTGCTGCGGGCGTCGAAGGTCACCGCGGCGGCCAGCCAGTCGGCCAGCCAGACCGCGCGTTCCACTCCGGCCGCCGCGCCCAGGTGGCGCAGCGCCACCAGCAGTCCGGCCAGCACGTCGTCACCGCTCGGCGTCAGGCCGGGCCCCAGGCCGACGAGCTGCTCGGAGGCCATGATGCCGTTCAGCAGCGAGGCCTCGGCGCACGCCTCGGCCAGCAGGGCGACGGCGCCGTTGCCCTCCAGCCCCGGGCGCCTGGCCGACCTGTCGCACAGCTCGGTCAGCTGGGGCAGCACGTGCGCCAGCCGTACCGGGTCGACCGGGCCGAGCGGCGGGGCCGGGTTCCACCAGCGGTGGGCCCGCAGGCTGAGGTGCCCGACCTCGATCGAGCCGTCTCCGACGGAGGCCTCGTCGCCCACGGTGACCCGGGGCAGCGGGGCGTTGAGGACGACCGCGTTGGGCAGCCGGGTGGCCTCCCCGGTGACCACCGCCACCACATGGGGTTCCAGCTCCGCGCGGACCTCCAGGTAGACCCCGGCGGGAAAGGCCGCCAGCACCCGCGCGGGACGGCGGGGCGACTCCAGCACGGGGCGCAGGATCGCGCTGGCCGCACCGGTCGCCTGTGCCCGTGTGTGCGCCCGGTGTGTTCGCGGGCGCGTTCCGACCGTCACCGGCCCTCACCATCCATGGCCCGACGGTAAAACGGCACGCGATCAGGTCCGTACGGAGAAAGCTGCCAACAGTCCGCCCAAAGGTTGGCTCTTCCTGACAGACGGTTCCGTCGGTAACAATCGCACCATGGAACCCCCCGTGCGCCTGGCCAGCACCGGAACGATCACTCACGGCGTCGCCGTCGGCGAGGTCCTCGGCGTCTCGACCCTGGCCGGGGCCCGGCTGATCGCGGGGGAGCGGGGCCTGGACCGCATCGTGCAACGGCTCAACGTGATGGAGGTCCCCGACATCCTCGCCTGGGTCAAGCCGCACGAGCTGCTGCTCACCACCGGCTACCCGCTGCGCAACACGCCCCAGTCGCTCGACCGGCTGGTGACCGACCTGGACGACCGGGGCCTGGCCGCGCTGGCCATCAAGCTCGGCCGCTATCTGGACGAGCTGCCCGACGAGATGGTGGAGCAGGCCGACCGGCTGGGCTTCCCGCTGATCCAGCTCCCCGACGACGTCGGCTTCGACGACATCCTCAACCAGGTCCTCACCGACATCCTCAACCGGCAGGCCGCCGTGCTCGCGCGGGCCGAGGAGGCGCACCGGGCGCTGGTGCAGGTGGTGCTGGCCGGGGGCGGGCTGCGCGAGGTGGCCGCCGAGGTGGCCGGGCTGCTCGACGTGGCCGTGGCCGTGGTCGACGGCGCCGGTCAGATGCTGGCCGCCGCCGGACCGCCCGAGTACGTCGCCGCCATGCGCGGGGTCCCCGACGACCGCCGCACCGTCGTGCCCGTCGTGGCGGGCGGGCACCACCACGGCCGCATCGTCGCCTACGGCCCCGCCGGGGCCGTCGACGACAACGACGTCGGCATCCTGGAACGTGCCGCCACGGTCGCGGCGCTCGTGGTCACCCGGCAGGAGGCGGTCAACGCCGTCGAGAGCAAGTACCGCGCCGACTTCCTGCGCGACGTGCTCACCGGCAGGGCCGGCACCTCCGAGCGGGTCGCCTCCCGGGCCGCGGCCTTCGGCTGGGACCTGGAGCGCCCGGTCGTCGTCCTGGTGGCCGAGCTCGACCCCGAGAGCGACGAGCGGACCGCCCAGGACCGCCTGATCTCCTGCTGGAGCGCCGCGCTGCGCCGCCACGACCCGCGCGGCGCGGTGGCCGGTTTCTCCCACGAGGTGGTCGCCGTCGTGGACGCCGCGGCCGATGCCGTACGGCTGGCCAAGGACGCCGCGGCCGCCTTCTCCGAGTGTCTGCCGGCGACCTTCTCCACCGGCGCCAGCCGTACCGCCACCGGGGCCGAGGCGCTGCCCGAGGCGTACGGCCAGGCGCTGAAGGCCGCCCGGGTGGGCCGCCAGCTCCACGGGCCCGGCGCGGTGGCCCACTTCGACCAGCTCGGCGTCTATCGCCTGCTCTCGCTGGTCAGCGACACCGCCGAGCTGCACGCCTTCGTCCGCGAGACCCTCGGCCAGCTCGCCTCCGACGACGACGCGGAGAACGCCGACCTGCGCCGCACCCTGCAGGTGCTGCTGGAGACCAACCTCAACGTCGCCGAGACGGCCCGGCGGCTGCACTTCCACTACAACACGCTGCGCTACCGGATCGGCAAGCTGGAGCGCATGCTCGGCAACTTCACCGAGGACGCCCACCTGCGGCTCAACCTGACCCTCGCGCTGCACGTCCTGCGGATGCGCGGCATCTGACCACCGCTGACACGCTGTGCCTGAGGGGCCGGGCGGGGGCCCGGGTCCTAAGCTGTGGGCGTGCGAGAGACCTTTGAACTGACGACCGACTACATCCCGCTGTGCGACCTGCTGAAGTACTGCGCCGTCACCGACACCGGCGGCCAGGCCAAGCACCTCGTCGCCGAGGGGAACGTCATGGTGGACGGCGAGGTCGAGCTCCGCAAAACCTGCAAGATCCGCGCCGGTCAGGTCGTCACCGGCGACGGCTTCGAGATCGAAGTGGTCGCCGCGGGAGGCTGACCCGGTCCGCTCACCGGCCCGCTCACCGGGCGTCCCCGCCGGTTGTGCGTAAGCCGTCCCCTGGTCGGCGGCTCAGATTTGGCAGATCATGACGATGTGAGGGCGGGTTCACGGTCCTAATGTGCCCGCAACGGCAGCAGTGAAAGATCCGCCGGAGGGAGCCTGCGGGGCGGCCACCGACCGACGGCCCGGGAAAGGTGGGCTTGATGGTTGCAGGATGGACCAAACACGGAGACGGACGCACCCTGGCGCCGGGGGAGGTCGTCAAGCCTGAGGAACGCCTGTCCTGGCCGCGCATGGTCGGGTTCGGGGCCCAGCACGTCATCGCGATGTTCGGCGCGACATTCGTCTTCCCCGTCGTCATGGGACTCGACCCCAATGTCGCGATCATGATGTCGGGCGTCGCGACGATCCTCTTCCTGCTCATCGTGAACGGGAAGATCCCCAGTTATCTCGGCACCTCGGCGTCCTTCGTCGGGGCGGTGGCCGCCATCCGCGCGGGCGGCGGCGACAGCGTGACGGTCACCAGCGCGATCCTGGTGGCGGGAGCCGTACTGGCACTGTGCGGATACCTCATCCACCGGATGGGCGTGCAGGTCATCCACCGGATCTTCCCGCCGGTGGTCACCGGCGCGGTGGTCATGCTGATCGGCTTCGGCCTGGCCTACGTGGTGGCCCGCTTCTACTGGCCCGCCGACCAGTGGATCGCCCTCATCACCATGCTGGTGACCTTCGTGGTCATCGTCCTGTTCAAGGGGTTCATCGGCCGGATCGGCATCCTGATCGGCCTGGTCGCAGGCTTCATCCTGTCCTGGGCGGCCGACCGCATCTTCGGGAACATCACCGCCTACAACGCCGCCACCGGCCAGGTGGACACCCACCCGAGGGTCAACCTCGACGCGGTGGCCGACGCCCCCTGGATCGGTCTGCCGGACTTCCACCTGCCCACCGACTTCAAGGCCTCGGCGATCCTGCTGGTGCTGCCCGCCGTCATCGCGCTCATCGCGGAGAACATCGGGCACGTCAAGGCCGTGGGCGAGATGACCGGCGTCGACGCCGACCCCTACGTCGGCCGGGCGTTGATCGGCGACGGCGTCGGCACCATGGTCGCCAGCGCCGCGGGCGGCTCGCCCACCACCACCTACGCCGAGAACATCGGCGTCATGGCGGCGACCCGGGTCTACTCGACCCTGGCCTACTACATCGCCGGCGTCATCGCGATCCTGTTCGGCCTGTGCCCGAAGTTCGGCGCGCTGGTCGCGGCCACGCCCAACGGCGTGCTCGGCGGCGTCACCGTCATCCTCTACGGCATGATCGGCCTGCTCGGCGCCAAGATCTGGATCGAGAACCGGGTCGACTTCTCCGATCCGGTCAACATGGTGCCCATCGGTGCGGGCATCATCATGGCCATCGGCCCGGTCGACATGGTGATCACCGAAGACTTCACGCTCTCGGGCATCGCGCTCGGCACCATCGTGGCGCTCGGCGGTTACCACCTGCTCCGGGCCCTCTCCCGCCGCGACGCACATGCCGGACCGCGCGACGACCACCCCAGACGAGAGGCAACCGGTTGAAGCCACCCCCCTTCGACTATCACGCCCCCCGCTCCGTCGCCGAGGCGCTCGACGTCCTGGCGGCGGAGGGGGAGCGGGCCAAGGTGCTCGCGGGCGGCCAGAGCCTGATCCCGCTGCTGAACATGCGGCTGGCCGCTCCCGGGCATCTCGTGGACATCAACCGCCTGACCGGGCTGGCGGGCGTCGAGGTGGAGCCGGACGGAGTCCGGATCGGGGCGCTGGCCCGGCACGCCGAGGTGGAGCGTTCCGAGCCGGCCGCCGCCGCCCAGCCCCTGCTCCGTCAGGCGCTCGGGCTGGTGGCCCACCCGGTGGTCCGCAACCGGGGCACCGTGGTCGGCAGCCTCGTCCACGCCGACCCGGCCGCCGAGCTCCCCGCGGTGCTCACCCTGCTCGGCGGCTCGGTACGGCTCGCGCGACGCGGCGGGCCGGGCACCCCGGCCGCGGGCTCCTCCACCGCACAGGACGTCGCGGCGGGCGGCTCCTTCGTCGTGCGGGACGTCGCGGCGGGCGAGTTCTTCACCGGCCCGCTGGAGTCGGCGGCCGGCCCCGGCGAGCTGGCCGTCTCCGCCTTCTTCCCGGCCCTGCCCCCGCGCTCGGGCACCGCCTTCCGCGAGGTGGCCAGGCGGCACGGCGACTACGCGCTGGCCGGCGTCGCGGCCCTGGTCGTCCTGGACGACGACCTGCGGATCACCTCGGCCGCGGTGGCGTGCGTGAGCGCCGGTCCGGTCCCGCTGCTCGTCGACGTCACCGGCGAGTGCGGGCACCGCCCGCCCGCCTCCGCCGGCTGGGCCGGGGCCGCGCGCGCCGTACAGGACCGCGCCGAGCCCGAGGACGACATCCACGCCACCGCCGGTTACCGGCGGCACCTCATCGGGGTGCTCGCCGAGCGGGCGTTGCGCGACGCGGCGAGGGAGGCCCTGAATGGCTGAGAGGACGCACGACATCACGCTCGTGGTCAACGGGACGGTCAGGCGGGCCGCGGTCCCCGGGCGGCGCCTGCTGTCCGACTGCCTCCGGCACGACCTGGGCCTGACCGGCACGCACGTGGGGTGCGAGCACGGGGTGTGCGGGTGCTGCACGGTGCTGCTGGACGGCGAGCCGGTCCGCTCGTGCCTGACGTTCGCCGTCACCGTGGACGGGCGCGAGATCACCACGGTCGAGGGCCTGGCCGACGGCGAGCGGATGTCCCCGGTGCAGCGGGCCTTCGCCGAGTGCCACGGCCTGCAGTGCGGCTTCTGCACCCCCGGCTTCCTGTGCACGGTCACCGCCCTGCTGCGGGACAACCCCGTGCCCACCGACGAGGAGGTGCTGGAGGGGATCTCCGGCAACCTGTGCCGGTGCACGGGCTACCAGAACATCGTCAAGGCCGTGCACCGGGCGGCCGAGATCATGGCGGAGGAGTCGTGACCGGGCGGCGGCCGCGCACCGCGGCGGTCCCCGGGACGCGACCGGGCCTGCGGGAGGCGGAGCGGTGACGACGAAGCTGTTCGGGGAGCCCGTACGGCGCCGGGAGGACCCGCGCCTGCTCACCGGCCGGGGCCGCTATCTCGACGACCTCGGCCGCGACGCGCTGGCCGCGGCGTTCGTCAGGTCCCCGCACGCGCACGCCGTGATCCGCGACATCGACGTGTCGGCCGCGCTCGACGTGGACGGGCTGGTGGCCATCTACACCTGGGAGGACCTGCCGGACCGGCTCGCCGAGCCGCTGCCGCTGCTCATCCCGCACCCGGCCCTGACCCACGGCCGCACCGCCTACCCGCTGGCGCGCGAGCGCGTGCGGCACGTGGGCGAGCCGGTCGTCATGGTCGTCGCCCGCGACCGCTACGTCGCCGAGGACGCCTGCGCGCTGATCCGGGTGGACTACGAGCTCCTCAAGCCGGTGGTCGGGGTGGAGGAGGCCGCCCAGTCGGCGCAGCTCGTCCACGACGACGTGCCGGGCAACGTCGGCGCGCGCATGGTCCAGGAGGTGCCCTCGGCCGGCGGGCTCGACGTGCGCGAGGTCATCGAGGACGCGCCGCACACGCTGGCCTTCCGGCTGGACATCGAGCGCAGCGCGTCCACGCCGCTGGAGGGGCGCGGCGTGTACGCCCGCTGGGACGCCGACGACTCCTCCCTGCGGGTCTACTCCAGCACCCAGACCTCCACCAGCGTCCGCATGGCCGTGGCCGCCAAGCTCGGCCTGCCGCTGCCCAAGGTCGAGGTGATCGCGCCGGACGTCGGCGGCGGGTTCGGCGTGAAGATCGTGCACCCGTGGCCGGAGGAGGTCCTGGTCCCCTGGGCGGCCATGCTGCTGAACCGCGAGGTGAAGTGGACCGAGGACCGGCGCGAGCACTTCGTCTCCTCGGCGCACGAGCGGGCCCAGGTGCAGTTCGTCCGGGTCGGCTTCGACGACGAGGGGCGGGTGCTCGGCCTGGAGGTGACCATCCTGCACGACCACGGCGCCTACACGCCGTACGGGATCATCGTGCCGATCATCACCTCCACCCAGCTGCCGGGGCCGTACAGGCTCGGGGCCTACCGGGTCGAGTTCTCCTCGATCTACACCAACACCGTGCAGGTCACGCCGTACCGGGGGGCGGGCCGCCCGCAGGCGGTCTTCTGCATGGAACGCACGATGGACCGCATCGCCGACCATCTCGGGCTGGACCGTACGGCGGTGCGCGCCGTCAACTTCATCCAGCCCGAGGAGTTCCCCTACGACCAGGGACTGATCTTCCAGGACGGCCGCCCGCTGATCTACGACAGCGGCGACTACCCCGAGTCGCTGCGCATGTTGAAGGAGCTGATCGGCTGGGACTCCTTCCCCGCCGAGAAGGAGCGGGCCGCGGCTGAGGGCAGGCGCATCGGCATCGGGGTCGGCTGTTACGTCGAGGGCACCGGCGTCGGGCCGTACGAGGGCGGGCACGTCCAGGTCACCTCCGACGGCCGGGTGCACGTCTCGACCGGGCTGACCTCGCAGGGCCAGGGCCACGAGACCGCGTTCGCGCAGATCGCCGCGGCGGAGCTGGGCGTGCCGCTGGAGCGGGTCTCGGTCGTCACCGGTGACACCCGCAGGTTCGGCTACGCGGTCGGCACCTTCGCCTCGCGCGCCGCCGTGATGAGCGGCAACGCGATCGCGCTGGCCTGCCGGAAGGTCAGGGAGAAGGCGCTGCGGATCGCCGCCGACGCGCTGGAGGCCGACCCCCGCGACCTGGAGATCACCGACGGGATGGTCCACGTGGCCGGCACCCCGGGCGCCGCCATCCCGCTGGCCACCGTGGCCGTGCTGTCCAACCCGCTGCGCTACGCCTTCGACGAGGAGGCGGCCCGCGCCACGCAGTTCGCCGGGGCGGCCTCCTTCGACAGGCCGCCGGTGCCGGAGGGCGACGAGCCGGGACTGGAGGGGCGCGACTACTACTCGCCGATCCGCTCGACCTTCGCCTCCGGCATGCACGCGGCGATCGTCGAGACCGACCCGCTCACCGCGGAGATCCGCATCCTGCGCTACGCCGTCGTGCACGACTGCGGCAACCTCATCAACCCGATGATCGTCGAGGGGCAGATCCACGGCGGCGTCGCCCAGGGCGTCGGCGGCGCGCTGTACGAGCGGATGGTCTACGACGGCCACGGCCAGCTGCTCAACGCCTCGTTCATGGACTTCCTGATGCCGTACGCCACGGAGGTCCCGCACGTGGAGACGGCGCACCTGGAGACTCCGTCCCCGCTCAACCCGCTCGGCATCAAGGGCGCGGGCGAGGCGGGGGTCATCCCGGTCTCGGCGGTGATCGCCTCGGCGATCGAGGACGCCGAGGGCATCCCGATCGACAAGATGCCCATCTCCCCGTCGGAGCTGTTCGACCTGCGCCGCGCCGCCTCCTGAGCCCGCCGTGCCGCGCGGCCACCCGGTCCGCCGGGTGGGCCGCCCGGGAGGTTGCGCCTCGGGTAGCGAATTGTTGCGGAAGAGGTGCGGAAAACCTCAGGTCACGCCCGCCCCGCCCGATGAGGTCCGCTGCCGCCACGGACCGGCGGCAGCAACCCCAGGGAAGGGCGGGGCGTGATGAGCAGCGGATCGAGTATCGCGGCGGTCAGGACCGGCTGGGTCCTCTTCCTCCTCCTCGCCGCCGCGCTGCTGGCGGGCGTGATCCTCCCCGCCCCCGCCTCGGCCGCGGCCGGGCTGAAGGCCGCGGCGGCGGGGACGCGGGCGATGTGGCTGTGGGACATCGGTACGGCGCAGCCGGCGGACATGCTGGCCTGGGCGAAGGCCCGGGGCGTGAATGAGATCTTCGTGCACGCCGGGGCGGGGCTGCCCTCCGACACCGCCAGGATGACGAGGCTGCGGGAGCTGAAGCGCGGTGCGGACAAGGCCCGCATCCGGCTGAGCGCGCTGGGCGGCGACCCGGCGTGGGCCACCGACCACGCGGCGGCGCGGGCCTGGCAGCGGGCCGTCCTCGGCACCGGGCTGTTCGCCGGCAGCCACGTCGACGTGGAGCCGTACGCCCTGCCCGCCTGGCAGACCGACCAGGGCGCGCTGGCCTCGGGCCTGGTGGAGATGCTGCGGCTGCTGCAGGCCGACGACCCGCGCCCGCTGGAGGCCGACATCCCGTTCTGGTATCACACGATCCCCACCGGCCCGGGCGCCACGCTGGCCGACGGGGTGCTGGCGCAGGTGGACGGGGTCACCGTCATGAGCTACCGCGACACCGCCACCGGCCCGAACTCGATGATGGACGTCAGCGCCGACATCCTCGCCCGCGGCACGGAGGCCGGCAAGCCGGTCCGGCTGTCCGCCGAGACCGGCTCGCTGTCCGACTGCCTGCACTGCACCTTCTACGAGGAGGGCGCCGCGCGCATGACCACGGTCCTGGCCGACGTCGACTCGGCCGCCCGGGCGTACCCGGCCTTCGCCGGCATCGCGGTCCACCACTACGCGTCCTGGCGGACGATGAAGCCCTGACCGGTCTCCCTGACCGGTCTCCCTGACCGGTCTCCCTGACCGGTCTCCCGGGCCGGGGCGGCCCGGAGCGGGGCGGCCCGGAGCAGGTCGGTCCGGCGGAGGTCGGCGCAGTGGAGGTCAGCGCAGCGCCTCCACGCGGGCGGGGACGTGCTTGTGCCACGGCGTGCCGGCATAGGGGTCGCGGTCCTCGACGGAGGTCAGCTCGTTGGGGGCGACACCGGTCACCGTGCCCCCGTAGTCCAGGCCGAGCCCGTTGGGCAGCGAGACGTGACCGCGCTGCAGGCTGTCGGTCAGCTCCACGGTGACCTCGGCGCTGCCCCGGCGGGTGGTCAGCCGGGCGGCCCCGCCGTCGGCCAGACCGAGATCGGCGGCGTCGTCCGGGTTGACGCGCAGCACGCCCGTGCCGTCGCGGCGGCGCCAGGCGGGGTCGCGCACGATGGTGTTGGCCGTGAACGCGCGCCGTTCCCCGGCGGAGAGCACGAACGGGAACGCGGGGTCGGAGCGCGGGACCTCGCCGAGCCGGGAGATCTCCTCGAGCAGCTCGGGGATCTCCAGATGGATCTTCCCGTCCGGCGTGCCGACGCGGGCGATCGCGTCACCCGGCTCGTCGACCGCGAACACCACGCCCGACCGGCCGTTCAGGACGGCGTCGAACAGGTTGTCGCCCAGCTCCAGGCCCTCGCCCGCGATCCCGGCCCGCCGTACGGCCTGCGGATGGGCGAACGCGACCTTGTGCGCCAGCGCCCACAGGGACGCCGCCGCGGCGGCGCCGTCGGGCAGGGTGGGACCGAGCACCCGGTACAGCGCGACCGGGGCGATCAGGGCGAGCGCGGGGTCGGCGGCCACCGCGGCCAGGAACGCCTCGGCGAACGCGGCCCGGCCCCGGGACAGCGCCTCGCGCAGCGGGGCGAGGTCGGGGACCGCGCCGATCGCCTCGCAGAGCCGGGCGTGGATCTCGGGTTCGGGCAGCAGGTCCGAACCGGGCGGCGGGTCCAGCACCGGGGCGCGCAGGTGGAAGTAGTTCGCCGGGGTCTCGAAGTTGAAGAACGTCGCCTCCCACTTCTCGAACTGGGTGGGCGCGGGGAGCACGTAGTCCGCCATCCGGGCGGTCTCGGTCATGGCGACGTCGACGACCACCAGCAGGTCCAGGGCCTCCAGCGCCTCGCGCATCCGCGCCGAGTCGGCCAGCGAGTGCACCGGGTTGGCCGTCTCCACGAACATCGCCCGGTAGCGGGCGGGATGGTCGGTGAGGATCTCCTCGGCGATCACGTTGCACGGGACCAGGCCGGAGATGATGCGGGCCCCGGCCACCGGGCTGACGCGGTCGCGCCGGGGACCCCAGTGGGAGAAGGAGATCATCGGAGCGAACGGGATGGGCGGGTTGTTCGTCCCCGTGCGCCCGAAGTTCCCGGTGAGCAGGTAGATCAGGTTGTCGAGGTAGCTGTTCAGGGTGGAGTGCGGGGACATCTGCACACCCAGGTCCTCGTGGACGGCGACGCTGTCGGCGGCGGCGATCCGCCGGGCGGCGCCGCGGACCAGCTGCTCCGGGACGCCGCAGCCGGCCGCGTACTCCGCCACCGGGACCTTCGAAAGGACCGTCGCGACCTCGTCGAGCCCCACGGCGTGCCGGGCCAGCCACTCGGTGGCGACCAGGTCCTCCTGGACGAGGACGGCCGCCAGGGCGGTCAGCAGCCAGGCGTCGGTGCCGGGCCGTACCCGCAGGTGGATGTCGGCGAGCTCCGCGGTCTCGGTGCGCCGGGGGTCGACCACGATCAGGCAGCGGTCCGGGTCGCGGGCGATCTCGCGCAGCGCGGGACGGGCCCGCGGGATGCCGTGCGACTGCCAGGGATTCTTGCCGACGAACAGCGCCACCTCGCAGTGCTCGACGTCGCCGACGGCCACGTTGCCGAGCATCCGGTCCCCGACCCAGAACTGGCCGGTCTTCTCCTGTGCCAGGGCGTTGGAGCGGTAGCGGGCGCCGAGGGCGCGCATGAAGGAGCCGGAGTAGGAGCCGCCCAGGTGGTTGCCCTGCCCGCCGCCGCCGTAGTAGAAGATCGACTCCCCGCCGTGGGCGTCGCGCACGGCCGCGAACCGCCCGGCGACCTCGGTGATCGCGGTCTCCCAGGAGACGGGCTCGAAGGTGCCGTCCGGACGGCGGCGCAGCGGGCGGGTCAGCCGGTCGGCGCCGTTCTGGTAGTGGTCGAGCCGGAGCGGCTTCTCGCAGGTGTATCCCTGGGACGAGGGATGCCGCTTGTCGCCCCGGATCCGGTCGAACCTCCGCCCGTCGAGGCGGATCTCGATCCCGCAGTTGCAGGCGCAGAGCACACAGGCGGTGGGTTTCCAGTCCATTCGGGCTCCCTGTGTTCGATTTTTGAACCCAGGCTAACCGAAGGAGATTCCGTTGTCTGCGGGTGAGCGGAAAACGGCGCCGCGGTATCAGGCGGTGAGAGCGGCCCGCGGGACGAAGCGAGGGAGGAACGGCTCGCGGGATGAAGCGAGGGGGGACGGCTCGCGGGATCAGGCGGCGGGGATGGTGAAGGTGAAGCGGGTGCCGGGGTCGGCGGGGCTGTGGTGCACGTCGCCGCCGTGCGCGCGGACCAGCTCCCGGGTGATCCACAGTCCCAGCCCGACCGACTCGGGGCTGGTGTCGGCGCTGCTGAACCGGGAGAACAGGGCCGCGCGCTTCTCCTCGGGCACGCCGGGACCGTGGTCGCGCACGTGGACGGCCACCATGCCGTCGGCGGCTGCGGGTTCGGTGCTGACGATGATGGGCGGGGCGCCGTGGCGGATGGCGTTGGCGGTGAGGTTGACCAGGATCTGCTCCAGCCGCTGCGGGTCGGCCCGCACCATCAGGTCGGGGTCGACCGCCACCCCCACCGGGGCGGTCAGGTAGCTGACGGCGTCCTCGACCGCGGCGCGCAGCCGGATGGGCCGCAGGTCCAGCTGGAGGCCCCGGCTGTCGATGCGCTCGGCGTCCAGCAGGCTGGTGGCCAGCCGGCGGATCCGGCTGGTCTGGCGCAGCGCCGAGGCGATGATGGCGTGCCGCTGCTCCGGGGGCAGGACGTCGCCGTCCTCGTCCAGGGTCTCCAGCGCGAACTGGACCGAGGTCAGCGGGGAACGTACGTCGTGGGCCAGCGTGGCCGTCAGCGCCGCGCGCCACCGTTCCATGCGCTGGATGGTCTCGCGGGCGCGGTGCTGACGGTTGACCTGCCGGGAGATCAGCGTGCCCACCGCCATCGCCGTGGGGACGAACAGGATCGCGCCGACCACCACCGCAGTCCCCCGGCCGTCGACGGCCAGCGGGACCACGTAGGCGAGCACCGTGAGCGGCCCCAGGGCCAGGACGGCCGCCGTCGGGAAGTGCAGGCCCACCCAGACGGACAGCAGCATGAAGAACGGCGCCGTACCGACCGAGCTCCCCTCGAAGGCCAGCGTGCAGTAGGCCAGGATTCCCAGCACCGGCAGGCACAGCACCAGGGGTAGCCGGGGATCGAACCGCTCCCAGGGGAACAGCCACGTCCCCGCGGCCAGGGCCAGGAGGATGGCCGCGATCACTATGACCGCCCCCCGGTCACCGGGCGGCGCTATCAGCAGTCCCCCCAGGGTCAGGGCCACTCCCATGGCGAACACCAGCGCCATCTGCCGCGTGGCGTGTCCGGTGCCCTTCTCCGGCGCGGCCCTCTGATCCGCCATTGCTCCCCCCGGTAGCAGGCTTCCCGACCTGCAACGATAACAACCGGCGAGGGGTCGGAGGCAAGGGGTGACCGCATCCCGCCGATCCGCCGGAGTCCGTGGTGGGGCGGCGTCCGCGGGTCAGGCGTCGGCCGCCTCGGGGTCGGGGAGGTCGCGCATGTCACGCAGGGGGGAGAGCAGCAGCGGCACCGCCGACAGCGATACGAGCGCCGCGCTGATCCACAGCGTGGTGCGGGCGCCGAACGCCTCGCCCAGGAGTCCTCCGGTGAGGCCGCCGAGGGGAAGGGTGCCCCACACCACGAAGCGCATGGTGGCGTTCATCCGCCCGAGCATGCGCTCGGGGGTGACGGCCTGGCGGAAGCTGACCTGGCTGACGTTGTAGAGCACCACGCCGATGGAGTGCATGAAACTCCCGATGACGAAGAGCCCCAGCCGCCATCCGGGCTCGGTGAGCGGCACCAGGAACATGAACGGCTGGGTCACCAGGATGGACAGCCAGATGAGCCGCGCCGAGCCGACCAGGCGGGCGGCCCGGCCCACGATGACCGCGCCGACCAGGCCGCCGACGGCGGCCGCCGAGAACAGCAGGCCGACGAGGCCGGGGGCGAGGCGGAGCTCCCGGACAAGGAAGATCATCTCCATGGCCGCGAAGACGCCGTTGGCGAAGTTGCCGGTGGCGGTGGAGGCTGCGACCATCCGCAGGATCCGGTGCGTGGCCACGAACCGCAGGCCCTCCCCGATCTCCTTGAGCAGCCCGCGGCGCCCGGAGCGGTCCGGCACCTGCTCGGTGGCGTCGATCCGCCACAGGAACAGCGCCGAGCCGAGGAAGCTGACCGCGTCCACCAGCACCGCGACCGGTGCGGTGAGCAACTGCACCAGCCCGCCGCCCACGGCCGGCCCGGCCACCCCCGCCGTCGTGCGCACGATCTCCAGCTTGGCGTTGCCGTCCACCAGCCGGTCACGGCTGACCAGGCTCGGCAGGTAGCTCTGGTAGGCGATGTCGAAGAAGACCGTGGCCAGACCCGTTCCGAGCGCCACGCCGTACAGCTGGGGCATGCTCAGGGCCCCCAGCCACCAGGAGACCGGCACCGACGCCAACAGCACGCCCCGGACCAGATCGGCGACGACGAGGATCCGGCGCCGCGCCATCCGGTCCACCCACACCCCCGCGGGCAGCCCCACCAGCAGGAAGGCCGCGGTCTCCGCCGCCACCAGGAGCCCCGTCTCGAACGGGCTCGCCTTCAGCGCCACCACGGCCACGAGGGGCAGGGCGAGCAGGCTGACCTGTGTACCGATCTGGCTGATTGTGTCGGCGCCGAACAGGAGCATGAAGTTCCGGTGCCTGAACAGGCTGACGGAGGTCATCCGGGTATCGTGACGATGATCGTACGCCCCCCGCAACCCCTATCCGCAGCCCCGGCCCGGGGCACGGCGCCTAGCGGCCGGTGACCTCCGCCGGGGGTGCGTCGCTCACCGTGGACGGCAGCGCCCGCCACGCGACGATTCCGGTCAGGGTCAGGCCCGCCGCGCAGACGAGGACGGTGAACTCCGGGGACAGGACCTGCCCGAGCATCGCCCCGGCGAGGGGGGCGGGGAAGGCGGCGAGGGTGAACAGGAGAATCTGGACGGCGAGCACGCGGCCGCGCAGGTCGTACGGGATCCTCCACTGGAGATAGCCGATCTGCGCGATACCCGCGATCGCGAAACCGGCGCCCTGGACGAACGTGGGGATCGCGTAGAGGAGGCCGGGCCAGCCGCCCGGGGTGAACGCGACCAGCAGGAGGAACGGCTGGGTGACCAGCTCGATCGCGGTCGTGGCCAGCAGCGGCAGCGCCACCCAGCCGAGGCCGCTGCCCGCCATGTATGTCGCATGCGCGCCGAGGAACAGCAGGAAGTTCCGCTGTTCCTCGGCGCGGGCGGGAGCCCGTACGGGAAAGTCCTGACGGGGAGGCGGTGGTGGGTCAAGATTGGTGGGTCCCGGTGTTCACACCGATCCGGAGGTACGGCATGCGCGTCGCCCGGATGCTGGCCGTCGTCTCGGCGCTGGCGGTGATGACGGGCTGTTCTTCGGGACCGTCACTGGAGGACGCGGCGGCGGAGCTGCAGAAGGACACCCAACGCCTGGAAACCGACGACGTTTTCAAGAACCCGTTGAGTAAACTGAATATTCTTGAACGCCCCGACAAGGATATCCCCTGTGGGAATGGTAAGTTCAGGCGGATTTTGAGGGCGACGGCTGATTACGAGCGCAAGGCCCCTGATGTGGATGGCCATCTCGATCTCGCCCAGACGTTAATGGAGAACACTCTGGCTCAATTGTTCGGTTATAAGCTGGAGTATGACTTCAGTCAGACGGATAAGGAGGATGGGCGGCTAATAAGGGGGGAAAAGAAAGATCTTGGAATAACTGTCACGGTGGATGTGCTGCCGGATTCTCCAACCTGGAGACTGCGTTCGGAAACCCCATGTCTATCTCGTGGCTAGGTTGCCGATCTGCCCCAGATCTTCATTAATTCCTTGGCCTGTTCGTTGGTGTGGAACCGTGAAGCGTTTTCGGCTTTGATGTCGAGTCTATCGTTCTCGTCTGTCCACTGCTCGTACGGGATCAGTTTTTCTCTAAGTATATCTTCCCATTTCCTTCCGTTTATGCTGGCTTCGCGCTTGGATGTGTTCGTGATTTCTTCGTAGGTGTCGATCTTTGGAGGACTTCCGGTGGTGATTTCCGCCGGTGGCTCACTCGTCGGGTAGCCGGCCTCGTAAAGAAGTCGAGCTAAATCATACTTCTGACGTAGAGCGAAGTCTGACCGTTCTCCGGTCAGTTCCTCGACGCGGGTCTTGAGGCTGTCGTTCCACTTGTCGAAGAGGGCTCCGGCCCCGTAGGCCTTGGCGAGTTCCCACCCTGCTGAGATGACCGGGTCGGCGACGGGGATTCCGTCGATCCCGAGGGCTGCGGTCTCCTGGACGACGCCGCGGATCAGGTCGTCCGTAGCGTCTTTCTCTCCGCGGATCTCCACCGCGGCCTTGAATTCAAGAGCTCCAACATCACCGAACATCCGCGCGGCCCGTTCGAAGCGACCATCGTCTTTCTGGGCGTCGAGGCGGGCTGCCGTGGTCAGGGTGTCATGGCGGAAGCGGGCCATGGCCGTGTCGAAGTCGTCGGTCAGGCGTTTGTCTCCGGCGAAGGTCCGCAGGAAGCCGAACGTGTCCCTTGGGCTGAGGTAGAAGGCGGGGGTCACGCCGGGGACGGCGATCCAGTTGTCGGGGACGGACATGCCGGAGGTGCGGTAGACCGCCTTGTCGAAACGGCCGCCCGAGGCGAGTTCGTGGACGTACGACTTCGCGATCGTGCTCATGGAGCCCCGGGCCGCCTCCGGCAGTTTCTCGCCGAGGGAGCCCGCCGCCAGGATCGTGTCCAGCGCGAACGCCGCGGCGGCCGGGCTGTGGTGGCCCGGGCGTTCGGTCGTGGCGCCGGTGCCGGCCTGCACGGCCCGGCCGAAGGCGGCGGCGACGTCGTCCCCGGTCTCGATCGTCAGGGCGTAGTCCAGGATCTGCTTCATTTTGTCGGCCCGGCCGAGCTTGACGTCGGCCCCGCCCATCTTCGCGAACGCGTCCCGCGCGGCCGCCCCGTCCCCGGCGAGCAGGCCCAGGCCCAGCGCCACCAGGTCGGGGGAGAGGTCGTAGGCCCGTGTCTCGACGGGTCCCGCGCCCCGCCAGTCCTGCCGGGGCGCCTTGGTGAACCCGTCCAGCGCCAGGGAGCGGGCCGCCGCGCCGCGGACGGCCGCAGGCAGGCTCACGCCCTGCAGCAGGGCGAGCCGGTTCCACGCGGTGGCCTTGTCGGCGGGTTTCAGCAGGTCGTTCCTGACCTTGGTGAAGGCGGGAACGAGAGGGGGAGCGCTCAGAGCGGCGCCGAGGGCCTTGCCGAAGGCCGCCAGGTCGGCCTTGGCGGTCCCGCTGCCGGTCCGGGCGATCCGGGTGGCCAGGGAGTCGCGGATATGCGGGGGCAGGAGGGCGAAGAAGGCCGCGGCGGCCTGGGGATCGCCGGCCAGCCGGGCGACCTCGTCGGCGTGCTCGTGGATGAGTCCCGCCTGCAGTTCGCCGCTGAAGTTCACGAAGATGTCGTGGCCGTACATCCGGGCCAGGCCCCGGGCCGTCTCGAAGGACTCCAGATCGCCGGGGAGGCTGACGAACGCCCGGTCGTCCCCGCCGTTCAGGGCCTGGATCAGGTCGGCCCGGTCGTGGAGCGCGGAGACCTGGCCGCGGCCCCACTCGGCGATCTCGGAGATCTCCCGCAGCGCAGCGGTGCCGACCCCGTTCGCGCCGAGCCTGCGTTCGAACTTGGCGCAGAAGGCGGTCAGCCCGGCGGAGGCGTCCCGCAGGTCCGCGGCCATCCGGCTCATCTCACCGGGGTCGATGCCGCAGAACTCGTCGGTCGGCGCCACGGGGAGAACCTCCTTCGACGGTCGCGTGCTCACAGACGCCCGGCCAGCTCCCGCCGCGCCGCGTCGGCCTGGGCCCGGGTCACCAGGGGAGGGTGGCGGCGCAGTTCGTCCTCGACGGCGTCCACCACCTGTTGCGCCAGGCGGGCCAGCCGGCGGTGCCGGTCGTCCACCTGCTCCGTCCACGCGGTGGCCGCGGGGCCGGTCCACACCTTCCCCGACTGCATCGCCTGGACGACGCGCCGGTAGGCCGTACGGACCTCGACGGCCCGCTGCTCGGCCTCCGCCAGGAGTTCCCGCAGCCGCAGATGGCGCGGGTTGGGCACCATCGGCTCGGTCATGGCGGCCTCCGTTCCCTCCCGGACCCCCTGCTCGGAGAAAACACCACCCGACACGCTAGACACGGCAGGTCACGCCGACAAGGGCAACGCCCCATGAGTGACGGCTGACGAGGCGATATCAGTGGAGACGGGCGATATCGCCTCGCAGAAAAAGCCGGCGGAGGCGCTCAGGAGACCTCGGCGACCAGCCGCTTGCGGAACACCCAGTAGGACCAGGCCTGGTAGCCCAGCACGAACGGCAGCGCGATCAGGCCGATCCAGGTGAGCATGCCCAGCGTGTACGGTCCCGAGGCGGCCTCGGCGACGGTGAGGCCGGGCAGCGGCGCGGGCCACAGGGCGCCGAACAGGGCGGCGCCGGTCAGCGCGATGGAGGAGGCGGTGGCGGTGAACGCCCAGCCCTCTCGGCCGCGCCAGGTCAGGGCCACGGCGGCGGCCAGGAAGGCCATTGCGGCCAGGGCGCAGCCCCACAGCCAGGGGGAGGCGCCCCACCCGGCGACGGCCGTACCGGCCGAGGGGATGCCGGACAGCGCCACCACCCCGGCGGGCAGTGCCACCACGGAGACGACCATGGCGGTACGGCGGGCGCGGGCGCGCACCGGGCCGGAGGTCTTGAGCGCGACGAAGACCGCGCCGTGCAGCAGGCACACCGACAGCGAGAACGCCCCGCCGGCCAGTGCGGCCGGCGCGCTGGCGCGGAGCAGGTCGGCGAAGACCGCCCCCCACAGGAAGGCCGGCAGGGCGCTGCCGGCGAGGATGCCCAGGTCGCACCAGGCCCGGTCGGAGGCGTGCTGGACCTTGCCCCGCCACTCCAGGCCGACGCCGCGCATGATCAACCCGGCCAGGACCAGCACGATCGGCAGGTAGAACTCGCTGAGCAGCCCGGCGTACCAGGCGGGGAACGCGGCGAACATCGCGCCCACCGCGGTGATCAGCCAGACCTCGTTGCCGTCCCAGACCGGGCCGATCGTGCCCAGGACCTGCCTGCGCTCGGCCTCGTCGCGGGAGAGCACGGGCGCGAGCATGCCGACGCCGAAGTCGAAGCCCTCCAGTACGAAGAAGCCGGTCCACAGGAACGCGATGACCGCGAACCAGAAGGTGGTGAGTTCCATCGTTACCGCCTCAGTACATCAGGGTCGGCTGGAGCATGACGGCCGTCCTGTCGCCGTCGCCGGTGCCGCCGGTCCCGGTGGGGGAGGCGGGCGGGACGGAGGGGGCGGGCTCGGGGCCCGCCTTGACGTGGCGGACGATCAGTACGGCCTCGGCCACCGCGAGCAGGCCGTACAGGAGGGTGAAGACCGCCAGTGAGACGGCCACCTCGGTCAGGCTGACACCGGGGGAGACGCTCGCCGCGGTGAGCAGCTCGCCCTGGACGGTCCACGGCTGGCGGCCGATCTCGCTGAGCAGCCAGCCCGCGATCATCGCGATGAACGGCAGCGGGAGGGCCAGCAGGCAGAGCCGGGCGAACCAGGCCGGGACCTCGCGCGGCGCTCCTGCGGCGCGGCGGCGCAGTGTCCGCCCGCGCGGGGCGGGCTGCCCGTCGGAGGGGCCGGTGGCGCGGCGGCGCCGGGTGAGCCACAGGCCGAGGACCGACAGGCCCACCGTGGTCATGCCGAAAACGATCATCACGCGGAAGGACAGGTAGACCACCGGCAGGTTGGGCCGGTAGTCCCCGGGGCCGAACCGCTGGGTGTACTCCTCCTGGAGGTCCTCCATGCCGCGGACGACCGCGTTCGGGTCGTTGGTGGCCAGGAAGCTCAGCAGCATCGGCACCTCGACCCCCGGGACCGGGGAGAAGGCGGCGCCGGCCGTGTCGCGCTCAAGGCCCTCGGCGGCGGCCAGCTTCATGGGCTGCTGCTCGTGCAGGAGCTTGCCCGACAGGTCGCCGCTGCCGGCGACGACCATGCCCGCGATCGCCGTCATGACCAGGGCGGCCCGCATCGGCGTGCGCCACATGCTCACGGCGAGGCCGGCGCCCCGCCGCATCGGGACGGTCCGGTCGGGATCGGCGCTCCGGCGCTCCTTCAGAACCTGGTAGCCGCAGACCGCCAGCACGAACCCGCCCGCGATCACGAACGATCCCGCCACCACGTGCGGCACCTGGGCCAGCGCGGTGGAGTTGGTCAGTACGGCCCACAGGTCCGTCATCCGGGCCTTGCCGTCCACCACCTCGTACCCGACCGGGTGCTTCATCCAGGCGTTGGCCGCCAGGATGAAGTAGGCCGACAGGTTGGAGCCGATCACCGCGGCCCAGATCGTGGCCAGGTGCACGCGCTTGGGCAGCTTGTCCCAGCCGAAGATCCACAGACCGAGGAAGGTCGACTCAAGGAAGAACGCGAGCAGCGCCTCCAGGGCCAGCGGGGCGCCGAAGACGTCGCCGACGAAGACCGAGTACTCGCTCCAGTTCATCCCGAACTGGAACTCCTGCACGATGCCGGTGACCACGCCCATCGCGAAGTTGATCAGGAAGATCTTCCCGAAGAACTTCGTCAGCCTCAGGTACTGCTCCTTGCCCGTACGGTGCCAGGCGGTCTGCAGTCCGGCCACGAAGACGCCTAGGCCGATCGTCAGCGGTACGAACAGAAAGTGGTACACGGTGGTCACCCCGAACTGCCACCGTGCCAGGTCAAGCGCCTCCATGCTTCCCCCCGCGGGTCTGAAGCTCTACAAGCCGTAGTTCTACTTCTAGTAGTACTACGGCCTGTAGAGCAATAGGCGGGAGCGGTGCCGCGAGCTGATGCGATCTTTGTCACACGGCCCGTTTCGAGACCGCACTTCTCTGGCGGGCCAGATCGTCCCTCCGGCTCGCGGCACCGGTCCTTCTTCCCTCGCCGGGGGCGCGCCCCGGCCGTCCCGGCGAAAGAGCTGGCGGCTCCACCTGCCGGGAGGGCGCTTCCGGGTCCGCCAGGCTCCCGGAAGCGCATGACCTCATGCTGGTGCAGGCGGTGCGGGCGGCGCGTCCGCCGCTCGGGTGATTCGGGGGTAGGCCGGACGGCGGACATGATCACGCGGCTTGCAAGCGCGGTTACGGAGCGCTGTAAGCACCTATAAAGCGCGGATAAAGGACCGGCAAGAGGGCTGCAAGCACGCTCGGTTATCAATGAGTCACGCCCAGGGGGGATCCGGCAGGGAGCCGGTCCGAGGGGCGCTAGGGAGAGAACGACAATGAAGCGACTGACCATGGGCCTGCTGGCCGCCACCGCCACCGCCGCGACCTTCGCGCTCGCGATGCCGGCCTCCGCCCAGGCGGCCACGCCCACCACGGCGTCCGCCACGGCCAGCTCGTCCGGCTACGACTACGACGACTACTGGGGCCCCGTCTACTCACACAACTACAAGGCCAAGGCCAAGGGCTGGATCGGCGTCGAGTGGGACCACCACCAGGAGTCCAACGAGGTGCACGTCCGCGGCAAGCTGTACGACCTCGACCACCGCACCTACGGGCAGGGCGGCAAGTGCGCCTACGTGAAGATCCAGGCGCACCGCTTCGACGACCACCACAACTACTGGGCCGAGAGCGAGTACTACAAGTACTGCGGCGCCGGCGGCTACAAGAAGTTCCACTTCTCCAGCCACGACGTCGACGGCGTGCGGGCGAAGGTCTGCCAGATCGGCCTGCACAGCAAGTACCCGACTCGTTGCGGTGACTGGGAGTACCTCTACACCGCCGAGAGCGAGTAATCACATAGATTCCGGCCGCGGTCCGTTCCCAGGGAGGGGGGAACGGGCCGCGGCTCTGTTTTCACGGGCGGCTCTACTGCGGGCGGCTCTTCTGCGGAGGACGGCGCCAGCGGATGAGGCCGTCAGCGGGTGACGCCGGCCGCCTTGAGATAGGCGTCGAGGTTGCCGATCTCGAAGCCCCGGCGCTTGATCTTGTTGACGAGGATGCGGAAGTCCCGCGACAGGTTCGGCCGGAAGTGCAGCAGCAGCACGTCGCCGGGGCGGAGCTTCTTGTCCGGCACCTGGTAGGCGATCTTCCCGCCGGGCTGCACGGTCGCGGTCCACAGCAGCAGGGCTTTGACGCCGCAGGCCTTGGCCGCCCGCCGGGTCAGCGTGTTGTGGTTGCCGAACGGCGGGCGCAGCAGCCACGGCGCGGTCCCGGTCTGCCCGCGGATCAGCTTGGAGGCGCCGCAGATCTCGGCCCGCTGTCCCTCGTAGCCGAGGGTGTGCAGGTCGGGATGGGTCAGGGTGTGGTTCTCCACCGTCGCGCCCGCCTCGCGCAGGCTCCGGACGTAGTCCCACTTCCCGGCGCCCAGATATCTGCCGCCCTGCGCGGTCGGGTCGGCCGCGCCCCGCGCCTCGACGGCGTCGCGGGTGACGAAGGCGGCGATGGGGATCCGCCCGTCGCGGACCTGTCTGACGAGGCCGGGATCCTGCTCCCACCCGTCGTCGATGGTGAGGAAGACGACCTTCCGCTCGGTCGGGATGGAGCTGATCACCGGCGGCAGCCCGTCGGCGGACCGGGGGATCCGCCCCACCTCACCCGGTTCCGGCAGCGCGCCGGGCGGTCCCGCGGGCCCGGACGGCGAGGCGGACGGACGCCCGGAGCCCTCGGCGGTCTGCGGCGACCTCTCGACGGCCGCCCCGGAACCGCGCTCCGCGCCGGTCGCGCACCCGGCCGACGACAGGGCCACGAGTACGGCCGCCAGCCCGATTTGCCATGATTTCTCCCCAGCCACGGGCGACCATCCTGCCAGGAACGGAGCACTGGTCCGGCATCCGTCCGGCGCCCGTATCCTCGCTGCCATGAGCTTCAGCGGGACCCCGAGGCCGCCTTTGCGCTGGTACCACGCCGAGACCGACCTCGACGACTTCGCGATCGTCAGCTACCGGGTGCCGACCGGCGCGCTCGCCCGGTTGCTGCCCGAGGGGGTCGCCCCGGTGGAGTTCGCTTTCTCCGACGGGGAGACGGCGGCCATGGTCTCTGCGGTCGCCTTCCGGGACCGTGACTTCCACTTCCGCTTCTGCCCGCCGGCGGCGATCAACTGCGGCCAGATCAACTACCGGGCCTACGTCACGGCGGGCGGCCGGGAGGGCGTGTGGTTCTTCGGCACGAGCCTGGACCACCCGCTGGTCGCCGTGCCGCGGCGGGTGTGGGGCATGCCGTGGCGCCGCGCCCGCATCCGCATCTCCGCGGAGTGGGACGCCGCGCCCGCCCGCTGGCGGCTGTCCGGCGACGGGGCGCACTGCGAGGCCGCCGAGCTCGGCGCGCCGCCCGTGAGCCTGGACGGGTTCACCGGCGAGAGCCACTGGATGGCCCTGCTCACCCACCCGACCGTCGGCTGGTACCGCCGCCGCGACGGCCGCGTGGGCACCTACAGCATCTGGCACCCGCCGATGCGGCCGCGCCACCTGGCCGCCACCTCGGCCGGGTTCCGCCTCTTCGAGGAGCTCGGCCTGACCACCCCCTCCTCGAAGCCGCACTCGATCCTGGCCCAGGAGCGCATCCACTTCGACATCCACACCCCACCCCGCCTGCTGCGGCGGTGAGGAACCGCCTTCCGGGAGGGGACGAGGCGCACAGGCACGGCCCGGAGTCCCGGGTGATCGCCGGAGGGCACAGCCTGCTCCCGATGATGAAGCTCCGGCTGGCCCGTCCCGAGGTTCTGATCGACATCAACGACCTGGCCGAGCTGTCCTTCCTCGGGGTCGAGGGGAACGAGCTGGTCGTCGGTGCGCTGGTACGGCACGCGCAGCTTCCCGCCGACCCCACAGTGGGGCGATTTTTCCCGATATTTCGTGACGCGGAGCGGGTGATCGCCGACCCCGTGGCCCGCAACCGGGGCACGGTCGGCGGCTCGCTCTGCCAGGCCGACCCCTCGGAGGACCTGTCGGCGGCCTTCGCCGCGGTCCGGGCCACGGCCGTGATCCAGGGACCCGGCGGCGAGCGCGAGGTGCCGATCCGGGAGTTCCACCGCGGGCCGTACGAGACGGCGGTGGAGCCCGGCGAGCTGCTCACCCGGCTGCGGGTGCCGCTGCGCCCCGGCGCGGGGAGCGCCTACGAGAAGGTCGAGCGCCGGGTGGGCGACTGGCCGGTCGCCGCGGCCGGGGCGCTGCCCCGGCTCGACGGCGGGGTGGCCGCCGAGGCCGGGATAGGGTTGACCGCCGTCGGCGCCGAGCACTTCGCCGCGCCCGAGGCCGAGGAGTACCTGACCGGCCGGGCCCCGACGAGGAGGCGTTCGCCGAGGCGGGCCGCATCGCCGCCGCGAACTGCGACCCGCAGGCCGACGCTCGCCGTGATGTGCGACGGGCACGAGGTCACCACCGTCGAGGGGCTGGAGCGCGACGGCGAGCTCGACGCCGTGCAGGCCGTACTGGCCACCGACAAGGTGCGCTTCCAGGGACAGGAGGTCGCGTTCGTGGTGGCCGACGACCCCTACACGGCGCGCGACGCGGTGGAGCTGATCGACGTCGAGTACGAGCCGCTGGAGCCGGTCGTCGACGCGCGCCGGGCCCTGGATGAGGACGCCCCGGTGATCCGCGACGACCTGGAGGGCCGGACCGGCAACCACATCTTCGACTGGGAGGCGGGCGACCGCGCGCAGACCGACGCGATCTTCGAGCGGGCCGAGGTGACGGTGGCGCAGGACATGCTCTACCCGCGCGTGCGCCCCGCGCCGCTGGAGCTGCCGTTGCGGCGGGTCGGCGCCGCCCTCGGCTACCAGGTCGAACCGGCCGACGGCCCGCCTGCGCCGGACACCGCGGCCGTGGTGGTGGCCTCGCACGGGGTGGGGAGATCCCGGTGCTGGCGGCGGCCCTGCGCGCGGGCGTGCCGTACGTCGGCCTGATCGCCGGTCGGCGCCGCGCCGCGGCCGTGCTCGCGGAGGTGGAGGGAGGCGGGCGGGTGCACGCCCCCGCCGGGCTCGACCTGGGCGCCCGTACACCCGGCGAGATCGCGCTGTCCGTCTACGCCCAGATCGTCGCGGAGCGCCGAGGCGGACCGGGAGGGATCGCGGCGGGTGGAACAGCAGAGGGCTGAGGCGGGCGGGACCGGATTGGCCGAATGGCGTTCTCTTCGTTTTTCCCCGCGCACGCCGCCCGTCTGGTTATGATCACGCCTGGCTGCCCGCACTTCCCCGAGACGGAGCCTCCATGGCCGAAAGCAACCCCCTTCCCTGGTCCCCGCCGGAGGGGGAGATCCCCAAGATCGATTCCACCGTGCCGCACCCCGCGCGGATCTACGACTACTGGCTCGGCGGCAAGGACCACTTCGAGGCGGACCGGGTGGCGGCGGAACAGGTCATCGCCGCGGTCCCCGAGGTCCGCCACACCGCCAGGGAGAACCGCGCCTTCCTGGGCCGGGCCGTGCGCCACCTCGTCGAGAACGGGGTCACCCAGTTCCTCGACATCGGCACCGGCATCCCCACGCAGGGCAACACCCACGAGGTGGCCCAGCAGGTCCTGCCCGAGGCGCGCGTCGCGTACGTCGACAACGACCCGATGGTCCTGGCCCACGCCCGGGCGCTGATGATGAGCACCCCGGAGGGGAGGTCCACCTATGTGCAGGCCGACCTCCGCGATCCGGAGAGCATCCTCGACCACCCCGAGGTGCGCTCCACCATCGACTTCGACCGGCCGGTGGGCATCCTGCTCGTGGCCATCCTGATGTTCATCAAGGACTCCGAGGACCCGATCGGCCTGGTCAAGCGCATCACCGACGCGGTTCCCGCGGGCAGCTACCTGGTCGTCTCGCACGTCAGCCAGGACCTGCTCGGCCCCGAGGCGGTCCAGCGCACGCTCCAGGTCTACAACCGCGCCTCGGCCACGATGACCATGCGCACCCACGAGGAGATCACCCGGTTCTTCGACGGCTTCGAGATCGTCGACCCCGGTCTGGTGGAGGTCTACCGGTGGCGCCCTGAGGAGGAGATCCCCGACCGTCCCACCGCGGTGTACGCCGGAGTCGGCCGCAAGCGGTGACCCCGGCGGTCCGGGGACGGCGTTCCCGGGGCGGGTTCTCCGGATCCTCGTCACGGCGGAGATCCGGAAACACGCCTCAGGGCTGACAATCCCCGGACACGCCGGAGGGCAGATGTTGCTCTTATCCCCGTGGCCGGGGACTCTCTAGAGTGCTGGACGTGAAGGTCGCAGGCAGCGCCGTGCTCGGCATCGACAGAGATCGTGTGTGGTCCGCGCTCCAGAACCCCGACGTGCTGGTGCGCACGATCCCGGGGTGCGAGCGCCTGGAGGAGACGGGGCCCGACACCTACCGGATGACGGTCACCGCGGGGGTGGCCTCGATCAAGGGCGTCTACCAGGGCGAGGTCGCCCTGTCCGAGCCCGAGGCCCCCCGGCGCTTCGTGCTCAGGGCCAGGGGCCAGGGCGCGCCCGGCACCGTGGACGCCACCGTGGAGGTACGCCTCAGCGAGGTCGACGGCGGCACCCGGATCGACTACGACGCCGACGCCGTGGTCGGCGGCATGATCGGCGGCGTGGGCCAGCGGATGCTCAGCACGGTGGCGAAGAAGACCGCGGGGGAGTTCTTCTCCGCGGTCGAGAGCCACCTGGTCTCCGGCGGGGAGGCCCCGGTTCCCGGGACGGCCCCCGCCGTCCCCGGAACGGCGCGCGAGGCCGCCGTACCCGGGGCGCCCGCGGAGCAGGTCCGGGTCTTCGAACGTCCGGCCCCGCCCGCGCGTCAGGGCGTACCGGCCTGGACGGTCGTGACGGCGTTCGGGATGGGCGCGGGCATCGCGCTCGGCAGCGCGGTGATCGGCTGGCTGCTGGGCCGCGCCGACCGGAGGCGCTGACCTCGGACGAACCCTCGCGATTGGGGATCTTCCGGCGTAACGTGACGGGTATGCGCGAGGCACGTGCTGAGGATGCCCGGAACGAAGCCAGACGACTGATTCACGATCTCCTGGGGGAGGAGCGGCCATCCGCCGGTGTCCTGCTGCGTGAGGCCGCGACCGTGCTGGGCGCCGATCGCGTCGAGCGTTGCGCCGAGCTCGCCCGGGGCGCCCCGCTGACCCGCAGGTCCGCCGAGCTCGCCTCGCTGGCCGGGCTGTTTGTCGGCACCCGCGAGCTGGGGGAGCAGTGGTGGCGGCAGGCCAGGGACGGCAAGCGGCCCGCGCCCGACGAGGTCCTGCGCGCCGCCACCGCCGTCGACCCGTGGGCCGACCTGACCGTGCTGGAGATGCTGGCCGCCTGGATCGCCGACGACTCCGCGGACGAGACCTGGGGCAGGCCGAGCGCGGTCACCGACCTGAACTCCTGGCAGGCTGAGGACCGGATCGCGCTCCCGGCCGACGCGATCCCAGGCCAGCGGATCGTGGTCGCCTTCGACGCCGGCGGGCGACTCGACGCCGTGGTGATCCGCCGTCCCGACGAGGACCTCGGCTCGAACCTGGACTTCAACTCGCTGCGCTACTCCCGGCCCGCCGAGGCCCAGTGGAGCTGGGGCGTGGCCGCGGGCCTGGGCCCGCACCATCTGCGGGAGGACCCCGACCCGTACACGCAGCCGGTGGACCCCGCCGCGGCCGACGCCCTGCGCGTCTGGGCCCTGCGGCACGGAGCCACCGCCGAGCAGACCGGGCGGGAGTGGCGGGTCAAGGGGGACGTCGTGGCCGCGATCGAGCGGGTCGACTGGATGTGGCGCAGCGGCGAGTGGTTCGCCTGGTGGCGCGGGGTCGCCGCGCTGGTCGACGGCGACCCCCTCCAGCTCGCCGCCCGTCTCGAGGAGATCGCCGCGGCGTCCTGAGGGGCCCGGACCGCCGTGGCCTCCCGGCCCCTGTTCCGGCCGGTCCGTGAAGTCGTCGCGGGGACTCCCCGGGCCTGTCTATCGGCCGGCGATCAGGGCTGCGACGCCGTCGAGGATGCGGGCCAGGCCGAAGTCGAGGGCGTGCGCCGGGTCGGTGGCGCCGTTGTGGGCCTGGCCGGCCGCCTGGCCGACCCGGGAGGCCACCGGGAAGCGGGAGGCGTCCATGACCTTCTCCAGGGCGGGGGCGCTGACCAGCCACCACTCGGTCTCGCTCATCCCGGTGCTCTGCTGGACCTGGTCCAGGCTCGCCCGGATCCTGGCGGTGCCCTCGACGTGGGTGAGGATCAGGGTCAGGACGGAGTCCATCTCGATGTCGGACAGGCCGATGCCCTCCAGTGGGCGCAGCTCGGCCTCGTATTTGAGCGAGGCGTTCGGGCCCACCACCGGCCGGGCGGTGACGATCTGCAGCATCCAGGGGTGGCGGAGGTAGAGGTCCCAGTTGCGCGCGGCGACGAACTCCATCGCCTCCCGCCACCCGCCGGGCTGTGAGGACGGGGCGTCCACGTCGTCGTAGAGCTGCCCGTAGGCGGTGTCGATCATCAGATCGGTCAGCTCGATCTTGCCCGGAACGTGCGTGTAGAGGGACATCGTGCCCACTCCCAGCCGCTCGGCGACGCGGCGCATGGACAGGGCGTCCAGGCCCTCGGCGTCGGCGATCCCGATGGCGGTCTCGACGATCGCGCGCACCGTCAGACCCGAACGCCCCGCCTTGGTGTGCGAGCCCCACAGCAGCGCCACGCTGCGCGCCGGGTCGCCGCCCGAGCTCCTCTTTCCGTCCACAGGAACAAACTCCCCACCCTCGTCGTCCTTCTATCGTATCCCGTTCCGTACGATGTACCGTACACAGTACGGTAAGGTTGTGCGGGAGGAGGGCGGAGATGGAAGACGAGAAGAGTGCGATCACCGCGCAGGACGTGCGCAAGAGCTATTCCGGGGCCCCGCGGGAGGCGGGGCTGAACGGGTTCGACCTGCGGGTCGCCGCGGGGTCGGTCTGCGGGCTGCTCGGGCCGAACGGCGCGGGCAAGACCACGGCGATCCGGATCCTGTCCACACTGCTGGAGATGGACGGGGGGCGGGCGAGCGTCGCCGGGTTCGACGTGCGGACGCAGGGGCGCAGGGTCCGCGAGAGCATCGGTCTGGTGGGCCAGTACGCCGCGGTCGACGAGATCCTCACCGGACGGCAGAACCTGGTGATGTTCGGCAGGCTGAACCGCCTGCCGGCTCCCGCGGCCCGGCGCAGGGCGGACGAGCTCCTGGAGCGGTTCGACCTCACCGGCGCGGGGACGAGGCCGGTCGGCGGCTACTCCGGCGGCATGCGCCGCAAGCTCGACCTGGCGGCCAGCCTGGTCGTCTCGCCGCCGGTGCTGTTCGTCGACGAGCCGACCACCGGCCTGGACCCCGCGGCCCGCCAGGAGGTGTGGACGGCCGTCCGCGAACTGGTGGACGCCGGCACCACGGTGCTGCTGACCACGCAGTACCTGGAGGAGGCCGACCGGCTGGCCGACCGCGTCTGCATGCTCACGGCCGGCCGGGTCGTCGCGGAGGGCACCCCCGAGGAGCTCAAGTCCGCCGTCGAGGGGGACCGGATCGAGATCGTTTTCTCCGGCCCCGCGGACACGCAGGCGGCCCTGCCCGTTCTGGCGCGCGCGGCGTCCGGCGAGCTGAGCGTCGAGACGGCCGCGCACCGCGTCGGCGTTCCCGTCGCCGAGCGGACCAGGGCGCTGGTCCGGGTCGCGACCGCCCTGAACGAGGCGGGCATCGAGCCGGAGGACATCACGCTCCGGCGTCCCACCCTTGACGAGGTCTTCCTCCGCCTGACGGGGGACGACAGGACGGAGGTGCGCGCATGAACGCGGCCGTTCAGCCCCGGTCCGCCGGTTCGCTCCCGGCCGGGTCCGGCGACTCGCCGCCGCTCAGGTTCGCCCGGGCGCTGGCGGACGCCTGGACGATCACCCTGCGCGACCTGGCCCACTGGACCCGGCGGCCCGGCACGGTCGTGGTCGGATGGGTCTTCCCCGTCATGATCGTGCTGATCTTCGGCGGCCTGTTCGGCGGGGCGATCAGCGTGCCGGGCGGGGGCGACTACTTCGAGTTCCTGATGCCCGGCATGTTCACAATGACCATGCTCTTCGGGCTGGAGACCACCATGATGGCGGTGACCACGGACGCCTCCCGGGGGGTGACCGACCGGTTCCGCTCGCTGCCGATGAGCTCCTCGGCCGTCGTGCTGGGCCGGTGCGCCGCCGACATGCTCAACTCCGTCGTCGGCCTGGCCGTGATGATGGTCACCGGGCTGCTGCTGGACTGGAGCTGGCACGGCGGGGCCGGCGCGGCCGCGGCCGCCGTCGGGCTGCTGCTCCTGCTGCGCTTCGCCCTGCTGTGGATCGGCATCTTCATCGGCCTGGCCTCCGGGGGACCGGAGACGGTCAGCGCGGTCCAGATCCTGGTCTGGCCCGCCGGGTTCCTGTCCAACATCTTCGTGGACGCCGGCACCATGCCCGCCTGGCTCGGTGCGATCGCCGAGTGGAACCCGCTGTCGGCGACGGCGTCGGCCACCCGCGAGCTGTTCGCCAACCCCGGCATGGGCGCGGACTCCTGGGTCGAGCAGAACGCGGTGCTCATGGCGGTCGTGTGGCCGGTGCTGATCACCGCCGTCTTCCTCCCCCTCTCCGCGCGCACGTTCAGGAGGCTGAAGGCCTGAGCTCCGCCGGTGAGCTGCGGGGATCCGGAAGGGGGCCCGGAGGCCGGCGCGGAATGGGCGGGCCCCCGCCACGGTTGCACGCTTACGTGAAGGTTGAGATCTATTCCGATGTCGTGTGCCCCTGGTGCTACATCGGCCACACCCGCTTCGCCCGCGCCGCCGAGCGCTATCGCGCCAAGGGCGGGCAGGTCGAGGTCGTGCTGCGGCCGTTCCAGCTCGCACCGGACGTCGAGTCCAGGGGAGAGCCTCTCATCGAGTGGCTGGCCGCCAAGTTCGGCGGGCCGGAGCGGGCCGGGCAGATGATGACGCGGGTCGTCTCCGCCGGGGCCGAGGACGGCCTGGAGCTGAACTTCGACCGGGCGGTGCACGCCAACACCTTCGAGGCCCACCGGCTCATCCGGCTCGCCGCCGAGCAGGGCCGGGGCGAGGAGATGCTCGAACGCCTCTTCCGCGCCCACTTCACCGACGGGCTCGACATCGGCTCGGCCGAGGTCCTGGAGAAGCTGGCCGGTGAGCTCGGCGTCCGGGTCGGCTTCGGGGCCGGGGACGGGCAGGAGGGCGCGGCGGCGGTCAGGGAGGACCTGGCCGGGGCCCGCGCGATCGGCGTCACCTCCGTCCCGCTGTTCCTGTTCGAGGGCCGGTTCGCCGTCTCCGGCGCCCAGCCCGAGGACGCCCTGCTGGCCGCGCTGGAGGAGGTCGCCGAGCGGACGGGGCAGACTCCTGCCGCACAGGCCGGGGACGGCTGCGACGACGACCACTGCGCGGTCTGACTCCCATCGCGTCTGACCCCCCACAGCGCGGTCTGACCCCCGCGGACACCCGCCGGAACCTCTCCTGCCCGGGGCCCGCCGGAATCGCCGGCGGGCTCCTCCCGTTGTGATGAGGGAACAGCCGCGACGGGAAGGATGATCGTGCAGCGAGCCGCGCAGGCAGGGCTGGCAGCCGTGGGGGCCGGGGCGATGATCGTCCTCGGCCTGGACCTGGCCTACCTGGCCGAGGTCAACCCGCTACGGCGGACGATCAGCGAGCACGGGCTCGGTGAGCACGGCTGGCTCTTCTCCCTGGGCGTCGGCCTGCTGGCCGCCGGTTCGCTGACGATCGGAGCGTCGCTGGTGGGCCGCAGGCTGACGGCGACCTGGTCGCTGGGGAGCCTCGGGCTGCTCGCGTGGAGCGCCGGGCTGCTGGTGACCGCCTGGTTCCCCAAGCACGACTGGTCCGTCGGGCCGAGCCTCAGCGGGAGCATCCACCGGGCGGGCAGCATCGTGGCGTTCCTCAGCCTGCCCATCGCGGCGTTGATCATCGCCAGGCCCTGGCGGCGCCACCCCGAGTGGCGCCTGCCCTCCCTGGCGGTGTCCGCGCTGGGGCTGGGCTCGGTGCTCTGGCTGCTGGGCATCGCCGGGGCGATCGTGTTCGCCGAGCGCAGCGGGCTGGCCTGGTGGCAGGTGATGCCGCTCGGGCTGGTGGAGCGCGGACTGGCCGTCACCGAGGTCGCGGTGGTGGCCGCGCTGGGTGTCTGGGCGGCCCGCCGTGAGCGCGAGGGGGGACGGCTCCGGCAGCCCGTACCCGAGAGGGTCCTGCCGGACTCGTGAGAGCGGCGGACTCCGGCGAGGCGCGCCGTACTCCGCAGGCCGGGCCGTACCCCGTCAGGCCGAGGCGCGCCATACCTCATAGGCCGGGCCGTACTCCGTTGGGCCGGCCCGTACTCAGTCAGGCCGAGGTACGCCGTACCTGATGGGCCGCGGGCCGGGGCGGGATCAGCCGTCCCCGAGGTCGCCGGCGCGATAGTGGCGCCGGCACAGCACCTGATAGCGGATCGGGTCGGCGCCGGTGTCGCCGATGACGACCTGTTCGCCGGTGCGGACCATCCTGCCCTCCACCACCCGGGCGTTCAGCCGGCCGGGGCGGCCGCACCAGCACAGGACCTCGACCTGCAGGCGGCTGATCTCGTCGGCCAGCTCGAACAGGCGCTGGGCCGCGGGGAACATCTGCGAGCGGAAGTCCGAGGGCAGCCCGAAGGCGTAGACGTCGATGCCGTGCTCGTCGGCGAGGTCGGCCAGCTGCTCGATCTGCTCGACGCTGTAGAAGCAGGCCTCGTCGCAGATGACGTAGTCGATGGGCTTGTGCGCCAGCACCAGCCCCACCAGGTCGAGGCCGTCCTCGACCTCCACGGCCTCGCTGCCCAGGCCGATCCGGCTGGTGACCCGAGCCCCGCCCGAGCGGTCGTGCTTGGTCAGCACGAGCCCGCGCCTGCCCTGGCGGCCGTGGTTGTAGTTCATCTGCAGGGCCAGGGTGGACTTGCCGCAGTCCATCGGGCCGAAGTAGAAGCGCAGCACCCCATGCCGGGTTCCGGCGGGGACAGCGGACAGCGCAGACAATTCGGTCACGGGCCGCCAGCTTAGTGGGTCCGCCGCAGGTGTTTGGGCACGTGTGCCCTTGGTAGGAATCACAGTTCCCGCGCCGGTCAAGGTTCAACGTGGCTTGTTTCCGTAAAGCGTGGGAGATTCTTTGTGCCCGACCGAACCTGGGAGAACCCGTGACGACTACCAAGACCCCCGCCCCTGCCGCCGCCGCAGCCAAGCCCGCCCCGTCGGGGGCGGTGCCCGCCGCCGTCCCGCCCGCCCCGGCGCCCGCGGCCTCCTCCGAGACCGCCGAGATGCCCGCCGCACTCGCCGCGATGATGACCGAGGACGAGGCGGTCGCCGCCCAGGCGGAGGCGGCCCGCTGGCGGTACGGGTTCTACGTGGTGCTGACCGGCCTGATCGTCATCCTGGTCGGCTTCGTGGTGATCGCGCTGCAGGACGGTGAGGGAAGCGCCCCGTTCGCCGGCCTGGTCGGCGTCTCCGGCGCGATCATCGGCGCCTACTTCGGGGTCCAGGTCGGGCAGTCCGGCAAGGCCCGCGTCGAGGCCGAGCTGCGCCGCGCCAACGAGATGGCCATCCGGCTCGCCGCCAAGATCCACGCGCACGACGCCGACGCGGTGATCAACTCCACCATGGGCACGCGCCGCCGCTGACTCCCCGGCCGGGAGACGCCTCCCGCCCGGGCGGGAGGCGTCTCCCCACCGCGGAGCCGTACGGTCGCGGAGCCGTACGGCCCGCCGCGGGCCGGGACGGTCAGGCCGTCTGCGGGACGATCGGGCCCTCGCTGGCCTGGACCAGGACGAAGCCCTGGCCCTGGAAGGCGAGCTGCAGGGCCTCGCCGCTCCCGCGGCCGATGATCGCGCCCGCCTTGAAGGTGCGGTTGACGCCCACCCGCAGCCCGGTGCTCCAGCACACCGCGGACTGGCCGTCGGCGAAGGTCGGCGCCTGGGAGGTGTCCAGCAGCACCGGCGCGCCGTAGGCGGTGACCGCCACCCAGCCGGTGCCGGTGATCGTGGTGTTGAACAGGCCTCCGGCGGCGACACCGGCGCCCTGGACCCGCTGGATGTCCCAGGTGAGCTGCGGGTCGAAGGCCAGCAGGTTGCTCCCGTTGACGGTGAGCGCCTCGTTCTGCAGATAGAACAGGTGCACGTCCTGGGCCTTGTCGGCGAGGAAGAGCATGCCCTGGCCGCGCACGCGCATCAGCGGCGTGCCCTCGCCGGTGACCATCTTCTTCAGGAACCGGCCCATCCCGCCGGAGCCCTCGTAGTCGAAGTCCATCTGACCCTGGAACGCGACCATCGACCCCTGCCGGGCGAGCACCTCTCCGTTGAGCTGGACCCGTAGCATCTTGCTGTTCTGCTGGGCGAAGTGGCCGGGAGCCTGGCTCTGGTCCAGGTTTCCGAAGAACGAGCTGAGCACGGAGTCTGCCTTTCGAGGTCGGTGGGGACGCCGCACCATGCGGGGCGTCGCACTATCAAAGACGCGCGCGGCGAGGCGGGAGTTCCTCAAGGCAGCGCCGGAGATCATCGGGCGCGCCGAGGTTGCCAAGGATCAGGGCGAGCTTCGGCAGAGTCCGCCGATTTGCCCGGTCGGCGCGACTGGGTAGACACGGGGTCATGCGCAGCGTCCGTATCGGCGTCGACACCGGAGGCACGTTCACCGACGTGGTCGCGGTGGACGAGCAGACCGGTGAGATCACCACCACCAAGACCCCCTCGACCCCCGCCAACCCGGCCGACGGCTTCATGGCGGGCATCGCGAAGGTCCTCGGCGCGGCCGGACCGGAGACCGTGCCGTCCGGCATCCCCTCCGGCACCAGGGTGTCGGCGGTGGTGCACGGCACCACGGTCGCCACCAACCAGCTCCTGGAGGACCGCGTCGCCGACCTCGGCTTCGTCACCACCGAGGGCTTCGAGTTCATCCTGGAGATCGCCCGGCAGAGCGTGCCGGACGGCTACGGCAACTCCTACTTCTGGGTCAAGCCGCCCCGCATCGTCCCGGTGCACCGGGTCAGGACGGTCGGCGGGCGGATGGACCACACCGGCGCCGAGGTCAGGCCGTTCGACGAGGCGCGGGCCGCCGAGGCCGCCCGCTGGTTCCGCGACCGGGGGATCACCGCGATCGGGGTGTGCTTCCTGCACTCCTACGCCAACCCCGATCACGAGCTGCGCATGCGCGAGGTGCTGGCGCGCGAGCATCCCGGGGCGGTCGTGTCGATCTCCAGCGACGTGCTGCGCGAGTACCGGGAGTACGAGCGGTCGGTGACCACGCTGGTGGACGCGGCGGTCAAGCCGACCATGCGCCGCTACATCGCCAACCTCTCCGAGCGCCTGGGCATGCCGTTCTCGGTGATGAAGAGCAACGGCGGCGTGCTGTCGGCGGCCGAGGTCGTGCACCAGCCGATCACGACCGTGCTGTCCGGCCCGGCCGCGGGCGCGCTCGGCGCCGCGCTGATCGCCTCCACCGCCGGGCACCCGTCGGTGATCACCCTGGACGGCGGCGGCACCTCCACCGACGTCGCGGTGGTCGTCGACGGCGAGCCCTCGCTGACCACCGAGGGCAGCATCGGCCGCTATCCCTGCAAGATCCCGATGATCGACATCGTGACCGTCGGCGCGGGCGGCGGCTCCGTCGCGTGGGTCTCGCCGGAGGGCACGCTCAAGGTCGGGCCGAAGTCCGCCGGGGCCGACCCCGGACCGCTCTGCTACGGCCGGGGCGGCACCGAGGTCACCGTCACCGACGCGCACGTCTTCCTCGGCCGGGTCCCGCCGCACCTGCTCGGCGGGGAGATACCGCTCGACGCCGACGCCGCCCGGCAGGGCGTCGAGGCGCTGGCGGGCAAGCTCGGGCTGAGCCCCGAGCGCACCGCCACGGGCATCCTGGAGATCAGCGCGTTCAACCAGTCCAACGCCATCCGCCAGATCACCGTGAAGCGCGGCCTGGACGTGCGCGACTTCCCGATGGTGGCCTTCGGGGGCTCGGGGCCGCTGCTGGTCTGCCGCCTGATCGACATCCTGGGCCTGCCCGCGGTGGTCGTCCCGCCCGACCCGGGCAACGTCTCGGCGTTCGGCCTGCTCACCGTGGACGTCAAGAACGACTACGTGCGCACCTTCGTCACCCGCGAGCTGTCCCTCGGCGCCGCCGCCGAGATCTTCGGCGAGCTGGAGGCCCAGGCGGCCGACGCCCTCGACCGCGAGGGCTTCACCGACCACGTCTTCGCGCGCAGCGCGGACCTGCGCTACTACGGCCAGGCCTACGAGGTCCGCGTCCCCGCCCCGGCCGGGCCGCTGGACGAGGCCTGGCGCGAGGAGGTGCTGGACCGCTTCCACCGCGAGCACGACAAGCTCTACGGGTACGGCTACCGCGACGACCCCCGGCACGGCGTCGAGTGGGTCAACCTCCGCGTCTCCGGGATCGGCCCGATCACCCGCCCGGCGATCCGGCGCAGGCCGTACGGCACGGCGGACCCCGGACCGGCGCGGACCCGCGAGGTCTTCTACGACGAGTGGGCCCCGGCCCCCATCCACCGCCGCGCCGACCTCGGTCCCGGCGCGGTGGTCCGCGGGCCCGCGGTCGTCGAGGAGTACGGCTCCACCCTCCCGGTCCACCCGGGATTCACGGCGACCATGGACGAGTTCGGCAATCTGGAGGTGCGCCGTGACCACGAGTGAACCCGACGGAGTGAGCGGAGCGGGCCGCGAGGGACGAGCGGGCCGCGGAGCGAATGGGGAGGGTGAGCGAGCAATAGACGCTGGCGGGGCCGCGCAGGCTGCGGATCCGGTGCTGGTGGAGATCGTCGAGGGGACGCTCGCCTCGGTGGAGAAGGAGGTCGAGACCGCCATCGCGCGCACGGCCCGCTCGCCGATGATCCGCGACGCGCACGACTTCCGGGCGGGCATCCACGACGTACGGCTGCGCAAGCTGACCGGCCGGTCCTACTCGGCGCTGGTCCAGCCGATCGTCCGGGACTTCCCGATCGAGGAGATGAACCCCGGCGACGTGTTCTTCCACAACGACGTCTACCTGTCCGAGGGCGGCATCGGCCACCTGCCGGACCTGTGCGTCACGGTCCCGGTCTTCCACGACGGCGCGGTGGTCGCGTTCGTGCAGGCGTTCGGGCACCACGACGACATCGGCGGGGCGGTCCCCGGATCGATGCCCTCGCACGCGCGCAGCGTGTTCGAGGAGGGGCTGATGGTCCCGCCGATCAAGCTATGGGACCGGGGGACGCCCAACCGGGCGGCCCTGACGATCATGACGCGCAACTCCCGGATGCCCGACTCGCTGGCCGGTGACCTGGACGCCGAGTGCTCGGCCTGTCTGATGGGCGCACGGCGGCTGGGCGAGCTGTTCGACCGCTACGGGCGCGAGGCGGTGGAGGCGTGCTTCGACGCGATCATCTCCAAGACCACCGAGACGTTCCGGCGGGAGCTGCTGGCCAAGATCCCCGAGGGCACGCACGTGTGGGAGGACTACGCCGAGCACGACGGCGTGGACGAGCCCCGCCTGCACACCCAGCGCATCACCCTGACCGTCGAACACTCCGCCGAGGTCCCGCTGGTCATCGACTTCACCGGCACCTCGCCGCAGGCCAAGGGGCCGATCAACCACGCGGGCGACTACGCGGGCGGGGTGTTCCTGAAGAAGTGGCTCGCCCCGATCCTGCGCAACCTCGCCGACACCCCCGAGCGCATGGCCGAGCTAGACGTCAACGAGGGCGTCGTCCCGTTGATCGAGATGCGCTTCCCGGAGAAGGGAACGCTGCTCACCCCGATCTTCCCGGCGCCGACCAACGCCCGCACGTTCGTCATCCTGCGGCTGCTGGGCGTGCTGGCCGGGGTGCTGGCCAAGGCGACCGGCGGACGGATGCCGGCCGACCAGGAGACGATCCGCTACACCGGCGTCTACGGCGAGGACGCCGACGGCGCGCCGTACCTGATGCGGGAGGTCCTGGGCGGCGGTTCGGGCGGGCGCTGGTACGCCGACGGGGAGGACACGATCCACGTCGTGCCCGACTCGCGCAACATCCCCGTCGAGTTCGCCGAGTCCCGCTGGCCGTTCCGGGTCGAGCGCCTGGGCCTGGCCGCCGACTCCGGCGGACCTGGCCTGTACCGGGGCGGCCTCGGCTACGACAAGCACATCCGGATGCTCCGCGACGCCTCGTTCATGTCCATCGCCGACCGCTCGATCCTGTCGTGCTGGGGAGTGAACGGCGGCCGGGCCGGGCGGCCGTTCACCGTCGAGATCGAGGGCCGGGAGATGGAGGGCCTGGTCGACGACTCCCCGGTCCGCGCGGGCGAGGTGATCCGGGTGCGCACCACCGGCGGCGGCGGGTGGGGCGACCCGCTGGAGCGCGCGCCGGAGGCGGTGGCCGCCGACGTGCGCGACGGCAAGGTGTCGACGGAGGGTGCACGCGACGACTACGGGGTCGTCCTGTACGGCCCGCGCGACGACCTGCGGGTGGACGCCGAGGCCACCGAGATCCGCCGCGCCGGGCTTCGTGCCCTCCTGCCCGGCGAGCGCCCCTTCTTCGACCGCGGTCCCGGGTTCCCGTCCCTGTCGGGCGGCCTGCCGCACGCGGAGGTGGACATCGTCTGACTCGCGGACGTCGTCTGACTCCCGGACGTCGTCTGACTCCCGGACATCGTGTGACTCGCGGACATCGTGTGGCCGCCGGGCCGGTGGGGTTCAGCTCCGGCGGTGGAGGGTGCGCGCGGCGGTCAGGCCGCCGAGCGTCAGGGCGGCGGTGAGGAGGATGCCGGTCTCGGTCCACTGGAAGCGCCAGAAGCGGGTGGGCGGATGGTGGTAGACGGCCATCCGGTAGCCCTTGCCGATCAGGCACTCCTCCACGAGCCGCTGGGCGCGTTCCGACTGCGCGGGCAGGCCGGAGGGCGGCGGGCAGACACCGGAGGGCTGGTCCCGCGCCTCGCGGCCGGCGGGGTCGACCCACGCCTGGTCGACCACCTTGCCGTCGCCGCTGAACAGCGCCGACCACTCGGCGGTGACGGTCCTCACCGGCTCGGCGTAGGCGTCGCGGGAGAAGAAGATCACCGGGACGGTCAGGGCGATCGCCGCGACGGTCACCGCCATGGCGGCGAGGGTCCGGCGGAAGAAGGTCCCGGCGGCGGCGCCCAGCATGAACGCGAACAGCCACCACGCGGCCGGGACGACCCCGACCACGGAGAACACGCCGTCGTGGAACCTCCGGTCGCCGAGCGCGTCCTGGAACACGTTCAGCCACAGGCCGATCATCGCCGACAGCGCCAGCGCCGCGGTCACGACCACGGCGCCGAGTACGGCGAGCTTGACCGCCAGCCAGCGCCCGACGGAGACCGACTGCGTCCAGGCCAGCGTGGCGGTGCCGCGCTCGAACTCGGTGGCCAGCAGCGGGGCGCCCCAGAACGCGCCGATCAGCCCCGAGCCGAGGAAGGGCAGCAGGCCGAAGACCAGGTAGACCGGGTTGTAGAAGTCCTCGTAGAGCGCCGAGTTCACCTCCAGGCAGGCGGCGCCGGGACCGGGGCAGCCGGGCGGGGCGTGCTCGGCGACGTAGGCGCCCGCCCGCAGTCCGGAGACGAGCAGCAGCAGGCCCAGGGCGAGCAGCAGCCCGCCGGTCACCAGGATCTGCGCGCGGTGCTGCCGCCAGGTGAGCCAGAGCACGGGAAGGGTCCTTTCATCGAGAACGGGACCGCCGGGGCGGGCCGGCGGACGAGGGCCGGGTCCGGCGGACATGGCCGCGGACGGGCGGGTGCCGGGGGCGGGGCTGATCGGCAGGGCCGCGGACGGGCGAGCGCCGGAACGGGAGCGCCGGGGTCAGTGGGCCGGGGCCAGTGGGCCGGGGCCAGTGGG
>NZ_BOOJ01000013.1 GCF_016863175.1 Paraplanobispora siamensis
CGACAGGCCGGGGGAGCGCAGGTAGGCCAGGACGATCTCCTCCAGCGGCGCCGGGCGGGCGCTCCAGCGCGGGTCGGGCAGTGGCGCGGCGGACCGGACCAGCAGGGTCGTCTGCCGTCCCGTCTCCTCCCGTGAGATCACCGGCAGCCGGCCGGCCAGCGCGTCCGCGGTCTCGGCGGGGCCGGTCAGCACCCGGTGCCCGGCCAGGAGGTCGTCGATGTCGCCGCTGACCTGGGCCCGGCCCCCGTTGACCACCAGCAGCCAGTCGCAGGCGCCCTCGAGTTCGGCGACCACGTGCGAGGAGAGCAGCACGGTCAGGCCGGTCTCGGCCACCGCCTCCATCAGCAGGCGCATCACGTCGTGGCGGGCCAGCGGATCGAGGTCGGCCAGGGGCTCGTCGAGCACCAGCAGGTCGGGGCGCTTGGCCAGCGCGACGGTCAGCGCCACCTGGGTCCGCTGGCCCCCGGAGAGCGCGCCGACCCGGCGGTCCAGCGGGATGCCCAGCCCGGCCAGCCGCCGCCGGGCGGCCTCGTCGTCCCATCGGGGGTTGAGCCCGCGCCCGAACCTCAGCATCTCCCGGACCCGGAAGCCGGGGTAGAGGGGCTTGCCCTGGGCCAGGAAGGCGATCCGGTCCAGGCTCTCCCCGGCGGGACGGCCGAAGACCCGCACCTGGCCGGCGGTCGGCGCGAGCAGCCCCACGGCCATGCGCAGCAGGGTCGTCTTGCCCGCCCCGTTCGGCCCGACCACCGCCGCCACCCGCCCGGCGGGTACGGCCAGCGAGCAGTCGCGCAGCGCCCAGGTCCTGCGGTAGCGCCTGCCGAGACCGGTCGCCTCCAGCGCGGCGGAGGCCCGGTGCTCCGGCCACGGGTCGTGCGGATCGCGTTCCGCCGGGAGCTCCGTGCCCGCCGGGAACGGCGCGCCGTCCTCCCCGCCGGAGGGCCGGCCGGACCTGAACAGCGACGTCATGCGATCTCCTCCCGGGACGCCTCCGTCAGGGCCGAGGTGAACAGCGCCCGCAGATCCTCCTCGTCCAGGCCGGCCAGCCGGGCGCCGCGCAGCCACCGGACCAGTTCCCCGTGCAGCCGCGCGCGCTCGCCCGGCTGAGTCCGGCCGAGCGAGCGCTCCACGAACGTGCCCAGGCCCGGCCGCCCGGTGACCAGGCCCTCGCGCTCCAGTTCGCGGTAGGCCTTCAGGACGGTGTTCGGGTTGATCGCGAGCCGGGAGACGACCTCCTTGGCGGTCGGCAGCCGGTCGCCGGGCTGCAGCGTGCCGAGCCGGAGCGCGTGCCTGACCTGGTGGACGAGCTGTAGGTAGGTCGCCACTCCCGACCCCCGGTCGAGGCGGAATTCGATCACCCGCAACACCCTTTCACTAATCAAGTAGTGAAAGGGTGAAGCACGATCCCCCGGAAAGTCAAGCCTCGGCGGCCCGGGACCGGGGGTCCGGACGAGCACGTCCTGAAGCGGCGGGCGGGTACGGCGGCGCGTGCCAGGAGGCGGGCCCGCCCGTGGGACGCGTCCGTGGCGGGCCGGGTGCCGCCCACCCGGCCCGGTCGTTCGCGATCCCCGTGACCCCGGGCGCGTTAGGGTCGAAATCATGTTCACGACGGGCTATCGCCGGCAGGTGCGGACGAGGCTGCTTGAACGGGCTCGCGAGGACGGACGGATCGCCGGCGCTGCGATCACCGGTTCCGCCGCGCACGATGCCGAGGACCGCTGGTCGGATATCGATCTGTTCTTCGGGGTGGCGGCCGGCAGCTCGCTGGAGGAAGTGCTGAGCGACTGGAGTGATTTCGCCTACCGTGAGCTCGGCGCGGTGCATCATTTCGACCTCCGGTCCGGCCCGGCGATCTACCGCGCCTTCCTTCTCGGAGAACTGCTCGAGATCGATCTGGGCTTCACCCCCGTCGCGGCTTTCGGCCCGCTCGGCACCGGCGGGTTCCGGCTCGTCTTCGGGGAGGCGGCGGACCGGCGGGCGGGGGCATCCGATCCAGGGCACCTGATCGGGCTTGCCTGGCATCATGTCCTGCACGCTCGCACCTCCGTCGAGCGCGGAGCCGTGTGGCAGGCGGAATACTGGATCAGCGGTGTTCGCGACCACACTCTGGCGCTGGCCTGTCTGCGGCTGGGGCACCCCGCCGGCTACGCCAAGGGGGCGGACCGCCTGCCCGCTGAGATCACCGGGCCCGTCCGGGAAGCGCTCGTGCGCGCCCTCGACGTCGGTGAGCTCTCACGCGCGCTCGAAGCGGCCACTCGAGCCCTCCTGCGCGAGTTGCGTGAAAGCGACGCCGGAGTCGCTGCGGCTCTGGAAGGGCCGCTGCTCGATCTGGCAGCCGTCCCGGCGAGTCCCGCGCGCAACCGTACGCCGTCTGATCGAGGGGTGCCCGGGGCGTGATCTGGGCGATGAGCATCGTCGGCACACGGGTCAGGCCGCCGCGAGGCGCAGCCGTACCCGCTCTCCGTCTCAGGACCCGCCCGTCTGCGCCGGGAACTCGAAGCGCGGCGAGGGGCGGCTCAGCGTCGCGGTCTCCGGGACGGCCGCCCAGGCGGCGCTCAGCTCGCCGGCGATCACGCTGACCAGCTTGGGGACGTCGGCGGACGCCGAGCCGTGCATCGCCTCGGCGACGATCAGGACGGTGCCCGTCGTGTCCCGTACGGCCGAGTGGCCGCTCTGCCGGTTCGTCCAGCGCCGGGCGTGGGCCCGCCCGGCGGCGTCGGCGAAGATCACCTCACCCGGCTCGGGGTTCTCCGTCTCGCCGGAGAAGGTCAGGTAGCTCTCGTCGCCGCTCGCGTGCCGGACCTCGAGGCCCCGGTCGATCCGGGCGACGTCGAAGACGGCCACCGGGATCGCGTACGCGAGCGAGATCGCGTTGCACAGGTCGATGAGCGGGTGGAGCCGCGGAAGGGCGTGCTCCTTCCGGAAGCGCCGCAGCAGCGACTCGGCGGCGCACCGGTACTGGGTGGGCTTGAGCCCCATCGCCGAGAACGTGCGCCGCCACGCCCGGATCTCGGGGAACTCGGCCTCCGGGCCCGCCGCGAGCCGCGCCTCGGCGAGCGCGGAGAACTCCGCGACCCGGGCGTCGACGGAGGCGTCCGCGGTGATCCCCGTGGCGAAGACGGCGCCGGCGACGAGTCCGGGGTGGTCCGACCAGAGGGCGTCGGAGTGCTGGAAGTACATGGGTGGATCCTCTGTCGTGAATGGGGTCTGCCGATCGCTGAGCACGATCGCTGAGCACGATCGCTGAGCACGATCGCTGAGCGTGGTCGGCGGGGGACGCGACGGCCGGCGGAACGGTCACCGGAGCGCGGTGCTCACGCCGTCCACCCTGCCGTTCCCCCGGCCCGGCCGACAGGTCCAATGACGGCGTCCCCGGCGGGTCCAATGCGGACCGGTCACGGAGTTCCACGGGGGCTGCAGAGAGCACGGAACAGCACTGGTCAGAACACGATTCTGCATGCTTTATTGACGAACGCCCGGTTCTGCGATCTGCTGTGGGAATCTTCGTCGGGGGGGTCCGAGGAGGAGTCACATGCGTCTGCGCGTGATCATGGCGAGTCTCACGCTGGCCGTGACGTCGGTGGTCGCCCCGCCCGCCTGGGCCGGCCCCGCGACTCCCACTGCGGCCGACCCCGCTCCGGTGACCGCGTCCACCGCGCCCGATCCCGCTCCGGTGACCGCGTCCGCCGCGCCCGATCCCGCTCCGGCGGCCTCCGCCGCGCCCGTGGTGGCCGGGTGCGACCCGATCGCCGGGACCGAGTGCCTGCTGCCCTTCCCCAACGACTGGTTCACCGTTCCCGCGCGCACCGCGACCGGCCTGCGGGTGGAGTTCGCGGCCGAGGCGATGCCGAAGAACGCGGCGGGCAAGCCGATCGACCCGCAGCAGTGGAACGCCGCCGACGGGTTCTCCCCGGGCTCGATGCTCCTGGCCCACGTGCCCGGCGTCGACCTCGCCGAGACCGGCGCCGCGCCCGTCACTGACATCGGCTGGTCGCTGCGCCGCGACGCCCCGATCGTGATCGTCGACACCCGGACGGGGGAGCGCTGGCCGTACTGGGCCGAGCTCGACGCGAACGCCGCCGACCCGGACCGCAGGGCGCTGATCGTCAGGCCGGCGAAGAACTTCAGGGAGGGCCACCGCTACGCCGTCGCCCTGCGGCGGCTGAAGGACGCCGGCGGGCAGGAGATCGCTCCTCCCGAGACCTTCGCCCGGCTCCTGGGCGAGCGGCTCCCGGCGGGCGACCCGCTCGCCGACCGGCAGCGCGCGCTGCGCCGTACCCTCGGCGACCTGTCGCGGGCCGGAGTGGACACCCGGGGCCTCCACCTGGCCTGGGAGTTCACCGTCGCGAGCGAGCGGGGCATCGCCGGGCCGGTGCTGACCATGCGCGACCAGGCGCTGCGCGGCCTGCGCGGGCACTCGCCGAAGTTCACGGTCACCGGCGTCACGGACTTCACCCCCGAGCAGGACCCGAACGTCGCGCGCGAGGTCACCGGCGAGGTCGAGGTCCCCAACTACCTCGACCGGCCCGGCGGCCCGCCCGGTTCGAACCTCAACCGGGGGCCCGACGGGCTGCCCCGGCCGCTCGGCGACGTGGTCAGGGCCCAGTACCAGTGCGAGATCCCGCGCTCGGCCTTCACCCGGCCCGCCCACCCCTCCCTGTACGGCCACGGCCTGCTGGGCAGGCACACCGAGGTCCGGGCCGGCAACGTCCGCGCGATGGCCGGGGAGCACAACTTCGTCTTCTGCGCCACCAAGTGGATCGGCATGTCCGACGAGGACGTGCAGAACGTCGTGAGCGTCTTCGGTGACTTCTCCCGCTTCGGCACCGTCACCGACCGGCTCCAGCAGAGCCTGCTCAACTTCGTCTTCCTCGGCCGCGCCATGATCGAGAAGGACGGCCTGACGAGCCACGAGGCCTTCCGGGACGACCGGGGCAGGCCGCTGCTCGACCGGCGGGCGCACCTCGCCTTCGACGGCAACAGCCAGGGCGGCATCGCCGGCGGCGCGCTGGTCGCCGTCTCGCCCGACGTCCGCAACGCCGTACTCGGCGTGCCGGGCATGAACTACAGCACGCTGCTCAACCGCAGCGTCGACTTCCAGCCGTTCCAGCAGCTCATGGACCAGAGCTATCCCGACAAGCTGACCCAGCAGATCTGCTTCGCGCTGCTGCAGATGCTCTGGGACCGCGCCGAGGCAGGCGGGTACGCCGAGCACATGACCGGCGACCCGCTGCCCGGCTCGCCCCGCCACCGGGTGCTGCTGCACGTCGCCTTCGGCGACCACCAGGTCTCCACGGTGACCGCCGAGGTGGAGGCCCGCACGGTCGGGGCCCGCATCCACCGGCCCGCCCTGGCCGCGGGGCGCAGCCCCGACGTGACGCCCTTCTGGGGCATCCGGCCGCTGCCGGACTGGCCCTACCCCGGCTCGGCGATCGTCGTCTGGGACAGCGGCACCCCCGCGCCGCCCACGACCAACACCCCGCCGCTCGGCCCGGAGTACGGCCGCGACTCCCACGAGGACCCGCGCCACGACCCCGAGGCCCGCACGCAGAAGGCGTACTTCCTCCGGCACGGCCTGGTCGTGGACGTCTGCGGCGACGCCCCCTGCGTCGCCGACCCCGCGCCCTGAGGCCGGCGGGCGCTGGACGCCCGGAGATCTGGTCGAGAGCCTCACGCATGGCCTTTCCCGCCCGGGCCCACTTGACTCGGATCATCGGGAAACGGCCGGGAACCGGCGGCGCCCGCGAGGATCCGGAGGCGGAGAAAGACGATGCTTGAGTTGTTCCAGACGATCACGCTGGTCGCGGCCACCGTGGCCACGGGGCTCGCGGCGGGGCTGTTCTACGCCTTCTCCGTCTCGGTCATGCTGGGGCTGGCCGAGACGGACGACCGGACCTTCGTCGATGTGATGCAGCGGATCAACCGGAGGATCCTCAACGGCTGGTTCGCCCTGAGCTTCGGGGGCGCGCCGGTGCTGACCCTGCTGGCCGGGGTGCTCCAGCTCCTGGGCGAGGGAGGGCGGCCCGCGTTCGTCTGGACCGCGGCCGGATTCGTCCTGTACGGCGTGACCTTCGTCATCACCGCCGCCATCAACGTGCCGCTCAACAACGCCCTCAACGCGGCCGGCGACCCGGCGGCCCTCGCCGACCCCGCGGCCGTGCGCGCCGCCTTCGAGGCCCGCTGGGTCCGCTGGAACCTCGTCCGCACGCTGTCCTCCACGGCCGCGCTCGCCTGCCTGGCCTGGGCGCTGGTGCTGTACGGCGGCGCGATGGGATGACCCCCGCGGGCGCGCCCCCGCGGAACGGGCGGTCAGAGCACGGCGAACTCGCCCGGGACCGCGGCCCCGTCCACCAGGAGGTCGGCGCGGGAACGGGTGCCGTCATCGGCGAACCACTCGTCCTCTGCGCGCATCCAGGCGTGCCACCGCGGTTCGAGCGCCGCGCCGTCCCTGGCCAGGACCCGGGCCAGCCGCAGATCCCTGGGCGCCTCCACCCACACGGCGAAGGCCGCAGGGGCGCCGCGCCGGGCCGTACTCACCCCCTCCAGCACCAGAACCGGGGCGACCGGCACCTCCACCCATTCGGCGAAGGCGCCGCGCTTCCAGTCGTAGCGCCGGTAGCCGCCCGGCCCGCCCGCCGACAGCGGGCCCAGCACCTGCTCCTCCACCTGCTCGAACCACGCCTGCGGCGGCTCGTCCCAGGGCACGGGGAAGTCGTCGGCGTGGACCACCCGGCAGCCCAGCGCGCCGGCGAGCCGCCCGGCGAAGGTCGTCTTGCCCGACCCGGCCGGCCCGTCCACCGCGACGACCCGCACCGGCCCGCACGAGGGCGGCAGCGCCCGGACCGCCGCGGCCAGGTCCGGAAAGGAGATCACGTCCGCCACGCCCCCAGCATGGCATCCGGCGCGGTACGGAACGCGGCCCGGTAGGGCGTCCGGTCCGATGCGGCGTCCGGCCCGGTACGGCGTCCGGTCCGGCACGGAGTCCGGCGCGGCACGGCCTCCGAGACCCGGGTCGCCGGCTGGGAGGATCGGGGTTACCCCTGGGTATCGTTCCGGGCGAGGACCTGGCACGCTTGCCGTGCGCCCCCGTGCCGTTCCGGCCGGCTTGGGCTAGGATCGGCGACTCTCACCCGGAGGTTGATCTTGCAGGGAGCCCTTGGCGACATCGTCGTCCTCGACCTGTCCCGCGCGCTGGCCGGGCCGCACGCCGCGCAGATGCTCGGAGACCTGGGCGCGCGGGTGATCAAGGTGGAGCATCCCGGCGGAGGCGACGAGTCGCGGGGCTGGGGCCCGCCCTTCGTCGGCCCCGATCACGACATCTCCACCTACTTCCTGGCCGCCAACCGCAACAAGCTCTCGATCACCGTGGACCTCAAGTCCGCCGAGGGCAAGGCCCTCATCGAGCGCCTGGTACGGCAGAGCGACGTGCTGATCGAGAACTTCAGGACCGGGGTCCTGGACCGCCTGGGCTTCTCCGTGGAACGGCTGCAGGAGCTCAACCCGCGTCTGGTCGTGCTGTCGATCACCGGGTTCGGCCACGACGGGCCGGAGGGGGGACGGCCCGGCTACGACCAGATCGCCCAGGGCGAGGCGGGGCTGATGAGCCTGACCGGCCCCTCGGCGCAGGAGCCGTACCGGGTGGGCGCCTCGATCGCCGACCTGCTGGCGGGCATCCACGGGGCGTACGGCGTGGCCGCCGCCCTCTACGAGCGCGAGCGGACCGGGCGGGGGAAGGTCGTGCGGACCTCGCTGCTGGCCGCGGTGACCGGCGTGCACTCCTACCACGGCACCGCCTGGACGGTCGGCGGCAAGGTGCCCGCGGCCAACGGCAACCACCACGCCTCGATCGCCCCCTACGGCGCGTTCCACTGCGCCGACGGGATGATCCAGATCGCGGTGGCCAACGAGGGCCAGTGGCGGAAGGTGGCCGCCCTTCTGGACATCGATCCCGAAATTCCGAAATATGCGACCAACAGAGAAAGATTCGTGCACCGGGATGAGCTGATCGCCGACATGGAACAGGCGCTCGCCAAACACGACCGCGCGCACTGGCTGACCGCGCTCGGCGAGCTCGGCGTGCCCGCCGGGGCGATCCGCTCCATCGACGAGGTCTACGCCTGGGAGCAGACCCGCTCCCAGGGACTGCTGGTCGAGGTCGACCATCCCGTGCTCGGCTCCATCGAGCTGCCCGGGCCGCCGCTCCGCTTCGACGGCGAGCCGCCCCGCGAGCACGCCGCCCCGCCGGCCCTCGGCCAGCACAACGACGAGGTGCTGGCCTGGCTCGCGGAGCGCGAGCGATGACCGAACGGCCGGACGCGCGCGCCCTGATCGGCGCCGTCCTCGACCCGGGGACGTGGCGGTCGTGGGACGGGCCGCCCGCCGATCCGGCCGAGCCGGGGTCGGACTACGCCGAGGAGCTGGCCGCCGCCCGGGCCAAGTCCGGCTACGACGAGTCGGTGATCACCGGCGAGGGCCTGCTCGACGGGCGCAGGGTCGCGGTCGTCGTCTGCGAGTTCTCCTTCCTGGCCGGCTCGATCGGGGTGGCCGCCGCCGAGCGGCTCACCTCCGCGATCGAGCGGGCCACCGCCGAACGGCTCCCGCTGCTGGCCGCCCCGGCCTCCGGCGGCACCCGGATGCAGGAGGGCGCGCTCGCCTTCGCCCAGATGGTGAAGATCACCGCGGCGGTCATGGGCCACCGCGCCGCCGGCCTGCCGTACGTCGTCTACCTGCGCCACCCCACCACCGGCGGCGTCCTGGCCTCCTGGGGCTCGCTCGGCCACGTCACCGCGGCCGAGCCGGGCGCGCTGATCGGGTTCCTCGGGCCGAGGGTGTTCGAGTCGCTGCACGGCTACCCCTTCCCCCAGGGCGTGCAGGTGGCCGAGAACCTCTTCGCCAACGGCCTGGTCGACGCCGTCGTCTCGGCCGAGGACGCCCGCCGGATCGCGATCAGGGCGCTGGCCGTCCTGTGCGCCCCGCGCCAGGGCCTGGGGCAGGGGCCGGAGCCGGAGGGGGAGGTGGGGCAGGTCGACGCCTGGGAGGCGATCACCCGCTCCCGCCGCGACGACCGGCCCGGCGTGCGGGCGCTGCTCAAGCTGGGCGCGGCCGACGTCACCCCGCTCAACGGCACCGGCGCGGGCGAGAACGATCCCGGCCTGCTGCTCGCGCTGGCCAGGTTCGGTACGGCGCCCGCCGTCGTGCTGGGCCAGGACCGGCGCCGCCAGCGGGCCGAGGCCCCGCTCGGCCCGGCCGGGCTCCGGGTGGCCCGGCGCGGCATGCGCCTGGCCTCGGAGCTGGGCCTGCCGCTGGTCACCGTGATCGACACCGCCGGGGCCGCGCTGTCCAAGGCGGCCGAGGAGGGCGGCCTCGCCGGTGAGATCGCCCGCTCCCTGGCCGACCTGGTGACGCTCGACGCCCCCACGGTCTGCCTGCTGCTCGGCGAGGGGGCGGGCGGCGTGGCCCTGGCCCTGCTGCCCGCCGACCGGGTCCTGGCCGCCCAGCACGCCTGGCTGTCCCCGCTGCCCCCCGAGGGGGCCTCGGCGATCCTCTACCGGAGCGTGGACTTCGCCCAGGAGATCGCCTCGGCCCAGGGCGTGAAGTCGACCGACCTGCGGCGCAGCGGCATCGTGGACCGGATCATCCCGGAGCTGCCCGACGCCGCCTACGAGCCCGAGGAGTTCTGCCGCCGGGTGGCGGCCACCCTGGAGTACGAGATCACCGGGCTGCTGGGACGGGCCCCCGCGGACCGCCTCAGCGCCCGGCTCTCCCGCTACCGCCGCCTCGGCCTGTGACGGGCGGTACGCGCAACGGCGGTCCTTGACGGGCCGTACGCGCAACGGCGGCCCCGGAACCTAGCCGGTCGGCGTCCGGCGGGCCTCGATCTCCTTGTGACCCGGATCCTCGTGCCGCCACAGCTCGGCCCCGCCGGCGTCGTATCCGACGTACACGGCGCCGTCCCTCGACGGATTGCTCCCCTCGGGGAGCTCACCGCCGAACAGGCGCACGCCCTGGCCGGGGAAACCCTCGACCGTCTCGGCCGTGGCCCGGCGGCCGTCCTCGGTCCGCAGTTCGACGCGGGCCGTCCGCTCGCCGGTGTAGCCGTACCACAGGCCCTCCACCGCCTGCCCGGCACCGGCCCAGACGGAGAAGGGGGCCTGGGGGAACCTGCCGGGGGCCTTCAGGTCGGCGCCCAGGGTCATGTAGGAGTGGTTGCTGCTCATCCCCACCGCCATGCCGTCGTACCAGAAGACCAGGCAGTTGTCGGCGTGGAGGTGGGCGGTGACCCCTGCCGGCAGGGGGATGCCGGCGCCGTCGGGCGTCTTGTCCCGGTGGCAGGGCGGGGACAGGACGTCGCCCAGCCGCTGGAGCCGCCTGCCCCGTTCGTCGGCGAACTCGTAGTCGACGACGGGGACGCCGTCGGGCAGGTCGCCGGGGAAGCGGGCCGTCCAGACGGGAGCGGGCAGGCCGCGGCCCCGGATCACCTCACCGGGGAAGCTCCGGCCGTCGCGGAAGGTCACGCGGACCGAGTGGACGGAGTCCTCCGCCATGCCGTAGGCGACCATCTCCGCGGGCAGCGGGAACCGGCCGGTCACGCCGGCGACCCGGCCGGCCTCCTCCTTGTCCAGCGGCTCGACGAGCCCGCAGGAGGCCGAGTCGTCGGCCGGCGTCACCTTCCGCGCCGAGCAGATGCGCAACTGCCCGTCCCCGGCGCGGCTGTACCAGACGTGGATCGGGTCCTCGGGGAAGCTCGGGTGCGGGACCGTGACCACCTCTCCGACCGGAGGGTTCTCCCGCAGGGACTTCTCCACGAGCTGCGCCAGGCCGTTCACCCGCACCGCGGTGGTGTCGTCCCGCTTCTCGCCCCGGCCGCCGGCGAGCCAGACCGCGGCGACCGCCACGGCCACCGCGGCGGCCAGGACGGGGACCAGCGGGAGCCTGCGGCGCAGCCTTCCGGCGCGCGTGCGGCGCATCGTGTCCGACCAGGCTCCGGGAGAGGCGGGGAAGGTCTCCGCGCGGGCGTCGAGGGCGGCGCGCAGCCGCTGTTCGATGTCGTTCACGAGTCCTCCTTCAGGGCCCGGCCGAGGGCGGACAGGCCGCGGCTCGTGTGCGTCTTGACCGAGCCGGGGGAGACGCCCATCGCCTCGGCGATCTCCCGCTCGGACAGGTCCAGCCAGTAGCGCAGGACCAGGGCCTCGCGCTGGCGGCGGGGGAGGCGGCCGACGGCCGCCAGCAGCTCCCGGTGCTCCTCGGCGACGAGCACCGCGTGTTCGCTGCTGCGCGCGGCCTCGGGCGGATCGAGCGCGCGGCGCCGTACCAGGCGCAGGTGACGCAGCCGGTTGCGGGTGAGGTTGCACACGATGGACCGGACGTAGGCCAGGGCCGCGCCGTCGTCGCGCAACCGGCGGTCGTGGAGGCGGGCGAAGGCCTCCTGGGCGATGTCCTCCGGATCGTCGGCGCCGAGCAGCCCGGCCAGGCGCACCATCGAGCGGTAGTGCGCGGCGAACAGCTCGGCGAACGAGGGAGGCGCCACTGTCTGGAGATCGATCACATCAGCGGGACACCTGAACGGGTCCCCGGTTGACAGGAGCCCGCGGGAGATCCGCCGGACGCCGGCCCCGGCCTCGGCAGCAGGCGCCGGGCGTCAGGGCTCGGAGCGCGCCGGGGACAGCGGGACCGGGATGCGCTCGACCCGCAGCGAGAAGACCTCCTCGCGGGGGACGACCACCTCGTAGGCGCCGTGGTCGACCATCCAGTAGCCCAGCGCCTCGGCCTTCATCCCGCTGTGCCCGGTGTAGGCGATGTGCAGGCCCTCCTCGCCGTTCTCCTCCGACACGTCCAGAACCAGGCACGGCTCGCCGCCGAACGCGCCGACCGTGCGGACCAGGACCAGCCAGTCGAGGCGGGCGCGGTCGACCACGGCCCGCCAGTAGCCGGAGGCGGCCTCGAAGCCCTCCTGCGCCTCCTCGCTGAACAGCACGACCTCGGCCGGCCCCGGGCCCAGGGCCGCCGCGTAGGTGCGCTCTCCGTAGTGGGCGACGAACCCCGAGGCCACCGGCTCGATCTCCTCGCTCATGAGGCCGGCCGCCAGCTCAGGCCGTCGTAGACGCCGAAAACGCGTTCTCCTTCGTCGACGGTCACGTGGATGATCTCTGCTCCCGGCGGGATCGGCATCGGCATGGTGTGGAACTGCGGCACGACGTGCTCGCGCGAGGTGGTGAAGCCGTTGCCGGCGAAGGGCGGCGAATCGTTCCAGTCGCCGCCCATGTGCGGGCCGTACGGGACGACGTAGGTGTCGGTGTCCCGCGCGAACCAGCGCATGAGATAGATCTCCGGCACCGAGACGGTCAGCTCCGAGCCCTCGAATCCCAGGTCGAGGCCCATGAACAGCTGAGCGGGGGTGGTCAGCCTGATGCAGTCCTGCACCCGGTAGACGTATCCCGAGATGACCGTCCGCTTGCCGGACAGATAGGGCACGAGCAGCCGAGGCGGGATGACCTTCTGCATCTGCGTTCTACGCCCAGGTGGCTCGCTCACGGGTCACATTTTACGATCTGTTGACCTGTAGTCGTCGATGTTCCAGGCTCGGCAGCGCATTACGGGTGGCAATCGTGATCTGCGGGTCCAGGACGCAGGTCTGTACGGCCGGCGCCGGGCCCAGGTCGGCGCGGACCACTCCCATGGGGTCGACCAGCATGCTGCGGCCTATCCCGAAACCGTCGGCGGCCTGCGGGTTCGGGGCCTGGCCCACGGCCGCCACCCAGGTGGTGTTCTCGATCGCCCGGGCCCGCAGGAGGGTCGTCCAGTGCTCTTCCTTCATCGGTCCCGACCCCCAGGCGGCGATCACCGCGAACATCTCGGCCCCGAGGTCCACCAGGGCCCGGGTCAGCTCGGGGAAGCGGATGTCGTAGCAGGTGACCAGGCCGACCCGGAGCCCGCCCAGCTCGGCCACGACCGGCTCGCCGCCGGGCACGACCAGCGCCGACTCCCGCGCTCCGAAGGAGTCGAACAGGTGGATCTTCCGGTAGGCCGCCCTGATCTCCCCGTCGGGGCCCAGCGCCACCGCGGTGTTGTGCACGCGGGGCGCCTCGCCCATGCCCGCGGGCCCCTCACCGGGAGCCGACACGCCGCCGGGCGACGGCTCGAACGTTCCGGCGATCACCGACAGCCCGTGGCTCCGGGCGGCCTCGGCCAGCCCGGTGACGAACGGTCCGTCGAGCGGCTCGGCCAGGTCGAGGATCCGCTTGCCGTACCGGGTGAGCGTGGCCTCGGGGAAGATCACCAGCTCGGCGCCGTCGTCCGCCGCCAGCGCGACGGACTCGCGGGCCTGCCGGAGGTTGTCCGCGGGGTCCTCGGAGACGGGGATCTGGCACAGGGCGATACGGGTCACGCCTCCGACTTTAACCGGCGGTTCGGGACCGGTTCCATCCACGTGAGGCGCCGCCACACCCATTCCAGCGGGCCGTACCGGAACCTGGCCAGCCACCACCGGCTGAACACCACCTGGACGGCCAGCACGGCCACCGCCAGCACCACGCCGGTGAGCCGGGTCGGGTCGGCGGTGAGCAGCGGCAGGGCCAGCAGGATGATCGGGGTGCTGACCAGATAGTTCGTCAGCGCCATCCGGCCCAGAGGGTTGAACACCGCCGTCAGCGGGCCGCGCAGCGGAGTCCGCAGGAGCAGCAGCAGTCCCGTGCAGTAGGCCGCCGCGCAGGCCAGCGCGGCGCCGACGTAGACGCCGAGGAGGAACGGCCCGAGATCGGTCGGGGAGGCCACCAGCCAGGTCAGGCCCGCGGCCAGCGCCACGGAGATCAGGAAGGCCGGTGCCGGCAGACGAGCGTCGAGCCGGTAGGCCATCATGGCCATGCCCAGCAGGAACAGGCCGGGGATCAGGAACGCCACGAACGTTCCCTCGATGACGATCCCGCCGCCGATGGAGGCGGCCCAGGCCGTCACGGCGATCCCGAGCAGCAGCGTCGCCGAGCGCGGCAGGAACGAGGCGGGCAGCAGCACCAGCGCCCCGAAGACCGCGTACGGCAGGAGCACCTCGCCCGGGTTCAGGAGGTGGTGGGCGACGCCGAAGCAGGCCAGCACCGCCAGCCTGCGCAGCAGCGCCAGCCGGGGGTGGGCGGTGCGCTCGGCGGCGGAGCGCAGGAAGAGCACGAAGCTCAGGCCGAACAGGAACGAGAAGATCGGATAGAACCGGCCCTGGAGCAGGTTCTCGACCACGAGGTCGACCGCGCCGTCCCGTACGGGCTGCTGCGTCTCGGTCAGGTGCGTGCGCGTGTGCTGCCAGGTGTTGACCACCATGATCCCGCACACCGCGAAACCGCGGAGCGCGTCCAGCTCGTGCAGCCTGCGCGTCACCGGACCACCTCGCACGCGGGTCCGCCGGTCCGGAATGCGATCACGGATCCAACGTATAACCTTCCGGGCGCGTCCTCCCCAGCCCTGTCGGTACGGCGGCCCTCCGTGGCGGCCCGGTCCCGGGTGTACGGCGGGCGCCGGCGCGTCTCGTCATGCGGGACCATGCGGGACCTCGCCTTGCCGTCCCCGACGACGCGCCGGTAGCGTCGGCGGCGATCGAGCGTGAGGCGCCGACCGGGAGACCTGCGGCGGCGCGGCCACCATGTCTGGAGTGAAGCGAAGATGACGGCGACCGGGGACGGCCCCTTTGATGTGGGAGCGCTCCCACAAGGGTTCGTATGGGGCACCGCGACCTCGGCCTACCAGATCGAGGGGGCCGTCGAGGCCGACGGCCGGGGGCCGTCGATCTGGGACGCCTTCTGCCGGGTCCCCGGAGCGGTGGCCGCGGGGGAGTCGGGTGAGCACGCCTGCGACCACTACAACCGCTGGCAGGAGGACGTGGCCCTGATGGCCGGCCTCGGCGTCGGCGCCTACCGCTTCTCGGTGGCGTGGCCGCGGGTGTTCCCCGAGGGCGACGGCCGGGTCGACCGGCGCGGGCTCGACTTCTACCGCCGCCTGGTCGACGGGCTCAACGAGCGCGGCATCACCCCGTTCGTCACCCTCTACCACTGGGACCTGCCCCAGGCGCTGGAGGAGCGCGGCGGCTGGCGGGTGCGGGAGACCGCCGAGCGCTTCGCCGACTACGCCGCGACCGTGCACGAGGCCCTGGACGGCGTGCCGTACTGGATCACGCTGAACGAGCCGTACTGCTCGTCGATCACCGGCTACGCCGAGGGCCGCCACGCGCCCGGCGCCCGCGAGGGGCACGGGGCCCTGGCCGCGGCGCACCACCTGCTCGTCGGGCACGGCCTGGCGGTGGCCCGGCTGCGCGAGCGCGCCCGCCCGCAGGAGCAGGTCGGCGTCACCCTCAACATGTCGCCCGCCGTGCCCGCGAGCGCCTCGGCCGAGGACGTCGCCGCGGCCCGCCGCATGGACCTGATGGTCAACCGGCAGTTCACCGAGCCGCTGCTGGGCGCCGCCTATCCGCAGGACATGGCCGAGGTCTACGGCGAGATCAGCGACTTCTCCTTCCGCCGCGACGGCGACCTGAAGATCGTCTCCACCCCGCTGGACTTCCTGGGGCTGAACTACTACTACCCGATCCACGCCGCCGCGGCGCCGTACGGCCAGCCCGACCCCGCGCTGCGCTCGGCCTTCGACATCGGCGTGCGCACGGTGGCGCCGGACGGGCCGCCGGTCAGCGGGCTCGGCTGGCGCATCGAGCCGCGCGGGCTGTACGACACCCTCACCGGGCTGGCCGCCCGCTTCCCCGGCCTGCCGCCGGTCTTCATCACCGAGAACGGCTACGGCGGCGGCGACGAACTCGACGACACCGGCCGCATCGCCTACCTGGAGGGCCACCTGGCCGCCACGGCGGACGCGCTGGCCGACGGCGTGGACGTGCGCGGCTACTTCTGCTGGTCCCTGCTGGACAACTTCGAGTGGGCCCGGGGCTACGCCGCCCGGTTCGGCCTGGTGCACGTCGACTACGCCACCCAGGCCCGCACGCCCAAGGCCTCCTACCGGTGGTACCGCGACGTGATCGCCGGCGGGTCCTGAGACCCGGTCCCGGCCGCCCCTTCCGCTCGGCGGCCGGGACCGTCCCGCTTCCGCTCGGCGGCCGGGTCCGGCGCGGGCGGGGCGGGTTACGCTGAGCCGCGTGAACGATCCTCTGGTGGCGCGGATGCGCGCGTTCGGCACGACGATCTTCGCCGAGATGTCGGCGCTCGCCCTGCGAACGGGCTCGATCAACCTGGGGCAGGGCTTCCCCGACACCGACGGGCCGACGGCGATGCTGGAGCGGGCGATCGAGGCGGTCCGCGGCGGGCGCAACCAGTACCCGCCGGGCCCCGGCCTCCCCGAGCTCCGCCAGGCCGTCTCCGAGCACCGCAAGGACCACTACGGCCTGCTCTACGACCCCGACGGCGAGATCCTGGTCACCGTCGGCGCCACCGAGGCCATCGCCGCCTCGATCCTGGCGCTGTGCGAGCCCGGCGACGAGGTGATCGCCTTCGAGCCCTACTACGACTCCTACGCGGCCTCCATCGCCCTGGCCGGGGCCGTGCTGCGGCCGGTCACCCTGCGGCCCGTCGAGGGGCGTTTCACCTTCGACCCGGCCGAACTGCGCGCCGCCGCCGGGCCCCGCACCCGGGCGATCCTGGTCAACTCCCCGCACAACCCGGCCGGGACCGTGTTCACCCGCGAGGAGCTGTCGGTCATCGCCGAGCTGTGCGTCGAACGCGACCTGATCGCGATCACCGACGAGGTCTACGAACACCTCACCTTCGACGGCGCCCCGCACATCCCCCTGGCCACCCTGCCGGACATGCGCGAGCGCACCGTGATGATCTCCTCGGCGGGCAAGACCTTCTCGGTGACCGGCTGGAAGACGGGCTGGATCTGCGCCCCGGAACCCCTCGTCCGCGCGGTGCAGACCGTCAAGCAGTTCCTCACCTTCACCGCCTCGGCGCCCTGGCAGCTCGCCGTGGCGTACGGCCTGCGCCACGAGCTGGACTGGGTGTCCGGGCTGCGCGACGGCCTGCAGGCCAAGCGCGACCGCCTCATGACCGGCCTGACCGCCGCCGGGTTCGACGTCTACCGCCCCGCCGGGACCTACTTCGTCCAGACCGACATCCGCCCCCTCGGCTTCACCGACGGCCTCGCCCTGACCCGCGAACTCCCCGCCCTGGCGGGCGTGGTCGCCATCCCCACCCAGGTCTTCTACGCCCACCCCGAGCGCGGCCGGCATTTCGTGCGATTCGCCTTCTGCAAGCAGGACGAGGTCATCGACGAGGCCGTTACCCGCCTGGCCCGCCTCGGCAAAGAAGCCGGCAACGGAGAGTGATGAAGGATAAGCTCCCCGTTGTGGTATCGCATTGATACCACCGCTTGCGTACCATCGGGAGCATGGCTATGACCCTGCGCCTCTCCGACGAACAGACCGAAGCCCTTCGCCGTCGCGCCGAGAGGGAAGGACGGAGCATGCAGCAGGTAGCGTTGCACGCCATCGAGGATTACCTGGCGCGGGCGGCTGACGACGATCTCACTGACGAGATCGCCGAGCGGGGGGCGGAGCGTTTCGCCGACCTGCTGAGGAGACTCGGCGAGTGACCCGGTTCGTCACCCTGGAACAGGGCCTCCGAATCGCTCGGACGGCCACCGGGGGACCGATCCGGGTCCGCGATCTGGGTCTGCTGGAGGCGGCGTTGCTCCGCCCTCAGACATCCATGTTCGGACAGGACGCCTATCCGGACCTTTTCTCCAAAGCGGCCGCGCTGCTGCATTCGATCATCGCCAATCACCCGTTCGTCGATGGCAACGAACGGGCGGCCTGGCTCACGATGTACACCTTCTGCGCCAAGAACGGCGTTGAGATTGATCCTGCGGATGACGACTCCGCCTATGACTTCGTCATCGCCGTGGCCTCGGGCAGGCTCACCGAGGTCGACGAGATCGCCGACGTGCTCCGGGGCTTCGCCGTACCTCCGCGGGCGTGATCAACAGGCGGTCCGCACCTGCCCGTGCCGCCGCCGGAGGACCTCCGAGAGGTGAAGCGCGTGTGCGGCGGCCGCGTGGGCAAATTCTCGTCGAGGGGTGAGATCGCACTCGACAAAGTGGGCCGGCCGGGCCGGGGTGAGGTGGCACTCTTCCCGGCGACGACGTCCGCAGCAGAGAGCCCGGAGCAGAAAGAGAGCCGCAATTGCTCACCGTCGGTGACCGCTTCCCCGAGTACGAACTCACGGCCTGTGTCTCCCTCGACCCGGAGACGGCGTTCGAGACGATCGACCACAAGACCTACGAGGGCAGGTGGCGGGTGGTCTTCTCCTATCCCAAGGACTTCACGTTTGTCTGCCCGACGGAGATCGCGGAGTTCGGCCGGCTCAACGGCGAGTTCGCCGGCCGGGACGCCCAGGTGCTGAGCCTGTCCGTCGACTCCGAGTACGTCCACTACGCCTGGCGCAAGGACCATCCGGACCTGCGCGAGCTGCCGTTCCCGATGTTGTCGGACGTCAAGCGCGAGCTGTGCACCGAGCTCGGCATCCTGGGCGAGGACGGCGTCCCCCAGCGCGCCACCTTCATCGTGGACCCGAACAACGAGATCCGGTTCGCCATGGTGACCGCCGGCTCCGTCGGGCGCAACGTCGGAGAGGTCCTGCGCGTCCTCGACGCGCTCCAGTCCGGACAGCTGTGCGCGTGCAACTGGAACAGGGGCGACGCCGGTCTCGACGCCGGGAAGCTGATGTCCGGCGTCTGACCCTCCGCGGGCCGGGGTGGCGGGCGCCGTTCGCCGATGCCCGCCACCCGGCGGTCAGCGCATGAACCGTTCGAGGCCGGGGACCGACAGGCGGGGCGGCGCCGGCATCGGCTGGGCGGCCATCGCCGGATCGTCGAGGTCGATGACGGAACGGGCGGGCGGGGCCTTGACCCTGACCCGGGAGCCCCAGCCGCGGAAGGTGGCGGTGCTGGTGGTGATCGCGGCCAGCCGGTCCCAGCCGCGTGCCCACGGATTCATCTCGGCGAAGGAGACGGCGAGCCTGCGGGTGTTCCGCTCGGCGTCCTGCCACAGGCTCCAGTCGATGGCCAGCCTCCCGGCCGGGCCGCGCGGTCTGTCCCCCGTCATCACGCGGTAGGTGCGTGAGACCGCGTACAACCGGCGGGCCGTGATGGTGCCCCGGTAGACGGTGGTGGGCGCGCCGCCGATCTCGCCGCCCGGTTCGGCCCGCCGAGCGGTGGCCAGAAGTCCCCTGAGCGTGGCGGGCTCCAGCACGTTGATCGTCTGGACGGAGAGCAGGCCGGGGTCGTCCAGCCGGACCCAGGTCACACGCCGGGGGCGGGACGCCATCAGACCGCGGGCGCCGAGGTACATCGCCCCGCGCAGCAGGATGAGTCTTATCGCCGGGTCCGTATCCCGCACCGCCCGGGGGACGTCGCGGGGGTCGGTCCGGTGGATCGTGCGGGAGGCGACCACCCCGGAGCGGCCGAACCGGTAGGCGCCCCTCAGCCGGTAGCGGTCCATGCCGATCCTCCGGCCGTCGGAGAAGTACCGGGTGGCGACCTTCTCCCTGAACCTGACCCCGTGGCGGGGGACGAACCTGCTCCTGAGCGCCGCCACCGCTCCTCGCGGATCGGGTCGCGCGTAGGCGTGCGTCGCCGGTGCGGGCGTGAGTGCAGCGGTGGTGCCGGCGGCGGTGACCGCGGCGGGGGCGACGGTGACGGCGGCGGTGACGGCGGCTGTGACAGCGACCGGGACTGTCCGTCGCCTCATGAAAATGCTCCCATGAGGCTTCTCCTCCCCGGAGCGGATGGCGGTGAATGGCCACGGCGATCCCCGAACCCGTAAACACGCGCTGCGGAAAGCGGAAATGCCACCCGACTTCTCGCGTCTTTATTCTTTCTGTCCGGCATGCCGGTCATCGGAATTATTCTCATTCGCCGGGATGAATGAGGGGAATCGGGTGGCGAGGGGTTCTCCCTGGTCGGCGAGGTGTCCGGAAGGATCCAAGCGGTGTGCAAGCGGGTCCGTCCAGGATCGCGCCATGAACCTGGTGAGAATCTGCGCGGTGCTGGTGGCCGGTGCTCTCATGGAATCCTCCTTCTCCGGTACGGCGAAGCCCGGCGATCCGGACGGGCCCGGCGGGTCCCCGGCCTTCGGCGAGCCGTTCCCCGAGAACATCGGGATCCTGAACCGCGAGTACGTACGGCCGACCGAGGAGCATTTCCGGATCCCCGACGGCCCGCACCACCGCATGCTCGGCGAGCAGCTCACGGTGGTCTACCGCGACGACGAGACCCTGCACTCGGTGGCCGTCATCGGGGCGCCGGCCCGGGTGGCCGACGCCGGGGCCGCGGTGGACTGGCTGACCGAGCGGATGACCGGTCCCGGCGGCGGGCAGTGGGTCGAGCTGGACCCCGGACCGCTCGGCGGCCGGGCCGTCTGCCTGGGCACCGACGGGGCGACCTACTGCTACTGGGCCGACGCCCGCATGGTCGGCTTCCTCGTCACCCCGAGCCTCGGCGTCGAGGCGATGCGGAAGAACTTCGTGATGATCAGGAACGCCGTGGAGCGGTGACCGGGGGTCACCCGCGGGCGGGGACCGGGGCACGGCGACGTCCGGCGGCGCCGCCGCGCTCCAGCCACCACTCGGCCAGCAGCAGGGACGTGGTCCAGCCGAGCCAGGCGGCCAGCCCGGAGACGGTCTGTATGAGGGCGATGTCGCTGCCGCCGAAGACCGTCTCCGCCTGCGGCATCAGGACGATCATCGCGATCGCGCCCCACACCCTGTTCGTGATGATGGAGAAGGTCAGCGCGAAGCTGCGGATCATCCACCTGCGGTGGTCGGCGAACCGGCGGCGCCTGGCCGCCCGGAACCCGGCGACGGTGCAGGCCAGCCAGAGAGCGGCGAGTATGACGCTGCTGACCTGCGTCATCGGCCCGAACGGGCCGGCCGCCCCGACCACCAGGCCGAGCACGCCCGCCGGGAGCACCCCGCCCAGGACGTACACCCGCCCGATCCTGCGGTGCGCGACCGGGTGCCGCCTGCGCAACCACGGCCAGATCTGCAGGCCGCAGGTGACCATCGCGATCGCGCCGAACACGACGTGCGCCACCAGCATCGGGTAGTACGCCGCGAAGCCTCCCTCCAGGGGAACCCGGGACAGGCTCGGATCGAGGGAGAGGTACGGCGGCAGCGAGAAGGCAAGGAACGCCAGGGCCACCACCGCCAGGGGCCCCACCCACGGACGCCGCCACCACCGCACCCGCGGGCGCCCGCCCGCACCGGGGGACCGGCCGCCCGCGCCGGAAACCGGGCGCCTGGACGTTCCACCCGTGCCGGGTACCGGGTGCCCGGACGCTCCGTCCGCCGGCACCGTCCGGGGCGGGGTCGCGCCCACCGGCTCCGCGCCCGGCGTTCCCGTACCCGTCAGCTCCGCCATGCCGGCCTCCTCACCGTGAGTGGATCTCTACGGGACAGAGCCTGGCCGGGCGCGCTGACGGTTCCCGCACCGATCGCTGACGGCGGCGGGATCCGTCGGCGTCAGAACCGGAAGCGGCCCACCAGGGACTTGAGCTCGCCGGCCAGGGTGGAGAGTTCCTGGGCCGCCAGGCCGGTCGAACCGCTGCCCGTGGTCGTCGCGTGCACCGCTCCCGCGACGTCGCCCATGGCGACGGCGATGTCGGTGGAGCCCGCGGCGGCCTCCGAGACGTTGCGGCTCATCTCCCTGGTGGTGGCGGTCTGCTCCTCGACGGCCCCGGCGATGGTGGTCTGCAGGCCGTTGATCCGGTCCACCACCTGGACGATCTCGCCGATCGCCTGGACCGCCGCCGCGGTGTCGGCCTGGATGGCGCCGACGCGGTTGGTGATGTCCTCGGTCGCCTTCGCGGTCCCCTGGGCCAGGTCCTTGACCTCGCCCGCCACCACGGCGAAGCCCTTTCCGGCGTCGCCGGCGCGGGCCGCCTCGATGGTGGCGTTGAGGGCCAGCAGGTTGGTCTGCTCGGCGATGCTGTTGATCGCCTTGACCACGTCCCCGATCTCGGAGGAGGAGGCGCCGAGCTTGGCGATGGTCTCCGTGGTGGTCTGCGCGATCTGCGCGGCCCGCGTGCCGACCTGCGCGGCCTCGGTGGTGCTGATCGAGATCTCCCGGATGGACGCGTCCATCTCCTCGGCGCCGGCGGCGACCGTGTCGATGTTGCCGGACACCCGATCGGCGGCGTCCGACACCGTCCGGGTGCGCTGGGCGGCGCGCTCGGCGCCGTCCCGGAGCCCGTCGCTGATCTCCGTGAGGGCGTGGGCGGACGCCGCGACGCCTTCGGCCTTGTCGTTGATCTGCCGCACCATGTCGGCGATCTTCGCGGTGAATCGGTTGAACGCCGCTCCCAGGGCCCCGATCTCGTCGCGGCGGGCCTCGTCCACGCGCTGGGTGAGGTCGCTGTCGCCGTCGGCGATCTCCGTCAGCCTGTCGCGGAGCCGGACGAGGGGACGGGTCAGGCCGGTGCCGAGCAGCCAGACCACCACGCCGGCGACCGCGCAGGCGGCGATCGAAGCGAGCAGGATCGTGCGCATCATGCCACCGGAGGCGGCGCTGATCGTCTCTTCGGGCACGGCGACGAGCACGGCCCAGGTGTCTCCGGTGGACAGGGTGACGGGGGTGGCCACCATGGTGGCCGAGCCGCCGAGGAAGGCGTCGTCCCGGGTGGCGCGGACCGGGGCGGTGCGGGCGAGCGCCGTCTTGACGTCCGAGGCCGCCGCCCCGGGGAGCGCCTTGCCCAGGAGCTTGCCGTCGGGGTGGGCGACCACCGTGCCGCCGGAGGTGGTCAGGGCCAGGTAGCCGGTGCCGTACGGCTTCTTCTCCGCCAGCGCGGAGCTCAGGTCGCTGAGCGCGAGGTCGACGGTGACCACGCCGTGGAACGCGCCCTCCACCATGATCGGGGCCGTGGCGGTGGTCATCAGGACGTCCTGGCCGTTGATCGGGTAGACGTAGGGGTCCACCACCAGGTCCTTGCCGGTCTGCCGGGGCACCAGGTACCAGTCACCGGCTCCCGGGGTCTCGTAGTCGGTCAGCGGCGCGGACTGCAGCTGCTCGCCGTCCCGGTACCAGTAGGGGATGAAGCGGCCGGTCTCATCGCTCTGGGCGCTCTTGCGGAAGTCGGCGTCCCGGCCGTCGAAGGCGTCAGGCTCCCAGCCGGTGGACATGCCGACGAACTCCGGGTGGGCGGCGAGGGTGTCGCGCACGAGGTTGCTCACCGTCGTGCGGTCGACGACTCCGGCCGTCTTCAGCGAGGCCATCGTCCGGGCCAGCGTGTGCGCGGTGTGCGAGGCGTTGTCGATGAGGGCCCGGATGTCGCCGGCCTCCCGGCGTGCCAGTTCCTCGGTGTAGTCGTCGGCCTGCTGCCGGGACAGCCCGCTCGACTGCACGGCGACGATGGTGAACAGGATCGCGATGGCGGCCGTCACGAGGGCCAGGACACTGGCGACGAGACGGGTACGGATGGTGTGCACGGACAGCTCCTTCTTGACGCTCCCTCCGTTGCTTGACGCTCTCTTCATCGGTGGCCCGGTGCCCGGGTTGAGGCATTGGGGGGGACCCGCCCATGCGAAACGCCCCCGGGCCGGCGGAGACGGCCGGCCCGGGGGCGTGCGAGAGGGGGGACGGTCAGTCCGCGGGGGCGGGCTCGGGCGCCGGGGCCGGAGCGGCGGAGCGCAGCGGGATCTCCTTGAGGAAGAGGGCGGCCACCGCGGCGAGGACGGCGATCGGGACGCCGACCAGGAAGACGGTCTCCAGGGCCCGGGTGAAGGCCTCCAGGATCACGTTCAGCACCGGCTCCGGCAGCTGCCGGATGGCGTCGGGGGAGCCGAGGTTGGGGGTCGCGCCACCGGTCAGCGGCAGGTGGGCGGCCTTGGCCAGGGAGACCAGCTCCGAGGCGAGCCGGTTGCTCAGGATGGCGCCGAAGGCGGCCACGCCGACGGCGCCGCCCAGGGAGCGGAAGAAGGACACGCCGGAGGTGGTGGCGGCCATGTCGGCGCGGGTCACGGCGTTCTGCGCGGCGAGGATGAGGATCTGCATGGAGGCGCCCAGGCCGACGCCGAGCACCGCGTTGTCCACGCCGACGAGCACCAGCGAGCTGTCGACGTGCAGGCGGGACAGCAGGAACAGGCCGAGCGCGACCAGCAGCATGCCGACGATCGGGAAGACCTTCCAGCGGCCGGTCCTGGTGACGAACTTGCCGACCGCGATCGAGGAGACCAGCAGGCCGAGCACCATGGGCAGGGTCATCAGGCCGGAGCCGGTGGGGCTCATGCCCTTGACGATCTGCAGGTACTGGGGCAGGAACATCATCGCGCCGAACATCGCCGCGCCGACGAGCAGGGAGGCCAGGCTCGACAGCACGAAGGTGCGGTTGCGGAACAGGTGGGGCGGCAGGATGGGGTCGGCGGCCCTGCGCTCGGCGACCACGGCCAGGCCGAACATCACCAGGCTGAGCGCGCCCAGGACGTAGGTCCAGGAGGAGTTCCACTCGAACTCCTGGCCGCCGAGCGACAGCAGCAGCATCAGGGCGGTGGTGCCGCCGGTGATGAAGGTGGCGCCCCACCAGTCGACCTTGGCGTCGCGGCGGACGAACGGGAGCTTGAGGACCTTCTGGATGACGACGAAGGCGACCACGGCCAGCGGCACGCAGATCCAGAACGTCCAGCGCCAGGACATGTTGTCGACGATGAAGCCGCCGAGCAGCGGGCCGGCCACGGTGGAGACGCCGAAGACTGCGCCGATGTAACCGGAGTAGCGGCCGCGCTCGCGGGGCTCGACCACGTCACCGAGGATGATCTGGGGCAGCGCGGCCAGACCGCCGGCGCCGATGCCCTGCACCGCACGGGCGGCGATGAGCTGGCCCATGTCCTGGGAGAAGCCCGCGGCGACCGAGGAGGCCGCGAAGATCACCAATGCGGTCTGGAACATGAACTTGCGGCCGTAGAGGTCGGAGAGCTTGCCCCACAGCGGAGTGGAGGCGGTCATGGTGAGCAGGGTCGCGCTGGCCACCCAGGCGAGCTGGTCCTGACCGCCGAGGGTGCCGACGATCGTCGGCAGCGCGGTGCCCACCACGGACGTCGAGATCATCGACGTCAGCATGGCGAGCATCAACCCGGCCAGGATCTCCAGTACCTGTTTGTGCGTGAAGCGCTGCCCCGCCTCAGCCTGGACCTGTTGTCCGGTCAGCATGACCATCCCCCAATACGTGTACGCTGCATATAAGTTAGTAGACGCATGTTTACTTCGTCAAATCTGGAAGGATCGGGCGGATGGAAGAGGTACGGCGCCGCGACCGGGAGGGCACCCGGCAGCGCATCCTGGAGGCCGCGCGACGCCTGTTCGCCGAGCTCGGCTACGACCACGTGACGATGCGGCTGATCGCCGCGGAGGCGGACGCCAACATCGCGCTGATCAACCGCTACTTCGGCGCCAAGCGCGAGCTGTTCGCCGAGGTGCTCGCCATGCAGGGGCGCTTCCCCGGCGTGCTGGACGGCCCGCAGGAGGAACTGCCCCGGCGCCTGGCCGAGTACGTCGCCGACCGGCTGCTGTCCGACCGGGGCAGCCCGGTGATGGAGGCGCTCAGCAGGTCCTCGGCGACCCCGGAGATCCAGGGCATCATCAAGGACCGGGTCAGCTCGGCGATCATGGAGCCGCTCGCCGGGCGGCTGACCGGCGAGGACGCCAGGCTGCGCGCCTCGATCGCCACCGCGCTCATCACCGGGTCGGGGACGCTGCGCCAGCTCTTCGGCCAGGACGCGCTCGACGCGCCCGCCCGCGAGGTCGTCGTCGAGCGGCTGGCCAGGGTCTTCGAGGTCTGCCTGGCGCCGTGATCGTCACGGGGCCGGGTGGAGGGGCAAAGATACTAAATTTCGGCGTAAAACCGGTCGGCGGCTTGTGCGGCCGAGGGCTGTGACCGGCTGATCCCTGCTCCTATGTTGGGTTGTCTTGCCGTCGCGGGAGATGACCAGATGTCCTTTGTGCAGCGGGTACGCGCGCAGGCCGAGCGGTGCGGTCACGAGCGCTCCTACGTCTTCGTGGAGGACCGCAGGGGAGAGCTCGCCGAGAGCCGCATGACCTTCACCGAGATCGACGAGAGGGCCAGGTCGACGGGGGCGTGGCTGACCGGGCGGCGGATGGAGGACCAGACGGCGCTCCTGCTCTACCCGGCGGGGCTGGAGTTCCTGACGGCCTTCCTCGGCTGCCTGTACTCCCGGACGGTCGCGGTGCCCTCGCCGCTGCCGCAGACCGACCCCCGCGCCCTGGAACGTGCCGAGGGGATCATCAAGGACGCCGACGTACGGCTGGTGCTCACCGACGCGGCCAACCGCGACATGCTCGCCGGCTGGCTGCGCGAGGTCGGACTGGACGGCACGGTCGAGTGCGTGGCGACCGACGCCCTCGACCTGCCGGACCCCGGCGCGTGGGCCGAGCCGGAGATCGGACCGGACACCCTGGCCTACATGCAGTACACCTCCGGCTCCACCAGCGAGCCGCGCGGCGTCATGCTCACCCACGCCAACCTGCTGCACAACGAGAACGAGATCTGGCGGATGATCGGCTCCCCCGAGGAGGGCGTCGGGGTCGGCTGGCTGCCGCACTACCACGACATGGGCCTGATCGGCATGCTGCTCCTGCCGATCTACGCCGGCGGCGACCTGTACTTCGCCTCGCCGATCTCGTTCGTCATGCGCCCGGCGCTCTGGCTGGAGATGATCAGCCGCTACCGGGCCGGCTACACCGTCGCGCCGAACTTCGCCTACGAGTGGTGCGCCGCCCGGGTCACCGACGCCCAGGCCGCCGGGCTCGACCTGTCCAGCCTGAAGTTCGCGCTCAACGGGGCCGAGCCGGTGCGTCCCAGCACGCTGCGCACCATGGTCCGCCGCTTCGGGCCCATCGGCTTCAGCGCGAAGGCCTGGGCCCCGGCGTACGGCATGGCCGAGGCGACCCTGGTGATCACGGCCACCCCCCTCGGGCAGGGCGCGCTGATCCGCCGCTTCGACGCCGCGGCGCTGGAGCGGCACGAGGCGGTCCCGTCGGAGACCGGCGTCGAGCTGGTCGGCTGCGGCCGGCCGCTCACCATGACCGTGCGCATCGTCGACCCCGACAGCCGCGCCGGCCTGGGCGAGGGGCGGGTCGGCGAGATCTGGGTGCGCGGCGGCAGCGTCGCCCGCGGCTACTGGCAGCGCGGGGAGGCCACCCGGGACGCCTTCGGGGGCCGCACCGCCGGCGGCGACGGGCCGTTCCTGCGCACCGGGGACCTCGGCTTCACGCTGGACGGCGAGCTCTACGTCACCGGCCGGATCAAGGACGTCGTCATCGTCAACGGACGCAACCTCTACCCGCAGGACCTGGAGGAGGCGGCCCGCGAGGTGCACCCGGCGCTGGGCGCGGCCGCCGCCTTCGGCCTCGACGCCGCCGGCCTGGACATGACCGGCCTCGACGCGACCGGGACCGGCGCGCGCGGCGCCGGGCAGGGCGCCGGGGAGCAGGTGGTGGTCGTGCAGGAGGTCAGGGAGCAGCGGCTGGGGGATCTGTCCGCCGGGGACCTGGCCCGCCGGGTCCAGGGCGAGCTCGGCCGGGTGTTCGGCGTGCCCGCCGTGAGCGTGGTGCTGGTGGACCGGGGCGGGGTCGGCAAGACCACCAGCGGCAAGATCCAGCGCTCCCGCACCCGGGAGCTGCTGCTGACCGGGCTCCTGCCCGTGGTCCACGCCGAGCTCACCGCCGCCGTGGCGGCGGCCGTACGAGAGGAAGGCTGACATGTCCGCCGACGCAGGGGTCGCCGCCGACCTCGACTCCATCCGCGACTGGCTGCGGGCGCAGGTGGCCTCCTACGTCATGCGCCCGCCGGAGGAGATCGACCCCCTGGTCCCGGTCGCCCAGTACGGCATGGACTCGGTCTACTCGCTCAGCCTCTGCGGTGACATCGAGGCCGAGTACGGGCTGGAGATCGAGCCGACCCTCGTCTGGGAGCACCCGACCGTCGAGGCCATGGCGGACCACCTCCGGGGCAGGCTGAGCGCGGCCTGATGCCCGGCCGGATCGCCGACCTGCTGTGCGGGCGGCGCACGAAGTGGCTGGTGCTGGCCCTCTGGCTGGTCGTCGTCGCCGTCGCCGGGTCCTTCGCCGGGCGGCTGGAGTCGGTGCAGAAGGACGACATCGCCGCCTACCTGCCCGGCAGCGCCGACTCCGCGCAGGCGGTCAAGCGCATCCTCGGCATGCAGGGGGAGAACCTCTCCCCGGCGACCGTCGTCTACGAACGGCGCGGCGGCATCACCCGGGCCGACGACGAGGAGATCGCCCGGGACATGGAGGAGTTCGCCCGGATTGAGGGCGTGGTCGCCGAGCTTCCCACGCCGACCGGGGGCAAGACCTTCGACCGCGACGACCTCGACCGGGAGCTGAAGCCGTACCGCGACGCCGACGGGGAACTGCCCGAACAGCTCCAGGCGGTGGAGGACAAGCTCCGGATCCCCAAGCTGACCAAGACCGTCAAGCTCCTGGTCGCGCAGCGCGCCAAGGACGGCGAGGCCGTCCAGGTCGTGGTCATCGTCAAGGACCACGGCGGGCGCGAGACGGCCCAGATCATCGACCGGGTGCGGAAGGTCCTCGACGACGGGCGCCCGGCCGGGCTGGCCGCCCACATCACCGGCATGGTCGGCTTCCAGGCCGACGCGCTGGCGGTCTTCTCCACCGTGGACACCGACCTGCTGCTGGCCGCGATGGGCGTGGCGGTGGTCGTGCTGCTGATCACCTACCGCAGCGTCGTCCTGTGGCTGTTCCCGCTCGGCATCGTGGGGATCGCGCTGTCGGTGGCGATGGCGGTGAACTACGGGCTGGCCTCCGCCGGGGTGATCACGGTCAGCAGCGTGGCGGTCTCGCTGCTGATGGTCCTGGTGGTCGGCGCGGGCACCGACTACGCCCTGCTGATCGTCGCCCGCTACCGGGAGGAACTGCGCCGGCACCGGGACCGGCACGAGGCGATGGCGGTGGCGCTGCGCCGGGCCGGACCGGCGGTGATCGCGAGCGCGGCGACCGTGGTGGCCGGGCTGCTGTGCCTGGTGGTGGCCGAGCTCAACTCCACCAAGGGGCTGGGACCGGTCTCGGCGGTCGGCGTGACGAGCGCGATGCTCGCGATGATGACGCTGCTGCCCGCGGTCATGGTGGTCTTCGGGCGCTGGGTGTTCTGGCCGGTGGTCCCGCGTTACGACCCGCACGCCGCGGACGCCGACCCCGGCGGTCCGGGCACAGGCGGGGCCGGTGGTCGCGGGGCCGGGGTGTGGGGGACGCTGGGGCGCAGGATCGCGCGCAACCCCCGGCTGGTGTGGATCGTCACCTTCGCCGGGCTGGCGGTGTGCGCGACCGGGCTGGTCGCCTACCGCGAGGGCGGGCTGGACAACGCCGACGTCTTCCTCAACCGGCCCGACTCGGTCGTCGGGCAGGAGGTCGCCGCCCGGCACTTCCCGACCGGGGCCTCCGACCCGGTCCAGGTGGTCACGACCGAGCAGTACGTCAAGGACGTGATCGTGGACACCGCCCAGCGGCCCGAGGTCACCTCGATCTCGCTGGGCGCCGCGGGCAACGGCGACATCCTGCTCAACGTGACGGTGCGCTCGGGCGACGGGCGGGAGTCCGAACGCCAGGAGGTGCTCGCCCTGCGCGACCGGTTGCGCGCGGTGGCCGCCCCGGACGTCAACGTGGGCGGGAACGTGGCGCTCATCGCGGACCTGGAGCGGGGCGCGCAGCGGGACCGGGAGGTCATCATCCCGCTGGTGCTGCTGGTGGTCTTCGCGGTGCTGGCCCTGCTGCTGCGCGCGCTGGTCGCCCCGCTGCTGCTGCTGGCCACCGTGGTGGTGTCGTTCCTGGCCACGCTGGGGCTCAGCTCCCTGGCCTTCACCCACCTGTTCGGTTTCGCCGGGGTGGACCAGGGCTTCGTCCTGCTGGTGTTCGTGTTCCTGGTCGCGCTCGGCGTCGACTACAACATCTTCCTGATGCACCGGGTGCGCGAGGAGGCGCACCGGCACAGTACGGCGCGCGCCGCGATCGTCGGCCTGGAGGCGACCGGCGGGGTCATCACCTCGGCCGGGGTCGTGCTGGCGGGCACCTTCGCGGTGCTCGTGGTGCTGCCGCTCTCGCAGACCGTGCAGATCGCCTTCTCGGTCTCGGTGGGCGTGCTCCTCGACACGATGATCGTCCGATCGGTGCTCGTCACCGCGCTGACCCTGGACGCCGGCGACGCCATCTGGTGGCCGGGCCGGCTGGCCCGGGGCTTCCGGTGGTGGCGCGGAGGGCGTTCCCTGTCGCGCCCCGCGCGCCCCCGGGTACGGCCCCAGGTCATGCTCAGGCCCCGCCGGCTCGTGCGCCCGCGCGTGACGCTCAGATCGGGCCCCGTCGTATTGAGAAAACGCGAAAAAAGGGAGGGAGAGTTTAGCGGTAAGTGACAAGTCGAATTATTGCGAGGCAGATCACACGTGTGATTTACTTTCCAGTAACAAATGTGGGGCAGGGGGTCGCACACAATGCGTTCTGCCTCTCTGAGGTGCTGATACGCACCCATCAGGCATTTTTCCGGCCCGGATGGAAAGCGTGGCGACAGTGCACGATCCTCATTCCGTCATGCCATTGTCCGCGGCGCAGAGTGGAATTTGGCAGGCCCAGCGGCTGTCTCCCGATGACCCGATCCACATCGCCCAGTACATCGAGATATCGGGACCGGTGGACCCGGAGCTCTTCGCCGCGTCGATCCGGCTGGCCGCACGCGGGGCCGAGGCCGTCCACCTGCGCGTCGTCGAGGGCGGAAGCGAGGGCGGGCAGGTCGTCGCAGGGCAGGTCGTCGAGGAGCGTGAGCTGCGCTGCCCGTTCCTCGACCCGGGGGACGAGCGGGCCGCGCTGGAGTGGATGCGGGCCGACCTCGCCAGGCCGTTCCCCCAGGGCGAACTGATCGCCACCGCGCTGCTGCGGGTCGCCGACGACCGGTACTTCTGGTACCTGCGCTGCCACCACGTGATCATGGACGGGTACAGCGGGCCGATGATCACCCGGCGCCTGGCCGAGGTCTACACAGCCCTGGCCGAGGGCCGCGACCCGGGGCCGGGAGACCTGGGCTCGCTGGCGGCCCTGCTGGAGGAGGACGCCGCCTACCGGGCCTCCGGCCGCCGCGAGGCCGACCGCCGCCACTGGCTGGCCAGGCTCGCCGACCTGCCCGACGTCCCGCCCCGCGCCCTCGGCGCGCGCGCCGTCCCCGGACGGGCGGAGGAGGCGGCGCCCACCTCGCGCTTCCTGCGGTGCGACGCGAGGCTGACGGAGGAGGAGGCCGCCGCGCTGGCCGGGGCGGCGCTCTCGCACGGGACGGCCGTCTCGGGACTGATGATCGCGGCCGTCGCGGCCTTCACCGCCAGGCTCGGCGGGGTGCGGGAGGTGGTCCTCGGGCTGGCGGTCACCGCCCGCACCACGCCGGCGGCCCGCCGTACCCCCGCGATGCTCTCCAACGTGCTCCCGCTACGCCTGACCGTGGGGCCGGAGACCACCGTCGGCGAGCTGATCGGACAGGTCACCCGGGAGACCGGCCGGCTGCTGGTGCACCAGCGCTACCGCTACGAGGACCTGCGACGCGAGGTCCGCGGCCGGCTGTTCGGCCCGGTGGTCAACATCATGCGCTTCGACTACGACCTGACGTTCGCCGGGCACCGGGCCACGGCGCACGCGCTGGCCACCGGGCCGGTCGAGGACCTGTCGGTCAACCTCTACGACGGCTCCGACGGCCGGGGCGTGCGCATCGACTTCGACGGCCACCCCGAGCTGTACGACGAGGACGAGCTGGCCGGTCACCACGACAGGTTCCTGCGCTTCCTGACCCGGTTCGCCCAGGCCGGTACCGGCCACCGCGTCGGCGCGATCGATCTGGCCGACGACGCCGAGCGCGCGCTCCTGGCCGGATGGGGCTCCGCGCCGCGCGAGGTGCCGCCCGCGACCGCGGTGGAGCTGTTCGAGGAGCGGGTACGGCGCGCGCCCGGGGCCGTGGCGGTCGTCGAGGGGGACACCGAGATCACCTACGCCGAGCTGAACGCCCGGGCCAACCGGCTGGCCCACCACCTGATCGCCCTGGGCGCCGGCCCCGACCGCTGCGTCGGCCTGTCGGTCCCGCGCTCGGCCGACATGGTCGTGGCGTTCCTGGCCATCCTGAAGTCCGGCGCCGCGTACCTGCCCCTGGACCCCGAGCTGCCCGCCGGGCGGCTGGAGGTGATGCTCGCCGACGCGGCCCCGCCGGTGGTGGTGACGGGCGGCGGGACGGCCGGGGCGCTCGCCGGGCCGCCGCGGACGGAGATTGTCGACCTGGACACCTGGGGCGACGGAGCGCACGGTGGCGAGACGCGGGATGGCGGGATTCGGGACGGCGGGATTCGGGACGGCGGGGCCGGAGGGGACGGCGCCCGGGAGGGCGGGTTGCCGGACACCGATCCCGAGGTCGGGCTCCGGCCCGCCCACCCGGCCTACGTCGTCTACACCTCAGGCTCGACCGGCCGTCCCAAGGGCGTCGTCGTCACCCACGCCGGCCTGCCCGCCTACGCCCGCACCGAGATCGACAGGTTCGAGCTCACCCCGGACAGCAGGGTCATGCAGTTCGCCTCGATCGGGTTCGACGGGGCGGTGCTGGAGTGGCTGATGGCCTTCTCCTCCGGCGCGGCGCTGGTCCTGGCGCCCCCCGGGGTGTACGGCGGCGAGCCGCTGGGCCGCTTCCTCGCCGAGGCGCGGATCACGCACGCGTTCGTCACGCCCGCCGCCCTGGCCACGGTCCCGCAGGCGCCGCTCCCGGAACTCCGCACGCTGCTGACCGGCGGTGAGGCCTGCCGCCCCGAGCTGGTCCGGCGCTGGGCCGCGGACCGCCGGATGATCAACGTGTACGGCCCGACCGAGACCACCGTCGTCGTCACCACCAGCGACCCGCTGACCTCGCCCGACGACATCCCGATCGGCCGCCCCGTCTACGACGCGCGCCTGTACGTCCTGGACGCCGGTCTGCGCCCCGTCCCGCCCGGAGGGACCGGCGAGCTCTACGTCGGGGGTCCCTGCCTGGCCCGGGGATACCTGAACCGCCCCGGCCTCACCGCCGAGCGGTTCGTCGCCGACCCGTTCGCGCCGGGCGAGCGCATGTACCGCACCGGCGACCTGGTCCGGTGGCGCCCCGACGGCCAGCTGCAGTACCTGGACCGGGCCGACCAGCAGGTCAAGATCCGGGGCTTCCGGATCGAGCCGGGCGAGGTCGAGGCGGTGCTCGCGGCCCACCCCCGGGTCGAGCAGGCGGCGGTGCTGGTCCGCGAGGACCGGCCGGGGGAGCGGCGGCTGGTCGCGTACGTGGTGAGCGGCGGAAGCACCGAGAAAAGCCCGGGCTCCGGCGGTGCCGGGGCCGAAGGGGCCGCGGGCTCCGGAGGCGCCGAGGTCGGGGGCGCTGCGGGCGCTTCGGGCATCGGAAGTGGCGCGGGCGGTGCGGTCTCTCCGGAGGAGCTGCGGGCCTTCGCCCGGGGGTCGCTGCCGGAGTACATGGTGCCCGGTGCCGTCGTGGTGCTCGACGCGTTCCCGCTCAACGCCAACGGCAAGATCGACCGGCGTGCCCTGCCCGCGCCCGACCGCGACACCGCGGGCCGGGAGCCCGCCGACGACCGGGAGCGGCTGCTGTGCGGTCTGTTCGCCGAGGTGCTCGGGCTGACCAGGGCGGGGGCCGACGACGGCTTCTTCGACCTGGGCGGGGACAGCATCGCCGCGATCCGGCTCGTCGCCAGGGCCCGCGAGTCCGGGCTCGCGATCACCCCGAAGCAGGTGTTCCGGCACCAGACCCCCGAGGCCCTGGCGCTCGTCGCCGAGGAGGCCGAGGCGACGGCGGCCGCCGAGGACGGCGTGGGGCCGGTCGAGGCGACCCCGATCGTCGCGTGGCTGGCGGAGGCGGGCGGGCCCGTCGCCGGGTTCCACCAGAGCGTGACGCTGCAGGTCCCGCCGGATCTCGGGCTGGACCGCCTGACGGCCGCGCTGCAGGCCGTACTGGACCACCATGACGCACTGCGGCTGAGGGTGGCGGACGCTTCCGGTGGCGAGCCGGCGGGCGCCGACCCCGGCGGATGGGCGGCGGCGCTGGAGATCGCGCCGCCCGGGGCGATCCGGGCGGAGGAGTGCGTACGGCGCGTCGAGATCGCGGACGGGACCCCGCAGGAGGGACCGTCCGGAGCGGATCGGATCGAACCCGGAGCCGGTCGGGCGGAGGCCGGAACGGATCAGGCTGAGACCGGGGCCGGTCGGGCGGAGGCCGGAACGGATCAGGCCGAGGTCCGAGTGGATCGGGTCGAGGCCGGAGCGGGTTCGATCGAGAAGAGGCTGGCGGAGGCGGTCGAGGAGAACCTCGCGCGGGCTCGGGCGGAGCTCGATCCGGCGGCCGGGGCGACGGTCCGGGTCGTCTGGCTGGATGCGGGTCCCGGGCGGTCGGGCCGCCTGCTGCTGGTCCTGCACCACCTGGTGGTCGACGGCGTCTCCTGGCGCATCCTGCTGCCCGACCTCCTGATCGCCTGGTCGGCCCTGAAGGAAGGCCGTCCGGTGGCCCTCGCCCCGGTGGCCACCTCCCTGCGCGCCTGGTCCCGCGGCCTGCGGGCCGCGGTCGCCGCGGGGACGGACGAGCTCGCCGCCTGGACCGCTCTCCTGGCCGGAGCGCGACCCGGCCTCCCCGCCGGAAGCCGTGGCGGCACGCAGCCCGGTTCCCCGGCCGAACAGCGTGCCGGCGAGGCCGGGAGGTGGGGGACGTGGGGGCAGCGGCGGGAGCTGGTCGTGGAGCTTCCCGCGGAGGTCGCCGGGCCGTTGCTGGGAAGGGTCCCCGCGGCGTTCCACGGGCGGCCCGACGACGTGCTGCTCGCCGGGCTGGCGGCGGCGGTGGCCCGCCGGAGCGGGCGGCGGGACGTGCTCGTCTCCGTGGAGGGGCACGGGCGGGAGGAGGACCTCGTCCCCGGCGCCGACCTGTCCCGGACCGTCGGCTGGTTCACGAGCATGCATCCCGTCAGGCTCGACGCCGGGGACATCGACTGGGCCGACCTCATCGAGGGCGGCCCAGCGGCCGGAGCGGTCGTCAAACGGGTCAAGGAGCAGATCCGCGCCCTGCCGCACCCTGTGGGCTACGGCCTGCTGCGTCATCTCGACCCCGTCGCCGGTCCCGTCCTGGCGGCCCTGCCGGAACCCGGGATCGGCTTCAACTACCTCGGCCGGATCACCGCCTCGGGCGGGGACTGGGAACCTGTCGCGGGCGGCCTGTCCGGCGGGTACGACGACGACGCCCCGCTGCGCCACGGCGTCCAGATCGACGCGGTCGTCGTCGGCGACGCCCTGCGCGCCACCTGGACCTGGGCCGGGTCCGTCTACGGAGAGGACGAGATCGCCGCCCTGGCCGCCGCCTGGTGCGAGGCGCTCACCGGCATCGCCCGGCACACCGGCGCCGGGCTGACCCCCTCCGACGTGCTGGCCCCGCTGACCCAGCGCGACCTCGACGACCTCGGCCCGGGACTGCAGGACGCCTGGCCCCTGGCCCCTCTCCAGCGCGGATTGTTCTTCCACTCGCTGCTGGAGGTGGACGTCTACACCGCCCAGCTCACCCTCGACCTCGACGGACCCCTGGACGCGGCGCGGCTGCGGCGGGCGGCGGAGACGCTGGTCCGCAGGCATCCCGCCCTGCGGGTGTCCTTCGAGCTGCGCGACGACCCCGTCCAGCTCGTGCACCGGAGCGTCGAGGTGCCCTGGCGTGAGGTCTCCGGGGAGGACCCGGAGGCGGTGGCGGCCGGGGAGCGGGCGCGGGGCTTCGATCTGGCCGCGCCGCCGTTGCTGCGGTTCGTGCTGGTACGGCCGGCGCCGGGCCGGCATCGGCTGATCCTCACCAACCATCACATCCTGCTGGACGGCTGGTCCACCCCGCTGCTGGCCGCCGAACTGCTGACCCTGTACGCGGAGGGCGAGGCCGCGCAGGCTCCGCCGTACAGGGACTATCTGGCCTGGCTGGGCGGGCAGGACCGCACGGCGGCCAGGCAGGCGTGGGACCGGGCGCTGGACGGCCTCGACGAGCCCACCCTGGTGGCCCCGGACGCCCCCGCCGTACCCGCCCCGCCCGAGCGCGTCACCGCCGAGCTCGACGCCGATCTCACCGCGGCGCTCACCGCTCTGGCCCGAGACTGTTCCACCACGCTGAACACGGTGATGCAGGCCGCCTTCGGGCTGCTGCTGGCCCAGGTGACCGGCCGCGACGACGTGGTCTTCGGCGGTACCGTCTCCGGCCGCCCGGCCGAGCTGCCCGGCGTGGAGCGGATGGTCGGGTTGTTCATCAACACGATCCCGGTGCGGGTACGGCTGCGCCCCGGCGAGCCGGTCGGCGGTCTGCTGCGCAGGCTCCGCGACGAGCAGGCCGAACTGCTGCCCCACCACCACCTCGGCCTGACCGAGATCCACCGCGGCACGCTGTTCGACGCGCTCCTGGTGATGGAGAACTATCCCATCGACCCGCGCACCGCGATCGGCGACCTTCGGCTGAGCGCGGCGGACGTGGCCGACGCGACCCACTATCCGGTCACGCTCCTGGTCATCCCGGGGGAGCGGCTGGGCTTCCGCCTGCAGTACCGGCCGGACGTGTTCAGCAGGCAGGAGGCCGAGCGGCTGATGGACCGGCTGCGGCACGTGCTCGCCGCGCTGACCGGACCGGGGGACCGGGCGGCGGAGACGGTCACCGGCAGGCTCGGGGCGCTCCCCGCCGCGGAGCGGGATCTCGTGCTGAACCGCTGGAACGGTACGGCGGCCGCCGTACCCGAGGTGACGCTGGCGGAGCTGTTCGAGGCGCAGGCCGCCCGCACGCCCGAGGCGACGGCGCTGGTGTTCGAGGGCACCGAGCTGAGCTACGCCGAACTGGACGCCCGCGCCGGCCGGCTGGCCCGGCTGCTGTCCGCGTACGGCGCGGGGCCCGAGCGGGTGGTCGGCCTGATGCTGCCCCGGTCGCTGGAACTGCTGGTCGCGATGTACGCCGTGATCAAGGCCGGGGCGGCCTACCTGCCGATCGACCCCGACCTCCCGGCCGAGCGGGTCGAGGCCATGCTCGGGGACGCGCGCCCGGTCCTGGTGATCGACCCGGCCTGGCTCGCCGCCGCGGAGGACTCCGGGTTCTCCGGGGAGGATCCCGGGTTCTCCGGGCTCTCCGGGGAGAAGCCGGTCGTACGGCCCGCGCCGGACAACCCCGCCTACGTGATCTACACCTCCGGCTCGACCGGCCGTCCCAAGGGCGTCGTCGTCTCCCACCGCGCGATCGTCAACCGCCTGCTCTGGGCCCAGGCGGAGTACGGCCTGGCGCCGGGGGACCGGGTCCTGCAGAAGACCCCGGCCGGGTTCGACGTGTCGGTGTGGGAGTTCTTCTGGCCGCTCCAGATCGGCGCCACCCTGGTCGTCGCCCGGCCCGGCGGCCACCGCGACCCCGCCTACCTCGCCCGGCTGATCCGGGACGAGGCCGTGACGACCGTGCACTTCGTCCCGTCCATGCTGGCGGCCTTCCTCGCCGGAGAGCCTTCGGCGTGGACTCCGGAGCCTGTGGCCGGGAGCTCGGAGCCTACGGCGGGGGACTCGGAACCTCTGGCGGGGACCCCGAAGCCTCCGGCGAGGGCCTCGGAGCCGGGACCGTTGCGCAGGATCCTGTGCAGCGGCGAGGCGCTGCCACCGGACCTCGCCGCCCGGGCGGCCGCCCGGTTCGGCGTGCCGGTGCACAACCTGTACGGCCCGACCGAGGCCGCGGTGGACGTCACCTCCTGGGAGTACCGCCCCGAACCGGACGCCGCGTCCGTCCCGATCGGCCACCCGGTCTGGAACA
>NZ_BOOJ01000014.1 GCF_016863175.1 Paraplanobispora siamensis
GCCGGACGTTAGTAGAACATGGAAAGGAACCCCTGGGGGTGGATCGTCCCGAGCGGATTATGGGAGATCGTCCGCCCGCTGCTGCCGCCGACGCGAGCGCGACCACAGGGCGGCGGAACGCAGAACACACCTGATGAAGCGGTGTTCGCGGCCATCGTCTACGTCTTGGTGAGCGGGTGTGCGTGGCGGGCGCTGCCACCGTGTTTCGGGATCTCGAAGTCCACCGCGCACCGCCGTTTTCTGATCTGGTCGCGGGCCGGGGTATGGAGCAAGCTGCACCAGGTCGTGCTCGATCACCTGGCGCGGCCGATCTGCTCGATCTGTCCCGCGTCGTGCTGGACTCCGCCCATGTGCGGGCGAAAAAAGGGGCGACCATACAGGTCCGAGCCCCGTGGACCGGGGCAAGCCAGGTTCGAAGATGCACATCCTGTCCGACCGGTCCGGACTGCCCCTCGTGGTCGGTGTCTCATCTGGTAACACCCACGACAGCGAGGGCCTCAAGCCCATAGTGCTCGAGCTCCAAATGAGACGCGATCCGCGCCACGGCCGTCCCATCAAGCCCGGCAAGCTCCACGCGGATAAGGCCTACGACCGCGATGACCTGCGCCGGTGGCTGCGCGGCAAGCGCATCGCCGTGCTTATCGCCCGCAAAGGCATCGACTCCAGCCGGCGATTGGGCCGACATCGCTGGGTGATCGAGCGGACCATGTCCTGGCTGACCGGCTATCGACGCCTCACCATCCGCTACGAACGCTACTGCGGCAATTACCTGGCCTTTCTCGGCCTCGCTGCTGCCTTGTGCTGCTACAAGCGGCTCATCCGGCTCACCACGTAGGACACGGTCTTAGAAGCCCTGCCGAAGGATCTAGGGGCTTCGAGGCTAGGGTTGTGACTGCGAGAGAGTCGCCTCAGAGCTACCGCCTAGGACGTTCACGTCTAGGTCGTTAGTTACGCAGTTAGTCACGCAGAAAGCCGAGAAGGCTGCTTCCCATCTTCGGAAACAGCCTTCTACCTGGTCTTGCTGGGTCGGGGTGGCGGGATTTGAACCCACGGCCTCTTCGTCCCGAACGAAGCGCGCTGCCAAGCTGCGCTACACCCCGGTGCACGCCGTCTTGCTCGTGCTTGGGAAAGTCTAGCGGACTTCGTGGGTGCTTGTGTCACTCCGGGCGTCAGGTCCGGCGGCGGGGTACGAGGGTCAGGAGGGAGGCCTCGGGGAAGCAGGCGAAACGGACCGGGGCGTAGGGGCTGGTGCCCAGGCCGGCGGAGACGTGGAGGTAGGCGGAGTCGTGCCGGCTCAGGCCCTTGACGCGGGCGCGGTCGATGCCGCAGTTGGTGACCAGGGCGCCGTAGAACGGGATGCACAGCTGGCCGCCGTGGGTGTGACCGGCCAGCAGGAGCTGGTAGCCGTCGGCGGCGAAGCGGGTCATGTTGCGGGGCTCGGGGGAGTGCATCACGCCCAGGCGCAGGTCGGCGTCCGCGGGGGCGGGACCGGCGATCAGGTCGTAGCGGTCGCGGTCGATGTGGGAGTCGTGGATGCCGCCCACGGCCACGTCGAGGTCGCCGACCTTGATGCGGGCGGTGGTGTTGTTCATGTCGAGCCAGCCGGCGGCCGACATGCCGGCGCCGAGCTCCTGCCACGGCAGGCTGGGCGTGTGCTGGCGCTTCTCGCCCTTGGAGGTCCGCCACAGGTAGCGGGCGGGGTTCTTGGGCACGGGGGCGTACAGGTCGTTGGAGCCGTACACGAACAGGCCCGGCCGGGACAGCAGCGGTTCGAGCGCGTGCATCAGCGGGGGGACCGCCTCGGGGTGGGCGATGGAGTCGCCGGTGTTGACCACGAGGTCGGGCTTGAGGTCGCCCAGGGAGCGGACCCAGTTGATGAGCAGCCGCCTGCCGGGGGTCAGGTGCAGGTCGGAGAGCTGGAGGATGCGCACGGGACGCCGGCCGGGCTCCAGGACGGGCACGTCGAAGCGCCGCAGGCGGAAGGTGTTGCGCTCGATGACCGAGGCGTAGGCCAGACCGGCCAGACCGGCACCGAGCAGGGACAGGGGCACCGCTGCTGCTTTCCTCACCTTCCCATCATGCCCGAGTCCGGCTCCGCATCCCGCCCCGAAGGGAAACCCGGGATACAACCGGGCTGGTGAGAGGGCAAGATGGACCGCATGACCGCATTGAAGGACAAGCTGAAGGCCGATCTGACGGCCTCGATGAAGAGCAGGGACGAGATCCGCACCCGCACGATCCGGATGGCCCTGGCCGCCGTCAACGTCGAGGAGGTCTCGGGCAAGACCTCGCGCGAGCTGACCGACGACGAGATCGTCAAGGTGCTCACGAAGGAGGCCAAGAAGCGCCGGGAGGCGGCCGAGGCCTTCAGCGGCGCCGGCCGCACCGAGCAGGCGGAGGCGGAGCTGGCCGAGCAGGCCGTGCTGGAGGAGTACCTCCCGGCCCAGCTGTCCGACGAGGAGCTCGCCGCGCTCGTGGACGAGGCCGTCGCCGAGAGCGGAGCCTCCGGGCCGCAGGCGATGGGCCAGGTCATGAAGGTCCTCAACCCCAAGGTCGCAGGCCGCGCCGAGGGCGGCCGGGTGGCCCAGGCCGTACGGGCCCGCCTGACGGCCTGAGACCCGTCCTCCGGTCGGCCCGGGCCGTACGGACTCCTGACCGTTCTTCAGTCGGGCCCAGGCCGTACGGGCCCCCGGCGGCCCGAGATCCGTTCTCCGGTCGAGGCGGGGCTTCCCGCGCCCGGAGAACGCGCCCGGACCGATGGAACCGTCAGAGCCCTCCCCGGCGTGCCGGGGAGGGCTCTGACGTCGTCAGGGTGACGCGCCCGCGTCAGGGGACGATGGGCGTGCCGCCGTTGGGGTCCTCGCCCCAGCCCGGCGGAGGCTCGTCGCCACCGCCGCCACCGCCGCCGTCGTTGTCACGGCCGCCGCCGTCGCCGCCCCGGTCGGGCTTCTTGATCGGCTTGGGCGGCGCGCACCGGCCGGCGGAGCAGCCGCCGAAGCGCTCCATGTTCACCGGGGTGAACGAGGTCGGCTCGACGCCCTTCAGCGCGCCGATCATGGAGTCCTTCCAGATCCGGCCGGAGATCGACGCGCCGTACACGTAACCGTAGTAGCGCCCGCCGATGGTCACGCCCACCAGGTCGTGCTCGAAGGCGCCGCGCGGGTCGCCGAGGCTGACCGCGGAGGCCAGGTCGGGGGTGTAACCGGCGAACCAGGCCGCGGTGTAGGCGTCGGTGGTGCCGGTCTTGCCCGCCGCGGGCCGGCCGATGCCGCCGACCTCGGTCATCGTGCCCTTGGTGAACACGTTGGACATGATGTGCGAGGCCGCGTCGGCGACCTCCTCGTCCAGGACCTGCTTGCACTTGGGCTTGTAGGTGGTGGCCTTGCCGTTGCGGTCGCGGATCTCGGTGATCGCCATCGGCTTGCAGTAGGCGCCGCGGGAGCCGATCGTCGCGTAGGCGGCGGCGACCGTCACCGGGTCCATCTCGTTGATGCCGAGGGTGAAGGTCTCGAACTCCTTCAGCGGGGCCCCGTCGGCGCGCTTGATGCCCAGGTTCTTGGCCATCTTGACGACGTCGCAGAGCCCGACTTCCTGCTCCAGGCGCATGAAGAAGGTGTTCACCGAGCCGAGGGTGCCGGTGGTGAGGGTCTTGAACCCGCCGCCGCCCTCACTGGAGTTGCGCACCTCGTGGGAGGGCTCGCCCACCCGGTTGCCCTTGCAGTCGCGGAAGGCGCTCTCGCTCGGCGCCCGGTAACCGGAGCCGGTGCCGAAGCCGTCGTTGAGCTTCATGCCCTGGTCGAGCGCGGTGAGCAGGGTGAACGGCTTGAACGTCGAGCCGGCCTGGAACCCCGCGCCGCCGCCGTGCAGCACGTCGCCCGCGAGGTTGTAGCCCATCTCGTTCTTCTTCTTGTTCTGCCCGAACTTCCGGCTGGCGGCCATCGCCTTGATGGCGCCGGTGCCGGGGACGATCATCGCCTGCGAGGCGACCGGCTTGTCGGTCGTCCGCACGTACTTGGCGATGGCCTTCTCGGAGGCCAGCTGGGCCTTCCGGTCGAGCGTCGTCTTGATCGTCAGGCCGCCGCGCTGGAGGAACTTCTTGCGGGCCTCGGCGGTCTTGCCGAAGTCCTCGTTGTTGAGGATCTCGTACTGGGCGTAGAGGCAGAAGTAGGGGAAGTCGCTCTCGTCGCAGCCGCCGGGGACCGGGTTGTCCTTGAACCCGAGCTTCTTGGCCTTGGCCTCCGCGGCCTCCTGCGGCGTGATCTTGCCGAGCTCCTGCATCCGGTTCAGCACGATGTTGCGCCGCTCCAGGAGCCGCTGGCGGGCCGCCTTGCCCGCGTTGGGGTCGGTGCGGCTGGGGTTCTGTACGGCTCCCGCCAGCGTGGCGGCCTCCGACAGGGTCAGCTCGGAGGCCGGCTTCTTGAAGAACCGCTTGGCCGCGGCCTGGATGCCGTGGGCGCCGGCCCCGAAGTAGGAGATGTTGAGATAGCGCTCAAGGATTTCCGACTTGGTGTACTTCTCCTCGATGGCCAGGGCGTAGCGCAGCTCGTTGAGCTTGCGGGAGAAGGTGGGCGCGATGGCGGCCTCCTGCTCCTCCTTGGTCTCGGCACTGCTGAACAGCACGAGCTTGACGTACTGCTGCGTGATCGAGGAACCACCCTGGACGACGCCGCCGCCGGAGAAGTTCTTGACGGCCGCGCGGAAGGTGCCCTCCAGATCGAGGGCTCCGTGTTCGTAGAACCGGAAGTCCTCGATCGCGACGATCGCCGTCTTCATGACGTCGGAGATCTGGTCAAGACTGACGGATTCGCGGTTCTCGTAATAGAACTGGGCGAACTGCTTGCCGTCGGAGTCGAGGAGGACGGTCTTCTCGGGCAGCGGAGGCTCTTTGAGGTCCTCGGGCTGCAGATGCAGCTCCTCCGTCGCGGACTTGACGGTCACGCCCGCGCCGCCCACTGCCGGAAGCGCGATGGCAGCGACCAGCACCCCCGCGGCGGCGCCTGCGGCGACGAGCCGCAGCACGCTCCCCACTGCCGATCTCTGATCTTTGCCTTGAGCTTGCACGAGTCCAAGAGTACGTCGGGCCGATGGTTCAAACGGTAACGGAAGCATGTTTCTGCTTGACTGGTCCCTGCCCGCAGAAGAGGTGACTAGTCATTCCCGGCCACATGACCCTGGAGAACCATGCGGGAAATTGGTCCCGCCGGGGGCTGTCCGCCCGAACGTCTGATTGCGTACGGTCTCTTTCTGCGGCAACTGAATACGGAGGCTCGACGACCGCGCCCGTCGGCCCCCCAAGTCACGACTGACCACCTAAGGGGAGTGGGGTCGAATGTGGATCACGGATTGGACCTCCAGTGCGGCTTGTAAGGGTGCGGATCCCGACGCGCTGTTCGTTCAGGGCGCTGCCCAGAACCGAGCGAAGCTGATCTGTCGAGGATGCCCGGTCCGGACCGAGTGCCTCGCCGATGCGCTGGACAATCGCATCGAGTTCGGGGTGTGGGGCGGGATGACCGAGCGCGAACGCCGGGCGCTGCTGCGCCGGCGACCCGACGTCGACTCCTGGCGGGACCTGCTGGAACTCGCCAAAGAGGAGTACGAGCGGACGAACGAGCTGATCGCAGGCTGATCTCCGCCCTGTGAAACCGGCCGCGCAAAGGCGCGCGGCCGGTCTCAGCATGCTCGCGGCCCGCCGTACGGCGAGCCTCCCGGCGCCGTAGGACCAGGACCGAGCGACTGTGGGACCGGGCGGCTGTACGGCCGGACCTCTACCGCTGGGCGGCCAGCAGCTCTCCCACCTCGCGCAGACCGTCCAGGTCGTGCACGTCCGCGGGCATCGCGGGGACCTGGGCCACCGGCACCGTGGGGTGGGCGGAGACGAAGTGGTCGCGCTGGCGGCTCTCGCGCGCGGCCAGCTGCATCCGGCCGGCGTGCAGCCGCAGCACCGCGGCGGTGAGCTCGTGCTCGCCCCGTGACTCCAGGTCCTCGGCCGCGGCGGTGCTCCGGGCGGCCGACAGCGCGGCCGCGGGCGACAGGTGGACCCGGTTGATCACCAGTCCGGCCAGGGGCATGCGCTCCTCGGCCAGTCGTTCCACGAAGTACGACGCCTCGCGCATGGCGTCCCGCTCGGGCGCGGCGACGACCACGAACGCGGTCCCGGGGGCCTGCAGCAGCTTGTAGGTCTGCTCGGCGCGCACCCGGAACCCGCCGAAGACCGCGTCCAGGGCGGAGACGAACGTCTGCAGGTCCTTGAGGACCTGCGCGCCCAGCAGCTTGGTCAGCGCCCCGGCGACGAGCCCGAACCCGGCGTTGAGCAGCTTGAACGCGCTGCGCCCGCCCGCCTTGGCCGGCGCGGTGAGCATGCGGATGAAGCGGCCGTCCAGGAAGCGGCCCAGCCGTTCCGGCGCGTCCAGGAAGTCCAGCGCGGAACGGGAGGGCGGGGTGTCCACGATGATCAGGTCCCAGTCGCCCGACCGGCGGAGCTGGCCGAGCTTCTCCATCGCCATGTACTCCTGCGTTCCGGAGAAGCTGGACGAAAGAGACTGATAAAAGGGATTTGTCAGGATCTGGCGAGCTCGATCGGGGTCGGCGTGCGCCTCGATGATCTCATCGAAGGTCCGCTTCATGTCGAGCATCATGGCGTGCAGCGTGCCCTCGCCCCCGATCCCGGCGACACGCCGGGGCGTGTTGTCGAGCTCGGTCAGGCCCATCGACTGGGCCAGCCGCCGCGCGGGGTCCACGGTCAGCACGACGGCGCTGCGCCCGCGCTCGGCGGCGCGCAGGCCCAGGGCGGCCGCCGTGGTGGTCTTGCCGACGCCGCCGGAACCGCAGCACACGACGATCCGGGTGTTCGGGTCGTCGATGATCGCGTCGAGATCGAGAACCGGGACGTCCTTCACCTTGCTCCCTGAAGCTCCCTGGACTTTCACGCCACTCCCTGAACCCTCACGCCGCCCCCTGGGCGCAGATCGCCTCGGCCAGCTCGTAGAGCCCGGCCAGGTCCACCCCGTCCGCCAGCAGCGGCAGCTCGTAGCGGGGACGGCCCACGGCGTCGAGCGAGGCGCGCTCCTGGTGTTCGAGCTCGGTACGGCGGGCGTGCTCCTCGACCTCACGGGCGAGGGCGTCGGCCAGGGCGGTGGCCTTCGACCCGCCGTCGGTCAGGCCGGCCGCCTTCAGGCCCAGCGCCAGGTCCGCCGGGTCGAACCGGCCCGCGGAGGCGGCGTCGAGGGTCGCCTGGGGCAGCAGCGCGCCGCGGACCATGTTGATGAAGACGCCGCCGACCGGCAGGCCCACCCGGCGCAGCTCGGCGATCCCGTCGAGGGTCTCCTGGACCGGCATCTCCTCCAGGAGCGTGACGAAGTGCACGGCCGTCTCGGGTGAGGAGACGACGCCGTTGACCAGGTCGGCGTGGTTCTTGATCGGCCCGACCCTGGCCAGGCCGGCGACCTCGTTGGTGACGTTCAGGAAGCGCGCCACCCGGCCGGTCGGGGGCGCGTCCAGCACCACCGCGTCGTAGATCCGCTTGCCGTCCTTGCCCCTGCGGCGGACGGCCTCGGTGGTCTTGCCCGTGACGAGGACGTCGCGGAAGCCCGGGGCGATGGTGGTGGCGAAGTCGACGATGCCCATCTTGCTCAGCGCCCGGCCCGCCCGGCGCATGCCGTAGAACATCTCCAGGTATTCGAGCATGGCCTCTTCGGGATCGATGGCCAGGGCGTGGACGTCCCCGCCGCCGGGCGCGACGGCGATCCGCCGCTCCTCGTACGGCAGCGGCGGCAGATCGAAGATCTGCGCTATCCCCTGTCGCCCCTCGACCTCGACCAGGAGCACCTTGCGGCCGTCCGCGGCGAGAGCAAGGGCGAGTGCGGCGGCCACCGTGGTCTTGCCGGTGCCGCCCTTGCCGGTGACGACGTGGAGCCGTACACCATCCCAGTCGGTATCGCGCGAACTCACGTTTCGAAGGCTACCCAACGGTTACTTGCCGATACGCGTGGGCTGCCGTTTGGGACGCGACTCACACCCGATATCACCCCGGCGTCACCCCGGCGCCTCACCCCGCGCGAAGGCGTGACCCGCGTCGCCCGCACCGTCACGGTCCCCTCCGGGCCGGATCGCTACGCTGTCTCGCATGACGAAATGGGAGTACTCGACGGTGCCGCTGCTGGTCCACGCGACCAAGCAGATTCTCGACAACTGGGGCCAGGACGGCTGGGAGCTCGTCCAGGTCGTGCCGGGGCCGAACCCCGAGCAGCTTGTCGCCTACCTCAAGCGCCCGAAGGAGTAGGCGCGGTGTCGCCTGAGGAGAAGCTGGCCGAGCTCGGCCTGACCCTGCCCGAGGTCGTGACGCCGCTGGCGTCCTACGTCCCGGCCTTGCGCACGGGCGACCACGTCTACACCTCGGGCCAGATCCCGATGGTGGACGGCAAGCTGGTGGCCACCGGCAAGGTCGGCGCCGAGGTGAGCGCCGAGGAGGCCCGCGAGCTCGCCCGCATCTGCGCGCTCAACGCCCTCGCGGCGGTGGCCTCGGTGGCCGGCGGCCTGTCGAACATCGTCAGGATCGTCAAGGTCGTCGGCTTCGTGGCCAGCGACCCGGGGTTCACCGGCCACCCGCAGGTCGTCAACGGCGCCAGCGACCTGCTCGGCGAGGTGCTGGGCGAGGCGGGCAAGCACGCCCGCAGCGCGGTGGGCGTCGCCGCGCTGCCGCTCGACGCGCCGGTCGAGGTCGAGCTGATCGCCGAGGTCCGCTGACCGTTGTCCGCGGTGGGAGCCGTGCCACATGATGAACCCTGAAAACCGAGTGATGTTCTGATATTCGGCGGAAAGGTTCAGCTATGGGTGGGATTCCGCTCCCCGGAGAGCTCGGCGAGCGTGCCCGGGACATCCTGGCCGGGCGGGTGGAGCCCGTCCCGGCCAGGGATGCCGCGACCGTGGTCATCCTGCGTGAGGGGCGCGAGGGGATCGAGACCTACCTGCTCCGGCGCAAGGCGAGCATGGCCTTCGCGGCGGGCGCCTACGTCTTCCCCGGCGGCTCGGTGGACCCGCGTGACACCGACCACGCGCTCGCCTGGGCCGGACCCTCGCCCGCCGAGTGGGGCTCGGTCTTCGGGGCCGACGAGAAGACCGCGCGCGGCCTGGTCTGCGCGGCCGTACGGGAGACCTTCGAGGAGTCGGGGGTGCTGCTGGCCGGGCCGTCCGCCGACTCCGTCGTGGCCGACACCACCGGTGACGACTGGGAGGCCGACCGGCTCGCGCTCATCGAGCGGAGCCTGTCCTTCGCCGACCTCCTCGACCGGCGCGGCCTGGTCCTCCGCTCCGACCTGCTGCGCCCCTGGGCGCACTGGATCACTCCCGAGGTGGAGCACCGGCGGTTCGACACCCGGTTCTTCGTCGCCGCCCTCCCGCCCGGCCAGCGCACCCGCGACGTCGGCGGCGAGGCCGACCAGGTCGCCTGGTCCCGGCCCGCCGACGCGATCACGCGGGCCAGGGCCGGTGAGATCTTCCTGATGCCGCCCACGTACCGGACCCTGAACGAGCTGTCCGCCTACGAGAAGGTCGACGACGTGCTCGGGACCGAGCGGGAGATCGTCACCCTCATGCCGAGGATCGCCGAGGTGGACGGCGAGATGCACATCGTCCTGGACGACGACTACCGGTTCGGTGTGGCGTGAGCGGTTTGCGGATCCCGCTTGAAGGGCCGGACGGGTCGGGCACGGCGCACGCGCTCAACCTGCTGGCCCCCAACCCCTCCCCGATGACCCTGGACGGCACCAACACCTGGGTGATCGGCCGGGGGGAGGACGTGCTGGTCGTCGATCCCGGGCCGGACGACCCCCGGCACCTCGCCCGGGTCGCCGAGCACCTGCGCGACCGCAGGGTCGTCGCGATCCTGCTCACCCACGGCCACCACGACCACAGCGGCGGCGCGCGGGCGTTCGCCGGGCTGGCCGGGGCCCCGGTGCGGGCGCTGGACCCCCGGCACCGGCTGGGCGAGGAGGGGCTGGGCGACGGCGACGTGGTCGTCGCAGGCGATCTCGAACTCCACGTGGTGGGCACGCCCGGCCACTCGTTCGACTCGCTCTGCTTCTGGCTGCCGAGGGACCGGGCGATGCTCACCGGGGACACCGTGCTCGGCCGGGGCACCACGGTCATCGCCCCGGACGGGGACCTGGCCGACTATCTGCGCTCCCTGGACCGGCTGCGCGCCACCGCCGAGCAGGTCGGGGCCGAGGCGCTGCTGCCCGGCCACGGCCCGGTGCTGCCGGACCCGATCGCGGCGCTGGACGGCTACGTCGCGCACCGCAGGCGGCGCCTGGACCAGATCAGGCAGGCGCGCGAGCAGGGCGCCACGACGCCCAGGGAGATCGTCGAGATCGTCTACGCGGGGGTGGACCGCTCGCTCTGGCCCGCGGCGGAGATGTCGGTCCGGGCCCAGCTGGACTATCTCGACGGGTCGTGAGGGAAGGGGGATCCGGGGGCTCAGCGGGAACGGTTGTGCAGGCGCTCCAGGTCCATGATGACCACGGCCTTGGCCTCGATGCGCAGCCAGCCGCGCTGGGCGAAGTCGGCCAGCGCCTTGTTCACGGTCTCGCGTGAGGCGCCGACCAGCTGGGCCAGCTCCTCCTGGGTGAGGTCGTGGTGGACGCGGACGCCGTCGTCGATCTTCTGGCCGAAGCGGTCGGCGAGGTCCAGCAGGGCCTTGGCGACCCGGCCGGGGACGTCGGTGAAGACCAGGTCCGCCAGCACGTCGTTGGTACGGCGCAGCCGCTGGGCCAGGGCGCGCAGCAGGTGCAGGGCGACCTCGGGCCGGCCGGTCAGCCAGGGGCGCAGGTCGTCGTGGCCCAGACCGGCCAGGCGGACGTCGGTCAGGGCGATGGCGGAGGCCGTACGGGGGCGGGGGTCGAAGAGAGACAGCTCGCCGAACATCTCGCTGGGGCCGAGCACGCTGAGCAGGTTCTCCCGGCCGTCGGGGGCGGTCCTGGAGAGCTTGATCTTGCCTTCGAGGACGACGTAGAGCCGGTCGCCGGTCTCGTTCTCACTGAAGAGGGTCTGTCCCTTGGAGAGGCGGACCTCGGAGATGCTCGTGCGCAGGGCGGCGGCGCTCTCACGATCGAGCGCGGCGAAGAGAGGGGCCTTGCCCAGCACGTCTTCGGTGTTCACAATGCCTCCTTGTTCACGGATCACCCATCGTCGGCCCGTTCGCCGCACTCGCTATGGTGCTGTCGCGAACGCCGCATCCTCATCTTCGGTATCCGCAACAGCCATTGTGACCTATTCCACCACCGGGCTTGGAAGGGCCCCGGGAGCATAAGCTGTCGGGATGCTCCGAGAAGGCAGCCCGGCAGGCGAGTCCAGGCTCGCGCTGGTCCGTCGCGCCCGGCGGATGGATCGGATCCTGGCGGAAACCTACCCCGACGCCCACTGCGAGCTCGACTTCCGCAACCCCCTAGAGCTCCTGGTCGCCACGATCCTGTCCGCGCAGTGCACGGACAAACGGGTCAACATGGTGACCCCCGCGCTTTTTGCCAAATACCGTACGGCTGAGGACTATGCCGGGGCCGACCGCGCGGAACTCGAGGAGATCATCCGGTCCACCGGCTTCTTCCGCGCCAAGGCCAACAGCATCGTCGGCATGGCCCAGGCCGTGTGCGAGCGCTACGGCGGCGACGTCCCGGCCAGGCTGAAGGACCTGGTGACGCTGCCCGGGGTCGGGCGCAAGACCGCCAACGTGGTGCTCGGCAACGCCTTCGGGGTGCCGGGGATCACCGTGGACACCCACTTCCAGCGGCTCACCCGCCGCTTCGGCTGGACCGTCGAGACGGACCCGGTCAAGATCGAGCAGGTCGTCGCCGAGCTGATCCCCCGGCGCGACTGGACGATGATGTCCCACCGCCTGATCTGGCACGGCCGCCGCATCTGCCACGCGCGCAAGCCCGCCTGCGGCGCCTGCCCGCTGGCCGCCCTGTGCCCGTCGTACGGCACCGGCCCCACCGATCCCGCCGAGGCCGCGAAGCTGGTACGGCCCGGTCCCTTCTCCTGAGCCGGTCCCCTCTCTTCCGCCTTCTGCCGGACCCGCCTCCTCGCGGCACGCGACGCCCGCATCCGGGAAGCGCCGGAGGGGGCGCCGCGTTGGAGAAGATCGGAGGTGTACCCGTGCGAGTTCCTGGGTGGTTGGAGACGCTGGCGGAGCGGGCGGCGGGAGCGCCGGTGCATCCGGCGATGCGCCCGCCGGAGTCCGGCGGACGTCCGGCCGCGGTGCTGCTGCTGTTCGGCGAGGGGCCCAGCGGTCCCGACGTGCTGCTCATCCAGCGCAGTTCGCGCGGCAGGCGGCACGCGGGGCAGCCCGCCTTCCCCGGCGGGGGAGTCGACCCCGCCGACGGCGGCCCGGTCGCCGCGGCGCTGCGCGAGGCGCAGGAGGAGACCGGCCTCGACCCGGCCGGCGTCCACGTGGTCGGCACCATGCCGGAGCTGTACATATGGCGCAGCGACAACCGGGTGACCCCGGTCATCGGCTGGTGGCACACGCCCTGCGCCGTGCACGCGGCCTCGCCCGACGAGGTGGAGTCGGTGGAGCGCGTCCCGCTCGCCGAACTGGTCGATCCGGCCAACCGGCTCACGCTGCGCCACCCCAGCGGCTACTCCGGGCCCGCGTTCCGGGTGCGGGGCCTGCTGGTGTGGGGCTTCACCGCGGGCGTGCTCGACGGGGTGCTCGACGACTCGGGCTTCGCGCTGCCCTGGGACGGCTCACGGGTCGAGGACCTGCCCCCGGACGTCCTGAACCTCGCCTCCCGCGGTTAGGCCGCGTCCGGCGCTCCCCGGAGACCTCGCCCCGGCCGCGCCGCTCACCAGCGCCACCCCCAGGCAGGCCCAGTCGGCCACGTCGTCGTCGGGGTCGGCGGCCAGGCGGCGCAGCGCGGCCATGCCCGCGGGGTCGGGCCGGTCGCCCATGATGTTCGGCAGCGCGTAGGCCGCGCCGTACCGCACTCCGGCGTCGGGGTGCTCCGACAGCGAGATCGCCGAGGGCAGCGCGCGGCGGTCGCGCAGGTGGCCGAAGGCGATCAGCACCGAGTGGAGCACCATCGGGTCGTCCTCGCTCGCGGCCATGAAGCGCAGGATCGGCAGGCTCCGGTCGACGAAGCCGAGCCGGCCGAGGATGTCGACCCCGAGCATGCGCTCGGCGGTCGTGGGCCCGCCGCACAGGCGCCGCGCGGCGGTGAAGGTCTCCAGATCCCCGCGCTCGTGCAGGGCCGCGATGGCCTGCCAGCGCGCCGTACCGTCCGGGTCCGGATCCCGCAGTGCCGTCTCGACCAGCGACTCCACCGGCACCGGTCCCCCGATCGTTGCCATACGGCCACGATAACCGCACAGAGGCACCGCAACGGGTGCACGCGCGGGGGGCGGGCTGGATACCTTTGAAGGGTGAGTGGTGATCTCCTCGACCTTATCCTGATCGCCCTGATGGTGGCCTTCGCGGTGTCGGGATACCGGCAGGGGTTCATCATCGGAGCCCTGAGCTTCATCGGCTTCGTCGGCGGCGTGCTGCTGGGCGTCTTCATCGCGCCCCCGATCGCCGGGGCCATCATCGACGGCGAGACCGAGCGCGCGCTGCTCGCCATCGTGATCGTCTTCCTCACCGCGATCGTCGGGCAGTTCGCCTCCTCGACGGTCGGCGCGGTGATCCGCAGCCACGTCACCTGGGAACCGGCGAAGGTCGTCGACGCAGTCGGCGGCACGTTCGCCAGCGCGCTCGCGGTGCTGATCGTCGCGTGGTTCATCGGCTCGCTGCTCGCCGTCTCCCCGTTCACGATGATCAGTGAGCATGTGAACAAGTCGCTGCTGCTGAGAGCCCTCGACCAGACGATCCCGCAGGCGGCCAGGGACATCCAGAAGCCGATCAAGGACCTGCTCGACACCTCCGGCTTCCCCCAGGTCTTCGACGACATCGGGGGCGGCCGGTTCGTCGACGTGGCGCCGCCCGACAAGAGCGTGGCCAAGGGCGCCCAGCTGGAGCGGGCCCGCAAGGGCATCGTCAAGGTGCAGGGCGTGGCGTCGAGCTGCCGCAAGCACATCGAGGGCACCGGGTTCGTCTACGCCCAGAACAAGATCATGACGAACGCCCACGTGGTCGCCGGGGTCGACCAGGAGCTCGAGGTCGTCGACTATCTCAACAACGTCCGCCCGGCCAGGGTCGTGCTCTACAACCCCGACAGGGACATCGCGATCCTGCACGTCTCCGGGCTGGACCTGCCGATCCTGCGCTTCGACGGCACCGCGGAGGAGAGCGACGACGCCATCGTCGCGGGCTTCCCGCACGGGGAGGGCTACACCCTCAACGAGGCCCGCATCAGGGTCCGCCAGCAGGCCAAGGGCCCCGACATCTACGAGAGCAAGACCGTCATCCGCGACGTCTACGCCATCCGCGGCCTGGTCCGCCCCGGCAACTCCGGCGGGCCGCTGCTGACGCCCGACGGCCGGGTCTACGGCGTGGTCTTCGCCGCGGCCCTCGACCAGCAGGAGACCGGCTACGTCCTGACCGCCGCCGAGGTGGCCCCGGACGCCGAGGACGGCTCCAAGCTGTTCAACCGGGTGGACACCCAGGAGTGCGATCACTGATCCCGGCGGTCGGGGACGGCTCCGAGCTGTCCAGCCGGATGGCCACCTGCGAACACTGCCCTGGCGGCCGGAGACGGTTCCAGGCTGTTCTGTCGGGTGGACACCCGGGGGTGTGATCACTGATCCCGGCGGTCGGGGACGGCTCCAGGTTGTTCAGCCGGACGGCCGTCAGTGCCGTCACTGACCTCGGCCGGCGGGGAGGCGGTCGTCAGCAGGGCCGCGATCGCGGCGACGGCCGCGGCGGGGTCCGGGCCGTCCTGCTCGTCCAGCTCGCGGGCCGCCGCGGCGATGGCGTCGTACGGCGGGCCGTACGAGGCGATCCTGTCGGCGCCGCGCGCGAGGAGCGCCGCGGCCCCGCGCCGGTTGCCCCGCTGCAGGTGGGTGAGCCCGACGCAGACCTGCGCGAGCCCCTGCCACAGCTCGCGCTCCTCGGCCGGGCCGGTCTTCCAGCGGGCCTCCAGCACCTCGTGGGCGTGGAAGGGCCGCTCCTGCCCGAGCAGGCGGCACGCCTCGGTGAGGGCCTCGGCGGCGCCGGGGGCGTAGTCGTCGGGAACGCGCTCCACACCCTCGGCGCCGCGCGGCAGGGGACGGCCGAACGCGTCGCGGGGCCGCCGGTTGCGCGCCCGGCCGTCGGGGTCGCGGTCTCTGGGGATCATCGGCCGGACTCCGGGTTGTGGTCTTCGGGGATCACCGGCCGGCCTCCGGGTCGCGGCTTCCAGGGGTCATCGGCCGGTTCGCGTTGTGGTCTCCGGAGATCACCGGTCGGGCTCCGGGTCGGCCAGCCAGCCGATCAGCTCGGCGTCGAAGGTCTCGGGGCGCTCCTCATGGGGGAAGTGGCCCGCGCCCTCGATCAGCCGCCAGCGGTAGGGGGCGGCCACGTAGCGGCCCGAACCCTGGGCGGTGCGCGGCAGGAAACGGCTGTCGAGCGCGCCGTGCACGTGAAGCGTGGGCCTGTCGATCTCCGCGCGCATCCGCCTGGCGTAGCGCATCCCGTCCGGGCGCACCTGGGAGCGGGCGAACCAGCGGTGGTACTCCAGCGCGCAGTGGGAGACGTTGGGGATGCGGAACGCCTCGCGATAGGTCCGTACGGCCTCCTCGTCCAGCCCCTCGGGCCCGGCCCACCCCCGCAGCAGCCGGCCCACCCGGGCGGAGCCGTCGGCGGTCAGGCGGCGCTCGGGCAGGAGCGGCAGCTGGAAGCCCAGCGCGTGGCTGCTCGCCCTGAGCTGCCCGAACGGATCGGCCACCATGGCCGAGCGGAGCCGGAGGGGGTGCGGGGCCGAGACCGGGACCAGCCGCCGGACCACCTTGGGGTCAAGCACGGCCATCGTCCAGGCGAGCAGGCCGCCCCAGTCGTGGCCGACGACGACGGCGCCGGTCTCGCCCAGGGCGCGGATCAGCCCGGCGGCGTCGGCGGCCAGGGCGGGCAGGTCGTAGCCGCGCGGCGGCTTGTCGCTCGCGCCGTAGCCGCGCAGGTCGACGGCGACGGCGCGGTAGCCCGCCGCGGGCAGGGAGACGAGCTGGTGGCGCCAGCTCCACCAGAACTGCGGGAAGCCGTGCAGCAGCAGCACGAGCGGGCCCTCACCGGCCTCCACGACGTGGAAGCGGGTGCCGCGGGCGTGCACGGAGCGGTGGGTCCACGGGCCCTCGACCCGGACCACGGACTCGTCGGAGGTGATCACTGATCCGGTCTCACTGACTCTCGGTGGGCGCCGAGCCGACCGGCGGTGGGCGGCTCGTGGAAGACGACAGGGCCCATCTCGCTCTCGCCGGTCTTCAGGTACTTGAGCGAACGGATTGTCCGCTTCATTCCGGTCAGGCCCTTGAAGCGCCGGATGCCGAAGGTGACCATCACGGCGGCGGCGATCAGGTAGGCGGTCGTGACGACGCCGAAGGCCAGGACCTCGGGCCAGTCGAACAGCGCCACCAGCCCGTAGGCGATGACGAACGAGATGAGGATCAGGCACAGGTGGGCGATGAAGGCGGCGGCGGCGAACAGCCCCACCGCCACGCCGACCCGCTTGGCGTCGAACCTGAACTCGGCCTTGGCCAGCTCGACCTCGGAGCGGATCAGGGTGGAGATGTGGCCGCTGGCGGCGGCCACCAGCGAGCCCAGCGACTCCTGCTGCGGCTCGGTGGCCGGATTCTGCGTCATAACGATCTCCTATCGAGCGCGGGTGTCAACATCATCCTGCGTGTTGAGGTGTTTGCGCACGCGCACCCTGAGCAGGATCGCCGCCGGAGGCGAGGCGGCGGGCTCGCCGCGAGCACGCCGGCGGTCACCGCGGCCGCCCTCCCAGGATCATCGCCGAAGGCGGGACCGCCGAGGGGCAATGACACGGTGAATCCGGCTTCGGCCAGTATCGGCACCTCGGCGGCATCTTGCCAGTGCGACCCCTCGGGCTGTGGACAGAGGTCATCCGCCTGTGGACAAGGGCCGGTGTGCCGTGGCCCGCTCTGTTGTGGCCGTGGCCCGCTCTGTTGCGGCCGTGGACCGTTCGCCTGCGGCTGCGGACCGTTCGCCTGCGGATGAGGATCATGAGCCCGGCGCTACCCCGGCGACGGCCGGGCGAACACCGTCGATCCCGACGTCGCGGTGCAGGGGAGCATCCTCCGCAGGGAGAAAACCGGATGCGCCGGGACCCGGGGGCGATCTAACCTCGGTTCCATGGCTACGCCCCGTACTTCCTAGCTGGACGACCAGGACTCGCACCATCCCTGTGTCTTCCGTTGATTACGGAGCGTAATAAAAATGATCACTGCTGTTGACCTCGACGTGCGCGCCGGCGCCCGGCTGCTGCTGTCCGGCGCCGCCTTCCGCGTCGCCCCCGGTGACAAGATCGGCCTCGTCGGCCGCAACGGCGCGGGCAAGACCACCCTGACGAAGATCCTCGCCGGTCTGGCGCAGCCCGCCGCCGGCACCGTCGCCCGGGTGGGCTCGGTCGGCCACCTCCCGCAGGACCCCCGCACCGGAGACCTCGGCATCACCGCCGGCGACCGGATCCTCTCGGCCAGGGGCCTCGACCGGATCGTCCGCGAGCTGCGCGCCGCCGAGGTGGCGATGGCCGCCGACGACAGGGCGATGGGGGCCTACGTCCGCGCCGAGGCCGAGTTCCAGGCACGCGGCGGCTATCCGGCCGAGGCCGAGGCGGCGCGGGTGGCCGCCGGGCTGGGCCTGCCCGACCGGGTGCTGGCCCAGCCGCTGGGCACGCTGTCCGGCGGGCAGCGGCGCCGGGTCGAACTGGCCCGCGTCGTGTTCGCCGGGCACGACACGCTGCTGCTCGACGAGCCCACCAACCACCTCGACGCCGACTCGATCGGATGGCTGCGGGCCTTCCTGGCCTCCTACCGGGGCGGGCTGGTGCTGATCAGCCACGACACCGGTCTGCTGGAGGCCACCGTCAACCGGGTCTTCCACCTGGACGCCGACCGGGCGGCCGTGGACGTCTACAACGTCGGCTGGCGGGCCTACCTGGCCCAGCGCGAGACCGACGACCGGCGGCGCAGGCGGGAGCGCGCCAACGCCGAGCGCAAGGCGGGCGCCCTGCTCGCCCAGGCCGGCAAGATGCGGGCCAACGTCAACACGGCGGTCGCCGCCAGGAACATGGCCCGCCGGGCGGAGCGGATGCTCGCCGCCACCGAGCCCGAACGGCGGGCGGAGAAGGTCGCCAGGATCCGGCTGCCCGAGCCCGCCCCGTGCGGCAGGACGCCGCTCACCGCGGCGGGCCTGACCAAGTCGTACGGCTCGCTGGAGGTGTTCACCGGCGTCGACCTGGCCGTCGACCGGGGCAGCCGGGTCGTGATCCTCGGGCTCAACGGCGCGGGCAAGACGACCCTGCTGCGGATCCTGGCCGGCCGCGAGAGGCCGGACTCGGGGCTGGTCGTCCCCGGGCACGGGCTCAGGCTGGGCTACTACGCCCAGGAGCACGAGACGCTCGACGCGGAGCGCACGGTCAGGGAGAACCTGGCCGAGGCCGCGCCGCAGCTGACCGACGGCGAGGCCCGGCGGATCCTGGGGTCGTTCCTGTTCTCCGGCGACGACGCCGACAAGCCCGCCGGGGTGCTCTCCGGCGGGGAGAAGACCCGGCTCGCCCTGGCGACCCTGGTCTGCTCCGGGGCCAACACCCTGCTGCTCGACGAGCCGACCAACAACCTCGACCCCGCCTCCCGGCACGAGATCCTGGAGGCGATCCGCGCCTACCGGGGCGCGATCGTCCTGGTCACCCACGACGAGGGCGCGGTCGAGGCCCTGCGGCCCGACCGGGTGCTCCTGCTGCCCGACGGCGCCGAGGACCTGTGGAGCCCCGGCTACACGGATCTGGTGTCCCTGGCCTGACCCCGCGGTGCCCGTCGTACCACGCCGGCACGCCGGGCACCCGGGGTCGCCTCACCGATCGTCAGTCCTCGCTCTTGGCGCTGGGCAGCTTCTCGGAGATGAGGTTCATCACCGTGCTGTCGGCCAGAGTGGTGACGTCGCCGATGCTGCGGTTCTCCGCCACGTCGCGGAGCAGACGCCGCATGATCTTGCCGGAGCGGGTCTTCGGCAGCTCGGGTACCACCAGGATCTGGCGGGGCTTGGCGATCGGGCCGAGCGTCTTGGCCACGTGGTTGCGCAGTTCGGCGGCGATGTCCTCGCTCTCCTCCGCGCCGCCGCGCAGGATCACGAACGACACGATGGCCTGGCCGGTCAGCGGGTCGGTCGCGCCGACCACGGCCGCCTCGGCGACCTTCGGGTGGGAGACGAGAGCCGACTCCACCTCGGTGGTGGAGATGTTGTGACCGGAGACGAGCATGACGTCGTCGACGCGGCCCAGCAGCCAGATGTCGCCGTCCTCGTCGCGCTTGGCACCGTCGCCGGCGAAGTACATCCCTTCGAAGCGGGACCAGTAGGTGTCGATGAAGCGCTGGTCGTCGCCCCAGATCGTGCGGAGCATCGACGGCCACGGGTCGCGGATCGCCAGGAAGCCGCCGCCCCCGTTGGGGACGCTCTCGCCCTGGTCGTCGACCACGTCGGCGGTGATGCCGGGCAGCGGGCGCATGGCCGCGCCGGGCTTGCCGCTGGTCACACCCGGCAGCGGGCTGATCATGATGGCGCCGGTCTCGGTCTGCCACCAGGTGTCCACGACCGGGGTCCGGTCGCCGCCGATGTGCTCGCGGTACCAGACGTAGGCCTCGGGGTTGATCGGCTCGCCGACGCTGCCCAGGATCCGCAGGGACGACATGTCGTACTTGGCGGGGATGTCGTCTCCCCACTTCATGAAGGTGCGGATCGCCGTCGGCGCGGTGTAGAGGATCGTCACCTTGTACTTCTGCACGATCTCCCAGAACCGGCCGCGGTGCGGGGTGTCCGGGGTGCCCTCGTAGATGACGCTGGTGGCGCCGTTGGCGAGCGGGCCGTACACGATGTAGGAGTGACCGGTCACCCAGCCGATGTCGGCGGTGCACCAGTAGATGTCGGTCTCGGGCTTGAGGTCGAAGACCGCGTGATGGGTGTAGGCGGTCTGGGTCAGGTAGCCGCCGGTGGTGTGCAGGATGCCCTTGGGCTTCCCGGTGGTGCCGCTGGTGTAGAGGATGTAGAGCGGGTGCTCGGAGTCGTGCGGGACCGGGGTGTGCTCCTCGCTCTGGCGCTCCACCAGGTCGTGCCACCACACGTCCTTGTCGCCCCAGCCGACGTCCTGGCCGGTCCGGCGGACCACGAGCACGTGCTCGATGCCCGGGCACTCCTTGACGGCCTCGTCCACGGTCGGCTTGAGCGCGCTCGGCGCGCCGCGCCGGTAGCCGCCGTCGGCGGTGACCACGATCTTGGCGTCGGCGTCCTGGATCCGGCCGCTGAGCGCGCTGGCGGAGAAGCCGCCGAAGACCACCGAGTGGACGGCGCCGATGCGGGCGCAGGCGAGCATCGTGATCGGCAGCTCGGGGATCATCGGCATGTAGATCGCGACCCGGTCGCCCTTGCCGACGCCCAACTCGGTCAGCGCGTTCGCCGCCTTGGCGACCTCGCGCCGCAGGTCGGCGTAGGTGATCGTACGGGCGTCGCCCTCGGGCTCGCCCTCCCAGTGGTAGGCGACCTTGTCGCCGCGGCCCGCCTCGACGTGGCGGTCGACGCAGTTGTAGGCGATGTTCAGCTCTCCGCCGACGAACCACTTGGCGAAGGGGGGATTCCAGTCGAGGGTGGTGTCCCAGCGCTTGGACCAGTCCAGCCGCTCGGCCTGCTTCTCCCAGAAGGCCAGGCGGTCGGCCCCGGCCTCGGCGTAGGCCTGCTCGGTTACATTGGCGGCGGCGGCGAGCTCGGCAGGAGGAGCGAACCGCCGGGTCTCGTGCAGCAGGTTCGACAGCGTCTCCTGGGCCTCACGCGGTTCGGAACCAGGGGTCTCCGGGGCCACTACGCACTCCTTCTCGTACTGCTCGTCAGCTTCGGACGTGTCCCACTTCACCAGGCCAGAGGTACTCGCCACAAGAGGTCTAGACAGGTATGTACCAACCGGTGACAAGAGACGTACAGCTCGACAACATTGCTGACGGTAAGTAGCGGACACGTCAGAAACGTTGCGATTCCGACACCCTAGAAATGTCGCAGGCGTTATTCCAGAGGATCTGGTACGGCGGTGCGCCGGATGGCCCGATGCGTTCGGTGAACGGTTCAACGGCCGTTTTCGCCGGGGATTCCATGGCGGCGTCGGGAGCTTCCCGACCGGCCGGTAGGGTCGGAGTCCGTGAACGACCCATTGGCTGTCATCGCCGAACTCCCCGGAGTGCCGGAAGCGGTGGCCGGCGTGCGCGAGGCCGTGGACCGCCTCTACCGGCATCGCGTGCTGCGGCGCAAGAGCCCCGAGGTGTCGGCCCGCTCCGCCCTGCACGGCGCCAGGGCGTCCGCCGCGCTCGACGGCGTGGACGTCCCGCTGGAGGCCATCCCGGAGGTCACCGACCCCGTCGTCCAGGGCGCCCTGCGCGTCTCGGCCGAGCTGGGACGGCTCGGCCCCGTGTGGCGTACGGCACCGCGGCAGGCGCTGGCCAGGCTGCACACGCTGGCCGCCGTGGGGCTGACCGAGGATCTCGGCCGCCCCCGGGCCCGCGCCGAGGCGCCCGACCCGCTCGGCCTGGGCGCCGCGCCGGGACCCGAGGAGACGGTGGCCCGGGTGGACGGGCTGGTCGACCTGGTGACGGGCGGATCCAAGGCGCCCGCGCTGGTGATGGCCGCCGTCGTGCACGCCGAACTGGCGGTGCTGCGGCCGTTCGGCACGGCGGACGGGGTCGTCGCGAGAGCGGCGGAGCGGCTGACGCTGGTGGAGTTCGGTCTTGATCCCAAGTCGCTGGCCGCGATCGAGCTGGGCCACCTGGAGCTGGGAGAGGCGTACGGCGAGAGCCTGCGGGCCTATCTGACCGGCACCGCCGAGGGGGTGGCGCAGTGGGTGCGCCACTGCGCGGAGGCGGCCACGCTGGGCGTGCGGGAGGCCACGGCGATCTGCGAGGCCATGCAGCGCGGCTGAGGAGCGGCGGAAGCCGTACGGCGCGGCTGAAGATCCAGATGGGGAATTACGGACATCCCCGGAGCACAAAGCAGACGGCGCCCCTGGAAGGGGCGCCGTCGCCAGCACGCCACATCGGGTTACCAAGCGTGCACCTGTAATCGTCGGAGCGGGTCAAGCCCGTCTCGACGCGCCTCCCGCGGCTGGTCGCGCGTGGGTGCCCGATGGCCGTGCCCGGACACTAGGTCCGTGCAACCTTTGTACGACGGATTCGGGCTGATGGGAACCCCTGGGACCAAGACCTTTACGGAGAGGGGAAGGTTCGCCGGCCAACTGTCGTGAACGTCTCCTGAACGCCTTGAGGGCGGGCGGCGCTTGGGCGAAGGTCATCCCGGCGCCCGGGAATTGATCACCCTCCGTGATCGGCCGGGAGTCGGCTCCGGATAATTCTCGATTGCGGAAGCCGCGGTGACCAGATCGTTATTTGAAAAAAACCGGAGAAAACCAGAGATTGCTCCTCGACGAAACTCAGGCGATGAGGCAGCATACGGTTGTATCGCCATGGGCCGGGGTATTGCGCATGGTCGGTTTCACCGATCTCTTGCCACCTCCGGCCTTCTGCTGAAAGCTTTCTTCTGAAACGGGACCGGCTCTACCCCCCCGGAGCCGGACCGGTCGGCGACCCCCGCTCTCCCCCCCAGCGGGGGTCGCCGCTCATTTCCACGGCCGGACCCCGGGTTTCCACAGGCGGCCCTCGCGCCGTACGGCCGTCCACAGAACGACGCTCGGAGCCTCGGCCGAGGCGGCCTCTCCCCGAAGGTGGGCTTCCCACGCTTCTGGGAGGCACCCTTGGACCGCCCTCTGGTCATCACCGAAGACCCCGCCCTGCTCGACGACCTTCTCCGCGTCGCCGCCGCGGCGGGAGCGGAGCTCGACGTGGCCCACGCGCCCGCGCACGCCCGGCCCTACTGGACCCGTGCCCCCCTGGTGGTCGTCGGAGGCGACGCGGCCGACGCGCTGGCCGCGACCAGGCCCCCGCCGCGCCACCGGGTCGTCCTGGTGACCCACGGTCCGGAAAATCCCGACACCTGGCGCAAGTGCGTCGCGGTGGGAGCCCAGGCCGTCCTGGAGCTGCCCTCCGCGGAACGGCGGCTGGTCGACGAGTTCGCCGACGCCGTGGAGCCCGCCGCGCGGGCCGGTCTCGTCGTCTGCGTCGTGGGCGGCCGGGGCGGGGCCGGGGCCAGCGTCCTGGCCGCCTCGCTCGCGCTGGTGGCCTCCCGCGGGGGCCTGCGCACCCTTCTCGTCGACGCCGACCCGCTCGGCGGGGGCCTGGACCTGCTGCTCGGCCAGGAGGAGACCGAGGGGGCCCGCTGGTCCGACCTCGTCGCCCGTGAGGGCCGGGTCAGCTTCACCGCGCTCCGGGCGGCCCTTCCGAGCGTCTCGGAGCTGACCTTCCTGTCCTTCCACCGGGGCGAGGCGGGCGCCATCCCGGCCGAGGCCATGCGCTCGGTGCTCGACGCCGGGCAGCGCGGGTTCGACCTCGTGGTCGTCGACCTCCCCCGCCGCCCCGACCCCGCCGCCGCGGAGGCTCTGGGCCGTGCCGCCACCACCCTCCTGGTCGTCACCGCCGACGTGCGGGGCGTCCTGGCCGCGGCCCAGACGCTCACCGTCCTGCGGGAGCACACGGGGGAGATCCGGGCCGCCGTCCGCACCGGCATCCTGGACGACGAGGTGGTCGCCACCTCGCTCGGCGTCCCGTGCGCCGGGAGCCTGCCCGACCAGCCCCGCCTCACCGCCGTCCTGAACCGCGGCACCGTCCCCCGGCTCGGCGGCCGGAGCCCGCTCGGCCGGTTCTGCGAGGCGTTCCTGCGGTCCGCGGTCGCTTCCGGCCCGTTCCCGCCCGAGGCCACGGGATGAGCAGGCCCGCACCCGCCCGCGCGGTCTCACCCGACCTGATCGAAGCCGTCCGGGTACGGCTGGCGCGGACCGGCGTCGAACCCAGCGCCGCGCACGTCGCCGTCGCGCTGCGGGCCGAGCGGGCGGTCCTGGGCGACGCCGAGATCCTGGCGGTGGCCCGCGCCCTGCGCGCCGACCTGATCGGCGCGGGCCCGCTGGAGCCGCTGCTGGCGGAGGCCGAGGTCACCGACGTGCTGGTGAACGGTCCCCGGGAGGTGTGGATCGACGACGGCCACGGCCTGCGCCGCACCCCGGTCGCCTTCCCCGACGAGGAGGCGGTGCGGCGGCTCGCCCAGCGCCTGGCCGCGGCGGCGGGGCGGCGCCTCGACGACGCCTGCCCCTACGTCGACGCCAGACTCGCCGGCGGCGTCCGGCTGCACGCCGTCCTGCCCCCGGTGTCCCCCGGGGGCACCTGCCTGTCGCTGAGGCTCCCGCCCCGCCACACCTTCGGCCTGGCCGAGCTGGTCGAGGCGGGCACGATCGGGGCCGACGCCGTCCCCGTCCTCACCGCGGTGATCGAGTCGAGGCTCGCCTTCCTCATCTCGGGCGGCACCGGCACGGGCAAGACCACACTGCTGTCGGCCCTGCTCTCCCTCGCCGACCACGGCGAGCGCCTCCTCCTCGTGGAGGACTCCGCCGAGCTCAGACCGCTGCACCCGCACGTGGTGCGGCTGGAGTCCCGCCCGGCCAACCTCGAAGGCGCCGGCGGCGTGGGGCTGCGCGACCTGGTCCGCCAGGCGCTGCGCATGCGCCCCGACCGGCTCGTCGTCGGAGAGGTCCGAGGCGCGGAGGTGGTCGACCTGCTCGCGGCGCTCAACACCGGTCACGAGGGCGGCTGCGGCACCCTCCACGCCAACAGGGCGGCCGACGTGCCCGCCCGCCTCGAGGCCCTCGCCTGCGCCGCCGGTCTCACCCGCGAGGCGGTCCACAGCCAGATCGCCGCGGCCCTGGACGTCGTCATCCACCTCACCCGCGACCACGCCGACGGCCGCCGCCGGATCACCGAGATCTGCATGATGACCCGCCGTCCCTCCGGCCTCGTCGAGGCGGAACCCGCCCTCACCTTCTCCCCGACCGGCCAGGCCGTCCCCGGCCCAGCCTTCCCCGCCCTCACCACCCGAGCCCCCATCACCGAGGCCCTCCTCCCTCCCCCCAGAAGACCCACCCGCCCCACCACCGCTCCCGGCACCCGTACCGCTGAAGCCCTCCTCCCCGGAGCCGCGCCCACCTCTCTGCGGGGACCCGGTGCCCGTGCCACGGGAGTCTCCGATGTTCCCGCCAGCGGACCTGCCGCCCGCAGGGCACGCGCCTCCGTCCCCGAAGCCGCACCGGCCTCCCTCGGAGGACCTGGTGCCCGTGCCGCCGGAGTCTCCGGTCTTCCCGCCAGCGGACCTGCCGCCCGCAGGGCACGCGCCTCCGTCCCCGAAGCCGCGCCCGCCTCTCTGCGGGGACCCGGTGTCCGTGCTGGCGGAGTCCCAGCTGCTTTCATCACGGGATCTGACGTTCCTCCCGAGCGGGCTCCCGCTGCCGAGACCGCGTCCGCCCCCGCCGGGGAGTCCACTCCTGCCCGAGCCTCCGCCGCCTCCGCCAGGTGGTCCGGCGGTCCTGCCCGGCCATGACCGGGGCCGTGATCCTCGCCGCGTTGGCGGCCTGGCTGTGGATGGGGCCCGACCCGGGAACCGCGCGGCTGGAGCGTCTGTGCCTGCGCGGGCATGGTCCGGACGGACCCCGCGACCTCCTGCGATGGATCGCCCGGTTCTCCCGGCCGTCCCGTCAGGCCGAGGCGTGGAGGGCGGCTTCCGTGGAGCTCTGTCAGGTCCTCGCCGCCGAATTGGCCGCGGGACGCACCGCGGGCGAGGCGCTGTCCCGTGCCGTGTCGTCGATGGAGTTCCCCGATCCGATGGCGATGAGGCCCGTGATCGCGGTGGCGCGAGACGGGGGTGACGTGTCCGAGGCCCTACTGGCCGCGGCCCCGGAACGGGGAGGCGAAGGGCTTCGGCGCCTGGCGGCGTGCTGGCGGGCCGCCGCGACCGTCGGCGGAGGATTCTCGGCTCTCGTCGACCGGGTGGCCGCCTCCCTCCGGGAGGCCGAAGCCCACCGGCGAGACGTCGCCGCCCAGCTCGCCGGTCCTCGATCGACCGCCCGTCTGCTCGCCGGTCTGCCCGTGCTGGGCGTGCTCATGGCGACAGGACTGGGCATGCGCCCCCTCGACTTCCTCCTCGGCGGCCCCGCCGGGGTGGCATGCCTGGTCGTCGGGGTCGCCCTCGACGGCTGCGGCCTGTGGTGGACCCGTCATCTGGTCGCCAAAGCCGAGCAGACCTGAGATCCCCCGTCGCTCGCGGTGGTGGCTCGTCGTGTGGCCCGAGCCGGGAGCGGCCCACCGTACGGCCCGAGCCGGGAGCCGTGGCGTCTACGGCTGCCGGGCGTCTACTCGCCCATGGCGATGGGTTTCCCGCTCACCTGATGTGACCGCGATCGGAGAGAAGCGATGAACGCTGTGACCGCCGGTGTCCTGGCCATGGTGCTCACCGGGGCCGCCGCGTGGCTGTGGACGTCTCCTGATGACCCCGCCCGTCGGCTTCACCGGGCAGACCGGCGGGTCCCGGCCGCAGGAAGCATGATCGGCGGCGGAACGGCTTCCGCCGGAGCCGGAGCCGACATGATCAGTCGCGAAGTGAGATCGATCGGGAACGCGAGTGCGCCGAGGGCCGGTGAGCCTCCTCCGGAGGGAGCCGTTGCAGGACCGGGCGGGCACTCCGGGTCCGGAGGCAGGGGACGCTTCGACAGGCGGGAGGTCCTGGTCGCGATCACTACGGGGGCGATGCTCTTTCTCGCGGTGGGAGGTCAGGCCGGGATCGTCGCAGGAGTCATCGGTTCCGTCGCCGTGCCCTTGCTTCTCAGACGGCGGGAGTCTCCGGCGGTGCGCCGCGAGCGTGACCGGATCACCGCCGACCTGCCGCTGGCGGCCGACCTCATGGTGGCCTGCCTGCGTGCGGGACAACCGGTCACCGGGGCGCTCGACATCACCGCCCAGGCGATCGGCGGGCCGCTCGGCGACCGGCTCGCGTGGGTGAACGGGCAACTGAGGCTGGGAGCGACCCCGGAAAGCGCATGGTCCGCCTTCGGCTCCGAGCAGACGCTCGCTCCCTTCGCCCGCACCATGAGCCGGGCGGCACTCAGCGGCGCCCCTGTGGCCGACATGTTGACCAGGGTGGCCGACGACTCCCGGCATGCCGCCCGGGCGATGTCGGCGGCCGCCGCCCGGAGGGCCGGCGTTCAGGCCGTCATGCCCCTGGGGCTGTGTTTCCTGCCCGCTTTCGTTCTCCTGGGCATCGTTCCCGTCGTAGCCGGTCTCGCGAGCAAGGTCCTGCTTCCGTAAGTTATCCACAGGTTCTGTGTATTTGCGAGAAGTTGTCCACAGGAAAAAGCGGAGTGCTGTGGATAAGTCACGTGGAATTCACCGACTCATGCGAACGAAGCCGCCGGTGGTCCGAGCCGCCATGTGATCGCGCTGAGACTCTCCTCCGCGATGGAGTCCCTGTCCCAAGGGCTTTCCCTTCTCTCGTGACCTGTGAGGTTGAACCTCGCGGGGTCTCTCGGTGAGAGGGAATGCGCCTCGGTGGCTGAAGAGGCCCACTTGGGGATAAGCCGGATACCGCAAGGCGCGGGCATGACGAAGCGCGAATGGGGGCGGCGATACGAGCGGATGGGGACGGCGATACGAGAGTCCGCCGTTCCCGCTCCGTGCCTGGGTCATCTCTCCGGTGCCCAGGTACGGCATCCGCCGTGTGGTCCGGCATCTTGTGTGCATCTCAGTGTCTTCCACAAGGGGTAGCACCTTCCGCACGATCTAGTGTCTTCCGCATGGTCTAGTGCCTTCCGCATGGTCTAGTACCTTCCGCTCGATCTAGTACCTTCAGCTCTGTCTGATGCCCTCTGTGCGGCCTGGCGCCTTCCACGCGGCATAGTGCCTTCCGCGGGCACGGCATCTCCGGCATCTCCGGTGCAGTGCGGCGTCTGCCCATACGGTCCACCCGGCTGGGTGGCCCACCCGAGATCTAGCCGGATAGTCCGGTCGCAAGCTTGCCCATGTCGCTCTTCGGCCGAGGCCTCTACGTGGGCTCGATGGCTGTGGATGATCGGATGGGTTTTCCACAGAACACCGTTCTTCTCCCCAGCTCAACGCGTATGTCGGCGAATCTGGTCCGACCGACGCCGGACGCAAGAGGGCCGGCCTCACTGAGCCCGAGGGGGAAACGATGGCTGGATCGCGCTCCGGTGGTCTGCGGCATGTCCTGTCGAGGTGGTGGCAGGATCGCCGGGCCTTGCTGACTGCGGCCACGAGCCGGGACCGCGGCATGTCCACCGCCGAATACGCCGTCGGCACGATTGCCGCATGTGCCTTCGCCGCGATTCTTTTCAAGGTCGTGACGAGTCCAGAGGTCCAAGAGATGATCACGGACCTCATCAACCGGGCGCTGAACGTGGCCGGATGATCCCGATGGTCACTCCCCGCCCCCTCCCTCTCCTTCGAAGCCTGGTGCCTCATTCGCTTCCCCCGCGTGTCCGGCCGGAGGCGGAGGTCTGTCCATCCACCGCATGCCCCTCAAAGGGTTCGGTGCCTCGCCTGTCAGTCCCCTCCTCCAGAGGATCGGTGACGGCTGAGACCGCAGCGGCCCTGCCCGCCCTCGTGGTGGTGCTGGCCGCCGGGTTGTGGGCGGTGGGGGCGGTCGCAGCTCAGCTGGAGTGCGTGGATGCGGCCCGGACGGGCGCCCGGGCCGCGTCGCGGGGAGAGTCCCTCGACCGGGTTCGGAGCAACGTTCTCGCCGCCGCTCCGGCGGGAGCGCGAGCGGAGGTGGTCAGGGACACAGAGCGCGTTCGGGTGGAGGTGTCCGTCCGGGTCGGCCCGCGCTGGGGTCTTTCTCTCCCCGAGGTGACCGTCCGTGGGAGCGCCGTCTCCGCCGTCGAGCCGGGAGTGGGACCGTCCGGTGCCGTGGGTGGAGGAGGACGGTGAGGTTGTCCTGTGCTCCAAAGAGCCGGAGTGGAGCCGCCTGGTGCCGTGGGTGGAGCGGCGCGGTGAGGCTGTCTTGTGTCCGAAAGGGCGGGGGTGGAACTGGCCGGGACCATCGGCTGAGTGGAATGCCCAGGCCGTCTTTCACCCGGAGAGGCCGGGGCGGGGTCATCCGCTGGCGGGGCGGAGAGCTGAGGCCGCTTTTTGCCCGGAGGGATCGGGGTGGGGCGACGATATGGATGATCGGTCTCATCGCGGTGATCTCCACGGTGGTGCTCGCGGTGACTTTCGCCGGTGCCGCCAGGGTGATCCGGCACCGTGCGCAGACCGCCGCCGACCTCGGAGCGCTCGCCGCCGCGCGACTCGCCTTCGCCGACCCCGATGCCGGATGCGCGGAGGCCGCCTCGCTCGCGGTGACGAACGGCGCCAGGCTCACCCGATGCGTCGTGGGCGACGGTGGTGTCGCCACTGTCCGGGTCGTCGTGAGCTTCACCCTGCCCGTGGTGGGTGCGGAGGAGGTCATGGCGCACGCACGCGCCGGTCCCGTTCACATAACGGAGCCCGCCGGCTGAGCCACGCGGCGCCTTCTCCGAATGGGGAGGCACCTTCTCCAAATGAGAAGCGGTGCGGCCTTCACCGGCTGTCCTGGCAGCGGAGTTCTCGGCCGGACGATTCCGGTGGGTTTCCCTTCGCCGAGTGATCGGATCCGCAGTGATCCGTGGCAGGGGCCCGGCATGCAGATGATCTCTCAGGTGGAAGGCGGTGATCGTACGAGAAGCAAGGTCGCAATCAAATCACGACTTCTTGGACTCCATGTCCAAAAGCCGGAAGCCTCTCATAAGGTTCCGCTTACCTGCCCTCCATGCCATCTCGCGCTCAGGCTTGGGAAGGCAGGTCGCGAGTCGCCCGGCCGGGACGCCGTTCGCGGTGACCGGTCCCGCTCGCGGCCGGGGCCCGGGTCCGGACCGGTGGGAGCCGGTCTGGAGGACTGGCACGTTCGGTGCTCCGCGACGTGGGGCTCCGGGCGCGTGCGGATCTCGACGAAGGGAAGCGTCGTGACGACGGCTCGCAGAGTGGTCGCCGTGATGGTGACCGTGCCCATCGTGTCCGTGTCCGCCGTTCTCGCGATGGCGGGTCCAGCACAGGCTCAGGCGCGTCTGGACATGCCGTCACGGGTCACCTCCAACCAGGCGGTGACGATCTCCGGCAAGGTCGACTTCGCGTTCGACGCCGTCCTCTACGTCAACGGCAGACAGATCGCCAAGGGAGATCAGCGCGTCTTCTACACCTGGAATCCCCGCAGCCGTCCGAACGGCAGCTACCGGATCAAGCTTGTCCAGCGGGGCAAGTTGCTGGGCGGTAAGTGGGACGAGACATCCGAGACCCTGGTCCAGGCCGTTCCTCCGGCCGCCCCCGGCGGGGTCGGTGTCCGGCTGCAGGGAAAGCAGGCCGTGGTGACCTGGAGGAAGGGATCCGAGCCCGATCTGCGGGGCTACGAGATCTCCACGACCCGGAACGGCAAGGTCGGCAGCGTGCGGGTGAGCAGCGCGTGCGGCGGCGGTTCGTGCAGGGCGACCCTGGCCGTTCCGGCCAAGGCCGCCGGGCAGCGGGTCGGGTTCACGGTTCGAGCGCTGCGGAGCGACGGCAACGGAGGCACCGTCGCCTCGGGACAGTCGGCCGTGGCCACGGTGAGCATCCCCACCCCCAAAACACCCAAGGTCGCAGATTCCAACGAGAACGGCACCCAGCAGAGCACCGGCGACCAGGACGCCCAGAAGAAGGCCGACCGGCAGGCCGGCATCGAGAGCCTCCCGCAGCTGCCCCAGAAGAAGCCCGCGACAGCTCGGGCCGAGCCCCCGAAGACGGCGGTCGTTCCCACGAAGGTGCCCAAGCTCCCCAAGGAGGTCCAGGAGGACGACGCCTCGTCGTCCGCCGAGCAGGGCGGAGAGGGCACGACCAAGAAGGGCACCGGGAACGGCACGGAGAAGGGCGCACAGCCGGCCCCCGACTCCAAGAGGGTCGCCACCGAGACGGACGTCGTGCCGGCCGCCAACACGAACATCACGCCACAGTCGTCGGAGTCGCCGACCGGCGGGATGAGCCAGTACGGCTTGTTCATCGCGGGTGGCATGATCCTGCTGCTGCTCGCCGCGCACGGCGGTGCGTGGTTCCGCCGCAAGCTCCTGGCCGCCGGCGCCGCGGACGCCGCCACCACCGGAATCGTGATGACGACCGCTGGAGGTTCGGACAGCGACCCGGAGACCCGAACAGAGAGGACAGCCGGAGCGGCCACCGCAGGCGCGGCCACGATGACCCCTCGGCGCCCCGCCGTCATCCTCGCGGTCTCCAAGACCCGCTATCCCCAGCCGCCCCCGGCGAGCCCTCCCGCAGAGCAGAAAGCGCTCACCGCACACACGACCCATCTCGCAGAACAGTCGGTGCCCGAGGCGCGAACTGCCCGGTCAGCGGAGCAGGCCGTGTCCGAGATACGGCCTGCTCAGCCGACGGCGCAGCCCGTGCCTGAGGTGCACGGCGTCCGTCTCGTGGGGCAGTTCGTTCCCGGAGCCCGTGCCGCCCGTCCCGTGCAACAGTCCGCGCCTGAGGTGCCTGTCGCCCGCCCAGAGGACCAGGCCGTGCCCGAGGTGAACGGTGCCCGTCACGTGGGACAGAGCGGGCCTGAGACAGGGCCTGCTCGGCCGACGGCGCAGTCTGCGCCTGAGGTGCAGGATGCTCGGTCAGTGGACCGGGCCGTGCCTGAGGTGAACGGTGCCCGTCTCGTGGGCGAAGCCCTATCCGAGACGGACCCTGTTCAGGTGGCGGCGCAGCTCGCGCCCGAGGCGCAGGATGCTCGGTCAGCGGGGCAGGCCGTGCCTGAGGTGCGGAATGCTCGGTCAACGGGGCAGAGCGTGTCCGAGGCGGGGAGCGTTCAGCCGACGGCGCAGCCCCTGCCTGAGGTGCGCGGTGTTCATCTCGCGGGGCAGTCCGAGCCCGGGGCGCATGTCGCTCATCCTCAAGAGCAACCGATATCCGCCGCGCAGGCCACGTCACCCGCAGACGCGAAGGCCCGGCTTCCCGCAGATGTGCGGACTCCGTCCTCCGACCAGCGGGTTCCGTCCTCTGCACCGTGGAAGGCGGTCACCGCGCACACCGTCGACCAGCAGGAGACCGGCCTGCAGGCCGGGAACCGGCAGGCGGCCGGGACCTGGGCAGGCTCCGCGGCGCATGTGGTTGATCAGGTGGGTTCGACGGTGCAGGGCGGAGATCGGGCGGGTTCTGCGGTTCACGGGGTGGATCGGCCGGGTCCGGGTGGGCAGGCCGGGGTTCGGGTGGGTTCTGCTGTCCGTGTGATGGGGCAACCGCGCTCTGCCGTACGGGCCGAGGAGCGGTCGGGGAACGGTGGGCATGTGGCCGGGCGGCCGGTGCCCGTCATCCACGCTGTGCACACCGTGGGACGGACGGACGGACAGGGGAGCCGCACGACCTCGGGGAGGGCTCCCGCGCAGCCGGATTCTCAGACGGAAGGGGTGTCCTCCGGGTACGCCGAGTCCGTGCCGGAGATCCGGCCGGACGCGGAGCCCGTCACCGAAGTGAACGTGGTCACGCCGGTCGCGGCTCGGATGGGTGACCGCTGGGACGACTACCTCCCGCCCGCGCCCCGATCCATGGAGGACAGCGGTTTCTGGGAGCGCCCGCAGCCCGGTGCGACTGATTTCTGGGCTGCGGACGATGACGATTCGATGTACTCCGGTCGCCGCCGCCGTCCTGACGGAGCCTGATCGCGGCGGAGCCCAGCCGCGTTGAGGGGCTCACCGTGATGGAAGCCGGCGGCGGTGATCAAGGGGGTCCGTGCCTGGAGGGTGGGTCACTCCTCCAGGCCGGAGGGCAGGTGGCGTGAGGGAGTCGGGTCACTCCTCCGGGCCGGAGGGCAGGTGGCGTGAGGGAGTCGGGTCACTCCTTCGGGGTGGGGGACAGGAGGGTGGCCAGGATGTGGAGGGCGCCGGTCTTGTCCAGGGGTTCGTTGCCGTTTCCGCACTTGGGGGACTGGATGCAGGAGGGGCAACCGCGGTCGCACTCGCAGGAGTCGATGGCCTCCCGGGTGGCGGTCAGCCAGTCGACGGCGCGGGCGTAGCCGCGTTCGGCGAAGCCGGCGCCGCCCTCGTGGCCGTCGTAGACGAAGACCGTGAGCAGGCCGGTGTCGGCGTGCAGTTCGGTGGAGACGCCGCCGATGTCCCATCGGTCGCAGGTGGCGAACAGCGGGAGCAGGCCGATGGAGGCGTGCTCGGCCGCGTGGGCCGCTCCGCCGAGGTCCAGTCCCGTCTCCGCCAGGGACGCGACCGCGGAGGCGGGCAGCGTCCACCAGACCGCGCGGGTGCGCAGCGTCCGTGGAGGCAGGTCGAGCTCCTCGTCGCCGAGGAGTTCGCCGCTCTGCAGGCGCCGCTTGAGATAGGACACGACCTGGCGGGTGACCTCCACCGAGCCGAAATGGAGCTCTCCCGGGCCCAGCGGGCGGGAGCGGAGGGACTCCAGGACGGAGATCTCCGTGACGTCCCTGGCGAAGGTCGTGTAGTCGGGCGTGCCCGCCTCGACGAGCGCGACCCCCGTGTCCAGGTCGAGCTCGTCCACGAGGAAGGTCTCCCCCTGATGGACGTAGACGGCGCCGGTGTGCACGGTCGTGTGCGCCGAGGGCTCGTCCACGGTGCCCAGCAGCCGGCCCGTGGACATCTCGATCACCTGGACGGGCGAGCCGCCGGAGCCCCGGATGTCGGCGAGGTCGGTGGCCCGGTCCCGGCTGGTCCAGAACCAGCCCGTCGGGCGCTGCCTGAGCCGGCCCTCACCCACCAGCCCGGTGAGCACGTCCTTCGCCGACGGGCCGAAGATCTCCAGGTCCTCCTCGACGAGGGGGATCTCGGCGGCCGCGGCGCACAGGTGCGGGCCCAGGACGTAGGGGTTGTCGGGATCGAGCACGATCGCCTCGACCGGGCGGCCGAACAGGGCCTCGGGGTGGTGGACCAGATAGGTGTCGAGCGGGTCGTCCCTGGCGATCAGCACCGCCAGGGCGTTCTGCCCGGCCCGGCCCGCCCGTCCGGCCTGCTGCCACAGCGACGCGCGGGTCCCGGGCCATCCCGCGATCAGTACGGCGTCCAGCCCCGAGACGTCGACGCCCAGCTCCAGGGCGTTGGTCGTGGCCAGTCCGAGGATCTCCCCGGACCGCAGCGACTTCTCCAGCTCCCGGCGCTCCTCCGGGAGATATCCGGCGCGGTAGGCGGCGATCGCGTCCGGCAGGTTCGCCGGGGCCCCGGCGTCGGCGGCGAGGTCGGAGAGCCTGGCCCGGGCGGACAGGGCCACGGACTCGGCGGCGCGCCGGGAGCGTACGAAGGCGAGGGTCCGGGTGCGGGAGAGGGCGAGGTCGGCCAGGAGATCGGCGGCCTCGGCGGTGGCGGGACGGCGCACCGGAGCGCCCCTCTCGCCCCGCAGATCGGTCAGAGGGGGCTCCCAGAGGGCGAAGGTGGTCGCACCCCGCGGAGAGGCGTCCGAGGTCACCTCGGCCATCTGGAGCCCCGTCAGGCGCCGTGCGAAGGCCCCGGGCTCGCTCGCGGTCGCCGAGGACAGCAGGAAGACGGGGCGGGAGCCGTACCGAGCGCAGACCCGGCGCAGGCGGCGGAGGATCTGGGCCACGTGGGAGCCGAAGACGCCCCGGTAACCGTGGCACTCGTCCACCACGACCAGCCGGAGCCGCCGCCAGAAGGACAGCCACCGGGAATGGCGGGGCAGGAGAGTGCGATGGAGCATGTCCGGATTCGTCAGGATGTAGTTGGCGTGCTGCCGGATCCAGTCGCGTTCCTCGAAGGGGGTGTCTCCGTCGAAGGTCGCCGCGCGGAGTTCGGGCACGCCGAGCGCCTGCAGGGCCCGCAGCTGGTCGGCGGCCAGGGCCTTGGTGGGCGTCAGATAGAGGACGGTGCCGCCGTCGAGGACCGAGGCGAGGGCCGGGACCTGGTAGGAAAGGGATTTCCCCGAGGCGGTGCCGGTGGAGATGATCACGTTTTGGCCACGGTGGACCAGATCGGCGGCCTCGACTTGGTGAGGCCACAGACCTGTGACCCCCTGGTTCGCCCAGCGCGTAACGAGCGCTTCGGACACCCAGTCCGGCCAGCGGACTTGACCCGCCTGACGTGCTGGAACATGCTCCACATGAGTGACGCGCTCGCGACGTGCGGGAACATCGAGCAGACTGGACAGGAGCGGGTCTGCTCGCAACGGTGAGGAAGAGGACGGACTCACTGGTTTTCGGTCTCGTATCTCTGGGCAGAGTCGCCGGGAATCGTGATTTCGTATAGACACTGAGCGTACGCATGGTTGAATGCCGCGCGTCGGGGCTTGTCGTCGTGGGACCTCAGGGTCCCGGAAGTCACGCCCGAATCGGTACTTCGCAGGAAGGCGCTGGAGGATCTGTGGATCTGAAGTTGGACCACCATTCCGAGGACAGTCTCACCATCGTCGAGGTCGAGGGCGAGATCGATGTCTACACCGCGCCCAGGTTGCGTGAGCTTCTGATCGACCTCGTCAACAAGGGGAACTTCCACCTCCTGGTCAACATGGAGAAGGTCGACTTCCTCGACTCCACGGGTCTCGGCGTCCTGGTCGGCGGGCTCAAGCGGGTCCGGGCGCACGACGGCTCCCTGGAGCTCGTGTGCACCCAGGAGCGCATCCTGAAGATCTTCAGGATCACGGGGCTGACCAAGGTCTTCGGCATCTACGCCTCGGTCGATGAGGCCAAGGAAGCCCACGGTCGAGACAAGTAGTCATGGCTACCGTCGAGCTGACGTTCAGCGCTCTCCCCGCCCACGTGCGTACGGCGCGCCTGCTCGCCACGGCGATCGCCAGGCGCACGGGTGTGGAGGAGTCGCTGCTGGACGAGGTACGGCTCGCCGTTGGTGAGGCCTGCTCCCGAGCCGTCGAGGCGCACCGCCTCCACTGCCCGGGAGAGCCGATCCGCATCGAGCTGTGCGATGACTCGGGACGGTTCGAGGTGATCGTCACGGACTCTGCCCCGAGTGACGAGCTGGAGCAGGGGCGGGATTACTCCTCGATCCGCTTCGACGATCCGCTCGGGCAGCTCCCCGGCACTCTGATGTCGGGGTTCGGCATCGCGGTCATCGTGGGACTGGCCGACGACGTCGAGGTCTACCCGAGTCAGAAGGGCATGCGCATCCGCATGAGCTGGCCCGCTGCGGCGGGCGGCCTGTCCCCCGTCTGAGGGCGGCCCGATCACAGGCTTCCGCGCGGCCGGATACGCCCAGAGGGCGCGTCCGGCTGCGCGCGTGCGGGGTTGGCGGCGGGACCGCGGTCCGGGGGTGGGACTCGCGGCCCGGCAACGGGGCTGATCGACGGGGATGACGGTCCGGGCGGGTTCCGTCCACCGTGGACGCTCTCGGTGAGATCGGCCGGCCGGAGTACGGCGGGCAGAGAACGCGGAGTACGGCGGGCAGAGAACGACGGCCGAGGTGCGCCGTACAAGAGGCGACGAGCGGGGCATATCGGTCCGGGGGCAACGGCCGGGTGTGAATCGGTCCGGAGTACGGCGGGTCGAGGATGACGGCCGGGTTACGGCCGGGCCGGGACGGCAGTGGGTTGCGGCGGCCCGGGCCGGCGGTCGGCGTGAGGCGCCGGGGTACGGCGAGCCGGGGATGACGGCCGGGTTACGGCCGGGCCGGGTGTGGGTAGAACCGGATTCTGGACGACTTCTTCAAGGAATATCGACAGGCCGGAATGCGGGATATGTCGCATAGGCGGTTGATGTCTGCTCCCAAATGCTGGCAAAAAGGGTCGCGCTCCTGGGGATTAGCGGACGCGTCATTAATTAGCCACGTGTAGAGACTTCATATCCGCGTCCTCGCTGCGTAGACTCCCGGCACCGGCCAAGGTTTGTCCTCTGGAGCGGGCCGTAAACGGGCCCAATTCTGTAGGAAGTCTGCGGACGCAACCGGAAGCGGCACTGCCAACCACCCCGGATGTGCGCCGCAGCCCGCCGATCCACTCACCGCAGCGCACGCCGGGCAGGACGATCCCGTCTTGCCAAGGAGAGTCGGATGTCTGTGCTCCATCTCGCCGCCGTCGATGATACGGCGGTATCCCTGAGCGGTTCCCACCTCACCATCGTGATCGTGGTCGCCGCCGTCGCCCTGCTCGCGCTCGCCGTCGCCGGTGGGCTCGTGCGCGAAGTGCTCAACGCCGATCAAGGCACCGAGCGCATGCAGAACATCTCACGAGCCGTGCAGGAAGGCGCCGCCGCCTATTTGGCCCGGCAATTCCGCACGCTCGCCCTGTTCGTAATCCTGATTCCATTCCTCCTCTATCTGCTTCCCGCCGAATCGACCGGGGTGGCGATCGGCCGGTCGATCTTCTTCGTGATCGGTGCGCTGTTCTCCGCGCTGACCGGATTCATGGGAATGTGGCTGGCGGTCCGCGGCAACGTCCGCGTCGCCGCCGCGGCCCGTACGTCGGGCGAGAAGGTCGCCATGCGCATCGCCTTCCGCACCGGCGGCGTCGCGGGCATGTTCACCGTCGGCCTGGGTCTGCTCGGCGCCGCGATCGTGGTGTTCATCTACAAGGGTGACGCCCCCGCGGTGCTGGAGGGCTTCGGCTTCGGCGCCGCCCTGCTGGCGATGTTCATGCGTGTCGGCGGCGGCATCTTCACCAAGGCGGCCGACGTCGGCGCCGACCTGGTCGGCAAGGTCGAGCAGGGCATCCCCGAGGACGACCCGCGCAACGCCGCCACCATCGCCGACAACGTCGGTGACAACGTCGGCGACTGCGCGGGCATGGCGGCCGACCTGTTCGAGTCCTACGCGGTCATGCTGGTGGCGAGCCTGATCCTGGGCAAGGTGGCCTTCGGCACCGAGGGTCTGGTCTTCCCGCTGATCGTTCCGATGATCGGCGTGCTCACCGCGATCATCGGCATCTTCGTCACCTCGCCGCGCGCCGGCGACCGCAACGGCATGGCGGCCATCAACCGCGGCTTCTTCATCTCCGCGGCGATCTCGGCGGTCCTGGTGGCCGGGGCGGCCTTCCTCTACCTGCCCTCCAGCTTCTCGCAGCTGACCGGGGTGAGTCCGGAGATCGCGGCGCTCGGCTCCGACCCCCGCCTGATCGCCATCGGCGCGGTGCTGATCGGCCTGGTCCTGGCCAGCGCCATCCAGATCCTCACCGGCTACTTCACCGAGACCAACCGCCGTCCGGTGAAGGAGATCGGCGAGAGCTCCCGCACGGGTTCGGCCACGGTCATCCTGGCCGGCATCAGCGTCGGCCTGGAGTCGGCGGTCTACTCGGCGCTGATCATCGGTGGCGCCGTCTACGGCGCGTTCCTGCTCGGCTTCGGCAACACCACCGTCGCCCTGTTCGCCGTCGCCCTGGCGGGCACCGGCCTGCTGACCACGGTGGGCGTGATCGTGTCCATGGACACCTTCGGTCCCGTCTCCGACAACGCGCAGGGCATCGCCGAGATGTCCGGCGACGTCGAGGGCGAGGGCGCCGCGGTGCTCACGTCCCTGGACGCCGTCGGCAACACCACCAAGGCCATCACCAAGGGCATCGCGATCGCCACGGCCGTGCTCGCCGCCACGGCGCTGTTCGGCGCCTTCCGGACCGCGGTCGAGACCAAGCTGGCCGAGGCGACCGCCGGGGTCAAGGAGGCGCTCGGCTCGTTCAGCACCTTCAGCCTCGGTGTGGACTCGCCGAACGTGCTCGTCGGCCTGGTGATCGGCGCGGCGGTCGTGTTCATGTTCTCCGGCTTGGCGATCATGGCGGTCGGCCGGGCGGCCATGCGCGTCGTGCTGGAGGTCCGCGAGCAGTTCCGGACCAGGCCGGGGATCATGGACGGCACCGAGCTGCCGGAGTACGGCCGGGTCGTGGACATCTGCACCCGCGACTCGCTGCGCGAGCTGGCCACTCCCGGTCTGCTCGCGGTGATGACGCCGATCGCGGTGGGCTTCGCCCTCGGCTACGCGCCGCTGGGCGCCTTCCTCGCCGGCGCCATCGCCTGCGGCACGCTGATGGCCGTGTTCCTGGCCAACTCCGGCGGCGCCTGGGACAACGCCAAGAAGCTGGTCGAGGACGGGCACCACGGCGGCAAGGGGTCGGAGGCCCACGAGGCCACCATCATCGGCGACACCGTCGGCGACCCGTTCAAGGACACCGCGGGCCCGGCGATCAACCCGCTCCTGAAGGTCATGAACCTGGTGGCGCTGCTGATCGCTCCGGCGGTCGTGGAGTACGCCGACAACGTGGCCCTGCGCGTCGGCATCGCGCTGATCGCGCTGGCCGTGGTGATCGCCGCGGTCATCATCTCCAAGCGGCGCTCGGCGGGCGCCTCTCCGGCCGGGAGCGACAACGACCGCAAGCCGGAGCCCGAGCCCGAGCCGATCGCGGGCTGAGACCGGTGTGACGGGGTGGTAGCCGGAGCGGGCGGACGCCCGCCCGCTCCGGTCCGCCCGGGAGGACACCGTCGAAAAGGGGTGCACGCGATGCGTGCACCCCTTTCGCGTGTGCGGGCCATCCTGATGGGAAACTGTGCGACGTGACCCGCGAGCCTCCCGGAGAACGGCCGTCGCCTCCACCGGGGGCGCCCGCCGAGACCGACCGCTGATCAGCCACTGACCCGCCACTGATCCGCCACTGATCCGCCACGACGACATCTCAAGGGGAGGGACGGCGTCCGCCGGGCGAGGGCCCGAGGGCGGCGCCGGGAATCCGATGGAACAACAGTCTTCCGGGGGAAGGGCACTCATCACGATCCTGGTGGCGATGGCCGCGGTGTTCGCGGTGATCGTCGCCATCGCCGTGTGGGCGGCGAGGTGACGATGCGCACGCTGATCGTTCTGCGGCACGCCAAGGCCGTCCACACGCCCGGTCTCTCCGACCCCGAGCGCCCCCTCACCGAGCGGGGCGAGCGCGACGCCCGCAAGGTCGGCGAGGCTCTCGCCACTCTGGGACTCCGGCCCGACCTGGTGCTCTGCTCGCCGTCCGTGCGGACCCGGCAGACCGCGGAGCTGGTCCTGCCCGGCGGGCCCATCGAGTTCGAACGGGACATCTACGAGGCGTACGCCGACGAACTGCTCGAACTGGTTCGGCGGACCGACCCGCAGGTGCGCACGCTGCTGCTGGTCGGCCACAACCCGGGAGTCCACGAGCTCGTCCTGGGGCTCACCTCACGGGACGGGGACACCGGCTTCCCGCCCGGCGCGTTCGCCGTCATCGAGACCGACGACGAGTGGGCCGGGCTGGACAGCGGGCGTGCGGTCACCAGGTGGAACCCGAAGGAGCACTGATCCGCGTGCCGCCGGAGGTCAGGCCTCCAGGATGACGCCGTCCTCGGCGTCGGCGGCCTCGACCTCGGCGCGCGGGATGCCGAGCAGGTACAGGATCGAGTCGAGATAGGGCACGTTGACCGCGGTGTCGGCGGCCTGGCGGACCACGGGCTTGGCGTTGAAGGCGATGCCCAGCCCGGCGGTCGCGATCATGTCCAGGTCGTTGGCGCCGTCGCCGATGGCCACGGTCTGGCTGATCGGGATGCCCGCCTCCTTGGCGAAGCGCTCCAGCGCCCGCGCCTTGCCGGGGCGGTCCACGATCTCGCCGACGACCCGTCCGGTCAGCACCCCGTCGACGACCTCCAGGGTGTTGGCCGCGGAGTAGTCGATGCCGAGGTCCCGCACGAGGGCGTCGGTGATCTGGGTGAACCCGCCGCTGACGATCGCGAACCGGTAGTCGAGCCGCTTGAGGGTCCGTACCAGCGTCCGCGCGCCGGGAGTGAGCACGACCTCCTTGCGGACCTTCTCGAAGACCTCCTCGGACAGGCCCTCCAGCAGCGCCACCCGGCGGCGGAGCGACTCGGCGAAGTCGAGCTCGCCGCGCATCGCCTCCTCGGTGACCCGGGCGACCTCCTCCAGGCAGCCCGCGTGCGCGGCCAGCAGTTCGATGACCTCGCCCTGGATGAGCGTGGAGTCGACGTCCATCACGATCAGCCGCTTGGCCCTGCGGTACAGGCCCGCCCGCTGCACGGCCACGTCGACCTGCTGCGCGTGCGCCTCGACGGCCAGCTCGGCCCGCAGCGCGTCCGGGTCGGCGCCGGAGACGGCCATCTCGATGCAGGTCACCGGGTAGCTGGACAGCCGTTCGATGCGGTCGATGTTCGCGCCGGCGGCGGCGACCCGGCCCGCGATGCCCGCCATCGCGGCGGGCTGCAGGGGAGAGCCGAGCACCGTGACGTGCAGCCGCCCGCGCCGCCGCTTCTCCTTGGTGTCGGAGCCGGTGGACAGCTCGACCTCCAGGCCCAGGTCCTCGGCGATCCGCTCGATGGAGGTCCACAGGGCGCCGAGGGTGCCGCCGGTCCCGGTCGGTGTTCCGCCGGAGTAGGCGACGAGGACGCCGAGGGTCAGCCGGCCGCGGATGACGACCTGCTCGATGTCGGCGACGACGACGGGAAAACCGGCCAGGACGGAGAAGAGCCGGGAGGTGACGCCCGGTCGGTCGGGGCCGGTCAACGTGATCAGAAGCGTGCGCTGGTTCATCGTCACCTACGCTACTTGGCCCTGGAAACGACCGTGAATGCGGTTCATCATCCGGACGCCCGACGTTCGCGGACCCCTCCCTCCCGGCGTTACCCGGGCCTGGCTTCATGTCTTCATGACGACCGTTCCCGCAGAACCGCGCGTCACGCGCTACACCGTCGGGCTGGCCCGTACCGCCGCAGAGCTGCGGGAAGCCCAGAGACTCCGTCACCAGGTCTTCGCCGAGGAACTCGGCGCGCACCTGGACAGCCCCGTCAGCGGCCTGGACGCCGACCGCCTCGACGCCTACTGCGACCATCTGCTCGTACGGCACGGCGGCACGGGCGAGGTCGTCGGGACCTACCGGCTGCTGCCGCCGGGACGGGCCGACCGGCTCTACTCCGAGAGCGAGTTCGACCTGAGCGCGCTGGCCGGGCTCCGTGCCGGGCTGGTCGAGGCGGGCCGGGCGTGCGTGCACGCCGACCACCGGGAGGGGGCGGTGGCCGGGCTGATGTGGTCGGGCATCGCCCGTTACATGATCGACGGGGGGTACGGCTGGCTGGCGGGATGCTGCTCGGTGCCGGCGTCCCAGGCGGACGAGGTCATGGACCGGATCACGTTCGGCCCCGAGGAGTACCGGGTGACCCCGCTGCGCCCCTGGCGGACCCCCGGAGGCGTCCGCCCCGGTTCCCCGTCCCGTACCCCGGGCGCCACGACACGCCCGGCCGCCGCGCCCGGTCCCGGCGCGCATCCGGCCGCCGCATCCGGTTCCGGGACGCGCCCGGCCTCCGCGTCCGGTCCGGCCGGGCAGCGGGCGGGGTGGGCGGGGCTGCCCGCGCTGCTGCGGGGGTACCTGCGGCTGGGGGCCTGGGTCTGCGGTCCGCCCGCCGACGATCCCGCCTTCGGGGTCGCCGACTTCTTCGTACTGCTCCCGATGGCCGCACTGAGCCCTCGCCATCTGCGGCACTTCCTGGGAGGCCGGGAATGAGCCCGTGGCTCCCGCCGGCGCCGTGCACGCCGCCGGCCTGCGTCCTGCCTCCCGTCACCACGGCCGTCCGGCCGCTGCGGGTCCTGCGCCTCCTGGCGGCCGCGGTGCTGATCCTCGTGGGGCCGGTGCTCGCGCTCGTCGCCCTGGGGTCCGGTACGGCGCGGCGGACCGCGCTGACGGGCGCCTGGTCCCGCCTGATGCTGTGGGCGCTCGGCGTCCGGATCGAGGTACGGCGCGGCTTCACCTTCCTGGCCGGTTCCTCCCCCGAGGCACGCGTCCCGGCCAGGACCCCGGCCGCCGGGGCCCCGATCACCACAGCGCAGGCCGGGACGACCTCCGGCGCGGCCGCGCTGTTCGTGGCCAACCACGTCTCCTGGCTCGACCCGCTCGTCATGGCCGCCGCGCTGCCCTGCCGCCTGCTGGCCAAGCGCGAGGTCCTGGGCTGGCCGCTGGTCGGCGGGCTGGCGGCCGCCTCGGGCGCGCTGTTCATCGACAGGGAGCGGCTGTCGGCGCTGCCCCGCGCGGTGGCCGACGTGGCGGGGGCGCTGGCCGCGGGAGAACCGGTGGCCGCCTTCCCCGAGGGGACGACCCGGTGCGGCCGGGAGATGGGCGCCTTCCGGCCCGCGGTGTTCCAGGCGGCCCTGGACGCCGGGGCCCCGGTCAGGCCGGTGGCGATCCGCTATCTGGACGCCTCCGGCGCCCCGGCCACCGGTCCCGCCTTCATCGGTGACGACACCCTCATGGCCTCCCTCCTGCGGGTGGTCGCGTTCCGGCGGCTGACCGTGGAGGTGACGCTGCTGCCCCCGGTGACGGCGCACGACCGCAGGACGCTGGCGTGGGCGGCGGAGTCCTCGGTCGCCTCCGTGGTGGTGGCCGTCCCGGTCGAGCACGGCGTTCCCGTGGCCGCATGAGGCCGCGACGACCTCGGAGCCCCGGCAGGAGCCGTTGCGCCGGCTTGCATCGGCTTACGTCGATTTTCGCAAAAAAATGACTTAGCTCTGCATCTGGTAATCAGAAAAGAGAAACTAGTTCACAGAAGCCTTGTGGAACCGGGTGCGGGAGACCTAATGTCACCTCACTCTCAGGGCGCGCGTACCGCCTCGAGCGTGCAGGTGTTCACCCCCCCGACAGAAATGAGCATCCGATGTCCCCGAGCCCCACAGGAGCCGCGGAGAGACGCTTCGGCAGGCCGCCGCGCAGGGCCGCGGCGGCGGTCGCGGCGCTGACCGCGGTCACCGCCGGCCTCAGCCTCGCGTTCGGCAGCGCCGCCCTGGCCGACACGCGCGGCACGGCCGACGTACGCGGCACCGCCGCCCCGGCCGACGCCCGCGGGAAGACCGCGGCCCCCGTCGTGACGCGCGCCGCGCTCGACCCGTCCCTCGTCGCGGGCCGGGGCGCCGACGTCGCCTTCGTCGAGCAGGAGGCGGAGAACGCCGCGACGAGCGGCACGGTCATCGGCCCCGACCGCGCCGCGTACACGCTCCCGGCGGAGGCCTCCGGCCGTAAGGCGGTCAAGCTGGCGCCGGGACAGCACGTCGAGTTCACGCTGCCGAAGGCGGCCAACGCGATCACCGTGCGCTACAGCATCCCCGACGCGCCGGACGGGGGCGGCATCACCGCGCCGCTCGACGTCACGGTGAACGGCAGGGCCAGGAAGACCATGACCCTCACCTCGCAGTACGCGTGGCTGTACAACCAGTACCCGTTCACCAACGACCCGGACGCCGGCCTGCTCCACCCCGACTGGTGGATCACCGAGTGCGCCTGCGTGCCCGACGCCACCACGCCGCCCCCGACGATCACCAAGCCGTTCCGCCCGATGCACTTCTACGACGAGCAGCGCCTGCTGCTCGGCAGGACCTACCGGCCCGGTGACACGATCAGGCTCACCGCCCCCGCCCGGAGCAACGCCGAGTGGACGGTCATCGACCTGCTCGACTCCGAGCTCGTCGGCCCGCCGCGCGTCCGGCTCGCAGCCGCCAACGTGCTGGCGTTCGGCGCCGACCCGACCGGCAGGCGCGACTCCGCCGACGCCTTCGACAGGGCGATCGCCTTCGCCCAGCGCAAGCGCCTGAAGGTCTACATCCCGCCGGGCACCTACCAGGTCAACCGCCACATCATCGTCGACGACGTGACGATCGAGGGCGCCGGCAACTGGTACACGATCATCAAGGGCCGTGAGGTGGCCCTCGACACCCCGGCCCCCGACGGCTCGGTGCACACCGGCGTCGGCTTCTACGGAAAGCCCGCCGAGGACGGCGGGAGCCGCAACGTCCACCTGTCCGGCTTCGCGATCGAGGGCGACGTCCGCGAGCGCATCGACACCGACCAGGTCAACGGCGTCGGCGGGGCGATGAGCGACTCCACCATCGACGGCCTGCACATCCGCCACACCAAGGTGGGCATGTGGTTCGACGGGCCGATGACGAACCTGAAGATCACGAACAACATCATCGTCGACCAGATCGCCGACGCCCTCAACTTCCACACCGGCGTCACGGACTCGGTCGTGTCCGGCAACTTCGTCCGCAACACCGGCGACGACGGCCTGGCCATGTGGTCGGAGAAGAGCGCGAACACCGGCAACACCTTCGACCACAACACCGTGCAGACGCCCACGCTCGCCAACGGCATCGCCATCTACGGTGGTAAGGACAACACGGTCTCCGACAACCTCATCGCCGACCCGATCCGCGAGGGCAGCGCCATCCAGGTCGGCTCCCGCTTCGGCGCCGAGCCGTTCACCGGGCGGCTGCGGATCGAGAACAACACCACCGTCCGCGCCGGGACCTTCGAGCTCAACTGGAAGATCGGCCTGGGGGCCATCTGGTTCTACGCGCTCGACAGGAACATCGAGGCGGACATCCGGGTGACCGGGGACCACTATCTCGACAACACCTACAACGCGATCATGCTGGTCAGCGAGTGGTCGGTGAAGGACCTGTACTCCATCCCGAACGTCCACTTCAAGGACATCCGGGTGGACGGCACCGGCACCTCGGTGGTCAGCGCCCGGGTGAAGGGCTCGGCCTCGTTCGAGAACGTGGACGCCCGCAACGTCGGCGCGGTCGGCGTCAACAACTGCGGGTCGTTCAACTTCCCGCCCACCGGCTCGGAGTTCTCGCTGACCGACCTCGGCGGCAACGACGGGGGCTGGCTCGCCCCGTGGATGCTGCCCGACACCATCACCTGCGACGACCGCCCGCCGGTCGTCGCGCCCCCGGCGCCGTCCCCCTGGTGACGGCCCCCGGTGACGGCCCGGCCTAGGCCGAGCCGAGGTAGGTGATGACGGCGGCCACCCGGCGGTGGGTGTCGGGGCTGTTCTCCAGGGCCAGCTTCATGAAGATGGAGTTCACGTGCTTCTCGATCGCGGAGACCGACAGGTGCAGGGCCCGGGCGATGCCCCCGTTGGACAGGCCGTGGGCCATCTCGCGGAGCACGTCGAGCTCCCGGGGCGTCAGTTCGGCGGGCGGCGGCCTGTCACTGACGCCCCGCTTGGCCAGCAGCCCCTCCACGACCTTGGGGTCGATCACCGACCCGCCCGCCGCCACGGAGCGGATCGCGCCGAGCAGCTCGTCGAGGTCGCCGACCCGGTCCTTCAGGAGATAGGCCCGCCCCTCGGTGCCGTCCCTGAACAGGTCGAGCGCGAACATCGCGTCGGAGAACTGCGACAGGACGACGACCCCGATGTCCCGCGAGGCGGCCCGGATGCGGTGGGCGGCGTCGATGCCCTCCATGCCGGGACGGACCAGGTCGGCCGAGCCCGGCATGCGGATGTCGGTCACCACGACGTCGGGCCCCAGCCGCCTGGCGGCGTCGAGCAGTTCGTCGGCGGTGCCCACGGCGGCCACCACCTCGATCTCCCCGGATGACTCCAGGAGCCGGCGGGTGCCCTCGCGCACCAGATAGTGGTCCTCGGCCAGGATGATCCTGAGCTCGGCCGCAGCTGTCATGGAAAGGATCCTGCCGGGTCCGGCGGCCCCGTGCATATGAGGATGCCCGCACATTGCGGGGCCGCCGCCCGCGACTACCGCAGGATGCGGGTCTCGACCTTCACGTACTTCAGGCCGACGCCGGTGTCGAGGTTGTCGATGCTCAGGGTCTCCACGCCGCCCGCGGGGACGTCGATGGAGGCGGTGGCGAATTCGGCCGTCGCGGTGCCGCTCGCACCGCCCCGGAGCCAGACCTTGACCTTGACGGTGACGGTCCTGCCCGGCTTGATCCGGTCGAACAGGCAGGCGACCTCGCGGCCATCGGCCTCGCAGTAGGAGCCGGACGGGCCGGTGATCTGGACCTTGCGGGCCTGCTTGGGGACGTAGCCGCCGATGTAGACGAGGTCGGTGGCCAGGTCGCCGGCGTTCTCGGCCTTGAGCGTGTAGGTGATCGTGTCGCCCGCGTAGACGCGGCGGGGGTAGTAGGCCGTCAGCTTCAGCGGCGACAGCGGCGGCGCCTGCTGGGCGGAGGCCGTGGCCGGGGAGGAAGCGATCACGGCGAGCGCGGTGACCGCAGGGGGGCCGGGGTGCCTCCCCGCGGTCAGCGCAGGATCAGGTGGAGGTCGCCGAACTCGTGCCAGAGGTACCCCTCGCGCAGCGCCTCCGCGTAGGACCGGGACAGCAGTTCCCCTCCGGCGACCGCGGACAGCATCAGCAGGTGGCTTGAGCGAGGCTCGTGCAGCCCCGTGATCAGCCCGTCCACCGCCCGGACCCCGGCCGAGGGCGTGACGACGTGGGAGGTCCAGCCGCGCACGGCCCTGACCCCGCCGTCCGGGAGCGCCCCCGCCCCACCGTCCGCTCCCGGTACGGCCCCGCCGTCCGGGAGCGCGGCCGTCTCCAGCGCCCGCACCACGGTCGTGCCCACCGCGACCACCCGCCCGCCCGCCTCGCGGGTGAGGGCCACCTGGCGCGCGGTGGCCTCAGGCACCTCGAAGCGCTCCGGGTAGGGCGGCTCGTCCTTCTCCGGGGACGCCACACCCGTGTGCAGCGTGATCGGCGCGACGCCGATCCCGCGCGACACCAGCGCCGTCACCAGGTCGGAGGTGAACGGCCGCCCGGCGCTGGGCATCTCCGCGCTGCCCGGCACCACCCCGAACACGGTCTGGTAGGCCTCCAGCGGCCAGTCCCGCTCCACGTAGGAGTAGCGGATCGGCACGCCGTGCCTGCCCAGGTAGGCGGGGACCGGGCGGTCGAGCCGGGCCCGCCACAGGCGCGGGGTGCGGCGTTCCAGCAGCCGCAGGGTCGCCCCGCCGGGCAGCGGCAGCCACTCGCCGTCGGCGCCCCCGGTGAAGGGCTCGGTGGCCGAGGCCGTACGGCGGCGCAGTTCGACCAGCCACGTGCCGTCCTCCAGCTCGGTCGAGAAGTGCACCGCCAGCCGGTCCAGGCGGACCGCGGCGGGCAGCGTGGCGGAGTTGTTGACCACCAGCAGGTCGCCGGGGCGCAGCAGGCCGGGCAGCTCGGTGAAGGCGTGATGACCTACCTCTCCGGTCCCGCCGTCGGAGACCAGCAGCCGGACCGCGTCGCGGGAGGGCCCCCGCGCCTCCGGCGGCTCGCGTGCCTCCAGCTCGTGGGGGAGCGTGAAGTCCTCGGTCATGACGCTCGCCGCGAGCCCGCTCCAGGTTCCGGCGCTCATGCGTGGCTCACCCTGCCGCCGGCCGGGCGGGTCTCGATCAGGCGCAGGAGAGTGGGGACTACCGTTTCGGGGCCGGGAGCGGCCGCGGCCTCCCCGGCGCCGACCGCGTCGGCGAGCATGACCGTGTTCATCTCGCCGGGGTCCACCCACCAGACCGCGACGTCGGGCTCCTCGGCGGCCAGCACGTTGGACAGCTGGTCCAGGGCGGCCTTGGTCGCGCCGTACCCGCCCCAGCCCTCGTAGGCGCCCACCGCGGCGTCGGAGGAGATGTTGACGACCGCGCCGTGCCGCTCCCGCAGCCCCGGCAGGGTCGCCTGGATCAGCGCCAGCGGGGCCAGCACGTTGGTCCTGAACAACGCCTCCAGGACGTCCAGGGGATAGGAGGCCAGCGGCGGCAGCGGCACCGCGCCCAGCCCGGAGGCGTTGTTGACCAGCAGGTCCAGTCCACCCCGGTCGTGTACGGCGCGCGCCAGCCGGTCCCGGTGGACCGGGTCGGCCACGTCGCCGGCCAGGGCGAAGGCGCCGAGCTCGTCGGCGACGGGTTTGAGCGCGTCGGCGCCGCGGGCGGTCAGGAGCAGCCGCCAGCCGTCGGCGGCGAGGGCGCGGGCCAGCGCCAGGCCCAGGCCGCGGGAGGCGCCGGTGATGAGTGCTGTCTTCGTCATGCCTCCGACGCTAGGAAGCGGGCCCCGCGCGCACATCGGCCGCGGGACCGGCCTGGGCCCGGCCCATCGGCCTAGGACCGATGGCCGGGGCCGGGAGGCGGCCCGGTTGCCTAGAGTTTGTCCGTGAGCTCTGCCGGTGAGGACCTCGGTCGTCCCGCGGGGGAGGACCGCGACGGTCTCCTCAACGCGGTCAGCTCCGCCGTGCTCGCGGTGACCCGGCACCTGTCGGTCCGCGAGGTGCTCCAGGTCATCGTCCGCTCGGCGGGGCAGCTGCTGGACGCCCGCTACGCCGCGCTCGGGGTGCCGGACGAGGAGGGGGCGTTCGCCGAGTTCGTCGCCGAGGGCATCTCCGACGAGGAGTGGGAGGCCATCGGCCCGACCCCGCGCCAGCACGGCATGCTCGGGGCGATGCTGCGCGAGGGGGAGCCGGTCCGGCTGGCCGACATCCGCAGGGACCCCCGCTTCGAGTACTGGCCGCGGGCCCATCCGGTGCTCAAGGACTTCCTCGGGGTGCCCATCCGCGACGGCGACCAGGTGCTGGGCATCATCTTCCTGTCCAACAAGCGGGCCCCCGGCGGGTTCACCGAGGCCGACCAGCGGCTGCTGACCATGTTCGCCGCGCACGCCGCGATCGCCCTCACCAACGCGCGCCTGTACGAGAGCGGCCGGGAGCTCGCGCTGGTCGAGGAGCGCACCCGGATGGCGCGGGAGCTGCACGACGCGGTCACCCAGAAGCTGTTCTCCCTGCGCCTGACCGCCCAGGCGGCGGCCGCGCTGGTGGCCCGCGACCCCTGCCGGGCGGTGGAGGAGCTGGAGCGGGTGGGGCGGCTGGCCGGGGAGGCGCTGGCCGAGCTCCGCGCGGTGATCGTGGAGCTGCGCCCGGCGGAGCTCGACCGGCACGGGCTGGCCGAGACCCTCCGCAAGCAGGTCCGCCTGCTGGACCGCATCCACCCGGCGTCGTTCACCTTCGAGGAGAACCCGGTGTGCGCGCTCGGGCCGGCGGCCGAGACGGCCGTGCTGCGGGTGGCCCAGGAGGCGCTGCACAACGCCTCCCGGCACGCCGGGGCCCGGGCGGTGGCCGTACGGCTCGGCTGCGAGGACGGGCGGGTCGTGCTGGAGGTGCGCGACGACGGGGCCGGGTTCGACGTCGCCGCCGCCTCGGGGCGGGGGTTGGGCATCGCCTCGATGAACGACCGGGCCGAGGCCCTGGGCGGGAGCGTGCGGGTGACCTCGGAGCCGGGCGGGGGCACGGTGGTCAGGATGGAGGTGCCCGTGTGAGCGCGGAGGAGGGTGCCGGGATGATCCGGGTGCTGATCGCCGACGACCATCCGGTCGTCCGGCAGGGGCTGCGCACGTTCCTGGACCTGCAGGACGACCTGGAGGTGGTGGGCGAGGCGGCCGACGGGACCGAGGCGGTGGCCCTGGCGGAGTCGCTCTCACCGGACGTGCTGCTGCTCGATCTGAAGATGCCGGTCCTGGACGGCCTGGGGACGCTGGAACGGCTGGCGGAGCGGGGGCTGTCGCCGCGCGTGCTGGTGCTGACCTCGGTCAGCGACCGCGGGGACGTGGCCCCGGCCATGCGGGCCGGGGCCGCCGGGTTCCTCTACAAGGACGTCGAGCCCATGGCGCTGGTGCGGGCCATCCGCGCGGTCCACGAGGGCCAGGTCCTGCTGGCCGCCGAGGCCGCCGAGGCCGTGCTCGCCGCTCCCGCCCCGGGACCGGCCGCCGCCGGGGCGGCCGAGCCGGTGGCGCCGCTGACCGACCGCGAGCGCGAGGTGCTGGCCCTGATCGCCTCGGGCCGGTCCAACCGCGAGATCGCCCGGGACCTGTCGGTGGCGGAGAAGACGGTCAAGACCCACGTCTCCAACGTCCTGATGAAGCTCGGGGTCCAGGACAGGACCCAGGCCGCGCTGTACGCCGTACGGCACGGCCTGGCCTGAGCCGCGTGGCTCAGACGAGCTCGGTGATGGCGTGGTGGGCGGCCACCCGGGCCCGCCGTACGGCGCGGTCGAGGTCGCGCAGGGCCTGGCCCCTGACGGCGATCTGGCCCGAGGTCAGGCCGCGGTCGTCGGCCAGGCGGATCACCGCCGCCAGCCGGGCGGCCAGGGCGGCGACCCGGTGGGCGCGGGCGGGATAGCCGGGGGCCAGGCCGTCGCTGTCGGCCCGCACCGGCCGGTGGCCCTGGGCGGGCCCCTCCACGCCGCGCAGGGCGTCGGTCGCCGCGTGCATGGTGAGGGTCAGGTCGCGCTCGGCCTCGGCGAGGGAGGGAACGTCCGGAACGGCGGCGGCGGCGTCGAACACCTCCCAGCGCACTCCGGCGTACGATGATCCGCGGCGGTCCCGTACCGGGACCAGCCCGAGGCATCTGCCGGGAAGCACGGCGACCGCCGCCTGTCCGGCCTCGATGGCCGCGGCGTTGAAGGGGGGCGGTCCGGTGAGCCCGAGCGGGTCGCCGGCGACGGGGAGCGCCAGGCGCAGCGATGTCATGCCCTCGACGCGCAGGTCGGCCAGGAGGCTCCGCAGCGGGACGTCCCCGTCGGGACCGGCGGCGAGCTGGGGCCCGCCCTGGCGTTCCACGCGGTCGGCGGCCTCGTCGAGACCGGCCCGGCCGGTGAGCCATGCGTTGCCCCAGCAGACGAGCGTGGCCGAGATCGGTGAATCAGGGTGCACCGGTCCACGATATGTCCTCGCACTGCAATAGGTTTTGTTCGAGCGATTCTCAAGGAGGCGTTGGGGCATGGGCGGTCAGGTGCTTCGGTTGCAGGACGTCACCGTCCGCAGAGACGGTGCGGCCCTGCTGCGGAACATCGACTGGACCGTCCACGAGGACGAGCGGTGGGTCGTCATCGGCCCCAACGGCGCCGGCAAGACGACGCTGCTGCAGGTCGTGGGGGCCATGCTGTTCCCCTCCGAGGGCGTGGTGGAGATCCTGGGCGAGCGGCTCGGCCAGACCGACGTCTTCGACCTGCGGCCCCGGATCGGTCTCGCCAGCGCCGCGCTGGCCGAGAAGGTCCCGCAGGACGAGAAGGTCATCGACCTGGTGCTCACCGCCTCCTACGCGATCCTCGGCCGCTGGACGGAGGAGTACGACTCCAACGACGTCACCCGGGCCGTCGAGCTGATCGACCAGTTCGGGTGCGCCCACCTGATCAGGCGCCGCTTCGGCACGCTGTCGGAGGGCGAGCGCAAGCGGGTGCAGATCGCCAGGGCGCTGATGCCGGACCCCGAGCTGCTCCTGCTCGACGAGCCCGCGGCCGGGCTCGACCTCGGCGGCCGGGAGGACCTGGTGCGCCGCCTGGCGATGTTCGCAGGCGATCCCAAGGCCCCGACGATGGTGCTGGTCACCCACCACGTGGAGGAGGTGCCGGTCGGGTTCACCCACGCCCTGCTGCTGCGGCACGGCTCCGTGGTCGCCCAGGGCCCGATCGAGCACGTGATGACCGCCGACAACCTGGCGCACACCTTCGGCATCCCGCTCAGTCTGGAGCGGGGCTCCGACGGGCGCTGGTACGCCCGGGCACATCAGTTCTGAGTCGTTATGGCTTGACCGGGGTAAACAAAAGTAAAAGGAAATATCCTTCCCGAGACGAGAGATCCACTTGATTCGACCGTCCGGAGTGGCCGTATGGAACCACCGCTTGTCGTCGCTCTCATCGTGGTGGCCATCGCGGCGTTCGCGCTGATCCGGACGATTCGCATCGTCCCCCAGGCCACGGCCGGGATCGTGGAGAGGCTCGGCCGCTACCACCGCACCCTCCTGCCCGGGCTGAACCTGGTCGTGCCCTTCATCGACCGGATCAAGGGCACGATCGACCTGCGCGAGCAGGTCGTGTCGTTCCCGCCGCAGCCGGTCATCACCTCCGACAACCTCGTGGTCTCCATCGACACGGTGATCTACTTCCAGGTCGTCGACCCCCGGGCCGCCACCTACGAGATCGCCAACTTCCTGACCGGCGTCGAGCAGCTCACCGTGACCACGCTGCGCAACGTGGTCGGCGGCATGGACCTGGAGCGCACGCTCACCTCCCGCGAGGAGATCAACACCGAGCTGCGCGGGGTGCTCGACGAGGCCACCGGCAAGTGGGGCATCCGGGTCAACCGGGTCGAGCTCAAGGCGATCGACCCCCCGGCCTCCATCCAGGACTCGATGGAGAAGCAGATGCGCGCCGACCGCGACAAGCGGGCCGCCGTGCTCGCCGCCGAGGGCCAGAAGCAGGCGGCCATCCTCACGGCCGAGGGCCAGAAGCAGGCCGTGGTCCTCAAGGCGCGGGGCGAGGCGGAGGCCGCGGTGCTCAAGGCGCAGGCCGAGGCCGAGGCCAAGGCGATGCGGGCCAAGGGCGAGGCCGACGCGATCTCCATGGTCTTCAAGGCCATCCACGAGGGCAAGCCCGACCAGCAGCTGCTGGCCTACCAGTACCTGCAGACGCTGCCGCAGATCGCCAAGGGCGACGCCAACAAGGTGTGGATCGTGCCCTCGGAGATGGGTAAGGCCCTGGAAGGGCTCGGCGGCCTGTTCTCGCACATGACGGGCGAGAGCGGCGGCGTGCCGGCCTCCGGCGCCAACGGCGCCGGTCCGGACGCCACGGGCGGCCAGGACACCGCGGGCCGGGACTCCCACGGCAGGGACGTCCCCGGAAAGGACGTCTAGAGCGGGGACGTCCGGAGCAGGGAGTCGCCGGGAAAGGACACCCCGCCACCGGCCGGGCCGTGCACCCCTCCTAAGGTGCGGTGAAGTGCCGTGCACCGTTCACGGGCGCGAGCCGTACGAGTGAGGAGGGCGTATGACGCCGTGGGAGGCCGTCGCGATTTTCGCGGCCGGTGTGGGGGCCGGGGGCATCAACGCCGTCGTCGGCTCGGGATCGCTGATCACGTTTCCGACGATGGTGGCGGTCGGGCTGCCGCCGATCGTGGCCAACGTCTCCAACAACATCGGCCTGGTGCCCGGGTCGCTGACCGGGGCGCTGGGCTACCGCGCCGAGCTGAAGGGGCAGCGCGAGCGGCTGCTCCGGCTGGGGACCGGATCGGTGGTCGGCTCCCTCATCGGCGGCGTGCTCCTGCTCTTCCTGCCCGCCTCCACCTTCAACGTGATCGTGCCGATCCTGATCGGCCTGGCGTGCGTCCTGGTGGTGCTCCAGCCGAAGCTGAACGGCTGGCTGAACGCCTGGCGTGAGCACGCCCACCCGCACGGCGGCCCCTGGCTCTGGCTCGGCGTCTTCGCGGCCGGGATCTACGGCGGCTACTTCGGCGCGGCCCAGGGCGTGCTGCTCATCGGGTTGCTGGGGATCTTCCTCGACGACGACCTGCAGCGGGTGAACGCCGCCAAGAACGTGCTGTCCCTGCTGGTCAACGCGACGGCGGCGGTGCTGTTCGTCCTGATCGCGGAGGTGGACTGGATCGCGGTGCTGCTGGTGGCGGGGGGCGCGACGATCGGCGGTTTCCTCGGCGCCAGGGTGGGCCGCCGGCTGCCCGCGCCGGTGCTGCGCGGCTTCATCGTCTGCGTCGGCATAGTCGCGATAATCAAACTGGTGTACGGATAAAACCTACACGTTATGGGTATAAATCCGGCATGAAAGGCGACAAGGTAGAGATCATCATCGACGCGGGAGGCACCTCGCGTACGTACGAGGTCGAGGCGACCAAGGCGGGTCGCCGGGTGGAGGTCGCCAACCAACGCGGCGGCGTCGTCGAGGTCAGCGAGGTCACCCGGAGCGGTACGGCGGTGCGTACCGCCCGGTTCATGTCGAGCCGGATCCTGGCCTTGGTCGAACATCCCGCCGACGCCGACGGCGCGGACGACTGACCCGGACGCGCCCGGCCGACCTGTGCGCCGCCGGGCGCGAGGGCCGTCAGGTGTGCGAGGGGCGCACCTGGATGATGCCGTCGCGGCGGATCCGCGTGTCGAAGGACGGCTGCGGCGCGGTCCCGGGTCCGTGCACGACGGCGCCGTCCGACAGCCGGAAGGTGGTCCCGTGCCACGGGCACACCACGCAGGTGGTCCCGTTCTCGGCCACCAGCCGTCCCTGGTGCAGCGGTCCGGCCAGGTGCGAGCAGCGGTCGGCGAGCACCGTCACCGTCTCGCCCACCCGCAGCACGAACAGGTCGATGTAGCCCAGCCTCCGGGCCACCGGACGGCCGTCGGGCAGGTCCTTCAGGGCGCACAGGTCGTGCCAGCCCAGCGGGACGAGGTGGGTGACCACCTCGGCGTGGTTGGCCCCGGCGGCCTGCCGGTAGGCCATGTGGCCGCCCAGATAGCCGCCCGCGCCGGCCGCCGCCAGTCCCGCGTACGACAGCGCGCGCCCGGCGCGCTCGCGCCCGGTCAGCCGCATCACCAGCGAGGCGGTGTAGAGGCCGACCGCGGCCAGGTTGGCGGCCGCGTGCACGAGCCCGACCCGCTGCTGCTCCCGGTGGAGCGAGGACCAGTCGGTGATCCCGGCCGCCGCGGTCGGGATCGCGCCGCCCAGACCGGTCAGGAGCACCGCCCGCGTCGCGCGGGGGTCGGCCTTGACCATGTCGAGCACCGCGGTGGTGAACATGCAGCCCACGGTGAGGGTGGCCAGCGGAGGGTGAAGGGGTTTGCCGAGCGGGACCCCGTGCAGCAGGTCGCGCAGCGGCCCCGGTCCGATCCGTTGGCGCACCGCCTTGGCGAGCGCCCGGATCGGGCGGTCGGTTCTGGAGGACCTCTCGATCCGTCCGGCGAGATCGATCGGAGGCACCAGTTGTCTGAGGCTCCGGCGCCCCGTTTTGACTGTTTCCTTCACCATCGCCCCCTCTCAAGCAATAGGGACCTACCCGGGAACCGCGTTATGCACGCGCCAGATGTCCCCGGCTGATGGAGAGCTCGATGATCTCGGTGGCGTAGGCCCCGAGCGTCAGCGATCCCTCTTCTATGATCTTCACCTTCTCCAGGACCTGCTCGGCCGTCACCTTGTAGAGCGACCAGGTGCCGCCCTCGTTGTGGTGGTTGGCCATGATCGGGGCGATCCGGTCCAGGGCCTTGGCGAAGCGGGCCTCGGGGGTCTTGCGCTCTTCGAACTCGTCCCAGAGCGCGCGCATCCGCTTGGCCTGGTCGTCGGGGAGCAGCCCGAAGATCCGGTCGGCGGCCTTGCGCTCGATGCCGAGCTGGGCCTCGACGGCCGAGTTGTCGTAGATGAACGTGTCACCGGCGTCGATCTCGACGATGTCGTGGACGAGCAGCATCGCGACGACCCTGTCCATGTCGGTGCCGGGCGGCGCGTGCTCGGCCAGAACCATCGCCAGCATGCCCACGTACCACGAATGCTCGGCGTCGTTCTCCCGCCGGGATCCGTCCATCAGGGTGTTTCGGCGGACGATGCGTCTGAGCTTGTCGATCTCCATCGCGAAGGCGAGCTGGGACTGCAGACGATCCTGTTCTGGAGGGGTGGTCACCCGCGCAAGCCTAGTCCGCGCGGGCGGCCGATTCCCGATCGGCCATGCGATCAGATCGGAGCGAGCGTGACCGGAACCCCGTTGAACACGGCGTTGCCCGAGGGAACGTCGACCTCCGACTCGTCCGTCAGGGTGTTCACACTCACTCCGGCGTGCTCGGCCGCGACCCGCTGGGCGCTGCCGGCGTGGCCCCAGCCGTGGGGCAGGCTCACCACCCCGGGCATGATCGTGTCGGTCGGCTCCAGCGGCACGGTCAGCTCCCCGGCGGCGCTGCGGACCACGGCGTGCCCGTCGAGCCCGAGCCGGGCCACGTCCTGCGGGTTGATCTGCAGCGTGCACCGGTTGCTCCCGCCGACCAGCGGGCCCACGTTGTGCAGCCAGCTGTTGTTGGAGCGCAGGTGGCGCCGGCCGATCAGCACCATCTCCGCGGGCGGCGCGGCCAGCCGCCCGCGCAGCCGTACGACGTCCTCGACCAGCTGCGGCGGGGCCAGCTCCACCCGGCCCGAGGCCGTGCACAGCACCTCCGCCAGCCGCGGCCGCAGCGGGCCGAGGTCGATCCCGTTCGGGGCGTTCAGGAGCGCCTGCAGCGACAGGCCGTAGGGCCCGAGCTTGAGCATGGCGTCCAGGCGCTGCTCCGCCCCGGTGCCGCCCTGCAGTCCGGCGCGCAGTTCGGCCGGGTCCCGGCCCTCGACGGGCGAGCCGGGCGTCTCGACGGCCCTGCGCAGCATCTGGTCGATGATCAGCTCGTCCAGCAGCGCCGGGTCGGCCTGCGCGCCCTGACCCGAGGCGATCATCGTCAGCCGGGCCAGGATCTCGGCCTCGGCGGGCCGGTCCGGCTCCGGCGGCAGCACCGGCGGGGAGAACCTGGTGTAGTTGCGCACGGCGAAGGGCAGCAGCGCGAAGTCGTAGTGCGGCGTCCGCATCACCGGGGGCGGCGGCAGGATCACGTCCGCGTGCCGGGTGGTCTCGTTGAGGTAGGGGTCGACGCAGACCATGAACTCCAGGCCGCCGAAGGCCCGGTCCAGCCTGGCCCCGTTCGGCGCCGACAGCACCGGGTTGCCCGCCACCGTCACCAGCGCCCTGACCTGACCCTCGCCGGGGGTCTCGATCTCGTCGGCGAGGGTGGCCACGGGCAGTTCGCCGTTCGCCTCCGGCAGCCCGCGGACGCGGCTGTGCCAGCGGCCCGTGGTGTACGGCCTGCGCCTGCGGCCGGTCTCGACCGCGGGCTTGGCGAACATCACGCCGCCCGGCCGGTCGAGGTTGCCGGTCAGGACGTTGATCACGTCCACCAGCCACTGCGCGACGGTCCCGAACTCGGCGGTGCAGGTGCCGATGCGGGCGTAGACGGCGGCCGTGGGGGCCGCGGCCAGCTCGCGCGCCAGCCGCTCGACGGTCTCGGCGGGGACCCCGCACAGCTCGGCCACGGCCTTGGGGGAGAACTCCGCGGCCAGCTCGCGGATCTCCGCCAGTCCCTCGACCTCGACGCCGACCGAGGTGAGGTCCTCGGCGAAGAGCGTGTGGACGATGCCGAACAGCAGGTAGGCGTCGGTGCCGGGCCGGACGAACAGGTGCTCGTCGGCCAGGGCGGCGGTGCGGGTGCGGCGGGGGTCGACGACCACGAACCGGCCGCCCCGCGCGCGCAGCGCCTTCAGCCGGCCGGGGAAGTCGGGCGCGGTGCACAGCGAGCCGTTGGACTCCAGCGGGTTGGCGCCGAGCATCAGCAGATAGTCGGTGCGGTCGAGGTCGGGCACCGGGATGGCGAGCGGGTCGCCGAACATCAGGCCGCAGGAGACGTGCTTGGGCATCTGGTCGGCGGTGCTGGCGGAGAAGACGTTGCGGGTGCCCAGGGCCCGGATCAGCGGCGCGCCGTACAGGGCGCCGGCCATGGAGTGTGCGTTCGGGTTGCCGAGGTAGACGGCCAGGGACTGGCGGCCGTGCGCCTCGATCACCGAGGTGAGACCCCGCTCCACGGTGCGGAAGGCCTCCTCCCAGGAGACCTCGGCCCACGACTGTCCGGTGCGGACCATCGGGGCGCGCAGACGGTCGGGGTCCTCGTCGAGACGGCCGAGGCTGGCCCCCTTGGGGCAGATGAACCCCCGGGAGAAGGGGTCGTCGGGATCGCCCTTGACCGAGGTGACGTGCCCGGTGTCGTCAAGCGTGAGCCGCAGGCCGCAGACGGCCTCGCAGAGGGGGCAGGTGCGGTGCGCGGTTCTCATCGGTACTCCTGGGTTCGACGAATGGACTCATCATTACCCGGTACCGGAGGGGAAAGGAAGACCCGCGGGCGCCGGCCGCGGTCGTCTCGCCGGTGACGGCGGGGACCCAGATCATGCTCGTGAGGGCGAGGAACGGCCACCAGGCGCCCCCGCGCAGGGCGGCGGCGAGCGTCAGGATCGTGGCCGCGCCGATGATCGCCGCCAGGGTGATCTCCGTCCGCCGCCGCCGGAACCGCCCGGCGGACGCCGGCCGCCGCAACCACCGCAGAGACGTCGGCCGCTGGAGCGGTCCGGGGACGCCCAGCGGCCGGTGGGAGGTTTCGCGGTGATCATGCAGCGACATTCTCGTTCACGCTCTCGGCGTATATCCGCTCCGCCTTCTGCAGGTCGAAGAGGGGATTGCGATAGAGGCGGGCCCCGAAACCTGTCTTTTTAACGGTCCAGCCGAGCCGGTAGGCCCATTCATCCTGGTCCATGCACAGTTCCCGGTCGGCGTGCTCGATCAAACGGGTGATCCAGGTTTTGAATCCGGAAATCCCGTTGATAGCGTGGAGGCACATGGGAGGCTCCTTTCGTGGCGTCGATGCGGAGCTCTTGTGGCACCCGGGCTGGTGGCCGCCGGCCCGGTGCGTTCTTCGCCCTTTCCGGGCCCCTTGCGATGCGTGCGACCGTGAGCCGTCGCCTGCTGCTCTTCCCGTCTCCGCCGCGGTGCGCCTCCTCGATGCCCCGGCGGCTGCGCGCCGCCGTCGTGCCCCCGCGCGGGGCTCTGTAAGCAGATGGTCCTCCCCGATGTCAAATGCTGCAATACCTCCACTGGAAATATCGAAAAAATTTGAGTGCAACCCCTCGTGCAAGTTGCACGGAAGAGGAGAGGGGGCCGGGAGAGGACGGGGCGGGGATGCCTCTGGAGCAGGTCGGGTGCGGGAGGCGGCCGGGGGTCGCGGTTCTCCGGAAAACAAGGGGACCGACTCCAGTGACCGGTGCGAAGGTTCTATAGACAACCTCCTTTCGCCGTACGGTTAATAGGGGGTCGCAAGGCACTAATACCGGTGACGTCGCCGCAGTATCCCGTGCAACTTGCAGTACCATGAGCCGGGAGTCTCTGATCGAAGGACCCGAGGAGTCCTTTGGCGATACACCTGCATATCGGTGAGGGGGGTCCGGACGGTGCCCGAACGTGGCAGTCCAACCGTTCGCCGGCTCAGGCTCGGGCAGGAGTTGCGCCGGTTGCGCGAACGCCGTGACCTGAGCGGTGAGGACGTCGCAACGAGATTGAAATGGTCGGCGTCTAAGGTCAGTCGCATCGAGAACGCCAAGACCATGCCGAGAAGAAGCGACGTCGAAGCCCTCGCCGAGCTTTATGAGGTAGGCACGGCCCTGCAACAGGAGTTACTCGAGCTTCACCGTGATGCGGCACGGCGAGGGTGGTGGGAGGACTATTCTGGCTCCCTGCCCCAGGAGTACACGACTCTGCTGGGGCTGGAGGTGGAGGCCGTCTCCGCGCTGAACTGGGAACCCCAGATCGTGCCCGGTCTCCTGCAGACCGAGGACTACGCCCGCGAGGTCATCCGTTCCACGCAGGCGATCACCCGGATTCCTCCGGGGGAGTTCCGCAGCCGGGTCGAGGCACGGATGGCCCGGCAGGACCTCATCCTCAGGAGCGTGGACCCGCTCAGGCTCTGGGTGGTGCTGGACGAGTCGGTGTTGCTGCGCCGTTTCGGCGGCGCGACGGTGATGCGTGACCAGCTCGAGCGGTTGGTCGAGCTGTCCAGGCTGCCGAACGTCCGGGTGCAGATCCTGTCCCTGGACAGGGAGCACCCGGTGAACACCGGTTCCTTCTTCCATCTCAAGTTCCCCGAGTTCCACGACGTGGTGTACCTGGAGGCGCTCCACAGCGCGTGGTTCGTCGAGGACGAGGAGATGGCCTATGACTACGAGATCGCCTTCGACCGTCTGCAGTCGGAGGCGTTCGGCGTCGACGCGTCACGAGAGATCATTCAGAAAACTGTCGAAGAACGTTGGAGATAAAGCCCTCGATTGCGGAGCGGCCGTCCCAGCGGGAATCGAAGGCGCTTCCCGTTAAAGGAGATAACCAACATGTATGAAGTCGAGATTGCGGGCGCCACATGGAAGAAGAGCGCCCGCAGTGCCGCGAACGGGCAGTGCGTCGAGGTCGCCCGCCTTTCTGATGGAAAAGTGGGCGTCCGGGACAGCAAGAATCAGCAGGGTCCCGTTCTGATCTTCACGCCGGGTGAATGGGACGCCTTCGTGGGAGGCGTCAAGGACGGCGAGTTCGATATGTGACGTCGTCCCCCGTCCCGTTTTCGACAGCTTCGACGTCCGCCGCCCGAGGGCCGGCCCCGGAGACGCCCCCGGCGGAGCGCGCCGCGCGTCCGCGGGAGACAGCAGAGCGGCCCGTCCCGTGAGGTGCGGGCCGCTCGTGATGTCTCCGGCCTGACCACCGAAATTAATGAGCGGCCCCGGTTTCGGCCACGGGGACCTGTCGCGTGGCGAGTCGTCGCGCTCATCGCGGCCGAGGTGGCATGCTCGGATAACGATGGACACCTATACGCGCCGCCTCGGTGTGGCCACCGCCGCCGCCGCATCCGTTCTGCTCGCCGCGGCCTGCACCGCGGCGGAGTCGTCGACCCCGGGGGCGGCGCCGGACGTGGTGGAGAAGCCGACCACCTCGGCCGAGCCCACGGCCCCCGCGCGCAAGCCGTTCACCATCTCCTTCGGCGGTGACGTGCACTTCGAGGGCGTCCTGCGCAGCAGGCTGGACGCCAACCCGCGCACCGCGCTGGGCCCGATCGCCAAGGTGCTGCGCAAGGCCGACCTCGCGATGGTGAACCTGGAGACCGCGATCACCACCGGCGGCACCCCCGCGCCCGGCAAGCAGTACACCTTCCGGGCCCCCGCCAGCGCGCTCACCGCGCTGAAGGCGGCCGGGGTGGACGTGGCGTCCCTGGCCAACAACCACGGCATGGACTACATGCAGAGCGGCCTGGCCGACTCCCTGGCCGCGATCAAACGCTCGAAGTTCCCGGTCGTGGGCGTGGGCAAGAACGAGGCCGAGGCGTACAAGCCGTGGCGGACGACCGTCAACGGCAACCGGGTGGCGATCATCGGCGCGACCCAGGTGCTCGACGCCGAGTTCATCTCCTCCTGGACGGCCTCCGGCAGCAAGGGCGGCCTGGCCTCGGCCAAGAACGAGGCGCGGCTCGTCCAGGAGGTGCGTAAGGCGCGCCGTACCTCCGACACCGTCATCGTGCACCTGCACTGGGGCACCGAGCTGCAGAAATGCCCGAACGAGGCGCAGCGCGGCCTGGCGCCCAAGCTGGTGGCGGCCGGCGCCGACGTGGTCGTGGGCGGCCACGCCCACATCCTGCTCGGCGGCGGCTACCTGAGGAACGCCTACGTCAACTACGGCCTGGGCAACTTCGTCTTCTACAACTGGGGACCGGACACCGGCAGGACCGGCGTGCTCACGCTGACGATCGAAGGCCGCAAGGTGATCAAGGACCAGTGGACCCCCGCTGTGATCCAGGGTGGGGTGCCGATCCCGCTCACCGGGACGAACAGGCAGCAGGCCCTCACAAACTGGAAGGCGCTGCGCGGATGCACCGGGCTGGCGGCCAAGCCGGGCAAATCCGCCGATTGATTCAGAGGGCCTGACCTGGAGGGAATAGGCAGGCAAGATGGTGGGGTGTCCACCCTGCCTGTCGAGGAGTCCGGTGAGGCTCCCCTGCGGCGCCAGCCCACCCAGCGGCGCAGCGCGCGACGCGTCGAGCGGATGCTCGACGCGTGCGCCGACCTGCTGGACGAGATCGGCTACGAGGCGCTGTCCACCACGCGAATCGCCGAGCGCGCCGGTGTCGCGATCGGTTCGATCTACCAGTTCTTCCCGGACAAGAAGGCCATCACCCAGGCGGTGACCCGGCGCCACGTGGAGAGGTTCATGTCGCGCATCGGCGCGCGCTTCCTGTCGGAGGACTACTCCGGCTGGTGGGACGCGGTCGACGCGATCATCGACGAGTACGTCGAGATGCACCGCACCGTCCCCGGCTTCCGCTCCCTGCACTTCGGCGACGTGGTCGACCTCAACCTGCTCGACGGGGTGTCCGACAACAACACGGTGATCGCCGGGCGCCTGCGCGGGCTGCTCCTGAAGGAGTACGGCCTGGCCGACAGCGAGGAGTTCGACCTCGCCATCATGGTCGCGGTCGAGGCGGGGGACGCGGTGCTGAAGCTGGCCTTCCGCCACGACCCGGAGGGCGCCCCGCAGATCGTCCAGGAGGCCAAGCGGCTGATCCGGGGCTATCTGAGCCGCCAGTTCGCCGACGCCGCCCCCTGAGGACCCGGGGTTCCCGGCCGGAGGACCGGGGACTCGGATTCAGCCGAGGGGACGCCCGGAGGACCAGATCCGGTCGGGGGGCTCGGCCAGGGGCTTGGCCGGGGGGCCGTCGAGCGGGTCCACGACCTCCGGAGACTTCCTGACGACCGTGCCCTGCACGGTCTCCGACACCGCGGCGATCTCTCTGCGCTCCCGGGCCTTGCGCCTGCGCTCGCGTTCGGCCGCCCGGGCCGCCTTCTCGAAGGCGTCGGCGGGTGCGGGCACGGTCACCGTGCGCGGGGTCTTCCGGCCCGGTTCCCGCCGTTCTGAGCGCTCCGCCTCGCAGAGCCTGGAGGCGGCCAGCGCCGCGACCGTCCGGTCCTGCCGGGCGAGCTGCTCCTCCCGGAGTCGTTCCTCCAGGGAGGCGAGCCGCTGATGCGCCCGGTCGACGGCGTCCAGCCTCGCGGAGAGGTATCCCGCGGAACCCGGGACCACCACGGACAGGACGGTCATGCACGCCAGAGTGAAGGTGGTCTGCCGGGAAACGCCCATCGCAGCTCCTTCGAACGACATCACTCCGCCAACGGGAGGCGTCCCTGGTATGCCCGTCCCCTCAGGCGACACGCGCGACGTCACCAATTGCAGACATGTGGTTGCTTAACCGATACCTGTTATTGGGCGGACGAAGCAGAGTCTCGCTCGGTACGCTCGCGATGTGGCGCATGTGACACGTGAGCACCTTGATCGGCTGCTTGAGCGGGCACTGCTGGCCGATGATCACGAAAGCCTCGCCCGGCGGCTGGAAGCCCTGGTCGAAGCCTACGTGTCCGGCGACGTCCCGCGAGCGGCCATTCTCATATTGGCTGCCGAGGCGTGGCGGCAGGCCGGACAGCCGGCCCGCGCTCTCGACTGCTTCCAGCGGGCGGTGGACGACGGGGGTGATACGGGCGTCGATCCACGTGCCGGGATCGCCGACACGCTGTTCGAGCTCGAACGGCCCAACGAGGCCCGGGAGGTGATCTCGGCGATCCGGGAACGCGGAGAGGTCTCCCCGGCCACCGCGCTGACCGTCGCCGAGACGCTGGCCGCGTACGGGGACCCGCGGGAGGCCCACGTCTGGGCCACCGAGGGCGCCGTGGCGGCGGCCCCGGACAGCGAGGAACGAGCGGCGCTCCTGCGCGTGCGCTATCTGATCCGGGTGGACCTCGGGCTCCCCGAGGACGAGATGGACGCGCTGCTCGACCTGTCGCGCTGACCGCAGGCCGTGCCGCCCGAGTCCGTGCCGCCCGAGTCCGTGCCGTCGGTCGGTCGTGCGGCCCGGAGTGCGCGCCGTCGGCCGGTCGTGCCGTCCGGGGCCCGCACGGCCCGCCGGTCGTGCGCCCTGGGGGCGGCGCATGCCGGCTGGCGGGGGGTTCGTGCTCGTCTCGGGGGTCTCAGCCGAACGGCAGGACCAGCGGGGGCGCCGGTGGGGGCGTGGGCGCGGGCGACGTCCGCGGAACCGGGCGGGCGGGCTTGGCGGGACGATCAGGCCTCGGACCGGGACGCGACGGATCCCGCCTCGGGCCGGAAGCGGACCTGGCCGGGACGCTCGGCCCGATCATGCGGGGCGCCGGCTCCACCGCGGTCTCCGGCGGGGTCCGGTACGGCGCCGGCAGGGACAGGACCGTGCCGGTCGACAGCGCCCCCGCCGCGTCCCGCAGCCGCGGCACCGACGGCACCCCGGCCGTGAAGCCCGCGCGGGTCGCCGGCGCGCCGGGGAGCCCCGGCAGGTCCGGGGTGGGCAGCAGCATCTCCACCCGGTCCAGGCCGGGATGGCCGGGAGGGCCGAAGGGCAGGGCGGGGAAGCCGATGGCCGCCGCCACCCCCGCGGAATCGGCGAGGCTGAGCACGGCCGAGGCCATGGAGAGCCCTTCCAGCCCGGCCGCCCTGGCCAGCCGGTCGGCCAGCGGCCGGGACTCCGGGGCGAAGGGGTCGGCGAGGGAGTCGGCAGAGAGATCGACGGAGGGATCGACGGAGGGATCGACGGCGAAGGAGTCGACCGCGAGGAGACCGGCGGTGACGCGCCCGCCGGAGGACGGGACGCCCGCGCCGGCCGGGGCGGGCGCCGCCCAGCCGGCCAGGGCCACGAGCGTCACGGCCGTGAGGATTCCCCCCATGTTCCTCGGCACGTTCGACATGCGCATCCCCTGTTACCTTCGGCGGCCTGACGACTGCCGAAGGTAACAGCGGGAGCCGGGCGGGGAGGGCGCTTGACCCGATCCTGAACGAGCCCTTGCCGGGACGAGGGAATCACCCCCGGGCGCACGACCCGGGGGTGGGGGCTCAGCCCCTTACGGGGGCGATGGTCAGCGAGTCCCGCGCGTCGTCGAGGTCCACCACGACCTCGTCGCCGTCCTGGATCTCGCCGGAGAGCACCTTCCTGGCCAGCTGGTCGCCGATCGCCGACTGCACCAGACGGCGCAGCGGGCGGGCGCCGTACAGGGCGTCGTATCCGGTCAGCGCCAGCCACTCTCGCGCCGCCGGGCACACGGTGAGCGTGAGCCGCCGGTCGGCCAGCCGCTTGGCCAGGTGCGTCACCTGCAGATCCACGATCTTGGACAGCTCCTCGGTGCCGAGCGCCTCGAACAGGATCACGTCGTCGAGCCGGTTCAGGAACTCCGGCTTGAAGCGGCCGCGCACCGCCTCCATCACGGACTCGCGCTGGGTGTCCTTGTCCAGCTTCGGGTCCACCAGGAACTGCGATCCGAGGTTGGAGGTGAGGATCAGGATCGTGTTGCGGAAGTCGACCGTGCGACCCTGGCCGTCGGTGAGCCGTCCGTCGTCCAGGACCTGCAGGAGGATGTCGAAGACCTCGGGGTGGGCCTTCTCGACCTCGTCCAGCAGCACCACGGTGTACGGCCTGCGCCGCACGGCCTCGGTGAGCTGGCCGCCCTCCTCGTAGCCGATGTATCCGGGCGGGGCGCCGACCAGACGGGCGACGCTGTGCTTCTCGGAGTACTCGCTCATGTCGATGCGGACCATGGCCCGCTCGTCGTCGAACAGGAAGTCCGCCAGCGCCTTGGCCAGCTCGGTCTTGCCGACGCCGGTGGGGCCGAGGAACAGGAAGCTGCCGGTCGGCCGGTCGGGGTCGGAGATGCCCGCGCGGGCGCGCCGCACCGCGTCGGAGACGGCCTGGACGGCCTCGCGCTGGCCGATCAGGCGCCGGCCCAGCTCCTCCTCCATGCGCAGCAGCTTGGCGGTCTCGCCCTCCAGCAGGCGGCCCGCGGGGATGCCGGTCCAGGACGAGATCACCTCGGCGATGTCGTCGGAGCCGACCTCCTCCTTGACCATGGCCTGCTCGGGCTCGGCGGCGGCGCTGGCCTCGGCCAGCTGGGCCTCCAGCCTGGGCACCTCGCCGTACATCAGCCGGGAGGCGGCCTCGAAGTCGCCGTCGCGCTGGGCGCGCTCGGCGGCGACGCGCGCCTCGTCGAGCTGCTTCTTCAGGTCGCCGACCCGGTTGAGCCCGGCCTTCTCCCGCTCCCAGCGGGCCACCAGGGCGTTGAGGTCCTCCTGCCGGTCGGCGAGCTCCTTGCGGAGCCGCTCCAGCCGCTGCAGGCTGCTCTCGTCGGTCTCCTTGGCGAGGGCGAGCTCCTCCATCTTCATCCGGTCCACGTTGCGCTGGAGCTGGTCGATCTCCACGGGACGGGAGTCGATCTCCATGCGGAGCCGGGAGGCGGCCTCGTCGATCAGGTCGATGGCCTTGTCCGGCAGGAACCGGGAGGTGATGTAGCGGTCGGACAGCGCCGCGGCGGCGACCAGCGCGCTGTCGGCGATCTGGACCTGGTGGTGCGCCTCGTAGCGGCCCTTGAGGCCGCGCAGGATCGCGATGGTGTCCTCGACGCTGGGCTCGCCCACGTAGACCTGCTGGAAGCGGCGCTCCAGCGCGGGGTCCTTCTCGATGCGCTCGCGGTACTCGTCGAGGGTGGTGGCGCCGATCATCCGCAGCTCGCCCCTGGCCAGCATGGGCTTGAGCATGTTGCCGGCGTCCATGGCGCCCTCGGCCGCGCCCGCGCCGACCATGGTGTGCAGCTCGTCGATGAAGGTGACGACCCGGCCGTCGCTCTCCTTGATCTCGGTGAGCACGGCCTTGAGCCGCTCCTCGAACTCGCCGCGGAACTTGGCGCCCGCGACCATCGCGCTCAGGTCGAGGGCGACCAGGCGCTTGTCCTTCAGGCTGGAGGGCACGTCACCGGCCACGATGCGCTGGGCCAGGCCCTCCACGACGGCGGTCTTGCCCACGCCGGGCTCGCCGATGAGCACCGGGTTGTTCTTCGTGCGGCGGCTGAGCACCTGCACGACCCGGCGGATCTCCGAGTCACGGCCGATCACCGGGTCGAGCTTGCCGGCCCGCGCCCGCTCGGTCAGGTCGACGCCGTACTTCTCCAGCGCCTTGTAGGTGTCCTCGGGGGTCTCGCTGGTGACCCGGGCGTGCCCGCGCACCTTCTCGAAGGCGTCGAGCAGCGCCTCCGGGGTGGCCCCCCGCGACTTCAGCAGCTCGGCCACCGGCCCGCCGACGGCCGCCAGGCCGACCAGCAGGTGCTCGGTCGAGACGTACTCGTCCTCGAGCTGGCGGGCGCGCTGGGCGGCGGTGTTCAGCACGGTGAGCAGCTGGCGGGAGCTCGACGGGGCGCCGACCGTGGCGCCCTGCGCCTTCGGCAGGGCCGCGAGCTGCGTCTCCGCCTCGGCGCGCACCTTCTTCCAGTCGGCGCCGACGGCCTCCAGCAGGGGCACCGTGGTGCCGCCGGTCTGGCCGAGCAGTGAGGTGAACAGGTGAACCGGGGCGACCTCGGGATTCCCCTCGGCGGCGGCCCGCCGGATGGCGGAGGAGACCGCTTCCTGGCTCTTCTGAGTAAGTTTGTAATCCATTTATATTGCCTCACTTCGTTCGGCGGATCGGGGCGGCTCGGCCCCGCCCCCTCGCAGAACGCGTGACCCCCGGATTCGTGGCGGGAGTCAGGCGGGTGGCAGCTGGTACTGGATCAGAGCGCGGATCGTGGCCATCTCCGCGCGCAGCCGGTGGTTCTCGTCGCGCAGGCGCAGGGCCTCGGTCTCCAGCGCGAGGATCCGCTTGATGCCGGCGAGGTTGATGCCCTCCTCCTGGGAGAGCCGCTGGACCTCGCGGAGCATCACGATGTCGCGCGTGGAGTAGAGCCGTCCGCGGCCAGCCGTACGGCCCGGGCTGACCAGGCCGAGACGGTCGTACTGCCGCAGGGTCTGCGGGTGCAGACCCGACAGCTGGGCGGCGACGGAGATCACATAGACGGGAGTGTCGTCCGACAGATCGAAGTAGTTGGCGTCCATGGCTACTCGCTTCTGGCCTGTTGGATCAGCTCGGCCCGCGGGTCACCACCCGCGGTGGCGTCGCGGAAGTCCTCCAGGGCGCCGCGCGCCTTGTCATCGAGCCGCTGGGGCACCAGGACCTCGACCGTGGCGAGCAGGTCGCCCTTGGTGCCGTCCTTGCGGGGCACGCCGCGGCCCCGCACCCGGAAGGTGCGCCCGTTGGGGGTGCCCTCGGGGATGCGCAGCGTGACCGGCATGCCCTTGAGGATCGGCACCTTGATCTCGGCGCCGAGCGCGGCCTCGGTGAAGGTGACGGGAACGGTGATCGTCAGGTTCTCGCCGGAACGGCCGAAGACCGCGTGCGGCTTGACGTGGATCTGCACGTACAGGTCACCCGCGGGGCCGCCGTTCTCGCCCGGGGCGCCCTTGCCCTTGAGCCGTATGCGCTGGCCGTCGCCGACTCCGGCCGGGATGCGCGCCTGGATGGTGCGGGTGCTCTTGCCGCGGCCGCTGCCCTCGCACACCGGGCAGGGGTCGTCCACCAGCAGACCGCGGCCCTTGCAGTCGCGGCAGGGCTCGGAGAAGGCGAAGTTGCCCAGGTTCCGGCTGGCCGCGCCGGTGCCCTCGCAGGTCGGGCAGACCCGCGGGGTGGTGCCGGCCTTGGCGCCGGTCCCGGAGCACGCCGTGCAGGCCGAGGAACTGGTGAGCCGGAGCGAGACCGTCGCCCCCTCCACCGCCTCGGTGAAGGTGAGCGTGACCTCGGACTCGATGTCCTGGCCCCGCCGCGCCCTGGTGGTCCCGCCGGCCCGGCCCGCGGCGCCCCCGCCGCGGTTGAACAGACCGCCGAAGATGTCGCCGAAGCGGTCTCCGGCGCTCTGCTGGCCGCCGGCGCCGCCACCGGTGCCGCCGAACAGGTCGCCCAGGTCGAAGGGGAAGCCACCCGCGCGGGTGGCGCCCCCGGCGCCCGGGTAACCGCCGAGTCCGGAGCCGAACAGCGTGCGCGCCTCGTCGTACTCCTTGCGGCGCTTGGTGTCGGACAGGACGTCGTAGGCCTCGGTGACCTCTTTGAACTTGGCCTCGGTCTCCGTGTTGCCCTGGTTGGCGTCCGGGTGGTACTGCCTGGCCAGCTTCCGGTACGCCTTTTTGATCTCGTCGGCGGTGGCGGACTTGGGCACACCAAGGACGGCGTAGTAGTCCTTCTCCAGGTAGTCCTTGGTGCTCATCTGTCTTCCTTCTCCAGGTAGAAGCGGATCAGTTGTCGGCCGGGGCGGGGTCTTCGGGCTCGGCGACCGCGACCCGCGCGGGGCGGAGCACCCGCTCGCCGATCCGGTAACCGGGCTGCAGGATCTCCACGCAGGTCGGCTCGGTGACGTCGGACGAGTAGCTGTGCATCAGCGCCTCGTGGACCGTCGGGTCGAACGGCTCGCCCTTGGTGCCGAACGAGCTCAGCCCCAGCTTGCCGGTGGCCGCCTCCAGGGACTCGCCCACCTTGGCGAAGCCGCCGGTGAGCTCCCCGTGGTCGCGGGCCCGGCCGATGTCGTCGAGGACCGGCAGCAGCTCGGCCAGAACGCCGGCCACCGCCTGCTCCTTGACCGCGGCCCGGTCGCGATCGACCCGCTTGCGGTAGTTGGAGTACTCGGCCTGCAGGCGCTGCAGGTCCGCCGTGCGCTCGGCGAGCTGGGTGGCCAGCTCGACCGAGGCGAGGTCGGGCCCGGCGGCGGGCGGGACGGCGGAGGCCGATTCGGCCTGGTCGACGCCGCCGTCCGCCCCGCGCACCTCACCGGTCTCCGGGTCGATCTTGCGGTTGTCGCGGATCACCGGCTCCTCCTCGGAGCCGTTCTCACGCGTGCTCACGCTCGTGTCCCCCTCGACTCTCCGGCCGTCACTTGCCCTCTTCGCGCTTCGGCTCGTCGTCCACGATCTCAGCCTCGACCACATCTTCGTCGGCCTTCTGGCCCTCCTCGCCGGCGGTCTCCGCGCCGGGGGCGCCGGTCGGAGCCTCCGAGCCCTGGGCCTGGGCGTAGATGGCCGAGCCCATCTTCTGGCTGACCGTGGCGAGCTTCTCCGCGGCGGTGCGGATGGCCGCCGTGTCGGTGCCCTCCAGGGTCTTCTTCAGGTCCGCGACGGCGTCGTTGACCTCGGTCTTGATGTCGTCCGGGATCTTGTCGCCGTTGTCGGCCACGAACTTCTCGGTCTGGTAGACGAGCGAGTCGGCGTTGTTGCGCGTCTCGGCGTCCTCGCGGCGCTTCTTGTCCTCCTCGGCGTAGGACTCGGCCTCGCGCATCATGCGCTCGATGTCGTCCTTCGGCAGCGCCGAGCCGCCGGTGATCGTCATCGTCTGCTCCTTGCCGGTGCCGAGGTCCTTGGCGGAGACGTTGACGATGCCGTTGGCGTCGATGTCGAAGGTGACCTCGATCTGCGGGATGCCGCGGGGCGCCGGGGCGATGCCGGTCAGCTCGAAGGTGGCCAGCTTCTTGTTGTAGGACGCGATCTCGCGCTCACCCTGGTAGACCTGGATCTGCACCGACGGCTGGTTGTCCTCGGCCGTGGTGAAGACCTCCGACCGCTTGGTCGGGATCGTGGTGTTGCGCTCGATGATCTTGGTGAAGATGCCGCCCTTGGTCTCGATGCCCAGCGACAGCGGGGTCACGTCGAGCAGCAGGACGTCCTTGACCTCACCCTTGAGCACACCGGCCTGCAGGGCGGCACCGATGGCGACGACCTCGTCCGGGTTCACGCCCTTGTTGGGCTCCTTGCCGCCGGTCAGCTCCTTGACGAGCTCGGTGACGGCGGGCATGCGGGTCGAGCCGCCGACGAGCACGACGTGCGCGATGTCGGCGACCTTGATGCCGGCGTCCTTGATGACCTGGTTGAACGGGCCCTTGCAGCGCTCGAGCAGGTCGGCGGTGAGCCGCTGGAACTCGGCGCGGGTGAGCTTCTCGTCCAGGTGCAGCGGGCCCTCGGCGGAGGCCGTGATGTAGGGCAGGTTGATGGTGGTCTCGGACTGGCTGGACAGCTCGATCTTGGCCTTCTCCGCCGCCTCGCGCAGGCGCTGCAGGGCCATCTTGTCCTTGGTCAGGTCGACGCCGTGGGCGTTCTTGAACCGGGTGGCGAGCTCGTCGACGACGCGCTGGTCCCAGTCGTCACCGCCGAGGTGGTTGTCACCGCTGGTGGCCTTGACCTCGACGAAGCCGTGGCCGTCCTCCTGGCCGACGTCGAGCAGGGACACGTCGAAGGTGCCGCCGCCGAGGTCGAAGACCAGGATGGTCTGGTCCTTGTCCTTGTCGAGACCGTAGGCGAGCGCGGCCGCCGTCGGCTCGTTGATGATGCGCAGGACGTTGAGGCCCGCGATCGTGCCGGCCTCCTTGGTGGCCTGGCGCTGGGCGTCGTTGAAGTAAGCCGGGACGGTGATCACCGCGTCGGCGATCTTCTCGCCGAGGTAGGCCTCCGCGTCCTGCTTGAGCTTCTGCAGAACGAAGGCGCTGATCTGCTGCGGCGAGAACTTCTTGCCGTCGATCTCGGTGGACCAGTTGGTGCCCATCTCGCGCTTGACCGAGCGAATCGTCCGGTCGACGTTGGTGACGGCCTGCCGCTTGGCGACCTCACCGACGAGGACCTCGCCGTTCTTCGCGAAGGCGACCACGGACGGCGTGGTCCGCGACCCCTGCGCGTTGGCGATGACGGTCGGCTCGCCGCCCTCGAGGATCGAGACGACGGAGTTGGTCGTCCCCAGGTCGATACCTACCGCACGTGCCATGAGTACGTCCTTGTGGTCAAAGTTGAGTCGGTCTGACTCATAGTCGGACAAGGTGGATCGTTTGTCAAACGACTTGAGTCTATTCGACTCAACCTTTCGGACGCGTGAAAGCATTCCCGGCGTCCGGGAAACAAGTGGCGACGCATCCCTCCCTCCCCAACGAAGGAGCACGCATGATCGCTCCCGCCGATCCCGGGCCGCCGCCCGGGGTCGGCGGATGGTCGCCGCGCGAGAACTTCGACCGGGTCTTCGAGGCGCACTTCGCCGAGATCCACCGGTACATCGCCCGGCGCCTGTACGCCGAGCTGCCGCAGGCCGCCTCGGCCCGGGAGGTCACCGGCCTGCTGGGGCGCCGCGTCGTGGCCGTGACCTCCGGCGGCGAAGAGGGCGATCTCGGGCTCGGCGACCGTGACGTGCAGGTCGGGGTGAGCGTGTTCATCGACCCCTCGACCGGCCTCGACCGGGGAGGTGTGACCGTCGCGGTCAAGGACGGCCAGGGGTTCCCGGCGGGCACCGTGCCCATCCGCATCGCCGAGGACACGGGCTGGACGGACGAGCAGCCGCGGCTGCCGGCCGGATGCCGTCCGAAGACGGGCGCCACCTGCCGCTGACCGGTACGGCTCCCGCCGGCCGGTACGGCCCCGCCGGACCGCGGGGCCGTACCGGATCGCCGGGGCCGTGTCCGGACATGCCGGTACGGCCCGCCGGCCGGGACCGGGCCGGGCCGTTGGGCGGTCGCCGTACGTCCGGGGCCATCCGGCGGTGCCGCCGGGGGCTCGGGGACGTACGGCGGGCGGGACGGCCGTGTCCGGGGCGCCTGGCGGACGCCCCGGCGGGTCAGCGCCTGGCGCCGTCGACGACCTTGCGCTTGCCCAGGGGCTTCTTGAGCTTGACGGTCGTCACCTTCTGGATGGCGATCTCGATGCAGGCCACGTTCTGGACCTTGCTGCTCTGGCCCTCCCAGAGGGTGACGGTCACCTTCTTGCTCGTCTCCTTCACGGTCACGCGGTCGAGCACGTGGCACGGCTCGACCCCGGACCACCAGGTGATCCGCAGACTCCGGCGGTCCTTGGACGGCTTGGCCTTCAGCCAGCGGACCTTGTGGGGGTCGTCGGCGTCGCCGGTGGGCTTGGTCGGCTTCGGGTCCCGGGTCGGCTCGTCCCGGGGCGGCACGGTGTGGCTCACCGTCCGCGACGGGCCGGCGTCCGTCGCGACGGAGCCGGAGCCGCCGCTCGGGCCGCCGGCGGCGCCGGTGGTGGGCCCGGTGCCGCATCCCATGGCCAGGAGCAGGGTGCCCGCCAGGAGCGGGGTCGTGATCCTACGCATACCCCTAAGACGGATCCGCCCCCGGAGCGGTTCAAGGGGTCGTTGACGTCTATCTTCCGCAGGACTAAATTCAACATATGATGAGTTATGCGGTGGCCGTACGGGACCTCCGGGTGGAACGCGGTCGCAGAGAAGTGCTGCACGGGGTCTCGTTCGAGGTTCCGCGCGGATCGGTCCTGGGGTTGATCGGCCCCAGCGGCTGCGGGAAGACGACGCTGATGCGCGCGGTCGTCGGGGTGCAGACGGTCGCGGGCGGGACGGTCACGGTCCTCGGCGAGCCGGCGGGCGGTCCCGGGCTGCGGGCCAAGGTGGGCTACTCCACGCAGAGCCCCGCCGTCTACGACGACCTGACCGTGACGGAGAACCTGGCCTACTTCGCCGCGGTGCTCGGCGCGCCGAAGACCGACATCGCCAGGGTCATCGGCGAGGTGGGACTGGACGACGCCGCCGGGCAGCTGGCCAGGACGCTCTCCGGCGGCCAGAAGAGCCGGGCCAGCCTCGCGGTGGCCCTGCTCGGCGCCCCCGAACTGCTCGTGCTCGACGAGCCCACCGTCGGGCTCGACCCGGTGCTCCGCAACGAGCTGTGGGGGCTGTTCCACCGGCTGGCGGCCGGCCGGGGCGTGACGCTCATGGTCTCCAGCCACGTCATGGACGAGGCCTCCCGGTGCGACCGTCTCCTGCTGATGCGCGAGGGCGAGATCCTCGCCGACGACTCGCCCGGGGCCCTGCGCGACCGCACCGGCGCGACCGACCTGGAGGCGGCCTTCCTGCGCCTCGTCGCCGACAGGGAGACGGTGAACGAACGATGAGCGTCCAGATCACACTCGCCACGGCCAGGCGCATCCTGACCCAGCTCAGGCACGACCACCGCACGGTCGCGCTGATGGTCCTGGTGCCGACGCTGGTGATGGTCCTGCTGTACTACGTGATCGGCGACCAGCGGGCGTTCGATTCCTGGACGCCGGTCCTGCTGTGCGTCTTCCCGTTCCTGGTCATGTTCCTGGTCACCTCGATCGCCACGTTGCGGGAGCGGACGACCGGGACCCTGGAACGGCTGATGGCCTCCCCGCTGGGCAAGCTGGACCTGCTGCTGGGGTACGGCCTGGCGTTCGGCCTGATGGCGGTGCTCCAGGTCGCGCTGGTGCTGACGGTCTCCCTGACCTGGCTGGGCTTCGATCTCGGCACGTCGCTGTGGCCCCTGGTCGTGGTGGCGCTCGGCAACGCGCTGCTGGGCACCGCCCTCGGCCTGCTGTGCAGCGCCTTCGCCAGGACCGAGTTCCAGGCGGTGCAGTTCATGCCGGTCGTGATGATCCCCCAGCTCCTGCTCGGCGGGATCTTCGTGGCGCGCGACCAGATGGCCACGGTGCTGGAGTGGGTCTCCAACGTGCTTCCGATGTCCTACGCGATCGAGGCCATGAAGCTGGCGGCGGCGACCGGGGCCGAGGGCGACTTCTGGCGGGACGTGGCCGTGGTGCTGGGCTCGGCCGTACTGGCCCTGGTGCTCGGCGCCGCGACCCTGCGCAGGCGGACCCCTTAGGCTGGTCGCGTCCTGCATCCCCTAGGCAAGGTGTGTCGACATGATCGCGATTCTCGGGACCGGCAAGATGGGAGAGGCCCTGCTGTCTGGACTGCTCCGGGCGGGCTTCAAGCCGGGAGACGTGATCGCGACAGCCCGGCGCGCGGAGCGGGCCGAGGCGCTGCGGGAGCGGTACGGCGTGCGCGTGCTGTCCAACCCCGAGGCCGCCAAGAGCGCCGAGACGATCATCTTGGCGGTCAAGCCGCAGGACATGGCCTCCCTGCTGGCCGAGATCGCGCCCCACGTCCCGCAGGACCGCCTGGTGATCTCGGCGGCGGCGGGCATCACGACCGCGTTCGTGGAGTCCCACCTGTCCGGTGAGGTCCCGGTGGTCCGGGTGATGTCCAACACGCCGGTCCTGGTGGACGAGGCGATGAGCGTGATCTCTGCGGGCTCCCACGCCTCCGAGGAGCACCTGCGGCGCACCGAGGACCTGCTGCGCCCGGTGGGCAAGGTGCTGCGCATCCCCGAGTCCCAGCAGGACGCCGCCACCGCCCTGTCCGGCAGCGGCCCCGCCTACTTCTTCTATCTCGTCGAGGCCATGGTGGACGCGGGCATCCTGCTCGGCATGCCCCGGGCCGCCGCCCTCGACATGGTCACCCAGTCGATCGTCGGGGCGGCCATCATGCTGCGCGACTCCGGCGAGCACCCGGTCATCCTCCGCGAGGCCGTCACCTCGCCCGGCGGCACCACCATCTCGGCGATCGCCGAGCTGGAGCGCCACAGCGTGCGGGCCGCCTTCCTGGCCGCGATCGAGGCCGCCCGCAACCGGGGCCGCGAGCTGGCCGCCGGCTGAAGGTTCTCCCGCCCTCACCTGCGCTGTCCGGCTTAACGGTTAGGAAGCCTTCCTGATCTCGGGCATCATTTCCGTCGGAGTTCCGGACGGCGACGAGGGTGGCGTGAAGCAGGCCGTACGAGCCGGTGAACGGCAGCAGGCGGGACCGGCGGTCTGGTCGCGGGACTTCACGTTCTTCTTCACCGCGCGCTCCGTCTCGATGCTCGGCGCCGCGATGATCCCGTTCGCGACCGCGATCGGGGTGAACGACCTCGGCTACGGCGCGACCGGCGTCGGGCTGGCCCTGGCCGCCTGGATGGCGCCGTTCGCGGTGCTCATCCTGTTCGGCGGGGTGTTCGCCGACAGGTTCACGCCCCGCCGGATGATGATCGGCGCCGACCTGGTCAGGACCGTCACCCAGGCGCTCATGGCGGCGTTGTTGATCCCGCTCGGCTCGGTGCTCGTCACCGAGAGCCTCGGCACCACCGCCTACGGGCTGGTCATGTCCGCCTCCGGGGCGGGCACCATCGTCGGCGGCCTGGTCGCGATGCGGGTCCGGCCCGCCAGGCCGCTGATGGCCGGGGCGGTCGGCCTGTTCGGCTTCGCCCTGGAACCGCTGGCCATCGCCACCGCGATGCCGCTGGAGGTCCTGATGGCCGCCCACGTGGTCGGCGGCGCGGGGTGGGCGTTCTAGTCGGTCATGTGGGCCACCAGCATCCAGACCCGGGTCCCGCCGGAGGCGCTCAACCGGGTCACCGCCTAGGAGGTCGGCGGGTCGGCCATCGCCGTACCGGTCGGCCAGGCCCTCGCGGGCCCGCTGGGCGCCCTGATGGGCGAGGCCGACGTGCTCCTCGTCTCCTCGGCCGTGGCGGCGGGCGGCTGCGCCGGGCTGCTGCTGATCCCCGCGGTCCGCGGCCTGCGCCGGATCGCGGCGGCCTGATCCCCCGGCCGGGCCGATCTTTCCGGGGAAGCGGGGACGAACGGCAGATTCCCGGCGGGGCAATCACGGTCCTCCTACGATGAGGCGTGTGACCATCCGCCGCGGAATCCCCCCGTTGGTCCTCCTTCTCCTGCTCGTGGCGTGTACGGCGGAGGAACCCTCCCCGGTACGGCTCGACACGGTGCGCCGCGCCCCGGTCACCGAGGTCGTCGAGGCCCCCGCCACGGTCACCGCCCGTGCGACGGGCACCCTCCGCTCGCCGGCAGGGGGCACGATCGAGAAGCTGTACGTCCGGGACGGTCAGAAGGTCGACAAGGGGGAGATCCTCGCCAGGATCGACTCGCCGCAGGCCGAGGAGCAGCTCAAGCAGGCGCGCGCGGCCGAGCGGGCGGCGTCACGCGGCGGCTCCCCGCCCCGCCTGGGCACCGGCGCCCCCGGTCTCCGGCTCGCCTCGGGGCTGACCGTGAAGACCGATCCGCGGGTACGGCGCGGCTTCGCCAAGGCCCGCGCGGCGGTCCGCGAGGTCGACGATCCCAAGGTCCGCAAGCAGCTGCTGGCCACCCTGGACGCCGCCGAGGCCCAGCACCGCGCCCACCAGGAGGCGCTGGCAAGGGCCGCCCGCAGTCTCACCGAGTCGCTCAACCGCGCCCTCAGCTCGGCGCTCGGCCAGGTCACCAGCCAGATGAGCGCCGGGCTCGGCGGCCTGAGCACCTCCATGGCCTCACTCCGGGCGGCCTCCCTGTCCCAGGCGAAGGCCGCGGTGACGGTCGCCCGGACGACCGTGGACGGGCTGACGATCAAGGCCCCGTTCGACGGGGTCGTCACCCTCGGCCGGACCTCCGGCGGCGGAGCACCCGACCTGAGCGCCCTGCTCCCGCCGGGGGCGTCCGGCGCCGCGCAACTGCCCGCGTCCGCCTCCGGCTCCTCCGGATCGGGGACCCCGGTGGCCGTCGGCGTGCCCGTCGCGGCCGGGGACACGATCGTCACCGTCACCGACGTCTCGGAGCTGACCCTCTCCGCCGACGTGGACGAGACCGACGTGCTGCTGGTCAAGCCGGGGATCGAGGCGGAGGCGGAGCTCGACGCCGTGCCCGCGGGCGTGTACACGGCCGAGGTCACCGGGGTCGGGGTCACCCCCGGGGAGACCTCGACGGGCGGGACCAGCTATCCGGTCCAGCTCTCCCTCGGGTCCGGGACCTTCGACGACGGAAGCAGGGCGCCCATCCCCAAACCCGGCATGAGCGCGGTCGTCCGCCTGATCGTCCGGGAATCCCCCGACGCGCTCGCCGTACCCGCCTCGGCGATCGTCACCAGCGGCCGCGACAGCGTCGTATGGACGGTCCGCGACGGCGTGGCCGAACGCCGCGTGGTCAAACTCGGCGCCCAGGGCGAGTCCATGGTCGAGATCCTGTCCGGCCTCTCCCTCGGCGAGCGCGTCGTGGTCCGAGGCGCCGACACCGTCCGCCAAGGCCGGCCCCTCCCATGACCCCCGACGCCCCACCAACTGCCGAGGGCGGTCGGACGAGCGGGGCCGCGGCGTTCGAGGCGGTCGGGCTGAGCCGGTCCTACCAGCTCGAAGGCGTGTCGGTGGACGCGCTGCGCGGGGTGGACCTGCGGATCGAGCCGGGGGAGTTCGTGGCGATCGTGGGACCGTCGGGGTCGGGGAAGTCCACGCTGATGCACCTGCTCGGCTGCCTGGACCGGCCGACCTCGGGGACCCTGCGGGTCAACGGCGTGGACGTCTCCACGCTCTCCGACACCCGCCTGGCCGAGCTGCGCAACCGGGCCATCGGGTTCGTCTTCCAGTCCTTCCACCTGCTGGCCAGGACCCCGGCCCTGGAGAACGTGGCGCTGCCGCTGGTCTACCGGGGGGTCCCGCGGGCCGAGCGGCGCGAGCGGGCGCGTGAGGCGCTGGAGTCCGTGGGACTCGGGCACCGGCTCGACCACCGTCCCTCGCAGATGTCCGGCGGTGAGCAGCAGCGGGTGGCCATCGCACGGGCCCTGGTCGGCGACCCCCGGGTCGTGCTGGCCGACGAGCCGACCGGGAACCTCGACACCCGCAACGGCGCTGAGGTGATGGCGATCCTCGACCGGCTCAACGCCGAACGCGGCGTCGCGGTCGTCCTGGTCACCCACGAGCCCGAGGTGGCCGCCCGGGCCCACCGCCAGATCCATGTCCGCGACGGGCTGATCGAACACGACTCCGGTACGGCCGGCGGCCCCTCGGAGCGCGGCGGGAGCCCTACCGGAGCGGCGGACGGCGCGGGCCGTACCGGATCATCGGAGGAGCGGTGAGAGCGGCCGAGGCGTTCCGCATCGCGCTGGAGGCACTGCGGGTCAACCGGCTGCGCAGCGCCCTCACCATGCTCGGGGTGATCATCGGGGTGTCGGCCGTGGTCGTCCTCGTCGCGGTCGGGACCGGGGCCAAGAACGCCGTGGAGAGCGAGATCGCCGGGCTCGGGAGCAACATCATCCTGGTCGTCCCCGGCCGCCTCGGGGTCGGCGCGCTGCCCACCCAGAGCCGTCTCGACCTCGCGGACGTGGCCTACGTGCGCCGGGTGGTCGGAGATCCTTCGAAGGTCACCGTCTCGGCGCCCTCGGGGGAGACGGTCCGGGTCGGCAGGACCGAGGCGTTCGTCACGGTCACCGGCACCGACCAGAACCTGCCGAACATCTTCGACCGGCCGCTGCGCCGCGGGCGGTACCTGAGCGAGACCGACGTGGACACCCGCCGCAGGGTGGCGGTCCTCGGCTCGGAGGTGGCCGCCACGCTGTTCGGGGACGTCGACCCGATCGGCAGGCAGGCCACGGTCTCGGGGGTCAGGTTCCGGGTCGTAGGGGTCTACGAGACGGTCGGCGCGACCTTCGGCGTGAACCGCGACCAGGAGATCCACATCCCGGTCACCACGGCCCAGCGGCTGCTCGGCGTCACGCGGATCAACGGCATCGCGGTCGGCGCGTCGGGGCCCGACGAGATCGAGCCGCTGCAGCGGCGGGTGGTGGACGCGCTCGTCGAGCGGTATCCGGGGGAGCGCTTCTCCGCCGTCACCCAGACCCAGCTCCTCGGCACGATCGGCACCGTGCTCGGCATGCTCACCGGGGTGCTGGCCGCCATCGCGGGCATCTCGCTGCTCGTCGGCGGGGTCGGGGTCTCCAACATCATGCTGGTCAGCGTCCGCGAGCGGACCAGGGAGATCGGCCTGCGCAAGGCCCTGGGCGCCCGGCAGCGCGACGTGCTGGCGCAGTTCCTGATCGAGGCCGTGCTGCTGACCACGATCGGCGGGGTGATCGGCATCCTGCTCGGCGTCGGCGGCGCCCTGCTCATCGCGGGACTCTCCCCGGTCCCGGCCGCCGTCACGTGGTGGTCGGTCGCCCTGGCCTTCGGCGTCTCGGTGGCGGTGGGCGTGTTCTTCGGCGTGGCCCCCGCCCGCCGCGCCGGCCGGCTCGACCCGGTCATCGCCCTGCGCGCCGAATGACCCGGGACGCACTCGGAACCCTGGAGCTCAGGCGTCCCGGTGGTGGAGGAGGGCGGCGGCGGTGAGCAGGGCGGCCGCGATCCATGCGCAGCAGACCGCGAAGCCGGTCACACGACCGCCGCGTACCTCGAAGAAGAGCCCGTCCACGGCGACGGTCGAGCCGTACCGCTTGGTGAGCGACCTTACGTCGATCATGTCTCAAGCGTCGCCGCCGCCCGGCCCCGGATCATCGTCCCGGCGGACGGTTCCCGCCCCGGGACCGCGGTACGGCGCCGCGCGCCGTCTGGGACCGTGCTCCTACGCGGCGAGAGGCCTCACGACCCGGGGCGGACCAGCCCGGCCTCGTAGGCGACGATCACCGCCTGGGCGCGGTCACGGGCGCCGATCTTGGCGAACAGGCTCGTGACGTGGTTCTTCACCGTGGAGGGGGAGACGCCGAACTGCTCGGCGATCTCGCTGTTGGCGTGCCCGCGGGCGATGAGCACCAGCACCTCCCGTTCCCGCTCGGTGAGGGAGGACAGCTCGCCGGGCACGGGCGCCGGGCTGGGCCGGGAGGCGCGCACGAACGTGCCGATCAGCCGGGTCAGCAACCGGGGCGCCACGGCGGACTCGCCCTTGTGCACGATCCTGACGCCCTCCACCAGCTCCTCGGGCGAGATGTCCTTGGGCAGGAAGCCCGAGGCCCCGGCGCGGAGCATCGCCACCACGTACTCGTCCAGGTCGAACGTGCTCAACCCCAGCACCCGCACCCCGGGGAGACCGTCCGCGATCTCCCGGGTCGCGGCGACGCCGTCCACGCCGGGCATGTGCACGTCCATCAGCACCACGTCGGGCCGCAGCCCGCGGCTGAGCCGTACGGCCTGCGCCCCCTCCGCGGCCTCGCCGACGACGGACATGTCGGGCTGGGCTTCGAGGATCATGCGGAACCCGGTGCGTACCACGGCGTGGTCGTCGACCAGCAGGATCCTGATCGCGGGCGCTTCTCCGGCGGCCACATGCCCTCCCTCGGCGCTCACTGACCCTCCTTCGGCGGTGCGGCATCCGGGACCGCCGGGACGGGGATCCGGGCATGCACCCGGAATCCTCCCCCCGGCCGCGGGCCCGTCTGCAACTGCCCCCCGCACAGCGCGACCCGCTCGGCCATGCCGCCCAGCCCGAAGCCGGTCCCGGCCTGCGTCGCACCGCCCCGGTGGCCGAGGCCGTCGTCGAGGACCTCCACCTCGACGGCGCCGGGCAGGTAGGCGAGACGGACGCTGACGCGGGCGCCGTCCGCGTGCTTGCGCGTGTTGGTCAGGGCCTCCTGGGCGATCCGGTAGACGGCGTGGTCCACGGCGGCGGGCAGCGGGACGGCGTCCCCCGTCACCTCCAGCCCGACCGGCGGCCCCGCGCCGTCCACCCGTGAGACCAGGTCCGGCAGCGCCGCCGCCCCGACCCCCGCGTGGTTCTCCGGCTCATCCCCGTCCTCCGCACGGAGCACGTGCAGGAGCTGGCGCATCTCCGCCATCGCCTCGCGGGCCGTGCGCTCGGCGGTGACGAGGGCCTCCTGGGCCCGCTCAGGGTCGGCCGCCATGGTGGTACGGCCGGCGCCGACCATGACGTTGATCACACTGATGTGGTGGGCCACGACGTCGTGCAACTCCCGGGCGATGCGGCGGCGCTCGGCGCGGACGGCGGCGTCGGCCGCCTGCTGCCGGCGGCGCTCCCGCAGCTCGCCGCGGAGCCGGAGGAACTGCCCCACGCCGGTGATCAGGAGAGGGAAGAGGGCCGGGACGGAGGCGCCGCGCAGCAGCTCTGCAGGCTCCAGCCGGTGGACGGCCGCGTAGATGAGCGGGGAGACCACGTAGATGAGTGAGGTCGCCCCGGCGATGATCCATACCGGCCTGCCCGCCGCGTGGCGGCCCAGGCTGTACAGGCCGATCACGCTGGACAGGGTCGCGGCGTTGCCCGGGCCGGTCAGGCCGGCGAGCACGTTGAAGACCAGGGTGACGAGGGCGACGGCGACGGGGTGGCTACGCCGCAGGATCAGCGAGGCGGCGCCGGCGACGGTGAGGGCGATGAGGAGACCCCGGCCCGGCCGGTCCGCGAAGGGCAGGGTCACGGTCGCCGTCACCTCGACCGCGCCCACCAGGAGGACGAGCACGCCGTCGAGCACCATGGGGCGCCTGAGGGTTCGCCAGGCTCCGCGGACGCCCGGGAAGCGCATGGCTCGAAAGTATGACATGCCGGGTATGTCATGAAGTGCCAGGAAAGCGCGGGACGCGCCACGGACACGGCGTTCACGTCGCGAAGGCGATCAAGGGGCGCCGCCGTGGACGGGAGAACGACGGGGCGGTGTCCGTACTGTAACGTCGCCGGAAAGGAGCGAGCCGAGGAGAGCACGGATGAGCCGGTCGGTGCGGGTTGTCTGGGACGACGAACTCACCTCCTACGACTTCGGACCGGGCCATCCCCTCGCGCCCGTGCGGGTCGAGCTGACCATGGCGCTCGCCAGAGAACTCGGGGTGCTCGACGAGGTCGAGGTGGTGGGCTGCGTCCCCGCCACCGACGACGAGCTGGCGCTGGTGCACAAGCGCGACTACATCGAGGCGGTCAAGCGCGTCTCCGCCACCGGGCGGCCCGACCGCTTCGCCGGCCTCGGCACCGACGACAACCCGGCCTTCACCGGGGTGCACGAGGCCTCGGCGCTCATCGCCGGCGCCACGCTGGCCGCCGCCCGCACGGTGTGGACGGGCGAGGCCGAGCACGCGGCGAACGTGGCGGGCGGGCTCCACCACGCCATGGCGGCCACCGCGAGCGGCTTCTGCGTCTACAACGACCCGGCGGTGGCCATCGCGTGGATGCTGTCCCAGGGGGCCGAGCGGATCGCCTACGTGGACGTGGACGTCCACCACGGCGACGGGGTCCAGGCGCTGTTCTACGACGACCCCCGGGTGCTGACCGTCAGCCTCCACGAGAGTCCCAGGACCCTCTTCCCGGGCACGGGCTTCCCCAACGAGACGGGGGCGGAGGGCACCGCGGCCAACGTCGCCCTGCCCGCCGGCTGCGGCGACGGCGGCTGGCTGAGGGCCTTCCACGCGGTGGTGCCGCCGCTGCTGCGGGAGTTCGCCCCGCAGGTCCTGGTCACCCAGCACGGCTGCGACAGCCACGCGCTGGACCCGCTGGCCCACCTGATGCTCAGCCTGGACGGCCAGCGCACCGCCTACGCCGCGCTGCACGAGCTGGCCCACGAGACCGCGGGCGGGCGGTGGATCGCGACCGGCGGCGGCGGGTACGAGCTGGTCCAGGTGGTGCCCCGGGCGTGGACCCACCTGCTGGCCGAGGTCTCCGGGCACCCGCTGGACCCGGCCGCCGCCACCCCGCAGGCGTGGCGGCAGCTGGTCAGGGAGCGGACCGGTCAGACGCCGCCGCTGTCGATGACCGACGGCAGGAACCCGGAATTCCAGGACTTCGCCGATGGTTATGATCCAGCGGACCCCATCGACCGGGCCATCCTGGCGACCAGGAAGGCCGTGTTCCCCTTCCACGGACTGGATCCACTGCCGTGACCCTGCCATCCCGTGACGAGCTCAAAACCCACCTGACCCGCACCCGGATCGCCGGTGACGTGGCGACCAGCAGAGAGAACAACCTGGACCACTACCGGTCGCTGGCCAACCGGGATCCCCACCACATGTTCGGCCTGACCATGGGCGAGGGCTGGTCCTACCGGGACGTTCTGGAGCTGATGGCCAAGTCCGCCGGCGTCGTGGCCGATCCGGCGCACCGCCGGGGACAGGACACGATCGACCCGGACCGCACGATCGAGGCGACCGAGGCGATGGGCGACGTGATCGCCGAGGTGCTCCGGAGCGGGAGCCCGAGGATCCTGCTGGCCACCGGGCACCCCACCGGCCTGCTCACCGTCCACCTGGCGCTGGCCAGGCTGCTGCGCGAGCGGGGCGCGAGGCTGATGAGCCCGGCCGAGGGCTGGTCCTACTGGGGATCGGGGTTCGGCCGCAGGCGCAAGATCCGCTATCTGGACGACGTGGCCATGCTGGACGACAAGGGGGCCTTCGTCCACACCCACGACCCGGCCCCGATGGAGGCCATGATCGCCGAGATGGGCGACGACCGGCCCGATCTGGTGATCGCCGACCACGGGTGGGCGGGGGCCGCGGGCGAGGCCGGGATCCTCACCGTGGGGTTCGCCGACAGTAACGACCCGGCTCTATTCGTCGGCGAGGCGGAGGGGAAGATCGCTGTCACCGTGCCCCTCGATGACAACGTCTTGCCCAGGGATTACCACCCCCTCACCCAGCACCTGGTCGAGAGGGTCCTGAGCGGTCTCTGAGACGGGCGTGACGCCGATACGGGCGTCCCTATAGAGGGATTTCGCGCCTGCATTCAAGGAGCCCCGACTACTGTTTGCCAACTTTTTGGCGATTAGAAGCGACTCTAATGGGAGACGGCTGGTCCGTTCCAAGATCGAGGCGAGGGGTAGGCTCAGGCTGCTGGCCAGCAAGTTTTCACGTTTTGCTGACATGGGACTGCGAAGACTGAGAAACTAGGGGGTTTGCGCGCTCGGAGTCCCGCCTTACGCTGACGACAGTAGACGTGCGTGAGCGATGGCACCAGTGGGGATAACCCGGAAACACGTGCGGAAGAGGCGTCCGATGGGTGCAGGCGAAAGACCTCTCAGCGAGGTGAAGTTCCTGACGGTGGCAGAAGTGGCCACGGTCATGAGGGTGTCCAAGATGACGGTGTACCGGCTCGTGCACTCGGGCGAGTTGCCGGCCATCAGGGTCGGCCGGTCCTTCAGAGTGCCGGAGCAGGCGGTCCACGACTATCTCCGGGATGCCTACATCGAGGCGGGTTGAAGCGATCCCTGAGCTCGGGCTCTCCGGTCAGGACCGGTGTGCGGCGGGCTCGCGCTTCACAGGAGTAGCGGCGTGAACACCACGCCGTGAGTTGGGATGCCCGGGGTCCCCCGGGGGCGATCCACAGTGGATCGCCGGTAGTCTGTTGAACCGGTGTGCGTTCGCGCTACCGGTTCGGCAATCCGCTACCAGCTAACCTGGGGGTCCCGTGGGCTCTGTGATCAAGAAGCGCCGTAAGCGCATGGCGAAGAAGAAGCACCGCAAGCTTCTCAAGAAGACCCGTATCCAGCGGCGTAACAAGAAGTAGCAACGCGGATCTGCGAGGCGTCGATGACCCATACCGTGCTTGTCACCGGGGTCTCGCGCCACATCGGCGCCCGAGTGGCGAGCGTTCTCGCGGCTGACCCGGACATCGACCGGGTCATCGGAGTCGACACGGTGCCGCCGCCCTCGCTATCACGTGATGGCGGCGTACCTCTCGGCCGAGTGGAGTTCGTCCGTGTCGATCTGCGCAGTCCCGACATCGCCCAGGTGATCGCGGCCGCCGACATCGACACCGTGGTTCACATGAGCCTGGTCAGCGCTCCTCCCCGGAGCGGAGGCCGCGCGCTCATGAAGGAGCACAACGTCATCGGCACCATGCAACTGCTCGGTGCCTGTCAGCGGTCCGCGACGGTCCGCCGCGTCGTCGTGCGTTCCACCAGTGCGGTCTACGGCTCCTCGCCGCGCGACCCGGCCGTCTTCGTCGAGGACGCCGAGCCCGGCGAGCCCCCGAGCCACGGCTACGCCAAGGACGCCACGGAGGTGGAGGGCTACGTCCGGGGCTTCGCCCGCAGGCGCCGCGACGTGAGCGTCTCGACGCTCAGGTTCGTCAACTTCATGGGGCCCGGTGTCGACTCGCCGCTGACGCGTTACTTCTCCCAGCCGGTGCTCCCCACCGTGCTGGGCTTCGACCCCCGGCTGCAGTTCATCCACGAGGACGACGCGGTCGAGGTGCTGCGCCGGATGGCGATGGAGGACCACCCCGGCACGTTCAACGTGGCCGGGGACGGCGTGCTGCTGCTGTCGCAGTGCATACGGCGGGCGGGCCTGGCCTCGCTGCCGATCCCCTCGCCGGCCTTCCGCTTCCTGGGAGACTTCGCCCGGAGCGTGGGCGCGGTCGACTTCTCGCCCGAGCAGCTGCGCCTGATGTGCCACGGGCGCGCGGTCGACACCGGCCGCCTGGCGGCGGCCCTGGGATGGAAGCCCAAGTTCTCCACCGGCGCGGCCTTCGAGGACTTCCTGCGCTCCCGGGGCATGAACGGCGGGCTCTCCGGCGCCATGCTGGACATGTTGTCCCATATGGTGACCAGATGAGCGAGACGGCAGGAGAGCGCGAGCCCCGTGACGCCCAGGTGATCCCGATCTCCCGGGCCGGCTCCGCCTACGAGCCATCCTTCGACTTCGACCTCGACCCCGAGGACGACCGCCGGCTGGCCGAGTTCTTCGCGTTCCTGCGGCGCCGCCTGACGGGCGAGTACGAGGTCGACGAGTTCGGCTTCGACGCCGAGCTCACCGACAAGGTGCTCCTGGAGCTCATCCGCCCGCTCTACCGCTACTGGTTCCGCGTCGAGACCGTCGGCATCAAGAACGTGCCCGGCGACACCGGGGCCCTCGTCGTCGCCAACCACTCGGGCACCATCCCGGTGGACGCGCTCATGCTCCAGGTCGCCCTGCACGACGATCACCCCGACCGCCGCGCCCTGCGCCTGCTCGGCGCCGACCTGGTCTACCAGCTCCCGCTGCTCGGCCACCTGTCGCGCAAGACCGGCCACACCCTGGCCTGCCGGGCCGACGCCGACCGGCTCATGCGCAAGGGCGAGCTCGTCGGGGTCTTCCCCGAGGGGTTCAAGGGCGTCGGCAAGCCGTTCTCCGAGCGCTACAAGCTGCAGAGGTTCGGCCGCGGCGGGTTCGTCGCCTCGGCGATCCGGGCGGGGGCGCCCATCGTCCCGTGCGCGATCGTGGGGGCGGAGGAGATCTACCCCAAGATCGGTGACCTGCGCTTCCTCGCCCGGACCCTGGGCCTGCCGTACCTGCCGGTCACCCCGCTGTTCCCCTGGTTCGGGGCTCTCGGGCTGATCCCGCTGCCGTCCAAGTGGCTGATCGGCTTCGGCGAGCCCATCCGGACCGACGAGTACGACCCGTCCGACGCCGACGACCCGATGCTGGTCTTCAACCTCACCGACCAGGTCCGCGAGGTCATCCAGCAGCTGCTGAACGAGCTGCGCCTGCAGCGGGGCCACGCCTTCCCGCCGTTCTTCTGAGCGGTCGTTCTTCCGGGCGGCCGTTCTTCTGAATGGTCGTTCTTCCGGGTGGTCGTTCTTCTGAATGGTCGTTCTTCCGGGCCGTCCCTTTCTAGGTCGCTTCCTACCGGGCTCGCGCCGTCTCCGCGTCTTTCCGATCACGGCGGGATTGTCCGTGCCGCCCTACCGGTGGGCGATTTTTTATTAGCTTTGGAGTCTAACAACGAGTGCTTTCGACCGATATGGTGTAGTCGGCAGGGACTTCTGAGCACTGGGAGTGATCATGGGCGTACGCCGTACCGCGGCAGGGGCGGCCATCGCCGGACTGGCACTGGGTGCGGCGCTGGGGGCGGCGACCCGGCGGCGCGGGGAGCGCGACTCCGAGGCACGGCTCGGCGGGCACCGGGGACGGCCGGTCACCGTCGTCACCGACGACGGCGTCCAGCTCGCGGTGGACGTCGAGGAGGCCGAGGCGCCCGAGTTCGCCGTGGTGTTCGCGCACGGCTGGGTGATGAACCGCCACTGCTGGCACTTCCAGCGGGAGGCGCTCAAGGGCCGGGCCAGCCTGGTCTTCTACGACCAGCGGGGGCACGGCGGCTCGTCGGCGGGGGCCTTCGACGCGTGCACGATCGACCGGCTGGGCGACGACCTGGCCGCGGTGATCGACCAGGCCGTGCCCGAGGGGCTGCCGGTGGTGCTGGTCGGGCACTCCATGGGCGGAATGACGATCATGGCCTTCGCCGCGCGGCACCCCGGGAGGCTGGCCGCGAGGGTGGCGGGCGTGACCCTGCTGAGCACGTCGTCGGGGCAGCTGGGGGAGAGCACGTTCGGGCTCCCGGGACCCGTCGGACGGCTCGCGCCCGTCGTCACCTCGGCGATGTTCGAGCGCATGCGCGCCCGCGCCGCGCTCATCGACCGCAACGTCGCGCTCAAGACGCGCACCAACCTGCCGGTGACCCGCTACGTCGCCTTCGGCCCCGGCGCCCGCCGCGAGCACGTGCGGTTCGTCAACGCCATGGCCGCGGCCACGCCTACCGAGGTCATGGTCGGCTTCTACAACGACTTCCGCGTCCACGACAAGCTCAAGGCGCTGGCGGCGTTCGCGTCGGTGGAGACCCTGATCATGGTCGGCTCGCGGGACCGGCTGACCCCGAAGGTCCACAGCCACCGCATCGCCGAGGCCCTCCCGGGTGCGCGCCTGCACGTCATCCCCGGCGCCGGTCACATGATCGGCCTGGAGCGCCCCGAGATCGTGAACGAGGCCCTGTCCGACCTGTTCCACCGCGCCTCCCGCCGTACGGCGGCGCCGGAATCCGCCTGACCGCGTCCCGCCGTACCGGCGCCCGACGGCGAGGGCCGGGGCGAGCCGGGTGCCGGGTGCCGGTGTCGCGTGGTCGGCGGCGGATCGGGTGATTCGGGGCCGTCGGCGCCGGGGCGGGTGGTGAGCCGGAGTCCGGGGCCGGTAGATGCCGTGCCGGACGGTGGGCCGGGGTGCCGGTGCCGGGTGGTCGGCTGCGGTGTCGTTCAGGTGGTCAGGTCGAGCGGTAGTGGCGGCGCAGGGCGATGGCGGCGGCTACGCCGCCGGCCACGGCTCCGGCTCCGGCGGCGATGGGGACGCCGATCATCGTGGCTTTGCGGCCGGTGCGGAAGTCCCGGATCTCCCACTTGTTCTCCTTGGCGTACTCACGCAGCTCGGAGTCGGGGTTGATCGCGGTGGGGTGGCCGACCAGGGACAGCAGCGGCAGGTCGTTGGCCGAGTCGCTGTAGGCCGAGCACCGGCCCAGGTCCAGGCCCTCGCGCCGGGCCAGGGCCCGTACGGCCTCCGCCTTGGCGGGGCCGTGCAGCAGGTCGCCGACGAGGCGGCCGGTGTAGACGCCGTCCACGGTCTCGGAGACGGTGCCCAGGGCGCCGGTGAGACCGAGGCGCTGGGCGATCACGCGGGCGAGCTCGATCGGGGTGGCGGTGACCAGCCAGACGCGCTGGCCGGCGTCCAGGTGGCCCTGGGCCAGCGCCCGGGTGCCCGCCCAGATGCGGTCGGCCATGGCCTCGTCGTAGATCTCCTCGCCGAGGCGGACGATGTCCTCCACCTTGTTGCCCGCGACGAACGCCAGGGCGGTCTCCCTCGCCTCGGCGATGTGCTCGGGGTTCTCGTCGCCCCGGACCCGGAAGATCATCTGCCCGACGGCGAACTTGACCAGGTCCTTGGTGGTGAACAGGCCCCGGGAGGCGAGCCCGCGGGCGAAGTGGTAGATGGACGCGCCGCGCATCATGGTGTTGTCGACGTCGAAGAAGGCGGCGGCGGTGGGGTCGGGATCGGCCATCGGCATGGCGACGGCCGCCGCGGCTGCCACCTCTCCGGCTGCCTGTGCCTCGCTTCGCCTTCGCATCAGCCGCTTCATAACATCTCAGCTTAACCGGCACAGGTGGCGGAAATCGGTATACATCACGTTAGCGAGGTGTGACGTTTAGCAAACCCCCACCACTCCGGGCTCTCCCGTCACCCGGGTGGCGCCAGCCCCTCGATGTAGTTGAGGTAACCGTTGGCCCGGCGCTGGTCCTCCTCGTCCATCTTGGGGAGCATGCCCTCGATCTGGTTGCGCTGTTTCTGCACGAACCGCTTGAGGGTCCCGGTGGACTTCGCGTCGCGGCGCCGTACCCGGGTCAGGGACGTCACCGCGGACCTGGTGGTCTCCTCCATCGCCTCCAGGGTCTCGCCGACCAGGTCGCTGCCGGCCCGGCCGGAGGAGCCGAGCAGTTCCTCGACCTCGTCGGCCCGGGTGGAGGCGGACCGCAGCTCCCGGGTGGCCCGCTCGGTGTCGTCGGTGCTCAGCTGCAGGAGGGTGCTCTCGGCGGCCCGCTTGAGCGGGTAGAGCGTGTCCCCGGGCACCGAATCGTAGGTGGCCAGGCCCGTGACCAGCAGGGAGACGGCCGTCGTCAGGCTCACCAGCCGGGGGAACAGCATGGACCGCGCGCGGTGGCGCGCCCGGGGCCTGCGGACGGTGACGGGCGGGGCGTCCCCGTCCGGGGCGTTCATGAGGCGCTCGCGCAGCTCCTGGCGGAACTGCGGCCGGGGGGCGGCGGGCATGTGGGTGCCGAGTCGCGACACGCGGTGCTGCGCGCGCGCCCGCGACCTGCGCGAGATTCCGGGCAGCCACTTACCCATGAACGCTCCCTGCTGCCCCCGGAGGATGATCCATCGGTGCTATCTGCCTAACGACAGGCCGCCATGCGAGGTTACGCGAAGCCCCGGTCCGCCACCCTCGCTTCGCCGTCGCGTCGCGGAGGGTCACCGGCGGCACGGTCAGCCCAGGTCGGAGGGGAGTGCGCGGGCCAGCGCCCGGATCGCCCGGAACTGCAGGGCCTTGATGGCGCCGCTCTTCTTGCCCATGATGAGCGCGGTCTCGGCCAGGGACATCCCGTGCAGGAAGCGCAGGACCACGCACTCCTGCTGCTCGGGCCGGAGCGCGCGCACGGCGCTGAGCACCCGGTGGTTCACCATCGCGGTGACGACCGCGTTCTCGGGGATGTGCGGGCCGTCCAGCGGGATCTCGAACACCTCGGCGGTCGACACCTCCAGCCGGTAGCGCCCGGACTTGAAGTGATCGGTGACGAGATTCCTGGCGATGGTCACGAGCCAGGCCCCGAAGTCACGTCCTTGCCAAGTGAAGTCGGCTATTCGGCGAAGCGCGCGGAGGAAGGTCTCGCTCGTGAGATCCTCGGCGAGGGGGTGGGACCCGACCCGAAGATAGATGTAGCGGTAGACCAGGTCGAGATACCGGTCGTAGAGCGTGCCGAACGCCTCCGTGTCTCCCGTCTTGGCGCGGAGGACGAGCTTGCGCAGTTCGTCCGAGACGTCTTCGTGGACGAGGACCTCTTTGCTGCGGACGGTGTGGGTCACTCCGGTGGCGGAAGGGAGCGGCCCGGCGAACGGCCACGTGTCTGGCATCCGGTATCCCTGGGGAGGAAGGGTGCGGCGTGCCCGCCCACTCTAGAAATCATCAGGAAATTCCACAATCCACTTGGCGCTGTCGTGACTGCCGGTAGTCGGCGTATACGGTGTGGGGCTGGATGTCCCCGGGACCGTTCCGCGAGGCCGTCCGACCGGTTCGGCTACCGGTCGGAGGGCAAAGTCCGGCAGCATTGGAGACACCATGGAAGTCCTCGTCGCTGTTATCGCGTCCGCCGGAGCTCTGCTCGCCGCCATCGCCACGGTCGCTCTGGTCAGCAGGCTCCGCAGCGAGCCCAAAGGCTGGCTGGTCGCCTGGAGCGTCACAACGGCGACGCTGGGTGTGTCACTGGGCGTAGTCGCCGCAGGTCATCTTCTCGGATTCGGGACGACCACATTCCGCCTTTACCAGCTGGCCGGTTCGTTCCTGGCCCCGCTGTGGCTGGCGGTCGGGGTGATCCAGCTGCTGGCGCGCAAGCCCACGGCCAAGCTGGCCTCGTGGCTGCTGGGCGGCGGTCTCACCGTCATCGCCCTGGTGATCATCATGGTCGACCCGGTGCTGCAGGCGGAGGACTTCACCAAGAGCCTCCCGGACGACGGCCTGACGATCGGGCTCCCGCCCGCCTCCACGCACTGGGGCCTTCCGCCGACCGTCCTCCTGCTGGTCGTCCACCTGATCGTCGCGCTGATCCTGGTGGCCGGCATCGGGCTCGCCTTCATGCGCTGGCGTGACGGTGACGACTACGACACCGACAACATGCACGCCCTCCTGGTCGTCGGCCCCACGGGCCTCGCCCTGGCCGTGGCCTTCACCTTCGGCGTCCCGGGGATGTTCACCGCCCTGCTGCTGACGGCCACCGCCGCCGCGGTCTGGTACGCCGTGCTGCGCCCGCTGGCGCCGTACGAGGACGACGAGGACTTCGACGACGACTACGACGACTACGAGGAGCGCCGCCCGAGCCGCCCGGTGCCCGACCCGCCGCGGGACGTGCAGGTCGCCGGCCGCCGCGTCACGCCGGGACCCTCCGCGGCCGCGCTGCCCGAGCAGCCGTCGCGCCGCTCGGGCCTGGGCGACCTCGTGGCCGAATACCGCGCCGGCGAGCAGAACGTCGACTACGGGGCCCGCATGCAGCGGGGCGGTCCCACCCCCGACGATCCGTTCGGCGGCCCCGCCACCGGCACCTTCATGGCCGGTGAGTACGGCATGCCGCCGGCCGCCCGCCCCGCCGGCGACGACGACCGCGACCGCAACTTCCCCAGGACCGGGCAGTTCGGGATGCCGCCCGTCAGCAACGACCCGGGCGGCCCGGCGACCGGATCGTTCGGCATGCCGCCGCTGGGCTACGACTCCGGCGGCCCGGCCACCGGCGAGTACAGCGTCCCCCTCAACGAGTACGGCGAGGCCGACCCGTCCCGCGGCCGCCCCGGCCGGGGCCCCGACGCCCTGCCGGACACCAGCCTGCGCCCCATGCCCGCCGACCAGGCGTTCGGCGCCGCTCCGGCCGGCCGGAGCCCGGCGGCCGAGCGGACGGGCGGCGCGAACGGCTCCAGCCGCCCTTCACCGAGCATCTTCGGCCTGCTGACGGTGTTCACCCTGGTCGACGGGACCGGCGAGATGTTCGACCGGCTGGCCGAGGAGACGGTCGAGTCCGTGCGCACGAACGAGCCGGACACGCTGATCTACACCTGCCACTCGGTGAAGTCCGCCCCGCTCCAGCGCATCATCTACGAGATTTACCGAGACCAGGTCGCCTACGCCGAGCACCAGCGCCAGCCCCACGTGGAGCGGTTCGTCGCTCAGCGGCAGAACATGGTGCTCGCCACGAACGTCATCGAGCTCAACGTGAACGCGGCGAAGGTGCTGCCGTTGCCGACGGCGTTCATGATCTGAGCGCGGCGCGCAGGCGGTCTTCGTCGACGCGCCAGAAGTCGTGCTGGACGCCGTCGACGAGGGTGACCGGGATCATCTCCCAGTACTTCGCGTAGTCCTCCTCGGAGGCGGTGATGTCGCGTTCCTCCCAGGGGACGCCCAGCTCCGTGGCGACCCGCTCGATCACGGCCCGCGCGTCGTCGCACAGGTGGCAGCCGGGCTTGCCGAGCAGTGTTATGCGGTGGTCCTGCGGTGACATGCCCGCAACGCTAGCCGTTCGAGCACACGGGGAGGTGCGTTGAAGACCCACTTTGTGCACCGGTTCACAAAGGGACTAACCTGGATGACAGTGACCTCACCTCGCCATCCGTCGCGTCCGGGCCGAGCCGGTCGCCTGTCCCCCTGGAGCTCCGGCACGTGATCCGCCGTCTGTCCCAAGCTCGTGAACGTGGTATCCCCGAGGCGACCGTCGCCCGGCTGCCGCTCTATCTGCGAGCACTGAACGGCATGTCCGAGCGGGGTCTGGCGACGGTGAGCTCGGAGGACCTGGCCATGGCCGCGGGCGTGAACTCGGCCAAGCTCCGCAAGGACCTGTCGCATCTCGGCTCCTACGGCACGCGCGGGGTCGGCTACGACGTCGAGTACCTCATCTACCAGATCTCCCGTGAGCTGGGTCTCACCCAGGATTGGGCCGTGGCGATCGTCGGAGTGGGTAACCTCGGTCGTGCGCTCGCCAATTACGGCGGCTTCGTCTCCCGGGGTTTCAGGGTCGCCGCGTTGCTCGACGCCGACCCCGAAGTGGTGGGCGACCGCATCGCGGGATTGAATGTGGAGCACATCGACGAGCTGGAAGCCGTGATAAGGCGGCGGGGTGTGTCGATCGTGGTGCTCGCGACGCCGGCCGCGGCGGCCCAGCAGGTGGCCGACCGGGTCATCGCCGCGGGGATCACCAGCATCTTGAACTTCGCCCCCGTCGTGCTTTCCGTGCCCGAAGGCGTCGATATCCGTAAGGTCGACCTATCGATCGAACTGCAGATCCTCGCGTTCCACGAGCAGCGCAAGACGGATCGGATGACTGGGGGGCCCGCGATGGCCGAGGAATGGCCCGAGGCGGTGGATCTGTGATCCCGCCGAGGACGACTGAGAGCCGCCGCGAGCCGGACGGGCACGACGAGCAGGGGGAGCCCCGCTCCCCGCGCGGGGGGCGGGCATGAGCATCCTCGCCATCGGCCTGAGCCACCGGACGGCTCCCGTGGCGCTGCTGGAGCGGGTGTCCGTCTCCGGCGACGCCCTGCTCAAGCTTCTGCGCGACGTCCAGCGGGCCTCCTGCGTCGCCGAGACCATGGTGCTGTCCACGTGCAACCGGGTCGAGGTCTACGCCGTCGTCGACCGCTTCCACGCCGTGGTGAACGAGGTCTCCGAGCTGCTCAGCGTGCACTCGGGCGTCCCCGTCGAGCAGCTCGCGCCGCACCTCTACGTGCACTACGAGGACCGCGCCGTCGAGCACCTGTTCTCGGCGGGCGCCGGCCTCGACTCCATGGTCGTCGGCGAGGGGCAGATCCTCGGCCAGATCCGGCAGGCGCTCAAGCTCGCCCAGGACCAGGGCACGATGGGCCCGACGCTCAACGAGCTCGTCCAGCAGGCGCTGCGGGTGGGCAAGCGCTCCCACGCCGAGACGGGCATCGACCGCGCGGGCGCGTCCCTGGTCAGTGTCGGCCTCACCCTCGCCGAGCGCGTCCTCGGCCCGATCCGCGACCGGCGGGCGCTGGTGGTGGGCGCCGGCTCGATGAGCGCCCTGTCCGCCGCGACCCTGCAGCGCGCCGGGGTCACCGACATCGTGGTGGTCAACCGCACCCACGAGCGCGCCGTACGGCTGGCGCAGACGGTCGGCGGCCGGGCCGCCGAGTTCGGCGACCTGACCGCGGAGCTGGCACAGGCCGACCTGGTCGTCTCCTGCACCGGCGCCACCGACCTGGTCATCACCGCCGACATGGTGACGCCCCGCGAGATGTTCCTGCTGGACCTCGCGCTGCCCCGGGACGTCGACCCCGCGGTACGGCGCCTGCCCGGCGTCACCCTGGTCGATCTGGAGTCCATGCAGGAGGGCGCGGCCGAGGCCGGCGCCGACGACGGCGGCCGGCTGGAGGCCATCTCCGAGGTGCGCGGGATCGTCGCCGACGAGGTCAGGGCCTACCTGTCGGCCGAGCGGGCCGCGCGCGTGACGCCGACCGTGGTCGCCCTGCGCAGCAAGGCGGCCGACGTGGTCGAGACGGAGCTGGGCCGGCTCGCCGGGCGCGTCCCGGAGATCGAGGGGCGCATCCGCGACGAGGTCGCGCAGACCGTCAGGCGCGTGGTCGACAAGTTGCTCCACGAGCCCACCGTGCGTGTCAAACAGCTCGCGGAGTCCCCGGCAGGCGATCATTATGCGGAAGCGCTGCGCGAGCTGTTCAACCTGGACCCGAAGGTGCCCGACGCGGTCAGGCGCACCGAGACGATCGACATGGAGGTGGACCGGTGACGGGCCCGCTGAGGATGGGAACGCGCCGGAGCCTCATGGCGACGACGCAGTCCGGGCTGGTGGCCGCCCGGTTCACCGAGCTGACCGGGCGGGCCGTGGAGCTCGTGGGCGTCACCACCTTCGGTGACGTGACCAAGGCCGACCTCACCCAGCTGGGCGGGACCGGCGTCTTCGTCAGCGCGCTGCGCGACAAGCTCATCGAGGGCGAGGTCGACTTCGCGGTGCACTCGCTGAAGGACCTGCCGACCACGCCCGACCCGCGCATCGCCATCGCCGCGATCCCGGCGCGCGACGACCACCGGGACGCCCTGGTCGCCGGGGCGAAGCTGGCCGACCTGCCGCCCGGCGCGAAGATCGGTACGGGGTCTCCGCGACGAATCGCCCAGCTTCGTATGCTTCGTCCGGATCTCGAGTGCGTGCCGATCCGCGGCAACGGGGAGACCCGGATCGGCAAGGTCACCTCCGGCGAGCTGCACGGCGTCGTGCTGGCCGCGGCCGGGCTGGCACGGCTCGGCCGGGAGGCCGAGATCGCCCAGATCTTCGAGGTAGAGGAGATGCTCCCGGCCCCCGGGCAGGGGGCGCTGGCGGTGGAGGTCCGCTCGGACCGGACCGACCTGCTGGAGCTGCTGGGCGTGCTCGACGACCCCGCCACCCGCGCCGCGGTGACCGCGGAACGCGCGGTGCTCAACGCCCTGGAGGCCGGCTGCGCCGCTCCGGTTGGTGCGTACGCGACCGTCGACGGGCAAGATCTGAACCTGACCGCGGCCGTCGTCGCCATCGACGGCGCGCACGCGGTGCGCAAGTCCACCGCCGGGACCCTTTCGGCGGCCACTGGTCTCGGGCGCGACCTCGCGGCCGAGATGATCGGCGAAGGGGCAGGCACGTTGATAGGGGAGCAGGCACATTGAGCTCCGGAAGCACCACCTTCGAGCACCCGGCCGGGTTCGTCGCCTTCGTGGGCGCGGGACCGGGCGACGAGGGCCTGCTCACGCTGCGCGGGGCCGACCTGCTGTCGAAGGCCGACGCCGTCGTGCTCGACAAGGAGGTCTACGGCCCGCTGCTGCGTCACTGCCGTGAGGACGTCGAGATCCTCGACGCGGCGGAGGAGGACGTCGTCTCGCTCAGAGCCGTCGCGGCCGCCAAGGAAGGGCGGTGCGTCGTACGGCTGTGCGCGGGCGATCCGATGTTCTTCTCCTCGATAACCGAGGAGGTCGCGGCCTGCGCCAAGGCGGAGGTGGACTTCGAGATCGTCCCCGGCGTCCCGCCGGCGACGGCGGTGCTGACCTACGCGGGCATCCCCGCCGCGGTGTCGGTGCCGGAGTTCCGGGTCGTGGACGCGACGATGGTCGACGACTGGGGCGCGTACGCGACCGGGGCGGGCACCCTGGTGATCTACAACGGGATCGCCGAGGCCGTGGCCATCGGCAAGGCGCTCGTCGCCGCCGGCCGGCCCGACTCGACGCCGGTCGCGATCAGCAGCGCGGGCACCACCACCGAGCAGTACACCGTGGTGACCACGCTCGCCCGCATGGCGCCCGACCTCAAGCACGCCGGGATGACCGAGCCCGGGCTGATCGTCGTCGGCGAGGCCGTGGGCATGCGTGACCGGCTGTCGTGGTTCGAGACCAAGCCGCTGTTCGGCTGGCGGGTGCTCGTGCCCAGGACCAAGGAGCAGTCCGCGGGCCTGGTGGAGCAGCTGCGCTCCTACGGCGCGGTTCCCGAGGAGGTCCCGACGATCTCCGTCGAGCCGCCCCGCACCCCGCAGCAGATGGACCGGGCGATCAAGGGCCTGGTCACCGGGCGCTACGAGTGGGTCGCCTTCACCAGCGCGAACGCGGTCAAGGCGGTCCGCGAGAAGTTCGAGGAGTACGGCCTGGACGCCCGCGCGTTCGCCGGGCTGAAGGTCGCCGCCGTGGGCGAGGCCACCGCGCGGGCCCTGGTGGAGTTCGGGGTCAAGCCGGACCTGGTGCCGACCGGGGAGCAGTCCTCGGAGGGTCTGCTGGCCGAGTGGCCGCCGTACGACTCGATGCTCGACCCGATCAACCGGGTCCTGCTGCCGCGCGCCGACATCGCCACCGAGGCGCTGGTGGCGGGCCTGACCGAGCTCGGCTGGGAGTGCGACGACGTCACCGCCTACCGGACCGTGCGCGCCGCCCCGCCGCCCGCCCCGATCCGGGAGGCGATCAAGGGAGGCGGCTTCGACGCGGTGCTGTTCACCTCCTCCAGCACGGTGCGCAACCTGGTGGGCATCGCCGGGAAGCCGCACAACGTCACGGTGATCGCCGCGATCGGCCCGCAGACCGCCAAGACGGCCGAGGAGTTCGGCCTGCGCGTGGACGTCATGGCCGACAAGGCGTCGGCTTCGGCACTCGCGGCGGCCCTGGCCGAGTATGGTGCCAAGCAGCGGCAGGCCGCGCTGGCGGCCGGAGACGTTCCCCGCAGGCCCTCCCAGAACAGGCGAGGGGCCCGGCGCCGCGCCAAGTGACCTCAAGTGGAGACATCATGACCGCCCAGTTCCCCGTGGCGCGCCCGCGCAGGCTCCGCCGTACCGCGCCGATGCGCCGGATGGTGGCAGGGACCCGGCTGCACCCGTCGGAGCTGATCCTGCCGATGTTCGTCAAGGAGGGCATCGGCGAGCCGAGCCCGATCGGCTCGATGCCCGGGGTGTTCCAGCACACCCGCGACTCGCTGCGCAAGGCCGCCCACGAGGCGGCCGAGGCGGGGGTCGGCGGGCTCATCCTGTTCGGCATCCCGCAGACGAAGGACGCCCGCGGCTCGGCGGGCGACGACCCGGCCGGGATCGTCCAGCAGGCGGTGGCCGACCTGGTCTCCGACGTCGGGGACACGATGGTCGTGATGACCGACACCTGCCTGGACGAGTTCACCGACCACGGGCACTGCGGCATCCTCACGCCCGAGGGCGAGGTCGACAACGACGCCACCCTCGAGCGCTACGCGGCCGTCGCGGTGGCCCAGGCCCGGGCGGGCTCGCAGGTCATCGCGCCGAGCGGGATGATGGACGGCCAGGTCGCCGCCATCCGCGCGGCGCTGGACGCCGACGGCTTCGAGCAGGTCCCGATCCTGGCCTACTCGGTGAAGTACGCCTCGGCGCTCTACGGCCCGTTCCGCGAGGCCGCCGAGTGCGCGCCGCAGTTCGGCGACCGCAGCGCCTACCAGCAGGACCCCGCGGGCCCGGTCGGCGAGGCCCTGCGCGAGATCCGCCTCGACCTCCAGGAGGGCGCGGACGCGGTGATGGTCAAGCCGGCCATGCTCTACCTCGACATCCTGCGCCAGGTGCGCGACCTGGTGGACGTGCCGGTGGCGGCCTACCAGGTCAGCGGCGAGTACGCCATGATCGAGGCCGCGGCGGCGAACGGCTGGATCGACCGCAACCGGGCCATCATGGAGTCCCTGGTGGCGATCCGCCGCGCCGGAGCCGACATGATCCTCACCTACTGGGCGACCGAGGTAGCCCGTAACATTTGGCGACGCTGACGCGTCGCAGGCTCGGGCTGTGTCTGATTGCGACGCTTCGCGTCGCAGGCTCGGGGGCTCCTTGATCCGGCTCCCGCCCTCATCCCGTCCTCGCTCCGCTGCGGGCGTTCCTCCGTTGGTTCACCGGCGCCCCCTCACGTGTACCCCTCGGGGGTGAGACTCTTCGCACATGCCCAGAACTGGGGGTTTGCCGCATGGAGGTGGGTTGCGTGCGTTAGAGTTCGATGACCGGTGCGGATGTGTCCGAGGTGGCGTGGACCTCTGAGTGTCTCCCTGATGTCAACCAGAAAGCGGATATATCACCGCATCCGGGTATGACGCGGGGCGCGCGGACAACGGAGGACGCAATGGTGGGGGTACCGCTGGCTCGTCGCACCAGGCGACGAGCTCATCCGAAGCAGCAGATCATCACGTCCGTTCTCGAGTACGCCTCGATGGGCTGGGCGAGCTGTCCCGGGGCACGCCCGCTCCGCAACGGACCGCGTGCCTGCTCCTGTGACCGCATCGGCTGTCCCGACGCGGGCAGTCACCCGCTCTCGCGCGCCTGGCAGATGCAGGCCACCACCGACGCCACGCTGCTCACCCACTGGTGGCAGAGCGAGCCCGAGGCGAACGTGATCCTTCCCACCGGGCGCGTCTTCGACGTCTTCGACGTACCCGTGGCCGCCGGGCTCACCGCCCTGGCGGCCATGGACTCCGCCGGAACGGCCTCGGGCCCGGTCGCCGCCAACGGTGACCGGGTCCTGTTCTATGTGGCCACCCGCAACGCCTCCGACGACGAGGACGAGTGGTGGTCCTGCTCCCTGGACTACGGCCCCTCGACCATCGAGGAGATGCCCGGCCTGCGCTGGCACTGCCGCGACAGCTACGTCCTCGCCCCGCCCTCGATCCTGCCGACCGGCCAGCCCGCCTCGTGGCTGCGTCCTCCGGACGGCCGCCCGCTGCCCGACCCGCTCCGCGTCCTCGACGTCCTCGCCGACACCTGCGAATAGCCGGGCGGACAGTCCGGGCGCGCCGCCCGCGGGCGGCGTCGCGAGCCCGTGGCGGGGACCCGGCCTCCCCTGCCCGTAGGCTGGGACGGTGAGCCGTACCCAGAACTCCGAGGACCTGTTCGCCCGCGCCCGCGAGATCGTTCCGGGAGGTGTCAACTCCCCGGTGCGCGCCTTCGGCGCCGTCGGCGGCACACCCCGTTTCATGGCCGCCGGCCAGGGGCCGTACATCACCGACGTCGACGGCAACCGCTACGTCGACCTGGTCTGCTCCTGGGGGCCGATGATCCTCGGGCACCGGCACCCGGCGGTGGTCGAGGCCCTGCAGGAGGCGCTGGCGCACGGCACCTCGTTCGGCACGGCGACGCCCGGCGAGGTCGAGCTCGCCGAGGAGATCGTCGACCGGATGGCCCCGGTGGAGAAGGTCCGCCTGGTCAGCTCGGGCACCGAGGCCACCATGTCGGCCGTACGGCTGGCGCGCGGCTTCACCGGCCGGTCCAAGGTCGTCAAGTTCGCCGGCTGCTACCACGGCCACGTGGACGCCCTGCTCGCCTCGGCCGGGTCCGGCCTGGTCACCTTCGGCCTGCCCGACACCCCCGGCGTGACCGGCGCCTCGGCCGCCGACACCGTGGTCCTGCCGTACAACTCCGTCGAGGCCGTGACCGAGGCCTTCCGCGCCTTCGGTGACGAGATCGCCTGTGTGATCACCGAGGCGTGCCCGGCCAACATGGGCGTCGTCCCGCCGATGGACGGCTTCAACGCCAGGCTCCGCGAGCTGTGCACCGTGCACGGCGCACTGCTCATCGTCGACGAGGTGCTGACCGGATTCCGCGTGTCGGGGTCGGGGTGGTACGGCCTCGACCCGGTGGACGCCGACCTGATGACCTTCGGCAAGGTGATGGGCGGCGGCCTGCCCGCCGCCGCGTTCGGCGGCCGGGCCGAGGTGATGGCCAACCTCGCCCCCGAGGGCCCGGTCTACCAGGCCGGCACCCTGTCCGGTAACCCGCTGGCCTGCGCCGCCGGCCTGGCCACGCTGCGCGCCTGCGACGACGAGGTCTACGACCGGGTGGACGCCGCCGCCCTGGTCGTCGGCCGCGCCGCCTCCGACGCGCTGGCCGCCGCCGGGGTGCCGCACCGCCTGCAGCGCGCGGGCAGCCTGTTCTCCATCTTCTTCACCGACGACCCGGTGACCGACTTCGCCACCGCCCAGACCCAGGACACCGCCGCCTACCGGGCCTTCTTCCACGCCATGCTGGAGCAGGGCGTCTATCTGCCCCCGTCGGCCTACGAGGCGTGGTTCCTGTCGGCCGCCCACGACGACGAGGCGCTGTCCCGCGTCGCCGAGGCCCTGCCGATCGCCGCCAAGGCCGCCGCCCAGGCCGGGTGACCTCCGCGCCCGGCCGGTGAGGCGTCAGCGGGGGAGCTCGTCGAGGTCGATGTCGACGGGGAAGGGGACCGGGACGGTCAGCCGGCCGTGGTGGATCCCGGTCAGGCCGTACGCGCCGGTGGCCGGGTCGAGCTCGTAGACGTAGACGACGGGCTTGCCGTCGCGGTTCTCGACCCGCCACAGATGTGGGATGCCGGCCTCGGCGTAGCGGGCCGGCTTGGTCTTGCGGTCGCGCTCCTCGGACTCGGGGGAGACCACTTCGACGACGAGGTGCACCTCGTCGGGGGTGTAGAAGGTGCGCTCGTCGTCGTCGGCCGCCTCCGCGTCGACGACCAGCACGTCGGGGCAGGGACGCGTGCGGAGGCCGAGCTTGACGTCCATCTGGTCGACCACGGCCAGCCGTTCGGGGGCCAGGTCGCCGAGGACCGCGGTGAGGCCGCGGATCACGCGTTGGTGAAAACGCTTCCGGGGGGACATGAAGACGAGGGCTCCGTCGATCAGTTCGACGTGCCTGAAGAAGTCAGGCTCGCCGTTCGGCCCCTCTGACGGGAGGCGGTCCAGGTCGTCGGCGGTCCATCCCCACGGCGGCGGGGCGGGCCAGTATTCGAGCGCGCTGCTCACGTCGGTCACCGTAACGTCGTCCCCGTCACGCGGTGTGCTCATTCGGATCATCTCCGTTGCTCTCCGCCCCATTGCCCATCCGGCGGCCGACGTCGTACGACTCCATTGGAGCCATGCCCGGCGACTCTTCGTCAATTCAGCACATGACGGGCTTTTCGGATCCCTCATTTAGAATCGCTACATGCTTGACCTCAACCGGCTGAAGGCCCTGCACGCCGTGTCCGTGTACGGCTCGGTGGGCGCGGCGGCCGACGCTCTCATGGTGACCCCCTCCGCGGTCTCGCAGCAGCTGGCCAAGCTGGAACGGGAGATCGGCGCGACCCTGCTGGAGCGCAACGGCCGGGGCGTGCGGCTGACCGACGCCGCCGGGCTGCTGGCCGACCACGCCGGGCGAATCCTCGCCCTGGTGGAGACCGCCGAGGCCGACTTCGAGGCGTTGCGCGGGGAGGTCGTGGGGCGGCTGAGCATCGGCGCGTTCCCCACGGCCGCCCGGGGGCTGATGCCGCAGGCGCTGCTGCGGCTGCGCGAGCACCACCCGGACCTGCGCCTGCAGCTCCACGAGCGGGAGCCGGAGCGGCAGCTGCGCGAGGTGGCGCGGGGCGAGCTCGATCTGGCGGTGATCCAGGACTGGGTGAACCGGCCGATGGCCGTCCCGGAGGGGCTGTCCAGGGCGACGCTCTTCGACGACATCGCCGACGCCATCCTGCCCGCGGACCACCGGCTGGCCGGCCGTCCCGAGATCGAGCTGTCCGAGCTCTGCGACGAGCGGTGGATCAGCGGGTCGCCCGGCACGGTCTGCCACGACTGGCTGGTCTACACGCTGCGCGCGGCCGAGCTGGAGCCGGAGATCAGCTGCATGGCGGACGAGTATCCGACCCAGCTCACCCTCGTCGCCGCCCGGCAGGGATGCGCGATCATCCCCCGCCTCGGCCGCGACTTCATGCCCGAGGGGGTGCGGGCCGTACCGCTCCGTCCCCGCCCGACCCGCAGGATCTACGCGGTCTGGCGGAGCGACGCGGCCCGCCGCCCGGCGATCCGCGCCGCCGTCGAGGCGCTCAAGGCCGTCTCCGCCGAGCGACTGCAGCTCCAGGAGCTCCGGGCCTCCGCGTGAGCGCATGATGCGCCCTCAGTGATAGCGATCGCTACCAATGGGTAGGCTGACGACACCATGGCTGAGACCACTGTCGTTCACCTCCTGCGCCACGGCGAGGTCCACAACCCCGCCAACGTCCTGTACGGCAGGCTGCCGGACTACCACCTGTCGGAGAACGGCCGGCAGATGGCCGAGACCGTCGCCAAGTCGGTCGCCGGCCGCGACGTCGTCGCTCTGTTCTCCTCCCCGCTGGAGCGGGCCCAGGAGACCGCCGAGCCGCTCGCGGAGACCTTCGGCCTGGAGGTCGTGCTCGACGAGCGGCTCATCGAGGCCGCCAACGTCTTCGAGGGCGTCTCCGTCGGCAACGGCGACGGCGTCTTCCGCAACCCCCGCTACTACCGCCACCTGTGGAACCCGCTGCGTCCCTCCTGGGGCGAGCCCTACGCCCAGGTGGTCGCGCGGATGCGGGGGGCGGTCCTGGCCGCCCGCGCCGCGGCGCGCGGTCACGAGGCGATCCTGGTCAGCCACCAGCTCCCCATCTGGAGCATCAGGCTCGCGGCGGAGGGCCGGCGGCTCCCGCACGACCCGCGCCGCAGGCAGTGCGGGCTCGCCAGCCTCACCACCTTCACCTTCGAGGGAGATCGCCTGGCCAGCGTGGGGTACGGCGAGCCGGCGGCCGCGCTCGTCAGACGCCCCACTGTGCCGGGCGCCTGACTGCGCCGGTAGAGTGACTGCTCTACCGCCTGTAGTACAGGGAGATCTTCCTCTGATGCGCGCCACACCGTTCGCCGCCGCCGTGCTCGCGCTCGTCGCCGTCGCCGGGTGTGCGGGAAGCCCGTCCTCGCAGCCGCAGGCAGGCGACACCCGCTTCGTGGCCGGAGACGGGAAGGTCACCCTGTTCGAGGCGGGCGAGCGCAAACCCGCCCCCGCGGTGGAGGGCGAGACGCTCGACGGCGGCACCGCCTCGCTCAGCGCGCACCGGGGCAAGGTCGTCGTGATCAACTTCTGGGCGTCCTGGTGCGCCCCCTGCCGCGCCGAGGCGCCGGTGCTCAAGGACATCGCCGCCACGACCAAGGCGGACGGCGTGGAGTTCCTCGGCGTCGACTTCAAGGACCGCAAGGCCGACGCGCTGGCCTTCGAGCGCAACCACCGGTCCGGCTACCCGAGCATCTTCGACCAGCCGGGCAAGGTGGCGCTCGCCTTCCAGGGCACGGTCCCCCCGGCGGCCATCCCCTCGACCCTGATCATCGACCGCCAGGGCCGCATCGCCGCCCGCGCCCTCGGCGCGGTCAAGTACCGCGACCTGCTCGACGCGGTCACCAAGGTCAGCGATGAGAAGTAGGAGCGCGGTCCCGGAGCCGCGGCGATGAGCGCCGACCTGGCCGGCACGGTCGCCGGCGGCTCGCTCGCCCTGGCGCTGCCGATCGCGGTGGCGGCGGGGCTGGTGTCGTTCCTGTCGCCGTGCGTGCTGCCCCTGGTCCCCGGATACCTGTCGTACGTGACCGGGATGAGCGAGGACCCCAAGCGGGGCCGCATGGTCACCGGGATCGTGCTGTTCGTCCTCGGCTTCGCCGCGGTGTTCGTGGCCGGCGGGGCGCTCGCCGGGAGCCTCGGCGCGGTGCTGTTCGGCAACGCCGAGACCATCACCCGGGTGCTCGGCGTGCTCACCGTCGTGCTGGGCCTGGCCTTCATGGGCGCGATCCCCGGCCTCCAGCGCGACTTCCGCATCCACCGGCTCCCGGTCGCGGGGCTGGCCGGGGCGCCGCTGCTCGGCCTGGTGTTCGGCCTGGGCTGGACCCCCTGCATCGGCCCCACGCTCGCGGTGGTGCTCAGCCTCGGTGTGAACGAGGGCAGCGCCGGCCGCGGCGCGCTGCTCGCCTTCGCCTACGCGCTCGGTCTCGGCCTGCCGTTCGTGGCGGCCGGGATGGCCTATCGCAAGGCCCTGCACACGTTCAAGGCGGTCCGCCGCCACTCCCAGCTGATCACACGGGTGGGCGGGGCCATGCTGGTCGCCGTCGGCCTGCTGCTCGTCACCGGGCTCTGGACGGAGCTGATCGCGACGATGCAGGCGTGGATCGGCGGATTCCAGCCGGTGATCTGATGACCGTTACCGAAACCCCCGACAGGACGGCCGAGGCGCGGCCCGCGAAGCTGGGCGCCGCAGGCTGGGCGCGCTGGTTCTGGCGCACGCTCACCTCGATGCGGACCGCGCTGATCCTGCTGTTCCTGTTCGCCCTGGCCTCGGTCCCCGGATCGGTCTGGCCGCAGCGCGGCGTCTCCGACGCCAAGGTCGCGCAGTACTACACCGACAGCCCCGAGCTCGCCGAGTGGCTGGACCGGCTGTGGCTGTTCGACGTCTTCAAGGCGCCGTGGTTCGCGGCGATCTATCTCCTGCTGTTCATCTCCCTGGTCGGCTGCGTGCTCCCGCGCACTGCGGCCCACCTGCGCGAGCTGCGCAGGAAGCCGCCCGCGGCGCCGCGCAACCTGTCGCGGCTGCCCCAGCGCGCCGTGCTCGACGGTGACCTGACCGTCGAGGAGGCGGCCAGGAGGCTGCGGAAGCTGCGCTTCCGGGTCACCACCGGGCCCGGCTGGGCGGCGGGCGAGAAGGGCTACCTGCGGGAGACCGGCAACCTGCTGTTCCACGTCGCCCTGCTGGGGCTGCTGATCTCGGTCGGCGTCGGCTCGCTGTACGGCTACCGCGGCAACGTGCTCATCGTGGAGGGCGACGGGTTCGCCAACACCGTGGCCGCCTACGACCGCTACATGCCCGGCACGCAGGTGAACGCCGAGTCGCTGGAGCCGTTCTCCTTCACGCTGGAGGACTTCCAGGCCACCTACATCGCCAGGGGCGAGAAGCGCGGCCAGGCGCTCGACTACTCGGCCAGGCTCGCGGTGAGCGACCGGCCGGGGGCCGCGGAGCGGACCTACGAGCTCAAGGTCAACGAGCCGCTCGACGTGAACGGCACCATGACCTACCTGCTCGACCACGGGTACGCCCCGACCTTCAAGATCACTGACGGCAGCGGCCAGGTCGCCTTCGAGGGGTCGGTGCCGTGCCTGGTGGTCCAGCCGGCCACCTTCGCCTCCGAGTGCGTCATCAAGATCCCGGACGCCCAGCCGCGGCAGCTCGGCATCATGGTCGCCTTCCTGCCCAGTGCCGTGCCCACCCAGGACGGGGAGTGGACGTCGGTCTTCCCCGGCGCCGCCAACCCGGCCGCGCAGGTGTACGGCGCCTTCGCCGGCGACCTCGGGATGAAGGACGGCCGTCCGCAGTCGGTCTACGAGATCCCCGCCGAGATCCTCAAGAAGATGACGCCGCTGGTCATGAAGGCCGACCCGCTGGAGGTCGGTCAGAAGCTCGACCTGCCGGGCGGCGCGGGATCGATCGAGTTCACCGGCGTCAAGGAGTGGATCGCCCTCCAGATCACCCACGATCCCGGCCGGATGCCCGCGCTGCTGTCGGCCGCGCTGGCCACCGTGGCCCTGGTGTTCTCCCTGACGATCCGCCGGCGCCGCGTCTGGGTGCGCGCCGGCGACGGCGGGGCCGAGGCCGGCGGTCTCACCCGTACCGAAGGCGGCGACTTCGGCGAGGAGTTCGCCCGCGTCGTCGCCGCTCTGAACCACGGTCCGAACGATGGAGCCAAGAATGCCCGCTGAGGCCGATGCCACCCTCGCCGCGCTGAGCGACCAGCTCATCCTGGCGGCGGTGCTGTTCTACGTCATCGCGATGCTCGGCTACGCGCTGGAACTGGCCTTCGGCCGCGCCTCGGCCCGGTCCTCCGCCGCGGGGACGCCCGCGCAGGAGGCGGCCGCGCAGGAGGCGGCCGCCGTACCGGCCGAGGCCGCGCTCGCCACCGTCGGCGGCGGCGCGACCACCGCGCCGGAGAAGGACGGGGACGCGACGGCCTCGCCGGAGCCGGGCGGGGACGCCGGTACGGGCGCGCGCGCTCCCGCCGGTGGGCGGGGGCCGTCCCCCTGGGTGCTGCGCGCGGGCCCGGCCGCCCTCGTGCTGAGCTGGATCGGCTTCGCCCTGAACCTCGGGTCCCTGCTCACCCGCGGCCTGGCCGCGGGCCGGTGGCCCTGGGGCAACATGTACGAGTTCGTGGTCGCGATGTGCCTGGCGGCCATGGGCGCCTTCCTGCTGATGCAGCTGCGCTACCCGATCCGGTTCCTGGGCGCCTCCGTCTCGGCCGCCGCGGCCCTCGGGCTCGGCTTCGCCGTACACTCCCTGCACGTGGAGACGGGGCCCGCGATGGTCGCCCTGAACTCCTACTGGATCGCGATCCACGTCTCGGCGGCCATCATCGCCAGCGGCCTTTTCATCGTCGCTGGAGCCTGCGGCGTCATCTACCTGATCAGGAACGACGCGGCGGTCCACCTGCCGACCCGGGAGGAGCTGGACCGGGTCGCGCACCGGGCCATCGTGATCGGCTTCCCGATCTGGACCTTCGCCGTCATCGCCGGCGCGCTCTGGGCCGACAAGGCGTGGGGCCGCTACTGGGGCTGGGACCCCAAGGAGGTCTGGGCGTTCATCACCTGGGTCGTCTACGCGGGCTATCTGCACGCCCGGGCCACCGCCGGCTGGAAGGGCCGGGCCGCGACGGCCGTGCAGCTGGTCGCCTTCGCGTCCCTGCTGTTCAACCTCATCGGCGTGAACATCTTCTTCGAGGGCCTGCACTCCTACGCCGAGCTCCCCGGCTGAGCCTATGGCCGTGCCGTGTACGGCGGCTCGGGGGCTCCTTGACCCGGCTCCGGTCGGTTCACCGGCGCCCCCTCGCAGATCCCGGGTTTCCGTGAACTTCGGCGTCGTCCGGGGCGTCACAACCCGGGGGACGGGAGGGGCGGATGAGCTCTGGACTGATCGACGGGGACCCGCAGCGGCTGGGTGACTACTGGCTGGCGGGGCGGCTGGGCGCCGGGGGCCAGGGGGTGGTCTACGAGGCGTACGACGCCGGAGGACGGCGGGTCGCGGTCAAGGTGCTGCACGGGGACGCCGCCACCGACGCCGAGCTGCGTCAGCGGTTCGGCCGTGAGGCGACCGCCGCCAGGAAGGTCGCCTCGTTCTGCACCGCGGCGGTGATCGACGCCGACCTGGACGGCCCGCGGCCGTACATCGTCTCCGAGTACGTGGAGGGCCCCAGCCTGCGCCGGGCGGTGAGCGATGGGCGCCGTTTCGGCGGCGGTGACCTGCACCGGCTGGCGACCGCGGTGGCCACGGCGCTGACCGCGATCCACGACGCGGGAGTGGTCCACCGGGACCTGAAGCCGGACAACGTCCTGCTGGGACCGGACGGCCCCCGAGTGATCGACTTCGGGATCGCCCGCACCGCGGACATGTCGCTGACCGCGACCGGGATGGTCACGGGCACGCCCACCTACATGGCGCCCGAGATCTTCACCGGGGAACGGGCGCAGCCCGCGGCGGACGTGTTCGCCTGGGGCGGGATCATGGTGTTCGCGGCGACGGGGGCGGACCCCTTCCAGGCCGAGACGCTGGGCGCGGTGATGCACCGGGTGCTCTCGTCCGAGCCGGATCTGGACGACCTGCCCGAGGGGGTGCGCCCCCTGGTGGCCGCCGCGCTCGCCAAGGACCCCCGGGCCAGGCCGTCGGCCAGGGACCTGCTGCTCGCCCTGGTCAGCGGCGGCGGGCTCGACACCACGAGCCTGCTCATGGCGGGCAGCGACGCCGGGGCCCGGGTCCGCGGCGATTCGAGCGATCCGGCGCTGGGCACCCTCGCCGAGGACTGCTACGCCCTCCTGGGACCGGTCGAGCGGGAGCTGGCCCCCGAGGTGTTCCTGCGGCTGGTGACGGTGACCGACGACGGCCAGCAGATCCCGCGACGGGCCCAGTGGGCCGAGCTCGTCGACGGCCGGGACGAGGAGGAGACCGCCGCCGTCCGGCGGCTGCTGGAGATCTTCGCCTACCTGGTCGGCCGGGACGACCGGGAGGTGTGGCTGTCGCGCCCGGCGCTCCCGCTGGCCTGGCCCAGGATGCGCCAGTGGGTGCGGGCCAACTGGGACGGGCTGAGGGCGCACCGGGAGATCCTCTCCGCCGCCTGGCGCTGGCACGCCCAGGGCCGCCGGGACGGGGACCTGTTGCAGGGCGGCAGCCTGCAGAACGCGATGACCTGGGCCGCCACCGGCCGGCGCGACATCACGCTCAGCACGGTGGAGCGGGACTTCCTGGAGGCCGCCACCGCCCTCTCCCGGCGCCGCGCCCGGCGCAACCGGCTGGTCTTCTCGGCGCTGGTGGTCCTGCTGGTGGCGGCCCTGGTGGCGGGGACGATCGCCGTGCAGCAGAGCAGGGTGGCCGATGAGCGCGCCGCCACCATCGCCGCCCGGCTCGAAGAGGCCCAGGCCCGCCAACTGGCCGCCACGGCAGAGTCGCTGCGGGTCTCCGATCCGGTGCGGGCGATGCTGCTGAGCGTGGCCGCCTGGCGGCTGGCCCCGGTGACCGAGGCCCGGGCGGCCCTGACCGGCTCGCTGACCCGGCGGGAGATCGCGACCTTCCGGGACCCGGCCGTCGAGGTGCGGACGGTGCGGGCGCTGAGCCGGGACGGGCGCGTCCTCGCCAGCGCGAGCGGGGGCCGGGTGCGTCTCTGGGACGTGCGGACCGGCCGGCGAATCACGAGTTTCTCCGGCGTGGGCGACGACGTGCGCCAGATCGCGCTCAGCCCGAGCGGCAGGCTGCTGGTCACGGTCGGCGACGCGTGGATCCGGACCTGGGACGCGGCGACCGGCAGGCCTGTCGGTCCCGGACGCATTCACCCCGACCAGGCGGACACCGACCTGGGCGTCTCCTTCGGCCTGTCCGACGACTGGGTGGCCGTCCACGGCGGGCAGGGCACGGCCGGCATCCAGCACACCGGGACGGGCCGGATACGGAAGATGCCGGCCTCCGTCTACGGGATACACGCCGACATCTCCCCCGACGGGCGTTACTTCGCCACCGGCGGGTTCCTGACCCGTCCGGCGATCGTCGAGCACGACACACAGCGGGTCATCCCGCTGGGCGCCGCGTGCGAGTGCTCCGCGCCGATCGCCTACAGCCCGGACGGCCGGACCCTCGCACTCGGCAAGGGCGGGCGGGTGGAGCTGTACGACGCGGCCACCGGATCGATGAAGAGCCGGCTCTCCGGCAGGGACGAGCAGGGGAACCTGGTCTTCAGCCCCGACGGGCGGTTCCTGGCGGCGGCGGGCCCGGCCGGCATCAAGGTGTGGCGGCTGGAGGACCGGCGGCTGCTGATGACGCACAAGACCGGTATGGACGTCTGGCCTGTGGTGGCGTTCGATCCGGACGGACGCACGCTCCGCTATCTCGTCGAGGACGGCGTCACGACCCTCGACCTCTCCCACGTGTCCGGCGCCCGCGGGGAGCCGCTCTACGGCGAGCTGGAGACGTTGCTGAGCCCCGACGCGCGCCTGGCCGCCGTCAAGGAGTACGAGGAGAACCGGGTCCGGCTCATGGACGTGCGCGGGAACACCACCCTCGCCACCCTGGAGCTGGGGGAGGGAACGGCGGAGGAGTACGCCGAGATGGCCTTCAGCGCCGACGGCGGGCGCCTGGCGGTCAACGCCGGCACGGACGGTGAGATCACCGTCTGGGACACCGCGACCTTCCGGCGGGTCGCCGCCCTGTCCACCGGCGGGGAGGCCACCGTGGAGGGTCTGGCGGTCGACGCCGACGGGAGCGCGGTGGCGGCCCACCTCAGCGATTTCACCGGGGAGACGTCGCAGGACGAGGTCCGGCTGTGGGAGGTGCCCACGGGACGGCGGCTCTGGGCCCGGCGCGAACCGAGGCCCGACGAGCTGGTGTTCAGACCGGACGGCCGGGCTGTGGCGATCACTTCCGGCGATCGGCGGCTGCTGGAGGCGGCGACCGGCCGTCCGTACGGCGCGCCGTACGGCCCACCGCTCACAGAGAGCAGGATCACCGTCGTCTTCGACCGGGACGGCTCCCGCTTCGCCGTCGCCGACTCCCTGGGGCGGGTCTCGGTGTGGGAGACCGCGAGCAGGAACCGGGTGGGGCCGGTACTGAGGATCGGCGCCGAGGAGGAGCGGGGCGCGCTGTTCTTCTCCCCGAAGGGGGACGTGCTCGCGGTGAGGACCGGTGCCAGGACGGTGGGACTGTGGGACATCGCCACCGGCACGCGGCTGGGAGGTCCCCTTCCCACGGGGAGCGGGCCGCTGCGCGGCATGGCGTTCACGGCGGACGGATCCCGGCTGATCACCCTGGACGGCGACGGCGAGCGGGTCGAGCATCCTGTCGACCCGGAGGCGGTGGCCGCCGCGGTCTGCTCACGGGCCGGGCGGACGCTGGCTCCCGCCGAGTGGCGGGAGCACCTCCCCGGCCTGGCCTATCGGGACGTGTGCGCGGCCCGGCGCTGAGCCGGAGGACCGGAGGACCGGAGGACCGGAGGACCGGAGGGCAGGAGGGCCGGAGCCCGGCCGCGGCGGGCGGTGGCCGGTTGCGGTGACGGGTCGTTGACGGCGGGTCGTTGGTGGCAGGTCGTGGTCGTCAGTCTTCGTCGCGCAGGCGCCGGTCGAGGTCCCTGAGGAAGTCCGGGTCGTCGTCGGGGCCTCGCGGGGCGTCGGGGCGCTGGGGCAGGTCGGGGCGGAAGGTCGGGCGCGGGGGGCGGGGGCCGAGGGGGCGGCCGAGCAGCAGCCAGAACAGGCCGCCGACCACGAACGTCACCACGACGATGACCACCCACAGGAGCTTGGGCAGGTTTCGTGCCTTCTCGTCCGGCGTGGTGATGACGTCGAACAGGCAGTAGAGCCAGAAGGCGAGCATGGTCAGGCCGAGAAGCACGGACATGCCCGAACTGTAAGCCATCACGGAGACAGCTGCGGTCGTGACCGATGTTCGGGGTGACGCGGTGAAGATCGGCGTCGTACGGTGGAACCCGTTGCCGCTTTCCCAGGGGACGTGATGACGCAACCGTACGAGCGAGCGCGATGAACACCGACAAGGGCCGTCACCGGCGGCACTGGTGGCAGCGGGGAGCGTCCCACCGCGCGGACCGCGCGGTCAGGGAGGCACCGCGAGAGGTCCCCCGCGAGCCCGAGCGGCGCAGGAGGGCGGTGGCCGCCCCCGCGGTCGACCGCCCGCAGTACAGCTGGCGGGATTTCGAGCTCGCCGACGAGCGTCCACGCGCGCAGCCCAACGCCCCCGACACCCCCGGCCTGGGCGACGGATTGCGCCACTGCGGGCCGCTGGAGCGCGTCCTGCACCGCCAGTGGGACGTCCGGGAGGGGCCGCCGTCCCCCGAGGTCGTACGGGCGGTGGAGAGCCTCGCGCGGCTTCCCGACGGGCTCAAGGGCAAGCTGGCGGCGGAGCTGGGCGGCATCTACGTCGGCCAGGGCGGCGTGCCCGACCTGGACGACATGGGTTATCTGCGCGGCGCGCCGCTGCCCTCGGGCCGGGCGACGTGGGACGTCTGCGCCGGAGCGTACGGCGACCGCAAGGTCGTGGTGGGGGACCGGCCCTCACCTACCCCCGACGTGATGATGCACGAGATCGGCCACGCCCTCGACGACGTGGACGCCCCCCGCGACGAGTGGGTCTCGGACTCCCCGGAGTTCGCCGCCCTCTACGAGCAGTGCGTGCCGGTCCTCGCCTCGGCCTTCCACCTCCAGCCGGGGAACCTGGGCCGCAAGGAGTTCTTCGCCGACGCCTTCGCGGCCATCGCCTCCCGGCAGCGACCCGCCCTCGTGGACATGCTCGGCGGGGACACGCGGATGGCGCTCAATGTCATGCTGTTCTTCAACCGGCGCTACGGAATCTAGGTGATCTGGGATGTACGTCATCCGGCTCGCTGACGGGACCCTGCGCGTGCCGCAGAGCCTGTCCAGCGATGACGGGCGTCTGATAGGCAACGCGTACGTGGAACTCTCACCGGGGGACCCCGACTACGACCGCTGGCTGCCCGAGGCGCTGACCGAGGAGGAGATGGCCGCACGGCGACGCCGGTGGCGTGAGGAGAACGACGAACTGGAGCGCGAGTTCCTGGCCTTCAAGGCGGAACAGGACAGCTAGAGACGCCGGGGTGACTCCACGGTGACCCTGCGGCTTCCGGGTAGGGCGCGCAGGATCACCGATGGTGTGACGTCATAAGTCGTCAGACGCGGGGGGACTCACCTGCCGGCCGTTCGGCCGTCAATACGTCCTCGCCGCGCAGAAGGGCGTGCACTTCCGACTCGCGGAAACGCCGGTGCCCTCCGGGGGTACGGATGCTGCTGATGCGGCCTGCCGCGGCCCAGCGTGTCACCGTCTTTGGGTCGACCCGGAAGAGGGCGGCAACCTCTCCGGGTGTCAGCAGACGCTCGCTGCTACTCTCCACAATCTCTCCCCCTCGCATCCCGCTTCCTGCCAGCGGGCGGACAGGTAACCAGTGTGCCGAGCGAAGCCTGATATATCCGTGCTTTTCAACAAAGATCACGGGTTGTTATCGACTGACTGCCCGATTGTTATATGATAGAGCCTCTTTGGGACTCTCGTGGGTGTTTCTTTACGTAACTGATGTGTTGGGCACACTAGCAGCGCTCGCGCTGGATGCGAAGAGCGCCACTCCCATACCACGCTCACTTTGTGGACGCAGTGGCGTAGCCTCGACGATGTGCATCCCGCCATCGTTTACACAGCGTCTCGGCTCGGCCTGCTGGCCGTGAGCATCGGCGTGCTCTACCTGCTCGGCCTGCGAGAGCCCTTCATCCTGCTGGTCGTGGCGTTCCTCGTCAGCGGAGTGGCCAGCTATGTCCTGCTGTCCAAGCAACGCGACGCGCTCAGCGCACGAATCGCCAAGAATCGGGAGTGATCACGGCAGCGGGAACATGCCGATCCGGGCATGGTACTCGTGACCGAGCCGGATTGTGTCACTACCAACCAGTAGCCCAGCCGGATGGGCGAGAAATGCTTTGACGCCGATTCCGCGGTCTCTGGTGGGGTTCCACGACAGGGCTCTGCCGGTGGTCGGATGGATCGCCCCGATGCCCGGCCGCGCCACCGCGCCCGGGCCGGCCGAGTCGCTCCCTGTCGGGTTGTCGAGCCAGCGCTGGTGCCCCCCGACGTAGACGGCGGACCCGGTCACCGCGACCGCGTACAGCGAGTCGCCGCCGGTGTGGTTGACCCATGTGGGCCGGGTCCCGCCCCGTACATGGGTCTCGAAGCGCGCTGCGCTGTCGCACAGCTTGCGCGGGCCCCCGGGGCCTCCGCTGGTGACCACCACGAAGTAACGGCCGTCAGGGGCGAAATCCAGGCCTCTGACGTAGCTCGGGAAGGCCGCGCTGCAGGAGGGCGCGTAGGCGTCGGTCCGCCAGTCGGCGACCTTCGCGCGGGCGGCGCCCACGTCGATCAGGCCGAGCTGGGGGCGGGACAGGCCGTCGAGGGTCGTGAAACTGCCGTCGACGGCCAGCCGGCTCCCGCTCAGCGCCATGGCGTGGACCCTGGTGCGCGATCCCCGGGGCGCTCCCGGTGTGATCGCGAACTCCGGGTCCACGGCGCCGGTGACGGCGTCCACCCGGGCCAGTGCCGTACGAGGCGTGCGGCCGACGTGGGTGAAGTCGCCGCCCAGGTAGAGACGGGAGCCGCTCCGGACGAGGCTGGTGACCGAGCCGCCGAAGGCGTGAGCGCGGAAGCCGGTAACCGGGGAGCCGTCGGACAGCCGCAGCCGGACCACCTTGCGGGTCGTGACCCCGTCGGTGGCGGAGAACCCGCCGCCGGCGTAGACCGTGCCGTCGGCGCCGGCCGCCAGGGAGGTGACCGCGCCGTTGAGGTACGGCTCGAAGCCGTGGACGATCCGCCCGGTGGCCAGGTCGTAGGCGAAGATGTTGGTGCGTTCCAGGACTGCGGAGTCCCGCGCCTCGCGCACCTCCGTGAACGAGCCGCCGACCACCACCGTGCCACCCACCAGGGTGATGGCGTTGACGATGCCGTCGAGCACGTGGGGAGTGGTGTCCACCGGGTCGGCCGAGACGACCCGTCCGTGCGCGACGGAACCGGCGGCGGCGACACCGGGCGGAGCGGCCAGCGTCGCGGCGACGGTCAGCGTCGTCGCGGCCAGCGTCGCGGCCGGCACGGAAACGGTTCTGGCAAGCATTCACCAAGTCCTAGCAGACCCTTGGTAATCGCGTCGCTACTTTCCGTGGATTGCCCGCTCAGGCCTAGGCTTGTCCCCATGACGCGCGCTTCGCTGGACAAGCAACCGCACGAGGTCGCCTCGATGTTCGATCGCACGGCCCGGCGCTACGACCTGATGAACGACCTGCTGTCCCTGGGACAGGACCGTTTCTGGCGCAAGGCCACCGCGGACGCGGTCGACGCCGGGCCCGGCGAGCTCGTGCTCGACCTGGGCGCGGGCACGGGCACCTCGACCGACGCCTTCACCGCGCTCGGCGCCCGGGCGATCGCCTCCGACTTCTCCCTCGGCATGCTCCGCACCGGCGTCGAGAGGCGGGGCGGCTCCGGCATCTCCGGTGGCGGGGTGCGCGGGGTCAGCTTCATCGCGGGCGACGCCCTGAAGCTGCCGTTCGCCGACGACTCCTTCGACGCGGTGACGATCTCCTTCGCCATCCGCAACGTCAACGACACCGAGCAGGCGCTGCGCGAGATGCTCCGCGTGGCCAAGCCGGGCGCCCGCCTGGTGATCTGCGAGTTCTCCCGCCCGACGAACGGCGCCTTCGACCGGGTCTACACCGAGTATCTGATGAGGATGCTGCCGGTCGTGGCCGGGGCGGTCAGCTCCAACCCCGACTCCTACGAATACCTCGCCGAGTCGATCAGGTCCTGGCCGGCCCAGGCCGAGTTCGCCCGGATCATCCAGCGTGCCGGCTGGAAGAAGGTCGCCTGGCGCAACCTCTCCCTGGGCATCGTCGCCCTGCACCGCGCCTACAAGCCCGCGTCCTGAGGCGCTCCGGTGCCTTCTGGGGTGTTCCGGGGCGTTCCGTCCCCCGACCCGGAGCGCCGTTGCCCCGGGTCTTCTCTCCGTACGGCTACCGCCGGAACTCGATGATGACGACGTGCCCCCACCGCGCGTGGGGGCGGACGGCCGCCTCACCGGCGAAGCAGGCGACCTTGATCTCCGGGAGATAGTCCTCGAAGAGTTCGAGGCTCATCCCCGACCTGCACCAGACGTACAGCTCCAGCCGCCCGTCCCGGTGCGGGATCGTCCCCATCACCAGGGGCAGCCATTCCTGCGGGGTCCGCATCGAGGTCCTCTGGCACAACCCCTGGAAGCGGTGCCTGACGACCAGCCCGCGGAACTGGTCACCCACCGCCCGCCGGGCCGGTGGGCAGCCGGCCGCGGCGATCAGCGGCAGCAGATAGACCGGCAGCCACACGGGCTGCTCGGCCAGTTCCGACACCACCGGGACGACCCCCGAGGCGACGAGGATCTCGACACGCCACCGGATGATCCACCCCAGCTGTGCCAATGGTCCCCGGGCGCGGGGAATGCGAGGGTGGTACCGGGGATGCCCCGGCCACCCGGGAGGGTCATCGCCCATGGGCCCCTCCCACCCGCTTCCCCCCGCCGGACCCGACTCCGACAGGTTCCGCGGCGACCCGGGGAGACTCCCCGGTCCCTGTCGTTGGCCCGGTCCCGGACACGGCCTCGCGGCTGTCCCGAGTCGGACTCTCGCCCTTGTCTCCTGTCCCGATCCCGGATGCGGCCTTCACCGGAACCTCGGCCTTGCCGCCGTCCTCCGGCAGGCCGGAGACGTTCTCCCGGCCGCCGTCCGGGTCCAGTCCGAGCCGGTCGAACCGGGGATCCCGGTACCGCCTGACGAAGAGAGTCGCCTTGACGACCCGCCAGCCGTTCCGCTCGGCGAGCCTGTCGTCCTCCTCCCAGATTTTCCGCTCCGCCTTTTCGATAAGGCGGGTCCGTAACCCCTTGCGGGGTTGTCGTGACGGAGTAGCGTTGGACATGTTCCACGGCTCCTGTTCCCGTCGCTGATGAGATGAGGGGGGCTGCGGGATTCCGGGCGGATGGGTCGCAGCCATCCGCCCGTTCGCGTGGATGCTCGCTTCTCCGGCCGTGGAGCTACGGAGGATGCGCTGTCGCGGTTGCCGGACTCACCTGGATGTTTTCCCCTCGTCGCCTGGTATGGCGGGATAAACTCAGCATGTGCCGCAGGGACGCCCCGTGCAATTCCCGCAGGGATGATGCGCGGGAGTCCTGGCGGGATGAAAACCGACCTTCCCGGCAAGGATTGCAAACCCTTCCTAAAGGGCATACCTACAAGGTTTGCGAAAGGAGAGCCTGGGTGACCGGAACCGGAAGTCCCACACTCCGCCGCCGCAGGCTCGCCGTAGAGCTGCGCCGCTTACGCGAGGCTGCCGGTCTCACCGGGGTCCAGGTCGCCAAGGAACTCCGCTGGTCCACCTCCAAGGTGTCACGCCTGGAGACGGGACAGGTGGTTCCCCAAGAGGGGGATGTGGAGAAGCTCCTCCGATATTTCAACGCCGATTCGGAGACGAGTGGACGGCTGCTCGGCCTCACGCGGGACGCTCATCGCAAGGGGTGGTGGGAAAAGTATGCCGAGGATATGCCGGAGCAGGTGATCACCCTCGCCGGTCTGGAGGACGAGGCCGCGGAGATCCGTTCCTGGTATGCCAACGTCGTGCCAGGAATGCTCCAGACGTATGGCTATGCCTCGGTGATCAACGGCCTTTACCAATCGCTTCAAGCCTTGCCTTCTGGAAAGATCGAGCGCCGGACTCAGTTTCGTTTGCGGCGACAGGAGCTACTCACCTCGGGAAAGTTGGATTACTCCACAATCCTCGACGAGGCGGTGCTCCGGCGACGTTACGGCAGCCAGGAGGTCATGAAGGAGCAGCTCCGCTGGCTACTGGAGGTGTCGGATTCTCCCAACGTGAGTATTCGTGTTCTTCCTCTCGACGCCTCTCACCCCGCGGATGGGAGCCACTTCATCCTCATGAAATTTCCGGAGGTTCCCGGGCTCGGCACCCTCTATGACGAACTTCTCTACACCGAGGATTTCCCCGTTTCCAGCCTTGCTGAGGATGAGAGCGTTGTGTACATGTATTCAATCCTCTATGGGAACCTTGAGAAGGTGGCCCTCGACCAGCGGCAATCCAAGAAACTGATCGCATCGCTCGCCCGATGATGCGTTGCACCCCCGTTCGACTGCGATAGCTGCTAGGTTGACGATCCCATTTTTCATCTGTCGCATACGACTCTGGAGCATCAATGGAGCTATCTGTTCTCCATGCTCAGAACCTTCCGTGGCGGAAGAGCAGCTTCAGTACGGGCACTGGAGAGTGCGTCGAGATCGCTCCGCTTGCTGGAGACGGCATTGCCGTGCGTGACTCCAAGGACCCGTCCGGGCCGGTGCTGACCTTCACTCGCGGGGAGTGGCGGGCCTTCGTCGCTGGGGTCAGGAACGACGAGTTCGACATCTGAGACGGCCCGATCTTGAGCCCCCGTGAGTCGCTTGTCGGCTTGCGGGGGTTTTCGCATGTCGGATCCGGGCAACGGGGGATAGATCGCCGATCCCGCCTGACATCAAGGGTGGGGAAGGCGTTAGACTGCCGCCCGACAAGTTTGTGAAGACCTTCACAAAGGAACGAAAGGCCCCTTACCCCGAGGCCGTCGAAGCATGTAGGACAGGACAGGTCCCGTGACCGTGCCAGCCGCCCCGCAGCGGAGTGTCGCTGAGGCTGACGCCGACGTCATCGTCGTCGGCGCCGGGCCCGCCGGGTCGACCACCGCTTTCCACCTCGCACAGGCCGGACTCGACGTCCTGCTGCTCGAGAAGACCACATTCCCCCGTGAGAAGGTGTGCGGCGACGGGCTGACGCCCCGAGCGGTCAAGCAGCTCATCGCGATGGGGATCGACATCAACGCCCCCGGATGGGTCAGGAACAAGGGCCTGCGCGTCGTCGGCGGGGGGCTGCGCTTCGAGCTGGACTGGCCGGAGCTGGCCAGCTATCCGGACTTCGGGCTGGTGCGCACCCGGCAGGACTTCGACGAGATCCTGGCCGCCAACGCGGTGCGGGGAGGCGTGCGCCTGCTGCAGGGCGTCAACGTCACCGGGCCGATCCTCGACGACCGCAGCGGCCACATCGTGGGCGTGACGGCCAAGAAGGACGGAGAGGACGTCTCCTACCGCTCCCGCCTGGTGGTCGCCGCCGACGGCAACTCCACCCGGATCTCCCTGGCGATGGGGCTGCACAAGCGCGAGGACCGCCCGATGGGCGTGGCCGTACGCACCTATTTCACCAGCCCGCGTCACGACGACGACTATCTGGAGACGTGGCTGGAGCTGTGGGACGGCGACCAGCTGATGCCCGGCTACGGCTGGATCTTCGGCGTCGGCGACGGCACCTCCAACGTGGGCCTGGGGCTGCTGAACACCAGCGAGTCCTTCAAGGGCATGGACTATCGTGACCTGCTCAAACGTTGGGTCAAGAACATGCCTTCGGAGTGGGGCTACACCGAAGAGAACATGACGACCCCGATCAGGGGCGCCGCGCTGCCCATGGCCTTCAACCGGCAGCCGCACTACACGCGGGGCCTGGTGCTGGTCGGCGACGCGGGTGGCATGATCAACCCGTTCAACGGCGAGGGCATCGCGTACGCGATGGAGACCGGCCAGATCGCGGCCGAGACCATCGTCCAGGCTCTGGGCCGGGCCACCCCCGCGCAGCGTGAGCGCGTGCTGCGCGCTTACCCCCAGATCCTCAAGGACGCATATGGTGGGTACTTCACTCTAGGACGCGGCTTCGTGGAACTCATCGGCCGCCGTGGCGTGATGAACTTCGCCACCCGTCACGCGCTGCACCATCCCGGGCTGATGCGCTTCGCGCTCAAGCTGCTTGCTAATCTCACCGACCGGCGAGGCGACGCATCCGACAGGATCATCAACGCTCTGTCGAAGGTCGCGCCACCGGCATGACCTCACAAAACACGCGGAACCCGGAGCGAGCCGAGATGATCGCCCTGCCTAGACTTGTGAAACACACCACTGTGACGAGCTACGCGCCAGCGCGCGTGGAGATGGGAGAGGAGGCGTAGCGATGGAGCTGTACGCACCCATTCTGGTGCTCGCCGTGCTCGCGGCGGGCTTCGCGGTCTTCTCGGTGACGATCGCGCCCTTCACCGGACCCAAGCGCTGGAACCGCGCGAAGCTCGACGCTTACGAATGCGGCATCGAGCCCACCCCCCAGCCGGTCGGCGGCGGTCGCTTCCCGCTGAAGTACATGATCACCGCGATGCTCTTCATCGTGTTCGACATCGAGATCATCTTCCTCTACCCGTGGGCGGTCGCCTTCGACCAGCTCGGGCTGTTCGGGCTGGTCGAGATGGTGCTGTTCATCGTCACCGTGCTCGTCGCCTACGCGTACGTGTGGCGCCGCAAGGGTCTGGACTGGGATTAGGACTATGGGACTTGAAGAGAAACTCCCGAGCGGTTTCCTGCTGAGCACGGTCGAGCAGGTCGCCGGCTGGGCACGTAAGAACTCGGTCTGGCCGGCGACCTTCGGCCTGGCCTGTTGCGCCATCGAGCTGATGTCCACCGGCGGTCCCAAGCACGACCTGGCGCGCTTCGGCATGGAGCGCGCCTCGGCGTCTCCGCGGCAGGCCGACCTGATGATCGTCGCGGGGCGGCTGTCCCAGAAGATGGCCCCCGTCCTGCGGCAGATCTACGACCAGATGGCCGAGCCCAAGTGGGTCATCGCCATGGGCGTGTGCGCCTCCAGCGGGGGCATGTTCAACAACTACGCGATCGTGCAGGGCGTGGACCACGTGGTCCCGGTCGACATCTACCTGCCGGGCTGCCCGCCGCGGCCCGAGATGCTCATCGACTCGATCGTCAAGCTGCACGACAAGATTCAGAACATGAAGTTCGGCGCGCACCGCGCCAAGCAGATCGACGAGCTCGAACTGCAGGCGCTCCGGACGCTGCCGCTGATCGACCAGGGAAACGCCAAGTGAGCCGGAGCGGCCGATAATGAGCACGGACAACCTTCCCGGGGTGCCGGAGGAGCCGATCGCGCGCCTGGGCATGTTCGGTGCCCAGGACTCCGGTGACACCTCCGGTTACGGCGGTCTGGTCGTACGGCGCGCGCCGCGGCTGTCGACCCCCCGCCCCTACGGCGGCTACTTCGACACCGTCGCCGACGAGCTGGAGCGCGCGCTCGGCGGCGACCTGGCCGACGCGGTCGAGCGCGTGGTCGTGGACCGCGGCGAGCTGACCTTCCACGTCAAGCGCGAGCGCCTGCTGGAGGTTCTGCGCCACCTGCGGGACGACCCGGCGCTGCGCTTCGAGCTCTCGCTGGGCGTCTCCGGCGTGCACTATCCGCACCTGGAGGGTGAGGAGCTGCACGCGGTGTACCACCTGTGCTCGATCACCCACAACCGGCGGCTGCGCGTCGAGGTGTCCTGCCCCGACACCGACCGGCACATCCCGTCCAGCGTGTCGATCTACCCGACGCACGACTGGCACGAGCGTGAGACCTGGGACTTCTTCGGGATCATCTTCGACGGCCACCCGGCGCTGACCCGGATCATGATGCCGGACGACTGGGACGGGCACCCCCAGCGCAAGGACTACCCGCTCGGCGGCATCCCGGTGGACTACCGCGGCGCCGAGATCCCCCCGCCGGACCAGAGGAGGTCGTACAAGTGAGTGCTCCTTACGAGGAGACCACGGAGGGCAAGGTCTACACGGTCTCCGGCAACGACTGGACCGAGCTGGTGGCCACGCTCAGCGGTCAGCAGGACGAGCAGCTCGTCGTCAACATGGGCCCGCAGCACCCGTCCACGCACGGCGTGCTCCGCCTGATCCTCAACCTGGACGGCGAGACGGTCACCGAGGCCCGCACGGCCATCGGCTACCTGCACACCGGCATCGAGAAGACCTGCGAGTACCGCACCTGGACCCAGGGGACCACGCTGGTCACCCGGATGGACTACCTCTCGCCGATCTTCAACGAGACCGCCTACTGCATGGCCGTGGAGAAGCTGCTGGGCATCACCGAGCAGATCCCCGAGAGGGCGCAGGCCATCCGGGTGATGATGATGGAGCTGACCCGCATCTCCTCGCACATGGTGGCCATCGGCACCTTCGGCATGGAGCTGGGCGCGACCACGCCGTTCCTCTTCGGGACCCGCGAGCGCGAGCTGGTGCTCGACGTGATGGAGTACATCACCGGCCTGCGGATGAACTTCGCCTACGTCCGGCCCGGCGGCGTCTCCGTCGACCTGCCGGCCGGGGCCGTGGACAAGGTCGGCGAGCTGCTCAAGGAGATGCCCAAGCGCATCAAGGACATGCGCAAGCTCCTCGACGCCAACCCGGTCTACCTGGCGCGAACCAAGGACGTGGCCTACCTCGACCTGACCGGTTGCATGGCGCTGGGCATCACCGGCCCGATGCTGCGGGCCGCGGGCCTGCCGTGGGACCTGCGCAAGTCGCAGCCGTACTGCGGCTACGAGACCTACGACTTCGAGGTCGCGACCCAGAAGACGGCCGACGTCTACGGCCGCTACCTGGTCAGGATGACCGAGATGGAGGAGTCGCTCAAGATCGTCGAGCAGGCTCTGGACCGGCTGGCCGGCCCGCTCAAGGGCCAGCGCGTGATGGTGGACGACAAGAAGATCGGCTGGCCCGCGCAGCTCGCGCTGGGTCCCGACGGCTACGGCAACTCGCCCGACCACATCGCGCACATCATGGGCGGCTCGATGGAAGCGCTGATCCACCACTTCAAGCTGGTGACCGAGGGCTTCCGGGTCCCGGCCGGTCAGGCGTACGCGAGTGTGGAGGGGCCTCGCGGCGAGCTCGGCGCCCACGTCGTCAGCGACGGCGGCACCAAGCCGTACCGGGTGCACTTCCGTGACCCGTCCTTCACGAACCTGCAGGCCGTACCGGCGACGTGCGAGGGCGGCATGGTCGCCGACGTCATCTCCGCCGTGGCCTCGATCGACCCGGTCATGGGAGGTGTGGACCGATGAGTGGACCGATGAGCGGTTCGCCGAAGGAGAGCCCCGCGGACTACTCGAGCCCCAAGGGCAGCACGACCCTGAACCCCTCCGAGGAGGGGGTCGCGGTCGTGAGCCCGGGCGAGGAGGGGCGGGTGACCGCGCGCGGGAGCTACTCGCCCGAGGTCCGCGAGCGCCTGGAGCGGGACGCCAAGGAGATCATCTCCCGCTACCCGAGGACGCGCTCGGCGCTGCTGCCGCTGCTGCACCTGGTGCAGTCGGAGGACGGCTACGTCTCGGACGCCGGCCAGGAGTTCTGCGCCGAGATGCTGGGCCTGACCAAGGCCGAGGTCGTGGGCGTGTCCACGTTCTACACGATGTACAAGCGCCGCCCGATGGGCGACTACCACGTCGGCGTGTGCGTCAACACGCTGTGCGCGGTCATGGGCGGCGACCAGATCTGGGACGAGCTCTCCGAGCACGTGGGCGTCGGTCACGACGAGACCAGCCCGGACGGCAGGATCTCGCTGGAGCGGCTGGAGTGCAACGCCGCCTGCGACTTCGCCCCCGTGATGATGGTCAACTGGGAGTTCTTCGACAACCAGACCCCCGCCTCGGCCAAGCAGCTCGTCGACGACCTGCGCGACGGCAAGAACGTCTCGCCGACCCGCGGGCCGAAGAAGCTGTGCACCTTCAAGGAGGCCTCGCGCGTGCTCGCGGGCCTGCCCGACGACCTGGCCGGCGACGGCCCGTCCGCCGCGGGCGCCTCGCTGGAGGGCCTGAAGGTCGCCAAGGCCAACGGATGGAAGGCCCCTGAGGCATGACGACTCTCACTCCGGTCCTCACCGCGAACTGGGACCGGTCCGACTCCTTCACCCTGAACGGCTACGGGGAGTACAAGGCCGCCAAGAAGGCGCTGGGCATGGACCCCGACGCCGTCATCCAGGCGGTCAAGGACTCCGGCCTGCGCGGCCGCGGCGGCGCGGGCTTCCCCACCGGCATGAAGTGGGGCTTCATCCCGCAGGGTGACGGCAAGCCGCACTATCTGGTGGTCAACGCCGACGAGTCCGAGCCCGGCACGTGCAAGGACATCCCGCTGATGATGGCCAACCCGCACTCGCTGGTGGAGGGCGTGATCATCACGTCCTACGCCATCCGGGCGAACCAGGCCTTCATCTACGTGCGCGGCGAGGTCCTGCACGTCATCCGCCGCCTGCACGCGGCGGTCCGCGAGGCGTACGAGGCCGGCCTTCTCGGCAAGGACATCTTCGGCTCCGGCTACGACCTCGACCTGGTCGTGCACGCCGGCGCCGGCGCCTACATCTGCGGCGAGGAGACGGCCCTGCTCGACTCGCTCGAGGGCTATCGCGGGCAACCTCGTCTCAAGCCTCCGTTCCCGGCGGTGGCGGGCCTGTACGCCTGCCCGACTGTGATCAACAACGTCGAGTCGGTCGCGAGTGTTCCCTCGATCATCGCCAACGGCGCCGACTGGTTCGCGCGCATGGGCACCGAGAAGTCGACCGGCTTCGGCATCTTCTCGCTGTCCGGCCACGTCACCCGGCCGGGCCAGTACGAGGCGCCGCTCGGCATCACGCTGCGCGAGCTCCTCGACATGGCGGGCGGCATCCGCGCCGGCCACCGGCTGAAGTTCTGGACGCCCGGCGGATCGAGCACGCCGATCTTCACCGACGAGCACCTGGACGTGCCGCTCGACTTCGAGTCGGTCGGCGCCAAGGGGTCCATGCTCGGCACCCGCGCCCTGCAGATCTTCGACGAGACGACCTGCGTGGTGCGCGCGGTGATGCGGTGGACCGAGTTCTACGCGCACGAGTCCTGCGGAAAGTGCACCCCCTGCCGGGAGGGCACCTACTGGCTCAAGCAGGTGCTCATCAGGCTGGAGAAGGGTCAGGGCACCGAGGAGGACCTGACCACCATCACCGACATCGCCGACAACATCCTGGGCCGCTCCTTCTGCGCCCTGGGCGACGGCGCCACCAGCCCCATCCACTCCTCGGTGAAGTACTTCCGCGAGGAGTATCTCAAGCACTTCGAGATCGGCGGTTGCCCGTTCGACCACGCTCCGTCCACGGCCTGGGGGGACGCGAAGTGATCAGGGGAGCAGCCAGCAAGCACATCACCGTTTCGGTCATGGGGCCGACGGAGGAGGCGCCATGACGGTAGAAGCGAGCACCCCGGCCCAGGCGCCGGTGGAACTGGTCACCCTGACCATCGACGGGTTCCAGGTCAGCGTCCCGAAGGGCACGATGATCATCCGGGCGGCGGAGCTGCTCGGCATCCAGATCCCGCGCTTCTGCGACCACCCGTTGCTGATCCCGGCCGCCAACTGCCGCCAGTGCCTGGTGGAGATCCCGGACGCGGGCAACGGCCGCGGCTTCCCCAAGCCGCAGCCCTCCTGCGCCATCGAGGTCGCCCCCGGCATGGTGGTCCAGACCCAGCTCACCTCCCCGGTCGCCGAGAAGGCCCAGCGCGGTGTCATGGAGCTGCTGCTCATGAACCACCCGCTGGACTGCCCGGTCTGCGACAAGGGCGGCGAGTGCCCGCTGCAGAACCAGGCGATGTCCAACGGCCAGGGCGAGAGCCGCTTCCAGGAGAAGAAGCGGGTCTTCGCCAAGCCGGTGCCGCTCTCGACCGAGGTGCTGCTGGACCGCGAGCGCTGCGTGCAGTGCGCCCGCTGCCTGCGCTTCTCCGAGGAGATCGCCGGTGACCCGCTCATCGAGTTCTTCGAGCGCGGGGCCAAGGAGCAGGTCGGAACCGCCAACGGCGAGCCGTTCCAGTCCTACTTCTCGGGCAACACCATCCAGATCTGCCCGGTGGGCGCGCTGACCAGCGCCTCCTACCGCTTCCAGGCCCGTCCGTTCGACCTGGTCTCCACTCCGACCGCGTGCGAACACTGCGCCAGCGGCTGCTCGCTGCGCACCGACCACCGCCGCGGCCGGGTCACCCGCCGCCTGGCCGGCAACGACCCGGAGGTCAACGAGGAGTGGAACTGCGACAAGGGCCGCTTCGCCTTCACCTACGCGACGCAGCCCGACCGGCTGAAGACCCCGCTCGTCCGTAACGAGGAGGGCGTGCTCGTGCCGACCTCCTGGCCCGACGCGCTCGCCGTCGCGGCCCAGGGCCTGGCGGCCGCCCGCGGCCGCGCGGGCGTGCTGGTCGGCGGCCGCGTCACCGTCGAGGAGGCGTACGGCTACGCGAAGTTCGCCCGGATCGCCCTGGGCACCAACGACGTCGACTTCCGCTCCCGGCCGCACTCCGCCGAGGAGGAGCAGTTCCTCGCGCACGCCGTGGCGGGCAAGGGCATCGAGGTGCGCTACCGCGACCTGGAGCAGGCCCCGGCCGTGCTCCTGGTGGGCTTCGAGCCCGACGAGGAGTCGCCGATCGTCTTCCTGCGGCTGCGCAAGGCCTGGCAGCGCAGCAAGCTGAGGATCTTCTCGATCGCCCCGTTCGCCACCGCCGGACTGGGCAAGATGAACGGCACGCTCATCCCGGCCACGCCGGGAACCGAGCCCGACGTCCTGGAGTCCCTGGCCTCCGGTGCCTCTCCGGCCGCCGAGGCGATCAAGCTGCCGGGCGCCGTCATCCTCGCCGGCGAGCGGCTGGCCACCGTCCCGGGCGCGCTCTCGGCGCTCCTGCGGCTGGCCGAGGCCAGCGGCGCCCGCCTGGCCTGGATCCCGCGTCGTGCCGGTGAGCGCGGCGCCATCGAGGCCGGCGCCCTGCCGAGCCTGCTCCCGATCGGCCGTCCGGTCGCCGACGAGACCGCCCGCGCCGAGGTGGCCCGGGCGTGGAACGTCACCTCGCTGCCCGACACCCCGGGCCGCGACACCGCGGGGATCCTGGCGGCGGCGCGCAACGAGGAGCTGGACGCCCTCGTCGTCGCCGGCGTCGACCCCTACGACCTGGCCGACCCGGAGGCCGCCCTGGCGGCCCTGGAGAACACGCCGTTCATCGTCAGCCTGGAGCAGCGCGCCAGCGCGGTCACCGACCGCGCCGACGTGGTGCTCCCGGTCGCCGCGGTGGCCGAGAAGTCGGGCACGTTCGTCAACTGGGAGGGGCGCGGCCGTACCTTCGAGGAGGCCCTGCACGTCACCGGTGTGATGAGCGACCTGCGGGCCGTCTCCGCGATCGCCGACCACATGGACGTGCACCTGGGCCTGCCGGACGCCGCCGCCGCCCGCCGCGAGCTGGCCGCGATCGGCGCCTGGCGGGGCCCGCGGGCCGCCGCCCCGGCGGTGGGCACCCGCGCGGTGCCGGCCCCGGCGGCCGGTGAGGCCATCCTCGCCACCTGGTACCGGCTGCTCGGCGAGGGCCGGCTGCAGGCCGGCGAGCCGTACCTCGCGGGCACCGCCCCGGCGGCCGAGGCGCTGGTGTCACCGGTCACCGCGGCCGAGGTGGGCCTCGTCGACGGCAGCAAGATCACTGTCAACTCCGGGCGGGGTTCGGTGAGCCTGCCGGTGCGCATCGCCGATCTGCCCGACCGGGTGGTGTGGCTGCCCGCCGGCTCCGACGGCTGCTCGGTGACCCGCGATCTGCGCGCCGCGGCCGGTGACATCGTCAAGATCGGAAGTACCTCATGAGCGGGAGAGAAACCGGCGCAGTGAGCGAAGCGGCCCGCGAAGCACCGGCGGCCCGCGCAGCGAATGGGGAGCGGTGAACGACTTATGAACTCGTGGTCTCTTCTGGCGGCCGCGCCGGCCGAGCCGGCCCTTCCGAGCCTCGACGACTTCGGCAAGGATCCCATCGGGATCATCATCCTCAAGGCCGCGGTCATCTTCATCGTCCTGATGCTGGGCGTGCTGTTCGGCGTGTGGTTCGAGCGCAAGCTCATCTCCCGCATGCAGAACCGGTACGGCCCCAACCGGGCGGGTAAGTTCGGCCTCCTGCAGTCGGTGGCCGACGGCCTGAAGATGGGTCTGAAGGAAGACCTGATGCCGCGGACCGTGGACAAGGTGATCTACTTCATCGCCCCGGTCGTGCTGTCGGTCCCCGCCTTCATGGCCTTCTCGGTCATCCCGATGGGCCCGAAGGTCAACATGTTCGGCGTCGAGACGCCGCTGCAGCTGACCGACCTGCCGGTCGCGGTGCTGCTGGTGCTGGCCATGGCCTCCATCGGCGTCTACGGCATCGTGCTGGCCGGGTGGGGCTCCCGCTCGCCGTACGCGATGCTGGGCGGCCTGCGCGCGAGCGCCCAGGTGGTCTCCTACGAGATCGCGATGGGCCTGTCGTTCGTGGGCGTCTTCCTGTTCGCGGGCACGCTGTCCACCTCGGGCATCGTCGCGGCTCAGGCCAAGGGCACCACGTTCTCGCTGGGAGGGCTCGACATCCCGATGCCCTCCTGGTACATGATCCTGCTGCTCCCGTCCTTCCTGATCTACATCGTCACGATGCTGGGCGAGACCAACCGGGTCCCGTTCGACCTGCCCGAGGGCGAGGGCGAGCTGGTCGGCGGCTTCCAGACCGAGTACTCCAACTCGCTGAAGTTCGCCGTCATCATGCTCGCCGAGTACGTCAACGTCTTCGTGGTGTCGGCGGTCTCCATCACCCTGTTCATGGGCGGCTGGCACGCCCCGTGGCCGATCTCCCTGTGGGACGGCGCCAACACCGGCTACTGGCCGCTGCTGTGGTTCTTCGGGAAGATGGTGCTGCTGTTCGCCTTCTTCATCTGGTGCCGCGCCTCGCTGCCCCGCGTGCGCTACGACCAGCTCATGGCCCTCGGCTGGAAGATCCTCATCCCGGTCAACCTGGCCTGGATCCTGCTGGTGGCCACCATGCGGGCCCTGCGCCTGGACACCGCCGACCGGACCGCCGTGATGATCCTGGGCGCCGTCGTGCTCGTCGGGTGCCTGGCCATCTGGCTGCGTTTCGACACCGTCCTGCAGCGGCGCAGGGAGGCCAAGGCCGAGCAGGTCGAGGCCGAGTTCAAGACGCTCGAAGCCGAGCCCGCCGCCGGCGGCTTCCCGGTGCCTCCGCTCGACCTGCCGCACTACCGCGGGGCGACGGCCGTGGAGGCGCGCGCAAACACGACTGCGGAGGTTCCCAGTGGGAGCAACTGATTGGTTGAACCCCATCAAGGGGTTCGGCGTGACCTTCCACACGATGTTCAAGAAGGTCGAGACGGTCAACTACCCCGAGGAGAAGCGGCCCACGGCTCCGCGCTTCCACGGCCGGCACCAGCTCAACCGCTGGCCCGACGGCCTGGAGAAGTGCGTCGGCTGTGAGCTGTGCGCCTGGGCGTGCCCGGCCGACGCGATCTACGTGGAGGGCGGCGACAACACCGAGACGGAGCGCTACTCCCCGGGCGAGCGCTACGGCCGCACCTACCAGATCAACTATCTGCGCTGCATCCTGTGCGGCCTGTGCATCGAGGCGTGCCCGACGCGCGCGCTGACCATGACCAACGAATACGAGCTCGCCGACTCGACCCGTGAGAGCCTGATCTACACCAAGGAGATGCTTCTCGCGCCGCTCGGCCCGGGCATGGAGGCTCCGCCCCACGCCATGCGTCTCGGCGAGACCGAAGAGGACTACTACCGGCTGGGACGCAACAATGGGTGAGACCATCACGTTCTGGGTGCTGGCGGTCACTTCCGTGGCCGCGGCGCTCGGGCTCGTCTTCAGCCGCAAGGCGGTCTACTCGGCGCTGATGCTCGGCGTGGTCATGCTCTCGCTGGCCGTGCTGTACGCCGTCCAGGACGCGCCCTTCCTCGCCGCGGTGCAGATCATCGTCTACACCGGCGCGGTCATGATGCTCTTCCTATTCGTGCTCATGCTCGTCGGCGTGGACTCCTCGGACTCCCTGGTCGAGACGATCAAGGGGCAGCGGTTCTGGGCGATCATCGCCGGTCTGGGCTTCGCCATCCTGCTGGCCCTGGCGGTCGGCAACGTGGCCTTCAGCCCCGCCACGGGCCTGGGACAGGTCGTGGCGAGCAGGGACGGCAACGTCCCCACCCTGGCCGCCTCGATCTTCACCCGGCACGTCTTCGCCTTCGAGGTCACCTCGGCGCTGCTGATCACCGCCGCGCTCGGCGCGATGGTGCTGGCCCACCGCGAGCGGGTCCGGCCCAAGGCCACCCAGCGCGACCTGGCCCGCGCCCGGTTCGCCGGTCCGCAGCCCTCGCCGCTGCCCGGTCCCGGCACCTACGCCCTGCACAACGCCATCGACATGCCGGCCCTGCTGCCGGACGGCACGGTGGCGGTCACCTCGATCAACCGGGTGCTCGCCCGGCACGAGATGGAGGAGGGCTTCGAGCCGACCGATCCGGAGAAGGCCGCGCTCATCAAGCAGGTCCTGCAGAAGGACGACGCCAGGGACGCGGATCCGGCGGAGGGTGACAAGCCCATCCAGGTGAAGGACGCGCTCCAGGACGAGAACGCGCTTTCCGAGGAGGACGGCAAGTGACCACCCACTACCTGGTGCTCTCCGCGCTGCTTTTCGCGATCGGGGGCGTCGGCGTGCTGGTACGGCGCAACGCGATCGTGGTGTTCATGTGCGTGGAGCTCATGCTCAACGCCTGCAACCTGGCGTTCGTGACCTTCGCCCGGCAGCACGGCAACCTGGACGGCCAGCTCATCGCCTTCTTCGTGATGGTCGTGGCCGCGGCGGAGGTCGTGATCGGCCTCGCCATCATTGTGATGATCTTCCGAACCCGCAGGTCGGCGTCCGTGGACAACGCCAACCTGCTGAAGTACTGAGGAGTGCCAGGTGCAATCTCCTGCTGAGATCGTCCAGCACTCCGGTGGGGTGATCGGGGTCTCCTGGCTGATGATCGCGCTGCCGCTGCTGGGCGCCGCGATCCTGCTGCTGGGCGGCCGCCGTACCAACAAGTGGGGCCACTTCCTCGGCGTCGCCATGTCGCTGGGCGCCTTCGTGGTGGCCGTGCTCTCCTTCGTGGAACTGCTCGGCCTGAACCCCGAGGACCGCCGCCGGGCGTTCGAGCTGTTCGAGTTCATCCCCGGCATGGTGAACATGGGGATGCTGATCGACCCGCTGTCGATCAGCTTCGCCCTGCTGATCACGGGTGTCGGATCGCTGATCCACATCTACTCGATCGGCTACATGTCGCACGACCGCGACCGCCGCCGGTTCTTCGCCTACCTCAACCTGTTCGTCGCGGCCATGCTCCTGCTGGTCCTGTCGGACAACTACGTCGGCCTGTTCATCGGCTGGGAGGGCGTGGGTCTCGCGTCCTACCTGCTGATCGGGTTCTGGCAGCACAAGCCCAGCGCGGCCACCGCCGCGCAGAAGGCGTTCATCGTCAACCGCGTCGGCGACTTCGGCCTGCTGATCGGCATCTTCACGATCTGGACGACCTTCGGCTCGCTGGCCTTCGCCGACCTCACCCACCAGGTGACGGGCCAGGCGTCGGAGGGCACGCTGACCGCGATCGGCCTGCTGCTCCTGCTCGGCGCCTGCGGCAAGTCCGCCCAGCTCCCGCTGCAGTCCTGGCTTCTGGACGCGATGGAGGGCCCGACCCCGGTCTCGGCCCTCATCCACGCCGCGACCATGGTCACCGCCGGCGTCTACCTGGTGGTCCGCTCCGGCGCCTTCTTCGAGGCCGCCCCGACCGCGCAGCTGGTCGTCACCATCGTCGGCGTCGCCACGCTGCTCGCCGGTGCGATCATCGGTTGCGCCAAGGACGACATCAAGAAGGGCCTGGCCGGTTCGACGATGTCGCAGATCGGCTACATGATGCTCGGCGCGGGCCTCGGCCCGGCGGGCTACGCCTTCGCGATCGGCCACCTGATCACGCACGGCTTCTTCAAGGCCAACATGTTCCTGGGCGCCGGCTCAGTCATGCACGCCATGAACGACGAGGTGGACATGCGCCGCTACGGCGCGCTGTTCTCGGTCATGAAGGTCACCGCGGTCACCTTCATCATCGGCTACCTCGCGATCATCGGCTTCCCGCTGCTCTCCGGTTACTACACCAAGGAGGGCATCATCGAGACGGCGATGCACCACAACGAGATCCTCGGCTGGCTCGCCGTGCTGGGTGCCGGTCTGACCGGCTTCTACATGTCGCGGATGGTCTTCATGACCTTCTTCGGCAAGAAGCGCTGGGCCGAGGACGCGCACCCGCACGAGTCGCCCGCGGTGATGACCGTGCCGCTGATCATCCTGTCGATCGGCTCGATCGGCCTGGGTGCCTACCTGGTCCTGGGCAACCGGTTCCTGACCTTCCTGAGCCCGGCGGTCGGTCTGCCCCAGCCGGCGGACATGCCCGAGCCCCACGTCTTCGGCGTGGGCCCCGCGGCCCTGGCCACGCTCGCCCTGGTCGCCGCCGGCGCCGCCTTCGCCTGGTTCCGGTACGGCGCCGCCGAGGTGCCCGCCGTCGCCCCGCGCGGCTCCTTCCTCACCACCTTCGCCCGCCGCGACCTGTACGGCGACGCCCTGAACGAGGCGCTGCTCATGCGCCCCGGCCAGTGGCTGACCCGCATCGCGGTGTTCTTCGACAGCCGCGGCGTCGACGGCCTGGTCAACGGGCTGGCCGCGGGCATCGGCGGAACCTCCGGGCGGCTGCGCCGCGTGCAGACCGGCTACGTCCGCTCGTACGCGCTGTCCATCCTCTTCGGTGCCGCCGCCGTCGTTGGCGCGCTGCTCTACGTAGGGAACATGTGATGCCCTGGCTCTCGATCCTGATGGCCGTGCCCGTACTGGGCGCGGTCGGGGTGGCACTGCTCCCCAAGGGCAGTGACAAGCTCGCCAAGCAAGTGGCCCTGCTGGTCTCGCTGGTGGTGCTGGGACTGACCGTCGCCATGGCGGTGCAGTTCAGCCCCAACGGCAACCGCTTCCAGTTCGAGGAGAAGTACTCCTGGATCCCCAGCTTCGGGGTCCACTACGGCGTCGCGGTGGACGGCATCGCGCTCGTGCTGATCGCGCTGTCGGCGATCCTCGTGCCGATCGTCATCCTGGCCTCCTGGCACGACGCCGAGGGCGCCGTCGCGGCGCCGGTCCGTGACGCCAAGGGCGCCACGGAGACCGCCGACGTCAAGACCGAGGTGGTCCCGCCCAAGCGCTCCGCGAAGACCTACTTCGCGCTGCTGCTGGTGCTGGAGGCCATGATGATCGGCGTCTTCGCGGCGACCGACATCTTCCTCTTCTACGTCTTCTTCGAAGCCATGCTGATCCCGATGTACTTCATGATCGGGTCGTACGGCGGCGTGCAGCGGTCCTACGCGGCCGTCAAGTTCCTGCTCTACTCGCTCTTCGGCGGCCTGCTCATGCTGGTCGCGGTGATCGCGCTCTACGTGGTCGCCGAGAAGAACACCTTCATGTTCCCCGAGCTGATCGGGGCCATCCAGGACCCGACCACGCAGAAGTGGCTGTTCGCCGGCTTCTTCATCGCCTTCGCGATCAAGGCCCCGCTGTGGCCGTTCCACACCTGGCTGCCCGACGCCGCCGCGCAGGCCCCGGCCGGCGCCGCGGTCCTGCTGGTGGGCGTGCTGGACAAGGTCGGCACCTACGGCATGCTCCGCTTCTGCCTGGAGCTGTTCCCGGAGGCGTCGAAGTTCTTCACCCCGCTGGTCATCGTGCTGTCGGTGGTCGGCATCATCTACGGCGCGATCGTGGCCATCGGCCAGACCGACATGAAGCGCCTGATCGCCTACACCTCGATCTCGCACTTCGGCTTCATCGCGCTGGGCGTCTTCGCGATGACGCAGAACGCCCAGTCGGGCGCCACGCTGTACATGGTCAACCACGGCTTCTCGACCGGCGCGCTGTTCCTGGTCGCCGGGTTCCTGATCTACCGCCGCGGTTCCGCCCAGATCGCCGACTACGGCGGCGTGCAGAGCGTCGCCCCGCTGCTGGCGGGCGCCTTCCTGATCGCCGGCCTGTCTGGTCTCTCGCTGCCCGGCCTGGCGCCGTTCGTCAGCGAGTTCATGGTCCTGATCGGCACCTACGAGCGCTACGCGGTCCCGGCCATCATCGGCGCGACCGGTGTGATCCTGGCGGCCATCTACATCCTGTGGATGTACAAGCGCACCATGAACGGCCCCACCGCCGAGTCGGTCAAGGGCTTCACCGACCTCAACGGCCGGGAGAAGTGGGTGGTGGCCCCGCTCATCGCACTGATCGTCGCGTTCGGCTTCTACCCGAAGCCGCTGCTCGACGTGATCAACCCGGCGGTGGACAAGACCCTGACCAACGCCCAGGTGACGGACAAGCAGCCCGTCTCCACCGTCGCTGAGAAGAAGGGGGCCGGCCAGTGAACGGCGGCACCATCGAGGCGCCAACGATCGAATACGCCCTGCTCGCGCCGATGCTGCTGGTCTTCGGCGCGGCGATCGTCGGCGTGCTGGTCGAGGCGTTCGCGCCCCGCTACCTGCGCAAGTCGATCCACGTGCCGCTGACCCTCCTGGCCCTGCTCGGCGGCTTCCTGCTGACGATCCTGCAGGCGGTCAGGGACGGCGTGCCGACCACGCCGGCGGCCATGGGCGCCGTCGCGGTGGACGGCCCAGCCCTGTTCATCTGGGCGATCATCCTCATCCTCGCCTTCGTCAGCACGCTGCTGATCAACGACGACGAGCAGTTCGTCGCGCAGGCGGCGGCCGTACCGGGAAGCACCGACGAGGAGGAGGCGGTCCGCAGCGGTTACGCGCAGACCGAGGTCTACCCGCTGCTGCTGTTCTCGGTCGGCGGCATGCTCCTGTTCCCGGCCGCCAACGACCTGCTGGTCATGTTCGTGGCCCTGGAGGTCCTGTCCCTGCCGCTGTACCTGCTGTGCGGCCTGGCCCGCCGGCGCCGCCTGCTGTCGCAGGAGGCCTCGGTCAAGTACTTCCTGCTGGGCTCGTTCTCCTCGGCCTTCTTCCTGTACGGCGCCGCGCTGCTGTACGGCTACGCCGGGTCGCTCGACCTGAAGGCCATCAGCGCCGCGCTGGGCACGGTCGCCGGTCAGGACACCCTGCTGTTCGTCGGCATGGCGATGCTCGGCGTCGGCCTGCTGTTCAAGATCGGTGCCGCGCCGTTCCAGGCGTGGAAGCCCGACGTCTACCAGGGCGCGCCCACCGCGGTCACCGCCCTGATGGCCTCCACCGTCCTGGTGGCCGCCTTCGGCGCCGTGCTGCGGGTGTTCTGGGTCGCCCTGGGCAACCTCGACTGGGACTGGCGCCCGGTCATGTGGGGCGTCGCGATCCTGACGATGATCGTCGGTGCGATCCTGGCCATCACCCAGACCGACATCAAGCGCATGCTGGCCTACTCCTCGATCGCGCACGCGGGCTTCCTGCTCACCGGTGTGATCGCCACGGGCGCCTTCGAGCAGAACCGGGAGGCCCTGTCGGCCATCCTGTTCTACCTGGCGGCCTACGGCTTCACCACGGTCGGCGCCTTCGCGGTGGTCACCATGGTCCGCGACGCGGGCGGCGAGGCCGGGCACCTGTCCCGGTGGGCCGGTCTCGGCAAGCGGGCGCCGGTGCTGGCGGGCATCTTCGCGTTCTTCCTGCTGGCCTTCGCCGGCATCCCGCTGACCAGTGGATTCTTCGGGAAGTACGCCGTGTTCTCGGCCGCGGTGGCCGGTGACGCGCTGCCGCTGGTCGTGGTGGGTGTGGTGACCTCGGCCATCGCCGCGTTCTTCTACGTCCGCGTGATCGTGCTGATGTTCTTCAGCGAGCCGGCCGCCGACGGCCCGACTGTGGCGATGCCCACCATCGGCACCTCGGCTGTGGTGGCCCTGGCCGCTGCGGCTACCGTAGTGCTCGGGGTCTTCCCGGAGCCGGTGCTGAACCTGGCTGACCAGGCCGCGTCCGCGTTGTTCATTCGCTAGGGAGTCGGATACTCATGGCTGCGCCACCGGTTGTTGATCTGCCGCTCGTCGACGAACGGCTGGCGCAGGACCTGGCGGCAGGCCTGGCCCAGGTCGAGAAGCTGCTGCGGTCCTCGGTGGAGAGCGAGGACGCCTTCGTCACCGAGACGTCCAAGCACCTCATCGAGGCGGGCGGCAAGCGGTTCCGGGCGATGCTCGTGCTGCTGGCCGCCCAGTTCGGCTCGCCGCAGGCCCCGGGGGTCGTGCCCGGGGCCGTGGTCATCGAGCTGACCCACCTGGCGACGCTCTACCACGACGACGTCATGGACGAGGCCCCGGTCCGCCGGGGCTCGCCGTCGGCCAACGCGCGGTGGGACAACACCGTGGCCATCCTGACCGGCGACTACCTGTTCGCCCAGGCGTCGGAGATCCTCGCCGACCTCGGTTCGGAGATCATCCGGATCCAGGCCCAGACCTTCTCCCGCCTGGTCCGCGGCCAGATCCGCGAGACCATCGGCCCCCGCCCGGGGGAGGACCCGGTACGGCACTACATCGACGTGCTGGCCGACAAGACCGGTTCGCTGATCGCGACCTCCGGCCGGTTCGGCGCGATGCTGAGCGGGGCCGATCCCGAGGTGGTCGAGCGGGTGACCGGCGCCTGCGAGGCCATCGGCGTCGCCTGGCAGCTCAGCGACGACCTGCTGGACGTCGCCTCCGAGTCCGCGGAGTCGGGCAAGACCCCCGGCACCGACCTGCGCGAGGGAATCCGGACGCTGCCGGTGCTCTACGTCCTGGCCGGGGACGACCCGGCCGACGCGCGCCTGCGCGAGCTGTTGGCCGGCCCCGTGGCCGAGGAGGACGTCGAGGAGACCCTCCGTCTGCTGCGCGCCAACCCCGCCATGGGGCGGGCCCGCGCCGAGCTGATCTCCTGGGCCGACCGCGCCCGCGCCGACCTGTCCGGCCTGCCGGACATCCCGGCCCGCGCCGCCTATCTGGCGCTGTGCGACTACGTGGTGGAGCGCTCGGGCTGATCCCGGTGGCTTGTTGTGCGTGCATTTTTTGTGCGTGCACGTATACTCCGGGTCGAGTGGCTCATCACAGAAGGAACTCACAATGACGTGGGATCTGTTCGCACTGCTGTACGCCCGGGTGGAAGCCGAGCTGGCCAAGACACTGCAGCGAGGCCACGGCCTCGGACTGTCGGAGTACCGCGCGCTCAGGCAGCTGGCCGGCTCCTCCTGCGGTGAACTGCGCATGCAGGAGCTCGCTGAGGCCGTGGGGCTGAACCAGAGCTCGGTGACCCGCCTCATCGCCCGGCTGGAGGAGGCGGGGCTGACCCGCCGGACGCTCTGCTCCGACGACCGCCGCGGCGTCTACTCCGTGATCACCGACGCGGGACGGGCCCGCCTGGCCGAGGCAGGGCCCGCCTACGAACGCTCGCTGGAGGCCGCTCTGGAGCGGGCGGAGGAGGATCCGGCGCTCAAGCCGCTGGTCGCGGCGGTACGGGGAGCCGGGGTCCCTTCCGTGTAGGGACGGCTCCGCTCAGGCCGGGACGGGCTCGCTCTCCCGCAGCCTCTCGGCGCGACGGGACTCGCGGGCCGTACGCAGGCTGTCCCAGGTGAAGACCGACAGGGCCAGCCAGACGATGGCGAAACCCGCCCACCGGCTGGCGGGCATGACCTCGTGGGCGATGAACACGCCGCACAGGAACTGCAGGACCGGCGCGATGTACTGCAGCAGCCCGATCGTGGTGAGCGGCACCCGGATCGCGGCGGCGGTGAAGCACAGCAGCGGGACGGCGGTGACCACGCCGGCCCCGGCCAGCAGCAAGGCGTGCCCGGCGCCCGCGGTGCCGAAGGTGGCCGTGCCCTGCTGCTGGAGATAGAACAGATAGCCCAGCGCGGGCAGGAGCAGCACCAGCGTCTCGACCGCCATGCTCTCGGCCGCGCCGACCTGCGCGATCTTCTTGACCAGGCCGTAGGTGCCGAAGCTGGCGGCCAGGACCAGGGCGATCCACGGCAGCCGGCCGTAGTCGACGGTGAGCACGACGACGGCCAGGGCGCCCAGGCCGACCGCCACCCACTGCAGGCGCCGCAGGCGCTCCTTGAGGAGGAAGACCCCGAACAGGACGCTGACCAGCGGGTTGATGAAGTAGCCGAGGGAACTCTCGACGACGTGCCCGGTGTTGACCGCGTAGATGTAGACGCCCCAGTTGACCGTGATGATCACTGCGGCGAGGACCAGCAGGCCGAGCTTGCGAGGGGTGCGCACGAGCTCGCGGATCCAGCCCCAGTGCCGCCGTACCGCGAGGATGGCGAGGACGGCGACGAGCGACCACGCCATGCGGTGCGCCAGGATCTCCAGGGCCCCGGAGGGCTTGAGGAGCGGCCAGTAGAGGGGGAACAACCCCCACATGGCGTAGGCGGCGACGCCGTACAGGACACCATGGCGTGATTCAGGCATGTCACCTATTTTGACTACTTACCCGATTTAATACAAATTAGCAGTGCTTGTCCAATGGTTAAGAAATCCTTACGGGAACATCGCGGACCCCTGCGCGGTTGCAGAGATCTGAGAAGGTGTCAGGAGGAGGTTCACGATGGGCTGGCTGTTCGGCAAGGACAAGACTTCCATGGTGTCCCAGGAGAACGCGCTCCCGGGACGCGAGACGCGCATGCCGGTGCCCGACCGCCACATGGTCCTCGACGCCCCGCTCGCCCCGCCGTACCCCGAGGGCGCCGAGATCGCCGACTTCGGCCTCGGCTGTTTCTGGGGCGCCGAGCGCAAGTTCTGGCAGACCCCCGGCGTGGTGTCCACCTCGGTCGGCTACGCGGGCGGCTACACCCCCAACCCGACCTACGAAGAGGTCTGCACCGGCCTGACCGGCCACACCGAGGTCGTCCGCGTGGTCTTCGACCCGTCCGAGGTCTCCTACGAGGAACTCCTGCGCGTCTTCTGGGAGGCCCACGACCCCACCCAGGGCATGCGCCAGGGCAACGACGTCGGCACCCAGTACCGCTCGGCCGTCTACACCCACTCCCCCGAGCAGGAGAAGTCCGCCCTCGCCTCGCGCGACGCCTACCAGAAGGTGCTCACCGAGTCCGGCTACGGCCAGATCACCACCGAGATCGCCCCCGCCGGCGAGTACTACTTCGCCGAGGACTACCACCAGCAGTACCTGTTCAAGAACCCCGGCGGCTACTGCGGAATCGGCGGCACCGGGGTCTCCTGTCCGGTGGGCATCGCTCCTGCCGGAGAGTGACCAACGTCGTCATCGACGCTGAGAGGAGCGCGCCTGCGATCTGCGGGCGCGCTCCTTGCGTCTTCGCCGGTGAACGGGCTGGGCGGCCAGGTTTCCGCAATCGACGAGAAGTCCGTGCGACCAGGGCATATGCCCCACAGGGAAGCGGAGGGTTATTGGGGTAACGATTGCCTGGGCTCAGCTTTCGGTCCTCGCTTCCCCTCCTGCCTATGTGCGATTATCGCACCATGAAGGGGTCTGAGGGTTGGGCGGACATCGGTGAACGCGTACGTGAGTGTCGCATGGCGGCCGGCATGTCACAGGAGCAGCTTGCGTCCGCGCTGAAACTCGATCGGACGATGATCGCCAAGATCGAGCGGGGAGTACGCCGAGTCGATGCGCTTGAGCTTGCCAAGCTGTCATCTGTGCTTCGGGTTCCGCTGAGTCACTTTCTCAATCCGCCTCCGGCTGTCATCTCCCGCCGTGTGGAACTCGCCGATGACACGGTGACCGATGCGGCACGGCAGTCCTACCGCTTGGAAGTGGCCCTCTCCACATGGCTGGCCGACATCCGGCAGCTCGTGGAGCTGGGGGAGTTCTCCTTGCCTGCGATAGAGCGGTACCCGGAGGCGATTCAGGATGCGCCGGGCGCCCGCGGTGCAGCCCTCTGGGTGAGGAGTCGGCTCGGGACCGGGCTTGACCCCATCGATTCGCTCATGAGCGTCTGCGAACAGCTGGGGCAATTGGTCGCGGTGGTTGAGGCGCCGGGCGAAGGCGCTTCATTGGTCGAGGGCGACCTTGCCGTGGCGGTTGTCAGCAGGCATGGTGATCTCGGGCGTCGCCGCGCGTCCGCGGCTCACGAGCTGGGGCATCTGATCGTAGGCGACGAGTACTCCGCTGACATAGGCGTCCATGTCTCGCGTGATGACAGGGAGGCGATCATCGATGCCTTCGCTGCGGAGCTTCTCCTTCCACTGGAGGTCTTCCGCGGTACAGCTCATTCAGGTTCGGTGGCGAAGCGGGAGGAGTTGGTGGCCCTTGCTGCGCGTTTCAGGACATCCTGGTCGTTGACCGTACGGCAGGCCGTTGAAGCGGAGGTCATCGATGAGAACGCCGCGAAGGAAATGCGCAAGCGAAATCCGACGCGTGCGGAGCTGATGGAGGCGGTCGGATGGGCGCCGCAGCCTGATCTGGAAACGGTTCGAGTGCCTCCGGGCTTTGCGCACGCGGTGATGGAGTCCTTCAGGAAGTCGCGCATAACGGCGTCACGTGCTGTCGAGCTCATGCGAGGTCAGATCATGACGACCGATCTGCAGTTGCGTGACGATGCGGATCTCGAGCTTTGAGCAGCGCTGAGCCGGATCCCCTCCTGGTGTTCGACGCGATGGGCCTGAGCCATTTCGCTCGGGCGGAACGTCTGGACGTGCTTCGAGATCTGCTGATAGGCGTCACCTGCCTCACCACCCACGTGGTTCGGGAGGAGATACGCGAGGGATGTCAGGCGTATCCGATCCTTCAGACGGTGCTGGACGCGAACTGGCTTGGCCTGGCGAGGCTCGACTCCCTGGATGAGATCAGGTGCTTCGCGAAGTGGGTGCAGCGCATCGGATCCTCCGAACGCGACCTGGGAGAGGCCAGCGTGTTCTCGGCGGCCGAACTGTCCCAGGGGATCGCCATCACCGATGACCGCGAAGCCGTAGCGGTGGGCAGGGCGCATGGCCTGCAAGTCCACGGCACCGTATGGCTGCTCGCTCGTGCGTGCCGGGACGGAAAGCTCAACGAAGTGGCTGCCGGGAATATCGTGGAAGCCCTGAGAACAACGGGAATGCGTTTGCCGTGTTCTGGTTCGACTTTCGGATCCTACGTCCGTCGTAATGGGACTGTCTGATCTTCTTGCCGGGCCCATGTAGTGATCGCCTGGCATGCCCGAGGCCGACCATGGGCCGGAGCCGTTTCCGGGGGCAGGCACCACTGCAGAGGGTACGGGGTGCAGTTCGTCATTCCGCTGCGATCCCCAAGGTCAATCCCGGGAGTACACCGATCGTCGATCTCGGTGAGCGTGAGTGGCCTTCCATCGTTGGGAACGACGACGGTCCAGCAGATGCCGTTCTCCGGCCAGTGCCCCTTGAGCAGGCGTCGGTAGTAGTGGTACTCCTCGGAGCCCGCAGACTGGCCATCGCTCATGTCATGCAGCTCCGTCACTTCGGGCCGGTCGGAATGCAAGATCTTCCCAGATGGGCCTGACAAGATCAGGCACCGGGCGATAGCAGGAAGGACGGTCAGGGATGCTCGTTGAGTTCGTTGACGATTCGGGCCCTCCGATCCGTAGGGAAGGGTGGAGGCCTCGTCATCCGGTGGCGGGCGGACCCGGGCCGCAGGGCTCTGGCAGGGTACGAGGACGAGGATGTCCCCGGCAGCGCCGCCCTCACCTCCGAGGAGCCTCATGTCGGTGACCGAGTTCACCGGGGTGACCGGGGACGGAGATCGTGGCATCACTTCCAAGGGAGGGTTGTACGAGTTCTGGACCGACGAGGGCGCCCGCATCTGCCTCCACGACACCGGCTTCCGACGCCTGACCTATGAGCCCGGCAGGCCGCCGATGCTGGAGCTGGAGTTTCTCTACGACCCGGAGTGGACTCCGCCCGGACTGTCGAAGACGCCTGTCGTGGTCTTCCGGTTCGAGGACGTCCGCGTCGTCGAGTGGCACGAGGACCAGGAGGGCCATGACTGCGTGAGGGCCTGTCCTGATGCCCCGCCGGGGCAGGTCGGGCAGTTCGACTGGGACGGCACCGACCTGTTCACGCTGGACACCTTCACAGTGCGCCTGCTTTTCCACGCCCGGCGAGCGGCAGTAACCGTGCGCGCGAAGTAGTCCGATGAGCGTGCCTTCCCAGTCGGCGTCGGCGCGTGGGTCATGCGTACGAGACCTCAAACGATCACCGGGAAGGCACACCCCTTCCCGGCCGGTTCACAGGTCTCAGGCATCGCTCGTGAGCTGGACGTTCACCTCTTGCCGGCCGCCCAGGTGACGGCGTCGTCCTGCTCGGCCAGCCCGAAGGCTCTGGCCTCGCCCGGCATGGCCCAGGCGAACAGCCGGAACCCGTCTTTCATCCAGGCGTGGTCGGTCACGAGCGCGATGCGTTCCCAGGCGTTCCAGTCGCGAACGCCCATCTTGAGATCCTGCCAGGCGGCTCCTGGCTCCATGCCTTCGAATTTGGCCCTGAAGACGAGCACGATGCGGATCTTGCCGCTTTCCTTGACGGCGGTGTCCAAGGCCGGCAGAAGCGTGCCGGTGTAGTCCTCCGCGGTCAGTCTGTCGAGAGTCTCGACGCCCAGGACCCCTTCTGGCATTCCATCGAGCATGCGGATCATGGATGCGCTCCTATCGGTGGCCTGCATCCGTACGCCGACGTTAGCGGTGCGCCGGGTGCTCGCAGTCCCCCGATGGGGGTGAGACGAACTCGGCGCGATCTGGCAGCCGATGTTCCCTGGATTTCACGGGTCGCTTCGGCCGGCTGATCAGAGACCCGTGCGGGTGAACATCAGATGGGTGACTCCGCTGGGCGAGGAGGTGGTCTCGATCTCGTAGTCCTTCTCGAGGCCCTCCAGGCCGTCCCAGAGGCGTACGCCCCGGCCGAGCAGGATCGGGACCACCACGATGTGCATGTGGTCGACGAGTCCGGCGGCGAGGAAGCCGCGGATCATGGTGGGGCCCCCGCCGATGCGTACGTCCTGGCCGCCCGCGGCCTCGCGGGCCGTCTCGAGCGCCTCGGCGGGGGAAGCGTCGATGAAGTGGAACGTCGTGCCGCCCTCCATCTCGATCGACGGGCGCGGGTGATGGGTGAGGACGAAGACCGGTGTGTGGAACGGCGGGTTGGGACCCCACGGGCCCTTCCACTCCGGGTCCTTGTGCCATCCGGGGTAGCCGAACTTCCCGGCACCCATGATCTCGGCGCCGATCCCGGAGGTGAACAGCCGCAGGAAGGCGTCGTCGACGCCGCCCGTGCCGCCGGGACGGCCGAGCATCCCGCGGCCCCACCGGGTGGCGAACATCCAGTCGTGCAGCCGTTCGCCGGCGTGCCCGAACGGCGCGTCGAGACTCCGGCCTTCACCGGTGGCGAAACCGTCGAGCGAGACGGAGATGTGCTGGACGCGGACGAGTGACATGGTCGGTATTCCTTTCTCTCGGATGGTGGACCTCCGCCGGATCAGCGACCGTGCTCGACGGATGGTCCTACCAGCGCTCCACGAGGTGCTCGCGACCAGACGGCGGGTCGTACGGCTCCGGCCAGTAGTCGACGATCCGGCTGATCAGTCCCTGATCGGAGATCTCGAACCACACGCACGCGTCCTGATGCCCGGTGCCGACGCGCGCGTCGATCCACGCCGCGGCGTGGCGGCCGTCGGCGACGACGCGCCGTACCCGCAGGTGCCAATCGCCGGGATACTCCATGTTGAACTGGAGGAAAGCCGACTTCCCGCGGATCCGTTCCCGGGTCTGCGGCATCTCGTACACCACATCCTCGGCGAGCAGGGCGCCGAAGCGCTCCCAGTCACGCTGCTCGGCGCTGTCAACGTAGGCGTGTACGGCATGCCGGCTCTGGGAGGTCTCATCCATGCACCGGACGCTACATCCGGGCACCGACAGCCGTGATCTCACGTCAGAGGTGCCTGGTGGTAGGACAGCCGTACTTCGACCCCTGAGGCCCGCCCGTTCTCGGTTAGCGCGGTGCCTGTACTGGCCGGCGTCCATACCCACGGCCGTATGTGATCAGCACGTACGTCTCCGTCGGCGGCTCTGCGGACGAGCTCGTCACGGAGAACGGAGCGGAAGTCGTCGGCCTCCCTCTTGTCGGTGAAGCCGTACGGCACAGCGCGCTGCTTCCGATCGGCCTGTACGAGCTGGGCGATGCGAATTCCCTCGGCCAGCGGTTCTCCCGGCCCGGATGCAAGGAGTTCAGCTTGAACTCCCAGTAGAGGGAGGGATCCCCGTCGTCTCCGCTGGAGAGCGGATCCAGCAGATCCAGGAGCCTCCGCCCCTGAGGGCACAGCCGGTAGGCCGTGTTGAGACGTCGGGGCCGATGCCCGAGCAGGAGACTGGTCAACATGACGCCGGCGAACCACTCGCGTCCGGCGCGGGCGCAAGCGACGCGCTCTGCTGCAGGATCGGGGACAGCCATGATCGCCTCCCGGGGGCCGGAGCAAGCGACTACATCGTCCCCTGTCGGCCGGTGAAATCCCAGAGACCGCGCGATCATGTGCGCATTCGGGTTCCGGCTCGCGTGGGAGCGTGTCAGTCTGCCCGCATGCCAGTGGTCGGTACGGTGACCCGTCTCGATCTCAAGCCGGCCCGGGCCGTGGGTGGGACGGAGTCTGGGTCGAGGTGTACGGCGTCGCCGGCGATGTTCTGCGGGCGCAGGAGGGCTTGCCTGCCGTGTGGCTCAGCTTGGGTGGGCAACGCCCGGTCTGCCGCGGACGTGCTCCACGGGTGGGCTCACCCGCCTGGCACGCACCGCCGTACCCGCTCCCGGGCTGTGCGAGCCGGTGGCGTCAGGGGTGGACTTTTTCGGCTCCGATTCGCTGGATGCGTTCGGTGCCCCACTCTCCCAGAGGGGCCAGGGCGGCGTTGAGCGAGACGCCGTGTTCGGTCAGGGAGTACTCCACCTTCGGGGGGACTTCGCGGTAGACCTCGCGGTGCACGAGGCCGTCCTCCTCCATCTCCCGCAGGTGCTGGATCAGCATCTTCTCGCTGACGCCGGGCAGGGCGCGGCGGAGTTCGGCGAACCGGCGGGTTCCGTGGTCGTGCAGTTCCCACAGGATCAGGGACTTCCACTTGCCGGCGACGACGTCCATCGCCGCGTCGATGCCGCAGAAGTAGGGGCCGTTGCGTGCTGACTTCGTCATCTACCCCTCCGAAAGGCACTTACTAAAAGGTAAGTACCTGACTAATTAGTCCGTACTGGCCAAATCTACAGGCAGTGGAAAGGATCGACTCGAACGACGGAACACGAGGGGATCTTGAAGATGACGACCGATGACGACGTCCGGGTGAGTGTTCTCGGGCTGGGGGCGATGGGGAGCGTTCTCGCGGGCGCTCTGGTGAAGGCCGGGTACGCGACGACGGTGTGGAACCGTTCGCCGGGCAGGGCGGAGGAGCTTGTCGCGCGGGGGGCGGAGGCCGCCGCCACGGCCGGTGAGGCGGTCCGGGCCGGTCAGCTGGTGATCACGTGCCTGCTGGACCACGCGTCGGTCCGTGAGGTGCTCGACCCGCTCTCCGGTGAGCTGGCCGGGCGGACCCTGATCAACGTGACCACGACCTCACCGGCCCAGTCGCGGGAGACGGCCGCCTGGGCAGCCCGGGCCGGGGCCGCGTATCTGGACGGCGGCATCATGGCCGTGCCGCACATGATCGGCCAGCCGGGGGCGTCGATCCTCTACAGCGGGTCGGCCGAGGTCTTCGACGAGTACAGGCCGCTGCTCGATCTGTGGGGGGACAGCACCTATTTCGGGGAGGACGCCGGGCTGGCGTCCCTGTACGACCTGGCCCTGCTCGCGGGCATGTACGTCATGTTCGCCGGGTTCATGCACGGCGCCGCCATGGTGGCGCCGGCCGGTGTGACGGCGCGCGAGTTCGCCGCCATGGCCGCGCCCTGGCTGACCGCCATGACCGGCGGCTTCCACGGGTTCGCCGAGGTCATCGACGGCGGGGACTACACCGTCGAAGGACAGCAGAGCCTCCGGTTCTCCGACCTCGGCGACATCCTGGCCGCCAGTTCCGACCAGGGCGTCAGCACCGAGGTGGTCGCCATGGTCCAGCGGCTCATCCAGCGCCAGATCGACGCGGGCCACGGGGAGGAGGGCTTCGCCCGGATCATCGAGAGCATCAGGCGGCCGGCCTGAGGACCCATCCACTCCCCGGCTCCCGTACGCCCGGGCGGCTCAGAACGAATCGGTCGGCTTCAACGGCTCCGGCGTGACCTCCAGCATCACCGTCCGGTCGCTGACCGCTCGCGCCTCCCACACGAGCCAGTCCTGTCCGACCGCGTCGGCGGAGACGGGCTCATACGACAGCTGGAAGGCCTGCTTCGCCTTTCCGTCGTAGAAGTTGCTCGTGGTGGAGTCCGGGTCGGATCTCACCCGCCGGAAGACCACATCCAGATCGCGCTCACGAACGTCGGCGAGCACCTGGGCCACGGTACGGTCCTTGACGGTGACGCCCTCCAGGACCTCGCCCCTGTGCGTGGCGGGGCTGTCCGTCTGGTACGGCTCGCCCGGCCGGGCCGGGCGGCCCAGCTGGGTCCGGACCTTCTCGGCGAGTCCGACGGGAACGCGGAAGACCAGGAGGCAGCCCGGCGTACCGGGCGTGCACCCCTCGGGCTCGACGCCGGCGCTGAACTCGCCGGACGACTCGAAGGTCATGGGGCCGCCGGGGTCGAACACGGGCGCGACGGGCTGCCCGACCAGGCCGGGGGAGGCCGGTACGAGTTCCAGGGTGACGTCCAGTCCCAGGGACGCGAAGCCCTCGCGGTACCTCTCGTGCTCGGCCAGCGGATCCTTGATCCGGGCCACCCAGTTCCTCCCCTCCTGGACGATGTCGATGGCGGCGCTGGCGTAGGACTTCGCACCGGCGCCGCCGCCCGGCACGAGACTCGGGCCGAGCACGGCGGCCGCCACGACCCCGGCCAGGACCACGGCCCCGGTCGCCAGCCGCCATGCCGCCCCCGCGCGAGTGGTGCCGGTCAGGCCGGGGAACCGCAGCCTGACTCTCCGGCGGGCCGGTACGGCGCGCCGCGCGGACGGCTCCCACCCGATGGCCCGGGCCAGTTCGTCCGGGTCGCGCTGGGGGATCTGGGATCTCATCCTCTTCAGCGGTTCGAGGTCATTCATCTGCGAGTCCATCTGCGGGTCCATCTGCGAGAGCTCCACCGTCTCCAACGGATTTGCGGATCTTGGTGCGGGCCCGGTTGATCCGTGAGCGCACTGTGCCCACGGGAATGCCCAGGACGTCGGCGACCTGCTGGTAGGTCAGCTCGCCCCAGGCGGTCAGGAGGAGAACGTCGCGCTCTTCCTTGCGCAGGTCCGCGAGGGCGGCCGACAGGCGGACGGTCTCCGCGGCGGCCGTGACGCGGTCGGCGACCAGGTCGGCGTGGCCCTCCAGCACCGGATCGACGCCGGTGCGGGCGAGCGCCCGGTAGAACCGGACCTCCGATCTGTGGTGACGGCGGATCAGGTTGGTGGTGATGCGCCACAGCCAGGCCCGCACGTCACCGCGGGCGGAGTCGTATCCTCCGCGGCCGCGGAAGGCCTGGTGGAACGTCTCCGCCACGATGTCGTCGGCGAGGTCGCCGCCGAGGCGGCGTGCCGCGTACCGGTGCAGCGGCGGAGCGTGCCGCCGGAACAGCTCACCGAAGCACCCGGGGTCGCCCAGGGACTCCGCGACCAGTGACGCGTCGTCCCGTTCCTGGTAGGCCGCATCGAGGGAGCCCATGTACGCCTTTCTAGTAGGGGGTCACACCCCCTACTAGCCCGAAGCCGGGTGAGAGGTTCCGGCCGGGACGGCATCGTGGCTCCGGGCGGGCGGGGTCTCCCCGCCGGAGGGGACCGGCCGCCGGGTCAGGGCGGTGACGCGGGCGGCCAGGACGGCGACGTTCGCCGCGGCCATGACCGCGAACCAGACGACCAGCGGCATCGAGTAGTAGCAGAGCTGCTCGAAGGTGATGTCCCGCCCGCCGCCGATGAGCCGGGTGAGCAGGTCCGGGAGGCTGACCAGGAGGGCCAGGGGGACGAGCCGGGGCGACAGCCGCAGGGCGAGCCGCCAGGACGGCCGGGTGGCGAGCCGGTCCGCCCAGGCCCGCGTGCGCCGCAGTGTGCGGACGGCCAGGAGCAGGCTCAGCAGGGTCAGAGCGCCCAGCACCAGATCGACGGTCAGCCGCACCGAGTCGGCGGCCGGCGCTTCGCCGCCGGTCACGAGTGCGGCCAGCCGGTCGGCCAGCGCTCCGACGCCCTCGTTGCCCAGGCCGAGGCCGCTGTTGCCGATGACCGCGATGCCGTAACCGCCGGGCAGCAGCAGCACCTGGGCGGTGTAGGTGAACCAGACGCCGTCGTGGCCCACTCTGCCGTCCCGGTCGCGCCAGCCCAGCCCGTAGGGCCACCGCCGGTCCGTCGAGGTGTGCATGGCGGTGATGCCCGACGGCGACACGAGCCGTGTGCCGTCGGCCGCCCGGCCCGCGTTGTTCTGCACGATCAGCCACCGGGCCAGGTCCTCGGCCGTGCTGATCACGCCGTCGGAGCCGTTGACGAACCGCTCCGGCTCGGTGGCGGGGATCGACGCCCCGTACGCGTAGAGATGTCCCCGGCGCACCTCGCGCGGCAGATCGCGGGGGGTCTTGTCGATCGTGGCGGTCGCCCGCATGCCGAGCGGGCCGAACACGTGGCGCCGCAGGTAGTCCGTGAACGGCTCACCCGAGACGACCTCCACCAGCCGGGCGGCGAGGTGGTAGTTCGTGTTGGTGTAGGAGTGCTTCGTGCCGGGGTCGGCGGCCAGCGCGGAGTCGCGGGCCCGCGTCACGGCGCCCGCGAGCGAGTCCGGCTGCGGCAGGCTCTTCTCCGCGAGCGTGCCGTCGCTGATCCCGGAGGTCTGGTTCAGCAGCTCGCGCACCGTGATCCGCGCGCCCCGGGGGTCGGCGACCCGGAAGTCCGGCAGATAGTCGCGCACCGGCGCGTCCAGCGTCACCTTGCCGGCCTCGGCCAGCTGCATCACCGCCAGGGCGGTGAACGACTTGCTGACCGACGCCACCGGCATCGGCGTGCGCGCGGTCACCGCCGCTCCGGACGAGTCGCGGCCGTACCCGCCGGTGTACAGCACCCGGTCGCCCTCGGTGATCGCGACGGCGACGCCCGGGTATCCCGACGTGTCCGCGAAGTCGGCCACCACCCGCCGGACCGCCGCCTCGTCCGGTCTCTCACCCGCCGACGCCGGGCCCGGCATCGCCGTGATCATCAAACCGGTGACCACCGTGATCACTGTGGCCGCCGTACCCCGCCACCAGCCCCTGCCCTGTCGCACACCGCGCTCCGATCGTCTCGTCGAACGTCGGCCACGCTATGGATCACGGGTGTGCGGCCACAGGAACCGAAGGGCAGCGACCACCCCCGACTTTCGTCAGGTACGAGAGCGGGCTGGTGCGTCCGGGGAGAACGGAGGGAGGCGGGACCGGTGACGGGCGCGAGCAGGACCGGACACCGCGGTGGCGAGTACGGCGCCGCCGCGCGGGCGGGGGCCGTCAGCGGGCGATCAGCGTGCCCGGCAGGGAGAGGGTCCTGGTCTCGGTCACCCGGCGGTTCTTGATCCAGAACAACCGGACCGACTCGCCGTCGGCGGTGGCGAGTTCGGGGACGGTGTCGCCGTCCAGGTCGAGCAGCGCCACGTTGGCCCCGCCGGCCCGGATCCGGATCGGCGGCCGCGGCCCGCCGGCCGAGCCGTACAGGACGGCGATGTCGCCCGTGGCGCGGGCGGCCGCGACGATGTCGCTGCGGCCGTCCCTGTCGATGTCGCCGGTCGCCAGCGACCCGGCGTGGTCGTTGCCGGGAGCGCTGGTCCCCGTGATCCCGGGCAGCGCCACGATCTTCTTCCGGCGCTTGTCGATGCCCGAGGGCCCGCCACGCAGGATGAGGAGCTTGCCGGTGCCGATCCCGGCGACCACGTCGGCGTACTTGCCGCCGTGGACGCGGCCGACCCGCACCGACCAGCCGAAGGGGTCGCGCGTGCACTGGGCGGTGTTCGCCTCGTTGTCGGCGCCCTTCGAGCCGCCCGCGCACGCCTCGACGTCCATGACGCGGCCGTCCACGTTCCCGCTGGTCACCATGGTGTCGCCGGCGAGCGTCACTCCCTTGGCCGATCCCCTGAACACGTGGACGGCCCCGCCGATGTCGTAGCCCGGCCGCCCGGACGGCGCGGTGACCACCAGGTCGCTGTAGCCGTCGCCGGTCACGTCCCCGGAGGCCAGGGCGGCGCCGAACAGGCGGCTGTGCTGGCTGAAGCCGACCACCCCGGGTGTGTTCTCGCTGAGTCGCAGGGCCCGGGAGGAGGTGAGGCCGCCGCGGGAGCCGTACAGGACGACGGCCGCGCCGCCGTGTGTCGCCGCGCTGTCCAGCGTGGTCTCCGGCGCGCCGACGGCGATGTCGGTGTAGCCGTCCCGGTTGAAGTCGGCGGTGGTCAGCGCGTTGCCGAACCCGTGACCGGCGCCCAGCGGGGGGACGCCGCCCCGGCCGGGGGTGAAACGGACGGTCCGGCCGAGGTGGGGGTACGCGCGCCGGCCGTAGGCGACGGTGAGCGTGCCGCCGCCGCCGGCGGCCACGTCCGCGAGGCCGTCACCGTTGAAGTCGCCCGTCGACAGCGCGGTCACCCGCCGGCTCAGGGTGGTGGCCTTGCTGCCCAGCGGCTGGACCATGAATGATCCCGGGCCGCCCACCACCAGATCGGCCCGGCCCTCGCCGTTGACGTCCCCGCGGACGGGGTCGGGAGACACGGTGGCCCCGACGCAGAGCGCGGCGGCCAGCACGACGATCACTACGCGAGGGGGCATGGGGGGATGCTAATCCTCATGTTCCGCCACGGACGGCATATCACGATAAAGGGATGAATCCGGCATGACGTGATCCGCTCGGGAATCCCGGGGGTCCCGGGGATAGAGGGCGGCCAGGGCGTGGGCGGTCTCGGCCATCCGGGCTCTCAGCTCGGCGGGTTCCAGCACCTCGACCTCGGCGCCGAGCTTGAGGAACTCGGTCCGCGCGTGCGTCAGCGACTCGATGGGTACGCCGGCCGTGACCCAGCCCCGGGCGTCGGGCGGGCCGGCCGTCTCGTCCACGGCGCCGACCACGGCCGAGCCCATCAGCTGGGCGATCCGCTCACGCCCGGCGGGGGAGAGCCGGACGGTCGCCCGGCCCTGGAACAGCCGCGACCGGAAGTCCGCCAGGTACGCGCTCCAGTGCCCGGCCAGGTCGAAGTCACCGGGCCGCTCGAACGTCTCGCCCGTCACCCGAAGGGTGAGGATCTGGTTGACCCGGTAGGTGCGCATCATGCCCTCGCACCGGGCCACGAGGTACCACTTGCCGGCCTTGAGGACCAGGCCGTACGGCTCCAGCGTCCGGTCCACCTCGGACGGCTCCGCCCAGCGGCTGTAGAGCACCTGGATGACGCGCCTGTTCCAGACGGCGTCCGCCACGTCCGGCAGGTGGGGCACCCGGTCCCCGTCGTAGTACCAGCCGGGCGCGTCGAGGTGGAAGTGCTCCCGCACGCTCCGGGACCCCTCGCGCAGCTCGCGCGGGAGCGCGGCCTCGATCTTGAGCTCGGCCGCGGCGGCCAGGGCGCCGAGGCCGAGCTCGGCGGCCGGTCCGGGCATCCCGGCCAGGAACAGCGCCCGCGCCTCCTGGGCGGTCAGGCCGGTCAGGCGGGTCCGGAACCCGTCGAGGAGCCGGTAGCCGCCCCGGTGCCCGGCCTCGCCGTACAGCGGGATCCCCGCGGCGTGCAGCGACTCGACGTCGCGGTAGATCGTGCGGACGCTGACCTCCAGCTCGTCGGCGAGCTGCCGGGCGGTCAGCAGGCCGCGTGACTGGAGCAGCAGGAGGATGGAGAGAAGCCGGGACGCTCGCACACCACTGACATTACGTGTCAGTGGAGGGGTCATACGGTCCGGTCATGGCGTTCATCGAGAAGAACATGCGGCCGCTGGACCCGATCGTCGTCGACGGCCGTCCGTACAAGCGCTATCACGTCGACCGGCCCGACAAGCCGATCGAGCCGGAGGTCGAGAAGGCGGCCTACGAGTATCTGCCGAAGCTCGTGCCCGCGCCCGCCGACGACTCCCCGGCTGGCTGGATCGTCCTCCACAGGGGCGGGGACACCGGCGCCTACCTGCTCGTCTACACCTGGGCCTGGGACAACGTGGTGGAGGTGAACATCGCCGCGGCCGGTCAGCCCGCCGTCGGCTGCCCCGACGAGGACCCGGCGAACTTCGTGCGCGAGACGCGGCACTGGGCCGGGTGCGTGTGGGAGCTGCCCGCCCTGGAGCACGAGCGGGCCGCCTGGGTCCGGCACATGTTCGTCAAGGACACCCCGGACCTCGACGGCTACCTCGCCGACACCCGTCCGGAAAGCCCGGTGGGACTGTGAACGACTTCGACTTCTTCGTCGGCGCCTGGGACGTCGTCAACCGCAGGCTGCTCAAGCGCGACGCCGGGAGCGACGAGTGGGAGGAGTTCCCCGGCCGGAGCGTCGCCCGCGGTTTCTTCGGCGGGGCGGGAAGCTTCGACGAGATCACCTTCCCGACCAAGGAGTTCGACGGCGCGACGGTCCGCGTCTACGACCCCGGGCGGGAGGAGTGGTCCATCCACTGGATCAACAGCACGCGGGGTCTCGACCCGGTCCCGGTGGTGGGCCGGTTCACCGACGGGGTGGGTACCTTCTACGCCGACGACACCGACGAGGGCCACCCGATCCGGGTCCGGTTCATCTGGTCGCGCATCACGCCGGAGTCGTGCCGGTGGGAGCAGGCGTTCTCCTACGACGGCGAACGCACCTGGGAGACCAACTGGACCATGGACTTCACCAGGGTCTCCTAGTTCCGCGCCGGGCGGGCCGACGACCGCACCCGTCGGCCACGCCCACGTCGGCGGCACGAGATGCTGGAAGGCACGAGATGCTGGAGGGCATGAGATCCGATGACCGCGTGCCCGGTGGAGTGCCGGGCGTCGACGTTCCCGACCGGCGGGGCCGTACCGGCCTGGACCGGGTGGGACTGGACCTGACCGGCAACCCCCGGGTCCGGGTGCGCGAGGTGGAGCTGCTCTCGTCGAGCTGGTACGTGCTCCGCAGGACGACGTTCGACTACCGGCACTCCGACGGGCACTGGAGCGTGGAGGAGCGCGAGACCTACGACCGGGGCAACGGCGCCACCGTGCTGCTCTACGACGCCGAGCGGGCCACGGTGCTGCTGATCAGACAGTTCCGCTATCCCGTCTATGTGAACGGCCATCCCGACGGGTACCTGCTGGAGACCGCGGCCGGTCTGCTCGACGACGACGACCCGGAGACCGCGATCCGGCGGGAGGCCGCGGAGGAGACGGGCTACGACATCGGCGAGGTCCGGCACGTCTTCGACGTCTACATGAGCCCCGGCTCGATCACCGAGCGGGTGCACTTCTTCGCGGCGCCGTACAGCGCGGCCGACAAGGTCTCCGAGGGCGGCGGACTGGCCGAGGACGGCGAGGACATCGAGGTGGTGGAGCTGCCCTTCGCGAAGGCGCTGGAGATGATCGGGACGGGGGAGATCGCCGACGCGAAGACCATCATGCTCCTGCAGTGGGCGGCGCTGTCGGGTCCGTTCGCACCCTGAGCCGGGCCCGTTCGCGTCCTGGGCGGGGCCGTCCGGCGTCCGCCGCTGCGTTTCCCTTCGGGAAGCGGTCTTTCCCCGCGGTAGGAGGCCTTTCCCGGCGGGGAGGGGCGGCGAATACAGGCGGGCGCCGCCCCGGCCGTTTGCGGGAACTCGCGCGTCTCTCCGGAAAGGCTCCTGACCGGGACTCCGGAAAGGCTCCTGACCGGGATGGAGGCGTCTGTTATTCGAAACCCGGGGGCACGGCGGCCGCCCCGCGGCCGGGAGGCCGCCGTACCCCCGGCGGAGCTGCGCCTTTCCGGAACGCTCCAGGAGCGGTCCAACGCGTCGCCGTGCATTCTCCGCATGATCATATTCATTAAAAGCTGACACTTTGTATTTAGTGTTGTCAAACTGTCATTTACCAATATGTCTATTGCCGTCAGGCGTTTCCCTACCATGTCGGCATGGACCTGGAAGTGCGCCATCTTCGAGTCATCCATGCCATCGCTGAGCATGGCAGCATCTCCAAGGCGGCCTCCTCGCTCGGCCTGTCCCAGCCGTCCCTGGCCGGTCAGCTGCAGCGCATCGAGCGCATGCTCGGCGGGCGTCTGTTCGAGCGCGCCGCGGAGGGAAGCCGTCCCACCCCGCTGGGCGAATGGATCATCGAGCGTTCCGGCTCGGCGCTGCACGCGTTCGACGCCCTGCGGTACGACACCCGGCACTACGCCCAGCGGGGGGCCGATCCGGTCATCCGCGTCGGGTGCGCGGACACGGCCCTGGCCAGCCACGTCACCACCTGCCTGTACGAGCTGTTCCCCGAGGCCGGGCTCACCGTCCGCACCGAGGAGTGCATGGACCTCCTGCCCTCCCTCCTGGAGGCCGGGCGGCTGGAGCTGGCCGTCCTGGCCGACTATCCCGGGCACGAGCTGACCTCCTCCTCCGGCGTGCTGTACGAGGCCTCCGTGGTCGAACCGATCTTCGTCGGGCTCTCGGCGTCGCACCCGCTGGCCGGCCGGGAGGAGATCGACCTGGCGGACCTGGCCGAGGAGCACTGGGCGATGTCGCCCAACACCGAGGCCGGCTACCACGAGCACTTCTGGACGGTCTGCCGGAGGTACGGCTTCACCCCGCGCCTGTCCTTCTCGGTGAACAGCACCCTCGCCCGCGACCTGATCAGGGCGGGCAAGTGCGTGGCGACGTTCCGCCCCACCGCCGTGGAGCATCCCGGCGTCGTCATCCGCCCGCTCGTCGGCTCCCCGCTGCTGATGCGCAACGTCATCGGCCGCACTCCGTACGGGCTCCCGGCCGGGACCATGATGAAGCTGGTCGGCACGGCGATGCGCAGGTACAGGCGGCAGGCGATGAAGGTCCCCATGTACGCGGCCTGGCGCAGGCGGCGCGGTTCCGGCGCTCTGGACGGACGCCTCGCCCACCCGGCCGGGATCCTGTAGCGCCCGCCTCTCACCGCGATCCCGGCCCCTCCCGCACAGGGGCCCCATAGGGCTCCCATAGGGCTCCCATAGGGCGAACCTATGGAGAACTGGAGGGTTCTGCGCCGGGTGTTACTGATGCGACCTTTGGTCCAGCCCTGGCCGGCCACGGCTCCTACGTCCCCCACACCCCCCGGGGACGCTCGAAAGGAGTCATCCAGAGTGAAGACCAAGGTCAAGTTAGGGGCCGCGGCCGTCCTGGCCGTCGCCGTCCTGACCTCGCCCGCGCTCGTGGGCACCGCGGGCGCCGCGGCACCCCCGTCGGGCCCGACGGACCCGGTGCCGCTCAGCGGCGTGCGGGAGAGCAGGGACGCCTTCGTCCCGCCCGGCCCGGACGACCGCAAGCGTGCGATCGCGACCGCGAACAAGACGCTGGCGGCGGAGTCCGGGACGGTGCGCAAGGCGCCTGAGGACAAGTTCGAGCAGGTCCGTGTCGTCACGGGCACACACGGCGTCCAGTACGTCCACTACCGGCGGATCTATGACGGGCTGCCGGTCTACGGCGGCGATGTGATCGTCGTGACGGACAAGAGCGGCGAGACGGCGCAGAGCCTCAGCTCGGGTCAGAGCGCCGCGATCGACGTGGACACCACGCCCGCCGTGAGCGCCCAGAGCGCCGCCGCCACCGCGCGCGCGGAGCTGAAGAGCGTCAAGAGCACCGCCGAGCCCGTCCTCGTGGTGCACGCGGCCACGGCCGAGCCCCGGCTGGCCTGGGAGGTCCTGGTCACCGGCCGGACCGCCGAGGCCCCGAGCGTGCTGCACGTCTACGTGGACGCCCGGACCGGCGCCGTCATCGACAAGGTGGACGACGTCAGGGCCGGAACCGGCAGCGGCCACTACAACGGCAACGTGACCATCGCGACCTCCGGGTCCGGCGGCTCCTACTCCATGACGGACACCACCCGTCCGGGCCTGCGCTGCGGCGGCCAGAACGGCTCCGCCTACACCGGCCCCGACGACAACTGGGGCAACGGCCAGGGCACCAACCTGGAGACCGCCTGCGTCGACGCGATGTACGCGGCGCAGAAGGAATGGGACATGCTCCGTGAGTGGCTCGGCCGCAACGGGTTCAACGGCAACGGCGGCGCCTTCCCCGCGCGGGTCGGCCTGAACGACGTCAACGCCTACTGGAACGGTTCCTACACCAACTTCGGCCACAACCAGGCCAACACCAAGCAGGCCACCCCGATCGACGTGGTCGCCCACGAGTTCGGCCACGCGATCTTCCAGTTCTCCGGCGGCGGCGGAGCGGGCAGCGGCAACGAGGCCGGCGGCCTGAACGAGTCCACCGGTGACATCATGGGCGCCCTGACCGAGCACTACATCAACGCGCCCGCGACCTACGACGAGCCCGACTATCTGGTCGGCGAGGAGGTCAACCTGGTCGGGCAGGGCCCGATCCGCAACATGTACAACCCCGGCGCGCTGGGCGACCCCAACTGCTACAGCTCCTCGATCCCCAACACCGAGGTGCACGCGGCGGCCGGTCCGCAGAACCACTGGTTCTATCTGCTGGCCGAGGGCACCAACCCGCCCGGCAAGCCGTCCAGCCCGGTCTGCTCCGGCCCGTCCACGCTGACCGGCATCGGCGTCCAGAAGGCGGGACAGATCTTCATGGGCGGCCTGAACACCAAGACCGTCCCCTGGACGCACGCCAAGGCGCGCGTGGCCACGCTGAACGCCGCCAAGACGCTGTTCCCGGGCAGCTGCACCGAGTTCAACGCCACCAAGGCGGCCTGGAGCGCGGTCAACGTCCCGGCGCAGAGCAACGAGCCGACCTGCCAGGCGCAGGGCGACGACTTCAGCGTCTCGGTCTCCCCGGCCTCCGGCACCGTCGACGCGGGCGGCTCGACCACGGCCACCCTCTCCACCGCCGTCACCAACGGCAACGCGCAGACCCTGACCCTGTCCGCGACCGGAGCGCCCTCGGGCACCCAGGTGAGCTTCAACCCCGCCACCGTCACGGCGGGCCAGAGCTCGACGGTGACGATCACCACCTCGTCGGGCACCCCGGCGGGAACCTCCCAGATCGCGCTGAAGGCCACCGGCTCCACCACGAGCAGGACGGCCACCTTCGCCCTGACCGTCGGCGGCGGCGGACCCGGCCCGGTCGAGCCGCCGGACATCAGCCTCGCCAACGTCAAGGCGCACCTGCAGCAGTTCCAGAGCATCGCCACGAACAACGGCGGCAACCGCAGGTCGACCGGGGCCGGCTACACCGCCTCGGTGTCCTACATCGAGCAGAAGCTCACCGCCGCGGGCTACACCGTGCGCCGGCAGTCCTGCACCTCGGGCTGCACCGGCGGGTCCGGCCCGAACCTGATCGCGGACTGGCCCGGCGGTGACGAGAACCAGGTCATCATGGCCGGCGCCCACCTGGACAGCGTCGCGGCCGGACCCGGCGTCAACGACAACGCCTCGGGCTCGTCGGCCCTGCTGGAGGTCGCACTGACCCTGGCGGCCACGAGGCCGCAGACGGCCAAGCACGTGCGGTTCGGCTGGTGGACCGACGAGGAGCAGGGCCTCAACGGCTCGGAGTTCTACGTCAACTCGCTCGGCGCCACCGAGCGGAGCAAGATCAAGGTCTACCACAACTACGACATGGTCGGCTCGACCAACGGCGGCTACTTCATCAACAACATCACCACCGAGGCCGCCCGTCCCCTGAAGGAGTTCTATGACAGGCTGAACCTCCAGCCCGAGGAGAACACCGAGGGCGCCAACCGCTCCGACGACGCCTCCTTCCGCAACGCCGGCATCCCCACCTCCGGCGTGGCGGCCGGGGCCAGCGCCACCAAGACCTCGGCGCAGGCCGCCAAGTGGGGCGGTACGGCGGGCCGGGCGTTCGACCCCTGTTACCACCAGGCGTGCGACACCCTGACCAACATCAGCGACACGGTCCTCGACCGGGCCTCGGACGCCGCGGCGTACGGGATCTGGAAGCTGGCCGTGAGCTCGGACGGCGGCGGGCAGGACGACTTCTCCGTCTCGGTGAACCCGGCCGCCGGCACCGTCCAGGCGGGCGGCTCGCTCACCGCGACGCTGACCACCGCGGTCACCCGCGGCGCCGTCCAGGACATCACGCTCAGCGCGTCCGGGGCGCCCGCCGGGACCACGGTGGCCTTCGACCCGGCGACGATCAAGGCGGGCGCGACCTCCGCGGTGCGGATCACGACCTCCGCGAGCACCCCGGCGGGCACCTACCCGATCGCGCTCAAGGCGACCGGCACCGCGGCGGCCCACTCGGTCACCTACACCCTGACGGTCGGCGGGACCGGCGGCGGGCGGACGTTCTCCAACGACACGCCCTTCCCGATCAACGACGGCTACCAGGACTCCACCGACATCCCGGTCACGCTCACCGGTTCCCCGAACGCCACGTTCGAGGTCACGGCGGACATCGACCACACCTGCTCCCAGGACCTGCGGCTGACCCTGGTCCAGCCGAACGGGACGCGGCGGGTGCTGAAGTACGAGTCGTACGGCAGCTGCACGCCGTACGACGGGCCGGTGCGGTTCACGGTGAGCAACACCGCCCGCCTCGGGAACGGGACCTGGACGCTGGTCGTCGGGGACTACTTCCAGAACGACACCGGCACCTTCAACGGCTGGAAGATCACCTTCTAGCGGTGCCACCCGGCCGGAGGGCGCAGGGGCCCTCCGGCCGGACCGCGGGCGGGTCGTCCCCGACCGCGCGGAGCGGGTACGGCCTGCGGCGGCCGTACCCGCTCAGGTCGTCCCGCGCCCGGGACTCAGGCTGTCCCGCGTCCGGGACTCAGGCCGTCTTCCGTCCGAGATAGGTGAGGGGGCCGGCGTCGGGGACCTCGATCTCGTGGAAGCCGAGCCGGTCGTAGAAGGCGCGGGCGGCGGTGTTGGCGGTGACCATCCCGAGGTGGACGGCCGGGACCCCCTTGCGGTGCAGCGCGTCCAGGAAGGTCAGCATCAGCTCGCGCCCGTGCCCCCGGCGCTGGTGGTCGGGGAGCAGGTCGATGTGGAGGTGGGCCGGATAGTCGGCCAGCTCCGGGACGATCATGCGCTCCGGCCGGTACATGAGATCGATCATCGACTCGCTGGGGGTGGTCGGCGGGCCGTCGAGCGCGGGGAAGCGCTCTCTCATCCGGGGCAGCCACTCCCGGCGGTAGTTCCCGACGAAGGCGGCCGTGTCCGCGGTGCCGAGGACGTAGCCGACGGCACGCTCCCCGTCGTCGAGGACGAAGGTCAGATCCGGCTCCAGTTCGGCGTAAGGAGCGGCGAAAATGCTGGGCATCAGGTCGAGGTCGGGATAGATGTGCCGGGAGTCGCCGCCTTCGTGGGCGGTCCGGACGCAGATGTCGTAGAGGGCGGCGCGATCATCGGGGCGGTAGGGCCGGACAGTCGTCATGGGAGCCATGATGCTTGCTGTGGGAGCGCTCTCACAAGGTTTTCGGCCGGTAAGTGGGGTCTGACATGAGGGAATCGTCCCTGTTACGCTGCACCGCATGATCGAGGTGGAGCTGCGCGGCTGGCGGCCCGACGACGTGCCCTTCGTGCTGGAGGCCTTCCGCTCGCCCGACATGGCCCGGCAGTCCTCCCACCCGATCGACACGCCCCGCGCGGCGCTGGAGTGGATGGCGCTGTGGGGGTTCCGGGACGACGCGCAGGCCTTCGCGGTGGTGGCCGGCGGCGAGGTCGTGGGCAACGTCGCGGTGAGCAACATCGACGCCCACGACACCGGGTGGGTGTCCTACTGGACGTCGCCGCGCGCCAGGGGCAGGGGTGTCGCGGTGGCCGCGGCGATCAGGCTGGCCGAGTGGGCGTTCAACGAGCGGGGGCTGTTCCGGCTGGAGCTGGGGCACAGCGTCGGCAACGCCGCCTCCTGCGCGGTCGCGATCAGGGCGGGGTTCGCGGTCGAAGGGGTCGAGCGGGCCAAGCTGCGTTACGGCGACGTCCGCCACGATGTGGAGCGGCACGCCCGCCTGGCCACCGACTGACACGCCGTACGGCGCGCCGGGGGAACTCCGGGAACGGGGACTACAGGGCCCTGAGGCCGGACAGGACGTCGCGCAGGATGTTCTCGCGGGGGGCGGCGATGGTGGTGGGAGGGGTGCGGACGGTCAGCAGCCCGGCGTTGCGCAGGTCGCCGAGCAGGACCCGGACCACCCCGACGGGCAGCCCGGTCCGGGAGGCCGCCTCGGCCACCGTGGTCGGCCGGCGGCAGGCGTCCAGCAGGCGCAGGTGTTCCGGGGGCAGGTCGGGAGGGGCCGGTCTGATCGCCGCGACCGTGGCGATCAGATCGAACCCCTCACCGGCCGGACGGGTCCGGCCCCGGGTCACGGTGTAGGGACGGATGATCGGTCCGGGATCCGGGTCGGGCCATCGGTCCGTCATCGGTCGTCATCCTCCTCGGCTCTGCGCCACCCCGCGCGGAAGGAGGTCAGGACGGTGCTCGGGGTGACGGTCTCGGTCTCCGGGGCGGGCCGCACCCGCCGGGGCAGGCCGTTGCCCGGGACGGTCTGACCCGTCTGCTCGGACACGGCCGTCTGTTCGGGCGTGAGCTGGGGAGACTGCTCGGGGGCGCTCCAGGAGGACTGTTCGGGCGCGGTCCAGGAAGACTGGTCGGACGCACTCCAGGAGGGCTGCTCGGGCGTGCTCCAGGGGGACTGGTCGGACAGCGCGTCCCACGGCGCCGGGCCGGACGAGGCGGACCAGGCCGGCTGCTCGGACGCCGCCCGGGACGCCGGGGCGTGCTGGGGCGCGGCATGCCGGACGCGCTTGGGCAGCCCGCTGTCGGTGGTGGGGATCCGCTCCACCTCGACCGAGTAGGGGTAGGCGGGGGCGGAGGGCAGTTCCGGCGTCTCGGCGACCAGCTCGGCGGGGATGAGCACGATCGCGGTGGTCCCGCCGTACGGCGACGGCCGCAGCGAGACGCGGACGCCGTGGCGGGCGGCGAGCCTGCCGACCACGAACAGGCCCAGCCGGTCGCTGTCGGCCAGGTCGAACTCCGGCGGGTCGGCCAGCCGCTCGTTGATGTGGGCCAGCTCGGCGGGGGTCATGCCGAGACCGCGGTCCTCGACCTCGATCGCGTAGCCCCTGGCCACCGTCTCGCCGTGCACGCGCACCGTCGTGTTGGGCGGGGAGAAGATCGTGGCGTTCTCCACCAGCTCGGCGATCAGGTGGATCACGTCGGTGACGACCGTGCCGACGAGCGCCGGGCCGCTCGGCACGGTGATCGTGACGCGGCGGTAGTCCTCGACCTCCTCGACGGCGGCGCGCACCACGTCGTAGATCTCCACCGGCACCCGCCAGCCGCGGGCGGGGACCGAGCCGGACAGGATGATCAGGCCCTCGGAGTGCCGGCGCATGCGGGTGGTCAGGTGGTCCAGGGCGAACAGGTCGTCGAGGGACTCGGGGTCGACGGCGCGCCGCTCCATCGCCTCCAGCATGGTCAGCTGCCGGTGCAGGAGCGACTGGCTGCGCCGGGCCAGGCTCACGAAGACCTTGTTGACGCCCTTGCGCAGCTCGGCCTGGCCGACGGCCGCCTCGACGGCCGTGCGCTGGACCGAGGCGAACGCCTCGCCGACGCTCACGACCTCGGCGGTGGTGCCCTGGTGCAGCTCGGGGGTGGCGGACTCGGCCTTGGTGCAGACGTCCTCGCCCTTGCGCAGCCGGGCGACCACGTCGGGCAGGCGCCGGTCGGCGAGGTCGAGGGCGGCCCGCTGCAGACCCACCAGCTCGGTGCCGATCCGGCGGCCGAACCGCACCGAGATGAAGATCGACGCCACGACCGCGATCAGGCCGACCCCGCCGACGATGCCGACGCGCAGCAGGATCGAGGTGGCCAGCGGCGCGGAGCGGTCGCTGTTGCGGCGGCTGACCTCGCCGCCGAACCGGTCGAAGGTGTCCGAAAGCGCCGTGGCGGCCGTCGCCCAGGAGGCGTCGGGGCGCGAGGCCGTGGCGAACGTCTGCTCGATCCGCTCGAACGTCCGGTAGGGGGCGCTGGCGGCGAGGCTCGCGTAGGGGGCCCGGAGCTCCTGGTCGAGCTGGTTGAAGCCCATGGAGTAGAGCAGCTTGCGGCCGGCGGCCAGCTCGGCGAAGGCCGCGCGGTCCTGGTCGTCGACGGACTTGGCGGCCACGACTCCGGAGATCAGCGCGGCCTGCCGGCTCAGCAGCTCGCGGCTGCGCCCCATCACGACGATGGCCCGGGTCTGGTCGACGAGGGAGGCGTCCTGGGTGATGTACATCTTCTCGTAGGCGTCGAAGATCGACCAGACGATCGAGGAGTAGGCGTCGAGGGTCTGCTGCCGGGTGGCGGAGCGGGAGTCGACCCCGGTGCGGATCGTGGTGAGCTGGTCCAGCTCGGAGGTGAGATGGGCCACCCGCGCCTGCAGCGCCTCGCTCATGTCACCGCGGTACTCCTCGGACATCTGCCGCAGCTGCTCGCGTGCCGTGTTCGTCCGGGCCCGCTGGTTGTCGAGCGCGGAGCGCGCGGACAGGTCGCCGCCGAGCAGGCTCAGGGAGAGCAGCCGTTCGTGCTGCAGAGCCGTGGTCAGCGTCCGGGTGGGGACGACCACGCTCTCGTAGAGCGCCCCGCTCCTGAGCAGGTCCACTCCGCCCTGCAGCGTGGACGTGGCCGCGAACCCCCAGATCGCTACCAGCGAGACGAGTGGCACCAGCAGAAGGGTGAATATCTTCGTCTTGATCGAGTATTTTCGGCCACCCATAATGCCTCGCATTACGTGTATGCGCGGTTAACAGTGGCGAAACCCTAGCAATCTCTACGACCTACGGCCAGAGACATACAGGCCTAACCATAAGAAAGCATTTGTATCTCCCTGGATGACACGGAACCCGGAGCCCGCCGGGCACGTCTGTAGATGACAAGAGGGGGAGGCACGCCCATGACGAGGGTTGCGGAACTGATCGAGGCCGAGCTGGCCCGCACGGCCGAGGCGGTGCTCGCCGAGGGCGGCGAGCTGGAACGCGCGGGGGCGGTGCAGCTGGTCAGGTTCGGGCCCGCGTTCATCGCCGCCGAGGTGGGCGGCGGCCGCGAGCGCGTGGAGCTCCAGGTCGTCGACGGAGCCCTGAAGTGGTACTGCACCTGTGACGCGGGCAGGCAGGGCGCGTTCTGCACCCACTGCGTCGCGACGGCTCAGTCGGTCAGGAGGAGGACGGACAAGAACGCCTCCTGCGGCGTCCCGTCGGAGACGGCGTCCGACAGCACGGTCCGGATCGCGTCGTAGGCCGGCCGGTCGGCGCCGCTCAGCACCGAGGGCTCCGACCAGACCAGCACGTGCTCTCCCGGCGGCAGCCATGACAGGTCGGTCAGGCAGTCGTACAACGCGTCGAGGTTGTGCCCGAAACGCTCGGGGAACGACAGCGCCTCGGCGATCGCGGTCATGGCCTCGGCGGAGGTGGTGACCGCCGTACCGTCCACCCGGTGCGGTGTGACGGCGCGCAGCATCTCCTCGTAGGCCGTCAGCGGACCCCGCTCGAACATCCCCCTGGACAGCACCGGCCACCCCCGCATGGCTTCTGACGTTTCCTCCTGCCTACCCCCGGTGCGGTGAAAAGAAACGGAAGAATCGGACATCGAGGGGAAGAGAGCGATTAATCAGTGGACATCATTGTCTAGTTGTCTGACAATCTCGGTGTGTCCTCGACTGTGACCACGGGAACCGTGACCGCGCAAGCCGCGCCCGCCAGGAAGCTCGCCGTCGTCGGGGCCGCCGTGCTGTGGGGTACGGCGGGCACCGCCGGACTGCTCGTCAGCGGCGTCGACCCCGTCTCCCTCGCCGCCGCCCGCCTGGTGATCGGCGGACTGGTGCTCGCCGTCGCCGCCGGCGCGGCCGTGCGGAGGCTGCCGCGCAAGGGGCTGCTCGCCGCGGCCGCTGTAGGGGTGGCCGCCTACCAGCTGTGCTACTTCGCCGCCGTCAGCAGGACCGGGGTGGCCATCGGCACCGTGGTCGCCATCGGCAGCGGCCCGGTGTTCACCGGGCTGCTCTCCTGGCTGATCGACAGGGTGGTTCCCACCCGGCGCTGGGCCGGGGCGACCGCCGCGGCGATCATCGGCTGCGCCGTCCTCACCGGCGGGGGAGGCGAGGCCCGCGCGGACGGGATCCTGCTCGCGCTCCTCGGCGGTCTGATCTACGCCTTCTACGCGGTGAGCGCCGCCCGGGTGATCGGCGCGGGCGCCTCCTCCGACGCGGTCATGGGCGCGATGTTCGGCGGGGCGGCGCTGCTGATGCTCCCGGTCCTGCTCGGCACGGACCTCGGCTGGCTCACCGAGCCGCGCGGCCTGCTGACCGCGCTCTATCTCGGCGGCGCCACCACGGCGCTGGCCTACCTGCTGTACGGCAGGGGCCTGCGCACCACCCCGGTGGCGACCGCCGCGACCCTCGCCCTCGCCGAGCCCGCCGTCGCCGCCCTGCTCGGCGTCGTCGTCCTGGGCGAGCACCTGACCGCGATCTCGGCCGCCGGGTTGCTGCTGCTGGGCGCGAGCCTGGTGGCGGTCGCCCTCCCCGAGCGGAAAGCGGCACAATCACTCCTGTGACGCTCCCGCTCCGTCCCGTCTCCGCGGTCGCCGCCCTGGCCGACGCGCTCCGCCGCCGGGTGCTGTCCGGCGAGATCGAGCCCGGCACGGCGCTGCCGGAGCAGGAGCTGTCGGCGGCCTACGGCGTGGCCCGTCCCACCGTCCGCGAGGCGCTGGCGGTCCTGGTCCACGAGGGCCTGCTCAGACGGGAACGGCACCGCAGCGCCCAGGTGGCCGAGGTGACCGCGGCCGACCTGGACGACCTGATGTTCGTCCGGCGCCCGCTGGAGGACCTGATGGCCGTCTCCCTGACCGGGCGGCGGGTGGCCGAGGCCGACGGGGCGCTGGCCCGCATGGCCGCCCTTCCCGGCGACGCCCCCTGGTCCGACGTGGTCGCCGAGCACATGGCGCTGCACCAGGCGCTGATCGTGGCGGTGGGCAGCCCGCGGCTGGAGCGCCTGTACTCCGCGCTGGCCGCCGAGACCCGGCTGGGCCTGGTCCGGCTGCGCACCCTCTACGCCGACCGGGACGTACTGGTCGCCGAGCACCGCGACCTGCTCGACGCCATCGCGCGCGGACCGTCGCCGGAGGCCCGCCGCGCCGTCGCGGAACATCTGGACCACGGCTGGGGAGAGTCTTGACACTCGGACTTCAGCGGTTCTATTGCACGGGAAGGCCCTAAGTCGTCACAATCGCGGCCATGCACGGCAATTCAGTGCCGGATACGTACGTGTACGTCACCGAGGAAGGCGTGACCCGCCACTACGCGGACGGAAGCGTCGACGCGCTCGCATGGGAAGACGTCGTCGAGGTACGGGTCGTGGGGGCCACGGACACGGACATCCTGTACATCCTGCTCGACCGGGACGGGCAGGGATGCGTCGTGCCCAAGTCGGCGACCGACGGAGCGTTTCTCACGCGCCTGCGGTATCTCCCGGATTTCGATCTGGACCGGCTCAGCGCGGCGGTGAGCGCCGCCCGTGATTCGTACGTCGTGGTCTGGCGCAGTCCCGATCCGCCCTCGGCCCTGCCCGACCTGGAGTACGACTGACCCCCGTGAGGGTCAGGTCGCCATTTCTGTGTGTCCGCAGCTGATTACACAGCGAGTTCAAATGGTTGAAAGTACACATTTGGACCGTTCCGTCAAGGCGTGGATATCCGCTTATGTCGGCCACTAGTGGCCAACGGCCGCTATTCCGCTCTTCCTAAGTGATCAATATGATTTCGAGGGTACTCGCGGCTTTCTGAGGCTTTTGCGAAGCCTGTCAACCCTTAGCACCTTGTGTACGTCTGCTAGCTGTTAATACCCGGGCAGTTGGGTGGGGAATGGTATGCGGGTGGGGACAGAGGGGCCCGCTGGCGTGCTCCTCGACGGTGTGGCACGTTCCGCATCGAGCATATGGACACGTTCGTATGCCCGTTTGCTGGTGGCGGGAGATCTCGCCTGCGCGGTCCTGGCCTGCGAGATCGTGCTCGGGGTCAGGTTGTGGCTGGGCGCGTTCATTCCGCTGGGCGAGGCGGTGTTCGGCCTCGCGCTCGCTCTGTGCTGGCCTTTCGCGCTGGCCCTGGGCGGCGCCTACCGCCGGCGCGCGCACGGCGAGGGAACGGAGGAGTTCCGGGCGGTTTTCCAGGGGGGAATCGGTCTTACAGCGGCTGTCGCTATTGGCGCTTACGCGACACAGACCAGCATTGCCAGGAGTTTTGTCATGGCAATGCTGCCCGGTGCCCTGTTTCTCACGGTCTTCTTTCGCTATCGCATGCGAAAAAGGCTGCATCGGCGCCGCGCCGCCGGTGATTACATGCGCCAGATGGTCGCCGTCGGTCACCGGGAGTCGGTGCTCGACCTGGTGATACAGCTGCGAAGACAGCCGTATCACGGAATGGCCGTGGTGGCGGCGTGCCTGCCGTCCGGCGCCGAGCGGGCCGACGTCGGCGGGGTGCCGGTGCTCGGCGACTTCACCGACGTGCCCGAGGCGGTGGCCAAGGTGAAGGCCGACGCCGTGGCCATCCTGGCCTGCCCCGAGCTGGACGGCACCGCGCTGCGCCGGCTCGCCTGGGAACTGGAGAACGACCGCGTCGACCTGTTCGTGGCGCCCGCGCTCATGGACGTGGCGGGCCCGCGCGTCAGCATCCGCCCGATGGCCGGGATGCCGCTGCTGCACGTCGAGCATCCCGAGTTCACCGGCACCCGCTACTGGGTGAAGAACCTGTTCGACCGCTGCGGCGCCGGGTGCGCGCTGGTGGTGCTGGCCCTGCCCATGCTGCTGATCTCGGCGCTGATCCGGGCCACCAGCCCGGGACCCGCGCTGTTCCGGCAGTCCAGGGTGGGCAAGGGCGGCGTGGAGTTCCGGGTCGTGAAGTTCCGCACCATGGTCGAGGGGGCCGAGTCCCTCAAGGGCCACCTGCTGCCGGAGAACGAGTCCGACGGCGTGCTGTTCAAGATCCGGAAGGATCCGCGGATCACCCGGGTGGGAGCGTCCCTGCGCCGCTACTCCCTCGACGAGCTGCCGCAGCTGCTCAACGTGATCCGCGGGGAGATGTCACTGGTCGGTCCGCGCCCCCCGCTGCCCGAGGAGGTCGAGCAGTACGGCGTGGACGTCCGCCGCCGCCTGGTGGTCAAGCCCGGGATGACGGGCCTGTGGCAGGTCAGCGGACGCTCCGACCTGTCCTGGGAGGAGTCGGTCCGCCTGGACCTGCGGTACGTGGAGAACTGGTCCCTCTTCCTGGACCTGCAGATCCTCTGGAAGACCTGGAGCGCCGTCGTCCACGGAGAAGGGGCCTACTAGACGTGAAAGCACTCGTGCTCGCCGGGGGGTCGGGCACCCGATTACGGCCGATCACCCACACCTCCGCCAAGCAGCTCGTCCCCGTGGCCAACAAACCGGTGCTCTTCTACGGACTGGAGGCCATCGCGGCGGCCGGCATCCGGGAGATCGGGATGGTCGTCGGCGACACCCAGGCCGAGATCGAGGCCGCCGTCGGCGACGGGACCGCCTTCGGCCTGGAGGTGACCTACCTGCGCCAGCGGGCGCCGCTCGGCCTGGCCCACGCGGTGCTCATCGCCCGCGACTATCTGGGCGGCGACGACTTCGTCATGTACCTCGGCGACAACTTCATCGTCGGCGGGATCGACGACCTCGTGGAACGCTTCGCCCGGGACCGGCCGGCGGCGCAGATCATGCTCACCCGGGTCGGCGACCCCCGGCAGTTCGGCGTCGCCGAACTCGACGCGCGGGGCCGCGTGATCCGGCTGGAGGAGAAGCCCCGCGTGCCCAAGAGCGACCTCGCGCTGGTGGGCGTCTACCTGTTCACGCCGGAGGTCCACGAGGCGGTCGCCGAGCTCAAGCCGTCCTGGCGGGGCGAGCTGGAGATCACCGACGCGATCCAGTGGCTGATCGAGGACGGCCGGCGGGTCGAGTCGTCCGTCATCTCCGGCTACTGGAAGGACACCGGCGACGTGACCGACATGCTGGAGGTCAACCGGCTGGTCCTGGAGTCGGTGGAACCCCGGCTGGACGGCCGGGTGGACGGCGCCAGTGAGCTGATCGGCCGGGTGGTCGTCGAGCCCGGCGCGGCCGTCGAGCGGTCCCGCATCGTCGGCCCGGCGATCATCGGAGCCGGGGCCAGGATCCTCGACAGCTACGTCGGCCCCTTCACCTCGATCGCCGCCGGCTGCACGGTCAGCGGCAGCGAGATCGAGTACTCCATCGTCCTGCCCAGATCCTCGATCTCCGGGGTGTCCCGGATCGAGGCCTCCCTCATCGGCCACGACGTCGAGGTCACCCCCGCCCCCGCCACTCCCCGAGCCCACCGCCTCGTGCTGGGCGATCACAGCAAGGTCCAGATCAGTTCATGAGCGCACCTATCTGCGGGCCCGCGCGGGTCCTCGTCACCGGCGGCGCCGGATTCATCGGTTCGGCCTACGCCCGGATGCTGGCGGCGGACGGAGCCGAGGTGACCGTGCTCGACCGGCTCACCTACGCGGGCAACCCCGCCAACCTGGAAGGGGTCCCGCACACGTTCGTGCACGGTGACATCTGCGACCCCGTACTGCTGGCGCAGGTGGTCCCCGGCCACGACGTCGTGGTCAACTTCGCCGCGGAGTCCCATGTGGACCGGTCGATCGACTCGGCCGCGGAGTTCGTGCGGACCAACGTCATGGGCGTGCAGACCCTCATGCAGGCCTGCCTGGAGGCGCGGATCCCGCGCGTGGTGCAGGTCTCCACCGACGAGGTGTACGGCTCGATCGAGACCGGCTCGTGGAACGAGTTCGCGCCGCTGCGCCCGCGCTCGCCGTACTCCGCCTCCAAGGCGGGCGGGGACATGATCGCCCGGGCCTACGCGGTCACCCACGGGCTGCCGGTCTCCATCACCCGCTGCGGCAACAACTACGGGCCCCGCCAGTTCCCGGAGAAGGTGATCCCGCTGTTCGTCACCAACCTCCTGCAGGGACGCAAGGCGCCCCTGTACGGCGACGGGACCAACGTCCGCGACTGGATCCACGTCGACGACCACTGCGCGGCCATCCGGCTGGTGTCCTGCGAGGGCGAGCCCGGCGAGGTCTACCACATCGCCGGGACGGCGGAGCTGACCAACCTGGAGCTCACCGAGCGCATCCTGAAGGCCTGCGGGGCCGGGTGGGACATGGTCGAGCACGTGGAGGACCGCAAGGGTCACGACCTGCGCTACTCCCTCGACGACAGCAGGCTGCGCTCGATGGGCTACGCGCCGAGGATCGGCTTCGACGCCGGTCTGGAGGAGACGGTGCGCTGGTACGCCGACAACCCGCACTGGTGGAAGGCGCTCTCATGACGCGATGGCTGGTCACCGGCGCGCGGGGGATGCTCGGCGCCGACCTGGTGACCCTGCTGCGGGGCGAGGGCGAGCAGGTCGCGGCGCTCGGCCGCGACGAGCTCGACGTGCGGGACCCCGACGCGGTGTCGCAGGCCGTACGGCTGCACAAACCCGACGCGGTGGTCAACTGCGCCGGGTGGACGGCCGTGGACGACGCGGAGGCGCGCGAGCCGGAGGCGCTGGCGGTCAACGGCCACGCCGTGCTGGCCCTGGCGCGCGGCTGCGACGAGTTGGGCGCCCGGCTGGTCCAGGTCTCCACCGACTACGTCTTCGACGGGGCCGCGCGGCGGCCGTACCGGGAGGACGACCCGACCGGGCCGCTCGGCGCCTACGGCCGGAGCAAGCTGGCGGGGGAGCGGGCGGCGCTGGAACACGGCCACCTCGTGGTGCGCACGGCCTGGCTGTACGGCGCGCACGGGACGAACTTCGTCCGGACCATGATCAGGCTGGAGTCCGAGCGCGACACCGTCACGGTGGTCGACGACCAGACCGGGCAGCCCACGTGGACCGCCGACCTGGCGGCCGAGCTGGTCCGGCTGGTCCGCGCCGACGCCCCCGGCGGCGTCTACCACGCCACCAACGCCGGCCAGACGACGTGGTACGGCTTCGCGCGCGAGATCTTCACCCTGCTGGGCGCCGACCCGGACCGCGTCCGGCCGGTCGGCAGCTCCCGGTTCCCCCGCCCGGCCCGGCGGCCCGCCTACAGCGTGCTCGCCCGCCGCGCCGGGCCCGCCATGCGGGACTGGCGGCGGGCTCTTCAGGCGGCGTGGCCGTCGGTGGTGGGCGGTGTGCGGTGACGGGTCACGCAGACCTCGTAGTCGGGCAGCAGCCCGGCGGTCAGCGCCTCCTGCAGGGTGGGCGCCGCGGCGTCCTTGTCCGACAGCAGCGGCTCGCCCTCCAGCGGCCAGTCGATGCCGACGGCCGGGTCGAGCGGGTGGACCCCGTGCTCGCGCCCGGGCGCGTACGGCTGCGAGCACGCGTAGACCACGGTCGCGCCGTCGCTGAGCGCGAGGAAGGCGTGGCCGAGCCCCTCGGCGATGTACAGGCCCCGGCGGGTCTCCTCGTCCAGGCGCACGGCCTCCCAGCGGCCGAAGGTCGGCGACCCGGCCCGGACGTCGACGACCACGTCCAGGACGGCGCCGGAGACGCACATGACGTACTTGGCCTGACCGGGCGGGACGTCGGCGAAGTGCACGCCCCGCAGCACGCCCCGCCGGGACACCGAGCAGTTCAGCTGGGCGAGGTCCAGCCGCAGGCTGGCGGCCTCCCGCAGGTCGGCGGCGCGGAACGCCTCCAGGAAGGCGCCGCGGGAGTCGGCGTGGACGCGGGGGGTGTACAGCCAGGCTCCGTCGATGCTGAGGGGCTCCATGCGCCGAAGCATGTCACGCCGCCGGGCGCTCCAGCCCTGAAGATCGGGAATTGCCTGAAGGAGACCAGATCCTCATGATGACCGCCGTCTTCTCCGACAGCACCATGGGCGAGGCCCAGCGGCGAGAGTTGCTCTGCGGCGGGGAGGCGTTCGTCCATCCGGCCACCCCGGCCTCGCGCGAACTGGTGGCTTCCACGAGGGAGCTGATCGCCGACGCGTTCGGCGGCCGTGATCCGGAGACCGCCCAGCACGGCATGGCGGTGGAGGAGCCCGGCTGCGTGCCCGAGGAGCCGGCGCTGGAGTACGAGTCCAGAGCGCTTTCGGGGGCGAGCTGAGTGGCCGGCGGAACCCGTGACACCCACGGTGATCGAGTCGAAAGGGGAGTGCGCCGATGACGATCTGCCGGCTGTGCGGTTCGGAGAGCCTCGCGAGCGTCGTCGACCTCGGTGCGACCCCGCCGTGTGAGCTGTTCCTGACCGCCGAGCAGCTCGACCTCCCGGAGACCACCTATCCGCTGCACCTGAGGGTGTGCACCGAGTGCCTGCTGGCGCAGATACCGCCGCTGATCACTCCGGAGGACACCTTCACCGAGTACGCCTACTTCTCCTCCTACTCCACCTCCTGGGTTGAGCACGCCCGCCGGTTCGTCGCGGAGCGCGACCTGGCGCCGGACGCCTTCGTGGTGGAGGTGGCCAGCAACGACGGCTACCTGCTGCAGCACGTCGTCGGGCGGGGGATCCGGTGCCTGGGCATCGAGCCGTCGGCCAACGTCGGCCGGGCCGCCCGGGAGAAGGGGGTGCCGACCCTCACCGCGTTCCTCACCCCCGGGACCGGCGCCGCGGTGCGCGCCGAGCACGGCCCGGCCGACCTCGTCGTGGCCAACAACGTCTACGCGCACATCCCGGACGTCGTGGGGTTCACCGAGGGGCTGCGAGCCCTGGTGGCCGACGACGGCCTGGTCTCCATCGAGGTCCAGCACCTGCTGACGCTGATGGAGCTCAACCAGTACGACACGATCTACCACGAGCACTTCCAGTACTACACCGTCGCCTCCGCGCAGCGGGCCCTGGCCGGCGGCGGGCTGACGCTGGTGGACGTGGAGCTGCTGCCCACGCACGGCGGCTCGATCCGGCTGTGGGCGCGGCCGTACGGCGAGCCCGGTCCGAGGGTGGACGACGTGCTGGCCCGGGAGAAGGCCGCCGGGCTGCACGAGCTGTCGGGCTACGCCGACTTCGCCGCCCGGGTGGCCAAGGTCCGGCGGGACCTGCTGCGCTTCCTCGTCGAGGCCGCCGACGCGGGCAGGACCGTGGTCGGCTACGGCGCGCCCGGCAAGGGCAACACCCTGCTCAACCACTGCGGCGTCCGCCCCGACCTGCTGGCCTACACGGTGGACCGCAACCCCTACAAACACGGCAGGTTCACTCCCGGCGCGCGCATCCCGATCCTGGCGCCCGAGCGGATCGCCGAGGACCGGCCCGACTACGTGCTGGTCCTGCCGTGGAACCTGCGCGACGAACTCGTCGAGCAGCTGTCGTACGTCCGCGAGTGGGGAGGCCGGCTGGTCTTCCCCATCCCGAGCCTGGAGGTCGTCCCGTGAAGGTGGTCCTCTTCTGCGGCGGTTACGGCACACGCATGCGCAGCGGCGCCCCGGGGGACCCTCCCAAGCCCATGCAGCTCGTCGGACCCCGCCCGCTGATCTGGCACGTGATGCGCTACTACGCGCACTACGGGCACACCGAGTTCATCCTGTGCCTGGGCTACGGCGCCGAGCACATCAAGGACTTCTTCCTGAACTACCGGGAGACCACGTCCAACGACTTCGTCCTGCGCGGCGGCACCGTCGAGCTGCTGTCCACCGACATCGCCGAATGGTCGATCTCGTTCGTGCAGACCGGCATCGACTCGCCCATCGGGGAACGGCTGCGCCGGGTCCGCGAGCACATCGACGGCGACGAGCTGTTCCTGGCCAACTACGCCGACGTGCTCACCGACGCGCCGCTGCCCGAGATCGTCGACCGTTTCGCCGCCTCCGACGCGGGCGCGTCGATGGTGGTCGTGCCGCCGACCGACACCTTCCACTGCATCGAGGTGGACGAGGACGGGTCGGTGGGCGGGATCACGCCGGTCAGCCAGATGCCGTTGTGGATCAACGGCGGGTACTTCGTGCTCCGCCAGGAGATCTTCGAGCACATCCCGCCCGGCGGCGACCTGGTCGCCGACGGCTGCATGGAGCTGGCCAAGGCGGGCCGGCTGCTGGCCTACCCCCACCGCGGGTTCTGGAAGCCCACCGACACCATCAGGGAGCGCGTCGCGCTGAACGAGGCCTACGCGCGCGGCGAACGCCCCTGGATGGTGTGGGAGGACGGCCAGGCGCCGCGCAACCCCCGCCGCCTGGTCAGGCAGGTGTCGTGATGCCCCGGACGAGCGGCGAGAGGCGGGTGGCCCGATGATCCGGCTGCTCCCCGAACGCTGCGCCGAGATCCTGCTGCTCGGCGCGCACTGCGACGACATCGTGATCGGGGCGGGCGGGACCCTGCTGGAGCTGTGCCGGGCCAGTCCGGAGGCGCGGGTCACGGCGCTCGTGCTGTCCGGCGGGGGCACCGCCCGCGAGGACGAGGAACGGGCCGCGCTGGCCGCCTTCTGCCCCAAGGCCGAGCTCGAGGTGACCGTCCTCGACCTCCCGGACGGGCGGCTGCCCGCCAACTGGGAGCGGGCCAAGGAGGCGCTGGAGCGGGTGCGGCGCCGGTGCGACCCGGACGTGGTCTTCGCGCCGTCGCCGCACGACGCGCACCAGGACCACCGGGGACTGGCCCGGCTGGTGCCCACGGCCTTCCGCGATCACCTGGTGCTCGGCTACGAGATCCTCAAGTGGGAGTCCGACCTGGCCCAGCCGAACGTGTTCGTGCCGCTGCCGCAGGACGTCCTGGCCGAGAAGACGGCCCTGCTGCACGAGCACTACCCCTCACAGCACGGCCGTACGTGGTTCGACGAGGAGACCTTCCGCGGCCTGGCCAGGGTGCGCGGGGTGCAGTGCCAGAGCCGCTACGCCGAGGCGTTCCACGCGGCGAAGCTGACCATCGGTCACATGAGGTAATCGGGAGACAGGCGTGCGCGTTCTACTGACCGGCCATCAGGGATATCTCGGCACGGTGATGGCCCCGGTCCTCGCCCGGGCCGGCCACGAGGTGACCGGCCTCGACTCCGGCCTGTTCGCCGCGTGCGTGCTGGGACCTGAGCCGGACGATCCCCGGGGGTTCGCCGTGGACCTGCGCGACGCCGGTCCCGAGCACGTCACCGGGTTCGACGCGGTGGTCCACCTGGCCGCCCTGTCCAACGATCCGCTGGGCACGCTGGCCCCCGAGCTGACCTACGACATCAACCACCACGCCTCGGTACGGCTGGCGCGCCTGGCCCGCGACGCCGGGGTGCGCCGCTTCCTGTACGCCTCCACCTGCTCGGTCTACGGCGCCTCCGGCGGCGACGACCTGGTGGGGGAGGACGCCCCGCTCCGCCCGGTGACGCCCTACGCCGAGTCCAAGGTCAGGGTGGAGGACGACCTGGCCGCGCTGGCCGACGACGACTTCTCCCCGGTGTTCATGCGCAACGCCACCGCCTTCGGGTTCTCGCCGCGTCTGCGCGCCGACATCGTGCTGAACAACCTGGTGGGCCACGCCGTGCTCTCCGGCCAGGTGAAGGTGCTGTCCGACGGCACGCCGTGGCGGCCGCTGGTGCACGCCCTGGACATCGCGGACGCCTTCGCCGCGGCGCTCACCGCCCCGCGCGAGGCCGTGCACGCCAGGGCGTTCAACGTGGGATCGGAGCAGAACAACGTGACCGTCGCGGAGATCGCCGCCGCGGTCGCCGAGACCGTGCCCGGCTCCGAGCTGCTGATCACCGGGGAGGCCGGGGCCGACCCGCGCTCCTACCGGGTGGACTTCTCCCGGATCCGCGCCGCGCTCCCGGAGCACCAGCCCCGCTGGACGGTCAAGGCCGGGGCGGTCGAGCTGGCCGAGGCCTACGAGCGGCACGGGCTGACCCGGGAGGGCTTCGAGCACCGCTTCACCCGGTTGGCGTGGCTGTCGGAGCGGCGCGGGGCCGGGAGCATCTCCCCGGAGCTGCGGCCGTGACCGCCGCCGAGGACACGGCGGTCGGGGAGCGGATGCACGCGCTGGTGCGCCGGCTCTATCCGATCTGCCGCAGCATCACCGGCGACGGCGTGCGCCGCACGCTGGAGATCGTCGGGGAGTCGATCCCGCTGCGGGTCAGCGAGGTGCCCACCGGCACCGAGGTCCTCGACTGGACGGTGCCGCGGGAGTGGAACATCCGCGACGCCTACGTCAAGGACCCCTCCGGCCGCCGGGTCGTCGACTTCAACGCCTCCAACCTGCACGTCGTCGGCTACAGCGTGCCGGTCTCGGCCACGATGACCCTCGACGAGCTGCGCGGGCACCTGCACACGCTGCCCGGCCAGCCCGGCCTGGTCCCCTACCGGACCAGCTACTACGCCGAGACCTGGGGCTTCTGCCTGCGCCAGGAGACGCTGGACGGCATGGGGCCGGGGCCGTACGAGGTCGTGATCGACTCGACCCTGGCGGACGGGCACCTGACCTACGGCGAGTGCGTGGTGCCCGGCGAGACGGCCGACGAGGTGATCGTCTCCTGCCACACCTGCCATCCCTCGCTGGCCAACGACAACCTGGCGGGCATCGCGGTGGCGGTGGAGCTGGCCCGGCGGCTGGCCGCCGGGAGCACGCCGCGCCACACCTACCGGTTCCTGTTCATGCCGGGGACCATCGGCGCGATCACCTGGCTGGCGCGCAACCGGGAACGGGTCGGCCGGATCAGGCACGGGATCGTGCTGGCGTGCGCCGGGGACGGCGGCGCCCTGACCTACAAGCGCAGCAGGCGCGGCGACGCGGTGGTCGACCGGGCCGCGGCCCACGTGCTCAGGAACCGGCCGCACACGATCCTGGACTTCTCGCCGTACGGCTACGACGAGCGGCAGTTCGGCTCGCCCGGCTTCAACCTGCCCGTCGGCGGCCTGACCCGCACCACCTACGCCGGATATCCGGAGTACCACACCTCGGGCGACGACCCGGACTTCGTGCTGCCCGAGGCGATGGCCGACACCCTCGGGGTCCTGGAGGAGATCGTCGAGATCCTCGACGGCGACCGCCGCTACCTCAACCTCAGCCCGTATGGCGAGCCGCAGCTCGGCCGGCGGGGACTGTACGGCTCGCTGGGCGGGCGCAGCGACACCAGGCAGGCCCAGATGGCCATGTTGTGGGTGCTGAACCTCTCCGACGGAGAGCACGGCCTGCTCGACATCGCACAACGATCGGAACTCCCGTTCGCCACGGTGGCGGACGCGGCACGCGCGCTCGTGGGCGCCGGGCTTCTGAAGGAGAAGGTGACATGAGCCAGCTGGGTCTTCGGGTCGGCGAGCTGGTCGAGGTCCGCAGTGAGGCGGAGATCCTGGCCACTCTCGACGAGAGGGGCGAGCTGGACAACCTGCCCTTCATGCCGGAGATGGTGAGGTTCTGCGGACAGCGGCTCACCGTGCACAAGGTGGCGTACAAGCTGTGCGACACGATCAGCGGCACCGGCATGCGCCGCATGGAGCGGGCGGTGCACCTGACCGGGGCGCGCTGCGACGGGTCGGCGCACGGCGGCTGCCAGACGGCCTGCTCGATGTACTGGAAGGAGTCCTGGCTCAAGCGGGTGGAGCCGGGACCCGGACTCCGCCCGGTCCCCGGACCGGCCTCGGACGACCGGCTGCTGAAGCTGGTGGAGGTCAACGCCCGCAGGGAGCCGGCACCGGACGGCGAGGAGCTCTTCTCCTGCCAGGCCACCGAGCTGCTGCGGGCCGCGCCCGCCTGCCTGCCGTTCCGCAGCCTCGGGCAGTACGCCACGGACGTCAGGACCGGCAACGCGGGCGTGCTCGCGACGCTGTACACGATCTTCGTCGGGCTGTTCAACCGCTACCAGAAGCTGAGCAGGCGGATCCTGCCCGGACGGCTGTGGATCAAGAACGGCATGGAGTGGGGCTTCGTCCCCGGCGGCCCGCACACCAGGACCCCGACCGGGGCCATCGGCCTGCAGCCGGGCGAGCTGGTCAGGATCAAGTCCAAGGAGGAGATCGTCGCGACCCTCAACGCCGACCGGCTCAACCGGGGCATGGGCTTCGAGGAGGAGATGGCGCGCCACTGCGGCAAGGTCGCCCGGGTCCAGGCCCGGGTCGAGCGGGCGCTGGATGAGAAGACCGGCAGGCTGCTGAAGATGAAGAGCCCCTGCATCACGCTGGAGGGCATCTTCTGCGACGGCGCCCACAAGCAGAACTGCCCCCGGGAGTTCGTCCCGTTCTGGCGGGAGATCTGGCTGGAGCGCGTGGAGGAGCCCCGATGACCGGATCCGCCGCGGTGCCACCCTCCCCGCTCTCGCCGGAGCCTCCGGTCTCCCGGGATCCTCCAGTGTCCCGGGAGCCCCCGGAGACCGGCGCCGACCTCCGCGAGCCCGCGGAGGCCGGTGCCGAGCTGCGGGAGATCGGCGACAAGGCGGGCCGGGGCCTGCGCTGGAGCCTGGCCGGGAACCTGGTGATGAAGGCCGGCTCCTTCGTGCTGAGCCTGGTGATGGCCTGGCTGCTGGCCCCGTCCGACTTCGGCGTCTTCGCCGTCGCGCTGGCCGCCACCCAGTTCGTCATGGTCGTCAAGGACCTGGGCGTGCAGGCCGCGGTGGTGCAGTGGCGGGGCAGGTTCGAGGAGATGACGCCCACGGCGACGACGCTGAGCCTGGTCTCGGCGGTCGCGCTGTACGGGGTGATCTGGGTCGGCGCGCCCGCCTTCGCGCGGGCGGCGGGGACCGAGGAGGCGGCGGGGGTGGTCCGCCTGCTCACCGCGGTCATCCTCGTCGAGGCCGTCACCGCGGTGCGCAGCGCCACGCTGGTGCGCCGGTTCCGGCAGGACCGGCTCTCCGTGGCCATCATGGCGGGGTTCGTGGTCCAGGCGGCGGTGTCGATCACGCTGGCCGCCGGCGGCGCGGGCCCCTACAGCTTCGCCTGGGGCCAGGTCTGCTCCGCGGTGGTCACCGGGGTGCTGGTGATGGCCTTCGCGCGGCTGCCGTACCGGCTCGGCTTCGACCGGCGGGTGGCCCGCCGGCTGTGGCGCTTCGGCCTGCCCTCCGCCGCCGGCCTCGGCCTGGAGGCGGTGCTGATGAACGTGGGCTACGTCATCGTCGGCAACGTTCTCGGCGAGGAGGAGCTCGGCCTCTTCCTGCTGGCGTTCAACGTGTCGAGCTGGGTGCCCCTGCTGATCACCAGCGCGGTGCGGTACGTGTCGCTGCCGAGCTTCTCCCGGCTGGCCGAGCACGACCCGACGGCGCTGCAGGAGGGGGTACGGCGGGCGGTCCCGCTGCTGTTCTCCTTCGTCATGCCGATCGCCGTGCTGCTGTGGGTGCTGGCCCACCAGCTCATCGGCCTGCTGTACGGGGCCGAGTGGGACCGCTCCGCCGGCGTCCTGCGCTTCCTGGCCGTCCTGATGGTCGTGCGGCTGCTGACCTCGCTCGCCTTCGACATCCTGACCTCGCTGGGGGCGACCAGGAGCACCGTGTGGCTGAACCTGGGCTGGGGCGCGGCCCTGGTGCCCGCGACGTTCGCCGGGGCCCACCTCGACGGCATCCGCGGCGCGGCGGCCGGGCACGCCCTCTCCGCGGTGGCGGTGGCCCTGCCGCTGGCGGTCCTGGCGCTGAGCAGGGTGGGCGTGCGCCTGGGGCCGATCGCCCCGGCGCTGGTACGGCCGCTGCTCGGCGGCCTGGCGGCCGGAGCGCTCACCTGGGGGCTGGCCACCGTGATCGGGGACCGTCCCCTGCTGGAGCTCGGCCTGGCGGGAGGCGCCGGGCTCATCGCCTATGTCCTGATCGTCGTGCCCGGGGAGCAACTCCGGCGGTTCGGCGCGCGTCTGAAGACGAGGAAGTCAGATGAGTAGTACCGACACGCTGGTGTCCATCGGACTGCCGGTGTACAACGGCGCGGACCGGATGGAGGGCGTGGTCCGGTCGGTCCTGGAGCAGGACCACGAGAACCTGGAACTGGTGATCTCCGACAACGCCTCCACCGACCACACCGAGGAGCTCTGCCGCGAGCTGGCCAGGCGGGACAGCCGGGTCGTCTACCACCGCCAGCGCGAGAACATCGGCGCGACGAACAACTTCATCTACGTGGGCGACGTGGCCAGGGGCGCCTACCTGCGCTGGGCGGGCGACGACGACCGGCTGGAGCCCTCGTGCATCTCGCGGTCGCTGCGCCCGTTCGCCGAGGACGAGCGGCTCATCCTGGTCACCTCCCAGACGGCCTACACCGACGCCGGGGGCGTCACCCGGACGATGCCCTACACCGGCACCGGGCTGGGATCCGACGACCCGGTCACGCGCATGGCGGAGATGATGCGGCTGCACACCCAGACCTACCTCCTGCTCGACCCGCTGTACGGCGTGATCAGGCGTGCGCTGCTGACCCGCATCCCGCGCCGCAACATGCTCCGCGAGGACGAGGTCCTCGCGATCAAGCTCGCGCTGGCCGGGCCGTGGAGCCACGTGCCGGAGATCCTCTCGCACCGCAACGTCCACCACCGGCGGCTGTCCGCGCTGGTCCCGCACCTGGAGGTGCCCCGCTGGACGGCGCGTTTCGCCACCACGCTCCAGTACCGCGAGGTCCTGCAGTGGCTGCCCGAGGCCGGCCTGGGCCCGCGGGACCTGCGGCGGGCCCGTGCCGTCGTCCTGAGCATGTACGTGCGCCGCCAGCGGGGTGTCGTCGCACGTCGGGGGCGCAAGGCCCTGCGGCTGGCCACCGGCCGCCGCTGAACCGGATGTAACGGACACCCCCCCGGATTCCGATGGCCAGCATGAGAGGGGCTGCGGTTCGCCGACGCCCTGACGCGGAGGAAAAGGGACGACAGATCGAATGGATTTCTGGAAGATCGTAATCGGCCTTTTCCTACGAAGAACGGTGGGACCACCGCTGGTGCTCCTGTCGGTGCTCGTGGGCGCGCTCGCCTTCCTCCTGGTGCCGCCGACCTACAGTTCCAGCGCTTTCATGGTGCTGACCATGTCGGCGCAGGGCTCGACACTCTCCCAGGACCCGGCCAAGCCGAACGGGCTGAGCAACCCCCTGCTGGAGTTCAACGACGGACTCAAGACCACCTCCGCGATCCTCATCCAGGCCGTCGGCGCCCCGGACGTGCTCGCGCAGCTCGGGGTGCCGGAGGACGGGTCGATCGAGGTCACGATCGACGACGGCAGGACCAACCCCGACATCCTCGACATCAGCGGGCCGTACGTCTACGTGAAGGCCCAGGGCGGTTCCGCGGCCGAGGTCCGGGGGCTGGTGGCCAAGGTGCAGAAGCGGGTCGTCGACGAGCTGACGCGCAGGCAGAAGGAGCTCAGGGCGCCGCCCATCACCTACATCACGGTCGCCGACGTCGTCCCGCCGACCACGCCCGAGGAGGACACCGGCGACAAGGTGCAGTTCGCCGGCCTCGGGTTCGTCCTGACGCTGGCGGGCTCGATGTCCACCGCCTACTTCCTGATCCGCCGGCGCGCGCTCAGGGGCCCGCGGACGGCGCCGGAGGGGGCTGAGACGCCGCGGGAGGCCGCGGCGGAAGGGGCCCCGGCCGAGGACTCCGGGGAGGCCGAGTCATCCGCGTCACCCGCGCGGGAGCCGTCGGAGACGGGGCCACCGGAGAAAGGACCTCCGGAGGAGGTCCCGGAGCGGGATCCCGGGGAGGACCGGCCGGATGAGGAGACCACGCAGGAGCGGCGCCGGGAGGTCCCCGTCCCCCGGATGCTGACCGAGAACGACGACACGCAGGTGTTCATGGTGGTGAAGACCTACGGCTACCCGCGGGGCCGGGCGGGCAACGGGGACGGCACCGACGGGGGACGGGGCAGGGGGGGCTGATCAGCCCCCGGCGACCCGCAGGCAGCGCTCGATCGCGGCCCGCCGTACGTCGGGAGGGGTGTCGGAGTGGGAAGAGATCATCACGCCGATCGGGTCGGGGCCGAGCCGGTCGGCGAAGGCGGCGGCCGACTCGTGGTCGAGCGGCGTCCGCTCGTACCAGTTGTGGCAGGCCGGCGGGCTGGGGGCGGGCGGGGTCTGCAGGGCCTCGTCCGCGAAGACCCCGTAGACGATGAACTCCGAGATGTGCAGCTGGGAGGTGAAGGCGTCCAGCCAGCTGCGGCCGGTCGTCTCGCTGATCCGGGCCTGCATCGCCCGCACGACCGCCGGGTCCCAGAACACCAGCGGGCCCACGTAGTCGGGCAGCGGGGGCGGCGGGGCGGCGGGCAGGCCCAGCAGGTCCCTAGCGACCTGGTGCCACAGGACGTGCCGCTCCATCTCGGCGGTCACCGCCTCGTCCTCGCGCATCAGCGAGAGCCTGCCGTCCACCTTGAACCGCTCGGTGTCGACCGGCCGCACCAGCACCGCGTCGGAGTCGGCCAGCAGCATGACGTCGGCGTCGATCGTCCCGGCCGCGGCGATCTTGGCGGCCTGCTGCATGACCCAGCCGCGGACCGGCGGCCAGGGACGCGCGGCGTTGACCCACACTCCGCCGGGCATGCGCCAGTAACGGCGCGGGATCAGCTCGGGGTGCGTCCAGATGCGGCAGCGCCGGCCGGCGTACCGGGCGAAGGTGGACCTGTGCGCCGCCGGGACGATCACATGGTGCACGGTGTCGTCGGAGGTGTGCTCCAGAACCGAGCGGTGCAGCTGTGCGAAGAGCTCCGCGTCCGGCCTCCAGCTGGGTGTGATCACAGCCAGTTCGGTCATGCCCAGCGTCTCCACTCCTGCGGCGTCCGGTGACGGCGGGGGCCGGTCTCCGACGCGGTCGGGTCAGGGGTCGGGTCAGGGGTCGGTTCAGGGGAAATCGAGCTCCGGCGTAACACAACCACGGAGTCCGAGCGATTGCCAAGGGGAGGCTCGGGGAGGGGCGCTCATGGATTTCTGGCGGACGGCGGTGGTCGTCTTCCGGAGGTGGTACGTCACCTTCCCCGCGTTCCTGCTGGGCCTGGCCGCCGCCTACGGCGCCTACCTGACGGTGCCGACCACCTACACCTCCTACGCGGTCGTGGTCGTGACCATCCCGACCACGGGTAACGGCGTCTCCGGCGACCCGGAGCAGCCGCTGCTGTACACCAACCCGCTGGCGAACTTCGACCACGGGCTCAGCATGACCGCCGGCCTGCTGATCCAGGCGCTGAGCGCCCCGGGGGTGGCGGCCGAGCTCGGCCTGGACCCCTCGGGCCCGACGGGGTACAAGGTGAGCAACGGCGCCAGCAACCCCGAGCTGCTGATCAGCGGCCCCTTCGTGTTCATCGAGGGGGAGAGCACCTCGCCGCAGGCCGCGCAGGACGTCATCAGGAAGGTGATGGAGCGGGCGAGGGTCGAGCTGGTCGAGCGGCAGGACGTCGTGGGAGCGCCGCGGAGCACCTACCTGACCATGACCGACGTGGTGAAGCCGACGCCGCCGGAGGCCAAGCGGGGCAGCAAGCTGCGGGCCGCCGGGGCCGCGCTGGGCGTCGCCACGGTCCTCAGCCTGTGCGCCGCGTTCGCCGCCGAGAGCTTCGCGACCGCCCGCGCGGAGCGGGCCCGCCGCCGCGAGGACGGCGAGGACGGCGAGGACGGCGCCGTGCCGCACGGGTCCCCCTCCGAGCCCGCCGGACGTGAACCGGCCGGGCGGCGCTGACGACGATGGCGACCGGACGGGGGACGACGCGCGGCCCGGAACCCGCCGTGCCCGGATCGGCCCCAGGCGCGAAGGAGGCGGCCGTATCCGGATCGGCCCGGGGCACGGAGGAGGCGACCGGGCCCGGGCCGGGTGTCAGGAAGGGCCCGGAGGCGTGGAGGGCGGCCGTGGAGGCTCCGCGCGAGGGCGCGGGGTGGCGGGGCCGTCTGATGGCGCTGGGGCGGCGGGAGCCGTCCTTCCGGCCGCGTGTCGACCCGCTGGCCGAGCCGCGCCTGCGGCAGCGCGCCGACGCCGCCACGCTGGTCGCGCTGTTCGTCGTCGCGCAGCTGGTGATCCCGGCCCGGCTGGTCCTGCGCGGCCTGCCGATCTCCCTGACACCGGCCGACCTGCTGGGCCTGTTCCTGCTGCTGTGCTGGCTGTGCGCGCACTTCACCACCACCCTCGGCGCCGCGAAGGGACGGCTGCCGATCAGGACCGCGCTGTTCGTCTACGGCGTCGGGCATCTGATCATCTACGGCTACACCACGCTGTCCTACCTGCCCAAGGACGAGCTCAACCTGGCCGACCACTCCGCGGTGCTGATCGCCGCCAACCTGGGGGTGGCGCTGGCGGTCTGCGACGGGGTCCGCGGGCGCGGGCGCCTGGACCTGGTGCTCAAGACCGTGGTGGTCTCCGGGGCGGTCATCTCCGTGATCGGGGGCCTGCAGTTCGTCTTCGGCCTGGACCTGACGAGGTACATGGTCCTGCCCGGCCTGCGTCCCACCGGCGTCGAGGGCGTCGAGGCCGTGCTCGGCAGATCCGACTTCAACCGGGTGGCCTCGACGATGGGCCATCCCATCGAGTTCGGCGTGGTGTGCTCGATGCTCCTGCCCATCGCCGCGCACTACGGCTTCCACGCCCGCGACCGCGGGCAGCCCGCGGGACGCTGGTGGCTGTGCACCGGGCTGATCGCCGGCGGCCTGATGTTCTCGGTGTCGCGCTCGGCGGTGCTGGGCGTGGCGAGCGTGGCGCTGGTGCTGTTCCTCGGCTGGCCGCACCGGCGGCGCCTGCAGGCGATGGCGGCCACCGTGGTCTTCCTCGTCGGGATCAAGGTCCTGGTCCCCGGCCTGCTCGGCACGCTGTTCAACCTGTTCGCCACCATCGGCTCCGACGACAGCGTCCGCTTCCGCACCCACGACTACTCCTGGGCCCTGGCCGAGATCGGCAGGCGCCCGCTGCTGGGCCGCGGGGTCGGCACCTGGTACGCGCCCAAGCACCAGGTCTTCGACAACCAGTACCTCCTGACGCTGGTGGAGGCGGGAGCCCTCGGCCTGGCGCTGTTCGTCGGCATCGCGCTGTGCGGCATGACCGTGGCGCTCATGATCCGCGCCCGCAGCACGGACGCCCGCGACCGCAACCTCGCCCTGACGCTGACCGGCTGCCTGCTGGTCCCCCTGGTCTGCGCGGCCACGTTCGACCTGCTGTCCTATCCGGGGGTCACCGCCCTGATGTTCCTGCTCGTCGGCGCGGTGGGCGCCCTGCTGCGGGCGACCCGGGACGAGTCCCTCCCCCCGCCCGCTCAGCCGCAGGGCAGGGGTGCCACCGTCGAGGTGATGCGGTAGTCCTCGTCGATGGTGACCAGCTTGTTGCCGGAGAAGTCGACGCCGGCGCAGTCGACCACCAGCGGGCCGTACTCCCAGGACTTGTCCACCACGCTGTTGTCCCGCATGACCTTCCTCCCGCGGGCGTGCAGCAGGCGCATGCTGTAGGTGCCGCCCATCACCAGGTTCTCGGTCACCTCCACATCCACCGTGCCGGTGTCGACCAGGAAGATCGGCGAGGTGACGTCCTCGGCCTGCCGCTGGTCGAAGGTGTTGTGGTGGACCACCAGCCCCCTGCCCGCGCCGATGGTCTGGATGCCGTCGCCGTGGTCGCCGGGGTTGGAGCACAGCAGCACGTACGAGTCCTCGATGCGCACGTTGTCGCCGGAGACGCTGAAGCCGTCGCCGTGGCCGCGGACGTGCACGCGCCTGGCGGTGAAATCCGTCGTCTGGATGCCGGGCGCGGTCAGGCAGCCCTTCTCCGGGCCGACGGTGGAGTCGGTGATGGTGAAGGAGTAGCCCTCGCCGTCGTACCAGTCCTGCACGCCGCCGTCGATCCGGCTGTTCCTGATGACGACGTCGTCGGCGGTGATCAGCAGGTCGCCGGGGATGTGCACGCCGTCCAGGACTCTTCCGTCCTTGGTCACGCGGTAGGCCTCGCCGTGGAAGTTCAGCTTCAGCCTGCGCAGCTCCGTGCCGGGCGGCACCCCCGTGCACGCCGGGGTCGGATGGTCGGGGCAGCCCTCGGGGCCGGTGGTCTGCGCCGGCGGGCCCGTGGGCGAGGCGGGCGCGGACGGCGTGCCCCGCGGTCCCGTTCCCCGCGTCCCCTTTCCCGGAGCCCCGGTGGGGGACGGCGGGCCGGCCTGCTCGGAGGCGGGCGGGGTGCAGGCCGCCAGCGGCAGGACCAGGCACAGCAGGAGGGCGGCCACGAGGCGCGGCAGGTGTCGCATCGCCGGTTACCCCGTCGTCCGGAGCCGCTCGCGGAGTCGCGACCACGATCCGGCGGCCAGGTCGCGCTCGCTGATCGCGGACACCGGCAGCGGCCAGTCGATCTTTAGTTCGGGATCGTCGTAACGGACGGACAGGTCCTCGGCGGGGTCGTGCTCCCGGTCGATGCGGTAGCAGACGTCGGTCTGCCCGGTCAGGGCCTGGAACCCGTGCAGCAGCCCCGGCGGGACGTAGAGGGTCAGGAAGTCGGTGTCGTCGAGCACCACGGACATCTGCCGCCCGAAGGTGGGCGAGTGCGGCCGCGCGTCGACGAGCACGTCGTGCACCGCCCCCCGCGCGCACCTGACCAGCTTGGCCTCCCCCCGTCCCGACCGGCCGTGCATGCCGCGGACGGTGCCCTGCCGGGAGCGCGACTGGCTGTCCTGGATGAACAGGGAGGCGTCCAGACCGTGCTCCGCCGCGACCGCCGCGTCGAAGGTCCGGGTGAACAGGCCGCGGTCATCCCGGTGGGGGGTCGGCACGAACAGCAGCACCCCGTCGAGCGCGGCCCGTTCAACTCTCATCTCGCGATCCCGTCCGTTCTGCTGCTCGAATCCGTCGACCACGCCACGGGCGCCCCGCGGGAGCCGCGCGCCAGCGCCCGGTCGGCGACCTGGACGGCCAGGTAGCAGGCCGCGTCCAGGGGGCTCACCGACCGCCCGGCCAGCAGCGCGACCAGCGGCCGCAGCCCCAGCCTGCTCTGCGCGGGCCGGCCGAGCGCGTCCAGCTGCCGGTTGCCGAGCCGTACCCGGACCCGGCGGCGCAGGTGCGCGCGGACGGTCCGCGCCGGCCGGACCACCGAGCGGGCCTCGGGGACCGCCCGCCGCTCGCCGGGCGCGAAACTCCTGTGCACCCATTCGTCATCGCACACCACGTCGGGCAGAGGGAAGACCCTGGCGTGCCCGGCCTCGGTGAGCGCGTAGACGCCCACGCCGGCGAGCACCCGGTGCGGGCCCATCATGCGGTCGTGCACCCGGTGGACCCGCCGGGCGGTACGGCCGGCGCCGCGCAGGTCCCACTCCGGGACGGGGGCGCAGGCCAGCACGCCGGGCCGGTCGAGCGCCGCGACCAGCGCGCGGGCCGACTCCGCCGACAGCCCGACGTCCGCGTCGAGATAGATCCGGGGGAAGACGCGGCACCGCGCGTCGCCCAGCCGCAGGGCGTTGACCTTGCCGGGCAGCGGCGTCTCGACCACCCGCACCCCGGCCGATCTCGCCACCTGCGCGGTGCGGTCGGTGCACGCGTTGGCCACGACGACGACGTCGAACTCGCCCGGGGCCGCCCCGGCCAGCAGCCCGTCCAGGCAGCGCGGCAGCGCGGAATCCTCGTTGTGCGCGGGGATCACCACGGAGGCCAGTGGCGTCATCGGCGGCTCCGGGCGGCGTACGCCGCCTCGTACGCGGCCAGCAGGGCCTTCTTCGAGTGCTCCCACGACAGCGGGCCGGCGACCCGCTCGCGGCCGATCTCGCCCATCCTGCGGCGTTCGGCGGGGTCGTCGAGCAGCCGGGCGATCAGCTTGGCGAACTCCGAGACGTCGTCGGCCGGGGCGTACAGGGCGGCCTCCCCGGCCGAGACCCTGGCCTCGCGCAGCTCGAAGGAGACGATCGGCCTGGCCATCGCCATGTACTCCATGACCTTGTTCATCGTGGAGACGTCGTTGAGGGGGTTGAGCGGGTCCGGGGACAGGCAGACGTCGGCGGTGGACAGGTAGCGCAGCAGGTCGGCGTCCGGGATCCGGCCGGTGAACTCGACGCTGTCGGCCAGGCCCAGCTCCCGCGACAGCGCCACCATGGCCTCGAAGGTGTCGCCGCCGCCGACGAACACGGCGTGCCAGTCCGTACGGCCCAGCTCGTCGCGGAGCCGGGCCAGGGCCCGCAGCGCGTAGTCCACGCCGTCCTGCGGCCCCATCACGCCCAGATAGCACAGCAGGTGGGGCTTGCCCTTCCTGGCCGCCTCGTCGGGGGGCACCTGGTGGAAGCGTTCGACCCGGGGCGCGCTGCGCACCACGAACACCTCCTCCGGGCGCTTGCCGCCCCTGGTGACCGCGACCTCGCGGTAGCTCTCGTTGGTGGCGATGACGACGTCGGCGGCCCGGTAGGTGCGCCGCTCCAGGGAGCACACGGCGCGGTAGAGGAGGTCCTCGCCGCGGCCGAACCTGGACAGGTAGAGCTCGGGCACCAGGTCGTGCTGGTCGAAGACGAACCTGGCGCCGCGGCGCCTGAGGGCTCGGGCCACGAGGAAGAACAGGTCCGGCGGGTTGCAGGCGTGCACCACGTCGACCCGGCCCACCTTGCGGGCCAGGCGGAAGGTGTGCCAGAGCGCGGTGCCGTACTCCCGCAGATAGCCCAGCGGGCCGCCGGTGGCCGCGCGCAGCCGGTAGCGGTGGATCCTGACGCCGTCGATCACCGCCTCGGGCTCGGTGTCCTGCGTGGCGCCCCGCGGGCAGATGACGTGGACCTCCCAGCCCGCCTCGCGCAGGGCCAGGCTCTCCTGCCACACGCGCCGGTCCATGGGGACCGAGAGGTTCTCGACGAGGATGAGTGCTCTGCGAGCTGCTTCACCGACCGCTTTACCAGCCAAGGCCCACATACCCGGGGTGCGCCCGGCGCTCTTCGGCGTCGGGGAGACGGACGAGGTCGACGACGGGGCGGTCCCCGCTGGCGGCGAGCGCCGCCTGGACCGCGGGCTCCCTGCTGCCGACGACGCACACCTCGGCGTGCGCGAGGACCTCCTCGGCGGAGTCGGTCAGCAGGTCGCCGAGGTGGGGCAGCCGGTCGGCGATGTACTCCCGGTTGGCCCCCATCAGGCGGGACATCGAGACGTTCGCGTCGTAGATGCGCAGGTTGTAGCCCTTGCCGATGAGGCGTTCGGCCAGCTCGACCAGCGGGCTCTCGCGCAGGTCGTCGGTGCCCGGCTTGAAGGACAGCCCGAACAGCCCGATCTTGCGCAGCCCGCTGGCGGTGACCAGGTCGAAGGCCCGCTGCAGGTGGTCGTCGTTGGAGGGCAGGATGTGCGCCAGCAGCGGCACCGAGACGTCGGCGCGCCGGGCCGCGTAGACCAGGCCCCGCAGGTCCTTGGGCAGGCACGAGCCGCCGAACGCGAAGCCTGGGCGCAGGTAGGCCGGGCTGACGTTCAGCTTGCGGTCGGCCAGGAAGACGTCCATCACGCGGTGCGAGTCGAGCCCGAGGGCCTGGCAGATCGCGCCCAGCTCGTTGGCGAAGGCGATCTTCAGCCCGTGGAAGGAGTTGTCGGCGTACTTGGTCATCTCGGCCACCGTGATCGGCACCCGGAAGACCTCGCCGGGCAGCCCCTCGTAGAGCGCGGCCACCACGTCCTCGCTGGCCGGGTCGGAGGCGCCGATGACCGTCTTGGGTGGTTCGAAGAAGTCCCGCACGCTCGTGCCCTCGCGCAGGAACTCCGGGTTGACGGCCACGCCGAAGCCGGTCCCGGCGGTCAGCCCGGAGGAGCGCTCCAAAATCGGGATGAGCAGGTCGGCGCAGGTTCCCGGCAGCATCGTGCTGCGGAAGACGATCGTGTGCCGGCGGCCGGGACGCCCGGCGACGGCCCTGCCGATCTCCTCGGCGACCCGTTCCAGATAGACCGTGGACAGGCTGCCGTTCGGGGCCGAGGGGGTCCCGACGCAGACCAGTGAGACGTCCGTCCCGGCGACGGCCTCCGCGGCGTCGCATGTGGCGCGCAACGCGCCCGAGCGCACCACCTCCGCGGTGAGCCCGCCGATCCGTTCCTCGACGACCGGGGCCCGGCCGGAGTTGATCAGGTCGACCTTCGTCGGGTTGACGTCGACGCCGACGACCTCATGTCCCCGTACGGCCAGGCAGGCGGCGGAGACGCATCCGACATAGCCCAGCCCGAAGACACTTATCTTCATGTGCACTGCCCTTCGCCGCGTCACCCACCCGTTGATCGCGCGGAGCCGTGGAGCGATATGTCGTGGCCCGCTTCACACCGCTTGTATGTCGGTATGTGCCAGTTGAGTGTTACATCCGAGTTGAGTGTTACGCCCGCAAAATCCGGCCTTTCTATTTCGAATAGAATGTGATATCCCGTCCATCGGGAATGCGATATTCGGATCGCCGAGAATGTGAGATTCGGCTAGATGGATGACCGATTCAATACGCGGTGGGACGGTCAGCCCGGCAGGCTCCGCATCCGGCGCGACGGCCTCATCAGCGCGATCGCCGCGGCCCGCGACGTACGGCGCCCGGCGAGCGCGCGCAGCGTCTCGCCCAGCGTCACCGCGGCGTGATAGGCGAAGGCCGCCACCGGGCCCCGGCGGCGGCGGAACAGCAGGACCTTGTTCACCGCGAGCAGCGAGGCGAGCATGGGGTTGACCTTCGCGTCCCCGCCGATGTGCTCGACCACCGCCGCCGGCTCGTACCACAGCGTCCAGCCCCGGTCGGCGGCGCGCAGCGCGAACTCGGTCTCCTCGCTGTAGAGCAGGAACGACTCGTCCCACGGGCCGACCTCGCGCAGCGCCGCCGCGGAGACGAGCATGGCCGCGCCGGTCGACCAGTCCGCCGGGCCGGGACGCTCGTACCGCAGCGGATCGGTGATCACCTCTCCCAGCGTGCCGATCCGCCCGGCCAGCCGCCCGCCGATCAGCGCCTCGGCGACCGCCCCGCGCACGCTCGGCGCCCGGCGCAGGGACGGGTGCACGTGGCCGCCGGGATCGACGATGCGGGGCGCCGCGATGCCGCGCCCCGGCTCCCTGAGGGCGTCGGAGAGCGGGGCGAGCATGCCCGGCCGCAGCCGGCAGTCGGGGTTGAGGATCAGCACCGCGTCGAGCGCCTCCAGGTCCAGCGTCCGGGTCCCCGCGTTGATCGCGGCGGCGTAGCCGCCGTTCCTGCCGGTCCGCACGACCCTGATCGGCAGCTCGGCCCGCTCGGCGATGGCGGCCGAGTCGTCCCGCGAGGCGTTGTCCGCCACCACTACCTCTGCCAAATGCGTTCCGCGCGCTCCTTCGGCGAGAGAGGCCAGGCAACCGGGGAGCACTTTGGCGCTGTTGTACGTCACGATCACGACCGCGATCCGTGCGGGTTGGGATATCGCCATGACGCGGAGTATTCACCCGAATAGGGGTGTAACGAAAGAGTTTCGATACGACGATGAGAAAACGGAGAAACCCGGACAGGACGGATGGAGAATCGCCGTGCAGGACGTCAAGGAATTCACTTTCCGCCGAGAAGACCTGCTCCCCCTCGCGGACAGTCTGCGTCCGCAGTTCCAGCAGGCCTCGCCGTTCCGGCACGTCGTCATCGACGACTTCCTGCCCCCGGGCGTTCTCGACCCGGTGCTCGCGGAGTTCCCCGAGCCCCGGGACGTCGAGTGGCAGCAGTTCGACAGCGCCAAGGAGGTGAAGCTGGCGCTGTCCGACACCGAGCGGATGGGCCCGGCCACCCGGCACCTGCTGGCCGAGTTCAACGGGCAGGTCTTCATCGACTTCTTGGAACGTTTGACCGGCATCGAGCAGCTCGTCTCCGACCCGCACTACGAGGGCGGCGGGCTGCACCAGATCCGCCCGGGCGGCTTCCTGAAGGTGCACGTGGACTTCAACCGGCACCGCCGGCTCAACCTCGACCGCCGCCTCAACGGGCTGCTCTACCTCAACAAGGACTGGGAGGAGAGCTACGGCGGCCACCTGCAGCTGTGGAACAGGGACATGAGCGAGTGCGAGCACGCCATCCTGCCGGTCTTCAACAGGTTCGTGCTGTTCGCCACCACCGACGACGCCAACCACGGCCACCCCGACCCGCTGACCTGCCCCGAGGACCGCGCCCGCCGTTCCATGGCGCTGTACTACTACTCCAACGGCCGCCCGGCCGAGGAGATCACCGACGACCACACCACCGTCTTCAAGCAGCGGCCCGGGGAGTCCTGGAAGAGCAACCTCCGGCAGGTCGCCAAGCGCTGGACGCCGCCCGCCCTGGTGGACCTGGCCTCCCGGCGCAAGGACTAGGCAGCCGGTGGTGGGGGAGCCCCGGCTGAGACTGACCTACCTCGACGGCATCCGGGCGGTCGCCGCGATGTTCGTCGCGCTCCACCACATCTGGCTCGGCGTCTGGGACGACTTCCCGGCCAACGCCGGCCCGTGGTGGACCGGCTGGCTGCTGTACGGCCACATCGCCGTGGCGGTCTTCATCGTGCTGTCGGGCTTCTCCCTGGCGATCGAGCCGGTCAGGAACGAGGGCAGGCTGCGCGGCGGGAACCGGAGGTTCTTCCGGCGCCGGGCCTGGCGCATCCTGCCCGCCTACTGGGCGGCCCTGGCCGTCTCGATCATCCTGATCGCGGTCAGGCAGCACGAGCTGCTGGGCCCGGACGGGACGGTGGTCGGCTACCAGCCCGTCACCGTCAAGTCCGTCGTCGTGCACGGGCTGCTGCTGCAGGACGTCATCGGCAGCCCGTCGCCCAACGGGGCCTTCTGGTCGATCGCCATCGAGTGGCAGATCTACTTCCTGTTCCCCCTGCTGCTGTGGTGGCATCGCCGGTTCTCGGCGCGGACGCTGATCTTCTCTGTCCTCGCCGTCGTGATCGTCAGCCAGTACCTGTCGCTGGCCTTCGACGTGCTGTCCCCGATCCAGGGCCTGACCCCGCAGTTCCTGGCGCTGTTCGTGTTCGGCATGGTCGCGGCCGACGTGCTGTCCGGCCCGCCCCGGCCCCGGCGGTGGGCGCTGGCCGGGGCGGCGGCGGGAACCGTGGTCCTGGTCGCCTGGGCCTGGATCGCCGGCTCCCCGGCCATGGTGGCGAACTTCTTCTGGGTGGACCTGGCGGCCGGGGTGTGCACGGCGCTGCTGCTGGCCGGGCTGGTGCACGCCCGCTCCAGCCGCCTGCGGTCGTTGTTCGAGACCCGGTTCCTGCGCTGGACCGGCCGCTTCTCCTACAGCATCTACCTGGTGCACTCGCCGATCCTGCTGACCCTGTGGTACTTCGCGGTGGTGCCGATGCGGCTGGAGCCGGTGCCCCGCTTCCTGGTCATGCTCGCCCTGGGCATGCCCGCCGTGATCTTCGGATCCTGGCTGTTCTCGCGCCTGTTCGAGGAGCCCTTCCTGCGTCACCGCAGCTGGGCGAGCCTGCGCGAGGCGTTCGCGGCCAGGTGGGCGGCTCTGCGGTCCCGGCTCGCGAGGACGCGGCCCGCCGGGGCGGGGGCCCGGGCGCCCGATACGGGGACGCCCGGACCCGAGGTGTCGCTGGTCCCGGAGGAGCGTTAGCGGCCGGTGTACCGGGCGACGGCCTCAGCGGCCGGCGTGCCGGACGGCGGCCTCAGCGGCCGGCGTGCCGGACGGCGGCCTCAGCGGTCGGCGTACCAGGCGACGGTCCGCTTCAGCCCCTCCTCCAGGCCGACCTCCGGCCGCCAGCCGAGGACCTCGGCGGCGGGGCCGAGGTCCGCGGTCTGCCGGACGTCCATGGGACGGTCGGAGACGGTGCCGAACCGGGGACGTCCCGGCCCGCCGATGATGCTGAACAGGAGCTCGACGGTTTTCCTGACGGAGGTGCCGACGCCGGTGCCGACGTCGAAGCACCGCCCGACGGCCTGATCGGTCTCGTAGGCCGCGACGAAGGCGTTGACCACGTCCTCGACGTAGACCCAGTCGGCGAGCTTGGCGCCGCTGGTGAGCGCCGGCTCCTCACCGCGCAGCAGCGAAAGCGTCACGTACGGCACCAGCTTGGTGGTGTCTCGCTGGTCGGGGCCGTACACCATCGTGGGACGCAGTATGGTGTATGGCACGTTCCACAGGCGGTGGAAGAGTTCGGCGTATCCGCTCGCCGCCCACTTCGCCATGGCGTACGGCGAGGGCGGCGGCGTGTGGTCGTTCCCCGGCCGGGGCTCCTCCGACGATCCGGTGAGCAGCATCCTGACGTCCGGCCTCCCGCTGGCGGCGCTCAGCAGGTTGACCGTGCTCACCAGGTTGTTCTCCATCGTGAGCCGGACGGTCTCGACGTTCCGGGCGCCGTTCACCTCGCTGGCCAGGTGGACCACCACGTCGGGACGGGCGGAGTCGAAGAGCTCGGCGGTCGTCCGCGGGTCGCGCAGGTCGGCGGTGTGCCAGACCTCGCCGTACTCGGCGTCCCTGGGATGACGGCTGACCGCGTGCACCTCGGCGCCCATCCCGGCCAGCCGTCTGACCAGGTGGGATCCGATGAATCCGGTGGCGCCCGTCACCAGGGCCCGGCTTCCCCTCCATCGCGACGGAGGTCGTTCACCGGAGGCCGGGCCGTCCGGTGTCTTGCCTTCCATGGGGACCATAGGGATTTCCTTCCACTCGTAACGGGGAGACGCGCGGAGAAGGAAATCGCGGGGGAGGGCCCCGCAGGGGGCGGAAGAGATGGTGGTCGTCCTCGGAGCGACTTCGTCGGCGGGCGCGGCGGGACGCCGCAGACCGCCCTGCCGGCACCCGGCGGGCGCGGCCGCCCCGCCGCGGGAGGGGGTCGCGGCGGGGCCGCACTCCCCGGAACGTCCGGGACGGTCTCGCCTGGAGCCGCGCCGGGCCCCGGGAGGGCGTGGCGCGGCGCGCCAGATTGGCGCTCCGGCGCTGGTGGCCGTTGCAGACGGCCGTGTCACCCGGTTCGGCGGGAGCCTGCTCGCCTCCGGCGTACCCGGCCGCGGAGACGGCGGGGACGGGAGGGGGGAGCAGCGCCGACGGCAGCCCCATGGCCGCCGTGACGGCCAGGGTCATCAGGGCGAGGCAGTGGAGCAGTGCGCGGGGGGACATGGCGATGTCTCCGCATCAGGTCGACTGCTGCCGGCTGCTGCGGAGACGAAGTGCGGAGTCCCGGACTCAGCCGATTCGCCAAGTGTCTCCGGCGAGGAGCAGATTGTCCAGATCACCGGGACCGCGCTGGGCGACGGCCTCCTCCAGCTGCGCCGCCATCTGCTCGTCGTAGGACGGGCGGTCGACGCTGCGGAAGATCCCGATCGGGACGTGCTCGAAGGCGGGCTCGTCCAGCCGGGACAGCGCGAAGGCCAGCGACGGGTCGGCGCGGTGCGCGTCGTGGACGAGGATCTCCTCCTCGGCCACCGACGCCCGGTCGACGACCTCGATGCCGCCGTCGGCCGCCCGCCGTACCGCCTTGGAGGCCGAGACGATCGGCTGGCCGTGCTCCAGGCGCAGCGTGATGTCGTCGCGCTGCTCGGGGTCCTTGAGCTGGTCGAAGGCGCCGTCGTTGAAGATGTTGCAGTTCTGGTAGATCTCCACCAACGAGGTGCCGTTGTGCTCGGCGGCCTCGCGCAGCACCGACTGCAGGTGCTTGCGGTCGGAGTCGATGGTCCGGGCCACGAAGGAGGCCTCGGCGCCGATCGCCAGCGAGATCGGGTTGAACGGCTTGTCCAGCGAGCCCATCGGGGTGGACTTCGTGATCTTGCCGACCTCGGAGGTGGGGGAGTACTGGCCCTTGGTCAGACCGTAGATCCTGTTGTTGAACAGCAGGATGTTCAGGTTGACGTTGCGGCGCAGCGCGTGGATCAGGTGGTTGCCGCCGATGGACAGCGAGTCGCCGTCACCGGTGATCACCCACACGCTCAGGTCGGGGCGCGAGGCGGCCAGGCCGGTGGCGATCGCCGGGGCGCGGCCGTGGATCGAGTGGAACCCGTAGGTGTTCATGTAGTACGGGAACCGGGAGGAGCAGCCGATGCCCGAGACGAACACCATGTTCTCGCGCTTGAGGCCGAGCTCCGGCACGAAGGACTGCACGGCGGCCAGGATCGCGTAGTCACCGCAGCCCGGGCACCAGCGCACCTCCTGGTCGGACTTGTAGTCCTTCATGCCCTGCTTGGCGTCGGACTTGGGGACCAGGGACAGGCCCCGGCCGTTCAAGAGCTCACTCACTGTCGATCACGTCCTGGATCACGCCGGCCAGCTCCTCGGCCTTGAAGGGAAGCCCGCGCACGCGGTTGTAGCTGATGATGTCGACCAGGAAGCGGGCGCGCAGCAGCAGCGCGAGCTGGCCGAGGTTGATCTCCGGGAGCAGCACCTTGTCGTAGGACTTCAGCACCTCGCCGGTGTTGGCGGGCAGCGGGTTGAGGTGCCGCAGGTGCGCCTGGGCGACCTTCCCGCCGGCCTTGCGGATGCGCCGTACGGCCGCCGCGATCGGGCCGTAGGTCGAACCCCAGCCCAGCACGAGCACCCGGGCGCCGCCGTCGGGGTCGTCGACCTCCAGTGCCGGGATGTCCTTGGCGATCCCGTCGATCTTGGCCTGGCGGAGCCGGACCATGCGGTCGTGGTTGTCGGGGTCGTAGGAGATGTTGCCGGTGCCGTCGGCCTTCTCGATGCCGCCGATGCGGTGCTCCAGCCCCGCGGTGCCCGGGATCGCCCACGGGCGGGCCAGGGTCTCGGGGTCGCGCTTGAACGGCAGGAACTTCTCGCCGTCGTTCGGCTCGGTGGCGAACGCGGTGGAGATGTCCGGCAGCTCGGCGGCGCTGGGCACCCGCCACGGCTCGGAGCCGTTGGCGAGATAGCCGTCCGACAGGAGCATGACCGGCGTGCGGTACTTCACCGCCAGGCGGGCGGCCTCGACGGCCGCGTCGAAGCAGTCGCTGGGCGACATCGCGGCGACGATGGGCAGCGGCGACTCGCCGTTGCGGCCGTACATCGCCATCAGCAGGTCGGTCTGCTCGGTCTTGGTCGGCATGCCCGTCGAGGGACCCGCGCGCTGCACGTCCACCACGATCAGCGGCAGCTCGGTGGTGACGGCCAGGCCGATCGTCTCGGCCTTCAGCGCCACGCCGGGGCCGGAGGTCGTGGTGACGCCCAGCGCCCCGCCGAAGGAGGCGCCGAGCGCCGCGCCGACGCCGGCGATCTCGTCCTCGGCCTGGAAGGTGCGGATGCCGAAGCGCTTGTGCTTGGACAGCTCGTGCAGGATGTCGCTGGCCGGGGTGATCGGGTAGGACCCGAGGAACAGCGGCAGCTTCGACTGCACGGAGGCGGCGATCAGGCCGTAGGCGAGGGCCTGGTTGCCGGAGATGTTGCGGTAGACGCCCGCGGGCAGCGGGGCCGGCTTGATCTCGTAGGAGACCGAGAAGGACTCGGTGGTCTCGCCGTAGTTCCAGCCCGCGGTGAAGGCCGCGATGTTCGCCTTGGCGATGTCGGGCTTCTTGGCGAACTTGGTCTCCAGGAAGGAGATCGTCGCCTCGGTGGGCCGGTGGTAGAGCCAGCTCAGCAGCCCGAGGGCGAACATGTTCTTGGAGCGCTCGGCGTCCTTCTTGGACAGGTCGAAGCCCTCCAGGGCCTTGACCGTCAGCGAGGTCAGCGGCACCGGGTGGACCCGCCACTCCGCCAGGGAGTCGTCCTCCAGCGGGTTGGCCTCGTAGCCCACCTTCTGCAGGTTGCGCTTGGTGAACTCGTCGGTGTTGGCGATGATGTCGGCCCCGCGCGGCAGGTCGCCCAGGTTGGCCTTCAGCGCGGCGGGGTTCATCGCGACCAGGACGTTGGGGGCGTCGCCGGGGGTGAGGATGTCGTGGTCGGCGAAGTGCAGCTGGAAACTCGACACGCCCGGCAGGGTGCCTGCGGGGGCGCGGATCTCGGCCGGGAAGTTGGGGAGCGTGGACAGGTCGTTGCCGAACTCCGCCGTTCCCGCCGTGAAGCGATCACCCGTCAGCTGCATGCCGTCACCGGAGTCGCCGGCGAAACGAATGATCACGCGGTCGAGTTGCTGAACCTGCTTGGTCACAGCTCAGTCCTCCTCGACGCGCCAGGGCGCCGTTATCGGTGGCACGTTCTTCATTTCCATGCTAGATCCCTCGGGGTCACGCGTTGGTGTTCGCGTTCCACTCGGCGGAGGAGTGTGACGTAAGTCGCATATCCTCAACTGGCCGCAGCGGTGGGTCGTGGGGCGCGGGCGTCGTGATCGTGGCGCCGGGGAGGCGTCCACGGGGGGTCACGATCGCGGACGGTTGGCCCGACACAGTCCGGCGGCGAGCCGGCACAGATCCACGTGCAGACGGCCGAAGAGGACAGTTGGAGTCACGTTGCCCAACTATATGTCCCGATAGCCGGTGAATCTCATTTCCGATTGCTATGGGGTCATAGTCACCGGCTATGACTGCCTCCCTACCGGGCGGGGGCGGGGGTGGAGGCGTAGACGTGTCCCGGGCGCGTCCCGGCCGGGCCGTACAGCTCGGGCACCGTGACGAAGACGTAGTCCTGCTCCGCCAGGGCGCGCAGGATCGCGGGGGTCGCCTCGACGCCCGCGGGGCTCGTGTCGTGCATGCGGATGATCGCTCCCGGCCGCGCCTGGGACACGACCCGGCGGGCGACCTCCTCGGCGTCCCCGGCGCCCAGGTCGCCGGCGTCGACGTCCCAGCCGACCAGCGACAGGCCGAGCCCGCGCGCGGTCTCGACGACCTCGGAGTCGGTCGCGCCGTACGGCGGGCGCACCAGGGCGGGGTCCTGCCCGATCGCCTGGCCGACCGCGTCGCGTCCCCGGGTGAACTGGTGCGCGATCTTGCTGGTGGACAGCGAGGTGAGGCTCCGGTGGGACCAGGTGTGGCCGGCCACCAGGTGCCCCTCCGCGCTCATGCGCCGCAGCAGGCCGGGCTGGGCGACCGCGCTCATGCCGACGGTGAAGAAGGTGGCCCTGGCGTCGTGCTCGGCCAGCACGTCCAGCAGCGCGCCGGTCCCGGGCGCCGGTCCGTCCTCGTAGGTGAGCGCCACGCACTTGGCCGTCGCGCAGTCCACGGTGCCGGCCTCGACGCTCACGGCCGGGGGCCTGCCCGAGGCCGCCGCCTTGAGGACCGCCTCGGACGTCGGCAGGGGCGGCACGGTCTTGACCGCGGTGGCCGCCCGCTGGGCCCGGAGCCCGGTGGGCGACAGCAGGTCCGTCACCTTCCGCGCCGGTACGGCGACCGCCACGCGGCCCAGCGCCCCGGCGGCGACCTGGTAGTCGTCGAACTCCACGACCAGCTCGCCCCGGGAGTTGAAGGCGAGGGAGTCGAAGAAGCGCTCGTCCGCCGTGACGGCGCCGGCGTCCACACCGCTCTTGCCGGTCAGGCTCTGCCGGGTCAGCGCGGCCAGGGAGGCCAGCGCGTCGCCGTCCTTGAGCAGACCGGTGGAGTCCACGGCCCGCCCCTCGGCCCGGTCGTACCAGACCGTGGTCCTGGAGTTGACCCAGCCGGCCTGCGAGAGCTCCCCGATGCTCAGCCGTACGCCGACGACCTGGCCGGAGGCGGCGCTCAGCTGCCAGTCGGCGTTGAACTCCGGGACCACGGCGGAGGAGGGTGCGACGGCGTTCCGCTCGAAGAGTTCGAGCCGCCCGGTCACCACCTCGCGGAGCCTGTCGCCGAGTTCGGGGGCGTCCTCGACCACGGGATAGGAGGCGTGCACGCGGCGGCCGGTTTCGTCACTCTCCGTAATGATCCGAGTACTCAATCCCGGGATCCCGGAGGGGTCCGCGTAGTCGACCAGAGTGGGCTCCGCGGGAACGCGTTCCTCCGCTGCCAGGGAGGTTGTCGCCGCACCACAGCTGATCACTGTCGCAGTGAGGAGGGCAATTCCTCCGGCGAATCTGAGATTGAGCATGGATGTCACGTTAGACGGAGAGTAACCCGATTTACTCTCCCTTGACTTTTCCCGGGAAGAGGCTTTGATGAATTGAGGTTTATCGATTTCGAAGAGTGAATGATCCTGTGTGGAGCGTTATCGGAAGGCCGATGAATTTGTCAGGTTGAGCCGTATCCCCGGGAGAGGAAGATCCATATTCTTTGTGGATGGACGTTCCGGGATCGCTGACCGGATTCACACGGTCCGAACAGCTGCAACGGCGCCTTCACGAACTCGTCCCGGGTGGGGCGCACACCTACGCGCGGGGCTCCGACCAGTATCCCGAGGGCATGGCCCCGGTGCTGGTCCGCGGCCGGGGGGCCAGGGTGTGGGACGCCGACGGGAACTGTTTCATCGAGTACGGCATGGGCCTGCGCGCCGTCACCCTCGGGCACGCCTACCGGCCGATCCTGGACGCCGTCCGCGCGGTCCTCGACGACGGGATGAGTTTCACCCGGCCCACCGAGCTGGAACTGGCCGCGGCCGAGGAATTCCTGGCCCTGGTGCCCGCGGCGGACATGGTGAAGTTCGGCAAAAACGGCTCCGACGCCACCTCGGCCGCCGTCAGGCTGTCCCGCGCGGCGACGGGCCGGGATCTGGTCGCCGTCTGCGATCAGCCTTTCTTCTCGGCCGACGACTGGTTCGTGGGCACGCTGGAGATGAACGCGGGGATCCCCGCCGCCGTGCGGGAGCAGACCCTGCGCTTCCGGTTCAACGACCTGGACTCCCTGCGCGGGCTGTTCGACGCCCACGAGGGGCGGATCGCCTGCGTGGTCATGGAGCAGGCGACCGCGCTCGCCGAACCGGATCCGGGGTTCCTGCAGGGGGTGCGCGAGCTGTGCGACCGGCACGGCACGGTGCTCGTCTTCGACGAGATGATCACCGGGTTCCGCTGGGCCGCGGGTGGGGGGCAGGCGGTCTACGGGGTGCGGCCCGACCTGTCGTGCTGGGGCAAGGCGATCGGCAACGGGTTCCCGATATCCGCGCTGGCCGGGCGCAGGGAGCTCATGGAACTGGGCGGCCTGCGGACGGACGCGCCCCGGGTGTTCCTGATGTCCACCACGAACGGGCCGGAGACGGTGTCCCTGACGGCGCTGCGCGCGGTCATCCGCGCCTACGCGGAGACCGATCCGGTCGGCGAGATGGAGCGGCGCGGGCGCGAGCTGGCCGAGGGGGTCAACGGCGCGGCCAGGGAGGTGGGGGTGGACGGGCACGTGGCGGCCGTCGGCAGGCCGTCCTGCCTGCTGTTCACCACCAAGGACGCCGAGGGAAGGCCCTGCCAGGCCTACCGGACGCTGTTCCTGCAGGAGCTCCTGCGGCGCGGGGTGCTCGGCCAGTCCTTCGTCGTCTCCGCCGCGCACACCCCGCAGGAGGTCGAGTTCACCGTCGGGGCGGCGCGCGAGGCGATGCTGGTCTACCGCAAGGCGCTGGAGAGGAAGGGCGTGGACGGGCTGCTGAGGGGCCGGCCGGTCGCCCCGGCCCTGCGGGGCCGAGCGGCCCCGCGCCGCCTGCCCTGAATGTTCGCCTCGCGGGATCGCCCGGCCCCACGCCGCGCGCCCTGACCCTGGGTCGGAAGGGCGCCGGCGGTTACGATCGGTCCGTGGACGAGTATTTCGGTTCGTACGCCGTGGTGGCCGCGCTCTTCGCGGTCGGACTCGCCGTGGTCGGGGGCGCGCTGTTCGCCAACCGGATGCTCCGGCCGAGCCGGCCGACCGCCGAGAAGCTGACCACCTACGAGTGCGGCGTCGACCCGGTCGGCGACGGCTGGGCCCAGTCCCAGGTGCGCTACTACGTCTTCACCTATCTCTATGTCGTGTTCGCGGTCGACGCGGTCTTCCTGTTCCCCTGGGCGACGATCTTCGCCGACCCCGGGTTCGGGATGACCACCCTGGTCGAGATGTTCGTCTTCCTGGGGTTCATCGCGCTGGGAATCCTCTACGCCTGGCGCAAGCGCGTACTCGCCTGGACCTGACCCGAGAGGAAGAATGCGGGATATGGCGGATCTCCCGATGCCCACCGTGGGACCCATCTCGCGACTGGCGCCCAAACCCATGCGCTTCATCCTCAACTGGGGGCGGCGCTACTCGCTCTGGGCGTTCAACTTCGGCCTGGCCTGCTGCGCGATCGAGTTCATCGCGACCTCGGCGAGCAAGCACGACTTCATCAGGTTCGGAGTGATCCCGTTCGCGAACGGCCCCCGGCAGGCCGATCTGATGATCGTCTCGGGTACGGTGACCGACAAGATGGCCCCGGCCGTGAAGCGGCTCTACGAGCAGATGCCCGACCCGAAGTACGTGATCTCCTTCGGCGCCTGCTCCAACACCGGCGGGCCGTACTGGGACTCCTACTGCGTGACCAAGGGCGTCGACCAGATCATCCCGGTGGACGTCTACGTCCCCGGCTGCCCGCCCCGGCCCGAGGCGCTGCTCTACGGGATCATGAAGATCCAGGAGAAGATCGCCGCCGAGTCCCTGGGCGAGCGGTACGCCCCGTCCGGGAAGGAGCCCGGCGCGTGACCCTCCCTGAGGCCCTCACGGAGCGGTACGGCTCCCGCATCCGGACGTCGGAGACGTTCGGCGGCGTCACCGCGGACGTGGAGGCCGATGACTGGGTCGGGGCGCTGGAGACCGCCAGAAACGCGGGCTACGCCTTCCTCGACTGGCTGACCGGCGTCGACGACGCTCCGGAGGGCTTCCAGATCGTGGCCCACCTCTACGATCCGGCGGCGCGGGCCCGGCTGCTGGTGCGCACCCGCGTGCCGCGCGAGGATCCCCGCCTGCCCACCGCGACCGGCGTGTTCCGCGGGGCGAACTGGCACGAGCGCGAGACCTTCGAGATGTTCGGCGTGGTCTTCGAGGGCCATCCGAACCTGGTCCCGCTGCTGCTGCCCGAGGGCTTCGAGGGTTTCCCGCTGCGCAAGGACTTCGTGCTGGCCGCCCGGGTCGCCAAGGCCTGGCCGGGGGCCAAGGAGCCCGGCGAGTCCGACCGCGGGGGCGCGCCGAGCCGCCGCAAGACGCTCCCGCCCGGGGTGCCGGCCGACTGGGGGCGCGATGAGTGAGCCCGGCCGTGTCGTGCCCGGTTATGTCGTGCCCGGTCATGTCGTGCCCGGTCATGTCGTGACGGCGTGTGGATGGAGGCGCGATGCCTGAGGTGCTCGACGCCGCCGTCCGGCTGCTCGCGATCCTCGCGGTCTTCCTGGTGCTGCCGCTGGTCGCCGGGCAGATGGAGCACAAGGCGATGGCCCACATGCAGGCCCGCCTCGGCCCGATGTACGCCGGGGGCTTCCACGGCTGGGCCCAGCTCATCGCCGACGGGGTCAAGTTCATGCAGAAGGAGGACGTGATCCCGGCCGCCGCCGACCGCCGGGTCTTCGGCCTCGCCCCCGCCGTCGCGCTGGTGCCGTACCTCGTGGTGATGGTGGTCATCCCGGTCGGCCCCGGCCTGGTCGGGGCCGACCTGGACGCCGGACTGTTCTTCGTGCTCGCCGTGATGGGCATCGGAGTGCTCGGCTCGATCATGGCCGGCTGGTCCTCCGGCAACAAGTACTCCCTGATGGGCGGGATGCGCTCGGCCGCCCAGCTCATGTCCTACGAGCTGCCGCTGGTGCTGGCGGCCTCCAGCGTCGCGATGGCGGCCGGGACGCTCTCCCTGCCGGGCATCGTGGAGGCCTGGCAGTGGTGGTGGCTGCCCTGGCAGGCGATCGGCGGCGTGGTGTTCTTCATGGCGGGCCTGGCCGAGCTGCGCCGCCCGCCGTTCGACATGCCGATCGCCGAGTCCGAGATCATCATGGGCCCGATGACGGAGTACACCGGGATCAGGTTCGCCCTGTTCATGCTTTCCGAGTACGCCGGGATCATCGTGCTGTCCGCGCTCACCAGCGTGCTCTTCCTCGGCGGCTGGCACGGGCCCCTGCTGCCCGGACCCGTGTGGATGCTCATCAAGGTGTTCGCCCTGGTGTTCGTGGTCATCTGGGTCCGGGTCAGCTATCCCCGCCTGCGCGAGGACCAGCTGCAGAAGCTCGCCTGGGCCGGCCTGGTCCCGCTTGCGCTGGTCCAGCTCGCGCTCACGGGGGTCGTCAAGGTCCTGGCCGGGTGACCCTCTCCACGGTCACTGCACGATCCGCAGCATGATGTCGGCCGCCGTGGGCCGCTTGGCGGGGTCCTTCTCCAGGCAGGCGGCGGCCAGCGGGCGCAGCGACGACGGCAGCGGCGACAGGTCGGGCTGGTGGTTGAGCACCCGGTTGAGGATGGCGGGGATGGTGTCCGAGCCGAAGGCGGCGCGGCCCGAGGCGGCGAAGATCATGGTGGACGCCCAGCTGAACACGTCGGACTCCGGGCCGATGTGCCCTCCGCCGAGCTGTTCGGGGGACATGTAGGCCGGGGTCCCCATGACGCTGGAGGTCGCGGTGACCTGGTCGAGGGCGCGGGCGATGCCGAAGTCGATCACCCGGGGGCCGTCGGCGCCGATCAGCACGTTGGCCGGCTTGAAGTCGCGGTGCACGACCCCCGCCCGGTGGATCGCGGCCAGGGCGCCCGCCGTGGCCAGCGCCAGCCGGGTCAGCCCGTCCTCGTCGCGGGGTCCGCGGTCGCGCACGAGCTGCTCCAGCGAGACGCCGTCCACGTACTCGCTGACGACGTATGCCTGGTCGTCGTTGATGTTCACATCCAGCACCCGGGCGGTGGAGAACGTCGCCACCCTGCGGGTCGCCTCCACCTCGCGCAGGAAGCGCTCCCTGGCGGCCTGGTTCCCGGTGAAGTGCTCGTGCAGGACCTTGATCGCCACCTTCTGTCCCTGCGGGGTGAGGGCCAGGTGGACCGTCCCCTGGCCGCCCCGGCCGATGGTGTCGATCACCCGGTACGGCCCGATCCACTCCTGGGGCCGGTCGGACTGCCCGAACTGCATGTGCGTGAGGGGAGGCTGGTCGCTGTACAGCGTGTTCTTCAGGTAAGGAGGCTGGCTGGGGTGCGGGATGGGGGTGTACTGCCCGGAGACCGGTCCCGGCGGCGGATAGGTGGACTGGGGCGGGGACGGCTGGGCGTAGGGCTGCGGGCCGAACACGGGCTTCGAGCCGAATGCGGCCGGCGTCGCGAACACCGTGCCCCGCAGGATCAGAGCGTGGCCGAGCCCGCCGATCCAGTTGCCGAAGAAGCCGAGTATGACCAGGACGTTCAGCCATCCCGGGATCAGGTCGGAGTCCCCGTACGTGCCCGCGCCGATGACGAACACGCCCAGCCCCAGGGCGTACATGGCGGTCGCGAAGACGAGGGGCACACTGCGGAGCCGCCGCGCGGCGTGCCCGATGATGAACGGCGTCCCCAGGCCGCAGGTGAACAGGGGGACCAGGGTCCACACCACGCTCCAGCCCACGTTGGACGACGAGGGCTGCGGCTGCTGCGGGTACCAGGAGGGGCCGGGCTGCTGGGACATGGCGCGAACAATACGTACATCCGCGAACTCTCGCAGTCCCCTTCCGGATTGATTTTCGCGACTGAGACGCGGGCAGGCACGATAGTCGAACACACAGACTGTGGATAACGGTTGTGGATAACTTGGCGGTCCCGGGGATGACTTCTTCCTCAGGTTCCTTCGGTTCCTTCGGACCGCCGCATTCCCGAGCGCCGTGCCGTACGTCATGATGTTGAAGTGGCGCGGATACCAGGAGTGGGGCTGGCGAAGGGACTGTCCGTCACCCTTCGCCACATGTTGAACAGGTCGGTGACCCAGCAGTACCCGGAGGTGCGGCCTGACCTGCCCGCCCGGAGCCGGGGGGTGATCGCCCTGGTCGAGGAGAACTGCACGGTGTGCATGCTCTGCGCCCGCGAGTGCCCCGACTGGTGCATCTACATCGACTCCCACAAGGAGACCCTCCCCGCCCCCGAGGGCGGCCGCCCTCGTGCCCGCAACGTGCTCGACCGCTTCGCGATCGACTTCTCCCTGTGCATGTACTGCGGGATCTGCATCGAGGTCTGCCCCTTCGACGCCCTGTTCTGGTCCCCGGAGTTCGAGTACGCAGAGGGCGACATCCGCAACCTCGTCCACGAGAAGGACCGCCTGGCCGCCTGGGTCCAGACGGTCCCCCCGCCCCCGGCCCACGAACCCAACGCCGACCCCCCCAAAGAACTGACCGCAGCCACCCGCCCCACCCCCACCCGCCCCACCGGTCCTGCCGCCGACCCCGCCCGTCCCACCCCCGGTTCCGGCCGCCCCGCCGCGGGCTCCGCCCGCACTCCCGGCCGAGCCTCTGGCGCCGGCCCCTCCGGTGCTCCCGCCCAGCCGGAATCCGGCACCGCTCCCGGTCGAGCCTCCGCCAGCGAGGGGACCCGAGCCGGAGGCGAGGAAGGGCAGCCCGGCGGCGGCGCCACCCCACCGGCCCAGGCCCCCGGCACCGGCTCCCCTGAGGCGTCCGCCCAACCTGAGCCCGGCCCAGGCGCTCCGGCCTCCGGCCGGACTTCTGGCGCCGGCCTCTCCGGCACTCCGGCCCGGCCCGAGCCCGGCCCCGCTCCCAGTCGAGCCTCCGCCAGCGAGCGGGCCCGAGCCGGAGGCGAGGAAGAGCAGCCCGGCGGCGGTGCCACCCCGTCGGGGACCGCGTCAGAGGCCGGGCCCGGACACGGGGGCGCCGACGTCGCCGGGACGGACCCGGCAGAAGGATCCGCCCGCCCGCCCGCGGGCCGGACCCCGGCATCCCGTCCCGAGCGGCCGGTACGGCGGGCGTCGGCCAGTCACGCCAGCGTCCGGGCGATCAGGCCGCCGGGGTCGCTTCCGAAGCCGGGGTCACCCTCGGACAAGAACGACTTGTCCACAGGTCGGTCAGATCCCAAGAAGTTATCCACAGATGAGAGCGGCGTGCCCCCGGCCGGCGGCACACCGGAGCAGACTTCTGCCACGGACCCCGACGGAGAGCCCGAGGAGGAATCGTGACAGAAGTGGTGCCGTCCTACGCGTCGCCGACCGGGCAGGAGATCGTCTTCCTCCTCCTGGGCGTGATGGCCGTCGGGTCGGCGCTGCTGGTCGTGACCACCCGGCAACTGGTCCACGCCGCGCTGTGGCTGGTCGTCTGTCTCGGCGCCCTGGCCGGGTGCTATCTGGTGCTGACCGCCGAGTTCGTCGCGTGGGTCCAGGTGCTGATCTACGTCGGGGCCGTCGTCGTCCTGCTCCTGTTCGGCATCATGCTCACCCGGGCCCCGATCGGCCGGGCGGCCGACCTCGACAGCGGCAACCGGGTCGTCGCCGCGGTGGTGGCGATCGCGACCGCGGCCGTGCTGGTCACCGTGGTCATCGACGGCTTCCGCACCGCCTACGCCCCGCTCGATCCCGGTGCCGGCTCGGCCAAGGAGATCGGCGCCACGATCTTCCGCAACTGGGTGCTCCCCTTCGAGGCGCTCTCGGTCCTTCTGCTGGCCGCCCTGATCGGCGCCATCGTCATCTCCCGCACCGATATCCGGGGGAGGAGCTGACGTGCACGTCGTCTACCCGGCGATCGTCTCCGCGCTGCTGTTCTCCATAGGCGTGTACGGCGTGCTCGCCCGCCGCAACACCATCCTCGTCCTGATGTCCGTGGAGCTCATGCTCAACGCGGTCAACCTCAACCTGGTGGCCTTCGACGTGTGGCTGCGCGACCGGCTCCACGGAGGCCAGGTCCTCACACTCTTCGTCATCGTGATCGCCGCCGCCGAGGTCGGTCTCGGCCTGGCCATCGTCCTCGCCCTCTACCGCAACCGTCAGACCGTGGACCTCGACCGTCTGCGCGCCCTGGCCGAACCCCCCTCCGGCGCCGGCCCCGAAACCGGTGTGCCCGCCGACCCCGGCGCGTCCACCGACCCCGGCACGACTCCGGAAACCGGCGCGGAAACGCCTGTCCCGGTCCCCGGCGCCTCCCGGTCCGGCGCGGAATCCTCCGGCTCCGCCCCCCGGTCCGGCGCGGAACCCGGTTCCGGTGTCACCGGGGCGAGCGCAGAGCGAGGCTCCGGTCCAGGCAACGCCGACAACGGCGGACGTGACCGAGCCGGAGGAGGGGGCGGACGGTCCGGCAGGGGCGGAGCCTCGCCGGATGAGCCGGAGCACACGGTCCGAGTGGAAGAGGCGCCGTGATCACTGTCGTCGCACTCGTCATCCTGCTGCCGTTCCTCGCCTCCGTCGCGGGCCTGCTCGGCTCCCGTTGGCCCGGGCACGCCAGGGGAGGGCAGGCCGACACCGCCGCGAACCGCAGGGCCGCCTGGATCGCCATCGTGCCCACCGCGATCTCCACGGTCCTCGCGATCTGGCTGGCCTTCGGCCGGGCGGGGTTCGGCGGAGACCCGCCGGGACCGGCCGGGTCTCCGGACGACAGCGTGACGGGCACGCTCACGGTCATCGACACGGGCGGGATCCCCATCTCCGTCGGGCTCCTCGTCGACGGGCTCGCCGCGACGATCGGCGTCCTGGTCACGGTCGTCGCCCTGGCCGTGCAGATCTACTCCGTCGGCTACCTGCACGATGACCGCCGCTACCCCTCCTACAGCGCGTTCATCAGCCTGTTCACCAGCGCCATGCTCCTGGTCGTCTACGCGGCCGACCTCCTCGTCCTCTACGTGGGATGGGAGATCATGGGCCTGTGCTCCTACCTGCTGATCGGGCACTGGTGGGAGGACCGCGACAACTCCCGTGCCGCGGTCAAGGCCTTCCTGGTCACCCGGCTCGGTGACGTCGGCTTCCTGTTCGGCATCTTCGTCCTCGGCACGGCGGCCGGCAGCTTCGAGATCTCCGATGTCCTCGCCCGGCTCCCGGAGATGTCCTCCGGGACGGTCATCGCGGCGACGATGCTCCTGCTCGCCGGGGTGGCGGGCAAGAGCGCCCAGGTCCCCCTGCACACCTGGCTGCCGGACGCGATGGCCGGCCCCACCCCGATCAGCGCGCTCATCCACGCCGCCACCATGGTCGCCGCCGGCATCTTCATCGTGGCCCGCCTCTACCCCGTCTTCCTCGGCGCCGGCCCCACCATGGACGTGCTCGCCGTCCTGGCCGCGTTCGGCATGCTCGGCGCCGCGCTGGCCGCCCTGGCCCAGGACGACCTCAAACGCGTCCTCGCCTACTCCACGATCAGCCAGCTCGCCTACATGGCGGCGGCGCTGGCGGCGGGCTCCGACGAGGCGGCGATCTTCCATCTGGTCACGCACGGCGCGTTCAAGGCCCTGCTCTTCCTGTGTGCCGGAGTGGTCATCCACACGATCGGCTCCAACCTGATGAGCGCGATGGGCGGCCTCCGCCGGGAACTGCCCGTCACCTTCGTCACGATGACGATCGGCTTCGCGGCTCTGATGGGCATCCCACCGACCAGCGGTTTCTTCAGCAAGGACGAGGTGCTCGTCGCGGTCGAGGGAGCTCTCTCGCAGGGACCGCTCACCGACGCGGCCGCCCTGCTGCTGTATGCCAGCGCCCTGACCACGATCGCCGTCACCGGCGCCTACGCCACCCGGGCCTGGCTGCGCACCTTCTTCGGAGCCCGCCCGATCGTCGCGCTCCCAGAGCCCGCTCCCGGCACGGCCCACGTGATCGACGTCCGCGAGGCACCGGCCGCCATGCGCTGGCCGGTCATGGTTCTCGCCGTGCCCGCCCTGCTGCTCGGATTCGCCAGGGTCGGCGGAGTCCACTGGGGCACGGCCGCGCTGAGCGTCGCGGTGGCGCTCCTGGGAGCCGGAGTGGTCTACGCCGTGTGGCGGAGCGACCCCGTCTCCGACCCGGCCCGCATGCTCGGCCCCCTCCGCGTCCCCTGCGAGCGCGCCTTCTACGTCGACTCGGTCTACCGGACGCTGTTCGCCCGTCCGGTCCTCGCCCTCGCCCGACTGGTCGTCCGCACTGACGATCGGGTGGTGGACGGCGCCGTGCGCGGCTCCGGCCGTACCGCCCAAAGCCTGTCCGGCCTGGTCCGCCTCGCCCAGAACGGCAACGCCCAGCTCTACGTGACCGGCCTGCTCGCGGGCGTTCTCCTCATCGCGGTGGGGGCGGTGATGTTCGGATGATCCCCTTCCCGCGATGGAAGCCGACGGCTCACCGGACCCGTGCAACGAGTCGCCGAAGCCGGGCGGTGGTTTCCCGGGGCCGGGTGCCGAGCTTCCGGAAATGCACAGCGGGTCCTCGGGGCCGCGCGATGAACCCCCGGGGCCGCGCGATGAACCCCCGGGAATGTGCGGCGGACCCTCAGGGGCATGAGGTGATCCTTCAGGAGCCTGCGGCAGGTCCCCGCAAGTGCGGAGCGAGTCCTCATGAACGTGCGGTGAGTCTCCGGGAGCAGGCGACGAGGACCGGGTGGCCGGCGGCGGGTGAGGTGATCGTTTCATGAGCTGGTTGCCGATCATGCTGCTCGGGGTGCCGATGGCCGGTGCCGCCGCGCTGCTCGTGCCGTCGCGAATGGACGGCCCGGCCAGGGGGCGGCTGCTCCGCGTGCACGGCCTGGCCGTCTCGGGGGTGACGTTCGTCCTGGCCCTGGTGCTCGCGGCCACCTTCGACTACGGCGACCCGGCCCGGGTGCAGTTCGAGACCAACCTGGCGTGGATCTCCGGCCTCGACCTCAGGTTCCACCTCGGCGTCGACGGGATCTCGCTGCCGCTGGTCGTGCTGACCGCGCTGCTGACCTTCCTGTGCTTCGTCTATCTGTGCTGGGGCGGCGCCGACCGCCCCGGACAGCTGCTCAGGCCCCGGGCGGGCGGTAACCGGCCGCGTGCCCTCGTCTTCACGCTGCTGGTCCTCGAGATCGGCATGATCGGCACGTTCCTCGCCCTCGACCTGCTGCTGTTCTTCGTGTTCTTCGAGGTCGTCCTCATCCCGATGTACTTCGTGATCGCCATCTGGGGCGGTCGCGCCCGGCGGGCCGCGGCGATCAAATTCATCCTCTACACGTTGCTCGGTTCGGTCGTGCTGCTGCTCGGACTGCTCCTCATCTGGGCGCAGACCGGCACCCTGGACATGGTCGCCCTCGCTCAGGCCCACGGCACCGGCATGTCCCGCTCGGTGCAGCTCATCGCCTTCGTGGCCGTCGGCATCGGCCTGGCGGTCAAGACCCCGATGTGGCCGCTGCACACCTGGCTGCCCGACGCTCACACCGAGGCGCCCACCGTCGGTTCGGTGCTCCTGGCGGGCGTGCTGCTGAAGATGGGCACCTACGGCTTCGCCCGCATCGCGATCCCCGTCCTGCCCGACGGCGCCGTCGTCGTCGCCCCGTGGCTCGGGGCCTTCGCGGTGATCGGAATCATCTACGGCTCCCTCGCCTGCCTGGCCCAGCGCGACCTCAAACGGATGATCGCCTACTCCTCGATCGGGCACATGGGCTTCGTGCTCCTCGGCTTCGCCACGCTCAACTCGACCGGGGTCAACGCGGCCCTGTTCGGCAACGTCGCGCACGGCCTGATCACCGGCCTGCTGTTCTTCCTCGCGGGAGCGGTCAAGGAGCGTCACGGCACCGCCGACATGTCCGCCCTCGGCGGCGGGATGTTGTCCCGCCTGCCGCATCTGGGGTCGCTGCTGACCTTCGCCTGCATCGCCTCCCTGGGCCTGCCCGGCCTGGCGGGCTTCTGGGGGGAGATGCTCACCCTCCTCGGCGCCTTCGAACCGGCCCCCGGACTGTCCCGGCCACTCTTCCTGACCTTCATGGCCATCGGCGGCCTCGGCGCTGTGCTGACCGCCGCCTACTTCCTGACCATGCTCTCCCGCGTCACCCACGGCCGCTCCGTCGAGACCGTCGTCGCCCCCGTGCTCGCCGGAGCCGGAGGAGACCACGTGTTCACGACGGCGGAGGACGGCCCCACCCTCTCCAGAGCCGATGATGTTGGCGTCCTCACCGAAGGCAGGGGCGAAACCCGCGTTGCGGCCGAGCGCGGAAACTCCGGCGAGATCCGAGCCGAGAGCAGGCTGCCCCGCGGAACCCACCCCGAGGACGCAAGCGGCCTCCCCGGCGAGACTCCCGGCGAAGGCAGAGACGATCTTCCAGGCGGCACCCATCCGGAGGACGGGCACGGCCTTCCCGGTGGAGCCCGTGCCGTGGGCGAGCGCGGAAACTCCGGCGTGATCCGAGCCGAAAGCAAGCTGCCCGGCGGGACCCGCACCGGGGGCGCGCGTGACCTCCCCGGCGAGGCCTCTGCCGAGGGTGCGCATGACTTCCCCGGTGAGGCCCATGCCGAGGGCCGGGGTGGGCTTCCCGGTGGGGCCCGTGCCGTGGGGGCGGGTGGACTGCATGACGTCGCGGGCTACGAGCTGGCCGCCTGGGTGCCGTTGGTCGTGCTGATCGTGTTGTTCGGCCTCTGGCCGAAGGCGCTTCTCCTCATCACCGATCCGGTGGTCCGGACCTTCGTGGGGGCACCGTGATCCAGTCGATCGACTACTACGCGGTCGCGGCGCCGCTGATCCTCGCGCTGACCGGCGGGCTCGTCCTGATCCTGGACGCCTTCCTGCCCCGCAGGGCCTACGCGCGTCCCCTGCTGGGCGTGATCACGCTGGCCGGCGTGCTCGTGGCGCTGGGGGTCGTCGTGACGCAGGCGCTGCGTGACGGGGCCGCGCTGCGGACGTTCTGCGTCCCCGAAGGACTCGCCGGTCCCACGAGGGCCGGTCTCGGGGCGCTGCCCGCCGGCGGCGGGCCGGAGGCGGGCGCCGCCGGTGCGGTGGCCGGTCCCTCGTGCTCGTTCGTGGTCGACGACTTCACGACGGTCTTCGCGGGGCTCGCCCTCCTGGCCGGCGTGGTCGTGGTCCTGTTGTCGATGGCGGAGCTCTCCCACACGGACATCCCCGTGGGGGAGTGGTACTTCCTGCTGCTGTGCACCCTCGCCGGCGCGGTGGCCCTGCCGGCCGCCAGGGACCTGGTCATGCTGGTGGTCGCGCTGGAGCTGGTCTCCCTGCCGGTCTTCGCGCTCACCGCGCTCAGGCGATACGACGGACGCGCCTCCGAGGCCGCCGTCAAGCTCTTCCTGGTCTCGGTGGTCTCGACGGCGGTGATGCTCTTCGGCGTCTCCCTGCTGTACGGCATGACCGGGACCGTCTATCTCGACCGGCTGGCCCACACCCTGGCCGAGGCCGTCCCGGCGATCGACACCGCAGCAGGCCGGGTGAGCGTCGGCTCCCGCGGTGCCGAACAGGTCACCGCCCAGATGGGCGACCAGGGGATCTCCTCGGCCTACACCTCCTCCCTCCAGATCACCCACGACCTGCCACCGGTGGTCACCGTGGCCGTGGTCCTGGTCCTCGCCGGGTTCGCCTTCAAGGTCGCGGCCGTGCCGTTCCACGCCTGGGCGGCCGACGTCTACCAGGGGGCCCCGGTCCCGGTCGCCGCGCTGCTGTCGGTGATCTCCAAGGCGGCGGGGTTCGCGGGGCTGATCCTGGTCCTGGTCGCCGCCCTGGGCAGCCAGGCACCCGTCTGGGCGCCGATCGTCGCGATCATCGCCGCGCTGACCATGACGGTGGGCAATCTCCTGGCGCTCCGGCAGCGCAATGCCGTACGCCTCCTCGCCTGGTCGTCGGTCGCGCAGTCCGGTTACATCCTGGCCCCGCTCGGCGTTCTGAGCGGTGAGGCGATGCGCGCGTCGATCGCCTACCTGATCTTCTACGCCGTGATGAACCTCGGGGCGTTCACCGTGGTCATGCTGGTCGCACGGCGCAACGGCGGCACCGAGATCGACGACTACCGGGGGCTGGTGTTCCGCAACCCGCTCGCCGGGCTGGCGCTGGCGTTCTTCCTGATCTGCCTGGCGGGACTCCCGCCGGGGCTGGCGGGCCTGTTCGCCAAGATCGTGGTCTTCAGAGAGATCGTCGACGGCGGCGGCGCATGGCTGGCCGTCGTGATGGCGGTCAACACCGTCATCGGTCTCTACTACTACGTCGCCTGGACCATGCGGATCTTCACTCCCGTCCAGGTGACGTCGCCCGTCCAGGTGACATCACCCGCCGGGGTGCCGTCGGGCGCCGATGTGACTTCCGGGGCGGGCACCGGTGTGACTTCCGGGGCGGGCACCGGTGTGGTTCCCGGGGCGGGCACCGGTGTGACTTCCGCGGACGGCGGGGACGAGCCCGCCCGTGCGGGCGACGAGGGCCCGGACGCCGCCTCCCGGAGAGGCCGTGTGCGCGGCGAATGGCTACCCGTGGGCGTGGCGATCGCCCTGGCGGGCGTCGTCGCGGTGGCGTTCTCCGTAGCCCCCCAACTGGCACTCGACCTCGTGCCCACCGCCTTCCCTCCTCCCGGCTAGGGACGCCCTCGGGATCTTCGCGGCGTCGAGGATCCAGAGAACACCTCAGGGGTCGGATCCGTCCCATCCGGCGGGGGCCGCCGCTCCGGGACGGGTCCCCTGGGCCATAAGGGCACGGCTGGTGCTCCGATGGGCGTACCAATGGACTGTCGTGATCGTTCAGGGGAACGTGCGGCCAGGTCGGAGACGTTGGACAGGTGGAACGGCACCGATCGAGAGGAGGGCATAGTGCACCGCAACGGTCTGCGGACCGCAGTCCTCCTGGGCGCCCTGTCCGCGTTGATCATCGTGGTGGGCGCGTGGCTGGGGGGTGGCATCGGTGTGCAGATCGCGCTTCTGGTCGCTCTTTCGGCCAACGGAGCCGCATACTTCTTCTCCGACCGGATCGCCCTGTCCTCGATGCGCGCCAGGCCGGTCGGCGAGGTCGAGCAGCCGGTCCTCTACCGGATCGTGCGAGAGCTCTCCACCGGGGCCCGCCAGCCCATGCCCCGGCTCTACGTCTCTCCGACCATGCAGCCCAACGCCTTCGCGACCGGTCGCAACCCGCGCAACGCCGCGGTCTGCGTGACCTACGGCCTCACCCAGGTCCTCGACGAGCGCGAGCTGCGCGGGGTGATCGGGCATGAGCTGTCCCACGTCTACAACCGGGACATCCTGATCTCCTCGGTGGCCGGCGCGCTCGCCACCATGATCACCTATCTCGGCTACGTCGGCCTGTTCTTCGGAGGGGGCGACGACGACGAGGGGCCCGGTCTGCTGGGCGCCCTCCTGCTGGTGGTGCTGGGCCCGGTCGCCGCGGGGATGATCCAGATGACGATCTCCCGGTCCCGGGAGTTCCAGGCCGACGAGTCGGGCGCCAGGCTGACCGGTGACCCGCTGGCCCTCGCCTCCGCCCTGCGGAAGATCGAGATGGGCGCGCGGCAGCTCCCGCTCCCGGAGAACGGGCGGCTCGCCTCCTCCGCCCACCTCATGATCGCCAACCCCTTCCGGGGCGCCGGCATCGGCCGGATGTTCTCCACCCACCCGTCCACCGCGGAACGCGTCGCCCGCCTGGAGCGGATGGCCGGCTACCGGCGCTGACCACGGCCCACGCAGGTGGGGAGAGCGGCCTGCTCAAAAGCCGCGACCTGGCTGCAAGATGCGGCTCGTCCGGAAGGTGCGGCCTGTCCGGAAGGTGCGGCCCGCAGGCTGCGGGCCGTACCTCCCGGGAGGAGGCCGGGAGTCGTCACTGGACCATTCCGGGGACCACCACGTCGGGGAAGGGATAGGTGCGCAGCAGGCGGGCCTGACCGGTGGTGATGTCCACCGCGTGGACGGTCGTCGTGTCGTCGTCCTGCCGGTGGCCGTCCGCGGACACGACGGTCCAGGCCGTGACCGTGGTGCCGTCGAGCCAGTGTCCCAGGCGCAGGGCGACGGTGTCGTCGGGCAGGCCCCGGATCTCGACCTTGCTCCAGCTCTTCTCGACGGTGTCGTAGACGCCGAGGGTGCCGTCCTCGTCGAGGGGTCCGTCACCGTTCCGTGTCATACCGATCTTGACGATGGTCCGTCCGTCGGGTGAGAGCGCGCTGAACCGCTGGCCGTACTCCGGAATGACGTACGCGGGACCATCACCGCGCGGGGAGATCAACCGGACCGTGGACGAGGTGTCCGTCCAGTCGACCACTGTGATCGGATCACCGTCGTTCGCGACGCTCACGGGCATCCAGCCGGAGGGGAGGCCCGTGGTCCGGCCGTTGCGCATGTCGATCGAGACCGCGAGCCTCTTGCTCGAACCGAAGACGGTGACCGCCAGATGGCGCCCGTCGTCGGACAGCCGCAGGAAGACCTCCCCGTTCAGCTGTTCCTTCTCCACCTTCGACGGGGCGGTGAGCTCCTTGCCGCTCTCCAGGTCGCGGACCTTGAAGGTCCCGTCCCGGCGGCTGTAGTAGGCCATGAACCGGCCGTCCGGAGTGATCGTCAACGGGCCGCGGATCTCGCCGCCGGAGTCGAGGCCCAGGGCCTGGGGGACGTCGTAGGTCTCGCCGTCCCGGGTCACCACCCGCCAGGCGCCGGACTCGCAGTCCGGCGGTGCGTCCCTGTCGGGGCACGAGGTCGGGTACGCGTAGGCGAGCGGGCCGACCCCGCTGTCCGGCAGGGGCGACGACTCGATCTCCCAGCTCCGCGGGTTCACCGGCGAGGCGACCGTGTCGTGCGCCGGGCGGAACGGCAGCAGGCCCGTGCCCCCGCCCACCGCCAGACCGCCGGCGATGACCGCTGCGACGGCCGCCAGCGCCGTCCTCCTGCGCCGCCTGCGCCGGCTCCCGCGGACCGCCCGGTCGGCGAGGTCCACGGCCGGTGCCTCGTCCGCGATCCGGTGCAGCGTGTCGTGCAGGCGGGTCATCGGTTCACCTCCTGAGCGTCGGCCTCGGTGAGCAGGTGCGCCAGTTCGGGTGCGAGCACGCGCAGACGTCCCAGCGCGTGGTGGGTCTGGCTCTTGACGGTGCCGAGCGAGCAGTTCAGCAGCTCGGCCGTCTCACGTTCGGTGCGGTCCTCGTAGAAGCGCAGGACGATCACGGCGCGCTGCCGGGGGGTCAGCCGCAGGAGGGCCTGGCGCAGGACGATCCGGTCGATCGTGGAGTCGTCGTGGGAGCGGCCGTACTCCGGCGGGTCGGCGCTGGGCAGTTCCCTGCGGATCCGCCGTCGCCAGGAGATGTGCTGGTTGATCAGCGCCTTGCGGGTGTACGCCTCCGGGTTGCCGTTCCGCAGCAGCTTGGGCCACTGCCCGGCGACCTTGACGAGAACGCTCTGCAGCAGATCCTCGGCAAGGTGGGCGTCTCCCGTGAGCAGGTACGCGGTCCGGATCAGCGACTGCTGGCGGGCCCGTACGAACTCACGGAAGCCGTCATAACGGTCCATGCGGTCTCCTCTCCCCCGTTACCAACGCGGGAGAGGGCCGCCGGGGTTGGAACCCTCCTTAGGAGTGCTGGCCCACCGGGTCGGTCTCGTCGGCGGAGAGGCCGGGGATGCCGTCGATGCTCTCGCGGTTCTTCTTGGCCCGGTAGGCGCGCCGGGCCTGGGTGTCCTTGCGCCCGGCCCACTCGTCCAGCAGGGTGCGCTCCTGGTCGAAGGACATGAAGGGTACGGCGTAGCCGCACGAGTCGGCGATGCGCTCGCAGTCGACCACGATGATCGACCGCACTCCGGGATGCGAGCCGAACAGCTTGATCAGGTCCTGGAACCCGGGGTCGTCCGGGACGACGACGCGGCCGGTGCCGTACAGACGCAGGATCTTGGGCGGACCGGAGAAGGCGCAGAACATGACCGTGATGCGGCCGTTCTGGCGGATGTGGGAGATGGTCTCCACACCGCTGCCGTCGAGGTCGAGGTAGGCGACCGTGGTGTCGTCGACGACGGCGAAGGTGTCGGGGTACCCCTTGGGAGAGAGGTTGACGTGGCCGCCCCGCTCGGGCGCGGTCGCCACGAAGTAGACCGGCTGCGCCTGAATGAACGTGCGCAGCCGGTCGTCGATCCTGTCATAGATTTTCCCCATAGAAGGGAAGATAGTTGGTGGTCATTCGCCGGGCAGCCACCAGCTCCACGTATTGCCCTTGATCTTGAAGGAGTCCAGCTTGCGGGTGGCGCCGCTGTCGGCGTCGACGGTCCGCTTGACGGCGGCGGTGACGTCGCCTTCCGTGTCGGTCAAAGCGGTCCAGAGCGTGAGGGCGCCCGAGGGGTTCCAGAAGAGCCGCTGCGAGCTCTCCTTCTTGGGAATGCCGAGCGGGACCGCCTCGGAGACGGTGTCGGCGGCCAGGTCGTAGGCGCGCAGGCTGGTCTTGCCCGACCCGCCGGTGATGACCACCGCGACCGTGTTGCCGTCGTCGGCCAGCGCGATCGGGGCGTTGTTCGACACGATCTGCGGGACGACCTGGCTGTCCGTCTTCTCGCCCGCGGCGTCGAAGACCACGAACTCGGTGGTGTTGTCATCGGTGTACCGGCTGGTGAGCAGGTGCTCCCCGTCGGGACTGAAGCTCAGCACGGCGTACTTGGCGGACAGCTTGATGACCTTGCCGGTCTTCACGTTGGCGACCAGACTCGGCAGCTTGTCCTTGTCGTCGAAATAGTCGATCACGACGATCGAGCCGTCGGGGGAGAGCGTCGTGTCGATGTTGTCCATGCCCAGCCCCTTGGGGAGGATGGCCGCCGCGCCCGGCAGGGGCCGGACCTTGCCGGTGTTCACGTCGCGGACGACCAGCTTGTCGCCCTTGAAGTAGTTCACGACGCGCCCGTCGCCGCTGATCGCGAAAATGGTGGCGCTCCCCTTGTCCACTTTTCCCTTCTTGTCCACAGGGTGGGTGCGCGCGTCGGTCAGCTTGATGGTCTTGCCGCTGCGCATGGTCAGCGTCCAGTGGCCGCAGGGGACCGTGTAGTCCTTCTTCTGACAGCTCTTGGTCCAGGCGTACCGGACGGTGTCGGCGGAGGCGGCTCCCGTATTCGCCTGCGCCGGACCGGCGGCAACGGTGGCGGCTGCGGCGGCGGTGAGGGTGAGGGCGCCCAGCCCGCGCGCGAAAGTGCTCGGGTTCATCGCGGAATCCTTTCGTCACCTGGGTAGATGCGGGGCGGGTGTGAAAGGTTGCGTCACGAATCGGCCACGGAGCCCGCCGTACGGGGAGGTCGCGGGTCGGTTGGGCCAGTCGGCGGTGGTGATCGCCTGCGGGGGTACCCGGGGATTGGGGATGGCGTGCCCGTGAATCCGGAGGTCCGGAGGCGGAGTGTCCGGAGAATGCCGGGTTCATCCGCCTTTCTCGGTCCCGTGCTCGTAAGGTGCGGTTCCATGTGGAGGCCCCTGGTGGTTCTGTCGTCGGCCGGGCTGACATGCCTGCTCGCCGCGGGGACGGCCGACGCGGGTGTCGTACGGCGGGCCGATGCGGGTGTCGTGCGACGGGCCGATGCGGGTGTCGTGCGGCGGGCTGCCGGGCCCGTGCCCACCGGAGTCGAAGCCCTCACCCGGAACCCGCTCTACGGTCCCGGCACGCTGGCCGTCCCCTGCCCGGAACGGCCCACCGGCCGTGGCGCCGAGGCGGCCGAGCGGTACCTGCTGGCGGTTACGCGCTGCCTCGACGCCTCCTGGTCGGCGTACATGGGGCGGGCCGGGCTGCCGTTCGGCAGGCCGGGCATCGGGATCATGACGAAGCGGTGCCCGATCTGCGGGAAGGAGTGGAAGGCGCCCTCCACCGGCCGTTACTGCAACCAGTACCAGTGGATCTACGTCCTCGCCGGCGAGAGCGCCCAGCAGGACCCCGCCAACCTCGTGACCCTGCATCTGCTCGCCCACGAGTACGCGCACCACGTCCAGAACCGCGCCGGAATGTGGGCGGTCTACTCGACCATGCGCGCCGGGGGGACGCAGGGGAGCCGGGAGCGGAACCGCCGCTACGAGCTCCAGGCCGACTGCCTGGCCGGCGTCTTCCTGGGCAGCGTCTGGCGCTCCCAGAAGCGCACCGGCACGCAGTGGAAGCGGCTCCTGGGCGTCGTCGGGGACAGTGGCGACGACACGTTGGGGTCACGGAGTCACGGAAGCGGCAGGAACAGGGTCGCCTGGCTGAAACGGGGCTTCGTGAGCGTGTCACCGGGGGCGTGCAACACCTGGACGGCTCCGGCGGCGCAGGTCTCCTGACAGCGTTCCGCACCGTGTCTGCGGCGGGAGAGGCCGCGATCCGTCAAAGGCGACGCCGCGGTTCGTCGGAAGGGAGGCCCGGCAGAAGGGAGGCCAGGCGGAAGGGAGGCCAGGCGGGCGAGTGGCCGGGACGTGGCAAGCCCTGCCCCGGCCGCGTGCCCGGGATGTGCCCTCACGGAGCCGCGGCGTCACGTGACCGCGGCTCGGAGTGCCGGCCATCCGCCTGCCTACCGGTAGTTCGTGAACTGCAGGGCGACGTCCAGGTCCTTGCCCTTGAGCAGGGCGATGACGTCCTGGAGCTCGTCCTTCTTCTTGGAACTCACCCGCAGCTCGTCGCCCTGGATCTGGGCCTTGACGCCCTTCGGCCCCTCATCCCGGATGATCTTCGAGATCTTCTTGGCGTTCTCCTGGTCGATGCCCTCCTTGAGGGTGATCAGGAGGCGGTACTCCTTGCCGGAGAGCTTGGGCTCGTCCGCGTCAAGGATCTTGAGCGAGAGACCCCGCTTGATCAGCTTCTCCTTGAACACGTCAAGGACGGCGTTGGCGCGCTCTTCGCTGTTGGCCCTGATCTCGACGGCCTTCTGGCCACCGGACCAGGCGATGCTCGCGCCGGTGCCCTTGAAGTCGAACCGGTGCCCGATCTCCTTGACCGTCTGGTTCAGCGCGTTGTCGGCCTCCTGATGGTCGATCTTGCTGACGATGTCGAAACTGCTGTCGGCCATGCGTCGACTATCCTCTCTGGACTCTCCCACCGACCATAGCGCCTCGTGCATCGGCTCATGGTGAGGTGATCGTCGACGCCGGAACTCCCACGGCGAAAGGCCCGGAAAGGCCCTGCCGAAGCGGCCTCGCCCTGCCCGTCCCACCCGCCCGGCGCCCACACCGCCACCCGCACACCCCCGCCGGCCCTCGCCCGCGACGCCGCAGCTGAGCCCGAGTACGGCGGGCCGCACCGACCCATCACCGCCGATGTCACGTCACGTCCGGAAGTCCGCTATTCTTCTTCCTGTCGCCGCTTCGAGCGGATGACGCGGCAGGTTGCCCGAGTGGTCAAAGGGAGCGGTCTGTAAAACCGTCGGCTCAGCCTACGCAGGTTCAAGTCCTGCACCTGCCACACCGGCAGAGAGAGCCCCTGATCAGCAGAGATGCGATCAGGGGCTCTTTCGTTGATGTCCGGCCTTCCCCGGTTGGCGGCGAGCCGCTACGGCTCGTCACGGTGAATGCGCGGTGAAGTTTTCCGCGTCGACTTGCTTTCCTTGAGCGAGCACACATGGTGGGCGGGTATGGCATTGGGATGGTCGAGCATGTGTCTGATCGCAATGAGGAGTCGCGGGAACGGGTCCAGCGTGCTCGGGAGCGTGCGCAACGGGCCGATGAGCGGGCCGCGCAGGTGCGACAGCGGATCGAAGAGCTGGTGGAGACGCGGGAGCGGTTCCCGCGCGAGGTGACGCCCGGTTCCACTCGGCGGCAGGCGCAGCAGGCGGCCGAGCAGGCCGAGCAAGCCGCCCAGGAGGCGGCGCAGGCGGACGTTGAGGCTCGTGCGGGTTACCGGTGGGCCGCTCGGGCGCATCGCGAGAATGCCGCACAACATGAGCGCACGGCTCAGGAAGGACTCGGGGATGAGTCCTGGCATCGGGAGCGGGCGGCGCAGGAGCGCCAGGAAGCACGTCAAGACGATCTGGACGCTCGCGGAGATGCTTCTTCGTGAATGCTGACCGGTCATGCAGCCTGTCGCCAGGGTGACGGCGGCCAGATGAGGTGCGCTTCAATTCACTGAGGGAAGTCCGGTGCGGCCTGTGCCAGGGGGGCCGGCAGTCGCACATACACACAGGTGCCCTCATCAGGGGTGTAAGTCAGACTCACGGTGCCGCCGTGCAAGTCGATGATCTTTTTGACGATGGACAGGCCTACCCCGATGCCGCCGATCGCCTGAGTCTCGGCCTGCGGTGTGCGGTAGAAGTCATCGAAGACACGCTCGGCCTGGTCATCGGGAATGCCGATGCCGGTGTCGTGGATGGCCACGCTGGGGACCGGGTCGGCGCTGACGGTCACGGTGATGCGGCCGCCGTCGGGGGTGAACTTGATCGCGTTGTCGAGCAGGTGCACCAGGGCATGGTGGAGCCGGGTCGCATCGATCCAGGCGGGCACGGGATCGGGCGCGCACACGGTCAGGCTGTGGTGTTTGTGCCAGGCCTTGGTCTGAGCTTCGTTGACGGCGCTCTCCGCCACGGTGACCAGATCGGCCGATTGGGGGGCAAAGGCCACGCTCTGGGCGCTGAGACTGGCCAACAGCAGCAGCTCGTCGAGTTTCTCCAGCAGCCGGTCGCTGTTGCGCTCGATCACTTCCAGAAAGCGGTGCTGGGTAGCCGGGTCCAGGCCGTCCTCATCGTGGATCAGGTGCAGGTAGGAGCGGATCGAGGTCAATGGAGTGCGCAGCTCGTGGTTGACGTTGCGTAGGAACAGTTGTTTGAGGTCGTCCATCTGTTGCAGCCGACGGGTGACCTGCTCGGCCTGCCGGCTGTAGTGCCGCTGTTCGATCAGGGCGCTCACGCAGGTGCTCAACGCGCTGAGGGCTGCTTGCTGGGGCGGGGACAGTCGGCGTGGACGTCGGTCCATCACGGCCACCGTGCCCAGGGCGTGGCCGCGGCTGCTGATGATCGGAACGCCCGCGTAGAACCGGATTCCGAGATCTCCGGCGACCAGGGGGTCGGTGTGAAAGCGCGGGTCGGTTCGGGTGTCGGGCACCTGCATCAGTTCGCGTCCGCAGATGACATAGGGGCAGAACGCGATATCGCGATCCATGACCACCATGTCCAGTCCGATCTGCCCCTTCAGGTGCTGCAGGTGCTCGCCGATCAAGTTGACCAGCGCGATCGGCGTACGGCAGATGGAGGCGGCCAACTGGGCAACAGCCGTCAAGGTCGGCTCCAGCGGCGCCTGCAGGGCCTGCAGGTCGGTCAGCTCGGCCAGGCGCCCGGCTTCACCGGTGGGCAACGGTGCCGGGCTCATCATGGTCGGACCGCTGTGCACTGGTGGCCGGCCCGGAGGCGCCGGCTGGCGGCGGATCCGTCAGTCTCGGGCCGGCCTTGGGACGTTGAGCTGCTGAGCATGGTGATGCTTTCTGCAGATGCCGATACTGGTGGCCGGGATCTTCCGGACAGGGCGGATCTACCCCGGCCACCGGAGGAGAGTGCCAAGGACGACGTCAAAAAATCTTGGTTTGCTGCTGAGGTTCTGCACTCTGCATTCCCACGAAGTGGACAGGCCGCAGAAGACGGGTGCGGGGGTGGCGGCGCCGCATCGGTATGGACATCCCAGGCGCTATCAGCGCCTTGATTGGCGAAAGGTGTCGATAAGACGTATGTCCGCGCATGGCTATGTATCGCCCCAATGGGGCAGGGGCGCCGGCATGGATCAGTCTTCGGGGAGCTTTCCGGCCGATGATTTCCCTCTGCCGCCTGTAGAGCATCACCGCTATCAGGCCTTGGGTGAAGTGGCTCTGGGTACGGCCATGGCCGAAGCGCTGGCCCGGCACAATCATCATGAGCTGGCCGCGGTCCACAACCGCGCCGCCGATGCCTATCGCAGACTGGCCGAGGCAGAGACGGACAACGCGGCCGAAGCCGAGTATCGCCGGCTGGAGCAGTGGCATCGATCATGTGCGGTGGTGGAGGAGCAGCTCGCGGCCGAAGCCGACCGCCGCCTGCCCGGACCTGACTAGTCGTCGACCGCTGCGGGCGGCTCGGCGGGCACCTGGACGACGACCTCTCCATGGGACGGGCCGCAGATGACCCGGTAGCCGGCCCGGGTCAACACCTCTCCCAGGGCCAGCCGGATCGCCGCGCAGATGGAGCTGTGATGGACCAGCTCTTCGGCCAGCACCCGGGTGGCCGATATCCGGCTGATCACCACGCCCCGGTCCGGGTCATAGCGCAGCTGCAGGCCGCCTTCAGTGCGCAGCGCGGGGCCGCATCCGCGACAAACCCGGCCTGAATCAACTCCCTGCGGATCTGCGTGATCAGTATGGCGATCTGGCGCTCGTCCATGACCCCCACCGGTCTTTCCCTCGCCTTGCGTGACGATGCTGTCACGCTCAGGCCGGACGGAAGAGGCATTTGCGCAAATGGCGCCGGCCGAGACGGGGCGTGAGGCCGGCCGGCGAACGAGGTGACGAGTCATCTGCTCAGGATGAGCTGGCTGCCGGAGGATGGGTGACGATCACTTCGCCGCTGGGCGGCACCCGGGGCTGGTGCGGGTAAGCAGTGACGACGAGAAGGAGCGGCTCCCGGCTGTCGCTTATCCGCCAGTCGTCGCCCGGATGCGATCTTCTGACGGTGTTGGGATGTTGGCCGCTTGTTGCGGTCGCTGTGCCGCCTGGTTTGCGGTGCGCCGTTCGTCGGCGCTTGGGTCTACCGCGGTGTTCGGCGTGGCGCCCTTCGGGGGTGCGTCCCTCGGGCAGGTCGTGCTGGGTGAAGATGTCGATGAGCAGTCGCACCGGCAGATCGGCCTCGGTCGGATGACGAAAGCCGCGCTCGACATTGAGGGTGTAGTGGTTGCGCCGGCCGACGATCGGAGGTAACCGTCTTGATGCCGGCGGCCGGCTCCGCCCGGCTGATGTGCAGCTGTGAAGAGGGCCAAACCAATGCCACCAGGTGATACAGCCGATGGCCCATAGTTCCGGGCGTTAGAGGAAGCTGCGCGGGTAGGCGGGCAGGCAACGGCCTTGCCTCACATGCACTGGGGTCTGTATGCGACCTTCCTCTCCAGGCGATCCACCGATCGGCGTGCGGCTGCACGAGCATGTCGGCGGAATCGTCATCGCTCAGGTGCATGGGGAGCTCACGATCGGCGTGGAGCCGCTATTGGGCCGGCAGTTGAACGACCTGTGGGGACGGCCGGGCCTGCGCGCCCTGGTGGTGGATGTGGCCGAGGTGAGCTTTTGTGACTCCATCGGGCTGGGTGAGCTGATCGGCGTCTACAACCGCTGCCAGGTTCACCAGATATCCTTCGCGCTGGCCGGAGCGGCCGGAATGCTGGCACGGCTGCTGGACATCACCGGCCTGCATGCCGTGTTCGCGACCTTCCCCGATGCGGCGGTGGCCGCAGAGCGCCTGGCCGCCGACTCCGAGGCCGAGCGGTGACAGCCATGGAGCAGGCACCGGCCCGGGTCCAGACGCGGTGCAGGGCTGTTCAGGAGCGCGCGGGCGGGGTGGCGGGAGCCTGCGGGCCGGTGGGCGCCTGGGCCGCCACGGCGGCGGGCAGGATGACGGTGAAGCGGCTGCCCGGAGTGGCCGGGCGGTAGACGACATCGCCGCCGTGGGCGCGAGCCAGTTCCCGAGTGATCCACAAGCCCAGGCCGACCGAGGCGGGATTGGTATCGGCGGCGCTGAAGCGGGAGAACAACACTGCGCATTTGTCGGCCGGCACGCCGGTCCCGTGATCGCGCACATGCACCGCCACCCGGTCGGCTCCGTCCGGCTCGGCGCTGATGACCACCGGCAGTGCCCCGTGGCCGATGGCGTTGGCGGCCAGGTTGACCAGAATCTGCTCCAGACGCTCAGGATCGGCCCGCACCCGCAGGCCGGCGGGGATCTCCACGGTGACCGGGGCGCTGAGGTAGCCGGTGGCCTCGCACGCGGCCCGGCGCAGATCCACCGTGGCCATCTCCAGGCGCAGGTTGCCGTGGACGTCCAGGCGCTCGGCATCCAGCAGGCCGGCGGCCAGGCGGCGGATGCGGTTGATCTGCCGCATCGCCATGGCGGCGATCTCGGTGCGCTGAGCTTCCGGTAGGGCGGGGCCGTCTTCAGCCAAGGTCTCCACGGCAAACTGCGCTGCGGTCAGCGGAGAGCGCACATCATGGGCCAGGGTGGCGCTGAGGGCGGCTCGCCAGCGTTCCATCCGCTCGATCTGGGCGCGGGAGCGGCGGTGATGGGTGACCTGGCGGGCGACCAGGCTTCCGATAGCCATCATGGCGGGGATGAACACCGCGCCGCCGCTGAGGGCCAGCGGGCCGCGGCCGGCGGCGATCAACGGGCCCAGGTAAGCCACCGCCGCCGGCAGCGCCAGCGCCAGCACCGCCCGGACCGAAAAATGCAGACCGATCCAGGCGAACAACAGCATGAAGAACGGGGCGGTGGCCGCGGCCACCCCATTGAAGGCCCAGGTGGCGGTGGCCAGCAACGCCAGCGCAGGAGCGCACAACAGCAACGGCCCGTGCCTGCCCAGACGCTCCCACGGTAGCCACCATGCCAGTCCAGCAACGATCACAGCGGCGGCGGCGACCCCGCCCAGCAGAGGGGGCTCGTTGAACGGCAGCACACTTGCGGCCAAGGCCAGCAGCCCGGCCAGCGCGAACAACAGCGCGGCCTGGCGAGCGGCGGCCTGTACGCCCTCACCGAGGACGGGCCCGGGACGGATCATCAGCGTCTTCACTGAGGACACCATTCCCGTTTTGTCCCGTTTTATGAGGCTTCTCGACGGGATGGATTACCGGAGCGGCGGGGGTGCTGGGCAGCAAGCGTCACGGTGTCTGCGGTATGGCTAACTCGACAAGCGCGGGAGGTAGCCGCGCCCAACTCGAACCGTACCGGGGTTAACGAGGTTTTGGGCGTGATGTCCTCAGGATGGGGCCGGTTGCTGTCAGGCAGCCGTTGATGCGGTCGCTGCGATATTGGATCTTTCGTAGACCCCGGCGTAGGACGCTCAGAAGCTGGTCGGGGTCGGTGAAGTGTCGATTGGCCTGGCTGCTGCGCCGCAACAGCGACCAGATGGTTTCGATCGGGTTGAGGTCGGGTGCGTAGGTCGGCAGATAGAAGACGGTCAGCCGGTCGCAGGTGTCGATGAAGGCTTGCAGGCGTTTGTCGTGGTGGACGTTGAGGTTGTCCCAGACCGGCACGATTGGAGCGGCCAGTTGGACGTGGGCGACCACGAGCAGGTCGCGGTAGTCGCTCCAGGTGAAACTGCGGCGTTGGCCGCGTTTGAGGTCGGGGTAGGCCTACGCGGCGGACGGCGGCACGGTTCTGCTCGACTATCACTGCCACCAGATGCCCGAGGCGCTGTCTCGGGGAACAGAGACGGCCAGGCTGGTGGCCGGAACCACCATCGACGAGGAGTTCGTCCACACCGCCGATGGAATGGTGACCACGAGGTTCGAGCCCTATTCTCCCTGCGACCGAGAAGGCGCCGACCCCGATCGCCTGCTGTTCCACATGCGGAATCTGAACCTGCCCCTGAACGGAGAAGAACTCCCCGACACCCGCACTACCAGGGACCTCGCCCTCGTCCTGGCCTCGCGGGTCACCGGGGTGAACCTGACCCCCGCCCACCACGCCATGACGCCCATCGTCGGATCCGCCGACGAACCGAACTGACGCCCTTCGCTGTCGACGGCTTTGGCTGTACGGCCAACAGGCCGAACAAAGGCGGGTCCCAGCGGACGCAAAGAGCCCCTGATCGGCAGAGGTGCGATCAAGGGCTCTTTCCGCTCACCCATACTTCAGGTGGAAGCCTTCACAGGAGTGGGTCGGGTGCGTATCCCTGGAGGCCGGCCGTATACATCTCCTCGTCCAGGCGCTTCAGTTCGGTTCGTACGTGGGCCTCGCTCATCTGGGTGAGCGGGGTGTCGGGAAGGGTGACCGCCGGCGCAGGGGCGACCGCGGGTTGGGTGGAGGCCGGGGCTACCGTCGGCTGGGTCGAGGAGGGGGCGACCCCGCCCGCGCCCAGTGCGGCGAGGAGCTGTTCCAGCAGCTGGCGGATGTCGGGGGGCTGTGGCGTGGTGGCGGTGGGGACGGCTCCGAGGGCGCGCAGGGCGTCGGGTATCCCCGCCCCGGTCCGGTACGGCTGGCCGAGGTCCAGGGGAGTGCAGCTCGATTTGAGGATCTCGAACAGCCGGTCCACCCGGCGGGCGTCACGGTGGGCGAACTCCCTGCTGAACTCCTCCCTGTGGGCGAGTACGAGCGCGGCCAGTCCCGTCACGTGCGGAGCGGCCATGGAGGTTCCGTCCCAGACCGCGTAACCGTTGTCGGGCACCGACGACAGAATCGCCACGCCCGGCGCGCAGACGTCGACCTCGGGTCCGTAGCAGGAGAACCGGGCGGCGAAGTAGCCATGAGGGCTCACCGGCTCCAGCACCTCGTCACCGTGGGAACTGCTGTCCGGATAGGTGTCGAGTTTGCCGATGGCCGCCACCGTCAGCACCGCGGGCATGGTGCCGGGGAAGTTGACCGGGCCGCCGGTGTTGCCGGCCGCCGCGATGCAGGCCACCCCGGCGGCCCTGGCGGTGTTGATCGCGTCCGCGACGTACCCGGCGGCGGTCGGGGTGCCGAGGCTGAGGTTCACGACGTCCATCTGGTTGTCGGTGCAGTAGTTGACGGCGTCGACGAAGTCGCTCAGGTAGCCGCCCGGGAAGATCTTGCAGACGTGCACCTCCGCTTCGGAGGCGAAGCCGAAGATCCCCTCGCCCCGGTCGGCTCCGGTGATCACTCCCGCGCAGTGCGAGCCGTGCCGTACGACGTCCACCGACCAGCCCTGGGCCGTGTCGTCGACGAGGTCGACTCCCTCGGTGATCCGGCCGCGCAGGAGGGGATGCCTGGTGTCCGCCCCCGAGTCGATGATGGCGATCTTCACCCCCTTCCCCCGCAGCGTGGGACTCACCCGGTCCAGCGACATGGCGCGCTGTCCCCAGCCGAAGATCTGCTGCTGGGGGAAGTTGGGGAAGGTGTCCGACAGCGGTCTCAGGGTGACCACGTTGTCCTGCCCGGTCACCAGGGCGGGCTGGTTCACCTTCGCGTTCCAGTAGTTGGCGGGCGGATCGACCAGCACGGACTGGATCGACTCCGGAACCTCCCCGACCAGCGTCACCGACGCCCGGCCGTCGTTCCCCGTGATCGCCTGGGAGAGGCCGAGGGTTCCCGTGATCAGGATCATCGCCCCGGGAATCGGCTGCCCGCCGGGGTCCTGGACGAAGAAGCTGAGGGTGAGGTGATGGCCGAGCGGCTGCAGCAGTCCGTTGGCGAGCGGCCTTTCCGGAGTGAGCACCGCCCCGGTGTAGGTCAGCAGCCGGTCGGCCTCCATGCGCACCTGGGGGAACGCCTGGCGCATCATCTTCGCGCGCTCGACCTCCATCTCGGCGACCACGATCTCCGGGATGGAGGCGACTCCCACGGTGAAGGGAGCGACGCTCGACGGCGTCAGGCGGCGCAGGACGTTCACGCCGGGGTCGTCTTCGAGCATCCTGAGCAGAGCGGACGAGCTGATGGCCGGCGCGCTTATCCCCAGCGGTGCGAGCTGCGTCGGCGGGATACTCGCGATCATGTAGCGATGGGGCCGGGACGTCAGCTCGTTCAGCCGCGGCCGTGACGGGGGCTTCGCGCGGCCACGCGGCCGGGGTCGCGGCTTCTGACTGCCGTCCTTCTCTTCGTCACCCACGGCGTTCATTCCTTCCTGCGGGTGTCCGACCTGGTCGCGCTCAGCCGAGAGGCTGTACGGGCAGGTCCTGTTCGATGGTGAAATTCGGTCCGAGTCTCCGTCGCAGGATCTCGGCGTACTCTGCGGTCATCTCCACGACCAGGAGGTTCGGCGCTGCGGGATCCCCGACTGTGCGTACCGTCCTCACCTCGGGATCCTCCGAGACGTACCGGGCCACGTCGATCAGCCGGATCGACTGCTCGCGGTCCTCGCCGTGTATCACGTACCGGATGCGCCCGGACCGGCTCCGGGCCGCGGGCTCAGGCTGGAACGGCCTATCCATGAGAGTCGGGAAAAGGCTCGCCCAGATGCTTGATCACCTTTGCGGCGTTCTCGGCCAGCTTCAGGGATGCCGGGTACTGCCCGGCCCGATAGAGTCGCACCGCCTCCCGCACCACGGGAATCACTCCCACGAGCCGTGGTTTTTGCGGAACGGTCACCTGCAAAAACCTGTTGAGGCTTTCCAGGAGAGTACGGCTCTGCAGCATCGACGGGTCTTCGAATACCGTTCCGCCGGTGCTGGAAGGTCTGAAAGTCTGATATGAAGTCGCTGATTTCGGTTCCATCTTCCGCTCCGCGTCGAAGGTGCCGGAACTGTTGACCGGACCAGGGTGGGCGGGGGGAGTATGGTGACGATCTGCGGTGATCGCCGTTCTATCTGGACGGATTCCGGAACAGGTCGAGGATGCCTTCGATGATGTCGGGGCCGTGCTGGATGCCGATGTTCAGCAGGGTGCCGACCAGGTC
>NZ_BOOJ01000015.1 GCF_016863175.1 Paraplanobispora siamensis
GCCTCCGCCGGTGCCCTGCTTCTGGAACAGGTCCAGGATGCCCTCGACGATGCTGGGGCCGACGGTGATGCCCAGACCGATGAGCGTGCTGACGAGTTCGGCCGGCACCATCTGACCCTGACCCGCCTGGTCCTGCGGGCCCTTGGAGGCGTACTCGGGGTAGGGATAGGGAGTGGTGGAATGTGCGTATCCCGGCAATGTCGTGTTTGTCATTTCCTTCTCCGGATCTTGGGAATCATCGACTCTCGGGGACCCGCCGTACATCCCGCAGTAAGCAAATGTCCAAACCGAAATAGAGTTCATTGACCTACTCTTCGGGCGACCATTACTGCGCTTGACTGCCACTGTAAACGTTGGAAATGTGGCCGGGCCGACATTTCTGGGCTTGCAAAAAGATCCTTCGGCCGGCCGTACGGCAAAGCGGATTTTCACTTAGCTTCACGGAGGTTTTTTGTCCGTGTACGACCCTGTGGTTCCGCGGGACATGGCTCGTCGCGCCTGGTGGGCGGCCGGGTTTTCCGGGCTTGTTCGGTCTCCCTGATCGATCATGCGGATGGCGGGTAGGTCACCCGGATGGCCGAGCATGTTCCTGATCAGAACGAGGAGTGGCAGGAACGGACTCAGCGTGCTCAAGAGCGCGGGCAGCGGCTCGATGAGCGGGTCGCGCAGGTGAGGCAGCGGATCAGAGAGCTGGCGGAGGCACGCGAGCAGTCCTCGCGCGGGACGGCGATGCCCGCTTCCACCTGGCAGCAGGCGCAGCAGGCGGCCGAGCAGGCCGAGCGGGCCGGTCAGGAGGCGGCGCAGGCCGAGGCCGAGGTTCGCGACGGTCACCGGCGTGCCGCCCAGGTGCATCGCGCGAATGCCGCGCTGCATGAGCGCGCGGCTCAGAAGGAGCTCGGGGATGAGTCCTGGCATCGGGAGCGGGCGGCGCAGGAGCGGCAGGAAGCACAGCAGAACGATCAGGACGCTCGCGGGGACGCTTCTCCGTAGCCACTGACTCGGTCAGCTGCGCAGAGTGTGGCTGGGCGAGCGGCCGTAGGCCCGGCGGTAGGCGGCGGCGAAGTCGCCCGGGTGGAAGAAGCCCCAGCGGGCGGCCACCGCGGTGACGGTGGTGCCGTCGCCCGGGACGGCGGCCAGCAGCTGCTCATGCGCGCGTTCCAGGCGCACACGGCGCAGATAGGCCCCGGGGGTGGTGCCGGCGTGACGGCGGAAGGCCAGTTGTACGGCGCGCGCGGTCACCGAGGCGGCGCGGGCGATGTCGGCGGTGCCGATGTCGAGGCCGGCGTTGGCGTCGATGAAGGTGACGGCCCGGGACAGGGTGGTGGGGGTGGCGTCGAGGCGGTCCAGGTGGTGCGGCTCGCTGTTCCAGGTGCTGGGGAAGGCGGTCAGCAGGCCGGCGGCCAGCAGCCGGGCGGTGGCCCCGGCCAGCAGCGGCTGGGCCATGGTCCGGGGGCTCGCCCGCAGGTTGCCGATGACGTAGTCGACGGTCCACAGCCAGCAGCGGGCAACGGCCGGACCGGCGGGGCGCAGGGAGGCGAAGCGCAACGGCGGCAGGGGATCGTCCGGCCGGTTGCGGGCGACCTCGGCGGCCGCCTGCGGCGACACCATGACGGCGGTGGACCGGATGGACGCCAGCTGCGTGTGGTAAGGCCGGCCGGGCTGGGCGTGGACGGCGAAGCCGCCGGGACCGAGACGGTCGTCGAGGTCGAGGGCGGTGCGCAGCCCCCGGTGCACCTGCACGACGATGAGCATGGGAAAGGGGTCGGCACGATACTCGGTGGTCGCGGTGTGGTCGATGGTGTTGAGATAGAACGGCCCCGGCCCGAGCCGGGTGTGGCGGAACCGGTAGTTCTCGCGGGTTTCGCTGATCTTCACGGGGGCGCCGTAGGCGGCGGCCAGGAACGCCGCGGTGCATTCGGGATCGGCGCTGTCGAACTCGATCCGGAGCCGGTGCGGCTCCTGCGCGGGCATCCGGGCGGGAGGCACGGCGCCGGTCTCCTCCACCTGACCGGTGCTCATGAGCACGACGTCCGGGCGGATGGCGGCGTCACGCCGAAGGCGCGGGCGTACGGGGCCCGACGCCGGCGTGGATGGGCGGTCGCACCCGGCATGGCGGCTCCCCGCGTTCGGCGCGCCCCGATGGCGGCGGGACGAGCGCCGCACCCGCCGGGCGAGGCTGCTTCTCAGCCTGGCACGCCATGCCGGAACGCGAAAGGCCGCCCGCGTGGCATCGGCCGCGGCTCACAGCGACCGGCCGCGGCTCACGGCGACCGGCCGCGGCTCACGGCGACCGGGCGACGCGGAACCCGAGGTCGTCGATGCGGAGCGTCGGGTGGCTCTTGCGGCGGCACGACGCCCGGCACCCCCGGGGGAGGTCGTGCGCGCCACCGCCGCGGAACACGCGGTACGGGCCGTAGACGCCGGGGTCGTAGAGATCCCAGCACCACTCCCACACGTTGCCGATCATGTCGTGGAGGCCCCAGGCGTTCGGCGCCCTGGTCGCGACGTCGTGCACCACGCCGCCGGAGTTGCCGCGGTGCCAGGCGATCTCGTCCAGCTCGCCGTACCGGACGCCGTGGGTTCCGGCCCGGCAGGCGTACTCCCACTCCGCCTCGGACGGGAGGCGGTAGCCGTCGGCCCCCCGGTCGAAGGTCACGTCCTGCCCGTCGGGGTCGTCGCCCGCCGAGTAGCAGGGGGTGAGCCCCTCGGCCCGCGAGAGCAGGTTGCAGAACAGGACCGCGTCCTTCCACGAGACGTCGGTCACCGGCGTCCGCGGCCTCGCCGGGTCCGGGGACGCCTCGTCCCGGACGGCGTGGTACAGCTCGCGGGTCACGGGGTACGGCGCCAGCCGGAAGGCGCCGACCTCGACCGTCCAGCCGGTCTTCGTGCCCTCGTCGTGCAGGAGGATCCTTCCCGGCGGAATCTCGATCATGCTGTCCGCGATCGCGTGCCGGGACGTCTGAGGGGGCGGGGGTTGAGGGCTCATCGCAGGCTCAACCTACCCGGTCGCTCCTCTCGGTGACATGCGGATATGCCGGGGCGGCCGGACTCGCGGCAGGGCCGGTCACCCGGCGGCCGGGGTGCCGGTGCCGCAGGAGCCGTCCTCCTCCCCGGGGACGTCCGGCACGGACTCGGCCCGCCCGCGCCATTCGGCCGCCCTCCGGCGGCAGCGCCGGGCCTCCATGCGGTACAGGACCTTGCTGCGGGGGTTGTCGCTGTCGAGCTTGTCGTAGCGCAGAGCCAGGCGCTCCAGGGCGTCGGCGGTGGCCAGGTAGGCCCGCCGGATGTTCTGCCTGGCCTGCTGCAGGTAGGCGACGGCCTCGGCCGTGTATCTCCGGCTCTCCTGGAGGCGGGGGCGGCTCGACGGGGGATGGGGCAGGGCGTGCCGGTGTGTCCGGTGCGGGAGTTCCCCGTCGTGCGGGGGGTCCATGCTCACCTCCTTCGAACTTGCGAAGAGCCCGAGGGCTCGCGCTGTCCTTCCTTTTTCTCCCGGCGCGCGGGACGTGCGGGTCGTACGCCTGCCGGGAGGAGGAGGCTCACGCGGAAAGCCGTGACCGGGAGAAAGACGTGACCGGGAGAAGGGCGGGGCCGATGTCACGCCGACGGGCTGAGCAGCCCGTCGCCCGAGCCGGACACCGCGCGCAGGGCCGAGATCGGATCGGAGCGCACCTCGAAGATGCTCCGCAGTCCCGTCAGCTCCAGGAGCTGCTCCAGGTGCCGGCGGACACCGGACAGCACCAGCCGGACGCCGTGGGCCTCGCTGCTCCGATGGGCGTCCACCAGCTCGCCCAGCCCGGTGGAGTCGCAGAAGACCAGTTCGGACAGGTCCATGATGAGGGCCGAGACCTCCGGCAGGACCCGGGCGCGTTCCAGATGGGCGCGTAGCAGCGACACCGTGGCGAGATCGAGTTCTCCGGCGACACGGACGACGACGGCGTCGTTGTACAGAGCGGTCGTGACGGTGAGCGCCGGACCGCGCTCTGGTGTCCGCATCATGACTTGTGCTCCCTCGCGCCTGCGGGGGCAGGGCAGGCACTCGCTGTCTTACCAGGAAATACCTTGCCATGTACGGCAATAGATAACCTTCATCTTCCCCGTGATCCGTCGAGACGGTCGTCTTCCCAGGCTCCGTCCAGGAACGGCGGTCCGGTGGCGATGTAGACCATGGCGGCCTCGGGCTCGAACACCGCCTGGTAGCCGGCGTTGGTCAGCACGCTCATCACGGCCAGGTGCACCGCGGCGCGGATGCCGGGGTAGCGGCCGGACATCCCTTCGGCGTCGGTGGGATCCCACACCACGACCACCCCGAGGTCGGCGTCGGAGCGTAACCGCACGCTGTAGGGGTCGTCTTCGGAGGTGCGGGAGTTGATGAATCCGGCGTCGGTCAGCAGGGCGCGTACGCGCGCCTTCAGGCGGGCGATGTCGTCGTGGCCGGCAGGGTCAGGGGCGTCCACGCCTTTCACCGTAGCGGAGGCGCCCGGCTTCCACGGCCGTACCTGTGGATGGGACAGGACCGAAGAGTGAGGGAAGCCGGCCGGCGCCGGATGACGGGCGCCGGCCGGCCCGGTTCACGCGGTGCCGTACGGGTTGTCGATGACGTATCTCCACAGGCCGTCCTGGCCGCGCCGGGCGACGTCGGCGGCGGTCCCCTCGAAGCGGACGTCGGAGCCGTCGCGCGCGGTGCCGCGGATGGACCAGTCGACGATCAGTAGGGCGATGTCGTCGGCGACGTAGACGTGCCGGGGCCGTGACTCGATCGGCACGCCCAGGCCGACCAGGTGCGCGATGGCCCCGGTCCGCGCCGGGCCGGTGAGCGGGTGGCCGGGACGCGGGACGACGAGGCCGTTCTCCTCGTACGTCTGGTCGACGGCGGCCGGATCGCCGGCGTTGAACGCGTCGACGAAGACGGAGTGGTGGAGGGCGGGGTCCTCGGTGAGATGCACGCGAGGCCGTACGGGGTCATGATTACTCATCATGACTTATGCATCATAACACGAATTTAGTTGGAATTTCCAGTTTTGTTGTCTTGTACGGCTGCGCATCCGCGGCCGTACCCGCGAGAAACAATGGCGGATAATTCTTTTCCGTCTTACGGGCTGACGGCCAGGAAGAGGAAACAGGCGAGCAGGACCAGATGCACGCCGCCTTGCAGGAGCGTCGCGCGTCCCGGGACGACGGTGAGGGTCGTCACCGCGACCGTGATGGCCAGGAGCACCATGTGGACGGCGCCCAGGCCGAGCAGCAGCGGCCCGTCGAGCCATATCGACGCCACGGCGATCGTCGGGATGGTCAGCCCGATGCTGGCCATGGCCGAGCCCAGCGCGAGGTTGAGGCTGGTCTGGATCCGGTCCCGCCGGGCGGCCCTGACGGCGGCGATGGTCTCCGGCAGCAGCACCAGCAGCGCGATCACGACGCCCACGACCGCCTGCGGCATCCCGGCGGAGGCGACGGCCGCCTCGATCGCCGGGGACTCGATCTTCGCCAGCCCGACGACGGCCACGAGCGCCACCAGCAGCAGGCCCAGGCTCGCCAGGGTCCTGCGCCCCGACGGCGGAGCGGCGTGCTCGTCGGCGTCGATGACGGCGCCCTCGGAGGTGACGGGGAGGAAATAGTCGCGGTGCCGGATGGTCTGGGTGACGACGAAGAGCCCGTACAGCGTGATCGAGGCCACCGCGGCGAAGGCGAGCTGGGCGGGGGAGAAGGCCGGTCCCGGCGTGCTCGTGGTGAAGGTCGGCAGCACCAGGCTCACCGTCGCCAATGTCGCCACCGTGGCGAGCGCGCCGCCCGTGCCCTCGGCGTTGAACACCGCCACCCGCCGCCGCAACGCTCCGACCAGCAGCGCCAGGCCCACGATGCCGTTACATGTGATCATCACCGCGGCGAAGACGGTGTCCCTGGCCAGCGAGGCCGTCTCCGGGCCGCCGGACAGCATCAGGCTGACGATCAGCGCGACCTCGATGATCGTCACCGCCACCGCGAGGACGAGGGAGCCGAACGGCTCGCCCACCCGGTGGGCGACCACCTCGGCGTGGTGGACGGCCGCCAGCACCGCGCCCGCCAGGAACACGGCCGCGATGATCACTCCCGCCGTCGGCAGGTCGCGTCCCCACGACAGGACCAGCACCACGGTCGCGAGCAGCGGGACGAGGACGGTCCAGTGGGCGGCGGGTGAGCGGATCAGGTCTCTGACGCCGGAGAGTGGGCGGGCCATGCCTCCAATGCTGCCTCACCGCCCCTGCCCAGCCGGGAAGCGGCCCTCAACGGGGACTCCCAGCGGGACCCCTCAGAGGCGGCCCTCGGCGGCGGCCCTCACCGGTCGAGCGCGGTCCACAGGGTGGTGAACTCCTCGGCGGTCAGCGGGTTCAGCCCGAAGTCGTGCGGATAGAGCGGGCCCTCGGCCAGGAAACCGTGCTCGTCCTCCAGATGGCGCCAGGAGTATCTCCGGGCCAGGCCGTCGGAGCCGAGCTCGGCGTGCCTGACCGGCCAGTACTCGCCGCCGTCGTCCACGACCGTCTCGAACAGCCAGATGCGGCCGTCGCCGTCCACGCCGTGCCAGTACAGGTGCGGCCGGTCGCTCTCGTCGAGCGTCCGGATCATGTATCTGCGCTGGTCCTGCAGCATCTTCCATCCCATCTGCCGAAAACGCCGTAAATCCGCCGGTCTTCGCGGTCCGGACAGCTTCACCGGGTCCTTAGTCTGGCCTGGTCATGTTGCGCGTACTCGGTCCTCTGCAGGCGGAGATCGACGGCCGCGCGGTGGACCTGGGCACCTCCCGGCAGCGGGCCGTGATCGCCAGGCTGGTCGCCGCGGGCGGGCACGTCGTCTCCACCGATCGTTTCATCGACGACCTGTGGCGGGGGCAGCCGCCGCCCAAGGCGCTGGCCGCCCTCCAGGTCTACGTGTCGAACCTGAGACGGGTGCTCGAACCCGCACGGGCGCCGCGCACCCCTGCGACCATACTGGTCAGCGCCGCCCCCGGATACCGCCTGCGCCTGGACCCGGAGCAGGTGGACGCCTGGTCGTTCCCCGCGCTGACCGACTCCGCCGCCGCCGCGCTGGCCGCGGGTGACGGGGAACGGGCGCTGGAGCTGGCCGACCGGGCGCTCGGGCTGTGGCAGGGGGCCGCCTACGCGGAGTTCGCCGACGAGGAATGGGCCGAGCCGGAGGCGGCGCGGCTGGAGGAGCTGCGGCTCGTCGCGGTGGAGCACCGGGCCGAGGCGCTGCTGGCGCTCGGGCGCAACGCCGGGATCGAGCTCGAACGGCACGTGCGCGCCCACCCCCTCAGGGAGAACGCCGTCCGGCTGCTCGCCCTGGCCCACTACCGCGCCGGACGGCAGGCCGACGCGCTGGCCGCCATCAGGCGGGCCCGCGACGTGCTCGCCGAGGAGCTGGGAGTCGACCCCGGACCCGGCCTGCGCGCGCTGGAGGCCGACATCCTCGCGCACGCCGAGTCGCTGCGCCGGGAGCCGCCGCCGGCGTCCGCCCGCCCGCCGGTCCGGTTGCGGGCGGCCGGGCCCGTCCCGGACGGCCACGACCCCGGAGACGGTCACGCCCGCGGTGACGGCGCCCGCGACGACGATGGCGCCAGTGACAACGGTGACGTCCGCGATGACGGCGCCCGCGAGGACGGCCGCGCCTCCGAGCAGACCGGCGGGCTCGTTGGCCGTACGGCGGAGCTGGCCGCGCTGCACGCCGTGGCCGATTCGCCGGGGCTGCACACCGTCTGGCTGGGCGGGGAGGCGGGCGCGGGCAAAAGCGTGCTGGCCGAGACGTTCTCCCGGAGGCTGGCGGCGCGGGGATGGCTGACCGCGACGGGGCAGTGCCCGGAGACCGACGGCGGGGCGCCGCCCGCGTGGGCGTGGAGCGAGGTGGTGCGCGCCCTGGCCGCGGTGTGCCCCCCGCCGGGCGACGTGGCGGTGCGGCTGGCGCCGCTGCTGGCCGACGACGCCCCGGCCGCGGGTCAGTTCCTGCTGGCCAGGGCGGTGGAGGACTATCTGGCCGGAGCCGTACGGGACGGCGTGCGGCTGCTGGTCGTGCTGGAGGACGTGCACCGCGCCGACGGGGAGACGCTCCAGCTCCTGCGCCACCTGGTGGTACGGCTCGCGGCGCGGGACATCACGGTGGTGGCGACCTACCGCCCCGCGGAGGCCGGCGACCACCTCGGCGCCACCTGGGCGGCCCTGGCGGGCCGGGACACCCACCGGGTCGACCTCGGCGGGCTCGGCGGCGGCGACGTGGCCCTGCTGCTGAGGCGGCGCTCCGGGATCGAGGTGGACGCGATGACCGCCCGCGCGGTGGCGGAGCGGACCGGGGGCAACCCGCTGTTCGTCTCCGAGACCGCGCGGTTGATCAGCACGGACGGCGCCTCCGCGGCCAGAGCGCTCCCTCCCGGGGTGCGCGACCTGATCAGACGGAGGATCGCCCGGCTGCCCGCAACCGCCAGGACCGTGCTGCGGGACGCGGCGATCGTCGGCCGCGACGTGGACGTGGACGTGCTGCTCGCGATGGAGGGGGCCGACGAGGACACGGTGCTCGAAGGGCTGGAGGCCGGCGTGCTGACCGGCCTGCTCACCGAGCCGGCGCCGGGCCGGGTGCGCTTCGCCCACGTGCTCGTGCGCGAGACCCTCTACGAGGACACCCCGGGCATCCGCCGTACCCGCCTGCACGGCAGGGTGCTCGCCGCGCTGGAACGGGCCCGGCCGGGGGAGGTCTCCGCGCTCGGGCACCACGCGCTCGCGGCGGCCACCCCCGGCGCGGCGGAGCGCGCGCTGCCGTACATCGTGGCGGCCGCCTCGGCGGCGGCGGGCCTGCACGCCTACCGGGAGGCGGGGACGCTGTACTGCGGTGCGCTCGGCCTCGTCGGCGACGACGACCGCCTGCGGCTCGACCTGCTGTGCGGGCTGGTGGGCGTCCAGGCGCAGGAGGGCAACGTCATGGCGGCCAGGGAGAACCGGGAGCGGGCCATCGAGGTGGCGCGGCGCCTGGGATCCGGGCTGGTGCGGGCCCTGACCTCCTACGACGCCCCGGTGACCTGGTCGATCCAGCCGAACCGGAAGGTCGACGAGCCGTTCGTCGCCGCGCTGGAGGAGGCGCTGGCCGCGCCGGGGCGGGACGGTGAGGCGTCGCGGGACACGCCGGACCCGGCCGGGCCGGACGACGAGGCGCGCTGCCGGCTGCTGGCCACGCTCGTCTTCGAGCTGGAGGGACACGACGACGAGCGGTGCGAGCGCTACAGCGCCGAGTCCCTGCGGCTGGCCCGCGCGCTGGGCCGTACCGAACTCCTCTGCCTGGCCCTCAACGCCCGCTACTTCCTGCTGCTGACCCCGGGCCGGCGCGACGAGCTGGAGGCGGTGGGCCGGGAGCTGGTGGAGCTCGGCGAGCGCGCGGGGCTGCCGGGGTACGCGATGCAGGGCCACCACGCCCTGTTCATGGTGAGCCTGGGCCGGGGCGACCTGACCGCGGCCCGGCACCACGCCGACCGGGCGCTGGAGTACTCCACCGGTGGGCAGCTCGGCCTCGCGCTGGCCGTACTGGCGCTGCTCGACACCCTGGTCCTGCTGATCAGAGGGGAGTTCGAGCGCGCGGAGAGCTCCTACACGGCCACCTCCGAGATCATGGCCGCGGCCGGGGGAGCCAACGCGCCCGGCATCGGCGTCGTCGGCCGGTTCGTGACCAGGCTGGCCGCGGGCTCGCCCCAGGACCTCGACGAGATAGCGGCCGTCTACGAGCTCATCCCGCAGGACACCTCCGAGATCCTGGTCCGGGCGCTGGTGGCCGAGGGACGCCACGAGGAGGCGCGCTCCTTCTGGGAGCCGGACTGGGAGCACCGCCAGGACTACTACTGGCTGGTACGGCTGGCGCTGCGGGCGGAGAACGCGGTGGCCCTCGGGGACCGGGAGGTGGCCGAGCGGTGCTACCGGGAGCTGCTGCCCTGGGACGGGGAACTGGCCGGCCTGCAGTCCGGGTCGATCACCATCGGGCCGGTCGCCCACGTTCTCGGCGATCTCGCCGAGTTCCTCGGCCGGGACGGCGCGGCCCACTACGCGAAGGCGGCGCGGGTCGCCGAGGCGATCGGCTCCCCGCACTGGGCGCGCAGGGCCGAGGCCGCGCTCAGGCGGCCGGGGCTGAGGTAGCAGGGGCTCGGGCGGCCGGGGCTCAGGCGGCCTGGCCGAAGACGAGCCGCTGACGGCGCCGGTAGCCGCCGCGCAGCAGCGCCAGCATGACGGTCAGCACCGGGCCGGCCATCCGGCGCAGCCGGGCGAGCTCGTCCGGCCTGGCGTAGCGCTCGATCCTGGGCAGGTCGAACTTGATGTTGCCGCCCTTGCGGACCGCGTTCTCGACCGTCTCCCAGTCGGCCACGGACACATACTCGGTGATGATCGGGAAGATGAGCCGCTCCTCCTCCTCGATGTGCTCGTCGAGCATGTCGGCGAGCCGGGTCAGCGCGGGGGCGAGCGCCGAGGCGTCCCGGGTGGCGGCGAAGCGGGCCGCCTGCGCGGTGATCTCCTCCAGCAGCGGGTCCAGCTCGGAGTGGTCGTCGCTCAGGTCGCGCAGGTCCACCTCGGCGCCGGCGGAACGTTCGATGACCGGCCAGAGCATCTCGTCCTCCATCGTGTGATGGTGGTGGATGCTGGCGCACAGCAGCGCGACGTCCTCGGAGATCGCGGCGGCGCGGGCGGCGTCGGCGGTCTGCCGGCCGGCGGCCAGGTCCGTCGCCAGGACGGCCATGCGGCGGGTGTCGCCCCGCATGGCGCGGTGCGCGATCGTGAATCCCAGCAGGTCGGGGGTCATGTCAAGGTCCTTCTCACGTCGTTGCGGGTGGTGCTCCGCAACGATGCGACGGCCCGTTTGGAACCTACTTGGTGAGGACTTGCGATCCTCTCGGAGCCCGATCACGGGGGCCGGGTCGCGGAGGATCCGATTTCGCATCGTGCGCTCAGGACGTGTATGGTTACACCTGTCCGCAACGCGAGAGCGGCAGCGGACAGGCCCCTATAGCTCAGTCGGCAGAGCGTCTCCATGGTAAGGAGAAGGTCAACGGTTCGATTCCGTTTGGGGGCTCCACAGCCTCAATGCCCTGGCCATCTGGTCGGGGCATTCGGCTTGGGTGGGTCGGACCACCCGTGAAATGCTCAAGGTTCCCGGCACACGGACGGGCACAATGGGGGGAAATCCCCATGGAATTGTCCTGACGTGCGCAAGTGCGCAGGCGCTCTGCGAGTCGGGTATCCTTGCGGTGGCCGGTCGATTTCGCCGGCCCCAGGCGGAGTAGCTCAGTCAGGCAGAGCAAACGGCTCATAATCGTTGTGTCGCCGGTTCAAGTCCGGCCTCCGCTACTACCCTCCCGGGCCCCAGCCACAAGCGGGGCCCCGGCATGGGTTGTCCCAGTCCCGAACGTAGAAAGGCACTCCCAAGTGGCTGCCACCGACGTTAGGCCGAAGATCACGCTGGCCTGCCAGGAGTGCAAGCACCGCAACTACATCACGCGGAAGAACCGGCGTAACGACCCGGACCGGCTTGAGCTCAAGAAGTACTGCCCGAACTGCAAGACGCACCAGGCGCACCGCGAGACCCGCTAAGTCTCTGCGAAGCCCTCCCCCCTCGGGGCGGAGGATGAGAACTTCTGTAGCGCTCAGATACCCGACGCAGACCGGCGTTCCCCCCAAGGGCGCCGGTCTGTCGCGTTCCCGCCGGATTTTCCCGCCTCGCCGGGGCCGCTTTCTTGATCGGTTGTCGCATCCGCACAGCTTTCCGCGCTGGGTGTTGACCGTGCTCGACAGCCGGCCGCGGCGCGTGCCGGGCTACGGTTTCCTGGTGGCCGATCGGGGCTCGACCTCCCGAATCTTGTTCTGTTACTGTCGGCCTCACCAGCTCGGATTCCGTAAAGGAGCACGATGGCTCTGAACCGTGATTTCGTCGGGCGGGCGTCCGCGCCTTCCGCGCCCTACGAGGTCAGCCGTGTGAAGATCAGAGAGTTCGCGACGGCGATCGGCGACAGCAATCCGATCTACCACGACAGGGAGGCCGCGCAGGCGGCCGGTCATCCCGATGTCGTCGCCCCGCCCACCTTCCCGATCGTGTTCAGCCTGTCCGGCGGGGCGATCCTGGCCGACCCCGAGCTCGGCCTGAACTTCGCGATGGTGGTCCACGGCGAGCAGCGCTTCGAGTACCGCAGGCCCATCCACGCCGGTGACGAGCTGGTCAGCGTCTCCACCGTGACCGACATCCGCAGCGTCGGGCGCAACGAGTTCATCACCGTCAGGAGCGACGTCGCGACCGTCGAGGGCGAGCTCGTCTGCACGACCTACAACACCATCGTCGAGCGTGGAGGGGCGGGCTGACATGGCCGCGACGGTCAAGTACGACGAGGTCGAGATCGGCCAGGAGATCCCGGCCGTGGACTATCCGGTCCGCCGGATCAACCTGGTGATGTACGCCGGGGCGTCGGGCGACTTCAACCCCATCCACTGGAACGAGCGCTTCGCCAAGACCGTCGGCCTGCCCGACGTCATCGCCCACGGCATGTTCACCATGGCCCAGGGCGGCCGGTTCGTCACGGACTGGGCGGGCGACCCCGGGGCGGTCGTCGACTACGGGGTGCGGTTCTCGTCCATGGTGGTCGTCCCCGACGACGACCAGGGCACCGTGATCACGGTCAGCGGCGTCATCGAGGAGAAGCTCGAGGACAAGCGCGTGGTGGTCGCTCTGACGGCCAAGTGCGACGGCTCCCGGGTGCTGTCCAAGGCGCGCGCGGTGGTCCAGCTCGCCTGAGGCGGGGTCCGGGGCGGCGCGGGGCCGGGATGGGGCCGGAGAATCTTCTCCCGGTGCGTGGGTAGCGTCAGGAAATGAGCGAAACACCACGTCACGTGACCGAGCGGGCCGAGGAGAGGACCGGTGATCGGCTCGACGGCCGGCCCGAGGACGCCTCCACCGCCGCCGAGGCCGCCACTCCGGGCGGCTCTCCCCACGCCATCCCCCAGCCCGAGGCCAAGCAGGTCGCCGACGAGGAGGCGGCCCCCGAGCAGGTGCCCGAGGGCTCCGAGCTCGTCGGCCGGGGCGGTGACAACGAGCTGGAGGGCAACCCCCAGCGGGTGGCCGCCTCCCAGCGCTACTGGGACGGGGCCACCGGGACGTCGCGGATCGACGAGGCCATGCCCCGCGGTCAGGACGAGGACCCCGCCGGATCGGGCGAACGCACCGGCGGGACGGAACTGTGACCTGACTCCCCGGGCCGCGTAGGGTGGTCGGCGGATTTCGCATTGACCCCCGAGGGACGTGGCATGGCAGAACGGTTGGCAAGGGTACGGCTGGCGCCGTACACGACGCTGGGGCTGGGCGGGCCGGCGCGGGCGTTCGTGGAGGCCGGGTCGGCCGAGGAGATCGTCGAGCTGGTCGCGGAGGCCGACCGGGCGGGCGAGCCGGTTCTCGTGCTCGGCGGCGGCAGCAACCTGGTCGTCTCGGACGACGGGTTCGACGGGCTGGTCGTGCGGGTCGCGTCACGGGGTGTCGAGGTCGACGGCGACCGGGTCACCGCCCAGGCCGGCGAGGACTGGGACGCGCTGGTCGCCCGGGCCGTGGCGGAGGGGCGGTCGGGCGTCGAGTGCCTGTCCGGGATCCCCGGAATGGTCGGCTCCACGCCGATCCAGAACGTCGGGGCCTACGGGCAGGACGTCTCGCAGACGATCACCGGGGTGCGGGTCTACGACCGGGTCTCCGGGCGGGTGTGCGACCTGCCGGCGGCCGAGTGCGGGTTCGCCTACCGGCACAGCGTCTTCAAGGAGGACCCCGGCCGGTACGTCGTCCTGGCGGTCACCTACGCGCTGCCCGGGGACGGGCTGTCCGGCCCCGTCGCCTACAAGGAGCTGGCCGTACGGCTGGGCGTCGGGATAGGCACGCGGGTGCCGCTCGCCGAGGCCCGGCAGGCGGTCCTGGAGCTGCGCGCGGGCAAGGGCATGGTCCTGGACGCCGCTGACCCGGACAGCCGCAGTGCGGGGTCGTTCTTCACCAACCCGATCCTCACCGCCGTCCAGGTGGCCGAGCTGGAGCTGCGCGCCCCCGGCTTCCCCCGCTGGGACATGCCCGGCGGGGACGGGGTGAAGGTCCCGGCCGCCTGGCTGATCGAGAACGCCGGGTTCCCCAAGGGCTACCGGCGCGGCCCGGCCCGGATCTCCACCAAGCACACCCTCGCCATGACGAACCCGGAGCTGTCGGCGACCACGGAGGAACTCCTCGACCTGGCCCGCGAGGTCCGCGACGGGGTGCACGAGAAGTTCGGCGTCACCCTGGTCAACGAACCCGTCCTGGTCGGCACCCGGCTGTAGCGTCCGGCCCCGGGGAGGGAATGAGCGGCTCCCCGCGGGTGTTATGGTCGGGTGGAAACACCCGAAGGGGAGTAGTCCCAATCGCGTGATCGACACACTGGCGCCCTGGGCGCCCGGTCACGCGGGCCTCGTTCCCGGTGAGACGCGCGGTTGCGCGCCCTCCCGCGGACAGGCGGACGAGACCTTCGGCCTGGCAGGCATATGACATCAATGCCACCGGGCCGAAGCGTGCCCGGAAACTCCCCGGGTCCCCCTTCCGGCCCGGTCGCATGCGCATGAAGGGCGATCGCGTTGGAAGCGTTCTGGATCAGTCTCGCTGTGATCTTCGTGGCCGAGCTCGGCGACAAGAGCCAGCTCATGGCGATGACGTTCGCCACCCGGTTCAAGCCGTGGCCGGTGCTGGCCGGGATCACCCTGGCCACGGCGGTGGTCCACCTCGTCAGCGTCGGCCTCGGCGGCCTGGTGGGGGACTTCCTGCCCACCACCGCCATCTCGATCATCGCGGGCCTGGCGTTCCTCGGTTTCGCGTTCTGGACGCTGCGCGGCGACGAGCTGACCGACGACGAGGCGCAGAAGGCGAAGCGCACCACCCGTTCGGCGATCATCGCGGTGACCGTGGCCTTCTTCCTCGCCGAGCTCGGCGACAAGACCATGCTGGCCACCATCACCCTGGCCACTCAGCACGGCTGGTTCGGCACCTGGATCGGCTCGACGGTCGGCATGGTCGCCGCCGACGCCCTCGCCATCGCGGTCGGCCGCATGCTGGGCAAGAACCTGCCCGAGAAGGCCATCCGCTACGGCGCCGCCGCCGCCTTCGCGACCTTCGGTGTCCTCCTGCTGCTGGAGCCGGTCCTCGCCTGATCCGGCCTGCTCGCCTGCCGCCTGCCCGCCAGGCGGCAGGCGGCAGGCGAGGCACTCGGTGTGGCCGGTCATGGGATCCTTCACCCTCCAGTTCCGCTCGCCGGGCGGGCGGACCCCGCTGGGCTTGTGACCGCGGGCGAGCTCGCCGAGCGGGCGAACCTCACCACCGGGGCCGTCACGGGGGCCCTCAACCGTCTCGAACGGGCCGGGTACGCCACCCGGCAGGCCGATCCGGCGGATCGCAGGCGGGTGCGGATCGTTCCCGACGAGGAGGCCGCCGCCCGGGTCGCTGCGGTGTACGTCCCCTTCTACCAGCGGCTCGCCGAGATGTCCGCCGGATACTCGGCGGAGGAGATGGGCACGCTGACCGACTGGTTCACCCGGGCCGCGACCGCGATGCGGACGACTCTTGAGGAGATCCGGCAGGGCGGGACGACCTGACCGCCCGAGACGGGCCCAGTCGATCAGGGCTCAGTCGATCAGGGCTCAGTCGATCAGGGCCAGGCGGTGGGCGGCCGCGGCGGCCTCGCCGCGGGTGGAGGCGCCGAGCTTGCCCAGGATGTTCGACACGTGGACGCTCACCGTCTTGGCCGAGATGAACAGCTCGGCGGCGATGTCCCGGTTCGAGCGTCCCAGCGCGACCAGCCGGAGCACCTCCTGCTCGCGGGGGGTGAGCGGCGGGGCGGCCGGGGCGTCGTCGCCCGCGGTCCCCTCCCGCGGCTCCTCGGCGTCCCGGGAGAGCGTCACGCCGGTCCGGCGGGCCAGCGCCTCGATCTCGGCGATCAGCGGACGGGCCCGCATGGCGACGGCGATCGGATAAGCGGTGCGCAGCCGTACGGCGACGCCTTCCCGGTCACCCGCCTCGGCGGCGGCCCGCCCCGCGTGCAGCAGCGACTTGGCCCGCATGAAGGGACGGTCCAGCCGTTCCCAGGCGACGGCCGCCGTGTCGTAGTCACGGGCCAGGCAGAGCCGGTAGGCCTCGGCGACCGGGCTGTCGGCCGTCATCGCGGCCCCGGCCTCCTCCGCCCGGCGGCGCAGCGCCGCGGCCCGGTCGGGGGCGACGCTCTGGGCGGCGTCGCAGACCCAGGCGATCAGCACGAGGATGCGCCAGCCCAGCAGCGGCTTGCTCAGGATCCGGGTGTCGAGCCGGAGTTTCTCGGCGACCTCCAGCGCGGCCCGCGGATCGCCCTCCAGCAGGTGGAGGCTCAGCTTGAGCCGGGCGTTGGCGGTCAGCTCCTGGGTGAACTCCTCCTCCACGGTGAAGCCGTCCACCTCGGCCAGCACGGACCTGATGACCTCGGTCTCGCCGCGGATGGCCGCCACGTCCCCCTGGATCCGGCGCAGGTGGTGCCGGGTGCGCAGGGACGGATCCATGATCAGGGCCTGCTCGGCCGCCTCGGCGGCCTCGTCGAGGCGGCCCAGACCCTCCAGGGCCTCGGCCCGGTTGTTGGCGATGAAGGTGCCCTGGACGCGGTAGCGGCCGTACTTCCTGGCCAGCCGCTCTCCTTCGAGGGCGAGTTCCACCGCCCGGGCCGCGTCGCCCATGTTGTACAGCGCGTCCACGTTGTTGGCCAGGGCGCGCAGGATGACCTGGCCGGAGCCGATGCGCTCGCCGATCGCCCGGGCGGTCTCGTTCAGCTCGACCGTCAGCTCCATCTGGCCGGCGACGGAGTGTCCCACGCCGAGGGTGAGCAGCAGGTCGGCCTCCAGGTCCTCCTGCCGGTGGGCGCGGGCGATGTCCAGCGCCTCCTCGGCGAGCGCCGTACCCTCCGTCACCTCGCCCTGGAACACCAGGTAGGAGCTGAGCCTGGCCAGCACGTTGGCGCGGGCCAGGCCGGGACGGGGGACCAGCCGTTCGGCGTGGCGCAGGTCCTCGAGCGCCCCCGGCTTGCGCTTGGAGATCTTGAACTGGGAGAGCCGCACCACCAGCTCGGCCACCCGCTCGGGATCGGCCTCCTCGTCCAGCTCGGACAGGGCGGCCTTGACGAACTTCATGCCCCGGTCGATCTCGCCGCTGGCGTGGGCGGCCTTGGAGGCCTCCTCCAGGACCGTGGTGTGGTCCACGCCGATCCGGTCGGCGGCGTCGGGCACCTTGCTCCACAGGCTGAGCACCCGCTCCAGGAGCTGCACCTTCTCGTTGTAGGCGAAGGTCTTGGCGGCCTTGAGGGCGGCGTCCCAGGCGGAGACCAGGGCCCACAGGTCGTCGCGGGCGGCGTACCAGTGGTGGGCGATCTCGATCGCGGCCCGGCCCGGCGGGACCAGCCTGCGGTTCTTCTCGATCTCCTCGGCGAAGCGGGCGTGCAGCCGTACGTGCTCGCCGGGCAGGAGCTCGTCGTGGACGGCCTCGCGGATCAGCGCGTGCCGGAAGACGTAGGCGCGGCCGTCGGCGACCTGGACCACGTTGGCCGCGATGGCGGGACGGAGCGCGTCCTCCACCTCGGCGTCGGACAGGCCGCTGACGGCGGCCAGCAGGGCGTGGCTGACCCGGATGCCGCCCGCGGCGGCGATGCGCAGCACGCGCTGGGTCTCGTCGGGCAGCTGCTCGACGGAACCGATGATCAGGTCGTGCAGGGAGTCGGGGAAGCGGCAGTCGGCGCCGCACTCCAGCAGGGCCTCGACGAACAGTGGAATGCCCTCGCTGCGCTGGTACACCCTTCCGACCTGGGCGAACTCCGGAACCGTACCGAGGATGCCGGCCATCTGGGCGGCCACCTCGTCCCGGGTGAGGCGGGGGAGCTCGAGCCGCAGGACCCCCTCCACCCGGCTGAGCTCGGCGAGCACCGGCCGGAGCGGGTGCTGGCGGTGCAGGTCGTCGGAGCGGTAGGTGAGGATCATCAGGACCGGCGCGGTGCGCAGGTTGCGGCTGAGGAAGGCGATGAGGTCGCGGCTGGACCGGTCGGCCCAGTGGATGTCCTCGATCAGGAGGATGACGGGACGGCGTTCGGCCAGCCGTTCCAGGAGGGTGAGGATCTGCTCGAAGAGCCGCGCGCGTGCGGTCTCGCTCTCCACGTCGCCGCTGGGCTCGCCGAACTCGGGCAGCAGCCGGGCCAGGTCGCGGGCCGCGCCCTCGGGCAGCAGGGCCGCCACCTCCTCGGCCCCCTGCTCGCGGACGAGCTGGCGGATCACCGCGGTGAACGGGGCGTAGGCCAGGCCCTCGGCGGACAGCTCCACGCAGCCCCCGGCGAGTACGTGGGCGCCGTCGGCCGAGGCCCGTTCGGCGAAGCAGTTGATCAGCCGTGTCTTGCCGACCCCGGCCTCGCCGCCGAGGAGCACGGCGGCGGCGGCCTTCTTGCGCGCCTGTTCGAAGGCCTCACCCAAGCCCGCGAGCTCCGCCTCCCGCCCCACGAAGACGGGGCTCACCGCCCGACCCATCATGTCGTCCAGCATGGCATGCCTTATGTCGGGGTTTCTCCTCCTTATTCGGCGGCGCACCCATCCGGTGGCGCGCCGACCGCCCGCCCGGCGGGTGAGCCGCCGGGCGGGCGTCAGGGGGGCTGAGATGCCCGGCCGGACGGGAGGAGGCGGCCGGGCTCTCGTGAGACGGTCATGCTGCGCTGAACTTGCGCAGGAAGCTCAGCGCGCGGTTGCGCTGGCCGCGGGAGCGGCTCTTGCTGACGGCCTGCGCCTCGCGTACCCGGCGGTGCCTGACGGCCTCGGCGTGGAGCTCGGCGTGTCGGTTCATCATCATGTCGAAGTGGATGTCGGGACCCATGTCGGGTGCCTCCTTGAGTGGTGCGATTCCCTTACACACTCAAGATTCGGTCTAAGGCCCCCACCCCCACATCGGACGGATGCCTTATCTCCGGCGCCGGGACCGCCTCAGGGGTACCTAGATCGCCCGCGCCCCGCCTTAGGTCGTTTCCGCGTCTTAGGTCATGCCGGGAGCGCCGGGGTCGGCGAATGTTGACGAAAAGCTGTGGAAGGACTGGGCCACGTCCAGTTTGGAACTAATCACACCAGTCGGCATGCTGGAGTGGTGTCAACTATGACGTCTTCGCTCGCTGACGTGGCCTCGTCCAACGCCACGCTGCGGGCTTTCCTGCACGGCCTGCCCGGAGTCGACCGCGTGGGCGCCGACCAGCGGGCCGCTATGCTCGGCACCCGTTCGATCAAGACCACCGCCAAGGCGGCGGCCATCGACCTGGCCATCCGCATGGTGGACCTGACGACCCTGGAGGGCGCGGACACGCCCGGCAAGGTCCGGGCGATGTGCGCCAAGGCGGTCCACCCCGACCCGGGCGACCCGTCGGTGCCCAAGGTGGCCGCGGTCTGCGTCTATCCCGACCTGGTGGCCCAGGCGGTCGAGTCGCTCGGCGGCTCGGGGGTGAAGGTGGCCAGCGTCGCCACGGCGTTCCCCAGCGGGCGCTCCTCACTCGACGTCAAGGTCGCCGACACCGCTCTCGCGGTGGCCGCCGGGGCCGACGAGATCGACATGGTGATCGACCGGGGCGCGTTCCTGGCGGGCGACTATCTGAAGGTCTTCGAGGAGATCGCCGCGATCAAGGCGGCCTGCGGCCAGGCGCACCTCAAGGTGATCCTGGAGACCGGCGAGCTCGCCACCTACGACAACGTACGGCGCGCCTCCTGGCTGGCCATGATGGCCGGGGGCGACTTCATCAAGACCTCCACGGGCAAGGTCCAGCCCGCCGCGACCCCCTCCGTGACGCTGATCATGCTGGAGGCGGTCCGCGACTTCCTGGCGACGACCGGCCGCAAGGTCGGCGTCAAGCCCGCCGGAGGCATCCGGACCACCAAGGACGCGATCAAGATGCTCGTCCTGGTCAACGAGACCGCGGGCGAGGACTGGCTGCACCCCGACTGGTTCCGCCTCGGCGCCTCCACCCTGCTCAACGACCTGCTGATGCAGCGCCAGAAGATGGCCACCGGCAGGTACGCGGGCTCCGACTACTTCACTCTGGACTGACGATGTTCGAATACGCACCGGCACCCGAGTCCCGCGACATCGTCGACATCAAGCCGTCCTACGGCCTGTTCATCGACGGCGAGTTCGTCGACGGCACGGGCGCCCCGTTCAAGACGATCAACCCCGCGACCGAGGAGACGCTGGCCGAGGTGGCCACGGCCTCCGGCGAGGACGTCGACCGCGCCGTCCAGGCCGCGCGCAAGGCCTTCGGCGTCTGGTCGGCGATGCCCGGCTCCGAGCGGGCCAAGTACCTGTTCCGCATCGCCCGCATCATCCAGGAGCGCTCGCGCGAGCTGGCGGTGCTGGAGACGCTGGACAACGGCAAGCCGATCCGCGAGGCGCGCGACGTGGACCTGCCGCTGGTCGCCGCGCACTTCTTCTACTACGCGGGCTGGGCCGACAAGCTCGACTACGCCGGCTACGGCCCCGGCCCGAAGCCGCTGGGCGTGGCCGGCCAGGTCATCCCGTGGAACTTCCCGCTGCTCATGCTCGCCTGGAAGATCGCCCCCGCGCTGGCCTGCGGCAACACGGTGGTGCTCAAGCCCGCCGAGACCACGCCGCTGACCGCGCTGCTGTTCGCCGAGATCTGCCGGCAGGCCGAGCTCCCGCCGGGCGTGGTGAACATCGTGACCGGCGCCGGGGAGACCGGCGCGGCCGTGGTGAACCACCCCGACGTGAACAAGGTCGCCTTCACCGGCTCCACCGAGGTCGGCCGCCTGATCGCGCGCAATGTCGCGGGCTCGGGCAAGAAGGTGACGCTGGAGCTGGGCGGCAAGGCCGCCAACATCGTCTTCGACGACGCCGCGATCGACCAGGCCGTCGAGGGCATCGTCAACGGCATCTTCTTCAACCAGGGTCACGTCTGCTGCGCGGGCTCCCGGTTGCTGGTGCAGGAGTCGATCGCCGAGGAACTGCTGGAGTCGCTCAAGCGCCGCCTGAGCCTGCTGCGGCTCGGCGACCCGATGGACAAGAACACCGACATCGGCGCGATCAACTCCTCCACCCAGCTCGCCCGGGTCCGCGAGCTGTCCGACATCGGCGAGGCCGAGGGCGCCGAGCGCTGGTCGCCGGCGTGCGCGCTGCCGGAGCGGGGCTTCTGGTTCCCGCCGACGATCTTCACCGGCGTCGCCCAGTCGCACCGCATCGCCCGCGACGAGGTCTTCGGCCCCGTACTGGCCATGCTGACCTTCCGCACCCCGGCCGAGGCCGTCGAGAAGGCCAACAACACCCCCTACGGCCTGTCGGCCGGCGTGTGGACCGAGAAGGGCTCGCGCATCCTGTGGATGGCGGACCGGCTGCGGGCCGGCGTGGTGTGGGCCAACACCTTCAACAAGTTCGACCCGACTTCGCCGTTCGGCGGTTACAAGGAGTCCGGGTACGGCCGGGAAGGCGGGCGGCACGGGCTGGAGGCGTACCTCGATGTGTGAGCATCGCCGGTCCCGGCGCCGGGCCCGCCGGGCCCAGAGCACCCGCGGACACGGTTTCGCCCGGGCGGGCCGTCCGGCGCCGCGCGGCTGGTTCGCCCACCGGTGCGGGGTGAGCCGCTGCGGCCAGATCTTCGTGCCGGTACGGCTGGCACAGCAGCAGAGCACGCGGAGAGGGCGCGGAGATGAGTAAGACGGAGGCGGCCGCGCGGCTGGCCGTGCGCAAGACCTACAAGCTGTACATCGGCGGGGCGTTCCCGCGTTCGGAGAGCGGAAGGTCCTATCCCGTGACCTCCTCCAAGGGCGAGTTCCTGGCCAACGCCTCCAAGGCCTCCCGCAAGGACGCCCGCGACGCGGTCTCGGCCGCGCGCAAGGCCTTCGGCGGCTGGTCCGGGGCGACGGCCTACAACAGGGGGCAGATCCTCTACCGGATCGCGGAGATGCTGGAGGGCCGCCGGGCGCAGTTCGTCGCCGAGCTGGCCGAGGCTGGCACGAAGAAGGCCGGGGACGTCGTGGACGCGGCGATCGACCGGCTGGTCTGGTACGCCGGGTGGTCGGACAAGATCACCTCGGTGGCCGGGGCGGCCAACCCGGTCGCGGGGCCGTACTTCAACCTCTCCTCGCCGGAGCCGACCGGCGTCGTCGCGGTGATCGCGCCGGACGAGCCGCTGCTCGGGCTGGTCTCGGTGATCGCCCCGGTGATCGTCACGGGCAACACGTGCGTCGTGGTCGCCAGTGAGCGGGCGCCGCTGCCGTCGATCACGCTGGCCGAGGTGCTGGCCACCTCCGACCTGCCCGGCGGCGTGGTGAACATCCTCACCGGCTCGGTGAAGGAGATCGCCCCCTGGCTGGCCGCGCACATGGACGTCAACGCCATCGACCTGACCGGCGTCGCCGACGATGACCTGGCGGTCACGTGCGAGCAGGCCGCGGCGGAGAACCTCAAGCGCGTCCTGCGCCCGGCCGCGGCCGACTGGTACGCCGATCCCGGCCTCAAGCACATGACGGCCTTCCTGGAGACCAAGACCGTCTGGCACCCCACCGGCATCTGACCGGTCCTACGCGAGGCTCAAGGCTCCGTACGGCAGGCGCCGTCACCCACGTGACGGCGCCTGTCCGGCTTTCGCCCTGCGATAGCCGTCCAGGACGTCCTGGCGCAGCAGGTGGCCGAGACCGGCCCGCTCGATCCGCAGCGCCAGCCCGGCCGCGTCGGTGTCCATCTCCCGGGCGGCGGTCTCCAGATGCCAGTCGTGGGCCTCCAGGCGGGTCAGCAGGTGGCCGCGCCTGGTCTGCGCCTCCGACAGGCGGAAGGTCTTCAGATAGGCGACCGCGCCCCGGTGGTCGGTGATGACCTCCCCGATGTGGTTGTCGCGCCGGCGCTCGAACGACGGCAGGAAGCGCGACAGCGTGAACCGGCCCATGCGGCGGACCCTCCGGAAGGCGTGGGCGCCCTCCAGCAGGCCCGCGGTCATGACGGAGGCGTGGAATCCGTCCCACTCGGCGTGGGCGCGGGCGACCGCGGCGCGCAGACCGGCGACCGTGGACGGCGAGCCGAGCCGGGCGGTGAAGTCGGGGACCGGGTAGGAGTGCATGGCGCTGTGGTAGATCAGCTCGCCGTACATGTCGCGCACGAGCGAGGGGTGCAGCGCGCGGTAGTCGTCGGGGTGCGGCACCACGGTGGCCCCGGCCAGCACGTCCCCGGCGTAGACCACCAGCCCGCACTGGCCCTCGTGGATCTCGAAGACGCGCAGCGCGTCGTCCAGCCCGCGCACCTGGGCGCCGCTGTAGGCCGCCTCCTCGCGAGGTGACAGCCCGTCCCTGACCGCCTGCGCGGACCACTCCCGCCAGGCGATCGACGGGCCGCCGAAGTGCAGGGCGAGGAACCCCTCCATGGCCAGGTGCAGCGGCAGGAAGCGGACCCTGCCGGGCTCGGCCCGGCGGACCATCCTCCGGGTGAGGTGCAGGTCCATGCGGTCGACCAGCTCGCCCAGCTGGGTGCCGTAGGCCGCCGCGGCGGTGCCGTCGCCGGTCCAGGAGGCGACCATATGTGCCGGGCGGGGCCGGGGAGAGCGTGACGGGACCGGAAGGGGGGTCAGGCGGGCGGGGCGTGGCGAGCCCAGGGGCGGGCGGCCTCCAGTTGGGCGGCCAGGATCAGCAGCTGGGCCTCGCCGCCGGGTGCGGCCACCAGTTGCACGCCGATGGGCACGCCGCTGGGGTGCCGGCCGTACGGGACGGTCAGCGCGGGCCAGCCGGCCATGTTCCAGGCCGCGGTGGCGGGGGCGTAGGTCAGGTTGGCGCGGGCGTTCCTGAACAGGCCGCGGCGGCCCCAGCGTTCCGCGGGCGGCGGGATCATGGCCAACGTCGGGGTGACGAGCACGTCGGCGTTGCCGAACCACTGGTCGGCCCCGTTGGCGCGCCAGCGGTCGCGGCCCCGCGAGCCGTCCAGCCCGAACGCGCCCAGCAACCGGCCGGTGCGGGCCAGGGCCCTGGTGCGCCGTTCCAGCCGGTGCCGGTCGAGCCCGCGGGAGTCCTCCCTGGCGACGGCGAACCACGTGGCGACGGCGGCGGAACCGAGCCAGAGGGGCATCCGCTCGCCGTGCTCGACCACCGTGTGCCCGGCCTCGCCGAGCGCCTGGGCGGCGTCGGTCACCGCCTCCTGGAACCGCTCGTCCACCGTGAAGCCCGGCGGCAGCGGGCACGGCGCGACGGCCACGCGCAGCCGCAGCGGCTCGGAGGTGGTCAGCCCGCCCGGGTAGTCGTCGATCTCGTCTTCCACCTGGAGCGTCTCGATCTTCCCCGGCGTGGCCAGGGACATGTCCCCGGACATCACGGCCAGGGCCAGGGCGAGGTCGGTCACCGTCGTCGCGATCGGCCCGTTCTCCGACATCCCGTGCCAGTCGGGCTCGGGCGGCGGGACCACCCCCAGGCCCGGCTTGATCGAGACGACCCCGCAGCAGGCGGAGGGGATGCGCAGCGAGCCCAGCCCGTCGGCGCCGTGGGCCAGCGGGACCATCCCGGCCGCCACGGCCGCGGCGCTGCCGCCCGAGGACCCGCCGGCGGTGCGCGCCGGGTCCCACGGGTTGCGCACCACGCCGTACACGCTGTCGGAGAACCCGACCAGGCACAGCTCGGGCACGTTGGTGATCCCGACGACCACCGCGCCGGCCGCGCGGAGCCTGGCCACCACGGGGTGGTCCTCGGCCGCGGGCGTGTCCGGTGTGGCGGCCGAGCCGTTGCGCAGGGCCTCCCCCCGGACCGGGACGTTGTCCTTGACCGCCACCGGCACCCCGGCCAGCGGCAGCTCCGACAGGTCCTCCCGCTCCTGTACGGCGTGCGCCTCGGCGAGGGCCTGCTCGGTCAGGACCTTTCGGAACGCCCCGATGCGTCCGTCACGCTCGGCGATCGCGCCGAGGTGCTCCTCGACGACCGCCGGAGCGGTGACCTTGCCCCGTCGCACGGCCTCCGCTATATCCGCTGCGGACTTTCCCACCCACGACATGCACCGAGTGTGGTCCCGCGGATATCGCAGAGGGAAGTGCACTACGTCTCAATCGGATGACGTGTCCTTCGACGCGTCCTTGCGGGAGACGCGCCCGGCCTCCTTCAACGCCAGGCGCAGCGCGTACTCGATCTGGGCGTTGACGCTCCGCAGGTCGTCGGCCGCCCACTTGGCGATCGCGTCGTAGACGGCCGGGTCGAGCCTGAGAAGGAGCTTCTTACGCTCAGGCATGGTCAGGAGTAGAGGCTGCCGGCGTTGACCACCGGCTGCGTCGCCCGGTCGCCGCACAGGACGACCAGGAGGTTGGAGACCATCTGCGCCTTCCGCTCCTCATCGAGATCCACGACACCTTCCTCCGCCAGTCTGGTCAGCGCGAGCTGGACCATGCCCACGGCGCCGGAGACGATGTGCGTGCGGGCCGCGACGACCTGGGCGGCCTGCTGGCGGACCAGCATGGCCTGGGCGATCTCCGGAGCATAGGCCAGATGAGTGATCCGCGCCTCCAGGACCTCGACTCCGGCGAGTTCGGTGCGCTCACGCAGCTCGGTGGTGAGCTCCCCGGCGATCTCGGCGCCGTCGCGCAGGCTGGTGAGGTTCTCCTCGTGGGAGTCGTAGGGGTGGCTGGTGGCCAGGTGCCGCACGGCCGCCTCCGACTGGATCGCGACGTACTCCTCGTAGTCGTCGACGGAGAACGCGGCCTTGGCGGTGTCGGTGACCTTGTAGACGACCACCGCGGCGATCTCCACCGGGCTGCCGCTCGCGTCGTTCACCTTGAGCTTGGCGGTCTCGAAGTTGCGGACCCGCAGGCTGACGCGCTGCTTGGTGGTGAACGGGATGACCCACTGGAAGCCCGCCCGGCTGACCGTGCCGATGTAGCGGCCGAGGAACTGCACGACCTTGGCCTCGTTGGGGTTGACGATCGTGAACCCGGTGGAGATGAGCGCCGCGACGCCGAACCAGATCACCGCGGTGACGGCCGCTCCTTCCACACCCGCGACGGCCGATCCGGCCGCCGCGGCCGCCCCGCCCAGGACGAGGAGGACGACCAGGACCGTGAATCCGCTGACCCGGAAGGCGTGTCGTTCCATGAATCCCACCTTTGCTATCGAAGTGATATCACCACGATAGCTAATGCGGCGCCGTCGCGCGCACGCCGGACGACGGCGGATCGGGAAGAGAGTGCCTCGCGGCATGGGCTTGCGGCCCGCCGTATGGCCTGTGGCCTGGGACTTTCAAGTGAAACGCAAGTGAATGCCCTGATACTGGACACCATGTGGTTCCTCAACAGCACAGCACGCCGGCTCCGCCTCAACCCCGCTCTGCTCACCTACAGGCCCCCGGAGCCGGCCCGGCTGGAAAGCCTGCTCCGCCAGTACGACCCCGGCCTGAAGGTCTCGGACGGCTGGTTCGTCGCGAACGGCACCCGGGTGCGCTGGGTGGAGGTCACCCAGGACGTGGCGGCCAAGGCGGGCATCCCGGCCGACCGGCGGGGGGCCGTCATCGCCAGCAACGGCAACAAGCACGCGGCCCGCTTCGTGCTCAACGCCCTGGCCAGCCGGATCGGCGGGGCGCTGTACCCGCCGGAGATCCAGGACGACTACGTCGACGTCCAGGTGAACCTGGGCCCCAAGCGGGGCGTGCTCGACTGCGAGGAGGTGGCCGACCTGGTGCGCGCCGTACTCGGCGAGCGGACCGTCCGCCACGACCACGAACTGGGCATGTGCTCCTTCGAAGGCGGGCCGGGCAGCGTCGTCAAGGCCTCCTACAGCTGGCCGACCTCCGACCTGATGGACGTCGAGGACCACGTGATCGACCTGGAGCTCGACGCCAAGGACCTGGCCGACCACCCCGGCCTGGAGCTCCTCTACCGCACCGCGGTGTCCCTGGCCGCCGCCCTCAACGCCACGGTGACCTCCTACGACATGCCCGTCACCCGGCTGGAGGACATCATCCCCACCCGGGACCGCCTCTCCGCCTGATCTTCCCTGTTCGCGCCGGTTCCAGGGGATAAGGTGCGCCGTACCCGATTCGATCTAGATCGTAGGAGCGTGCGGCGGTGCGGACGGGAGAACCCGACTGGACGTATGTGGCCAGGTCCCTCGTCAAGGTCCTGGCCGTCACCGCGGCGCTGTTCCTGGCTTTGAGCGGGGCCGAGAGGGCTCTGCGGTTGTTCGTCGACTTCGGGGACGAGCGGTGGGACCGGGTGCACGGCACGGCCGCCCGCGTCGTGGACCCGGACGCGCGCCTGCGCGGCTACAACGGCGACAACGGTGTGAGCGGGGCGCTCGCGGTCATGGACGGCGACAACGGCCGTGACGAACATGTGGCGGAGAAAGCACGGAAGATCATCGACGGGCTTCCCCCGACGCTCGAAGCCGCGGCGATCGTGGAGTTCGCACACCCGATGAGCACCGAACCGCTCGTCGACTTCAACCGGAAGAACAAGATCTGCGGAGGGGCGGACGTCTCCTACATCTACCTCCCGTCCTTCTTCGACGACTCCAGTGACCCGTCCTCGTTGAGCGCGGTCGTCTGGAACCGTGACATGACCTTGGAGAACACCTGGGTGGGTCTCAGCTATGAGTGCGAGACCGAGCCCAGGGCGGCGCTGGCGGAGTTCCGCAGGTGGGTCGGGCTGGTCGACGAGGGGGACGACCTCAGTGAGTTCGAGCTGGAGCCCGGGTGGCTCGCCGGGGCGGCCAAGGAGGGCGCCGTGTACGGACTCGTCGTCGACGGCTGGAAACTCGCCGACCTGGGGAAGCTCCTCGGCGACCCGCGGGTGCGGACGGTCGTCATCGCCGACGTCGCCTTCGACCTCGGCGACGACGAGTACGGCGTGGGCGGGTGACGGTTCCCGGAGGGAACGGCCGCTGATCCCGGGCGGCCTCAGCGGCGGGGGTTGGTACGGCGGGTAGCCACGGCGGACAGCGGGTCCTCGGGCCAGGGGTGCTTCGGATAGCGGCCGCGCAGCTCGGCGCGGACCGCGCGGTAGCCCTCGCGCCAGAACGAGGCGAGATCGCCGGTGACGGCGGCCGGACGGCCGGCGGGGGAGAGCAGGTGGACCACCAGGGGCACCCCGGCGACGCTCGGGGCCTCGTCCCAGCCGAACAGCTCCTGCAGCTTGGCGGCGAGAACCGGCCGCTCGCCGGAGTAGTCGATCCTGATCCGCGACCCGCTGGGCACCTCGATCCGCTCCGGGGCCACGTCCTCCAGCCGGGCGCTCCACGGCACCAGCCGGCGCAGGGCCGCGGTCACGTCGATGCGCTCCAGGTCGGAGCGGCGGCGGGCGCGGGACAGCTCGGGCTCCAGCCACAGTTCGGCGGCCTGGACGAGGGAGGCGTCGTCCACCGCGGGCCAGGGGTCGCCGAGCGCGCGGTGGCAGAAGGCCAGCCGCTCGCGCAGCGCCGCGGCCTCGGGCGACCAGCTCAGGAGCGCCACGCCCTCGGTGCGCAGGCCCTGCAGTACGGCGGGCGTGACGTCGGCGTCGGGGAGAGGGCGGGAGGACAGCTCGACGGCCCCGAGGCGCTCGACCCGGCGGGCCGAGACGTCGCCCTGGCGCTGCCCAGGAGGGACCCGCCAGGCGATCTCGTCGCCTGAGGCGTGCAGGGACGCGGCGGCGAGCCTGGCGATCTCCTCGTCGATCACGACGGCCTGCCGGATCCGGGCGGTCGCCGCCCCGGAGGGCCGGTCCGCGACCGCGACCGCCAGCCACTCCGCCGTACCGAGCCGTGATCCCCGCGACGTCTCGGCGGCGGTCCCCGAGACCATCAGGTAGGCGCCGCCCCGCTTTCGGGCCACGCGTTCGGGATAGGCCAGGGCCACGACCGTCCCGGCCAGACGGTCGTCGTCCCACCGTCCGGCGGTGGGAGCGCCGTGGGTCGCGGCACCGGCGAGGCCGTCGGAGGATACGGCACCGGGGGTGCCGCCGGAGGGTACGGCACCGGGGGCGTCGCCGGGGGACGCGGCGGCGGCCGGGTCACCGTCCCGGCCGGTCGCCGGGCCGCCGTGGGAGACGACCCTGGCCAGGCGGGCGGCCTCCTGCCGCCAGCGGGCGGAGAAGCCGTCGTCGCCGCGGCGGGCCGAACGCCAGACCGCGACGAGGTCGTCGTCCGCGTCCCGGGGGAGCTGCTCGGACAGGAGCGCGACCACCTCGGCGGCCCGCGGGCCGATGTCGAGCAGCGCCCGGGCGAGCCGGGGATGGACACCGGCCGTGGCCATCCGCCGTCCCCGGCCGGTGACGACGGCACCGGAGAGATCCGGGCCGGCCGTGCCGCCGGGTGCTTCGGAGGTGCCGGAGGAGCTCGAACCGATTGTGCCGTCGGGTGCTTCGGAGGTGCCGGAGCGGCCTGAACCGATTGTGCCGCCGGGTGCTTCGTAAACGTCGGGGAGACCCGGTTTCGGAAGGGCGGGTCCGTCCGGTCTCCCGGAGCCGCCGACCGGTCTCCGGGAACCGGGGGTGTCGCGGGGGCGCAGGGCGCCCAGGGCGTGCAGGGTGCGGCGGGCCGCGGCCATCGCGGCGGGCGGGGGCGGGTCGAGCAGCGCCAGGCCGGTGGCGTCGGGATCGCCCCAGCACGCGGCCTGCAGGGCGAAGCCGGTGAGGTCGGCCAGGGCGATCTCGGGCCGGGAGTATTCGGGGAGCCGTTCGTGCTCGGCCTGCGGCCAGCACCGGTAGACGACGCCCGGCGCCTCGCGGCCCGCCCGCCCGGCCCGCTGTTCGGCCGAGGCCCGGGAGGCGCGGACGGTGGTGAGGGAGCCGAGGCCACGGGCGTGGTCGGTGCGAGGTTCGCGGGCCAGGCCCGAGTCGACCACGACCCGGACGCCGGGCACGGTCAGGCTCGACTCGGCGACCGAGGTCGCGAGGATCACCCGCCGCGTCCGGCCGGGGGAGAGGACCGCGTCCTGGACGTGGGCGGGGGCCTGGCCGTGGACCTGGAGAACCTGGACCCCACCGGCCTCGCCGGACCGGTCCGGGCCGCTCGTGCCGGCGGGGCCGTTTCCGCCGGTGGGGCCGCCCGGACCGGTCACATCGGCCGTGCCGATCCCGGCGAGCATCCGGGCCACCCGGCCGATCTCGCCGACGCCCGGCAGGAAGCACAGGACGTCCCCGGACTGCTCGGCCAGCGCCCGCCGTACGACGTCGGCGACGTGGGACAGGAAGGCGGGATCGACCCGGAGGCCGTGCGGGGGCGCCGTGGGCCGGGGCGGCGGCGCCCAGATCGCGGTGACGGGGTGCAGGGTCCCGGAGGCGTGGATGATCGGGGCCGTCCCGGTCAGGCCGGTGCCGGTGCCGGTGCCGAGCAGGCGGGCCCACGGGACCGCGTCTGCGGTGGCGGAGGTGGCGAGCAGCCGCAGGTCGGGGCGGAGGGTGGCGCGGACGTCGAGGAGGAAGGCGAGGGCGGTGTCGGCGTCCAGGTGGCGCTCGTGGCACTCGTCCAGCAGTACGGCGTCCACGCCGTCGAGTTCGGGATCGCGCTGGAGCCGCTGGAGGAGGACACCGGTGGTGACGACCTCGACCACCGTGTCCGGCCCGGCCCTGCGCTCGCCCCGGACCGAGAAGCCGACCTCCGCTCCCACGCGCGACTCCAGCAGCCAGGCCATCCGCCGGGCCGCCGCGCGCACCGCCATCCTGCGCGGCTCGGCCACGATCACCCGCCTGCGCGCCGTACCGTCCAGGAGCCCGGAGAGGGCGAGCGGCACCAGAGTGGTCTTCCCGGTCCCGGGAGGCGCGGTGAGCACGGCCACGCCGTGTTCCTCCAGCGCCTGGGTCAGCTCGGGAAGGACATGCCGGACAGGCAGCCCGGACCACTCGGAACGCACCCGACCAGTCTCCCCGACTCCCCCCGTGAACCGTCCACGAGGGCCCGCCGGGTTGCCCGCCGTACGGCGGCGCCGGGCCACTCCGTCCGACGCCTCGCCGTACCGGCGCCGGAGGTGCGGGGGCAGGCGTGGCCGGATCGGTTGGTGGCTCCGGAGCCGGAGCGGTGGGTCGGAGGCCGAGGTCGCCGGTGAGGTAGCGCCGGAGGGTGGGGACGGGTGCGGCCGGATCGGTTGGTGGCTCCGGAGCCGGAATGGCGGGGTCAGAGGCCGAGGTCGCCGGTGAGGTAGCGCTGGAGGGTGGGGGCGACGGCGGTGACCAGCTGGTCCGTGGTGAGGGCGGCCATCGGGTCCACGCGGAGCACGTAGCGGGTGATCGCCACGCCGATCATCTGGCTGGCGAGCAGGACGGCGCGGGTCTCGGCGTCGTCGCCGGTCACGTGCTCGGCCAGCGGTTGCAGGACCTCGGCGACCATGAAGTCCTTGAGGATCCCTCCGGCGGCGGGGGAGGACGCGGCGGCCTGCATGACGGCGTGCAGGCGGGGGCCGGCCACCGGGTCGTCCCAGATCGACAGGTAGCGGCGGATCAGGCGCTCTCCGAGGCCGTCCAGGGGACCGGCCTCGAACACGTCGCGCAGCCGCCGCAGGGGCATGCCCGGTCCCCGGATGGCCGCGTCGAACAGGCCGTCCTTGCTGCCGAAGAAGTGCATGACCAGGGCGGGGTCCACCCCGGCCGCCGTGGCCACGCCGCGGATTGTGGTCGCGGTGTATCCCTTCTCCTCGAACGCGGCCAGCGCCGCCTCCAGGATCGCCTCCCGCGTCTGGGGCGACTCACCGCTCCCGCGCCGTCTGCCCGGTCGTCGTGTCTCTTCCGTCACACCCCCTATTCAACCACGTTGAATTCGCCTATGTTGAATTCAACGCAGTTGAAGTCAACAGATGGTGAGAAAAATGAAGAAGATCATCGCACTTCTCGCGGCGGTGACGCTGGTGGGCATGCTGTTCTCCGCCTCCTTCGTCGGCGCCCTGCACAAGCCCGAGCCGCACGGCGTCCCCGTCGCGGTGGTCGGCGCTCCGGCGCAGCAGCTCCAGGCGGCGCTGGACCAGCGCAAGCCGGGGGCCTTCGCACTGGAGGGCCACTCCTCCGAGCAGGCGGCCCGGGAGGCCCTCCTCGGCCGCGACGTCGACGCGGTCCTGCTGGCCCAGGAGGGCAGGCTGGTGGTCGCGAGCGCCGGTGGGCGCACGGCCTCGACGGTGATCATGCAGGTCTTCCAGGGTGCGGCCCAGGCCCAGGGACGGTCGCTGACCGTGGAGGACGCGGTACCGCTGCCGCCCGGTGACGCGGGGGGCATCTCCGGTCTGTTCTACGTGCTCAGCCTGGTCATCCCCGGAATCGCGCTGGCCGTGCTGCTGTCGAACGCCGTGCCCGGCCTCGGCCTCGCGGGACGCCTCGGCGTGCTGACGGCCGGTGCGCTGACGGTCGGTACGGCGAACGCCTGGCTGGCCGACGTGGTGCTCGGGGCGCTGCCCGGCAGCTTCGGCGGGCTGGTGGCGATCTCGGCCGGCATCGTCCTCACCGTGAGCCTGGTCGCCGCCGGTCTGATGAAGGTCGTCGGCCCGGCGGGGGTGGGGCTCGCCGCCCTGCTGTTCATCCCGATCGGCCTGCCGGCGAGCGGCGGCCCGCTCGGCGCCCGGTTCGTCCCCGAGTGGTACGCCGTGATCGGCCGGTTCCTGCCCGTCGGCCCGGGTTCCGACGCCGTCACCAACGTCGTGCACTTCGGCGGCGCGGCGCTGCTCTGGCCGCTGGCCGTCCTGGGGGCGTGGGCACTGGCGGGCCTGATCATGCTGGCCGTCCCCGCCCGCACCCCGGCGGGGCCGAGGGCCGTGCCCGCCCCCGTTGCCTGAGTCCGGAAGCCGGGGACCGGGCAACTGTCGGGATCCGGCAATCGCCCGGCCCGGCCGGAAACACGACGATCAGAGCGCTTCCCGAAGGAACGTCTCCCGGAAGATTCCCGGAAAAGAGGAGATGACCATGTACGGCGTGGAGCTGCCCGCGGTGGCCGTACTCGCGTACCTGGTCATCTCCGTGCTCACCGCGTTCGACGTCTTCTTCCCGGTCATCCCGGGGGAGGGCACGCTGATGGCCGCCGGGGCGCTCACGGTCACCGGTGATCTGGAGATCCCCCTCGTCATCCTGGCGGGGGCCGCGGGAGCCCTCGCCGGCGACCTCGCCTCCTACCAGGCGGGCGCCCGCCTGCGCGGACTGACCGGCGCGCGGCGATCGACGCGAGTCGTGCCGGGGCGGATGCGGCGGGCCGCGTCGGGGGCGGTGACCCGGGCTCTGCCGGGGCGGATGCGGCGGGCCGTACCCGGGCTGGTGAACGGCTGGCCGGAGCGCTTCCACCGGCACGGCCCGCTGGTGCTGGTGGCCGCCCGGCTCGTGCCCGGCGGGCGTACCGCCGCCACCCTCGCGGCCGGGCGGCTGGCCTATCCCCGCCGCCGGTTCGCCCTCACCGAGCTGGCCGTCGACACGGCCTGGGCCACCGCCGCGACGCTCCTGGGCTTCCTGGGGGCCAGCGTCCTGCCCGCGAACCTCACGCCGGAACGACTGCTGCTGATCGCCGAGGCGGTGCTCCTCGTCGTCTGCCTGACGCTGGGAGTACGGCTGTGGCGGACCCGTCTGGCGTACGTGGACGCTCTTTCCGTCGGGCAGGATGGAGATCGTGACGGAACCACCCGTACCGGCTGAAGCTTCCGACCCGCGTGACGACCCCGCCCCGCTCGGGGAGACGGTCGGCCTGCTCGTGCTCTCCGCCATCGCGATCATGCTGTTCGCCTGGCTGGTCGGGGAGACGGACGGGGAGGGGCCGGCCCCGCTCAAACTGCTGTTGTTCGGTCCGCTCGGGCTGGTCTTCTTCGAGGTCATGACCAACGAGGTCTGGTGGCGCCGCTGGTGGGGGGCGATCCCCGGCGCGATCGCCGGCCTGGCTCTGTACTTCGAGGGCCGCGCCACGCTGGAGGACATCATCGGAGCCTCCTGGGCCACCCCCGTCGCCTATGTCCTGGCGTGGGCGTGCTTCGGTACGGTGTTCGCCCTGGCCAGCAGGGTCCCCCTGGGGCGCAGGACCTCCAGCGCCTGACGGGCCGTCATCCCCCTGCGGGGGGACGGGGAGTCGGCGAGCGGGAGGACGACCGCCTCCGGGGCGCGTGGCAGGATGGTCCGGAAACCCGCCTGACGTGCGGAGATCTCGCCTGACGCGCGCGGTCGCCGACGCCCTTCGACCGCTGGACTCGCCGATGCCCTTCGACCGCCGGATCCCCCGATGACACAGCCGGACCTCCCGATGACGCCGCCGGCTCCGCCGACGACGCCGGAGCCCCGTCTGCCGCGGCTCACCCGGGCGCTGATCGGTCCGCCCGGCCGGTGGCTGCTGCCGCTCAGCGCGCTCACCGGCCTGCTCCTGCTGTACAGCGTCAGCGCCCCGGGCGGATACTTCGGGCTGGCCCTGTTGGGCGGGATCCTCGCGCTGACGCTGGCCGTCGTCTGGATCCCCCGGTTCGTGGTGGGGCTGGCCCGCGCGGACGGCCGTCCGGGATTGCGCCGGCACTGGGTGCGCTGGGCGGCGGTGCCGCTCATGGCGGCCGTGGTCGCCGGGCTCGGCTCCGCGGGCGTTCCCCAGGACGTCCGGTTCGCGCTCTCCAGGGCGAGCATGGAGCAGGTGGCGCATGCGGTGAGCACCGGGGCCGAGCCCGAGGGCGGCGGCCGCCAGATCGGGTTGTTCTCCGTCTCGTCGGTCGTCAGGACCGGCGGCGGCGTGAGCTTCGGGCTGCGGGACACCGGCTTCCTCGACACCCACGGCTTCGCCTGGTTCCCCGCCGGCGCTCCCCCGCAGGAGCCCGAGACGTCCTACGAGCACCTGGAAGGCCCCTGGTACGAATGGCGGCGGACGTGGTGAGGCTGCGAAGAGCACTGGGCCGCCCGGGCGTCTGGGTCGCCGTCTGCGCCGTGACGATCGTGGCGCTGGTGATGTTCCCGGCCGCCGCGCTCTGGCCGCTGGTCGCCGCGGCGGCGCCGGCCGCGATGTTCGCGGCCGTGGTGACCGCCTACGAGCAGGCCGCCGCGTTCCGGGCCCGGTACTCGGAGTACGGCGAAGGCACGGAGTACGGCGAAGGCACGGAGTACGGCGAGGGCACGGAGTACGGCGAGGGCCCGGCGCGCACCGGGCTTCCGGAGCGCGCCGATGGTGGGACCCCCTGGACGAGTGAGCCCTGAGGCTGAAAGCGGGTACGGCGGTGCCCGGCGGACCGGGTGTCGCCCGGCCCGTCTCGGACGCGTCTCACGGGTGGGCAGGACCCGGCCCGCCGTAGACACCCGCATCGCCGGGCCCCTCCTGCTCCAGGACCCGCTCTTCTAAGCCGACGGGTCGAGAACCCCGAAGCTCACCAGCGCGATGATGACGACGCCGAGGACGATGCGGTAGATCACGAAGCCGGTGAAGCGGTGGGTGCTGATGTACTTCAGGAACCAGGCCACCGCCGCGTAGCCGATCACGAAGGAGATCAGCGTGGCCAGGATCGTCGGCCCCCAGTCGGGGGCACCGCCCTCGCCGATCTCGAACAGCTCCAGCACGCCCGCGCCCAGCACGGCGGGGATGGCCAGCAGGAAGGAGTACTTGGCGGCCTCCTCGCGGCGGTAGTCGAGCAGCAGGCCCGCGGTGATCGTGCCGCCCGACCGGGAGACGCCGGGGATCAGGGCCAGGGACTGCGCCAGGCCGTACACGATGGAGTGGGTGAAGCTGAGGTGCTTCTCCAGCGTGAGCCTGTTGCGGGCGGTGCGGTCGGCGAGCCAGAGGACCAGGGCGAAGACGATCAGCGTGGTGCCGATCAGCCGCAGGTCGCGGAAGACCGTCTCGATGCTGTCCTTGAAGAGCACGCCGAGGATGAGGATCGGGATCGTTCCCACGATCACGTACCAGCCCATCCGGGCGGCGTGGTGGGAACGGAGCTCCGGCGTCCACAACGCCCGGGTCCAGGTGGAGATGATCTCCCAGATCTCCTTGCGGAAATAGATCAGCACCGCCGTCTCGGTGCCGAGCTGGATCACCGCGGTGAACGCGGCGCCCGGGTCCTCCCAGCCGAACAGCGCCGACACGACTCTGATGTGGGCGCTGGAGGAGATGGGAAGGAACTCGGTGAGCCCCTGGATGACCCCGAGGACCACCGCTTCGAACCAGCCGATCAACGTGGATGCCTTCCGTCCAGCGCGTGCGTGACCTCCGAGAGGTTAGCGGAGGGAAGTGAAGGCTGTGACTCGGCCTTTCGGTTGATACGCCGGCGGACGGCCCGGGGTTCAGCGGCGGGCGGTCTGGGGCTCCGTCGCCGTGGCTCCGCCGCCGCGGCTCCGGTCCCCGTCAGCCCGGGGCGCCGCGACCGCGGTCCAGCGGTCCCCATTCGGGACACCCCTGGCCGTCGACGAGCTCGCTCGCCTCTTTCATGACCGCGTCGTCGACGATGGCCACCACCTCGTCGTACTCGATGAGCGGCTCGTTGTCGGGTCCGCGGCCCACCTCCTCCCCGTGCACCACCCACGCCTTGACCCCGGGCCCCCGCTCGCGCCGCAGGTGGGAGTAGTCGTGCAGCCGCCGGGCGGCCCACAGCCGCATCGGGCGGTCGCCCCACCACTCCTCGATGTCCAGGGGGTTGGCGGACAGGCCGGGCAGCTCGGCTCCGGTGAGGGAGTCCCGGCTGCCGCCGTGCTCACCGTTGCCGTTCAGATCCTTGGACCACCGGATGAAGAGTCCCCGCCGCCTGTCGAGCAGCGTGGTGAGCTCCGACAGGCTGGTGACGACCGACGGCTCCGAGGCCATGCGTCACCATCTCCCTCCCGTTGACGGTGAGCTGCCGATTCCCCAGCGGCGGCGGCTCACACACGTTGACACGGCCGTGGGTCGGCGGGGAACCCGGATGCCTCCCATACGGACAGGCCGGGATCACCCTGCGGCGGTCCCGGCTCCGTCCATCAGGCACCGGATCCCGGGCCTACTGGTTGCCCCTCGCGGCGGAGATGTCGGCCAGGGCCGAGTCGGGGTCGCGCTCCATCGCGAGGTCGCCGATGCTCACGATGCCCACGGCCTTGTTGTTCTCGACCACCGGCATCCGGCGTACGGCCTTGGAACGCATCAGCTGGACGACCTGCTCCAGGCTGGTGTCGGGCCCGACGGTCACCAGGTCGTCGCTGCACGCGTCCTGGACCGGAGTGTCGGGTCCCTTGTCCTCGGCCACGATGCGGACGGCGATGTCGCGGTCGGTCACGATCCCGCTGATCACTCCGTCGTTGGTGATGATGACCGCCCCGGTGTCCTCGCTGCTCATGATCCGGGCCGCGACGGACACGGGCTGCCCGGCGTCGATGGTCGCGGGATTGGCCGTCATCACATCGGCCACCGTCTTGCTCATGAGATCCCCCTTCGCGCTTGTGTGAGGACTCATACCCCACTTAAAGCGGACAAAAAGCTATATATCTCCGGATGTGTGATCGGTGATCAGGCGGGGTGCGGAGGCTGCTGGTCGGGCGGGACGCCGCCGCCCTCTCCGCCACCCTTGTTGCCCTTGTCGGTGCCGTGCGCGTGTCCTCCGGAGGCGGCGGTGCCGCTCGGAGACTCGGGGACGACGTCGAGATTCTCGTCGTTCGTCGGGGCGCCGCCGGACCTGCGGAGTTCGTTCTGTTGCGGCTGGGTCATGATGGACCTCCTTCGATCAAGACAGGACGATTCCCCGGAGGGTGGCGTTGAATCCGGAATGAGAGTTCCGGACGGTATGAAATGGGACGCCGAGGGCATCAGGCGACTATGACGATGCCAGAGGAAAGCCGCCCGAAGACCGATGACAACGACCCGCTCCTGCGGTCGGTCGCCGAGGAGAACCAGGACGGGGACGGGGCCTCCGCCGACGAGGACGAGAACCTCGAAGACCTCCAGTGAACGGGTACGGCCGCGCCCGTCCGGGCGCGGCCGTGTCTTCGTGGTGGTTATCGAGTGATCTTGACGTCGTCCACCCCGGCCTCGACCAGCGAGGCGCCGGAGGCGTCGGCGGCCTGGATCAGGACGCGGATGCTCTGCCCGGTGTAGGCGGACAGGTTCGCCGTGGCCGTCGTCCAGGCGCCGTTGCGGTTGGTAGCCGAGCCCAGCTGCTGGAACACCTGCGTGGTACCCGCGGAGGTGACGACGCTGACGCGGAAGTAGTCGGCGCTGGAGGAGTTGGACCCGTGCGCCAGGTACCACGACAGCGACAGGTTCAGCGTCCCGCTCGACGGCAGGGTGATCGGCGGTGACTGGATGCTGGTGACGCCGCCGTCGATGTCGAAGTCACCCGCCGAGGCTCCCGCCTGGCGTCCGGTGACCAGGTCGTTGGTCCCGCTGACCGTGGTGCCGAGCTGCTTGGCGCCGCTGGAGGTGGTGGCCGCCGGGTCACCGCGCTCCCACGTGCCGGTGGTGGCGGTGTCGGTGCCGTTCGGGTTGACCGTCCAGCCGTTTTCCGCCTCGAAGGTGTCCTGCCAGACGACCACCGGCGGGGTCGCGGTCGCGATCGTCCAGACCGCGTAGGCGATGGCGTCGGCGTTGCGGTCCAGCGCGGTGTCGTTGATGTTGGCGGTCGTGTCGCAGGAGCGGTGGTAGCAGCGGTCGAAGGCCTGGCCCGCCGTACCGCCCCAGAGTGAGGCCTGGGCGCTGGACTTGATGCCCTCGGCCCCGGTGAACGTGCCGCCCGCCGGGATCCCGACGGCGATGAACGGGCCGTAGTCGGAGCGGCCGTCGAAGTCCGTGCCCCGGGTGGGCACGCCGATCGAGGTGAAGTAGTCCTGGATGGTGCGCTCGATCTGGGCGGACCCGGCCGGGCCGGGGCCCGCGCCCGTGCCGTCGGAGTTGTCGCCGTCGTAGACGAAGTACCCGGGGTTGGGCGAGCCCACCATGTCGAAGTTCAGGTAGCCCTTGATCCTGGACCGCTCGGTGGCGGACAGGTTGTTGACGTAGAACTGCGAGCCGCGCAGGCCCAGCTCCTCGGCGCCCCACCAGGCGAACCGCAGACGCTTGGCCGGGGCGAGGTTCTGGCGGGCGACCTCCAGGGCGGTCTCCAGGATGGCGGCGCTGCCGGAGCCGTTGTCGTTGATGCCCGGCCCGGCGCTCACGCTGTCGAGGTGCGCGCCGACCATGAGGACGTCGTTCGCGTCGCCTGCCCGCGTCCATTCGGCGATGACGTTGTAGCCGGTCGCGCCGTTGTAGGTGAAGGACTGCAGCGTGGTGGTGAACCCCGCCGCGTCCAGCAGGCCCTTGACGTAGTTGGCCGAGGCCAGATAGCCGGGGCGGCCGTGGGCGCGGTTGCCGCCGTTGTCGTTCGCGATCGTCTGGAACTGGGACAGGTGGGCCTTTACGGCGGCCAGGGAGATGTCGGGCGCCGCCGCGGCGGTGGCGGCCGCGGGTGCGGTGAACGCCAGCGGAAGGGCCAGGATCACTGCCGTTCCGATGGCTCGGAGAGTGCGCATGGGGTGCTCCTCAGGGTTTGAGGTGGGGGGTCCCCCGAGCGGCGTGCGCCCCGGTCGGGGCGCACGCCGTACATCGTGGTGCGCTGAGCGGCGACCCTGACGGGTCACGCTCGGTTCAGGCCGTCTCAGACCTTACTTGGCCGGCTCGCCGTGGGAGTGGGAGTGGCCGGAGGAGGCGGCCGCGGACTTCGCCAGGGCGGCGGCGTTGCGGTCGGGGATGTCGGACAGGTCGAAGGAGAAGAACGACGAGGTGTAGGCGATCGCCTTGGAGTTGCGCTCCAGGGCGGCGGCGTTGATGTTGGTGATCGTGTCGCACTCGGAGTGGTAGCAGGGGTCGAAGGCGACGCCGGCGGTGCCGCCGAACTTCGCGGCCTGCTCGGGCGTCTTGATGCCCTCGGCGCCGGTGAAGATGCCGCCGGACGGGATGCCGTTGGCGATGAACGGGCCGTAGTCGGAGCGGCCGTCGAAGTCGGTGCCCTCGAACGGCAGCTGGCGCTTGGCGTAGAAGTTCTCCAGGCGCTTCTCGATCTCGGCGGAGCCGGCCGGGCCGGGGCCCGCGCCCTCGGCGTCGGAGTCGTCACCGTCGTAGAGGAACGTGGCGTCGTTGGGCGAGGCCACCATGTCGAAGTTCAGGTAGAGACGGATCTTGTCCTTCTCGGCCTGCGACAGCTCGGCCACGTACTGCTCGGAGCCGAGCAGGCCCAGCTCCTCCGCGCCCCAGAAGCCGAAGCGGAGCTTGTACTTGGTGGGCACGTAGGCCATCTTCAGCGCGGTCTCCAGGATGGCGGCGCTGCCGGAACCGTTGTCGTTGATGCCGGGGCCCTCCTCCACGCTGTCCAGGTGGGCGCCGACCATGACGATCTCACCGCTCTTGCCCCAGCGGGAGTCGGCGATGAGGTTCTTGGTCTTGCCGACCTCAGTCTTGGCGTCGACCTTCAGGCGCACCGTCGTGCCGGGGCTGTCGGCCAGGTCGAGGCCGACGGCCGTGCTGGCCATCACGATCGGGAAGCCGAAGCGCCATTCGACGATGTCGAACGCCAGCGGGTCGGTACGGCCCGGCTGACCCTCGTTGAAGAAGATCACGCCGGCCGCGCCCGCCGCCTTGGCGTTGGTGGCCTTGTCGACGAACGGGCAGGTGCCGCGCTGGATCAGCGCGATGTTGCCGGGTGTGAACCCTGCGAAGTCGCTGGCCTCGCAGCCCGCGGTGGAGGTGTTGGGGTTCGGCGCCGGCGGGATGACCGGATCGACCACCTGGATCGGCGCGGTGACGTCACCGCCGCTGGAGGAGGCCACGGTCACGAAGTCGGGGCCGTTGGTGTAGGTCTTGGCCTCGGGCGTGATCTGCTGGAGGACCGAGGGGGAGAACTCCTCCCACTTGATCGGGAACTCCACGTCGGTGGTGGAGGTCCGGTAACCGGCCTTGCGGAGCTTGTCCTGCACATATGCAAGCGAGGCGTCGTACCCGGCGGTGCCCGCCGCGCGGTTGCCGCCGTTGGCGGTGGCGATCTCCTGGAACTTGTCCAGGTGCTTCTTGACGTTCTTGCCCTTGACCTGGTGCGCGATGGCGTTGGCCAGCACATCCGGGACGTCGACCCCGGACGACGCGTTCGCCGCGGGGGTGAAGGCAAGGGGAAGGGCGAGGGCCGTGGCGAGGGTGAGGCCTCGGACCAAGCCGTGTCGGAATCTCAGGCGCATAACGCTCCTCGGGAGACTGTATGGGGGGTCCCATTCCGTACTAGAGCGGAACGTACCGTTATCAATCACCTTCGACTAGAGCTGTTGACGCCGAGTTGCAAAAAGTTATGAAGCATGAGTTGACCATGACGCGGGAGGCGCGAAGGCCCGACCCTGACAGGGTTTTCTCAGGGATGCTGAGGGAACGTGGTGCTCTTCGGCGTTCGTTTCACCGGGTGAGAAACGACAACGATCCGGGAGATGCAAAGTGCACCGTTCGAGAAACCACAAGATAATCGCCGGCGTCTGCGGCGGGATCGCGGAGAGCCTCGGCTGGTCGCCCACGGTCGTCCGGGTGCTGTGGCTGCTGCTCTCACTGATTCCGGGACCCCTGTGGGTCGCCTACGTCCTGATGTGGATCCTCATCCCCAAGGCGCCCGCGACCCACCACACCCGCTACTGAAAATAAGCTGGGGGCATGAGGCAACGCCCCCTGTCCCTGCTCCAGGACGATCTGGTCGACTACGAGAAGGCCATGGAGCGGATGACCGACCTGGTCGGCGAGCGGCAGCGCGACGAGCGGCCGGACACCCTCTGGCTGCTCAGCCATCCGCAGGTCTACACCGTCGGCAGACGCACGCTGGAGCAGCACCTGCCCGACCCGTCCCACGGCATCCCCGTCGTGAGCACGGGCCGGGGCGGGCAGCTCACCTACCACGGCCCCGGCCAGCTCGTCGGCTACCTGATCGTCAAGCTCGGCGAGGGCGAGGGGATCGTCGACTACGTGCGCGAGGTAGAGCTCCGGCTCGTCGACGCGCTGCGGGAGCTGGGCGTTGCGGCCGAGCGCCGCGACACCCCGCCCGGCTCGGAGCTGCTCACCGGCGTGTGGACGAGCGAGACCGGCCGGAAGATCGTCTCCATCGGCATGCGCCAGAGCCGCGGCGTCACCAGCCACGGGTTCGCCCTCAACGTCGACGGCGACCTGACCCCGTGGGACTGGGCGGTGCCCTGCGGCATGCCGGATGTGGACATGACCTCCCTCGCCCGCGAGACCCCCGGCATCCCGATGGACCGGGTCCGGGCCGCGGTCGCGGAGGCCTTCGAGGCGAGCTGACCCGACAGGGGTGAGCTGATCCGGCCGAGACGAGTTCACCCGACAGCCCGCACAGCCCGCACAGCCCGCACAGCCCGCACAGCCCGCGACCGTACGGCGGGCGCCCACGGCAGGGCG
>NZ_BOOJ01000016.1 GCF_016863175.1 Paraplanobispora siamensis
ACGGCAGGGCGCCCGCCGTACGGTCAGCCGACGAGCCCGTCAGCCGACGAGGCGGTCAGCCGACGGGTTCGGTCTCGTCGGTGGGGACGTCGTCGATCGTGCGGCGCGGTCCGGTGAACCAGTGCCGGGCCGACAGCATCCACCACAGCCCCACGCCGATCACCATCACGCCGACCACGATGGGCGCGTAGTTCACCGCGGTCCAGGTGAAGTCCTCGCTGAACGGCACGGCCTCCGGGACCAGCGGCATGATGAAGTAGATCGACACGATGACGATCTCGATGACGGCGATCCAGCACATCACCTTGTACTTCGACCCCAGCGTCCACGGGCCGGGCACGAAGCTGTCGCCCATCCGCAGCCGGAGCCAGATCGGGATCGCGAAGGCGATGTAGAGGCCGATGACCGCGACCGAGACGACCGCGTAGAACGCCAGCGGCAGCCCGTTCGGGGCCTCGTAGAGGGCGGGCAGGGTGAGGATCAGCGCCAGCGCGCAGCCGAAGATGATCGCGTTGACCGGGGTGCGGTTCCGGTCGACCTTCGACCACAGCCGCCAGCCGGGGATGGCGCCGTCCCGGGAGAAGGCGTAGGTCATCCGCGACATCGAGGTCACGCAGCTCATGCCGCAGAAGAACTGGCCGATGGTGGAGATCGCGAAGATCGCCGTGGCCAGGTTGCCGGGGAGAGCGGACTCGAAGATGGCGCCCACGAAGCCGCCGGCCTCGTTGACCGCCTCCACGTCGGTGGCCGCGAACAGGAAGGCCAGCAGCAGGATCCAGCCGCCGATCGCCGAGTAGAAGATCGACTGCCAGAGGCCGCGGGCGGCGGCCGTGGAGGCGCCCTGGGTCTCCTCCGACACGTGCGCGCAGGCGTCGAAGCCGGTGATCGTGTACTGGGTGAGCAGGAAGCCCAGCGGCAGCACGTAGAACCAGAACGAGGAGTCGGAGAAGCCGGAGTTGTTGATCGTCTCGGTGAACACGAACGACAGCGACTGGTGCGAGTCCGGGCCGAAGATCAGGATGAGCACGACGACGGCCGCGCCGAACACGTGCCACCACACCGAGACGTTCTGCAGCAGCGCGATCAGCCGGTGACTGAAGATGTTGATCAGAGCGTGCAGCACCAGGATGATCGCGAACAGCAGGAACGTGTTCCGGAGGGAGACCTCGAACCCGGGGACGAACCGGTTGATCGTGATGTTCATGAACGTGGCGCAGCCGTAGTCGACCGAGGCGGTGACCGCGATCAGGCCGATGAGGTTGAACCACCCGGTGAACCAGCCGTGGACCGGCCCGCCCATCTTCGCGGCCCACCAGTAGATGCCCCCCGCGGTGGGGTAGGCCGACACCAGTTCGGACATGCACAGGCCGATGATCAGGATGAAGATCGAGATCAGCGGCCAGCCCCACGAGATGGCGATCGGGCCGCCGTTGTTCCAGGCCTGGCCGAAGGTGGTGAAGCAGCCGGCCAGGATGGAGATGATCGAGAAGGAGATGGCGAAGTTGGAGAAGCCGCTCCAGGTGCGGGAGAGCTCCTGCTTGTAGCCGAGTTCAGCCAGGCGCTTGGCGTCCTCGTCCTGCGGGCTTGGCTTGGTCACTCAAGCCTCCTTGCGTCGTGCGGGGGGTGGAAAACCCGGGGCGTGGGCCCCGGACGTCATCGATCAGCCGCCCGAACCCCGGGTCGTCCAGGTCCCGTACGGCCTGCGCGAACTTGTCGGCAGCCTCGGCGTCGTAGTCGAAGTCGGCGGCGGCCGCCTGCTCCCTCAGCAGTCCGTGGTGGACCGAGAACCAGAGGGTCCAGGTGAGGTTCGACATGATGAGGTTGAGCCTGACCCTGGCCGTCAGTCGTGGGCTGTCCTCGCCGAAATAGGCGCGGGCCAGTTGGCAGGTGAGGTCGGGGTGATAGTCCGCCTCGGCCGCGATGTCGCCCAGCTCGAAGGCCGGGTCGTTGTTCCCGGACAGCTGGTAGTCGACGATCCTGACCCCGTCGCCGCAGTGGATGAAGTTCTCCGGCAGCAGGTCGTTGTGGCAGGGCGCGGAGGGGAGCGGGTCGGCCCCGAGCGCGCGCTCGATCTCCGCGACGGCCGGCAGCCGGTCCTCGAACCCGGCGGGGGTGCCCAGGCCGTGGGCCCCGCACAGGGCCAGGAACTCCTCCAGCTTCCTGAAGATCGAGAAGTCGTTGACGAAGCGCGGCCCCGCGTGCAGCCGCCGGCAGGCCGCCGCCACCGGGCCCGGCATGGCCCGTACGGCGTGCGCGTCCAGGGTCGTGCCCTCGAGGTACTCCAGCAGCAGGGCGCCGGGCATCCGGTGCAGGACCCGGGGGCCGATCCCGGCCTCGGCCGCCCGTAGGGTGTTGGCGATCTCCTGGTCGAGGGGGATGCCGAGCCCCGCCGCCGAGACGCGCGGGTCGAGCACGCGCAGCAGCCAGCGTCGCCCGTCGGCGGCGTCCACGCGCGCGATGCGGTGACTGAGCCCACCCTTGATCGGCGTCTCGGTGACGGGCTGTCCTGCCCATTCCCGGACGGCGGCGAGAGCGTCTGGCATGCCGGACTCCTTTGGCCTACCTTCAGACCATTGATCCGATTCTGCGGACGAGTCGTTACAGAGGGGTTCCCACCTTGAAACTTCCTGATTCCGCGCGGGCCGTCGTGATCGGCGGCGGGGTGGCCGGTTGCAGCGTCGCCTACCACCTGGCGAGGCTCGGCTGGAGAGAGGTGGTCCTGGTCGAGCAGCACGAACTCACCGAGGGCACCACCTGGCACTCTGCCGGGTTCGTGGGCCAGCTCCGCTCGACCGTCACCCAGACCAAGATGATCATGTATTCCGCCGGGCTCTACCCCGAGCTGGCCGAGCTCACCGGCCTCGATCCAGGCTGGCGGGGGGTGGGCGGCCTCCGGCTGGCGACCACGCCCGAACGGGTGGAGGAGTCGCTGCGCCTGGCCGGGGCCGCCGAGACCTACGGGCTGGGGCTGGAGATGCTCTCCGGCGCGCAGGCGGCGCAGCTGCTGCCGCTGCTGGAGACCGCGGACGTGCGCGCCGCGCTCTGGCTGCCCGGCGACGGCTGGCTCGACCCCGCGCTGCTGGCCAGGGCGCTGGCGGCCGGAGCCGAGAAGCTGGGCGTGCGGATCTTCACCGGGATCCGGGTGACCGGCCTCGACGTGGTGGACGGGCGGATCGCGGGGGTACGGCTGGCGACCGCCGGTGAACGGCCGTCGGGGGAGGGCGGGGAGCCCGCGGGCCCGGAGGCGGAGGAGCGGTCGATCGAGGCCGACGTCGTCGTCATCGCCGCCGGGGCGGCCAGCGGGCGGGTGGGCCGGCTGGCCGGGGTGGACATCCCGGTCGTGCCGATCAAGCACCAGTACGTCGTCACCGAGCCGTTCGGGGTCCCCCCGTCCGCGCCCACGGTCCGGGACCCGGACAACATCGTCTACTTCCGGGAGGAGGGCGGCGGAATCCTCGTCGGCGGGTACATCCGCACGCCCGAGATCTGGGACACCCCCGCGCCGCTGGCCGGGCCCCGGACGCTCTTCCCCGCCGACATGCCGAAGTTCCGGGAGTCGTGGGACTCGGCGACCCGGCGGGTTCCGGCGCTGGGCCGTACGGAGATCGTGAAGGTCGTGCACGGGCCCGAGGCGTTCACCCCGGACGGGGAGTTCCTGCTCGGCGAGACCGCGGTGCGCGGCCTGTGGGCGGCGGCCGGGTTCTGCGTGCACGGGCTGGCCGCGGCGGGCGGCGTGGGCAAGGTCATGGCCGAGTGGATCGTGGACGGATCCCCCGAGTACGACGTCTTCGGCATGGACCTGCGCCGCTTCGGCGGGCACGCCCGCTCCGCCTCCTGGGCGCGGGCCAAGGCGCTGGACTCCTACTCGAAGTACTACGACATCGTCTATCCGGGGGAGGAGCGCACCGCCGCCCGGCCGCTGCGCCGATCTCCCGCCTGGACGAGGCACGTGGAGCTGGAGGCGGCATTCGGGGAGAAGGCGGGCTGGGAGCGGGTCAACTGGTTCGAGTCCAACGCGGCGGCGGATGGGGCCGAGCCGGACAGCGGGACACCGGAGGGGACGGCGGCGGACGGCTCCGCGCGGGGGCCCCGGCCGCGGGGGTGGGCCGGGCGGATCTGGTCGCCCGCCGTACGCGCCGAGTGCCTGGCCACCCGGGACGCGGCCGGGCTGTTCGACCAGACCTCCTTCGCCAAGCTGGAGGTCTCCGGGCCCCGGGCCCTCGCGCGGCTCCAGCGGGCCTGCGCGGCGCAGCTCGACCGGCCGGTCGGCTCGGTCGTCTACACCCAGCTGCTGAACGCGCGCGGCGGAGTCGAGGCCGACCTGACCGTCACCCGCCTGGACGACGACCGCTTCCGCCTGGTCACCGGGACCGCCTTCGGCGTCCACGACGCCGCCTGGCTGCGCGGCCACGGCCTGGAGGTGCGCGACGTCACCTCGGCGTACGCCTGCTACTGCCTGTGGGGACCGCGCGCGCTGGACATCCTCGGCTCGCTCTCGCCCGACGAGCTGACCTTCGGCTACATGAAGGCACGGGAGATCGGCGTCGGGAACGTCCCGGTGCTGGCCCAGCGGGTCACGTTCGTCGGCGAGTTCGGCTGGGAGCTGTACTGCCCCGCGGAGTACGGGCTCACGTTGTGGGACGCGCTCATGGAGGCGGGCGCGCCGTACGGCATGCGCCCGGCCGGGTACCGGGCCATCGACTCGATGCGCCTGGAGAAGGGTTACCGGGTCTGGGGCCTGGACATCACCCCGGAGACCACCCCGCTGGAGGCGGGCCTGGGATTCGCGGTGGCCCGGGACAAGGACTTCCTCGGCCGGGACGCGCTCGCCGAGCCCGTCCGGCGGCTGTGCTGCCTGGTCCTGGACGACCCCGCCGAGGTCTGCCTGGGCGGCGAGCCGGTCCGGCTGAACGGCGAGCCCGCCTCCCGCGTGACGAGCGGCGGGTACGGCCACCGGGTGGACCGCTCGATCGCCTACGCCTACCTCCCGGCCGGCACCGCCCCGGGCACCCGCGTCCAGGTCGGCGTGACCGGCACCTGGGTCGACGCCGCCGTCGCGGCGGAACCCCTCTACGACCCGGCCTCCGAACGGGTCAGAAGACTCCCCGCCTGACCGGGCCATCCGCCTTCTGGCCGCATGTGTTACTTTTTGGCCATGCGGTCAGAAAATGAGGCAGACGGCCAGAAAAAACGGTCGTTCATCGAGACGGCCCGCCGGGCCCAGATCGTCGCGTGCGCGATCGAGGTGATCGCCGAGGTCGGCTACGCGCAGACGTCGCTGGCGCTGATCGCGAAGCGGGCGGGGATCAGCAAGGGAGTGATCTCCTACCACTTCAAGGGCAAGGACGAGCTGATCCAGCAGGTGGTCGACGAGGCGTTCACCTCCGGCGACGTCTTCGTCCGCTCCCGGATCGAGGGGCAGACGACCGCGGCCGCCATGCTGAGGGCCTACATCGAGGCGTCGGTCGAGTTCTACCGGACCCACCGGGCGCACATGATCGCCCTGCTCGACATCTGGTCGGCCTTCCGCCACGAGGACGGCAGGCCGAGGCTCGACACGACCGCCAACGAGCCGGAGATGGCCGCCGTCGAGGAGATCCTGCGGTTCGGGCAGCTCGCCGGGGAGTTCCGGGAGTTCTCCACCCGCGTGATGGCCGTCACGCTCAAGCAGGCCGTCGACGGCGTGCTCACCCAGATGGCCGCCTACCCCGATCTCGACTTCGACGCCTACACCCGCGAGCTGGTCACGACCTTCGACCTCGCCACCCGGAAGGAGCGGTGATGACCGCGCACCCCACCCCCGGCCACCCGACCCGGCCCGGCGGGCTCCGGCTGCGGCCGCCGCGGCATCCGGTGGACCGCCGGGCCGTCGGCTGGTGGACGGGGCAGGCGCTGGTGATCGTCGCCCCGCCCGTGCTGGTCCTGCTCCTGCTCGCCCTGCTGATCCCGCCCGCCCGCTTCTGGCTCCTGCTCCCGGCGCTGGTCATCGCCGTTCCCGGCCTGCTCTACACGCTGGTGATGCCGCGGCGGCGCTATCGGGTGCACCGCTGGGAGACCACGGACGACGCGGTCTACGCGGCCTCCGGGTGGATCTGGCAGAAGTGGCGGGTCGCGCCGATGTCCCGGATCCAGACCGTGGACCTGGTCAGGGGGCCGATCCAGCAGATGTTCGGCCTGGCCGGGGTGACCGTGACCACCGCCTCGGCGGCCGGCGCCGTAAAGATCAACGGTCTCGACCGCACCCTCGCCGACGACCTCGTCGAACGCCTCACCGCCCGCACCCAGGCCACCCCCGGAGACGCCACGTGAACGCCCCCGCCGCCCCGGAGAGCCGCGTGGGCGGGAACGGCGAGGCCGGTGCGCCGTGGTCGAGGCTCGATCCGGGGCTGTTCCGGCTCGGCCTGGCGCGGTCGCTGGGGCCGATGGCGCCGATCGCGGTCACCGCGCTGGTCGCCCGTGACCGGCTCAACCTCCAGACGCTCATCACGCTCGGCGGGATCCTCGTCACGCTAGCCGTGATCACGGTGATCGGCCTGGTCCGCTACGCCACCACCCGTTACCGGGTCACCGCCGAGCGGGTGGAGCTCCGCTCCGGGCTGGTCTTCCGGCGGCACCGGTCGGTCCCGCGCGACCGGGTGCGCAGCGTCGACCTCACGGCCGACCCGCTGCGGCGGATCTTCGGCCTGGCCGCGGTGCGGATCGGCACGGGGCAGAACGACGACGAGAAGGGGCTCGTTCTCGACGGGATCTCCCGGAGGGACGCGCGCCTGCTGCGGACGGAGCTGCTGGGCCGTACGGCTCCGGCCGACTCCGTCATCACGGAACTGCGCCCCGCGTGGGTCGGCTACGCGCTGCTGAGCAGCTGGTCGCTGCTCATCGGCCTGGCCCCGTTCGGCGTGTTCTTCCGGGTCCTGGACGCCGTCGGGGTCGACCCCGCAGAGGTCGGCTTCCTGGGCGACCTCTGGGAGAGCGTCACCGCGACCCATCCGGCCGTGGTCGTCGCCGTCGCCCTGGCCATCGTGCTGGCCATCGGCCTGACCGGCACCCTCCTGCTCTACGTGGAGGCGTGGTGGAACTTCCGGCTGACCCGCGAGCCCGACCGCACGTTCTCGATCCGGCGCGGCCTGCTGACCACGAGGTCCGTGGCGCTGGAGGAACGGCGGCTGCACGGGGTCGAGATGGCCGAGCCGCTGCCGCTGCGCTGGGGTCGCGGGGCCAGGGTGAAGGCGGTCGCCACCGGGCTGGGCGAGGACGAGTCGGTCGTCCTGCTGCCGCCCGCCCCGCGCGCCGAGGCCCACCGCGTGGCCGCCGCCGTACTCGCCGGAGACGCCCCGCACACCCCCGCCGGGCTCACCGGGTCCGCCGGTCCGGCTGCGAACGCCGGGTCCTCCGTGGTCGCCGCTGTGCATGCCGGGCACTTCCCGCCCACCTCGGCGTCGCCCATCCTCGCGCCGCTGGCCGTGCACCCCCGCGCCGCCCTCCGCAGGCGGGTCTTCCGGGCGATCTGGCCGCCGGTGGCCGTCGCCGTCCTCTTCGGCGGGCTCGCCGCCTGGCTGAGCTGGGTTCCCGGCCTGCTGTGGGTGGCGGGGCCGGTCATGCTCCCGGTCACGCTGCTCCTGGCGTTCGACGCCTACCGGAACCTGGGACACGGCCTGCACGGGCCCTATCTCGTCACCCGGTACGGCACCGCCCGGCGCAGGACCGTGGCGCTGCGCCGTACCGGGATCATCGGCTGGACGATCAGCCGCTCGCCCTTCCAGCGCAGGGCGGGCCTGCTCACCCTGGGGGCGACGACGGCGGCCGGCGGCGGGATCTACAAGGTGAGGGACGTCTCCGTCGCCGAGGGACTGGCCTTCGCCGAGGAGTCGGTCCCGGGTCTGCTGGCGCCGTTCGTCCACTGAGGCGGTCCGCCTCCTTCCGAGATATACCCCCCTGGGGTTGCAAAGCCTGCTCGCCTATGGCATCTTGGAGGCATCGAGATACCCCATGGGGGTATGAACGAAGGAGGCGGAGATGAACGGCGCAACCAAGGTGGGCGCGTACGTGCTCGGGTTGGCGGCGGTGTTCGGCGGGGCCCTGGGGATCGGCAAGGTCGTCGGGCCGATCGGGGACACCGCGGCCGAGACCTCCCACACCGCGACCGGAACCTCCCATGGCGCGAGCGGGGACTCGCACGGCACGGACCACGCGACCGCCGGTCCGGCGGCGCCCGGCGGGGCCGGAGATGTGCCGGGCGGACTCCAGGTCTCGGCGGCGGGTTACACGCTGGTGCCCCGGACCGACGTGGTCGAGCCGGGCGAGGCCGCCGACTTCCGCTTCTCGGTGATCGGGCCCGACGGCCGGCCGGTGACCCGCTTCACCCCGCAGCACGAGAAGAAGCTGCACTTCATCGTGGTCCGCCGGGACCTGTCCGGGTTCCAGCACCTGCACCCGGAGGAGAAGGGCGACGGGGTCTGGTCGGTTCCGCTGACCCTGCCCGAGGCCGGGGAGTACCGGGCCTTCGCCGACTTCGCCCCCGAGGGCGCGCGCGGGATGACGCTCGGCATGGACCTGTCGGCCCCCGGCGACTACCGCCCCGAGCGGCTGGCCGCGCCCGTCCGCACCGCGACCGTGGACGGCTACACGGTCTCGCTGGCCGGCGACCTCGCGCCCGGGCGCACGAGCAGGCTCACGCTCTCGGTGAGCAAGGGCGGAAAGCCGGTCACCGACCTGGAGCCCTACCTCGGCGCCTACGGCCACCTGGTCGCGCTGCGCGACGGGGACCTGGCCTACCTGCACGTACACCCCGACGGCGAGCCCGGGGACGGGCGGACCGCCGCCGGTCCCGGCATCACCTTCTTCGCCGAGGTGCCGAGCGCGGGGGCCTACCGGCTGTTCCTGGACTTCAAGCACGGCGGCACCGTGCGGACCGCGGAGTTCACCGCGACCGCCGGAGGAGCGACCGTCCCGGAGGGCGGTCCGGGTGCGACGGACGATCCCGCCCCGGAGAAGGGCTCGGAGAAGAGTCCGGAGGAGGGCCCGGCCGGTGAGGACTCCTCGAAGAGTCCCTCCCCCGAGGACTCGCACAACCCCGACGACCACACGCACTGACCAACACATACCCTACGGGGGTGAGGTTCTCAGTCGGCGGCCCCGCCGCCGCGGGGGCCGCCTCCAACGGAAAACCCCGTCCGGGCCCGCTCACTCCCCGAACGCCGGACATCTCATAGAAAGGCGACAGCCATGACCGTCACCACCTACCGCGTCGAGGGCATGACCTGCGGCCACTGCGTCAGCTCCGTCACCTCCGAGGTGAGCAAGATCGACGGCGTCACCGGGGTGGACGTCGACCTGACCGCCAAGCTGGTCACCGTGACCAGCGGCGCGGCCCTCGACGACGCCACCGTGGGCGCCGCGGTCGACGAGGCGGGCTACGAACTCGCCGGGCGCGTCGAGACGGCGGGCGACGAGGCCGCCGAGGCGGCGGGCGCCTGCTGCGGCTCGGGCTGCTGCTCCTGAGCCCCGCCGGGCCGGGCCGATCCTGAGGCCCACCAAGCCGGGCGATCCTGAGCCCCGCTCACGGCCCGGCCGCTCCCGAGCTCCGCGCACGGGCCCGGCCGGTGAGTTCCGTCACCGGCCGGGGCGCCGATTACCCCTCGCGGCCCCGGGCCGCGCACCATTGAAAGACATCTAACGGGAGAAGCGATGTCCATGACCACCACCAGGCCGCCCGCCGGCGGCGGCGAGATCGAAATCGCCATCGGCGGCATGACGTGCGCCTCCTGCGCGAACCGGATCGAGCGCAAGCTCAACAAGCTCGACGGGGTGACCGCGACCGTCAACTACGCCACCGAGAAGGCCAAGGTCGTCTACGGCGGCGACGTCAGCCCCGAGGACCTGGTCGCCGAGGTGGAGAAGGCGGGCTACACCGCCGAGCTGCCCGCCGTACAGCAGGAGGAGGAGCCGCAGGACGAGCGCGACGAGCTCGCGCCGCTGCGCCAGCGCCTGATCACCTCCATCGTGCTCTCGGTGCCGGTCGTCGCGATGGCGATGATCCCGGCGCTGCAGTTCGAGTACTGGCAGTGGCTCTCGCTCACCCTGGCCGCGCCGGTCGTGGTCTACGGCGGCTGGCCGTTCCACCGGGCCGCCTGGACCAACCTGCGCCACGGCACCGCGACCATGGACACCCTGGTCTCGCTCGGCACGCTCGCCGCGTTCGGCTGGTCGCTGTGGGCGCTGTTCCTCGGTACGGCCGGCACTCCCGGCATGACGCACGGCTTCGAGTTCGCCCTGGCCAAGGGCGACGGGGCGGGCAACATCTATCTTGAGGCCGCCGCCGGAGTGATCGCCTTCATCCTGGCCGGGCGCTACTTCGAGGCCCGCTCCAAGCGGCGGGCGGGGGCGGCGCTGCGCGCGCTGCTGTCGATGGGCGCCAAGGAGGTCACGCTGGCCTCCGGGAAGCTCATCCCGGTCGAGCAGCTCAGGGCCGGGGACCGCTTCCTGGTCAGGCCCGGCGAGAAGATCGCCACCGACGGCGTGGTCGAGGAGGGCTCCTCGGCGGTGGACGCCTCGATGCTGACCGGCGAGTCCGTGCCGGTGGAGGTCCGCCCCGGCGACGCCGTGGTCGGCGCGACCGTGAACGCCGGCGGGCGGCTCGTGGTCCGGGCCACCCGGGTCGGCTCCGACACCCAGCTCGCCCAGATGGCCAGGCTGGTGGAGGAGGCGCAGAACGGCAAGGCGCAGGTGCAGCGGCTGGCCGACCGGATCTCCGGGATCTTCGTCCCGATCGTGATCGCCCTGTCGCTGGCCACCCTGGGCTTCTGGCTCGGCACCGGTGACGGTACGGCCGCCGCCTTCACCGCCGCGGTGGCGGTGCTCATCATCGCCTGCCCCTGCGCCCTGGGCCTGGCCACGCCGACTGCGCTCATGGTCGGCACCGGCCGCGGCGCCCAGCTCGGCATCCTGATCAAGGGCCCCGAGGTGCTGGAGTCCACCCGCAGGATCGACACCATCGTCCTGGACAAGACCGGCACCGTGACCTCCGGCACGATGACCCTCAAGGACGTCTTCACCGCCGGGGGCGAGGACCGCGAGGAGGTCCTGCGGCTGGCCGGGGCGCTGGAGTCGGCCTCCGAGCACCCGATCGCCCAGGCGATCGCCCGCGCCGCGGGATCGTCCGCCGCCGTCGAGGACTTCGCCAACGTCGAGGGCCTGGGCGTGCAGGGGATCGTGGACGGCCACGCCGTGCTCGTCGGCCGCCCCCAGCTGCTGGCCGAGTGGTCCCAGCACCTGCCCGCCGATCTGGAGCGCGAGCTCGCCCAGGCCCAGTCCAGGGGCGAGACCGCCGTCGCGGTCGGCTGGGACGGCAGGGCCCGCGCGGTGCTCACCGTGGCCGACGTGGTCAAGCCCACCTCGGCCGAGGCCGTGGCCGCCCTGCGCGCGCTGGGCCTGCGCCCGGTGCTGCTGACCGGTGACAACGAGAAGGTGGCCCGCCAGGTCGCCGACGCGGTCGGCATCGAGGAGGTCGTCGCCGACGTCCTGCCCGCCGACAAGGTCGAGGTGGTCAAGCGGCTGCAGGCCGAGGGCCGCACGGTGGCGATGGTCGGCGACGGCGTCAACGACGCCGCGGCCCTGGCCCAGGCCGATCTCGGCATGGCGATGGGCACCGGCACGGACGTGGCGATCGAGGCCTCCGACCTGACCCTGGTCCGCGGCGACCTGCTGGTGGCCGCCGACGCGATCCGCCTGTCGCGCCGTACGCTCGGCACCATCAAGGGCAACCTGTTCTGGGCCTTCGCCTACAACGTGGCCGCCCTGCCGCTGGCGGCGATGGGCCTGCTCACCCCGATGATCGCCGGTGCCGCGATGGCGTTCTCCTCGGTCTTCGTGGTCAGCAACAGCCTGCGGCTGCGCCGCTTCCGGTAGGCCCCGCGCCGACCGCCGAAAGGCCCCGGTTCCCGCAAGGGGAGCCGGGGCCCCGTCGTGTCCGGGTCAGGCGGCCGACTCCGCGGGGACGGCCGGCGCGGCCGTACGGGAGGCCAGGCGGTGCAGGGCGACCAGGACGTAGCCGAGGGCGGCGAAGAAGAGCGTGAGGAGGACGGCCTGGAGGGCGACGCCGTCGTAGCCGAGCCTGTCGACGTTCAGGAAGGGATAGGGATAGCGGCGGTCGGTGCCGGGCTCCAGCAGGGCGCCGCGGGTCAGGGCGAAGACGAGATAGAAGGCGGGGTAGGCCAGCCAGACCAGCGGCGCCGTCCACGCCGGCCGCAGGGCGCGGTCGAAGACCAGCCAGTCGGCGAAGGCCAGGATCGGCGTGACGTAGTGCAGCAGCAGGTTGCCCATCTGACTGACGTCGTCGCCCTGCCCGTCCGGCAGCAGGCCGAGCGGGCTGGCGCCGTGCATCAGGACGAAGTGGAAGACCAGCCCCGTGATCGAGATGAAGAGGGTCACCGCGCCCTTGAGCAGCGCGGAGGCCACCCCGCGCCACAGCGTCCAGACGTAGTAGGCCACCAGCATGATGTTGCTCTGCACGGTGAAGTAGACGGGCGGGTTGAGCGGGTCGGACGCCGCCAGCCAGGTGCAGACGAGCCCCGCCACGCCTGCGACGACCAGCACGATCCGATACGCGTATGTCCCGTTCACGCGCACACAATACTGGCCAGTAACCGACACATACCAGTCGATAACGGCTTAACCAGTCAGCAATCCGGCGCAGGTCAGCCGGACAGGTGTTCGCGCGCCTCGGCGGTCAGGCGGGTGACGGCGGAACGGAGGCGGGCGAGGTCGGGACCCTCGGCCAGGACGGCGCGGGAGACCGAGGGCAGCACGTTGCGGCGGGCGGCGGCGAACAGGCGGGCGGCGTCGGCGAAGGTGGCGCCCTGGGCGCCGATGCCGGGGGCGAGGATCGGGCCGTTGAGCCGCTCCACCGGATAGTCCAGGTCGCCCAGCGTCGCGCCGAGCACCACGCCGATCGAGCCCAGCGGCCCGGCGTCGCGGTTCAGCCCGCAGACCCGGTCCATGATCGAGCCGGCCACGGTCCGGCCGTCCGGGCCGGTGGCGAGCTGGACCTCGCCGGCCTCCGGGTTGGAGGTCCTGGCCAGCACGAACAGCCCGGCCCCGTGGGCGGACGCCGTGTCGATCATCGGTCGGAGCGACCCGAAGCCCAGGTAGGGGCTGACCGTGACGGCGTCGGCGGCCAGCGGGCTGTCCGGGTCGAGATAGGCCTGCGCGTAGGCGGCGGTGGTGCTACCGATGTCGCCCCGCTTGGCGTCCATGACGACCAGGGCGCCCGCGGCCCGCGCGTCGGCGACCACCGACTCCAGCACGGCCACGCCCCTGCTGCCGAAGCGCTCGAAGAACGCCGACTGCGGCTTGACCACCGCGGCCAGGTCGCCCGCCGCCTCGACGGCCGTGCGGGCGAACTTCTCCAGCCCGGCGGGGGAGTCGTCCAGCCCCCAGGCGTGCAGCAGTGCCGTACCGGGGTCGATCCCCACGCACAGCGGACCCCGGCTGTCGATGCGCGACCGCAGCCGCTCCCCGAATGACGTCATGACACCCCAGGATGCCAGGGCTATCCTGGGACCCGCGCAGCAGGGCGCATCCGGTCCGCGGGAAGGGCGAAGCCCACCTGAGCTCCACCCCATGACATCGGCCCACCTCCTTTTCTGCCCGGCCGCGCGGACATCGGGCATGACGAAAGGGAGGCCATCGTGCCGCTCCTCCGCCTTCCCGACGCTCCCCGCCTCGACCACCTGCGCAAGCAGGCCAAGCGGCTGCTGCGCGAGGTCCGCGCCGCCGACCCCGCCGCGCTGGAGCTGGTCCGGGAGCTCCACCCGCGCGGGCCCGGCGGCCTGACCCTGGCCGGCGCCCAGCTGGTGACCGCCAGGATGTACGGCTTCGCGAGCTGGCCCCGGCTGCGCGCGCACCTCGACACGATCGCCGAGCACTCCCGCTCGCCCCACCGCGTCCCCGAGGCCGCCGACCCGATCGACGAGTTCCTCCGCCTGGCCTGCCTGGACTACGGCAGTCCTTTCCGCGCCGGCCCGGCCCGGGAGATGCTCGCCGCCCGGCCCGGACTCGCCGTCGCGAACGTCCACACGATGGCCGCCACCGGCAGCGCCGAGGCGATGGCCGGGCTGCTGGCCGCCGACCCGTCCCAGGCCGTCCGCCAGGGCGGTCCGCACCGGTGGGAGCCGCTGCTCTATCTCGCCTACGCCCGCGTCGGCGGCGGCGACCCCGTGGCGACCGCCCGGCTCCTGCTCGACCACGGCGCCGATCCCGACGCGGGATACCTGTGGGAAGGGCTGACCTCGCCGTTCACCGCGCTGACCGGCGTCTTCGGCCACGGCGAGAGGAACGAGCCCGCCCACCCGCACGCCGCCGAGCTCGCCCGGCTCCTGCTGGAGCGCGGCGCGGACCCCAACGACGGCCAGACCCTCTACAACCGGGGGCTCGGCGGGTCCGGATCCGACGACACCGAGCACCTGGAACTGCTGCTCGCCCACGGCCTGGGCACCGGGGACGGCGGGCCGTGGCACAAGCGTCTCGGGCCGGCCCACGCCACACCCGCCCAGATGCTCCAGGACGAGGTCCTGACCGCCGCGCTGACGAACCGGCCCCGCCGCCTCCGGCTGCTGATCGAGCACGGCGCCGACGTGAACGGGCGCGGCACCGGGCATCCGGCCTTCGAGGGCCGCACGGCCTACGAGCTCGCCGTGCTGCGGGGCCACACCGAGGTCGCGGAGATGCTCGCCGCGGCGGGGGCGGCCGGTTCCCTGGACGAGGTGGACCTGTTCCTGGCCGCCTGCATGCGCGGGGAGCGCCGCGAGGCGGAGCCCGGCCTCGTGGCTCGGGCGATCGAGCGTGCGCCGTACCTGGTGAACCGGGCCGCGGCGGACGGCCGGGTCGCGGCGGTGCGGCTGATGGCCTCCCTCGGCTTCGACGTCGGCGCGATGCGCGTCGGCACCCCGCTGCACGAGGCCGCCTGGGCCGGGGAACTGGAGACGGTCAGGGCTCTGGTGGAGCTGGGCGCCGACCCGTCGGCCCGGGACCGCGATCACAACGCCACCCCGCGGGACTGGGCCGAGCATGCGGGCCACGCCGAGGTGGCGGCCTATCTCGCGGGTCTCTGAACGGGTCTCTGGGCGGGTCTGTGGGCGGGTCCCTGAGCGGTCCGGCTCCGCAGCTAGATTGTCAGGCGATGACAAAGCGCGGCGCGGGAGCGGGCCGGGAGGGCGGCGATGGGGAAGGCGGAGCGGATCGCCGTACGGGACGAGCTGGCCGCCGCCCTGCCCGAGGCCGGGCAGGCCCTGGTGGACGCCGTCGTGGAGGCCATCCCGGCCTACCGGGCGCTGGACCCCGGCCAGCTCGCCGAGGTGCGGGCGATCGCGGCCTGGGCGCTGACCCGCGCCGTGGACGCGTGGGCCGGCGACACGGCCCTGAGCGAGCAGGACCTCGCGCGCTTCCGGGGGATCGGCGCCGCCCGGGCGGGTGACGGCAGGCCGCTGCCGGCCGTGCTGCGCGCCTACCGGGTCGCGGCGGGCGAGGCCAACGACCTGGTGATGCGCCGGGGCCGGGGCCGCCTGGACGTCGAGGACGTGCTCGCCCTGACCCGCCAGTGGCTCACCGGCCTGGACGAGCTGTCCGAGGCCCTGTTCTCCGGGTACGTCGCGGCCGGGGAGCGGCTGGCGGGCGACCGCGAGCGCGCCGTACGCGACCTGTTCGACGACCTGCTCGCCGGGCGGCAGACCTCTCCCGGCGCGCTCGCCGACCGCTGCCGCAACCTCGGCCTCACCCTGCCGCGCACCCCCGGCCTGCTGCTCGCCGAACCCCTCGACCCGGCCCTGTCCGCCACCCCGGCCGCCGCGTCCTCCCTGCTCGCGGCCGTCCGGTCCGGCGCTCCGCAGACCGGCGCTCCGCAGACCGGCGCCCCCGGAACGGACGGTCCCGGTACGGCGGAGCCCGCCGGGCTGGTGACCACCCGGGGACGGCGCGCGGCCCTGCTGCTGCCGCCGGGGGCGCGGGCCGCCGCGGGGAACGCGGTCGCCGGACGGGGCTGGCGGGGGTGCCTGATCGAGGGCCTGCCCCTGGCGGAGGTCCCCGCGGCCTACCGGCTGGCCGGTGACGCCCTCGACACCGCGCCCGATCACGCCTACGACGACACCGGCCTGCTGGGAGACGGCGACGCCCACGTCCTCGCGCTGCTCAACGCCCGTCCCGGCGCCGACCCGGCGGCGGTGGTCGGCTCGGTCCTCGGGCCGCTCGCCGACCCCCGCCACGCCCACCTGCTGGAGGGGCTCGGCGCCTTCCTGACGACGGGATCGGCCACCGCCGCGGCCGACCTGCTCCACCTTCATCCCCAGACGCTGCGCTATCGCCTGCGCCGGGCCCGCGAGCTCACCGGGCGCGACCCGCGCCGCCCCTGGCAGCGCCTGGTCCTGGACGTCGCCCGGCACCTGGCCGAGATCCGTACGGCCCGGCGCTGACCGCCCCGCCCGGCCGCGCCCTGCGGGCCCCTCAGTTGACGATGTCGCGCGGGGGCTTGCCGTCGAGGTGGTCGGTCACGTTCTGCACCGCCGCCAGGGCGATGCGGACCACGGCCTCCCGCGTCACCCCTCCGGCGTGCGGGGAGAGCACGACGTTGGGGGCGCGCAGCAGCCGCAGGTCGGCGCCAGGCGGCTCCGGGTCGTACACGTCGAGCCCGGCCCCGGCGATGCGGCCGTCGTGCAGGGCGTCGGCCAGGGCCTCCTGGTCGATCAGCGCGCCGCGGGCGGTGTTCACGACGAAGGCGGTCGGCTTGAGCAGGGCCAGGCGACCGGCGTCGAGCAGGTGCCGGGTGGAGTCGTTCAGCGGGGCGTGCAGGCTCACGTAGTCGGAGACGCCCAGCAGCTCCTCCAGCGGCAGGCGGCGCGCCCCCAGGCTCTCCTCGACCTCCGGGCCGGCGGGGGTGCGGGAGGAGTACACCACGGTCATGCCGAAGGCCGCCGCCCGGCGGGCGACCTCCCGGCCGATCATCCCGAGGCCGACGACGCCCAGGGTCTTGCCCGACAGCTCCGTGAGCGAGCCGCGCAGGCGGGGCAGCGCCCACTCGCCCTCGGCCAGGGCGTTGTGGGCCGGGACGATCTGCTTGGCCAGGGCGAGCATGAGCGCGAAGGCCTGCTCGGCGACGCTGTGCCGTTCGGCGTCGCTGGAGCCGATGGTGCACACCGGCACGCCCTGACGGCGGGCC
>NZ_BOOJ01000017.1 GCF_016863175.1 Paraplanobispora siamensis
CGGGCCGCCGCCACGTCGACGTGCTCGTAGCCGTGGCTGGTGCACTGGATCAGTTCCAGGTCCCGCGCGGCCTCGACGTGCGCGGCGGTGACCGGGGCGATGGCGGTGAGGATGACGTGGGCCTCGCTCAGCGCCCGGGGGTCCTCGTCGGTGGACTCCACCACGGTGACCCGGGCGGACTGGGGGAAGACGGCGCTGAGCGCGGCACCGGTCCGCCGGCCGCCGACGTGGGGGGCGATCACGGCGAGGACGTTCTTGCGGGACATCGGGCTTCCTGGTGGTCGGCGGCGGATGCGGGCGGGGCGATCCGGCGGCGCCGGCCGTGACGCCTCGCGGTCCTCCGCGGGGCCCGGTGGTCCTCCGCGGGCCGGAGCCTCGCCGGGATCATCGCAGCGGGGCCCGCCCGGCGTCCACGACCCCCCTCGGGATTGCTCACCGGATGACAAGAACGCTGCACAGTCGCGACGAGTCCGATTGACCGCGGCGGGCGGCGGTGACCACCCTGGCGGCAGGTGCGGGTGTCGCATCCGGCGCGGGTACGGATCACGGGTGAGGATGGGGAACATGGACGCGGACGTCATCGTGGTCGGCGCCGGCCTGGCCGGTCTGGTGGCCACCGCCGAGCTCGCCGACGCGGGCCGCCGGGTGATCCTGCTGGACCAGGAGCCCGAGGCGTCGCTGGGCGGGCAGGCGTTCTGGTCCTTCGGCGGGCTGTTCCTGGTGGACTCGCCCGAACAGCGGCGGATGGGCATCCGCGACTCACTGGAGCTGGCCCACCAGGACTGGATGGGGACCGCCGGCTTCGACCGCCCCGAGGACGCCTGGCCGCGCCGGTGGGCCGAGGCCTACCTCCACTTCGCCGCCGGGGAGAAGCGGGCCTGGCTGTACGGCATGGGCGTGCGGTTCTTCCCCGTCGTGGGCTGGGCCGAGCGCGGCGGCTACACCGCCAACGGGCACGGCAACTCCGTGCCGCGCTTCCACATCACCTGGGGCACCGGCCCGGGACTGGTGGAGCCGTTCGCCCGGCGGGTGCGTGCGGCGGCCGGGCGCGGGCTGGTCTCGCTGCGCTTCCGCCACCAGGTCGACGACATCATCGTCTCCGACGGCGCGGTGCAGGGCGTGCGCGGCACGATCCTGGAGCCCAGCGACGCCGAGCGCGGACGGCCCAGCTCCCGGGTCGCGGCCGGGGACTTCGAGCTCCGCGCGCAGGCGGTGATCGTGACCTCCGGCGGGATCGGCGGCAACCACGACCTGGTCCGGGCGAACTGGCCCGCCCGCCTCGGCGAGCCGCCCCGGCACATGCTGTCGGGGGTGCCCGCGCACGTCGACGGCCGGATGCTGGCGATCACCGAGAAGGCCGGCGGGTCCGTGATCAACCGCGACCGGATGTGGCACTACACCGAGGGCATCACCAACTGGAACCCGATCTGGGACAACCACGGCATCCGCATCCTGCCCGGTCCCTCCTCGCTGTGGCTGGACGCGCGGGGCAACCGCCTGCCCGTGCCGCTCTTCCCCGGCTTCGACACCCTGGGGACGCTCAAGCACATCATGTCCACCGGGTACGAGCACACCTGGTTCGTGCTCACCCAGAAGATCATCGAGAAGGAGTTCGCGCTCTCCGGCTCCGAGCAGAACCCCGACCTGACCGGCAGGGACGTCCGCCAGGTCCTGCAGCGGGTACGGCCCGGCGCCCCCGGCCCGGTGGAGGCCTTCAAGCGCCACGGGGCCGACTTCGTGGTGGCCCCGAGGCTGCGCGACCTGGTGGCGAAGATGAACGAGGTCACCGGCGAGGACCTGCTGGACTTCGACGTCGTGGCACGCGAGGTCGTGGGCCGCGACCGGGAGATGGCCAACCCCTTCACCAAGGACCTGCAGATCGCGGCGTTGCGCAGCGCCCGGGCCTACCGGGGCGACCGGCTGATCCGCACCGCCGTACCGCACCGGCTGCTCGACCCGAAGGCCGGGCCGCTGATCGCGGTGCGCCTGCACATCCTGACCCGCAAGACCCTGGGCGGGCTGCACACCGACCTGTCCTCGCGGGTGCTGGACGCCTCCGGTGCCCCGCTGCCGGGCCTGTACGCCGCCGGGGAGGTGGCGGGCTTCGGCGGGGGAGGCGTGCACGGCTACCGGTCGCTGGAGGGAACCTTCCTGGGCGGCTGCCTGTTCTCCGGCCGCGCGGCGGGCCGGGCCGCGGCCGAGGCGACCGCCTGATCCTCCCAGACGTTCCGGAAGGCCGGGCGGGCCGTGTCAGAGGACCGCGAGGTTCCCGACGGTCCGGTGGACCGGGACTCCCGGGACGGGGACGGCGCCGGTGCGGTTGACCCAGCAGAAGCGCACCCCGGCCTCCTGCGCGCAGCCGCCGTCCCCCACCGGGGAGTCGCCGACCATCAGGGCGTCGTCGGGTTTGGCCTCCAGCAGCGACAGGGTGTGGTGCAGCAGCGCCCCGTCGGGCTTGCGCAGGCCCACCTCCGGGGCGATCACCACGTGCTCGAAGAACCTCTCGATGCGCGTACGGCGGAGCTTGGCCCGCTGGACCCGGGCGATGCCGTCGGTCACCAGCGCCAGCCGGGAGCGGCGCGCCAGCCGCCGCAGCGCCTCGCGCGCCTCGGGGAAGAGCACCGCGTTGCGGCCGAGGGCCTCCTCGAAGGCCGCCGCCACCCGGGGGCCCGCGCCCAGCCGGGCCCAGCGCTCCAGCCGCAGCTCGGCCAGGCCGATCCGGCGCTCGCGGTAGTCGGCCCACAGCGGCTCGTTGGCCGCGTGGAAGTCGCGCAGGAACGCGCTCAGGCCGGTGCGGAAGAAGCGCCGGTGGGTCTCACGAAGCGCGCCGTTCTCGGTCCGGGCGTAGTCGACCACGGTCCCGTCCAGATCGACCAGCAGGACCCGGTAGCGACTCTCCCTCGCCGAGCTCATCGCGCTCCGACAGCCGGAGGATCTCCTCGACCGTCGCCACATCCGCCGTGTAGATGTGCGGGACGTCGACGAAGACCCTCATTGACCCACAGCCCACCCTGAGATCCTCCGCGACCTCGCTCTGGATACTACGCAGAGGCACGTAGTTGAGATAGCAGGTGAAGGCGTTCTGCGAGCGGAATGTCGCGGTCATCGTCAGCCGCTCCTCACGGAGCCGGAAGGCGAGGGCGGTCAGGCACGGCACCGCGTCGGGCCGCTCGCCGGGCACGGTCAGCGAGATCCAGCCGCTCTTGCTGTACGGCTTGGCGCGCAGCATGTCGGTGACCCAGCGCAGCTGGTCCACGCCGAGCAGCTGGCGCAGCCGGCCGCCGTAGCTGTACTTGAACGGCGGGACGACCGCCGGCTCGCTGAACTTGCTGGCGTACAGAGGGATCTTGACGCTGTCGGCGTGGGCCGCCAGGACCGGGTCGTCCCAGCCCAGTTCGGCGATCTCGAACAGCACCGCGGGGGCCTCGATGATCGGACCCCGGTCGTCGTCGGCCGGTCGGCCGTTGTTCCTCACATGATTCATCAGCCAAATCCAGGTCTCCCCACAGGACGTGAATCGGAGGAGGTCTGCCATCAAGTCTCCACGTTCGGGAAATGGAAGGGGTTCTTGGGAAGCCGGCGCTGGCGCGAGACGTTGGCCCGCACGTAGTAGACGGAGTAGTGGATCGCCGAGAGCAGGCCGATGAGCACCACGAGCACCGCCGGATCGGGACTGGCGCCCAGCAGGCCGAGGACGCCGACCGCGATGTAGGAGCTGTTGACGAGGGACAGCATCATCACGTTGATCCCCGGCCAGGCGAGCGGCGCGTAGGTCTCCGGATAGCGCGGGTCCACCGGCAGGTTCGGGGACCAGCTCAGGGCGGAGAAGTGGTCCTTGAGCTGGACCACGTAGAGCAGCCGGAAGTTGTTGAGCGCGCGTGCGGTGCGCATGTGCGCGTTCACCGCCTCGATCAGCCGCAGGAACGGCAGCACGCTCAGCAGGCCGAAGCCGAGGACCGTCGCGAACAGGTAGCGCGGGGCGTCGTCCCACGAGGTGAGGGAGACGGGATTGATCACCTTCGCGCTGGCGAGGGCGATCGCGGCGACGAAGGGCGCGCCGAGCATCGTCATGGACAGCCGCGTCATCTTGATGCGCTCGTCTTTGGCGGCCAGATAGACGTGGTAGGTCCCGACGAAGTCGATGGCCACCAGTTGCAGGAATTCCTTGGGGTCCACGGGCAGGTTGTCGAGTCTCTCGGGCAGCGACTCCGCGGTCATGCGCGGCAACATTTTCTTCATCCGGCCCAACCTCGTGGGTTGTGAACTTTTTCCAGTAAGGAAATTTTGACTCACTTGTCAGCTCTGCGCGCAGGTTTCGTGGACTTATCTTAAATAACTTTGCCAAGGTCAGGGGCGTCGTCGGCGAGGCGGGGCCAAGAATGAGAAACCTTCACGGACGGAGAAGATCGTGCCGCTCTTCCGGAACGCGGCCTTACGGCCTCAGAAACGCCCGGAACGGGCCGCGCGGCGGTGGAGCATCCACAGTTTGAGTTTGGCGGCGGCCAGGAAGCTCCACAGGGCCAGCCAGAGCAGCAGGGCCGCCCACCGGCCGACGTCGCGGGCCGCGTCCCCCTGGGAGACGGTGGCGAACGCGCTGACCAGCACGGCGGCGAAGGCGCCCGCGGGCAGATAGAACGCGAGTTTGACCGCCGTCCAGGCCGTCGGGCGCGGGCCGTAGAGCCGTTCGAGCCGGTCCTCCGGGGTCTCCGGCCGCACCCGGTGGCGTTCGGCCCGGCCCGGCTCCCCGGATCCGGCCGCGGAGGCCCCCGCCCGGGACATGGGCTCCGGAGGCGCCGCCTCCGGAGCCCGCCCGGCCCGCTCCCGGTCGTAGCGGGATCTCCGCTCCGGATCCGACAGCAGGCCGTACGCGTCGGCTATCTCGGTGAAGAGCGCCTGGCCCTGGGGGTTCTTGTCCGGGTGGTAACGGCGGGCCAGGCGCCGGTAGGCATGCTTCAGCTCCTCGGGCGTGACATCGGGCCGGACGCCGAGCACCTGGTACGGATCTTTCCCTTGGAGATCGTTCATGCTGGAGAACCCGTCCGCACGGGGATCTGGGGAAGATCCATTCTGGCACGCGGGCGGGTGGATGAACCGTCCGCGCGTGATGGTCCTCAGGACATGTTTTGTCCGGCCGTGAGAAGGCCCGTCACTCGCGTGACAGCGCCGGTCCGTCCACCTCCCCGCTCCGCCGCGTGCGCGCGTCGTGGGCCACCGCGAGGGCGACCAGGAGGTACGGCGCGCTGAGCACGGCGAAGACCGTGCCGTGCCCGGCGAACTCCGAGACGACGGCGTACAGGCCGTAGGCGAGGACCGTCGTCAGGTCCGTGCCCAGGTTGGCCAGCGAGGTCACCGTGGCCCGGCTCGGCCCGGTGATGCGCTCCTGCAGCCGCGCGTCGGCCACCACGGTCAGCATCTGGAAGGCGCAGAACGCCGCGGCCACCAGGAAGAGGCCCTCCGGACGGCCGGAGAGGGCGCCGCCGCCCAGGATCAGGGCGGCCAGCGCGATGACCGCCGCCAGCGCCTTGGCGGTCAGGCGCCGCCCGGCCCCGGCCAGCAGGCCGCCGGCCGTCATGCCCGCCCAGACGAGCAGCACCCACACGGGCACGTCCCGGTCGGGGACGCCGGTCTCCTGCACGAGCAGGGCGACGTACTCCTCCAGGGCGCCCCAGACGGCCGCCACCGCGGGGACGAGCAGCAGCGCCCGCCGTACGGACCGGTCGCCGCGGGCCTCGGCGAGGCCGGAGCGCAGGATCGCGACGTACCCGCGCGGGTCGTCGTCCTCGTCCGGACCGTCCGCCGAGCGGTGCTCGGGCAGGGCCAGGGCGACGGCCGCGCACAGCAGGCAGGCGACCACGCTCGCCACGCCCAGCGCCGGGTAGCCGCCGAAGGCGAACACCGGCCCCGCCGCCGCGGTGGCCACCCCGACCGCGATCAGGCTGGCCGTCTCGGTGCGGCCCAGGATCCGCGCGTAGCGCCCGGCCGCGCCCAGGCGGTCGAGTTCCTCGTAGGCGAGCGCCTCGAACGCGCCCGAGACCAGCGACCCGCGCGCACCCCACAGGACGAACCCCAGGGCGAAGGCCCAGTAGGAGGGAGCGAAGGCCCACAGGGCGAACCCGGCCGCGCCCAGCAGCGGGGCGACCGCCAGCAGCAGCCGCCGCGAGACCGCGTCGGCCCACACGCCGGAGGGCACCTCCAGGACGATCCCGGTGAGGGCCCAGAGGACGAACAGCGAGGAGATCTCGGAGACGGACAGGCCGGTGTCGGCGAACAGCAGCGCGTACACCGGATAGAGAAGGATGAGGTCGTCAAGGAAGACGTAGGCGTAGAGAGTGGCGGCCAGCCGCTTCGCACGCGCTCCGGGCGCACGTGAAGATGAAATGATCATGAGGTCTTTCCGTGGGGACGATTCGGACTCCGGGTGGCTGGCATCCCGGGTGGTCCGCGGCATCGCGTCCCGCGTCGACCTCTAGAGGTTCATCAATGTCGCCATGTCATGCCCGTGATTCTACGCACCGGGCGCCCTCGTGGGACAGGGGTTATCGGGCCGCGGGGTGACGGGCCCCCGCCGGCCCTCACCCCGCGGGCCCGTCATCCCCGGCGCTGCGCGTAGACGGCGACGGTCAGGGTGCCCGGGCGCCGCAGGTACTCGGTGATGATCGCGCGCAGGCGGACCCGGACCGTCACCCGTCCGGTGCCCTTGGGAGAGGGGAAGTACGTGTATCCGCCCACGCGTTCCTGGGGCCTGAGGCAGCTCCCCCGGAGTGTGCGGGCGCCGACGCCGACCTCCTTGACGACCCCGCCGGAGAGATCGCCCCCGCAGGAGGTCACGATCGCCAGCGGTCGCCCGGGGTTCGGGAAAGTGAGCGTCGCCTCCCTGGAGGCGGGCCAGGTGACGGTCCTGCTGTCGACCAGCTCGAACCGCTCGTCCCCCGTTCCGAACGTCATAGGCGGTTCCGGAGCGGGTGCGGAGGCTCTCATCGGGGTGTGGGGTGCCCATTCGTAGACGCCGAACCGCCACGCTCCCGGACGTAGCCGCCCCTTCGCCGATTCCGTACCTTCCATGACGTTCATCTTGATGACGAACGTCGCCCGGCGGGCATCGGCGGGAAGGGGCATCACGTTCACCGGGCTCGCGACCCCGCACATGGGGACGGCGGAGATGCCGGGGAACATGGTGAAGGGCTTGGCCGTGCCCGGGACTCGGACGGTGACGACCGGGAAGGGGTTCCCCGCCCGCGTCCCCGGGCAGTCCACCACGAGGGCCAAGGGCCTGCCGTGCAGCTCCACCTCGAACGTCACCGACCTCTCCCGGGGGAAGTCGATCTTCGCCGTGGCCGCCCTCCGGTAGACCGTTCCGTCGGACTGGGTGAACCGGGCCGGGAGCCGGGTGTCGCCGGGCGGCTCGTCCGGCAGGGGAGTGACGATCTGAACCTCGTCGCCGGGATCGTGCCGCAGCAGGAGGCCCCCCGAGACGGCGGCCGTGACGGCGAGGGCGACGGCCACGACCGCGGCGGTGACGCGGCGGCGCCGGGCGGCCCGGATGCGGGAGCGCAGGGACTCCCACGGGACGGGGTGCTCGCCCGCCGGGCGGCTGCGCTCCTCCAGCAGGTCGTGAAGGTCACTCCGGCTGATGGGCATGGGTCCTCCCCCTCCCGGTGGGCGTGGACGCGAACGAGTCGTCGATCCGCAGCCTGGCCAGCGCCTTGCTGGTCTGGCTCTTGACCGTCCCGACGCTGCAGCCCAGCGTCTCGGCGGTCTGGAGTTCGGTCATGTCCTCGAAGAACCGCAGGACCACCACGGCCCGCTGCCGGGCGGGCAACCGCCCGAGCGCCTGCCAGACGACCTCGCGCTCGTCGATCCGGCCGGTCGAGTCCTCCGTGCCTCCCCGGTCGGGAGGCGATCCGGTGCTGATCTCTCTCTGCCGCCAGCGCCGCCGCCACCACGAGAGGTGGACGTTGACGATGATCTTCCGGACGTACGCCTCGGGTTCCTCTCCCACGCGGGACCAGGCCTGCCACACCTTCATCAGCGCCGTCTGCACCAGGTCCTCGGCCGCGGCCCAGTCGCGGGTGAGCAGGTAGGCGGTGCGGAGCAGCCGCTGCCAGTGCGCCGCGACGAACGCGTCGTACGCCGATCGATCCGCCATCCACCCCTCCTCGACCCCGACGGCCACCCGTAGTACGCCTCCGATGCGCAGGAAGGTTGCCGGGAAGGGGGAAATCGGGGGACGGACTCACTCAGTCGCGTCGGCGCGGTACAGCATCGCCTGGTCCGGGCACATCCTCGGGCACGCCACCCCCACGTGCGCGAGGGCCGCGCCGCTGAGGATCTCGCCCTCCCAGGCCGGGCCCCACCAGCGCGGAGGCCGCAGCCCGGCGGGCGGCGTGCCGACCGGCACGGGCCGGACCCGGTAGCGGCGGGCCGGATCGAGGCCGCGGAAGCGCAGCCGGGCGGGCGGGTCCGGATACGGGCTGTCCAGCACGACCATCGCGATGAGGGCGCGGGAGCGGTCCGGGGCGACGACGCCGTGCACCAGGACGCCCTCCTCGGTGCCGTCCATCCGGACCAGGTCGCCGCCGAGCAGCAGGTCGCGCCGTTCCTTGAAGAACGCGATCCACGTGCGGAGCTCGGCGAGCTCCTCGTCGGTCGCCCTGGCCAGGTCCCACTCGATCCCGAGGTGCCCGAAGACCGCGGTGGCGGCGCGGAACTGGAGATCGTGCCGGCGGCCGGTGGTGTGGGAGCGGCCCGAGGCGATGTGCGAGCCCATGAACTCCGGAGGGATGAGCTGGGCGGTCCAGCGCAGCATGCCCTGCCGGTCGTGCGGGTCGATGTTGTCCGAGACCCACACCCGGTCGGTGCGTTCGAGCACGCCCAGGTCGACGCGGCCCCCGCCGGAGGAGCACGACTCGATCTCCAGACCGGGGTGCGCGGCCCGGATCTCGTCCAGCAGCCGGTAGACCGCCCGGGTCTGCGCGTGCACGCCGGGCCGCCCTCCGTCGCTCTGCGTGCCGGCCTCGACGAGGTCGCGGTTGTGGTCCCACTTGACGTAGTCGATCGGGTATTCCCCGAGGATCGCGAGGATCTGCGCCTTCACGTGCTCGTAGGCCCCGGGGATGCCCAGGTTGAGGACCTGCTGGTGCCGGGACTCCACCGGCCACTCGGCCCGGGCCGCCATGATCCATTCAGGATGCGCGCGGGCGAGGTCGGAGTCGGGGTTGACCATCTCCGGCTCGAACCACAGACCGAACTGCATGCCCAGTCCGCGGACCCGATCGATCAACGGGCGCAGGCCCTTCGGCCAGACGTCGGGGGCGACCACCCAGTCGCCCAGTCCCGAGCGGTCGTCGCGGCGTGAGCCGAACCAGCCGTCGTCGAGCACGTATCGCTCGACGCCGATGGCGGCCGCGCGCTCGGCGAGGTCGAGCAGGCGCCCCTCGTCGTGGTCGAAGTAGACCGCCTCCCAGACGTTCAGGGTCACCGGCCGGTCGGCGGATACCTGAGGGTCGCGGGCGCGCAGGTGCCGGTGGAAGCGGTGCGCGACCTCGTCCAGGCCGGTGCCGTACGACCCGTAGACCCACGGGCTCCGGTAGGCCTCGGCGCGCGCCAGCCGCACCTCGCCGGGCAGCAGCAGCTCCCCGCCGCCGATCAGCCGCTCCCCGGTGTGCACCCGCTCGGCGTAGTGGGTGTGGTTGCCGCTCCAGGCGGTGTGCACGGCCCAGACCTCGCCGTGGGCGAAGCCGAAGCCGGCGGTTCCGGCGTGCAGGACGTACGCGCTGTCGGCGCCGGTACGGCCCCTGCGGTTCTCACGGACGTGCGCGCCGAGGGGGAACGGGCCGCGCCGGGGCACCCGCTCCAGGTTGTGCCGGCCGCCGAAGTCGAGCAGCTCGGCCGCCTCCGCCGGGACGGGATAGGCCAGCACGAGGTCCTCCAGCTGGTAGACCTCGTGGCCGGCGTTGAACACCGTCGCCCGGCTGCGCACCAGCCCCGAGGGGAGCAGTTCGATCGTCAGGCCCAGGTCCAGCCGGTTCGTGTCGTCGGCGGCGATGACCTCCACGGTCCCGGGGCCCGAGGAGACGAAGCCCGAAACGCGGGCGCCGTCCAGGGAGATCTCGCGGGTGGCGAACGCCGGGGACCAGGTGACCCCCGCGAACGAGCCGCGCAGGCCCGGCCGCCCGCACCATCCGGTGTGGTGCTCGGGCACGAGGGCCAGGCGCGGCACCGGGTCGGGGTTGTTGGATCCCACCACCGGCACGGTCGCCGTGACGAGGGCCGCCGCCTGCGCGGCGTCCAGCCCGGGCAGCTCCCGTCCCCAGTGCACGACGGCGGGCAACCGGCCCTCGCGCGCGTCCAGCAGCAACGTCACACCGGCGGCCGTCAGCGCGACGACCGCGTCCGGGCCCGGACCGTGCAGTGGCATCCTCTGCTCCCGCCTGCGTCGCCGCAGGCCGCAGCTCTGCGAGCCGGACCTCGCGGTGGGCGTTCAACGATCAGTGCGAATGTGCTTCCCATCACATCTGATATCAAGCCGCCCGCCCCGGCAACCGCAGCCGGATCTTCGGGGGCAGCCCTTCAGGAAGGACAGGAGGGCCTCGTTCACCTCGGCGGCGTGCGTCCACAGCAGGCCGTGCGGCGCGCCGTCGATCTCGACGTACGCGGCGGAGGGCACCAGCCGGTGGAAGGGACGGGCGGTGGCGTCGATCGACAGGATGCGGTCGGCCGTCCCGTGCGCGATCAGCGCCGGGAGGCCGGACCCGGCGACCGCGGCCGGGATCCCGTCGAAGACCGACTGGTCCACGCCGCCGGGATTGCCGCCGGTCTTGAGCAGGAAGGGCTGCAGGGCGCCCAGGAAGGCGACCTCGCCGACGCGCGCCGTACCGTACCTGCCGATGCGTCTGCTTCTCCCAGTAGTGGCCGTCGAGCGGATAGCCGTGGCGGAGGTGGCGGAGGTCCCGCGGGAGACCGCCGGCTCCGGGCCGCTGGCCGCGATGCCCTGCTTCGACCTGTACGCCGCCGCGCCGACGACGAGCGCTCCGTGACGGTGGCCCTCACCGGCGAGGGCCGGGTTCTGCAGAAGCGGACGCGCCACATTCCGGACGTCTTTATAGTTCAGGAATTTTAGTGGGATGGCCCCATGTGGTGTTTCCGAGGAGTACTCATGTGATTATCGGAGAGTGAGCTTCGAAAGTCATGAGATGCGGATCGCGGAGGCTCGGGCACGGGTACAGGCGGCTCGTCATCGGGCTGTGCGGGCGGGCGCACGGGCGCGGGAAGCGAAGGAGCGGGTGAGGAAGACCGCGGAGCAGCTCGCCCGTGTGGAACAGGCCAGGGCGGCCCAGGCCGAGCGGAGGGCGCGGATCGCGGAGATCGGCGTCCGCCCCGGAGAGATCCGCGTGATGACGACCGAGGTTCGCGGGCGGCCGGTGGAGCCGCTGAAGGCCGTGACGATCGCCCGGCCGCCCTCCTGAAGAGGGGTGCGCGAGACCTGAGGGCCCTGAACCTTCAGAGAACATCCTGATTGCGGGAAAGGGCGTGCGCTTTCGGGGGTCATACCGCGGGGATATGGCTTTCTTGACACATCTTTCGGAGCTCTCTGCCAGCCGCTAGCTTGACCTCAACCCCTTACAAGGAGTGCAGATGTTGAGTAAGAGCTGTGGGCTGGTAGGCGCCGCCGTCCTCGCCGCCTGCCTGGCCACCCCCCTCAGTCCCGCAGCCGCCGACCCCGGCCCCCAGGCCGCCCCTCCCTCGCCCGCTCCGCCCGCGATGGTCGACGCCATGCAGCGCGACCTCGGCCTCACCGAGGAGCAGGCCAGGACCCGGCTCGCCAACGAGGAGCGCGCCGCCACCGCCCAGTCGGCACTGAGCGGCGAGCTCAGCGCCGACTCGTACGGCGGCGCCTGGCTGAACCAGGACGCCTCCAAGCTGGTGGTCGCCACCACCGACCCGGCCGAGACCCCCAAGATCGAGTCGCAGGGCGCTCAGCCGGTGGTCGTCGAGCGGACGCTCGCCCAGCTCGACGGCATCATGGCGCAGCTCGACCAGGCCCCCCGCAGGGCCAAGGCCCAGGCCGCGCTCTGGTACGTGGACGTCACGTCCAACAAGGTCGCCGTCCAGGCGCCCACGGTCCAGGCCGCCGAGGCCCTCGCCAAGGCGGCCGGCGTCGACATGAACGCGGTCACCGTCTCGGCCACCGCCGAGCGCCCGACCCCGTTCATGGACATCATCGGCGGCTCGCCGTACTACATCGGCTCCAGCCGCTGCAGCATCGGCTTCGCCGTCACCAGGGGCACCACGCCGGGCTTCGTCACCGCCGGGCACTGCGGCCGGGCGGGCTCCAGGACCACCAACCCGACGGGCACCTTCCAGGGCTCGTCGTTCCCCGGTAACGACTACGCCTGGGTCGCCACGCCCGGCCACACGCCCCGCCCGTGGGTGCGCGGCGCCGGAGGCGCCATGGTGACGGTCCGCGGCTCCACGCAGGCGGTCGTCGGCTCCTCCATCTGCCGCTCCGGCTCGACCACCGGCTGGCGCTGCGGCACCGTCCAGCAGCACAACGCCAGCGTCACCTACCCGCAGGGCACCGTCAGCGGCCTCACCCGCACCACGGTCTGCGCCCAGCCCGGCGACTCCGGCGGCTCGTTCATCTCCGGCAGCCAGGCCCAGGGCGTGACCTCCGGCGGTTCCGGCAACTGCACCACCGGCGGCACGACGTACCACCAGCCCGTCAACGAGATCCTGAGCGTCTACGGCCTCAGGCTCACGACCGGCTGACCCGCTCCCTTCCCACCTCGGTACGCCCGGGCCCTCCGCCCGGGCGTACTGCCATGTGCGTGGAAGACCGGGGCGAATCGGTCACGATGAAGCACCTTGACATCAAGATAGATGGAAGGGGTCGTGATGCTTCATCACATCCAGGACGTCCGGCCCTGGGCGCTGCCGGCCGCTTCGACCGCGGGGGACCGCTGGCCTGCCACGCCGAGGGGTTCGCCCAGCAGCTCGCCGAGGCCACGGAGAGAGGGCTGGTCCCCGACCCGGCCGCCGTCCGCGCGGTCTGGGACGACGCCGCGGCCGCGCCCGAGTGGGCAGGCCCGGCGCTGTGGCTCCACGGCGACCTGCATCCGGCCAACGTCCTCACCGCGGACGGCGCCATCTGCGGGGTGATCGACTTCGGTGACCTCTGCGCGGGCGATCCGGCCTGCGACCTCGCCGCCGCCTGGCTTCTGCTGCCGGACGGCACGGCCGACCGCTTCCACGCCGCCTACCGGCCGGTCCCGGACGACGCGACCCTGCGCCGCGCCCGCTGCTGCGGCTGCGACTTCGTGCTCGACTCGCTCCCGACTGACCGGCGGCCCCGAGGCGCTTGGCCGACAGCCCTGCGGCGACTGACCGGCGGACTCGAAGCGCTTGGCCGACTAGCCCGGCCGGACTTCGTCGCCGACTCTCAGCTCGCCGAGGTTCCTGGGCACCAGGCGGATGCCGAACCAGGTCTTGCCGTCCCAGCGGCGGTGTCTGGCCAGGGTTCTCAGGGGCTCCTTGCCGCCTCGCTGAGTGTCCGGGTCCCAGGTGGTGACGGCGCAGCGGTCGCACAGCACCGAGACGCGGAAGTCGACCTCGCCGATGCGGACCGACGTCCAGGCGTCCTCCGCGAAGGGTTCCGCGCCGTCGATGACGGCGTTGGGACGGAAGCGGGCGATGTCGAGGGGGCCCGGGAGGTGCTCCTGACGTTCCATGGCGCCTTCGGAGATCCAGTCGTCCAGGCGCTGGAGCGAACTCCTGGAGACGAGCAGGAGGGGTCCGTCCCACAGGCCGCCCTGTTCCTCGGTGACGGTCCGGCGGCCGGGGTCCTCCAGCCAGATGAGGCGGGCGGGCCTGCCGAGCAGGCGGGTGAACCATTCATGGGCGTCGGCGTGGGCGAGCACGGCCCGGTCGAGGTTGGAGCAAGCCATCGGGATCGTGTCACCGGTTGCCGGGGGGACCTTGATCTCGCCCATGCCCTCCGCCGACAGATGGAGGCCGCCCTCGGGGGTCTCAACGGCCGAAACCGAGAGGAGCCGGGGGTGCTGGCCCACCCAGATCAGTTCTCCCAGCGGATCCACCACGCCCCACAGACGGTCGCCTTCCAGGCCCCAGGGGAGGACCTGGGCGGACGGGCGGGAGATGCCTCTGGCGGATTTGAGGGGATAGGTGCGGATCTCCGCTAATTCCATTGGGCAAGGATAAGAGAAAGCGCTCTCTCATGGAATGGGAGCGCTCCCAAAAAATACTCGAAGCGGGATGCCGGACCCCTTCGAGATGTCGGGTTCCCCGACGAGGCGGCGGGATCCTGGGCTTTTCTCCGAGGCGTAGTGAGCATCCTCCCCGGAGGTGTCGGTCCTGATGTGTACGTTGCCGTCCGCGTCGGCACCCGGCCCTTGAATGAGGAGTGAAGCGGCATGGGCACCTGGGACAGCGGTCCTTTCGACAATGACTCGGCCGCCGACTGGTGCGGGGGCCTGGACGACGCCGACCCCAACGACCGGGCGGGCATGGTCCGGCAGGCGTTGCTCGACGTCACGGAGTCTGCGGACTACCTGGACGTGGACGAGGGGGCGGCGGCGATGGCGGCCGTGGCCATCATCGCGGCCGAGTGCTGCGACGGCCCGCCGGTCACGTCGGCGTACGCGCCGGACTTCCTGCTGGAGGGCGGCAGGATCGGACTTCCCGATGACCTCGTACCGCTCGCGCTGCGTGCGCTCGATCGTGTCCTCGGTGAGGACTCCGAACTCTGGCAGCTGTGGGAGGAGGCTGACGGCGGCCGGTCGCTGCTGACGGAGGTCGGACCCCTGCGGGCCGCCCTCATGCGAAGGACGACCGGCTGAACGGCTCTCCGTCGTCTGCGGGCCGTACGGCCGGCGCCCACGCACGATCGCCGGAGTCGTGGACGGTGAAACCGCCAGCTCAGGGGTGAAACCGGCGTGAAGCCGCGACGAAGCCGACGGCACGAAGACTCTTCTCGGACGCCGGGAGGTACCCGGCGGAGAGAGGAGACGCGTCATGGCGGACCTCAGTGCCGTCCGGGCCGAAGACCTGGTCAAGGAGTTCGGAGACTTCCGGGCCGTGGACGGGATCGACCTTCACGTACGGCAGGGCGAGATCTTCGGAGTCCTGGGCCCCAACGGCGCGGGCAAGACCACCACGCTCCGGATGCTCGCCACCCTGCTGCCCATCGACGGCGGCCACGCGGAGATCTTCGGCGTCGACGTCCGGCGGGAGCCCCACCGCATCCGGCAGCTGGTGGGCGTCACCGGTCAGTACGCCTCGGTGGACGAGGATCTGACAGCCCGGGAGAACCTCTGGCTGTTCGCCCGTCTGCAGGGCCTGACCGGCACCCGGGCCAGGGCCGTCGCCGGAGACCTGCTCGAACGCTTCGGTCTCCAGGAGGCGGCCGACCGCCCCCTGTCCCAGTTCAGCGGCGGTATGCGCCGCCGCCTGGACCTCGCGTCAAGCCTGATCACCCGCCCGCCCCTGATCTTCCTGGACGAGCCCACGACCGGCCTCGACCCGAGAACCCGGGGCCAGATGTGGGACACCATCCGCGAGCTGGTCACCGACGGCTCCACGATCCTCCTCACCACCCAGTATCTGGACGAAGCCGATCAGCTGGCCGATCGCGTGGCAGTGATCGACCGGGGCCGGAAGGTCGCCGAGGACACCCCCGACGCCCTGAAGACCCAGGTCGGCGACTCGACCCTGCAGCTCAGCCTCGCGGACGGCTCGGACACCGCCCTGGCGGCGAACGTCGTCCGCCGGCTGCTGGGCGAGGATCCGGTCCTGACCCCGGAATCGGGACGGATGAACGTCCCCCTCCCCGACCCCGACCGGGCCGCGGACGTCCTGATCGGCCTGCGGGAGGCAGGTCTCGGCATCTCCTCGGTGAGCGTCGCCAAGCCGACGCTGGACGAGGTCTTCCTGGCGCTGACCGGCCACGGCGCCGACGACGAATCCCAGATGGAGGCGGCCCGATGACCACCACGAGCACCATGACCCCGGCTGCCCTCGGCTCCCGGCGCATCGACCCGTCCGCGGTGGTCGCCCGTACCACGCCCCGCACCTCGCTCCAGGAGACCTGGGTCCAGACCCTGTCGATGGCGTGGCGGGCCCTGAAGAAGATGCGCCGCAAGCCCGAGCAGTTCTTCGACGTCCTCATCCAGCCCCTGCTGTTCACGGCGATGTTCGCGTTCATCTTCGGCGGCGCGATCTCCGGCAGCGTGGCGGACTATCTCCCGGTCCTGATCCCCGGCATCCTCGCGCAAACGGCTCTGACCGTCTGCATGGCGACAGGCGTGCAACTGCGCGAGGACATGGACAAGGGGGTCTTCGACCGCTTCAAGTCCCTGCCGATCGCGAGGATCGCCCCCCTGGCCGGTCCGATGATCGCCGACCTGATCCGGTACGGCATCGCCTCGGTGCTGACGCTCGTCACCGGCCTGCTCATCGGCTACCGTCCCGGCGGCGGCGTGCTCGGCAGCATCGGCGGCATCGCGCTCACCGTGTTCGCCGGTTGGTCGCTGGCGTGGATCTTCACCTGGCTGGGCACGATGGCGCGTTCGGCGCAGAGCGTCCAGGGCATCTCGATGATGATCATGTTCCCACTCACCTTCCTGTCCAACGCCTTCGTCCCCGCCGAGACGCTGCCCGGCTGGCTGGAGGCGTTCGTGAAGGTCAACCCGGTCTCGCACGTCGTCTCCGCGGTGCGCGACCTGTTCAACGACGGGGCCGTGACGGCCGAGGTCGGCTGGGCGGTCGTCGGCTGCGCGGTCGTCGTCGCGATCTTCGCCCCGCTGGCGGTCCGTTCGTACTCCCGCAAGATGTAGCCCGCAAGATGTAGCCCGCGAGCCGCAGTCCGCAAGCCGGTGGCCCGCGAGCCGATAGCCCGCGAGCCGGTAGCCCGCAAGACGCTGACGGTGTCAGACCACCCGCTCCAGGACGGCGCGGGCCTCGGCCAGCAGGTCGGGGCCGCGCCGCTCGCCGTACTCGGCCTCGATCCGGGACATGACGCCGGGTGCGACCCGTTCGGCGTGCGCGGACAGCGCCGACCACCGCATCGTCGGAGTGAACTGGTTGTAGGCGAACCGCTCGGCGAGCACGAGCAGCCGGACCGCCTCCTCGGCGGGCAGCGCCTCCTTCAGCAGGCCCCAGACGCCCAGTCCGGCGAGCACCATCCCCGCCATCGGATAGTCCCTGAAAGGAGGGTTCGGATCGAACACGGTCAGAGCCTTGGTCCGCAGCGACTCGAAGAGGTCAGCGCCGTCGTCGCCCTCGCCGTACTGCGCGAACGCCGGGAGCGCGATGACCTCGCCCAGGACGGCCCACGGTGTGAGACCGTCCGGCGCGCCCCGGACGCGCGGGTTCCCGAGCCTGTCGGCGGCCTCGCGGTACCGTCGCAGTCCTTCGGCGACGTCGCCGTCGGCGAGGGCCAGCTGGGCTCTGCCGACGGCCACCGACAGGACCTCGCCGTAGGTGCCGTGGGAGGGGAGCGCTTCCAGCTCCTCGATCATCCGCGCGGCCTCGTCGCGGCGGCCCTCGACGAGGGCCGCCATGGCGAGACCGGTGCGGACCTGGACGGCGTCGTCCACCGCCCCGAGGCGTTCGAGCACCGGGAGCGCCTCGGCGGCGTGCCAGGATGCCGTGGCGGAGTCGCCGGAGCGCGCGTACAGGCCGGCCAGCTGGGTGTGCAGCACCGCCCGGTGCCAGGGACCGCCTTCCTCGCCGACGAGTTCGAGGGCGGCCCGGCCCGCTTCGATCGCTCCGGCCGGGTCGCCGGCGTTCTCCAGACCGTGGCTCAGCCAGTGCAGCGCGGTCCGGCGGACCAGCGGGTCGGGGTCGGCGGTCAGCTTGTCGAAGCCGTTCTCGGGGTCCGACATCGTGGTGAGCAGTACGGTCACCATCGCCCGGATGGCCGGGTCCGCCGAGTCGGCGCCCAGCCCGGACAGCAGCCGTGCCAGCGGCCTGGCCTCCTCGAAGGAGATGATGATGGTGTTGATCAGCGCGATGCTCAGGGCCACCCGGGTCCGGTCGAGGAGCCGGGGCGGCGGCGTCCAGCCGGTCAGGGCGGCGGCGACGGCCGGGGCGAGGACGATGCTGCGCGGATGGTCCCCGCAGATCGACCAGTAGCCGCCCAGAGCGGAGAACAGCACCACCACCGATTCCAGGTCGGGGTCGGCGAGGGCGTCGCGCAGGATGTCGGCGAGGTTCGTCTCCTCCGAGCGCAGCCGGTCCATCGCGTCGACCTGCTCCGGGGAGTACAGCCGCACGCCGTGCCGGTCGGCGTAACCGACGGCCCACGCGCGTACGGCGGCCCGCGCCTCCGCGGTCTCACCGGCCGACTCCAGCCGCATCCGGCCGAACTCGCGCACCGTCTCGAGCATGCGGTACCGGATGCCCTCGGCCGTCTCCACGACGGTGAGCAGGGACTGCTCCACGAGCTCCTCGACGTCGCCGAGAGCGCCGTCGCCGAGCACCTCCTCCGCCGCGTCGAGGGTGAAACCGTCCGGGAAGGCCGAGAGACGGCGCAGGGCCCGGCGCTCCCGCTCACCGAGAAGGTTCCAGGACCAGTCGATCACCGCCAGCAGCGTCCGGTGCCGGGAGGGGGCGCTCCGGTCGCCGCCGCGCAGCAGCGCGAACCTGTCCTCCAGCCGGCGGGCGATCTCGGCCGGCGACATCACCCGCACCTTCGCGGCCGCCAGCTCGATCGCGAGCGGCAGGCCGTCCAGGCGGGTCACGACGGCGCGCACGTCATCCTCGTCGAGGCGCACACCGGGCCGGGCCGCGGTCGCGCGGTCGCGGAACAGCTCGACGGCGTCACCGGTTCCCAGCTGGGGCAGCGGGTAGACGCGTTCGGCGGCGATCGCCAGCGGTGAGCGGGTCGTGGTGAGGACGCGCAGCTCCCGCGTGGTCGCGGCCAGATAGGCGACCAGGTCGGCGGCCGCCTCCACCAGATGCTCGCAGTTGTCGAGCACCAGCAGCGTCGGGGCCAGGTCGAGCTGCTGGGCGATCCGGGCGCGGACGTCGGCGAGCTGCTGGGGAGTGAGCGTGCGGCGTCCGGTCACCGAGTCGCGGACGCCGAGCGCCGACCCGACCTCGCCGACCAGGTCCTCGGGCGCGGTCACGCCGACCAGTTCGACGAAGTGCACCACCGGCTGCGGGACCTCACGGGCGACGGCATGGGCGAGCCGGGTCTTGCCGAGCCCGCCCGGACCGAGGACCGAGACCACCCGGGACGTGGCGAGCAGTGCCCGCACCCGCCGGAGGTCGTCGTCGCGGCCGAGCAGCGGGGTCGCGTCGAACCGCACCCCGGCGCGCACCGGGCTGTCGAGCGCCAGCAACTCCCGGTGGACCCGCCGCAGCTCCGGGCCGGCGTCGGCGCCGATCCGGTCGCGCAGGCCCGACCGGTAACGCTCGAAGCGTTCCAGCGCGGCGCCCGTCCCGCGTACCGCCGCCTCGCTGCGCAGGAGGTCGGCGAGCAGCCCTTCGTCCTCCGGATGGGCACGCCCGGCCTCCTCGAGCACGGGCAGGGCGAGGCCGTGGTCGCCGCTCCGGCTCCGGGCCCGGGCGAGTACGGCCCGCGCGGACGCCAGGTCGCGTTCCGCGCGCCGGCGCACCTCGGCCAGCGGGCCCTCACCCTCGGAGGGCAGCGCCCCGGCGCCCAGCGCGAGCGCCTCCTCCGCCGCCGCGGCGGCCGCCGCCGGATCCTCGGCGAGCAGCGCCCGCGCCCGGTTCGCCAGATCGTGCAGCCGGACGGCGTCGACCTGATCGGGCGGGACCTCGAGCCGGTAACCGCCCCCTTCGGTGGCCAGCGCCTCCGGCCCCACGACCGCCCTGGTACGGGACACCAGGACCTGCAGCGCCTTCGCCGGATTGGCCGGCTCGTCGTCCCCCCACACCTCCGCGACGAGCCGGTCCGCGTTCACGGTCCGGCAGGTGAGCGCCAGGGCGGCGAGCAACGCCTGAGCCCTCTCGCCGACCACCGGCTGCCCCCGCCACCGCACGCCGTCGAGCAGGCTCAGGTAGATCGGCATGGCCCAAGTCTAGGCTTCACCGAACAGCCCGGACCGGGCCCGCGGTCCTCAGGCTAGGAGGCCTGCCGGGACTCGCAGTCATGTGCGAGGTCGATCAGATCCTGAGTGTTGTTCTCGACGACGCATCGGGTGATCCGGAAGCGGCTCAGGGCCTCCACGATCTTGTAGATCAGGCTGCCGCCCGTCGTCTCCGAAGTGACGCGCACTGTTGTGGAGACACCGTCTCGGGCGGGAAGGAGAACGTACTCCATCGTGGAGCGCGGTCCGACGACGGACTCGGTGAGGAAGCGCCGGGGAACGTCGAGTTCGACCACTTCGAAGTTCGCGCTCGATGACTGACCGTAGACCGTACGGGTCTCACACCAGCGCGTTCCCAGCCCGAAAGGGCCGTCCGTGAGTGACTCGACAGCGTCGATCTTGCTGAAGAGCTCCGCGCGCCGGGGGATGTCAGTCAGTGCGGCCCAGACGGTCTCCACGGGAGCGGCGATGGTCCGCTCAAAGCTCATCGGCTTCATGAAGGGAGCGTATTCGGTGCCGCCGGGCTCGGCGGCCCCGGCCGGTGCTCGCGACAGGTGCTCCGTTCAGAACGGGGTGGGGATGTACCGCAGCGGGAGGTCCGGTTCTACGTAGCCGTTGGCCCGCTGGCGCTTGGGCAGGGTGAAATCCTTGTGGGCGAGCGGCTTGTAGGGGACCTGGCTCAGCAGGTGGCTGATGATGTTGAGCCGGCCCCGCTTCTTGTCGTCGGTGCGGGCGATGTACCAGGGCGCCCAGGCGGTGTCGGTGGTGGCGAACATGGCGTCGCGGGCCCGGGAGTAGTCGTACCAGCGGCTGTAGGATTTCAGGTCCATGTCCGAGAGCTTCCAGATCTTGCGCGGATCATGGATGCGGCTCTCCAGCCGCCGGGTCTGCTCGGTGGGGCTGACCTCCAGCCAGTACTTGAGCAACAGGATCCCCGAGTCGACCATGGCCTTCTCGAACGCCGGCGTCAGCCTCAGGAACTGCTCGGTCTCCTCCGGCTTGCAGAAGCCCATCACCCGCTCGACTCCGGCGCGGTTGTACCAGCTGCGATCGAAGATCACGACCTCACCGGCGGCCGGGAGATGGGGAACGTACCGCTGTATGTACATCTGTGATTTCTCGCGCTCGGTCGGGGCGGGCAGGGCGACGACCCGGAACACGCGGGGGCTGACCCGCTCGGTGATCCGTTTGATCGTGCCTCCCTTGCCGGCGGTGTCGCGCCCCTCGAACACGATGCAGACCCTGGCCCCCGTGCTCTTGACCCACTCCTGCATGGCGACCAGTTCGCCGTGCAGCCGCCGCATCTCTTCCTCGTAGTCCTTGCGCTTGAGCTTCGGAGGCGCGTCGGCGGAGGTCTCCGGCGTCTTCGCCTGATGCTTCCTGTCCCTCTTCTTGGCCACGTGGCTCACCTCTCGGCGCTCGCGATCCGCAGATCCTGCACCGCCGTCCCGGGTGCCGAGGCCGGGCACGGCCGGCCGCTGCTTCGACCACTCTTGGCCTCGGCCGAGCCACCGCGTGGGCAGGCCATGCCAGCATGGAGCCGCCGGTACGGGGTCGCCATCCCTCACAGCGGGTGATTCGGCGACCCGGGCACCGTTGCCGGAGATCCGCCGCCCGTCGTCCACGCGGGTCTGGAAGTCCCGGTCATCAAGTCCCTCGCAGAACAGCGCTATGAGATCATCGGCGTCATGACGACGATCAGAAAGGGCCATGCCGCGTAGGCGCCCCGCTGCGGTTCGCCCACGATGGGCGCGATGCAGAACCCACAGACCCTCGATCCATCAGGTCCCCGGCCTCACGGCCCGGCCGATGGCCGCGGTCATCGCTCTTGAGCACACGATCCTGCAATCGGGAGAAGTGGCGGCGGCGCTCATGGCCTGGACCCGGGACGTCATCCCCGGCACCACGACTCAGCTCCCGCCCACGTGCTCGTGTCCCGGATGCTCATGGGAAATCGATCCACGCGGACATCTCGAGTGGATACTCACCGCCCTGCCCGCCTGGGCCAGGCCGTACCTCTACAGCCTGGTGCTTCCCATCGACCAGAGCTTCATCGCCAGAACGACCCCTGACCCCCACGCCTCACCCGACTGGCCATGGTGGCGGCAACGCCGCCGTCCGTACTTCGGGGACGGCATCGGCTGAACCGGCGACGGGCCGGCCCGGGTCGGGAGTTCTCCCCTGACCTGGGCCTTCGTTCTGAGAGCGGGTAACGGGTGTCGGTCAGCTTACGATCATCGCCATGGGTGAATCCCCGCAATACGGCAGATACCGTCATGACGCCGTCGTGCTCGCGGAGATCGGGCGTCGTTTAAGGGCGGTGATGGGTGAGATGGCGAAGAGAGTGTTCGTGTTGCTTCGGGGACGTCGGCCGGTCGCGAAGCTGGAGGTGGACGGTGAGGACTTTCCCCGCCTGTACTGCCGGGTTCACCCTCTTCCCGGGTTCGAGGCGGTGCGGCCCGTGCTGGAGAAGGCGTGGGAGTCGGTGGAGAACAACGGCAGTGTCTGGCCGATCGTGCGCATGCGGTTGCTGCGGCTGCGTTTGCGTCCGGACTGCGGCGGTCCGTTGATCACGCGGGTGATGGTGATCCTTGATGGCGAGCGGGCGGTGCTGCGGTACCGCTATGGGCTCGTGGCTCGCCGACGTCTGCGGTGAGAGCCGGGGCCGCGGGCTTGGTGAATGATGCGATGGCTGGGGGCGTGGGCGCCTTAACGTGCCCGCCGCGATGACCTATCGGCACGCCAGCAGGGGTGCTCGCTCCCGTGGGCTGGTTGCACGTCAATTGCACGGAAGATCGAGAAGGCTCTAGAAACGATCAAGGACCGGGTTGGGGATGTCTTCCTGACCTGGGCCTCGGTGCGTGGAGCGGGTGAAGGGGACCGGACTCGCGCTGTCAGCTCGGGAAGGCATGGATCATGCCTCGTAGGAGCACTGGGCTGGGTGTTCAGTCGGTCGTGAGTGACCGTGGTCGATCCCTTGTCACCCTGTCTGATGGCACGCCAATGGTACGAGGTCAACGGTGCTTTGCTTCGCTGTATGCCGCGTGCGTCCCGTGTGCCGTCGGCCCGTTCGGACGAGCAGCGGGCCGGAGCCGGGGGCAAGATGGAGCGACCTGCCGGAGGGGCGGTCCCGGCCTCCTATACCGTTGGGGCGATAGAAGAAGGTTGTTGACAAATCAGGCGATGTGGAACATTGAGGCTTTTTCATCCTCCAGTGGACCGCCGACTGGTTACAGCATGATCGCGGGTGCGGCGTTTGCCTGATGACGTAGAGAAGCTCCTGGTAGACGGGTTGATCACCACAACCATCACCGTCACAGCCAGGAGCTTCAGGTGCTGTTCTACCGCGCCGCGGTCGATGTGTCGCGTCCAACGCTGACCTACGTGGCCGGCATCATCCGACGGCACCGCACGACGATCAGCACCCCTGGCGGCGACTCGACCCCGGCCAGCAGGCCCTGCTGGTCCTTGTCTACCTGCGAAAAGGCGAGACGTTCGCCGAGATCGCCGCAGGCTTCGGCGTCTCGGTGGCTACCGCTTGGCGCTACGTCGAGGAAACCGCGCGCCTGCTGTCGGCCCGCTCACCAAAACTCGACCGGGCCCTGCGCAAGGCCAGGAAGGACAGGCTGCACTACCTGGTGCTGGACGGCATGCTGATTCGCATTGACCGCGTGCGGGCCGACCGGCCCTACTACTCGGCCAAACACCGCGTGCACGGCATGAACATCGGAGGTCATCGCTTCTCCGGACGGGACGATCATCTGGACCTCCGGCGCCCTGCCGGGCACGATCCATGATCTGACCGCCGCCCGCATCTGGGGCATCCTGCGCGCGCTGGAGCGGGCCGGCATCCTCCCCCTCGCCGACAAGGGCTACCAGGGCGCCGAAGGGCCGATCGTCACGCCGTACAAGGGCAAGGACAAGCCCGAATCCCAGAAGCAGGCCAACCGCTCCCACGCCCGGCTACGCGGTCCCGGCGAGCGCGCCAACGCCCAGCTCAAGAGCTGGCGTATCCTCCGTCGGCTCTGCTGCAGCCCCGGCAAGACCGGGCACCTGTGCAAGGCCATCGCCGTCCTGCACAACTACACGGTCACCCGGGATGAGAAAGGTTCACTGGATCGTGGTGAGGACTCCGGATTCGATCACGATCACACTGCCGTTGGTGACACTGCCGATTTTTCTCTACGCTCCGGGGGAACCTGAGCAGGTTGAAAATGGAGGGGGCCTTGGCCTTGCGGTTCGAGCATCGCGACACCGAGATCGACGCGAGCATCGTCGACCGCGTGTGGCGTACCCGCAGCGATGTCGAGGACACGATGACCTCCGCGGCGCGCACCTGCCGGCATCTGATCCTCTCGCGGACGCGGGGACGCCTGCTCGCCGGTCTGCGCGGGCCGGAGACGAGGGCGACCACCGCACCGGTCTTGCCGGATGCCGAGTTCCTGGGGGTCCGGTTCGCGCTCGGCACGGTTCTTCGGCCGCATCCCGCAGCCTCGGCCATCGACGGGTACGTGCCGTTCCCGGTGACGGACTCGGGCAGGATCGTCATCGGCAGCCAGGACTGGGAGGCGCCGACGTACGAGAACGTCGAGCACTTCGTCCGGCGACTGCAGGACGCGGGTCTGCTGGTGCGATCGCGCCTCGCGGAGCAGGAGCACGCCGCCGAGCATCCCAAGGCCAGTCCCACCGAGCGTACCCTTCAGCGTCGCTACCGCGCGATCACGGGGTTGTCGCGAACCACCGTGACGCAGATCGACCGCGCGAACGCCGCGGCCACGATGCTGCGCGACGGCCACGACTGGCGCACAGTCGTCGAGACGCTCGGGTACTTCGACCAAGCCCACCTCGCGCATGCGCTGCGTCGCTACGTCGGGCGCACCGCGCGCGAGTTGCAGGCGGGCGAGCATGCCGCGATGTCGTTCCTGTACAAGACCCGCCCTGGACCCGGCAGCTAGCGTCCGCCTGTCGGCCGCCCCCGGCCGGCCGTCCGCAACCCGAATTCAGGGGAGAACCGTGCTGCTCAGCGTCAACATCTTCGTCAGTCTCGACGGCGTCATGCAAGGACCCGGAGCCCCCGACGAGGACCGCTCCGGCGGCTTCGACCGCGGCGGGTGGCTCGTCCCGCACGCCTCGGCGCACACCAACGAGGTCGTCGAGAGCTGGTTCCGTGAGGCCGATGCGTTCCTGTTCGGTCGCACCAGTTTCGGCCTGCTCGGCGGGTACTGGCCGAAGGTCACCGAACCTGACGACCTGATCGCCACCAAGCTCAACACGTTGCCGAAGTATGTCGTCAGCTCGACGCTGACCGACGAGGAAGCCGACTGGAGCCCGACGACCGTCCTGCGCGGTGACCTGCTCGATGAGGTACGCCGCCTCAAGGAGCTTCCCGGCAAGGAGCTCCAGGTTCACGGAAGCTGGAGGCTCGTGCAGACGCTGCACCGGGCAGGACTCATCGACGTCTACCGGCTCCTTCAGTACCCGGTCGTCGTCGGGACGGGGAAGAGCCTGTTCCCGGACGGATCGACCCCCGCGACGTTCACCACCGCACAAGAGCACGCGCGCGTACTGCCCGGCGGCGTCGTCTCGCTGACCCTCACCCCCGCGAGCCTCGGCACGATCTCCGCGGGCGCCTACACCGTAGACGAGGGGCGCTCGGCGACGGTCCTTGGCTGACACCGGTGCCCGACCGGCTTCGGGAGGCTGATCTCCGGCCAAGACAAAGGGGGCCTCAGCTCATCGCCACCACCGGTTCCATTCCGCTGCGCGAAAGCCAGAGCAGGAGCCCTTTTCCAACCTGGCGGCGCTGGTCAACGTAGGCGCAAGAGGACTGGGTTGAGGTGAGATGAGGCCCCCAGTAAGACAGCAGTCGACCAAGATCCGATGCCCCAACCGGGAGCCTCGTCTCATCCGCTACTGCCTTCTGCAAGTCCGCCGCGACCTGGGCCATCAGGATGAAAAGCCTCATTGATCACTCCATAGAGAGGGTGATCTTTTGGGCGTGTCAGGCAGGTTCTTCGGGTATGCGATCGGACTGCTGCTGCTCGCCGTGGGGGTCACGCTAGGTTTGATCGTTCTCCCGCGTCTGGTCTACCCACCACTGACCAACGAGCAGTTGCAAGGTGTCGGTGAGGCGTTGATGAGACTGCAGCTCAAAAGCGCACGGTCGGCGCTGGAAGTCGAGTTCCGCTGGCAACTGATCGCCTTGGTGGGCATGTTCCTGGGAGCCGGAATGATCGGCTCCTGGATGTGGTCCAAGAAATGATCCTATCGATTCCTTCGATCATGGAGCGGGTGACGGGAATCGAACCCGCGTTGTCAGCTTGGGAACCATCTACTGATCTTGCCGCCCTGACCTGGGAAAACGGGGATGCAAGTCAGAGTGGATCGCTTGCGTGTGAGTGACTGCGGCTGTCCGCCTGTTCCGGCACGAATCTGGCACGCGATCGAGGTCGCCGTGTTGCGACGTTGTCAGCCGAGCCTGGCACCGTGCGGCGTCAGATGTCGACGAGTTCTGGCTCTTCCTTCAGTGGCCCCGGGAAGTGACCGGTGACCCTGATGAGCGCCTCGGGTGGCTCGCCCTCCACCTCGCGTGGAGTCCGCTGGCCCGGATCGTCGGCTTCCAGGTCCTTCTCAACCGAATACGGCGGCGATCCGACACTTACGACATGTGGGAAGCGGCCAACCTGGTATTCGGCGGCTACTGCTCCACCGACAGCTTCTGGTGCTTCCAGGCCTGGCTGATCGGGCTTGGCCGGAACACCTTCGACCTTGCCGGGACTTCCGTTGATGAATCAGGCGGTGATCCGGGTCATCTCCCGCAGTTCCCTCCGGGTCGACTCGCAGTCCATCGCCCGCAGCCGGGCCAGCACCGGTCCGGCGTCCGCGTTGAATCGCAGCTCCTCCGGGCAGCCTTCGACGATCCGCCACAGCAGCGTCACGGCCGCGCTCGAGTCACCGTCCATCGCGTGCGCGGTGGCCACGGCCAGCAGGTGCCGCGCCTGGCGGTCCTTGTCGGGGAGGCGGTCGGCGTCGACGCCCGCCGCGAGGCGGATCGCCTGCGCGTACCGGCCCATCCGGACCGCGACTGCCACCCGGTGCAGGTCCACCTCCAGCGCGAACTCCGGGCCCAGCCGGTTGCCGATCTTACGGGCGTGGTTCAGCAACTCCTCGGTTCGCAGCACGTCGCTCGCCTCGGCGGCGGCGAGCGCGGCCGTCAGGTAGCAGAGTCCGGTGGCCTCCAGCGACTCGGGCCGGTCGTCGATCACTGCCAGGCACAGCCGGCGCGCGTCGGCGTACCGGCCGAGCGAGACGAGCACGCCCGCCATCTCGGCCTGGATGATCGCCGAGCCCTCCGAAGAGGCCACCGCACGATCGGCGGCGACCAGGGCCAGCGCGTGCTGGCCGCAGCTTCGCAACAGCGCCGCGAACAGCCGGTACACCTGGATGAGGCCGGCTGTGCCGGCTTCCCGGTCCGCGCCGGTGGCGGCCCTGACCGACAGGTCGGCCATCGACAGCAGCGGCGGCAGGCGGCGGCGCGTCTCGGTGTAGCGGTGGGGCGAGCGTTGCCAGACCTCCCACGCCGCCATCACGTGCTGCTGCACCCGCAGCACGCTCTCGGCCGCCTCGCCGGTGAACCGGCCGGGCAGCAGCAGCGCGTTCCCGACCTCGTCGGATTCGCCGTGGTCGCAGGCGGGCGGGAGTTTCGTCCGGCCGCCGACGAGCTCGGAGAGATCCTCGACGCGGAGCACTTCGGCGATCCGCATGATGGTCGACAGCCGATCCAGGGGTTTCACCCCGTTCTCGACCAGGCGGAGCCATTCCTCGCTGCATCCGACCAGGTCGGCCAGGATTCTCCGGGTAAGGCCGCGCGAGCGGCGCCTGGCCATGATCCGCGTGCCGTCAACCAAGAAATCACCGACCATGCCGCCACATTAGGCGAGGAATTCGAGGTCCTCGGTGGCCGGAAATGACGGCAACTCCCGGACACCCTGTCCCCCCTGGAACGCGGGTTATGTTGGAGGGTTCACCATGACACAACTCCAGTTGGATCTAGCCGGTCGGGACTCTCGGACACTGCCGCTACACCGTTCGGCGGGAGGAGACCACGATGGCGATCGACGTCGAGTCGATTCGAAAGGAATTCCCGTTCTTCGAAACCGCCCCTGACGATTCCCGTCCACCCGTGTACCTCGACAGCGCCGCCACCACACAGAAACCCGCCGTTGTCCTGGACGTGTTGAACCACTACTACATCCGCACCAATGCGAATGTGCACCGGGGCGTGTACCGGCTGGCCGTACAGGCGACCGAGCTGTACGAAGGGGCGCGGAGCAAGATCGCCGCGTTCGTGCGCGCTCCACGAGCCGAGGAGATCGTGTTCACCAAGAACGCGACCGAGGCCGTCAACCTGCTGGCCAACTCGTTCATCTGGGCGGACGGACGGCTCCGCGTCGGTCCCGGCGACGAGATCGTCCTGACGGAGATGGAGCACCACTCCAACCTGATCCCCTGGCGGCTGCTGGCCGAGCGGGTGGGGGCGAAGGTCAGATATCTCGGCATCACCGACGACGGCCGCCTGGACCTCGCCGACCTGAGCGAGAAGATCGACGAGCGGACCAAGGTCGTCGCGGTCGTGCACGCCTCGAACATCCTCGGCACGGTGAACCCGGTCGCGACGATCGCCGCCCGCGCGCACGAGGTCGGCGCCCTGATGGTCGTCGACGCGGCCCAGTCGGTCCCGCACCTCGGCATCGACGTCACCACGCTGGGAGCCGACTTTGTCGTGTTTTCCGGCCACAAGATGTGCGGCCCCACCGGAATCGGCGCCTTGTGGGGCAGGTACGAACTCCTGGAAGCGCTCCCGCCCTTCCTCGGCGGCGGCGAGATGATCGAGAACGTCGCGGTGGACGCCATGCACTACGCCGCGCCCCCGCTCAAGTTCGAGGCCGGCACACCCCCGGTCGCGCAAGCCGTCGGCCTCGGCGCCGCCTGCGACTTCCTGAGCGAGATCGGCATGGACGCGATCGCCGCCCATGACCAGGCCCTGATCGAGTACGCCCTGGACCGGCTCGGCAACGTGCCCGGCATCCGTTTCATCGGCCCGACCGACACCGCGAACCGGCTGCCGCTGCTGTCGTTCGTGGTGGACGGCATCCCGCTGCAGCGCATGCGCGCGAGTCTGGACGAGGCGGGCATCGCCGTCCGGTCCGGCAACCACTGCGCGCAGCTCGCGTGCAGCCGGTTCGGCGTCCCCGCCGCGATCCGGGCCTCGTTCTACCTGTACAACTCCCCCGACGAGGTCGACATCCTCGCCGAGACCCTGGAAACGGCCACGAGGTCCCAGGCCGCCGTGACCGCGGACACCTCCTTCGATGTCAGCCGGGTACGGCCGTACAAGGACATCCTGCTCCCGTCGATCTTCCAGCCGTGGGCGGAGTACATGGTCCAGGCGCTGGCGCCGGTCCCCGGCACCAAGGCGCTCGACGTCGGCACCGGCCCCGGCACCGTCGCCCGGGTGCTGGCCCAAGCAGTCGGCCCCACCGGCGCCGTGGTCGGCACCGACCTCAACCCCGCCATGCTCGCCCTCGCCGCCGAACTACCCGCCGCCGACGGCGCCCCCATCCAGTACGTGGAATGCGGCGCCACCCCGCTGCACGTCTCCGACCAGGCGTTCGACCTGATCACCATGCAGCAGGTCCTGCAGTTCGTTCCCGATCGCGGTGCGGCGCTGGCCGAGCTGCGGCGGGCCGCCCGACCCGGCGCGCGGATCGCCATCGCCACCTGGCAGCCGCTGCACCGCAACCCGCTCTTCCGCGCCCTGCACGATGCCGTCGCCGCCGTTCTCGGCCCCGACAAGGCAGATCTTTTCGAGGAGCCGTGGTCCCTGTCCGGGATTGAGGTCGCCACGCTGGCGAAGGAGGCCGGTTTCGTCGACGTCGAACTCCGCGAATGGACGCTGCCGGCCACCGTTCCCGGCGGGCCTGACGCGATCTGCTGCCTGTTCGACTTCTCCGCGGTCAGTCCGTACATCGGTTCGCGTCGCGCCGACCTCACGGCCGCCGTACGCGCGAATCTGGCGCACTGCACGGATGAGACCGGCGTCCACTCGGAGACCGCGGCGACCCTGGTGACTGCCCGAGCCTGACCGCCGCTCTCTCCTGCGAAGGCCACTTTCCGCCGGAAGGTGGCCTTTCAATCCCGGGAAGCGTCTGACGGGTCTCGCTGGTGATCCTTGACCCGAGAGGGAGGCGGGGGAAGAACAGCTCGAACGATCGACGCGATCCGCTCGGCGCCGGCAGCTCACCGTGTAACCGGGCAACGCACGGGTCGAAGGCGAGCGAAGCGAGCGGGGGTTTCGGGGATCGAAGGGAGCGGAGCCCCTTCGAAGCGCTGCCTGAAGCCCAGAGGTGCGAAGCGCCCCTCATGGTGGAAGGCCTCACAGTTCGGAGCGGGCGACGGGAATCGAACCCGCGCTGTCAGCTTGGGCACCGGCTACTGGCCTTGCTGTCCTGAGCTGGAGAAGCGGGGGTGCGGGTCAGAGCGATCTGGTTGACCGTGGGTCCCCGTGAGTGACCGCGGCTTCCCGCCTGTTCTGGTACGGATCTGGCACGTGATCAAGGAATGACCACTTCATCATCAGGACCATCGGGCCGTGATCAGAGACTCACAGCCCGGCCCTAAACAGTGCTGGACGGGCACGAATGTGGCCGGTTGCGTGCCTTTGTTGCAGTACCTCGGCACCGTAGGCAGAGTGAGCCGCATGATCGAGATCGACGGCCCTTTCTATCGGGTCAGCGAGCCCGGCTTCGAGATGCTGATCCCTCGATGGGAGGGGCAGGAACCCGAGAGTGCCGAGGAGGCCGACGCGACCGTCACCCTTCCGGACGGCACTCGTCGTTACGCCACCTTCATGACCCTCGATGTCGTCGGTAGGGTCATGGACCGCTGGAAGAGCACGGGCGAGAACCTCGGCGGCCGGTACTTCCGGTGCTCCGACCTGATCGTCATCCGTGAGCCGGGCTTCGCCTCGATGATCGACGCCGTGCGGGACATGATCGCGACAGGAGAGATCGACAGCGCTTGCACCGTGCTTCCACCTGACAGCGAAGAACAACATGCGGATTGAAGAGGAAGGTTCTTATGAGGTGCTCGGTGCTCGGTGCTCTGAGCTTGCGGTTAGCTGGGTGATCCGATTAGAGCGCCGGGAGCATTCCGCGTATCTTCCGGATCTTCATAGGCCAAGAGTGTCAGCGGCTATGGGAGGACTTCGAATCTTATGGAGGCCGTGGTCTAGGTTGGAGTCGCTCTAGCGTTCAACATGGGAAATCGTGCCGTCACCTGCGCTCATGCAATCATCGGCGAACCTGCACAGGCGATCGATCCAATCTTTCGGCGCGGCGGGATCGACGTTGAGTTCCTTCAGCCATGAACGTTCCCAGAGGCCGCCCGGAGCGAAGAACCGGGTGGCATGGTCGGTTCCCGGGCGTTCGTCCAAGTGGAGGAGTGCGCCCATCACCCACGACTGGTCGTAGCGGTACTCCGGATGAGGAAGATAGCGGTCGAGGTAGTCGATGAGAGGTTCGGTGTCCTCCGCTCCTCCGAAGCGGGCGAACGCGAAGCAGTATCCCTTGCCTGCATAAGGGCCGCCACTTTCCAAGAACAGTTCGCCAAGATCGCGGCGGAAGCGAGTGCGACGGTCAAGACCTATCAGGTAGGCGGCGACAAGCCGGGGACGCCAGTCCCCGCTCAGCAGTACGCCAAGTTCGTGATCGTCCGTCCAGGTGGCTCCCAGAACGGCCTGCTCGCACGGGTCGGCGGCGCAGGTCTGGAGCGCGAGTGACTGCCATCCTGGTGCCGTGGCGAAAAGGGGCGACCACGGCTGCGACCGCAGACACCGCCCTGTGCTACTCCCCTGAGCGAGGGAGCGGCATCCCCCCTGCGGGTGAGGGCGCCTGGGGCCCGGCCCGGAGAAGCTGGTGACCATGAGCTCCACGCACACGGCTCACCCGCCTACGTTGTCCGCGCCCCCGAGTCGGCTCACCATCTGGGCCGGTCGAACCATGATCCTGATTGCCGCGGCGCATACCGTTGTGTTCGCCCGCCTAGCCCCCTGGTCCAGCTGGCTCGCCGGGGACCTCCGCAACCGTGCCGCGGACAGCGACTCGGTGGCAACGTTCTGGGCGCTGCCCGGTGGATTCGTCGTGGTGCTGGTGCTGCTAGGGCTACTGGTGGCGCGGGCAGGGCGGCAGGGACAACGCGTTCCCGGGTACGTCGGCTGGGTGATCCTCGCCTGGGCGGCGCTGGCCGTCAGCCTGATCGGACCAAGTGGTTTCCTTCTCGCAGCCATCCCTGCCGGGCTGCTCATTGCGGCGGACGTCACCGCCAGACGACACTCTCGCGGTTCGTCCTGAGCAACTCTTGCTACCCGGAAACCCCGGTAGGGCGCCCCCCAACCCGCGTGGAACACAGCTCCGCGACGTCAGGCAGCCGATAGCGGAACGTCTCGCCGATCGCCCCAGCCATGTGAGAAGGTCAGCCATCACCAGGCGAGCGTGAGGGCTGCATGCGGGTGGCGGTGCGGCCCCGGTGCGGCGGCCGATGGTCGAGTACGGCGCGCGGGCGGTGAGCGGCCAGCGGTCCCGCGGGCCGACTGAAGTCGGATGCGGGCGCTCGGGTGGTCGCCCTGCCGGAGATCGTCATCGGTGGCCTGACCTGGCACCTTCAAAGGTTCAGCGAAGCAGATCCCGACGGCCTGGTCTTCGTGGGGGAGAAGGGCGCACAGCTCCGGCGGAGCAACTTCACGAAGATCTGGGCCAAAGCGATCAAGGATGCCGGCCTTCCGGCAATCCACATCCATGATCTCCGCCACACGGGCAACACCCTGGCCGCGATGACTGGTGCCTCGCTCAAGGACGACGGCGAGGACGGTGACGATCCGTCCCCTGCCGGAGCCAAGATCAATTGGTCTGGCGCGAATCTGGCACGCGAGTGAGAGCAGCCCCGGAAAACAATCAAGGCCCGGGTCGGGATTTCCTCCCTGACCTGGGCCTTCGCTCTGAGAGCGGGTGACGGGAATCGAACCCGCGCTGTCAGCTTGGGAAGTCTCTAACCCACCTGGTCGCTGAGCTGGCGAAACGCTGACCTGCGGGGGAGTGCTTCGGCTGCCCGTGATTCCCCGTGAGTTCCCCTTGTTCCCTCTGCTGACGGGCACGCGACGGGCACGCCCTGAGAACCCCCGTGCGGACGCACACACCCCGACCGCCGGATCTTCCCGTCGCCGTCGTCCCACCCTCCGGGGAGCGGGCCGGGGCCAGGGGTCAAGGTGGAGCGCCCCACCGGACGAACGACCTTGACCCCTGGCCCCGGCCTGCTCGGCTTGTCCTGGGGCGGCGGCGACGGGAAGATCCGGCCCCCGCCATCCACGAACTCGGCTCTTGCTCCTGGCGATCATCCCGGAGCCGGAGTGCCCCTGCCGGAGGCACATGGTTTTTAAGAGCGGCAGATCAGGAGGCGCACGAATGTCGGAGGTGATCGTTACTTTGGCGGCATACCTGAGGAAGACGGCTTGGAGTGGTGCGGATGGAGATCACATACGCCGACGTCGCTTGGCTGGCCGAAGACTATGAGTTGGGCGACGTGTGGTGCCTGACCTTCGTGTGGGGGCTCGACGAGGCGGAGGCGCTTCGACGCGTGGGCGCCGCAGAGGGGAGCATTCGGCCGCTCACATATGAAGAGCTGGATGATGAAGGGCTGTTCCCCGACACGGTTTTAGCCGGGAGGCTGGGCGGCTGGACCGTGCTCATCGAGAGAGGCGGATGGCAGGCAACAGAACGCGATGCCGTACGGGCCCTGTCGGCCGCGACAGAGGTTGTGTCGGTCCTGCGTCACGACCACGCGACCGGCAACTTCGTGTACGCCCGCGACGGAGAGACAGTGACCTCCTTCAACCCCACGATTCCCGCATGGCGCTACGGGAGGGACCCTGATCGTCTTGTGGACGCCATGAGGGCCGTGGGCTTCGATCCCGCACGTACGCCGGGAGGCGAGGACGAAGGCGAGAACGCCGATCATCCGGCAGTGGGCAGGGCCTTGCTACTGGCAGTACGGCTGACTCGCGTTGTCCTGACTCCGGAGGTCTTGCGCGGGCCATTGCTGGGCGGTGTCGTCCGTTCACCGGTTTAGGGCTCATGCGGCGGCGGCGTGCCGGTGGTCGGTGCGTTGGTTGGGTACGGCGGGTGCGCGGGTCGGTGGACGGCCCGGGTCGCCGCCGGCCGGGACCGGCGCCCACGCCGCACGCCCGGGCGGCGTGCGGCAGAGGGCCGGGTACGGCGGCGCGGCGCGCCGCCGCTTGATCCCTATAAGAACAATTCGGCAGTGAGTGGCGTAGCTGTGGGTGATGAGGCAGACGACCCTGTCCGCACCCCGGGTCCCATTCTTTACCGTGCGGGCGACCTCATCGCGGAGGCTGTAGGCGCTGTCGTGATGTTCTACAACCTCGCGGCTGCATGAGACATCGCTACTTCGACGGGGCTGAAGGCCAGCGCACCGTGAGGACGGTCGAGTCTTCCTCGGCCTGCCAGGAGTGGTCGATACCGGGGCCCCAGACCACGTAGTCGCCTTGGCGCTCCAACGTCGTGCTGCCCATGGTGAGGTCAAGGCGGAAACGGCCGCTGATGAGCACGATGAAGGTGGTTCGGTGGTCGTCGGCGGTCCACTCTGGGCGTTGCTGGCCGGCGGGGTGGATGCCCCACTTGATCTCAAGGTCTTCGGTGGAGCGGACGCCGTCGGTCTGGGGGTCCATGAAGTGGCCAAGGAGCCAGCCCTTGTTGCCGTCGGCGTCGTCGGTGGCGTTTCCGGTGTACCAGTTGTCGGCCATGCTCACAGCTCCCATTCGATCGAGGGCAGGTTCACGCGGGGACCGCCGATTTCGGCAAGTCGCCGGAGTCCTTCGGACAGGGCGAACAGACCTTCGTTGCTCCAGGCGGGATCATGCAGGAGCGAGCGGATGAGGCCGGCGTCGAGGGTGGAGTAGCGGCGCATGCCGCTGCATTCCCAGTTGGCCGCGATGTGGCCGCCGAAGCGGCCCCACCACTCCTCGTCCTCGATGACGATGAGCGCGGGGAATTCGTAGTTGCCGCTGACCAGGTTGAAGCCGAAGCCGGTGCTCTCCACTCGCCAGTGCTCTGGATGCTCGGTCAACCACATCATGGGTTCGGAGAGCCGGCTGGCGTGCATCGGGTCGGCGTGGAGCTGGTCGCCATGGGTGGAGTCCACGTCATCGCGGCCGAAGAGCTCTTCTTCCATCTCGCGCTCGATGGTGGCCAGGATGGAGACGTCCTCGCCGAAGTCCACCAATGGCTCGTGGAACGCCTTGGGGATGACCGCGAGCTTCTGCGCCGAGTTGAGTACGTTGCCCGAGCGCTCCTGCACAAGGATGACGTAGTCAGGGCGTCCTCGGCGGGCACGGCTCGCCGGACGGGCGATGGCGCATAGCGCCAGTGAACCGCCGGCACATAGTCGCTCAGACGGGTGAGCCACCGTCTTCAGGTCGGGCAGGTAGCGATCCCTCAAGGGGAGTGCACCCGTATGGATCGGGCGGCCATCGGCCAGGGCGTCCAGGAGTTCTCGCTCCAGCAGGTCCATGGACAGGGCGTAGTGGACGAACTGCGTGATGCCGAAGCCGGCGCTGAGCCGTCCGGGGCTGATGTCGACCTTCGTCATCCGGTACAGCGGGGTGTTGACGATTCGTCTGCCGGCGATGAGGGATTCGGCGAGACAGGCCACGGCAGCGTCAGAGCAAAGCTGGTCCATGGGAACTTGCGGGGAGGTCATCTCGGTCAGCGTGAAGTCTCCCTCCTCGGCTCCGAGCAGGAAATTCAGCCCGATCCAGTTGTGGTGCGTCACGATGCTGGTCGTGATGAGAGCGTCCTGCTCGCGGATGCGGTAGGGGAGAAGTCCTTCGTCTGAGACAGCGGCGCCGTAGTAGCTGGCGAGGGCATGAGCGACTTGCCCGAGGCTGATCCGGCCCCGCACCTGAGCCCGGTCACTCAGCGTTCGGGGGTCCAGGCCGACGAGGTGAGAGGCGACCTTCCGCCGGCTGCTTCCCGGCGCCCAGCCGGCTTGTTGGTCGAGCCAATCGAGTCCGGCGGTGATGTGCGGGTCGGTGGCAAGGCGTAGCTCGGCTGCGCTGACCGGCGCGGGAACGTCTTCATCGGCGCTGAAGGACTGGCGATCCTGTACGGCGTGCACCGGAGTGGAGCCCGCGGCGTCTTCCGACGTTTTCACTGTCTCGTCGCGCTGGGAGCGGACGAAACCGAGATCTTCCGGCCTCTGCCCGGTGAGCTGGGTCAAAGCCAACCGGTAGGCGGTACTGGGCCAGCGGACGTCCCCCGTCTCCCAGCGGCGGACCCGTTCGGGGTCGCACGTCAGGCGTTCGGCGACACCGGTCGCGGTGGCGTTGATCTGCTCGGCCAACTCCAAACGGGTGAGCCGGTTGGCGTTGCGCCACGCCCGTAAGCGAGCGTTCGGCACCTTGTCGGGCATCCGCAGACGTTCCTCTCGGCTGGGGGACTCAAGAGGGGAGCAGGGAGGGGACCGGCCAGGGGTCCCGTCGGGATCTATTTGCCGGTGGACTTGCCGTCAAGTAACCACCGTACGACAGCCCGCCTTCCGCCGCAGGAAGCGCGGTTCAAAACAAGGAGATGGCGACGGTGACCCGGCCAGACGAGAACAGCGAGACACGCCCTTGCCCCGCGTGCCGGGGCCGTGGAACCAAGCTGCGCCGCTCGCGCCGTGGCCTTCTCCTCGGCGAGAGCAGCACCGATCCCGAGACCTACGGAGAGCAGGAATGTCTCGACTGCCTCGCAAGCGGCCGGGCCGAAGGGAACGGCAGATGAACTCACTGATGGAGGCGGCGGCGGCCTTGCTGCGTCATCACCGCCACCAGCGCGACCTGCTCGCGCTGACCCGGCTGCAGGCGGCCCTGCTGGCCCGGGGGCTGCGTGCCGAATGGCGCGACAACAACAGTGCGCTGCTCATCTGGCGCACTGATCCGGATCTGCCGGTGCTGGTGGCGATGAGCTACGGCTGCAGCCACTACTGCTGGCGCTGGCGTGACGATGAGCACCGTCACCCGGTCGGCGACTCCGACGGGGCCGCGCGGGTGCTGGCCGAGTTGCTCGGCTCCTGAAGACGGGCGCGGCGGGGCAGGGTCCATCGGTGCGGAGGGCGTCCGATGAGCGTTACCCCTGCCTCGCCGCGCCGTGTGCTCCTCGGCAGGTGAAAGAACACGGTCGTGCAGTCCACCCCTGTGCGTGCGCCCCAGGGTCTTTCACCTGTCGAGGGGTTCTGTGTGCCTTCTCGCAATGTTCTTCTTATCCCCGGTGGGGTGACAGGACGACCACGCCGGGATACGCTCCGCTTGGTAAGACAACCCGTCAAATGCAGGACGGTCATGATGTCGCTTGAATCCGTACCGCCGAAGTATGCGCAACTTGTGCAGACGATCCAACGGCGAATCGAGGCGGGGACCTATGCTCCCGGCTCGCTTCTTCCCAGCGAGAACCAGCTCATCCAGGAATTCGGCGTCTCCCGGCCCACCGTGGTCGCCGCCCTGCGGGTCCTGCGCGAACAGGGCTGGATCGAATCCCAGCAGGGTAAGGGCCGCTTCGTGCGCGGTCGCCCTGCACTCACCTCCGCCGAACAGCCTCGACTCGGCCAGGCGTACCTGACCGCCCCGGAGAGCACATCCCCGGGGGAGGTGATGGAGGCGGCGGCGCTTGCCGCTCCCAACCGCATCGCCGCCCTGCTCGGCCTGGCTCCGAAGGGCAAAGCATTCCTGCGTCGTCGGCTGGTCAGCCGGGACGGGGAACCGACCGAACTAGTCTCGCTGTGGGTGCCAGTGGAGGTTTCCGAAGGCACCGACCTGACCAGCGCCGAACCGCTCCCACAAGGACTGCGGGATCACCTTCAGGCGCGCAAGGGCGTGCGATTTGATCACGTGGTGGAGCAGATCACCGCGCGCATGCCCACGGCCGAGGAGACCGCGCAGCTCGGCATGCCGAAGAACACGCCATTGCTGGCGGTCTACGGCGCGGTCAAGGACGCCTCGGGTACGGCGCTGGCCGTAGTAGAGGTGCTGCTTCCGGCCGATCGGCATGAGCTGGAAGACGCCTATCCGATCAGTTAGGCATCCATCACCTCACCCCAGAGCCCGCTTAGGCACTTGACCTATCAAGCGGGCTCTCTTATTCTCGAAACAGTTGACAGGTTAAGTGTCTGTCATACGACAAGAGGAGAGCCATCATGGCGCTGCAAGGCCCCATCCCCGTCAGCTTCGATCAGGTCTTCCCGCACGGCTGCTACGTCGTCGGAGAGGTGGAGGCGGTCAAGGACTTCGACGCCTCCACAGGCGGCCGGTTCGTCCAGGCCCGCGACAAGCTCACCAGCGAGCTGGTGTGGCAGATCGCGGTCATGGACGCCGACCCGACCGTCAAGCCCGCCCAAAAGACCGTCGCCGTCAAGATCCTGGCCCCCATCCAGCCGGTGCCCCCGGCCCCCATGCCGGGGCTGCCCTTCACCCCGGTCGAGTTCGACCACCTCACCGTCACGCCCTACGTCAACGGCGCCGGCCGTCTCGCCTACTCGATCAAGGTTCGTGAGATGCGTGCCCCGCGCACCGGTTCCACTCCCGTCAAGACCACCACCACACCCACGAAGGACGCCGCCTGATGACTCGTCGCCGTACCCACCGCATCAGCATCATCAACCTCAACACCGGCCGGGGCGCCCGCGCCACCCACCACCGGTATCCGGCCCGCACGCCGGTCCTGGCCCTGGACTTCGGGGCCGTCTCGGTCCTGGTCACCACCACCGCCAGCGACCAGGTGACCGCCGCCGACGTCGACTTCGCCCGCCAGCTCGCCCGCGAGGCCGACGCCTTCGCCTGCTCGGTCGAACGCTCCTTTCGCGGCTTGGCCTGCGGACGGGAGGCGGCGGCGTGAGCGAGCACAAGCCCTACACCTACGTCACGACGTCGATCGATAAGGACACAACCCGGCTCGGCATCGACTTCTACACCGCCGACCTGTGGGTCTCGGTGCTGGACATCGGGGGCAAGCGGCCGGCCTTGACCGTCTCCAGCCGCGAGGCCCGGGTGTTGGTCTCCTCCACCGGTGGCGGGCCGATCACCGATCAGGATCTCCGAATTGCTCGCGAGATCGCCGATGCAGCCGCGCGCTACCTGGCCGACTGCGAGCGCCTGCACGCCGCGCAGACGGTCATCCCTGGCAGCACCGATGAGGCTGCGGCCTGACAAGGAAGCGGGGCCGCTGGAACTGGTCCTTCCGGCGGCCCCTCGTCTCCCCGGACACACATCGCAGAGAGAGCTGAAGTCTAATGTTCAAAAAACTGCCCGGAGATGAGGCCCGTAGCCTCGTCTCCACCACACCCGATACCGCCGTGGTCTTCCGCCCGGCCGTCGTGCAGACCCCGGCGATCATCACGATCCTGATCTTCCTCGGACGCCTGATCGTCGGGCTCGTCCGCACCACCTGGCGTCACCCGATCGCCGTGGCTGTGCTCGCCGTCCCCGTCGCGCTGTGCTGGCTGTACGGCTGGCGCGTCGCCCTGCTGGTCATCTGGATCCCCTTCTCGGTGCTCGGTCCGTGGGCGCTGGTCAATCGGGACTCCTTCAACGCCCACATCGGCTGGCGGCTGCTGGCCTTCTGGCGGCTGATCTGGGTGTATCGGCGGCACTGGCAACCGGTAATGATCGTCTCTGGTCTCGGCCGTCACCTGCGGGGCCGCGACTGCCTGCCCCGTCTGCTCAAGGTCACCTGCACCTCGTGGGCCGACCTGGTCACGGTGAAGATGCTCAGCGGGCAGGCCGTCACGGACTGGGCCGACCGGATCGAGCACCTCGCCCACGGCTTCGGTGCCGTCGCGTGCCGGGTCACCGTGGCTCGCGCCGGGCGGTTGCTGCTCACCTTCCCCCGCAGTGATCCGCTGGCCGTCCCGCTCCCGGCCGTCTCTCTTCCGGCAACCCCATCGGTCGGCCCGGTGGAGGTCGGCAAGCAGGAGAACGGCCAACCCTGGCGGCTCAAGGTTCACGGGACGCACGTCCTGGTCGCCGGGGCCACCGGGGCGGGCAAGGGCTCGGTCATCTGGTCGGCGATCCGTGGCCTTCTGCCTGCCGTCCGGGCCGGGCTGGTGGAGCTGTGGGCACTGGATCCCAAGCTCATGGAACTGTCCTTCGGCCGGGCCGTCTTCGGCCACCGGTATGCGGCCAGCCCTGAGGAGTGCGCCGACCTGCTCGACGAGGCGGTCTCGGTCATGCAGAAGCGGGCGGCCCGCTTCGCCGGAGTCCAGCGCAACCACATCCCGACCGCAGAAGACCCGTTCATCCTCGTGATCGTCGACGAGGTCGCGTTCCTGACCGCCTACCAGCCCGACAGGGCCCTACGGCAGCGCATCACCGCTGCCCTGGCCACTCTGACCACTCAGGGTCGGGCAGTCGGCGTCGGTGTCCTGGCGGCGCTTCAGGACCCGCGCAAAGAGGTCATGAACATCCGCAACCTGTTCCCCGACAAGATCGCACTCCGGCTGGATGAGTCCGAACAGGTGGACATGGTCCTCGGCGACGGTGCCCGCGACCGGGGTGCGCTGGCCGATCACATCTCGCCGATCCCGGAGCAGGGCGCGGGCATCGGGTTCGTCCGGCTCGAAACCAGCCCTGATCCGATCCGCGTTCGCGCGGCTTACGTCTCCGACAGCGACATCCGCGACATGACCGCTCTGGTCGTCGGGGAGCTCGCTGAACCCGTCCACACTGAGGAGCTGATCCGATGATGATCACTATCGATGGCACCCGTACTGAGATCCAGCAATTCCAGGATGGGCCGGTCCTGGTTCTTGTAGCGGCCGAACCGGCTCAGCGCGTGCATGCCTACAAGCTCGCCGACGTCCGCATCTGCCGCTGCCCCTACAGCTCGGCGTACAGGCTCCTGGCCGATCTGGTCGAGATGGATGACCGGGGGGCCACATGACCCAAGCAACCGCCGACCCGGAGCCCGGCTCGGTGAACGGGGCCGATCTCACCCTTCCCCGCACCATCCGCGACACTTTGCCCGTCGCCCTGGACGTCGCGGTGGAGGTCGCCAAGCTCAACGGGGTCTGCATCCGCCCCATTGAGATGCGGCGGCTCGACGCCCACACCGGGAGAACCGAGTCCTTCGACATCCCGTGCGGGACCACCCAGGAAGCGAAATGCCCGCCGTGCGCCCAGCGCAACAAGCAACTCCGCAAGGCCCAGTGCCGGGAAGGCTGGCACCTCGATCACGAACCCGTCGCCGAACCGGCCCCCTCCACCGAGGACCAGCGCTGGCTGATCGAGTTCCGCGCCGACGTCCAGACTCAGCGCGATCAAGCTGAACACGACGGGGAAGACACCTCCGCCTGGGATGAGGCGATCGTCGAGATCGATGCCGAGATCAACGCGGCTGGGATGCGGGGCAACGTGCTCGGCCGGACGGCCCCCAAGCGCTCCCGCTCCACCCGGCGGCGGCAGGATGCTCCGGACCTGCCCAAGCGGGCCAAGGCGAACACCACGCTCGGGCGCACCTTCACCGGCACCGATGGGAGAGTGCTGCGGCCGTCGTTGTTCGTCACGCTCACCCTGGCCTCGTACGGCAAGATCCGGGCAGGCCAAGGCGTGCCGGTCGATCCCTCGACCTACGACTACGCGCGGGCCGCCCGTGATGCCCTGCACTTCTCCAAGCTGGTCGATCGCTTCGTGCAGAACCTGCGGCGCGTGGCCGGATACGACGTGCAGTACTTCGCCACGATCGAGCCACAGAAGCGACTCGCCCCACATCTGCACATGGCCATCCGGGGCACCCTGCCGCGTGCCGAGATCAAGCAGATCGTCGCCGCGACCTACCACCAGGTGTGGTGGCCGGCGGTTGATGAAGCCCGCTTTGAGGGCGATCACCTGCCGGTCTGGAATCCGCGAACTGGTCTGGATGCGGGGGATGCCTCTGCGGACGGCCAAAGCGGCGATTACCTCGACCCGACCACCGGGGAAGTCCTGCCCACCTGGGACGAGGCCCTTGACCAGCTCGACCAGGACGAGGCGGCCGAACCCCTGCACATGCTGCGCTTCGGTGATCAAGTTGATGTTCAGGGCGTACTCGCCGGAACCCCGGATGCCGATCAGTGCATCTGGTACCTGTCGAAGTACCTGACCAAGAGCCTCGGTGACACCCTCGACCCAGAGGAACCGGGCTACCGGGCGCGGCGGGAGCATGCAGCCCGGATGGTTGATGCGCTGCGCTACGAACCGTGCTCACCCGCCTGCGCCAACTGGCTCCGGTACGGCATCCAGCCCAAGGGAGCCAAGGCGGGGATGACTCCGGGTCGGTGCCGGGGCAAGGCACACAAGCCCGAACACCTCGGCTACGCCGGACGTCGCGTCCTGGTCTCGCGCAAGTGGTCCAACAAGACCCTGCGCGAGCACAAGCAAGATCGCCGGGCCTGGGTGCTCGACGCGCTCGGCCTGGCCGATGATCCCGCCGAGAACGATCCACACCGCTACCTCTGGCACCCGGTCTCCGGCAAAGACCCCACCCGGACCCCGCTGGCCAAACGGCTGCTGCGCAGCATCGCCGACCGGCAACGCACCCGGGCACGGCTGGCCGAACTCCAAGCCAGAGCAGACGGCAGACCCCTCGACGAACTTTCGGCAACTCCCCTCTCGGGGGTGGCCGCATGACCAAGAAGACCATGCAAGGGCCGGCCTCCCCACTCCCGGAGTGGGCGCAAGGCAGGCTGCTCACCGTCGAAGAGGCCGCCGAGCGGCTCAACACCTCGGTCCGCTTCCCGCGTCGCCTGATCGAGGAACGCCGGATCGCCTTCATCCACGTCGGGCGCAACGTCCGCATCCCCGAAGCGGCGCTTGAGGCGTTCATCGCGGCGGGGCTCGTCGAACCGATCACCACCACACGACGCAGGAGGGCTGCGTAATGGCCAAGAGCGCACTCGGCGCCCCTGAAGAAGAGCCTCGCCGATCTCCGAAGAGCAAGCCGGTCAAAAGACGCTTCGGCCGCGTTCGGCAACTTCCCTCGGGCCGGTGGCAGGCTCGCTACAAGGGACCGGACGACATCGACCGGGCGGCCCCGGAGACCTTCGCGACCAAGCGCGACGCTGAGGTCTGGCTGACCAAGAAGGAAGCCGAGATCCTCGCGGAGGACTGGACGAACCCCGACCTCGGGAAGATCTCCTTCAAGGAGTACGGCTCCGACTGGGTGAACGAGCGTCCCGGCCTGCGGCCCAAGACGGTTCAGCTCTATGAGGGTCTTCTCCGGATTCACCTGGTCCCGACGTTCGGCAACCAGGCCGTCAACGAGATCAAGGCGGCTCACGTCCGCAAGTGGCGCAAGAAGCTCCTGGACGCGAAGGTCGGGCCGGTGACCGTGGCCAAGGCGTACCGGCTACTGAAGGCGATCATGAACACCGCCGTGGAAGACCGGATGATCAAGGCCAATCCGTGCCAGATCAAGAGCGGCGGCAATGAGGAGTCTCCGGAGCGGCCCACCCTGACTGTCAAGCAGGTCTTCGCCCTGGCCGACGCGATCGAACCCCGGTTCCGGGCGCTGGTGCTCATGGCGACTTTCGGCAGTCTGCGATGGGGCGAGCTGGCGGCGCTTCAACGCAAGCATCTCGACCTGGAGGCCCGGACGGTCAAGGTCATGAGGGCCACCACCGAACTCAAGGACGGCTCGGTGACCATCGGTCCGCCCAAGTCGGCTGCGGGTCTCCGTACGGTGGCCCTGCCTGAAGTGGTGATCACTGAACTCCGCGCACACCTGGAGGAGTACACCGCCGATCACGATGAGGCGCTCGTCTTCCTGGGTGCGAAGGGGGCCATGCTCCGCCGGCCGACGTTCAGCCGGATCTGGGCCAAGGCGCTCAAGAGTGCGCAGATCTCCGGGGTTCACTTCCATGATCTCCGCCACACGGGCAACACGTTCGCCTCGCAATCGGGCGCGACGCTCCGGGAGCTGATGAACCGGATGGGGCACTCGACCACCCGGGCGGCGTTGATCTATCTGCACACCGAGAACGACCGAGACCGGAAGATCGCCGATGGCATGGGCAAGCTCGCTGAGGACGCCCTGAAGGACGAAGATCAAGAGGGATCGGGCACGTAACGGGCACGGAAGATCGAACAGCCTCGGAAAACAATCAAGGCCCGGGTCGGGAGTTGCTCCCTGACCTGGGCCTTTGCTCTGAGAGCGGGTGACGGGAATCGAACCCGCGCTGTCAGCTTGGGAAGCTGATGTTCTGCCATTGAACTACACCCGCAGCGGTTAACCGCGTCCACCACTGTAGCGGATATTCGCCGTACTCTCGCCCTCCCCAGACCCCGGAATCGCTGCGAATGCGGGGGCGGGGCGTTGGTAGGTTGCCCACGTGCTGCTTTCCGATCGTGACATCCGAGCCGAGATCGAGTCCGGGCGGGTCAAGATTGATCCGTTCGACCCGGAGATGGTCCAGCCGTCCAGTGTGGACGTGCGGCTGGACCGTTACTTCAGGGTCTTCGAGAACCACCGTTACCCGCACATCGATCCGGCGACCGAGCAGCCCGACCTCACGCGGCTGGTCGAGCCCGACGGGGACGAGCCGTTCATCCTGCATCCGGGGGAGTTCGTCCTGGCGAGCACCTACGAGGTCATCAGCCTGCCCGACGACATCGCCTCGCGGCTGGAGGGCAAGAGCTCGCTCGGCAGGCTGGGGCTGCTCACGCACTCCACGGCCGGGTTCATCGATCCGGGGTTCAGCGGGCACGTGACGCTGGAGCTGTCCAACGTCGCGACGTTGCCGATCAAGCTCTGGCCGGGGATGAAGATCGGTCAGCTGTGCCTGTTCCGGCTCAGTTCGCCGGCCGAGCATCCTTACGGGTCGGAGCGGTACGGCTCGCGCTATCAGGGGCAGCGGGGCCCGACGCCGAGCCGTTCCTACCTGAACTTCCATCGCACCCGGATCTGAAAGAGGTCAACCCGGGCATGAGCAGGGCCGCCAGCGGCAGCAGGGCGGTGGCGGCGCTGGCGGCCAGGAAGAGGTCGCGGCCCATGAGGTCGGCGAGGGGGACCGTCAGGGACAGCGCGAGCGGGGTCATGCTCAGCGCGGCCATCCACTCCAGGGAGGCCACCCGGGCCTGACGGTCGGGCGGGACGGTGCGGAGCATGCCGAGGATCCACTCGATGGCGGAGATCTCCAGGCCGATGCCGGCCAGCAGGTAACCGGTGAAGACCCAGCCGGGGACGATGGGCTCCATCAGGACGAGCGGCACGAGCCCGTACGGCACGAGCGCGACCATGGCGATCAGGCCGGGGCGGCGCGAGGTCAGACGCATGGCGATCATCGCGCCGATCAGGCCGCCGAGGGACAGGGCCGCCAGGGTGAGGCCGTACATGCCTTCCAGCGGTGACTTGTACGGCGAGACGGTGGTGACCGGGAGCAGCACCTGCGCGGGGGCCACGATGAGGGTCTGGTGGAGCGCCGTGACGGAGATCACTGTGGCCATCCAGGGCCGGCGCGACACCTCCGCCACGCCCTGGCGGATCTCCGCCGAGACGGGCAGCCGGTGCTCGTGGGCCGCCGGGGGCTCCTGTACGTGGCGCAGGAGCAGGGCGCTGGCCGCGAAGCCCGCCGCGGCGAGCCAGAGGGCCGCCCGGGGGTCGTGAAGCATGACGGTCAGGGCGCCCAGGGCCGAGCCGGCGGCGGCGCCGAGCCGCCAGGAGGCGCTGGTCAGGCCGATGCCCGTGCGGTGCAGGCTGGTCGGCAGGACCGAGGCCAGGCAGGCCTGGAAGGCCGGGCGGAAGAACGCCTCGGTGCCGCCGGCCAGGAAGATCGCCAGGCCGAGGACCAGCGGCGGAGGGGAGGGCCAGAGGGCGACCGCGGTGACGATGAGCAACAGGGAGCACTGTGAGATCGTCATCACGGTCCTGCGGGGCAGCCGGTCGGCCCAGACCCCGCCGAACACCGCGAAGGTGACCAGCGCCACGAGACGCCCGGCGAGCACCACGCCGACCACGGAGCCGCTGTGGCCGCCCTTGAGTAACGAGACCACCACGGCGATGGGGAAGATGTGGTCAGCGGCGACAGAGGCCGTCAGACTGAACCAGAGCAGTCGGAACGGGCGTTCCCGCCATGCTCCCCGGACCCCCATATGTGACCAGTATTCGGCATAACATGGTCAAAAACCAGCAAATCGGTCACCGGAAAGATGTCGTCAAGCTCTACCCCCCGTGGTGTCGCGAGGCATACGGAGGGTAGCCACAAAGCGAAGAGAGGGCGTCTAGCGGGTGAAGTTCGCATTTCCGCTGGTAACCCTTACTCTTCTCTGCGGACCATCCCCGCACATCTGGAGAACGACGTGCGCCTGCGTCTCACACCTAGTGAGGACAGCTACTACGGCTTGTTCGCCGACTCGGCGAACAACCTCGTCACAGCGTCCCGCCTACTGGTAGAGATCATCAGTGACGGTTCGGACAGGGAAGCCCTGGCCGAGAAGATGCGTGCCTGCGAGCACGCCGGTGACGAGCGCACTCATGCGATCATGAACCGGCTGAACGAGAGCTTCATCACACCGTTCGACCGTGAGGACATCTACCGCCTCGCGGCCAACCTCGACGACGTGATGGACTTCATGGAGGCCGCCGCCGACCTCATCGTCCTCTACCAGATCGACCACCTTCCCAAGGAGGTCGTCCGGCAGGTCGAGGTCCTGGAGCGCGCCGCCGAGCTGACCGCCGAGGCCATGCCCCGCCTGCGCTCGATGAAGAACCTCAACGAGTACTGGATCGAGGTCAACCGTCTGGAGAACCAGGCCGACCAGGTCTACCGGCGGCTGCTGGCCCGTCTCTTCAGCGGTGAGTACGACGCGCTCACCGTGCTGAAGATGAAGGAGGTCATCGACCAGCTCGAGGAGGCCGCGGACGCGTTCGAGCACGTGGCCAACACGATCGAGTCGATCGCGGTCAAGGAAAGCTAAGTGGATCTCTCGCTCGCCCTCGTCATCGGCGTGGTGATCGTGGCGCTGATCTTCGACTACACCAACGGCTTCCACGACGCCGCGAACGCGATCGCGACCTCGGTCTCGACCCGCGCGCTGACCCCGAGGGCCGCCCTGTTCATGGCCGCGGCGATGAACTTCCTGGGCGCCCATCTGGGCACCCAGGTGGCCCAGACCGTCGGCAAGGGCATCATCGACGCCCCCGAGGGCTCACACGGCCTGGTGATCGTGTGCGCCGGTCTGATCGGCGCGATCACCTGGAACCTGATCACCTGGTACTTCGGGCTGCCCTCCTCCAGCAGCCACGCCCTCATCGGCGGCCTGATCGGCTCGGCGCTCGCCTCCGCGAGCGTCATCCACTGGGACGGCGTGCTGGAGAAGGTCGTCATCCCCATGATCCTCTCCCCGCTGGTCGGCTTCACGCTGGCCGGCACGGTCATGATCGCCATCCTCTGGATCTTCCGCCGGGCCAACCCGGCCAGGGCCAACCGCGGCTTCCGCCACGCGCAGACGCTCTCGGCGGCGGCCATGGCCCTCGGTCACGGCCTGCAGGACGCGCAGAAGACCATGGGCGTCATCTTCCTGGCGCTCGTGGTCGGCGGTTACGTCCAGGAGGGCGACCCCATCCCCCAGTGGGTCATCCTGGCCGCCGCGACGGCGATCTCGCTGGGCACCTACGCGGGCGGCTGGCGCATCATGCGCACCCTCGGCCGCCGGATCATCGCCCTGAACCCCCCGCAGGGCTTCGCCGCCGAGACCGCGGCCTCGACCGTCCTGTACGGCGCGGCCATCGGCTTCGGCGCGCCGATCTCCACCACCCACACCATCACCAGCGCGATCATGGGCGTGGGCGCCACCAAGCGCCTTTCGGCCGTCCGCTGGGGCGTGGCCGGCAACATCGTGACCGCCTGGATCCTCACGATCCCGGCCGCCGCGCTCGTCGCCGCCCTGTCCTACTACGCGCTGCACTGGATGGTCGAGTAGGCCGTCCCCGGAAGGTCCCGGCGGAGCCGCCCGCTCCGTCCGGGACCTCTTCCACGTCCGGTGCGCGCCGTACCCCACCCGGTACGGCGCGCACCGTCACTTGCGGTACATCACGTCGGTGTCCCAGCGGGTGAACCCCAGCCCCTCGTAGAGGCGGATCGCCGGGGTGTTGCTCTCGTCCACGTACAGCATCACCTGGGCCAGGCCGAGGGAGCGCAGGTGCGCCAGGCCCGCCAGGGTCAGCGACCTGCCGAGCCCGCCGCCCTGCTCGGCCGGGTCGACGCCGACCACGTAGACCTCCCCGATCGGGTCGTGCCCGTGGCCCTGCGCCCCGTGCACCTTGGTCCAGTGGAAGCCGACCAGCCTGTCCCCGCCGTCCGCACCGCTTCCGCCGTCCGCACCGCTTCCGCCGTCCGCACCGCTTCCGCCGTCCGCACCGCTTCCGCCGTCCGCACCGCTT
>NZ_BOOJ01000018.1 GCF_016863175.1 Paraplanobispora siamensis
GCTTCCGCCGTCCGCACCGCTTCCGCCGTCCGCACCGCTTCCGCCGTCCGCACCGCTTCCGCCGTCCGCACCGCTTCCGCCGTCCGCGCCGTCCCCGCGCACCGCGAGGAAGAAGCCCGCCGGGTCGAACCACGACTCCTGCTCGCGCCGCTTCAGGTCGTCCAGCGTCCAGGCGCCCTGCTCCGGATGACTGGCGAAGGCGCGGGCGTTCAGCGCCACCCAGGCCTCCCCGTCTGTGCCGGGGTCGAAGGTGCGCAGCCGTACCCCCTCGGGCAGTTCGAACCCGGGGATGTCGGCGGACAGCGAGCGCCGCATCTGCCACAGCGCCCTGACCTTCACCAGGCCCAGCGAGGCCGCCAGGGCCTCGGCCCCCGGGTGCCCCCCGTGCGCCCACAGCCGCAGCCTGCCCCCGGTCTGCTCCAGTACGGCCCGCAGCAGCCGGTACCCGTAGCCCCGCCGCCGGAAGGCCGGATGGATCACCAGCTCCCCGCTCGGCCCCTCGACCGGGTCCGTGGGGTCCACGTGCGCGTAGCCCGCGAGGGTGTCATCCGCGTAGAGGAGCACCGCGCCCGCGCGTTCGTCGCCTCCGTACCGCAGATGGAGCATCACGTGTTCGTTGAGGGGGCGGACCCCGTCGGTCTCCGTGGCGGCCTCGACCACCGCGAGAACGGCGGCCACCTCTTGTTCGTCGAGTCGTCCCCGATGTTCCACACGCACGTTCATGCCCTGGACTCTAGGCGGGTTCCGGCCCTTGAGGATCACCGGACTGGCAAAAGACGCCAGCTCAGAGCAGGACGAATCGTTACCTTGCAGACATTCCATGCATAGATAGCCCCTCTAATGTCATTGTTCATGATGTCTCGTTCCTTCCAGCGGTTGGCTCTGGCCGGCGTTCTCGCCTCGGCCGGGCTCGTGATCGCGACGGGGCCGGCCGAGGCGGGCGACACCAACAAGCCCGCCAGGACGGTTCCGGTCCGCCTGCTCTCCCTCAACGACTTCCACGGCCACCTGGAGCCTCCGACCGGATCCTCGGGCCGCATGGTCGACGAGAACGGCGCCACCGTGGAGGCCGGCGGCGCCGCGTACGCCGCCACCTACCTCAAGCAGCTCTCGAACAAGAACACGCTGAAGGTCGCCCAGGGTGACCTGATCGGCGCCACCCCGCTGATCTCGGCGGCCTTCCACGACGAGCCGGCGGTGGAGTTCCTCGGCAAGGTCGGCGTCACCACCTCGGCCGTGGGCAACCACGAGTTCGACGAGGGCTACGCCGAGCTCAAGCGCATCATGTACGGCGGCTGCCACCCGGTGGACGGCTGCTCGCCCGCCGGTGAGTGGAAGGGCGCCAAGTACGACTACATCGGCGCCAACGTCCTGCTCAAGCGGAACAACACCGCCGCCGAGAAGAAGGCGCTGGCCGCCCTCGGCCAGAACTCGGCGTCGCTGCGCGCGCTGCTGAAGGACTACGGCATCCCGGCGCTGCCCCCGGTCTCCATCCGCTGGATGAACGGCGTCCCGATCGGCTTCATCGGCCTGGTCACCCAGACCACCCCGAACATCGTCACCGCCGAGGGCATCAAGGACCTGGAGTTCATCGACGAGGTCAAGGCCGCCAACGTCGCCTCCAGGCTGCTCAAGATGGTCGGCGTCAAGGCGCAGGTCGTGCTGGTGCACGAGGGCGACCAGGTCACCCCGAACCAGTCGCCCGACGCCTGCAGCGCCCAGCCGGGCGCGGGCAACCGCATCGCCACCCAGGTGGACGCCGAGATCGACATGATCCTCAGCGGTCACTCGCACCAGGCCTACCTGTGCACGGTCACCGACCCCAAGGGCAACCAGCGCCTCTACAGCCAGGGCGGCTCGTTCGGCCGGGTCATCAGCCAGATCGACTTTCAGGTGGACACGCGCACCCGTGACGTCGTGCGCTCCTCCGTGGTCGCCGACAACCACGTCGTGACCAGGACCGTCACCCCGGACCCGGAGATCTCCGCGTTCGTCCAGACGTGGAAGGACCGCGTCTCCACGGTCGCCAACAAGCCGATCGGCAAGATCTCCGCGGACATCACCAACACCGCGGTGGCCTCCGGCGAGTCCCCGCTGGGCAACCTGATCGCCGACGCCCAGCTCGCCGCGACCAAGACGGGCGGCAACGCCCAGATCGCGCTGATGAACCCGGGCGGCGTCCGGGCCAGCCTCACCTACGCGGGCTCGCCCGCGGGCGAGGGCGACGGCGTTGTGACCTATGGAGAGGCCTTCAGCGTCCAGCCCTTCAACAACCTGATGCAGGTCGTCACCCTCACCGGTGCGCAGCTGAAGACCGTGCTGGAGGAGCAGTTCGTCGGCGGACCCAACAAGCAGGCGTTCACCAAGATCCTGCAGCCGTCGTCGAACTTCACCTACACCTACAGCGCCGGCGCGCCGTGGGGCTCGAAGATCTCCGACATGAAGATCGACGGAGTTGCCGTGACGGACACCCAGACCATCCGGGTCGCCGCCAACAACTTCCTGGTCGGCGGCGGTGACGCCTTCGACACCTTCGAGCTGGGCACCGACCTCTGGAGCGGGCCGCTCGACATCGACGCGTTCGCCGCCTACTTCGCGGCCAACCCGGTGATCGCGCCGCCGGTCCCCAACCACATCACGGTCACGCCGTAGTGGTGGTGGCCGCGGTCGCGACCGCGCATGAATGACGGAGGGCCCGCCGGATCCGTTCCGGCGGGCCCTCTCGGCGTTCCGTTGCGAGCACCCGGCTGTCGTGAGCGCCCGGCTGTCGTGAGCGCCCGGGCGGGCGGGTCAGCGGGGCGGGTCAGCGGCGGGCGGGCTCGCGGTCCTCGCTGTGCTCGTTGCCGCGCTCGGGGACGAACCGGTAGCCGACGTTGCGGACCGTTCCGATCAGCGACTCGTACTCGGCGCCGAGCTTGGCGCGCAGCCGCCGGACGTGCACGTCCACGGTCCGGGTGCCGCCGAAGTAGTCGTATCCCCAGACCTCCTGCAGCAGCTGGGCGCGGGTGAACACCCGGCCGGGGTGCTGCGCGAGATACTTCAGGAGCTCGAACTCCTTGAACGTCAGGTCCAGCGCGCGGCCGCGGAGCCGGGCGGTGTAGGTGGCCTCGTCGATCGACAGGTCGCCGCTGCGGATCTCGTCGGGCACCTCCTCGGCGGCCGACAGGTTCAGCCGGCCCACGGCCAGCCGGAGACGCGCCTCGACCTCGGCCGGGCCGGCGCTGTCGAGGATGACGTCGTCGGCGCCCCACTCGGCGGTCATCGCGGCCAGGCCGCCCTCGGTGACGATCACCAGGAGGGGGCAGTCGATTCCGGTCGTCCGCAACAGCCGGCACAGGCTCTTGGCCTGGACGAGTTCGCGGCGCGCGTCGACGAGGATCGCGTCGGCGGGAGGCGCGTCGATCAGCGCGGACGCCTCGGCCGGGGCGACGCGGACCGAGTGCAGCAGCAGCCCCAGTGCCGGGAGCACCTCCGAGGAGGGTTCCAGGACGTTGGTCAGAAGCAGGAGGTTGCTCAAGGGCACTCCTTCGTCGGGCTCGCCCACAGTTCGTCGCGCGCGGCGGCCCGTGCGTCCGATGGGGTCACGGTGCCTCCTTACCCGCGTCATGCCGGCGGTAGCCGTACAGAAAACACGTAAGGACCCGGGGGCTACGTCGCCCAGGTCCCGTAGGTGAGGATATCCGACGAGAATGGGACGTCCAGTAAGCGTCCACCTGGTGAACAGCCGATATCCGGTTAATTCAATGTGAACGAGTCCGCACAACACGGTTTTCCGAGGAGTTGAACAGCAGATGGCGACGGGAACCATTCGCTATTGGGCGGCGGCGAAGGACGCGGCCGGGGTGGCCGAGGAGCCGTTCGAGGCAGAGACGCTGGCGGAGTTGGTGGTGAACGTCACATCCGGCCGGGAGGAACTGGCCCGGGTGGCGCGGCGCTCCTCCTTCCTCGTGGACGGCAACCCGGTGGGCATGAGGCCGCACGAGGGGATCGTGCTCCCGCAGGGGGCGACGGTGGAGGTGCTGCCGCCTTTCGCCGGTGGGTGACGCCGGCGGATGATGTCTTTTCCGCGCTTCACGGCGGAGTCACGCGAACGTTTCGGGCAAGATTGCCGGGGGAGGTGCCGCGATGGCACTCTGACCTGATCCACGGGCTCGGTCGACGGGTCCGGCCCGGAGCGGGAACGGCTGGAAACGATCGACGAGGAGTCGGATGCGCAAGCTGATCGTCTTTCTGATCCTGCTGCTCGTTCTCGTCGGGATTCTCGACCGCGTCGCGGTCGCGGGGGTCGAGAAGGAGATCGCCACGCGCGCCACCGTGCGCTACGACCTGGACGTCCCGCCCGAGGTGACCATCACCGGCATCCCGTTCCTGACCCAGGCGATCCAGGGCCGTTACCAGGAGGTCAAGGTCGACGTCGGCCGCATCAACCTCGGCGGCGCCGAGGTGTCGGGCGTGGACGCCACGCTGTACGGCGTGCGGGCGCCGCTCTCCGACCTGATAACGAACGCCGAGCAGGTGGACATCCGCGCCGAGCGGGTGGTGGGCGAGGTCGTGATCCCCGAGGAGACGCTGAACCGGCGGGCGCCCCAGGGCATCAGGATCCAGGCCGACGAGGGGGGCCTGGCCGTCAGCGGGGAGATCACCTTCCTGGGCCAGAAGGTGCCGGCGAAGGCCAATCTGAAGATCGAGATGGCCGAGGGGCGGGTGAAGTTCATCCCGGAGAAGGTCACGCTGGGCGGCGGCATCCCGGTGCCCAACCCCGAGCGGTTCATCGCCTACGAGATCCCGATCGGGAAGCTGCCGTTCAACCTCAAGGTCACCGAGGTGACGCCGGTGGCCGACGGGCTGCGGGTCACCGCGGAGGCGGCGGACGTCCCGCTGCGAGGCTGAGCCGCCCCCTTTCCCGGAGCTCTGGTGTCCCCGTGTCTGAACCGATCCGCCCCGCCGTACGTCGTGAGGATGTGAGTCACGCCGGAACCGCCGACGAGCAGCTCGTCAGAGCTCTCTTCGACGAGCACGGCGGGCCGCTGTACGGCTACGCCCTGCGGCTGACGGGCGATTCGGGGAGAGCGGAGGACGTCGTGCAGGAGACGCTGCTGCGGGCCTGGCGGCATCCTGACGCGCTCAGCGGGCGCTCCATCCGCGCGTGGCTGTTCACCGTGGCCCGTAATCTCGTCTTCGACCAGCACCGGGCGCGCAAGTCGCGCCCCCAGGAGACCGGGGACGAGGCGCTGGCCGTGGTCCCCGCCGACGACGAGCTGGAACGGGCCGTGGAGTCCTGGTCGGTGGCCGAGGCGCTGGCCGCACTCCGACCGGAGCACCGCGAGGTGCTCACCGAGATCTACTACCAGGGCAAGTCGGTCAAGGAGGCCGCCGAGACGCTCGGCGTCCCTCCGGGAACGGTGAAGTCGCGCACGTACTACGCGCTGCGGGCGCTCAAGCTGGCCCTGGAGGAGCGGGGGCTCGCGCCATGATGATGACCTGTGACGAAGCCCGCATGTCGCTCGGGGTGTACGTGCTCGGAGCGCTGGACCCCCAGGAGCGCGCCGAGGTCGAGGCGCACCTCGACGGTTGCGCGGGCTGCCGTGCCGAGCTGGAGGAGCTGACCGGGGTCGCCGGGTTCCTGGACCGGGTGTCGGAGGAGGACGTGGCCCACGCGGCCAGCCCGCCGCACGCGGTGCTCGACCGGCTGCTCAACGCCCGGGTACGGCGGCGCAGGCTCACCCGGGTGCTTCTCTCCTTGGCCGCGTCGGTGGTGCTGGTCGGGCTCGGCGGGACCATCTGGGTGACGGCGAGCCAGAACACGGAGGTCCCGTCGGCCGCCTCGGCGCCGGAGCAGGCCGGTCACGGGGCCGCCCGGGACGCCCCCGCCGGGAAGGACGCCGCCGCGGAGGCCCAGGCGGATCAGAAGGCGGCTCCCAGCGCGAGCGCCACCTCCGACAACCAGGCGATGCTGAGCGGCCCCGTGGAGCTGGTGCGCAAGGGGAGCAAGGGCCCCGTCCGCGCCACGGTGACCGCGGTGCCGGGCGAGAAGACGACCGACCTGCGGCTCATGCTCTCGGGGGTGGCCGCGGGCACCCGGTTCCGGCTGGAGGTGATCGGGGTCGGCGGGGAGCGGCAGACCGCCGGGAACTGGACCGTCGACAAGGCCGCCTACGAGGAGTCGGGCGACTTCGCCGGGACCACCACGATCCCGCCGGGGAACATCGAGAGGTTCGAGGTGGTCACCGACGCGGGGCGGGTGCTGGTCGACGTCTCCACCCCCGGCCGCTGAGCGCCGCCCCGAAGCGGGGCGCCGGGACCTCCGCGCCGGATGGGAATGGTCCGGCGACCGTCCGTGTTGTGCTGCTCGATGACCGGGATGATCGGGCCGGCGGTGGCGGCCGCGACGCTCGCCGTGGCCGTGCTCGTGGGCGTGGTGCTGCGGCGGCGCGACGGCGTGCCGCGGGAGGCGAGGGGTGCGGTGGAACGGCTGACGGCGGGCGACCTCGGCGCCGAGCTGGGCGAGCGCGCCACGCTCGTGCAGTTCTCCAGCGCCTTCTGCCAGCCGTGCCGGGCGACCCGCCGGATCCTCACCGAGGTGACGGACATGGTGCCCGGCGTCGCGCACGTGGAGATCGACGCCGAGTCCCGGCTCGAACTCGTCCGTTCCCTGAACATCCTGCGCACCCCGACGGTGCTCGTCCTCGACCGGTCCGGGCGGGTCGTGAAGCGCGCCTCGGGACAGCCGCGCAAGGCCGACGTGATCGCGGCCCTGGGCGCGGCCGTCGAGGGGTGAACCGGGCACCATATCGTGCACCGGACGGGCCTGTCTCAAGAACTGGACATGGATGTGACAGATAGCGGAACGCCGGGGTAATGTCGTCCGCATGCGTCCCACGACAGAGCTGCTCACGAAGCGGCGCGCGGTTGACTTCTGCCGCGTGGCCACCGCGCTCTGTCGCGCTTCCTGAAAGGGCGATCTCAAGCGGCCCCGTGCCGCACCGATCTGCACGACCCTTCGGGAGCATCTAGTGATGCAGGTTGATCCCCGCGCTCTGCGCTTCGCCGCGATCCTCACCAGTGTCGTCCTCGCGCTCGTCCTCATCCTGGACAGCCCGTGGCTGCTGGCGGCCCAGGCCGTGGTGTTCGCGCTGGGCGCCGCCGGTGCCTCGCCGTACGGGATGATCTTCAAAGGGATAGTGAAGAGTCCCCCCGGGGAACTGGAGGACGCCGGGCCGCCGCGCTTCGCGCAGCTGGTCGGGCTCGCCTTCGCCCTGGTGGGCCTGGTCGGATACGCAACACAGATCACGCCACTGGCCCTCGGGGCCACCGCCGCGGCCCTGTTCGCCGCCTTCCTCAACGCCGCGTTCGGCTTCTGCCTCGGCTGCGAGATGTACCTGATCATTCGCCGTCTACTGCCCGCCGCAAGATAACCCCGGAGGAATCCCATGAGCCGCTCCGCCGTCCTGGTGGATGCCGACTGGGTCGAGGCCAACCTCGACACCCCTGGCGTCGTGCTCGTCGAGGTCGACGAGGACACCAGCGCCTACGACAAGGGCCACATCCGTGGCGCCGTGAGGATCGACTGGAGGACGGACCTCCAGGACCCGGTCCGCCGCGACTTCGTGGACCGCGAGGGCTTCTCCGCCCTGCTGTCCGCCCGGGGCATCGCCAACGACGACACCGTGGTCCTGTACGGCGGCAACAACAACTGGTTCGCCGCCTACGCCTACTGGTACTTCAAGCTCTACGGCCACGAGAACGTCAAGCTCCTCGACGGCGGCCGCAAGAAGTGGGAGCTCGACTCCCGCCAGCTGGTCACCGAGGTCCCGGAGCGCCCGGCCACCGACTACGTGGCCAAGGACCAGGACCTGTCGATCCGCGCCTTCCGCGACGACGTCGTGGCCGCGATCGGCAAGCTCAACCTGGTCGACGTGCGCTCGCCCGACGAGTTCACCGGCAAGCTGCTCGCCCCGGCCCACCTCCCGCAGGAGCAGGCCCAGCGCGGCGGCCACGTGCCCACCGCCCGCAACATCCCCTGGTCGAAGGCTGCCAACGACGACGGCACCTTCAAGTCCAACGAGGAGCTGCAGTCGCTCTACGCCGGTGAGGGCGTCGACTTCGGCAAGGACACCATCGCCTACTGCCGCATCGGCGAGCGCTCGGCGCACAGCTGGTTCGTGCTGCACGAGCTGCTCGAGCAGCCCAACGTCAAGAACTACGACGGTTCGTGGACCGAGTACGGCTCGCTCGTGGGCGTGCCGATCGAACTGGGAGAGGCCCGCTGATGACTGTTCCCCAGGGGTGCGCCGCGCCCGAGCAGACCGTCGCCCTGCCCGCCGGGGTCGACCTGTCCACCCAGGCCGTGATCCAGGGCGTCGTGACCGGTGCCCCGGGCACCGCCTACGCCCGCCTGCTCGACCACGCCGGTGAGTTCACCGGGGAGGTCGTCGTCTCCGACGAGGGCGTCTTCCGCTTCTTCGCCGCCCCCGGTGACTGGACCGTCCGCATCATCGCGGGCGGCGGCGTCACCAAGGACATCCCCGCCCAGGCCCATCTGGGCGAGGTCACCCAGCTGTCCGCGGCTCTCTGAGCCGTCCGGCTGAGAAGGACCGGCCACTCCGGAGGGTGCCGGTCCTTTTCGCGTTCACGCGTTTTCGACGCCGCGGGAACCCTCCGTTGAGCTGTGACCGGGGGACGGGATCGCTACGATTCATCGGGTGTCCGGAACGTCTACTATGTCGCCCCCCTCGCCCCCCTCGCCGCCTCCGCCGGCGTCGCCGCCCCGCACCCGGGCGTTCTCGGCGTACGGGCTTCCGGCGCACGCGCTGAGGATCTTCGCCTCCTGCGGCCTGTCGCTGGTCCTGTGGTTCTCGGCGGGCCGTACGATCCGCTGGGCGCTGATGTGGGCGGCCACGGAGGTGGCCCACGGCGACTACCGGCAGGTGCGGCTCATCGTCGTGATGCTCCTGTACACGCTGATCGTGCTGAACGAGCTCGTGGTCATGGTCGGCATGCTGCACTCCGTACGCGGCGCGCTCCGGGAGATCCGGGTGCGCAGGACCGGGGAGGAGGCGGACGAGAGCCTGTTCGGCGCGCTCAACCGGGCCACGCTGATCTTCGCCACGATCTATCTCGCCTGGAGCTTCCACGTGGAGGACGCCAGGGAACTCGTCGCGCTCGACAACATCAAGCAGATCGCCGAGCACGGGATCCTGGCCGGGGCCGCCAGGGACGACTTCGGGACGCTGCTCACCGGGATGGAGGTGTGGATCTCGGTGGCGATCGCGGTGGCGGCCTACGCGCTCAGGACGCTGTTCGCCTGGTGGCACACCAACGGCAAGGGCAGGGCGAGCGGCATGCTCGCCGCCTTCTTCGAGCTGGCCTTCGCCTTCTACGGCATCAACGCGATCTTCACCCTCACCTCGGCGCGCTCGGAGTGGCTGAAGGACCGGGCCGTCGTGGCCACGTTCGAGGGCTGGATCGAGTCGGCCGAGAAGACGATCCCGGTCTGGAAGCCGTTCTGGGACGGCGTCTCGACGGTCTGGCCCCTCGTGGTGGACGCGCTGATCGAGCCGCTGACCTGGCTGACGGTCGCCGCGCTCGTCTACGGCGCCTTCGCCGAGGACACGCGGGCGGTCGTGCGGGGGACCCGCCTGGAGGGCGTGGCCGACCGCATGGACGACCGCACGCACTCCCTGACCCGCTCGACCGTGACCGTGACCACGACGACGACCGGTCTCCGGGAGCGCTGGGTGCCGCCCGTCAACGCCTTCCGGCTCCTCACCCGGGGAGGGTGGGCGCTGTTCGGGACGTTCTGCCTGTGCTATGTCGCGCTCCACGTGGGGATGGAGTACGCCGACCGTGCGTTCCGGACGTTGGTCGGCACCGACTTCCCGCACTTCTGGCTGCTGTTCGGCCACCCCGTGGACTTCGTGCGGAACCTGATCGTGGCGACGCTGACGGTCTGCCTGCTGGCGGCCACGTTCGACATCGCGTCCACCCGCAGCCGCGAGTCGGGGGAGCCGGACGAGGAGGGCGAGGCGTCCGGCTCCTGAACGGCGGCACCCGCGAGGCGGGCCGGGGACTCACCGCCTGAACAGCAGCACCTGGTCCTGGGGCTCCTGCTCCTTCTGCTGCGGGTCGGGCTTGAACAGATCGGCGACGTCCACTTCCTCGATCGGCAGCTCGGCCGTGGAGGGGATGATCTGGACCTCGACCTCGCCGGCCACGGCCGCGGGGACCACGGCGACCACGTTGTACCGGTACGGGGTACCGATCTTGTGCTCCCCGGCCTCTAGGGGGAGGTTGTGGTCGCTGACCAGCGCCTGCCAGTTCCGGCCGTCGGGATGCACGACCTTGATGGTGGGATCCGCCCGGCGGAGCACCCCCTGCTGGTCCAGGGAGGTCCTGACCACGGTGATCTGCAGCCACTTGCGGCCCGGCTTGGCGGCCTGGCCGTCGACGCTGTCCTTGGGCTCGACCTTGACCTGCCATGCCACGTGCTTGTGCTTCACCGTGGCGCCCGCGGCCACGACATGGACCTGCTCGACGGGATAACGGAGCCGGTAGAAGAGGTAGTCGTCCAGGGTGGGGACCCCGGCGGCCAGCGCCACGGCGACGACCGTCCCGGCGATCCGCAGTGCCGTACGGCGGCGCGGCGCGGGGGCGGCGGCCGGGGAGGCCTCCTCCGGTTCCGCCGGAGTCCCGGCCTCGGATCCGTCCTCTGACGGCGGTGCGGCCGTGCCGGCGGGCTGGAACGCCGGGGCGGTGCCGGCGGCGAAGCCGGGCGGCAACGGCGAGGGGATCGAGGGGAAGGGCTGGGTCGAGGTGCCCGGCCCGTCGTCGGCGGGCCGGGGCGGCGGCGGCCAGACCTGCTGGTCGGGGAAGGTCTGCCGCGGGCGGAGCCACGGCAGACTCTCCGGCTGAGCGGGCGCGGGAGGCGGCGGCGGGGACGGCGGGGCGGCCGGGCGAGGAGTCCGCGGGGGAGCGAAGGCTCCGGGGTGGGCCGTCTGCGCAGGCACGGGGGGAGCGGGGGGCGCGGTCGGGTGAGGGCCCTGCGGGGGTGCGAAGACCCCGGTCTGGTGTGCCTGCGGAGGGGCGGGGGCGGCAGGGGGCGCGGCCCGGTGGTGTGCCTGCGGAGGGGCGGGGGCGGCGGCCCGGTGGGGCGCTTCGGGCTCGGGAGTCCCGGGCGGCAGCGGCCAGGTGCCGGTGTCGGGCCAGGGCGCGCCCCGGTAGGGCTCCTCCTGGGGGGCCGCGTGCCGGGGTTCCTGGGGAACGGCGTGCCGTACATCCTGCTCCGGGGCCGCGTGCCGAGGCTCTTGGGGAACGGCGTGCCGGGACTCCTGCGGGGCGGCGTATCGGAAATCCCGCTCGTGGGGGGTCACGGGCGGGGGAGCCGCGTGCTGAGGGGCGGCGTGCTGAGGGGGCGCGGGCTGGGGAGCCGTGTGCTGGGGCACGGCGTGCTGAGGACCTGCGTGCTGAGGAGCCGCGTGCTGGGAGGCCGTGTGCTGGGAGGCCGTGTGCTGGGGGGCGGCGTGCTGAGGACCTGCGTGCTGGGGAGCCGCGTGCTGGGGGGCGGCGTGCCGCTGTGGCGGGCGGGCGCCGTGACGCGCGGGCGGCTGCTCCTGGAGCGGCGGCTGGGCCGGAGGCGTGTCCCACAGGCCGGGCGCCGGAGGCTCCTCGGGCGTCACCGGCCGGTCCTGGCGGGGAGCGAACCAGTCGCGGGGGCCCTCCCCCTCGGGAGGCGGCGTCGCGGTCACTTCTTGCTCCCGAGCTGGTAGACGTCCTTCGCACCGGAGACCAGACGCCGCGCGGCCGCCTCGTCCAGGCCCAGGTCGATCTCCACCTCCGGCGGGTAGACCTCGCCGACGATCTCGACCGGCAGGCCCACCACGATCCGGGCGCCCTCCAGGGCCGAGGCCGGGACGTCGAAGACCGCCACGCCGTCGACCCACCAGCCCGGCTGGATGTAGGGCTCGGTGATGGTCAATGAGGGCTTCACCTTCTCGGTGGCCGTGTAGCGCTTGCCGTCCCCGCTCAGCAGCACGGGAGGGCCGAACCTCTGCGGGTCGCGCGGGGAGGTCGCCGCCAGCTCGACGACCACGAAGATCCCCGAGGTGGTGGCCTTCTCCGGCTCTCCGGACAGCTGCGCGATCTCGATGCTCTTGGCGCCGTGCACCGCCTTCACCTTCACGGTGAACCGCGAGGAGGCGACCTCCTCGCCCACCCCGCCGGTCCACGTCAGCGGGGCGCCGCGGTCCTCGCGCTTCTCGGCCGCCGACTGCAGGGCCACCGCGGCGGCGGCCAGGGCGAGCCCGGCGAGCGCGGCACCCACCCGGCGCAACCGGCTCGGGGAGGAGCCGGACCCGCGACGCCGGGCGGCCGTCTCGGGCCTGGCGGGGGTTATGGTGCTCACCGGCGCGCTCCCTTCCGCCTGGCGGGGGTCACGGTGCTCATCCGCCCGTGCCCCCGCGCTGGACCGGCAGGACGACCTGCGCCTCGACCTTCGGCGGCGCCTTCTCGCCGTCGCCGTCCGTTTCCAGGGTCAGGCCGAATTCGGCGCCGGTGAAACTCTCCCAGTCGGGGTCGAACGTGCCGACGTCGAGCTGGAGGCTCGGCGGCGCCTCCTGGCCCTCGGCCAGCTCGTATCTGATCACGACGGTGGAGGTCATGCCCGGATGCAGCTGACGGCTGACCACGCCCTCGTCGGGGATCATCGCGATCGGCCCGAGCTCGCTCTTGATCTCCGGGGTCACCTTCAGGATGGACCTGCCGTACAGCAGGCCCTGTTTGCCGCCGTAGCCGGGAGTCCCCACGCTCTCGGTCTTGTCGCCCTTGTTGGTGACCTCGAGCTCGATCTCCACGAAGTTCTTGCCGTCGCCGCCGTACACGTCGGGCTGGAAAACGGTCCGCGCCGTCACGAACTTGGTGGTGAACAGCTTCTGGTCGACGACGGCTCCCGGACCCAGCCGCGACGGAGGCCTCTTGGCCGCCTCCGCGAAGCCGCCGAAGGCGGCGGTGATCCCCAGGACGGTGGCGATCACCAGAGCGGTGAGGGGCACCGCGACCGCGCGCCGCCGTCTGGTACCGCCGCCGGGGGGAGACGTCATGAGAATGCATGTTAATGGCTGATCTCAATATCATCTGACCCATCCATCCCATAAGTCATGGTGAGCCCGGGGAAAATACAGTGGATTGCCGGGAACGCTGCCCTAATAGGTGGTGCAGCTTTTACGCTGTCACGGAGGCGGACGAGAGCCCTATGGCGGAGGTTCCGTGACGGACGTGCATCCCGAGCATGCGCAGCTCCAGGCGGACCGGATCTACCTGGGCTGGCAATATGCCCTGCTGCACCCTGATCCGGGCCCCGCCCCCAGACGTCCGTCCCCCGCCGAGGACCCGATCCCCGAGATCGACCCCGAGTGGATGCGCCGCGAGCGGCTCAACGAGGACCTGCTGAACCGCCCGGTCAAGGTCGTGCGCGGGTTCATGGTCCTGCTGGGCCTGATCATCCTCGGCATCGCCGTCACGGGGTGGATGAGCTGGGCGTTCGCCTCGGTCGGGCTGGTCGTCGCGCTCGGCATCGCCGGTTTCTGCACCTACGCGATCCTCCAGGGGGACCGGGCGGTCCGCCACCGGATCGAGGAGCGCAGGGCGGCCGGGGAGCGGCTGCGGAAGGAACGTGACAGGGAGCACCACCGGGCCCAGGAGGAGCACGCCGCCCGCTATCGCGAGTGGGCAGAGCGCAAGGAGCGGTACGACCGCCAGATCACCTGGTACGCCGTGGCCGTGCCCGACGAGATCGACCGCATCGACGTGGCCGGCGGCACGCTGCCCGGGTGGTCGGCGCTCATCACCCTGCTGGGCGCGACCCGCCTCTACAGCGGCGGCCACCTGACCGTGCTCGACCTGTCCGAGGGCGCGGTCGCCAAGGACCTGATCGAGCTGGCCCGCCGGGGCGGCGACGAGCCGCTGGTCTGGGTGCTCCCGGTGGACCTGCCCAGGCTCGACCTCGGGGCGACCCTGGCGCCCGAGGCCTTCGCCGACGTGCTCGCCCACGTGGTGAGCGTCAGCGAGGAGCACCGCACGACCCGCGACCTGTCCTTCGACAACGCGATCCTGGAGCGGGTCCTGGAGGTCCTGGGCGAGAACGCCACGATCAACCAGGTGACCGCCGCGCTGCGGGCCCTGGCCCAGGTGGGCGACCCCCGGGACGACCTGCGCTACGGGCTGATCACCGCGACCCAGCTGGAGCGGATCGGCACGCTGTTCGGCCGCGGGGTCAGCGACCGGGTGGTGATCGAGCGCGCCTGGGCGCTGGAGTCGCAGCTGCGCAAGCTGGAGACGCTCGGCTCGGAGGCCGTACGGCTCCCGCCCGCGCGCCTGCGGGTGGTGTCCATGGACCGCCAGGCGGGGGTCTTCGGCAACCGCGTCCTGGGCACCTACGTGGCCACCGCCCTCACCCACATCCTGCGCCAGTCGCCCACCTCGGAGCGGCCGTGGTACCACACGATCATCGTCGCGGGGGCGGACAAGCTCCGCGGCGACGTGCTCGACCGGCTGATGGACGCCTGCGAGACCTCCAGGACCGGGCTGGTGCTGACCTACCGCTCCCTCACCCCGACCGTGCGGGAGCGGCTGGGCCGGGGGCACGCGGCGGTGACGTTCATGCGGCTGGGCAACGCCGAGGACGCCCGGGTGGCCAGCGAGCACGTCGGCACCGAGCACCGGCTGGAGCTCGCCCAGCTCACCGAGACGGTCAGCGCCGCGGGCGCCGGCCTCGACGGCGGTTACACCTCCACGATCGGCCGGGCGGGCGACGACGAGGAGCGCGACGTCGGCCACGCCGACCTGAGAGAGGACATCACCGAGTCCACCGAATGGGGCCGCCGGGCGAGCAAGGCCATGGGGGAGACCGAGCGGGTCCTGCACCGTTCCCGGGAGTTCCTCGTCGAGCCGCACCAGCTCCAGCAGCTCCCCACCACCTCGGTGATCGTCACCGACGCCACCGCCGACGGCCGCCGGGTACGGCTCGCCGACGCCAACCCGGCGATCCTGACCTTCCCCAAGACCACGCTGGGGGAGTTCGACGAGATCCGGGAGGCGACGCTGGAGATCATCCGGGAGCCGGAGGCGGAGGAGCAGCCACGCGAACCCACCCCTTTCGAGGCGGCCCCGCCCAATCTGGGCCCCCCGCCGCCCCGGCTCGACTGGCGCAGGCGCCAGTGACCGGGCGCACACGCCAACGAATCGTCCGGATGGGGTAATGGCATGGTCAATGCGGAGGTGCGGTCCATGGAAGAAGTTCGACGGTAGTCGTGTCACGAAGTCTCACCCGGTCCGGGTGGGCGGATCGGTGAAGCGTCAACCCTCCGGCCCGGAGCCGGTTCCCCAGGGTGGAGAACCCAATGCAGCAGATCGTGTCCCGTCTTCCGTACGGCCTGACCGGTCCCTGGTACCGCATTCAGGCGATCACGGCGCCGTCACGCAGCTCATCGGCCGAGTGGGACTTCGTCACCGTCCTGCCGGCCGCGCTCTCGGCGGCCCAGCGCGACCGTCCCTTCGTGATCGGATGGCTCTCCCGGGGATCCGGCGCGCCACTGGAACTGATCACCAACGCCGGGCCGCTGACCCCGCCGCGCCCCCCGCGCCGGGCCGCCGACTTCGAGTCCGAGCCGGCGCCGGGCGGCCCCGAGCCGCTGCTGTTCCCCGGCGGGGCCCGGGGCGTGGAGATCGGCGACGAGTGGCTACGTGACCTCTCCGACCTGGTCTGGGCGAGCTGCCCCGGACGGCAGGCGCCGCCGCTGGACGGCCGGCGCGAGCCGGACCCCGACGAGGTGCGGCGGCCGACCCTGTTCGAGTCCACCCTCGTCACACTGATGTCCCGGCCGTTCGCCTGGCTGGTGGTGGCCGAGCCGACCGACCTGCTGGACGCCGAGGTCTCACACCTGCGGACCCAGCTCAACGTGCTGCGGCAGTACGGCGACGCCTCCGAGCGGTCCCGCTACGACGTCGAGCGGGCCGAGCGGCGCATGCAGGAGCTCGACGCCTTCCGCGAGGCCGGGCTGTGGAACGTGCGGGTGCTGGCCGGGGCCGCCGGGCCCGAGGAACTGCGGCAGATCGCCCCGGTGCTGGTCGGCTCGGTGGAGATGAGCCACCACCCCTACCGCCTGCGCAGCGCGCTGTCCGGCCCGATGCTCCCCCTCGGGGAGGCGCTCTCGGCGGCCATGCAGGATCCGGCCGACGGCGCCGCCACGCCCTTCGCGGCCACCGCCGGGGCGCTGGCCGCACTGGCCGGGCTGCCGCGCCGGGAGGTGCCCGGCGTGCGGGTGCTCGACGCGGGCTTCTTCGACGTGACCAGCGAGGCCGGCGGGACGCCCGGCGAGCCGGTCCTCGACCTCGGGGCGATCATGGACGGCCAGGACCGCGCGGTCGGGTCGTTCGCGGTCCCCCTGGCGACCCTGAACCGGCACGCGTTCGTCACCGGCTCGACCGGGTCCGGCAAGTCGCAGACGGTCCGCCACCTGCTGGAACAGCTCACCGTCGCGGGCATCCCGTGGCTGGCCATCGAACCGGCCAAGTCCGAGTACGCCGCGATGGGCGGCCGCGTCGAGCACCTCGCCCCGGTGACCGTGATCAACCCCTCGGACCCCGACAACGTGCCCTTCAGCGTCAACCCGCTGGCCCCCGAGCCCGGCTATCCGGTCCAGGCCCACATCGACATGGTCCGGGCGCTGTTCATGGCGGCCTTCGACGCCGAGGAGCCGTTCCCGCAGATCATGTCGCTGGCCCTGCAGCGGGTGTACGAGGCCAACGGCTGGGACGTCGTCACCGGCGGCGCGGCCCCGGGGGCGGCGGTACGGCCCGCCGTACCGACCCTGGAGCAGCTCCAGCGGCACGCGATGGACGTGATCAGGGAGATCGGCTACGGCCGGGAGGTCCAGGCGGACGTCGAGGGCTTCATCTCGCTGCGGCTGCGCTCGCTCCGGATCGGCTCGGCCGGGCGGTTCTTCGAGGGCGGCCACCCCGCCGACATCGGCGACCTGCTCCAGCGCAACGTGGTCCTGGCCATCGAGGACGTGGCCAACGACGAGGACAAGGCGTTCCTGATGGGCACGCTGATCATCCGGATCGTGGAGCACCTCCGGATGCGGGCCAGGACCGCCAAGACGTCCGGGCTCCGGCACGTGATCGTGATCGAGGAGGCGCACCGGCTGCTGCGCGACCGGGGCGCGGGCCGGGCCAGCACGCACGCCGTCGAGCTGCTGGCCGGGATGCTGGCCGAGATCCGCGCGTACGGCGAGGGCATCGTGGTGGCCGAGCAGATCCCCACCAAGCTGGTCCCCGACGTGGTGAAGAACACCGCGCTGAAGGTCGTGCACCGGCTGCCCGCCGAGGACGACCGCCGGCTGGTCGGCGCCGCGATGAACCTCAGCGAGGAGCAGTCCCGGCAGGTCGTCTCGTTGCGGCCGGGGACGGCGGCGGTCTTCGCCGACGGGATGGACCGGCCGGTCCGCGTCCAGGTGCCGCTGGGAGAGGACCGCGAGCGCGCGGTCCCCGGGCAGACCCCGCCCATCTGCGGGCGCCGCTCGACGGCGTGCGGCCAGGAGTGCCGGACCGGGCGGGCGTGCACGCTGGTCGAGCTGCGCGAGGCCGACCTGCTGGCCGAGGCCCCCGAGTGGGCGTGGCTGCGCATCTGGACCGACGCGCTGGTGCTGGCGTTCTGCGTCGACCGGCCGCTGCCGGGCGCCCCCCGGGTGGTGTCGGAGCTGTGGGCGGAGCTTCCCGCGCGGCGGCGCGAGTGCCTGCTGGCCACCGCCGTGGAGCGCGCCGTCGCCCGGCGGGCCTGGTCGCTGCGTACCGTCGCCGACCCGGCCGAGCTGACCGAGCGGGTCGCCGCGGCCGCCACCCGGCTGCTGGGGCCCGAGCGCACGCCCGGCGAGCGGCCGGGGACCGCGTGGGTGATCCCGCAGGTGCAGTGGCTGCACGAGGTGGAGCGGCTGTTCCCCTACGGGCACCCGGCGCCCGACCCGCACGCTCCCGCGCCGGCCATGGAGTACGAGCTGTTCAGCCGTCCGGCGAGCGGCGCCGAGCTGCTCGGCCACCGCGCCAGGGCACTGCGGCACCACCCCCTGTCCATGGAGGTGGAGCTCAACCGGGCCCTGGCCTGGCGGGTCCTGCTGGGCGACGACGATCATTCGGAAGTGGAAAGGGACATCCTCATGGTCACGATCGGGGTCGACCCGTCCGAGCGGCTGCGGCACGTGGCCCAGACGATGGGGGCGGGGTGGCTGGAGGGCGTGCTGTCCTGGCCGAACCGCTTCGTCCTGCCGTTCGACACCGAGTCGCAGGAGAGCGCGGAGCTGGCCTTCACCGAGTGAGGGCTCCCGGCTCCGGATCCGCAGGGTGACGGGCTGAATCTGTTATGTCACGAATGCGTGGGTGTAGGCGTCCGCCGTACCGGCCCGGCTAGGATCGGCGCATGAGTCAGCTACCGCTGCGGGCGCAGCTCGCCAGTGCGCTCGGCCGGACGGCCGCGACGCTCTCCCGGGCCACCGGACGCGGTGACGGGTCGGTGATCGGCGGCCGGGTCGGCCTGGCCCTGGAGCCCGACCTGCTCCGCCAGCTCGCGCAGAACCGCAGGCTCGCGCTGGTGAGCGCGACCAACGGCAAGACCACCACGACCCGGCTGATCACCTCCGCGCTGCAGGAGCTCGGCGACGTCGCCACCAACGCCTTCGGCGCCAACATGCCTGCCGGTCACGTGTCCGCGCTCTCCTCGGCCAAGGACGCCCCGTACGGCGTGCTGGAGGTCGACGAGAAGTACCTCCCCGAGGTCATCGAGACCACCGGCGCGGGGGTGGTCGTCCTGATGAACCTCAGCCGCGACCAGATGGACCGTGCCGCCGAGATCTGGCTGCTGGCCCAGAAGTGGCGGCGCGCGCTCGCGGGCCGGAACCTCCACGTGATCGCCAACGCGGACGACCCGCTGGTGACCTGGGGCGCCTCGACCGCCGCCCGGGTGACCTGGGTCTCCGCCGGGCAGCCCTGGAAGGAGGACTCCTGGTGCTGCCCCGAGTGCGGCGGCCCGCTCGACCGCAAGGGACTGGACTACGTCCCGCCCGGCGGGCACGTCTCCGGAGTCGTCGGCCAGAGCAGCCAGGACGAGAACGAGTGGGCCTGCCGCGAGTGCTCCTTCCGGCGGCCCCAGCCGTCCTGGATCCTCGACGGCGATGCCGCGATCGACCCGCAGGGACGGCGCTGGACGCTCGACATCCAGCTGCCCGGCCGGGCCAACCGGGCCAACGCGGTGATCGCCCTGGCCACCGCCGAGGTGTTCGGCGTGCCGGCCGAGCGGGCGCTGCCCCGGCTGCGCGAGGTCAGGTCGGTCGCCGGGCGCTACACCACCGTGGAGCGCGAGGGCCGCTACGCCCGCCTGCTGCTGGCCAAGAACCCGGCGGGCTGGCTGGAGGCCTTCGACGTGCTCGACCCCTCCCTGCCGGTGATCCTCTCGGTGAACGCCCAGGGTCCCGACGGGCGCGACACCTCCTGGCTGTGGGACGTCGACTACCGGGTGCTGCGCGGCCGGCCGGTCTATGTGACCGGTGAGCGCCGGCTGGACCTCGCGCTCCGGCTGGAGGTGGCCTCCGTGCCGTTCCAGCTGGCCGACTCCTTCGGCCAGGCGTTCTCGATCCAGCCGCCCGGCAAGATCGACGTGATCGCCAACTACACCGCCTTCCAGCAGATCCGATCGGAGTTCGGTCGTGCCGTCTGACAGCGTCCTGCGCCTTGTCTGGATTTATCCCGACCTGCTGAGCACCTACGGCGACCAGGGCAACGTCCTGGTGCTGGAGCAGCGCGCCGAGCGCAGGGGCATCCCGGTGGAGACCGTGCACGTCCGCTCGGCCGACCCGGTGCCCGAGAACGGCGACATCTACCTGATCGGCGGCGGTGAGGACCGGCCGCAGATCCTGGCCTCCGAACGGCTGCGCCGCGACGGCGGCCTGCAGCGGGCCGTCGCCCGGGGCGCCGCGGTGCTGGCGGTCTGCGCGGGCTACCAGATCATGGGCAGCACCTTCGGCGGTGAGGAGGGGCAGCCGGTGGACGGCATCGGGCTGCTCGACATCGCCAGCGGACGCGGCGCCGGCCGCGCCGTCGGCGAGCTGGTCGCCGAGGTGGACCCGGCGCTGGGCGTGCCGACCCTGACCGGCTTCGAGAACCACATGGGCGTCACCCGGCTGGGCCCCGGAGTGCGCCCGCTGTCGCGCACGGTCGTGGGCACCGGCAACGGCGACGGCACGGAGGGGTGCTACGCCGGGAAGGTCGTCGGGACCTACCTGCACGGCCCGGCCCTGGCCCGCAACCCCGGCCTGGCCGACCTGCTGCTGACGTGGGCGACGGGCACGCAGCTCCCGCCGATCGACGACACCTGGTTCACCCGGCTGCGTGAGGAGCGGCTGGCCGCGGTCGTGCCCCGCCCGTAGGACGGCGCCTGCGGGCGTCGGCCTGCGGGCCGGCGCCCGCCGGGCGGTCACCGGCGGGCGGGCCCGTTTCCGGGCGGGAGGCTTCAGCTTCCGGGCAGGAGGTTTCAGTCCCCGGCGGGAGACGTCAGGTCCCGGGTGGGAGACGTCAGCAGACGAGCGCTCAGTAGACGAGCGCCTGGACGCCCTCGCCGAGGATCTCCTCGACGAACGTCGGCGCTCCGGCGATGCGGACGCCCTCGATCACGTCGTCCACCGTGATCTCCCGGCGGGCCGCGCACTGCGTGCACAGGGTCACCCGCCCGCCCGCCAGCACCGCGTCGAGCAGGTCGCCCAGCTGGGCGGCGTGCGGCAGGCTGAACTCCTTGGCCCGGCCGGGCAGGGCGAACCACGACGACTCACCGGTCAGCCAGAGGGAGACGGGGACCCCGCTCGCCAGTGCCGCCGCCGCGACCGTGAACGCCTGGTTGCAGCGCTCCGGGGCGTCCGCCCCGGCGGTCACCTTGATCACCAATGATCGTGCCATGACTGAAGACTATTCGGGTCCGCGTCACCGGCGCGAGCCGGGCGGCGGGGCCCGGCGCCTTGGATACCCTTTGGGTTCATGGACGTTCCTGAGCTGCATCCCGACCTTGAGCCGATCGCCTTCCTCGTGGGCCGGTGGGAGGGCGCCGGGGTGGGCGGATACCCGACGATCGAGAGCTTCAACTTCGGTCAGGAGATCGTCTTCGGACACAACGGCAAGCCGTTCCTGACCTACACCAGCCGCACCTGGCTGCTGGACGAGGCGGGCAACCGGGTCCGCCCGCTGGGCACCGAGACCGGCTTCTGGCGTCAGCTGCCCGAGCGCCAGCTGGAGGTGTGCCTGTCCCACCCGACGGGCATCGTGGAGATCTACGTCGGCGAGGTGGTCTTCCACAAGATCGAGCTGCACACCGACGTGGTCGCCCGCACCGCCACCGCCAAGGAGTACTCCGGCGGGCACCGCCTGTACGGCCTGGTCAACGGCAACCTGATGTGGGCCTACGACATGGCCGCGATGGGACAGCCCCTCCAGTCCCACATCTCGGCCGAGCTCAAGCGGGTGGGCGACTTCGTCCCCGGCATCACCTGAGCGTCCCCGGCATCACCTGAGCGTTCCCGGCAGCGCCTGGGCGCCCCTGACATCGCCTGGGCCGCGCGTCGTACGGCGGGCCGTGCCGGGCGGCCGTTCGCGGCTACGATGCCGGGCATGAGCATCCCTTTCACCCCTGACGTCGTCGAGGCCATCAAGCGGCACATGAACGACGACCACGCCGACGACGCGCTGCTGATCGTCAAGGCCCTCGGCGGGCAGCCCGAGGCCGTCGCGGCGAGGACGTCGGATGTGGACGCCGAGGCGATCGAGTTCGTCGCGACGGTGGACGGGCGGGACGTCGCGGTCCGCGTGCCGTGGGGCGCCACCCTGACCGAGCGCGCCCAGGTCCGCAGGGAAGTGGTGCGTCTGTACCGGGAGGCCTGCGCCGCGCTCGGCGTCCCGGCCCGCGGCGAGCATTAAGGCCGAAGCCGTAGAGGCCCGCGGGAGAAGCCGCAGAGGTACGGGGAAGCCCGTAGCGGTTCTGGGAAAAGAAGAACCCCGGGCTGTCTCCTCCCGCTCGGGGCGGAAGGGCCGGATGGACCAAAGGCGGGGGATTCCCGCCCTCCGGCAGCCCGGGGTTCCGGTGATTGTCGTGGATTCGCCGAACGCCGCCAGACGTCCGAACCGAGTCCGGAGCCGGGGCGTCCTAGCGGACAGCCACCTCGCTAGCCCAATAATGATCAACCATTGTCTGGACCACCTCCTTTCTGCGTGATCCGTACGTTATGCGACCGTCTCCGGCGGGGCAAGTAAATATTCTCCAAGCGGATCCGCGCAGGTGGGGAGGCACTCCCCGGCGGGAGGGCAGGCGGGGCCGTACGGCACGCGCGGGCGGGACGAAGGTCCCTGTCGGGGCCGGGGCGGGAGCGAAAGGCTGGAGCCCCGACCAGAGATAGGGAGTGACCGAAATGGCGAAGGCGGCGCACGTCGCACTGACCGCGCAGGACGTCCAGGTGCTCACCCGGGGCCGGGTGCCCCGCTCCGCGGTCGAACGGGTCCAGGAGAGGATCGTCGCTCTCGGCCGGTACTGCGGCGAACCCATCCTGTTCACCCGAGTCAAGATCAACGCTCCGGTGAACCTCGGTTCGGGCCAGCTCACCAGCGCCCAGGCCGTCCTCGACGTCAACGGGAACCTGATCCGCGCGCACGCCGAGAGGGAGACCGCCCACGCGGCGGTCGCAGAGCTCGTCGACCGGCTGAAGGCGCGGCTGGACCGGATCGGCCGGGACTGGGAGTCCACCCGCGACCGCCGCTACCGGGACCTGGTCCGGCTCTCCGCGCAGAGCCGGACCGCCCAGGATGACGAGACCCCTCGCGAACCGCTCGCCGGCTGAGTCCCGGCCGGGTCGTCTCTTCGCGGCCGCGCCCTTCGAGGCCCCTTCCGGAACGGCCTCCCAAGAGATGACCTTGGTCCCGCCCGCCCGGGTCTTTGCGCGGCAGACCCGGGGCGGGCCTCTCCCCGACAGTGGAGGTGAGAGGCCCGCCACACCACACGAGGTGATACGAAATGACCGACTCCCACGGGGGAGCCGCCCCGCCCGCCGACGTCCGGACCGCGATCGACGCCCTGGTGGGCAACGCGCTCAAGGCCCTGGCCGAGTACGACTCCTTCACCCAGGAGCAGGTCGACCACATCGTCAAGAAGGCCTCCGTGGCAGCTCTGGGCCGGCACGCCGAGCTGGCCGCCCTGGCGGTCGAGGAGACGGGCCGCGGGGTGTTCGAGGACAAGGCGGTCAAGAACATCTTCGCCTGCGAGCACATCACGCACAGCATGGCCGACCTCAAGACGGTCGGGGTCATCTCCCGGGACGAGATCAACGGGATCGTGGAGATCGCCGATCCGGTCGGCGTCGTCTGCGGCGTCACCCCGGTCACCAACCCCACCTCGACGACCGTCTTCAAGGCGCTGCTGGCCCTGAAGACCCGCAACCCCATCGTGTTCGCCTTCCACCCCTCGGCGCAGAGGTGCAGCGTCGAGGCGGCGCGGACCGTCCGCGACGCGGCCGTCGAGGCCGGCGCCCCGGAGCACTGCGTGCAGTGGGTCGAGGAGCCGTCGCTGGCGGCGACCGGCGCGCTCATGCACCACGACGGTGTCTCCACCATCCTCGCCACCGGCGGGAACGGGATGGTCAGGGCGGCCTACTCGGCGGGCAAGCCGGCCCTGGGCGTCGGCGCGGGCAACGTCCCGGCCTACATCGAGCGCAGTGCGAAACTGCGCCGCGCCGTACACGACATCGTGCTCTCCAAGACCTTCGACAACGGCATGATCTGCGCCTCCGAGCAGGCGGTCATCATCGACGACGAGGTCTACGACGCCGCGCTGGCCGAGTTCCGGCGGTTGCACGCCTATGTGGCCACTCCGGCCGAGAAGAAGATGCTGGAGGAGTTCGTCTTCGGGGTGACGGCCCACGGGGAGGGGTGCTCGGGAGCGAAACTCAACCCCGACGTGGTCGGCCGCTCCCCGGTGTGGATCGCCGAGCGTGCCGGGTTCGCCGTACCCGGGGACACCTCCGTCATCCTCGTCCCGGTGGAGGGGGTCGGCCCGGCCGAGCCGCTGACCAGGGAGAAGCTCTGCCCCGTCCTGGCCGTCCTGCGCGCGGCCTCGCGGGAGGAGGGGCTGACCCACGCCGAGCGGATGGTGGAGTTCCACGGGCTCGGGCACAGCGCGGTCATCCACACCGAGGACGCCGGGCTCGCCGAGGAGTACGGCAGGCGGGTGAAGGCGGTCCGGGTGATCTGGAACGCCCCGGCCTCACAGGGCGGCATCGGCGACATGTACAACGCCTTCCTGCCCTCGCTGACCCTGGGATGCGGCAGCTACGGACGCAACTCGGTCTCCGACAACGTCTCCGCCGTCAATCTGATCAACATCAAGAGAGTCGGGCGGCGCAACAACAACATGCAGTGGTTCAAAGTCCCGGCGAAGATCTACTTCGAGCCGAACGCGATCCGCTATCTCGCCGACATGCCGGACGTCCACCGCGTCACCGTCGTCACCGACCCCGTCATGACCCGGCTGGGCTATGTGGACCGGATCATCGACGTCCTGCAGCGCCGCGCCGAGCGGGTCGCCCTGCAGATCATCGACGACGTCGAGCCGGAGCCGAGCGTCGTCACGGTGGACCGGGGAGCCGAGCTGATGCGCGCCTTCCAGCCCGACACCATCGTCGCGCTGGGCGGCGGGTCGGCGATGGACGCGGCGAAGGTGATGTGGCTGCGCTACGAGCACCCGGAGGTCGTCTTCGCGGACATGAAGGAGAAGTTCTTCGACATCCGCAAGCGCGCCTTCCGGTTCCCGACGCTGGGGGAGCGGGCCCGCCTGGTGTGCGTGCCGACCACCTCGGGCACCGGCGCGGAGGTGACCCCGTTCGCCGTCATCACCGACTCGGCCACCGGAAAGAAGTACCCGCTGGCCGACTACGCGCTCACCCCGAGCGTGGCGATCGTGGACCCGGTGCTCGCGGCCGAGCTGCCCCGCGTGGTCACCGCCGACAGCGGCTTCGACGCGCTGACCCACGCCATCGAGTCGTACGTGTCGGTCTACGCCAACGACTTCACCGACGGGCTGGCCCTGCAGGCGATCAAGCTGATCTTCTCCTATCTGGAGCGGGCGGTGACGCGGGGCGCCGCCGACCCCGAGGCCAGGGAGAAGATGCACAACGCCGGCACGATCGCGGGCATGGCCTTCGGCAACGCCTTCCTCGGCATCGTGCACGCGATGTCGCACACGCTGGGCGCCACCTTCCACGTGGCGCACGGACGCACCAACGCGCTCCTGCTGCCGCATGTGATCCGCTACAACGGCATCGTGCCGGCGAAGCTGTCCGGCTGGCCGAAGTACGAGGACTACCGCGCCCCGGAACGCTTCCAGGAGATCGCCCGCACGCTCGGCCTGCCGGCCGGGACCGCCGACGAAGGCGTCGAGTCCCTGGCGGCGGCGGTGGAGCGCCTGCGCGACGCGGTGGGGATCGAGCGGTCGTTCAAGGAGATCGGTGTCGAGGAGCGGGCGTTCCTGGACGCGCTGCCGCAGCAGGCGATCAACGCCTACGAGGACCAGTGCGCCCCGGCCAACCCGCGCATGCCGATGCTGGACGACATGCAGGAGCTGATGCGGGCCGCCTACTACGGCCGCCGCGACGGGGAGGCCGTACGGGCCGCCTGACGGGCCCGCGCGGGTCGCATGACGGGCCTGAGTCCGTGAGGACCGGATCGCCGATGATCGGCGGTCCGGCCCCCGGCAGCACTTAGACTCTGCACATGACCGAGACGTCGTGGCATGAGGAGCTGCGGGCGCGCGGCTATCGGGTCACTCCGCAGCGGCAGCTGGTGCTGGAGGCGGTCAAGGCGCTGGAGCACGCCACTCCCGAGGAGATCTGCACCCGGGTACGGGAGACCGCCCGCGGAGTGAACATCTCGACCGTCTACCGGACCCTCGAGCTTCTGGAAGAGCTCGGCATGGTCGCCCACAACCACCTCGGTCACGGCGCCCCCACCTACCACCTGGCGGCCGACGCCGACCACGTGCACCTGGTCTGCCGCGGCTGCGGGGAGATCAGCGAGGTCCGGCCCGAGCTGGTGCAGACCCTGGTGGACGGCCTCGAGCGGGAACTCGGCTTCGCCACCGACGTGCACCACCTGACGGTCTTCGGTCGCTGCCGCGACTGCCGCTGAACCGCCCCGGCCGGTCCCGGGCACGTGTCCGGGACGGCATAGGCTTGGAATCATGCGAAGCCCTCTGCTGGACACCCCCGGTGCGGTCGCCGCCGACGCTCCCGACTCCGACGTCGCCGGACACTACGGCGACCCGTTCGCCGAGCAGCGTGCGCTGCTGGCCGGCGAGGCGATGGTCGACAGGAGCAACCGCGAGGTCGTGAGGATCTCCGGGCCCGACCGGCTGAGCTGGCTCAACGACCTGAGCTCGCAGAAGCTCAAGGACCTGCCGCCCGGGCAGGCCACCCAGACCCTGCTGCTGGACGCCCAAGGCAGGGTCGAGCACCACCTGACGCTCGTCGACGACGGCGAGGCCGTCTGGGCGCACGTCGAGCCGGGCACCGGGGGCGAGCTGGTGGCCTTCCTGGACAAGATGCGCTTCATGCTCCGGGTCGAGGTCGCCGACGTGACGGACGCCTACGCGGTGGTCAGCGTGATCGACGGCACCCGGGTCACCCCGCCGGACGGGGCGGTCCTCGTCGGGGACGACGTCCTCCTCCCCCGTGACCTGCTCCCCGGGCACCTGGGCCTGCGCCCGGCCGGGCTGTGGGCCTACGAGGCGCTGCGGATCGAGGACCACGCCCCCCGCCTGGGCTTCGAGACCGACCACAAGACCATCCCGCACGAGGTCGGCTGGATCGGCGCCGCCGTCCACCTGAGCAAGGGATGCTACAGGGGCCAGGAGACGGTGGCCCGGGTGCACAACCTCGGCCACCCGCCGCGCCGCCTGGTCTTCCTGCACCTGGACGGCAGCGCCGACCGGCTGCCCCGGCGCGGCGCCCCGGTGACCGACGGCAAGGACGAGATCGGCTTCGTCGGCAGCGCCGCCCGCCACCACGAGCTCGGCCCGATCGCCCTGGCCGTGGTCAAACGGACCGTGCCGGTGGACGCCCCGCTCCAGGCCGACGGGGTGGCGGCGGCCCAGGAGGTCATCGTCCCGCCGGACGCCGGCCGCAACGTCCAGATCGACCCCGCCCTGCGCCGCCGCATCCGCTGAGGAAACCGGCCCGCTGTTCGTTTGAGAAATGAAACTCCACAGGAAAATCCCGCGTAGGGTTTTCCTGTGGAGTTTCTCAATCGGACGGACGAGCTGGCGATGCTCGGGTGACGCCTGTCGGGAAGCAGTGCGGAGCTACTGGTCGTCTACGGGCGACGGCGTGTCGGCAAGACCGAGTTGCTCGCCCACCTTGCTGCAGGGATGCGTTCGTTCTACTTCGAGGCGACGGATACGGTCGCTCCGCAACAGTTGCGGGACTTCACCGGTGAACTCGCCGTGTCCGGAAGAACGAGCTGCTGGCCGCACAGTCGGCCGAGCTGGAGACGGCTCTCAGCCGATGGTGGCGTACGACAGGCCGGAATCTCCCACTGGTTCTGGTGCTGGCCGGCAGCGAGCTCGCGTTCTTTGAAGACGAGGTGCTGGCCGGGCGGCTCTACGGCCGGCGAACCGGCCGGCTGAGGCCGGAACCCTTCCTGGCGAAGGAGGCGGCACTCTTCCACCCCGGCTGCTCCGCCGAGGACCGGGTCCGCGCCTATTCGATCTGCGGTGGGGTCCCCTACTACCTGGAGCGGTTCACCGATGACCGCCCGCTCTCTGAGCGTCTGCTGACAGAGGTCTTCGAGCGCACGGGGCCGACTCCAGCGAACATCACCAAAATCCTGGGCGTGCTCGAATGTCTGGGGCTGGTCGAACGGTTGCGGCCCGTCACGGCGCCGCCACGCACCAAGAAGACGGCATACGCGATCAGCGATCGGTTCCTGCGTTTCCACCACGGGTTCGTCGAGCCTGCCAGGTCTCAGCTACGGACCAACGCGCCGGCCGCCGCGTGTCTCAATGACCCGGTCCTTCCTCAGCTTGATCATCATGCTTCCTGGCATGGGAGGAGATATGCCGGCAGCATGTGCTCCGTACGGTCCCCGGCGTCACCGGAGCCCGGGAGAAATATGTTTTCTCCCGCAACGGATTCAGCGCCCGGCTTCGGGACTATGCGGCGACCCTGCCCCGGTTGCATCTCGTCACCCCGCAGGAGATCTACACCTGAAACACCGGGCCGGCGCGGGCGTCAGATCTCCAGGATCAGGGTGATGGGGCCGTCGTTGGTCAGGGAGACCTTCATGTCGGCGCCGAAGACGCCGGTCTCCACGTGCGCGCCGAGCGCGCGCAGCTCCGCGCAGACCGCCTCGACCAGCGGCTCGGCGACCGGGCCGGGGGCCGCCGCCTGCCAGGTGGGGCGCCGGCCCTTGCGGGCGTCGCCGTACAGGGTGAACTGGCTGATCACCAGCAGCGGGGCGCCGACGTCGGAGCACGACTTCTCGCCGTGCAGGATCCGCAGGCCCCAGAGCTTGGCGGCCAGCTTGGCCGCCTCGGCGGGGGTGTCGTTGTGCGTCACGCCGACGAGCACGAGCAGTCCCGGCTCGTCGATCGCCCCGACCGTCGCACCGTCCACCACCACCGACGCGGAACTCACCCGCTGAACGACCGCACGCATCCCACCATCATCCCGTGTTTCCGGGGCTCCGTAGACTCTGCGCGAAAGGAGACAAAGGTGTCTACTGGGTCGTTGGTTGTCGAAGTAGTCCGTTCCGGATTCGTGGAGTCCACGCACCGGGCACGAATGCTGGCGGTGAAGGCGGACGGTTCCTTCGCCCGGGCGCACGGCGCGGTGGACGCGCTGGTCTCGCCCCGGTCGTCGATGAAGCCCCTGCAGGCGCTCGGCATGGTGCGCGCGGGGCTCGCCCTCGAAGGGGAACTGCTCGCGCTGGCGTGCGCGAGCCACGCCGGGGAGTCCTTCCACGTGGACGGCGCCCGCACGATCCTCAAGGAGGCCGGGCTGGACGAGAGCGCGCTGCGCTGTCCGGAGGACCTGCCCGAGAACGCCGAGGCGCGCGAGGAGGTCCTGCGCTCGGGCGGCGACAAGGCCCGGATCTACATGAACTGCTCGGGCAAGCACGCGGCGATGCTCGCCACGTGCGCGGCCAACGACTGGCCGCTGGAGACCTATCTGGACCCGGCGCACCCGCTGCAGCGGGCGATCCGCGCCACGGTCGAGGAGCTGACCGGTGAGCGGGTCGCCGCCACCGGTGTGGACGGCTGCGGCGCCCCGCTGTTCTTCGTCTCCATGCTGGGCGTGGCCCGCGCCTTCCGCGCGCTCGTCCTGGCCGAGCCCGGCACCCCCGAGCGCCGCGTCGCCGACGCCTTCCGCGCCCACCCCGAGTGGACCTCCGGCACCGTCCGCCCCGAGGCCCGGCTGATGCGCGCGATCCCCGGCCTGATGCTCAAGGCCGGAGCCGAGGCGTTCGACGCCTTCGCCTTCGAGGACGGCCGCGCGGGCACGGTCAAGATCGAGGACGGCGGCCAGCGCGCCCGCGTCCCCGTCACCGTCGCCGCCCTGCGCGCCCTGGACCTCGACGCCCCCGAGCTCGACGCCCTGGCCACCGGCACCCTGTACGGCGGCGGCCACCCCGTCGGCGAGATCCGCCTGCGCCGGGAACCCTCCGGCTCCGCCGGCTGACCGGGACATGAAAGCGACGCCGGGAACCTCGACGGAATCGGGAGCCTGGCGTCGCGCTTTCCCGGTCAACCCACTTCCGTGCCCGCTCCCGGCTTCAGAGGGACCGGAACTGGCGGGTGGCGGAGATGGCTCCTGAAGTGGTCATGGTGAAGGTGCGCATCGAGTCGGCGAACTTGGACAGGTCCCACTCGGCCGGGCCGTGGTACCAGTACAGGTTGTCGGCCTGCCGGCCGTTGCCGGTGACGGAGGAGACCACGCGGGCCCAGCGGTCGACGCTGTCGAAGATCACGGCGTAGGGGAGATAGCGGGAGAACAGCTCGACCCGCTGGGCCTCGGGGACGGTGCCGTCGATGTCGCCCTCGGTGAGATAGCGGCGGAAGCCCAGGGTGTGCGCCAGGGCTCCGGAGCCCTTGGCCGTCTTGGCGGGCATGTACTGGCCGCCGGCCGCCAGGGCCGCTCCGGCGATGATCACGGCCAGGCCGAGCAGACCGTACGTGGTGAACCAGGCCAGCGCCACCGTGCCGAGGACTCCGGCGAAGGTGAGCACCACGCCCAGGGTCGTCCAGCGGGTGCGGACGCTGTCGGGGCGGCGGGCGAACCAGCCCTGGGTGACCACGTCCCGGTACAGGGCGTCGCGGACCTTGCCGAGCTTGGCGCCGAACGACCCGTGCAGCTGGGAGAGCAGGACGGCGTCACGGCCGTCGAAGATCGCTTCGTAGAGGGCGCGCTCGTACGGCAGCAGCGAGGTGACCGGGGCGCTGGGCAGGCGCACCAGCATCCAGTCGGGGGTGTCGTAGGTCTGGCGGGGCTGCTCGTCGATGCGGAGATAGCCGCGCACGGCCAGGTCCACGATCGTGGCCGTCACGTCGATCACGTCGGCCTGCTCGTCCATGAGCGTGCCGATCTGGCCGGGGCGCACGCCGTCCGGCGGGGCGAAGTGACCGTTCTCGATCGGGGTCAGGGCGCCCGACTCGTGGTCGACCACCCGGGCGTCGCGCCCGCGGGTCCAGTACAGCAGGCCGATGCCGCCGAGCAGCAGGACCAGCAGGCCGACCAGCGCTCCGCCGGTGACGGTGTTGAGGGTGAAGGCGTTGGCCAGCTCGAAGCGGCGCTCCAGGACGGGCCCGCCGGTGGTGGCGCCCCGGGGGTAGCCGACGACGACGGTGAGCACCTCGCCCGGGCCCAGGCCCTGCTGCTCGAAGTCGGCGGTGGTGCCGTTGTGGTCGGGGGAGGCCACGGTGCAGCCGACCGCGGAGGTCAGCACGCCCGCGAAGCAGGACAGGTTCTGCAGCTGGGCCGGGCCGGTCACCTTCACGGTGGCCTGCTCCACCGGGACCGTCCAGCCGCCCACGGCGTACCAGCGCAGCTCCTGGATGTCGGCCAGCGGGGTCACCGCGCCCCTGACGTCGTACTCGAACGTCGCGGTGCCCGAGCCCTTCAGGGTGATCTCGTCACCGTTCAGGGTGGCGTCGCCCTTGAGCCCGCTGATCGGGTAGAGCCGGTCGTTGGCGTCGTCGTAGCGAGTGCGGCCGATCAGCTCGCGGGTCGGCGGGCTGCCCTCGAAGGTCACGGTCTCCTTGACGTGGAGAACGCCGTCCTGTCGCAGCTGGAGCTCGACCTGGTGGCTCTTCACCGCGTTCGCCGCGGCCGAGGAGGCCTCCACCGTGCCGGACGCGGCCGACGAGGGGTTCGCCGTACCCGCCGCGAGCGCGGGGGAGGCGCTCAGAGTCAGCCCGAGGGCGACCGCGGCGGCAAGGCTCCCGGCCGCCCGATGCAAGAAAGATCCCGCCATGGGTCGGGAGCCTATCGAGAACGGCAGACGGGTGATGGACACCCCCGGTCTGATTTTTCCGCCGATGAACTGACAAAGGGTTACATCCGCTAGATTGCCGCCCGATGATCCTGTCTTTGGAGAGGCGGTCGCATGCGCCCACGCGGGCCGAGCCCCCTGGCCTTCGGTGTTTTCGGCGTCCTCGCGACGACTTTCGCCGTTGTCGTGGTGGTGGCCGCGCTCACGGGCGGTGACGAGGCGCAGTCTCCGGCCGGGCCCGGCTCGGGGCCGGTGGCCACCCAGACGGCCGAGCCCGTCCCCACCGACGGCACCGAGGTCATCCCGCCGTCCTACCGGCCGCCGCAGCGGCTGGACCTCGGCACGCAGGGCGGCTCCGAGATCGCGCTGACCTCCAACGGCGCCATGCAGGTGGACCTGCGGTACATGAACCGGTCCCAGACCGGCGCCCGGCTCAAGCGCAACCCGCTGTACGGCACCGGCATGATGCGCCCCACCAGCTGCCGGGCCCCCCGGCCCTCGACGCAGCAGCGTGACATGCTGACCTATCTCAACGCGGTGACCGGCTGCCTGGACCGGGCCTGGTCCGCCAAGTTCTCCCAGGCGGGGGCGGTCTTCCAGCAGCCCCGCCGGGTCTTCTGGGCGCGTCCGGGCCGCGGGCCCTGCGGCACCTACCCGGCGGCCGGGGCCGCCGCCTACTACTGCCCGTCCAACCGGGGCATGTACATCGGCCTGTCCCACGTGATCGAGCAGAGCGGCAACGCCGACCCGGCCCAGAACCACGTGCCCTATCTGGCGGTGCTCGCCCATGAGTACGGCCACCACGTGCAGTCCATGGCCGGCATCGGCGGCGCCTGGTGGTGGGAGGTCTCCGACCGCTCCAAGTCGGCCCGGGACGCGCACTCACGCCGGTCGGAGCTGCAGGCGCAGTGCTTCTCCGGGGCGTTCATCCGGACCGTGCGGGTGCCGCTCGGCGTCACCGCCGCCCGCTGGCAGGCCGTACTGGAGCAGGACTATCGGCGCGGCGACGACCAGAACGGGCTGGGCAGGCGCGACCACGGCAACGGGCAGAACTTCGCCGCCTGGCTCAACCACGGCTGGAAGTACGCCAGGCCGGGTTACTGCAACACCTGGACCGCCCCGTCCTCGCACGTCAGCTGACCCTCCCGATCGAGCAGGCAGCTCAGGACCGGCCCGGCGCCGCCGATCCGCTCGCGGACTCCCGGCCCGTCCCCGCCCGCCACGTGACCGCCGGAGGTCACGAGGACGACGAGGACGGTGAGGAGGACGACCGCGAGCCAGATCACCATGGCGCCGGCGGCGAGCTCCAGGATGAGGCCGCGCCAGCCGGAGCCCCCGTCCCGCGGTCGCGCGCGGTGCGTCCTGCCCAGGGCGGCGAAGCCGAGGGCGGCGGAGATGATCGGGAGCAGGGCGGCGGTCCAGGAGGCGAGGGGCAGGAAGCCGGACAGGAGAGCGGTCGCGCCCGTGGCGAGCGCCGCGAGGCCGAGGGCGCTTCCGGGCTGCGGGCGCCGGGTCGCGCGGTCGTGGCGGCCGGAGTAGGGACGGGGGTCGGATGGCAGGCCGTACGCGTAGGTCATGCGTCTCTCCTGTCCGGGGGGTGGAGTCACACTGTTGACGGCTAGATACCCACCCGGGTTGCCGTTCTCTGGGAAATAAATCGGCGTTTCTGGAGCCCGCCGAATGGTTTTTAGTCCTTATAGGGTGATATTCCGGTCGGCTCGCAGAGAAGATTTTCCATTCCGTGATTTTCCGGAGCCGGTGGCTTGCACCCGGTTACACTCGGTCCTGTTCACGAGGGTCTCCCGGGATGGCCGAGGGGCGCCGCTCCGGGGGGAGGCAGGCGCCGGTCCGGCCGCGCGCTCCCGGGAGATCGTCGTTCATGTCGGCGGTTCAGATTCGTCCGGGGTGTCATGCGCGGGCCTGTTGAGAAACGACCTCGGTTATCCGCGATAGCCGTTTTTATGGTGATTTGCTGCCTTATTTCAGGGTGTTCCCATGACGCCGCGGCTCTGCCGGTCGATCGGTCCGCGGACCTGCCGGTCATCCGGTCCACGGCCCGGGCGCCGGTCGTGATGATCATCGGGGACAGCTTCACCGTCGGCTCGGGACCGGTGGCGCGCTGGCAGAGTTACGCCGCGCAGACCGCCCGCGCGCTGGACTGGCAGCTCATCACCGCCGGAGCGGCCGGCACCGGCTTCGCCACCCCCGGCCGGGTGGGCCGGACCTTCGAGGACTCCTTCCGTCAAGAGCTCGCCTGGCGCCCGGCCCCCGACCTGCTGATCGTCTCCGGCGGCCACAACGACCGCCGTCCCACGGCCGGCCAGGTCCACCGGGCCACCGTCCGGCTGCTCGACCTGGTCCGGCGGCGCTGGCCCGACACCGCGGTCGTGGTGATCGGCCCGCTGTGGATGGGGGCCGTCCCCCGCTGGGCCTACCAGGTCAGGGACTCCGTCGCGCGCGCCGCCGAGGAGACGGGCACGACCTTCCTCGACCCGCTCGGCCGCCACTGGAGCAGGACGATGATCCTGCCGGACGGCGTGCACCCCACGCTGGAAGGCCACGCCCGCATCTCCCGCTGGCTGGTCACCGCCCTGGACGAGAAGGGTCTGCGCTCCGCCTTCTGAAGCCTCTTCCGGACCTTCCGGAGACTCTGACGGCCGCGTACACCAGGCCGGCCACGGCGAGCACCACCTCCGCCACGGCGGCCGCGGTCTTCACGGTGGTCAGCGCGGGCAGCCACGCCGCCGGGCCGGGTCCGGGATAGCGGGTCAGCAAGATCACCAGGACGACGTTCTCCGTGTAGTCGGCCACCAGCGCCGCCACCGGAACCGGCCAGATCCACCACCGCACCCGGCCCGCGCCCAGCGCCGCCGCCAGAGCGCAGGTCAGGGCCAGCAGCGGCGGGAAGAGCAGGTCGAGAGTGGCCAGCAGCGTCAGATAGCGCTCCCGGCCCTCCTCGCCGTAGGCGGCCAGGGCCCGGTACACGCCCTCGGCGGACTCGCGCGGCTCCAGATCGAGGATGCCGACGCCACCCGAGACCTCCTTGACGCCCGCCGCGCTGAACGGCAGGCCGACGTTCGCCAGCAGGACGACCGGGGCCAGCAGGGCCAGCAGGATGACGAACGTAAGGGGCCGGACGAAGCGCGCGGCGTCCAGGGCGCGGGACGTCCCGCCGGGAGGGGAGAGCGTCATCGGGCCGTCTCCTTCGCATGGGGGGAGAGCGTCATCGGGTGATCTCCTTCAGGGTCGCGGGCAGTCCTTCGCGGATCGACGGATGGCGCAGGGTGAAGCCGGTCGCGGTCAGCGCCGAGACGTCGGCGGCGGCGTCCAGCGTCAGCGTCTCCAGCGCGATCCGGCCGACCAGCTGCGCGGCCGCCCAGCGGGGCAGCGTGCGCGGGGCGGGGGCGCCGAGCAGCCGGGCGGTCTCCTCCAGCAGTTCGCGCAGCGTCGTGGCGGTGCCGTCGGCGGCCACGAAGCTCCGCCCCGCCACGCCGTCGAGCCCGGCCACGTGGATCAGGGCGCGTGCGGCGTCCTCGACGTGGATGAGTGGGAGCCGGTTGTTCCCGGAGCCGGGGACCGGCACCCGCCGCCGGGCCAGGCCGGGCACGATCACGTCGCCGAAACCCTTGCCCGGACCGTAGACCATGTTCCCCAGGCAGACGTGGACGGCCGGCAGCCCCGACTGCTCGATCAGGCGCCTGACGGGCAGGCCGATGTGGGCGAACCCGGCGGGCACGGTGCGCAGCGGGGAGGCGTGGGACACCGTACGGCCCGCGCCCGGGTCCAGGTCGTCGACGCCGCTGACCGAGACCAGCAGCGGCCGCTCGTGCGCGGGCAGGGAGCCGAGCGCCCGCAGGACCCCGGAGGTCGTCCCCTGCCGGGCGGAGCTGACCCGCCGGGCCGCGCGCAGGGTCATCCGGCCGGGCAGCCGGGGCTGGACGAGGTCGACGACGGCCGTCGCCCCCCGGGCGGTCTCCGCCCACGTCCCGGGGTCGTCCGCGGTGGACAGGTGGGGCGTCCCGCCCGCCTCCGTCACCCGCCGGGCGGCCTCGGCGCCGCGGACGAGGCCGGTCACCTCCCACCCGGCCGAGACGGCCTCCCGTACGGCGGTGCGCCCGATGAAGCCTCCGGCTCCCAGGATGAGCAGTCTCATGTGACTCCTCCGCTGATGCGAACACTGTTGTGAGTCAAGATGGTTAGCACTTGCTAACTCCACGGTGCGGAAAAAGGCCCCCGCGGGGGCCGTGGGCGTCAGCCGCCGGTCATGGTTCCCGTGCGGCGATCATGCGGGTGATCAGGGGGTTCAGTCCGGCGCGCACCTCCTCTGAGGAGAGTTCCCCGAAATGCCGCATCCGGGCGTACTGTGCGACGGTGCCGGAGAGCGCGGCGACCATCAGGTCGACCGGGACGGCGGTGGTGACCTCGCCCTCCGCCACTCCGTCGCGGAGCAGGGCGCGCAGCAGCTCGATGAGGGAGTCCCGCCGTTCGGCGGGGGACAGCCGCGGCCAGTAGACCCGGAGGTTGTCCTGTACGTAGAGGAACACCTCGGGCTCGCCGTCCAGCAGCGTGGCGAAGGCGTCCAGCAGCGATCCGAGCCTCTCGCCGAAGGGGCGCCCCGGCGCGCAGGCCAGCGCCGCCCGGTCGTACAGGCGCCCGTAGCACCTGCCGAACAGGTGCAGGGCCAGCTGCTCCTTGGAGGCGAAGAACTTGAACAGGGCTGGATTGGTGTATCCGCTGGCCCGGGCGATGTCGCGCACGGTCGTGCCGTCCACGCCGTGCTCGACGAACAGCCGCAGCGCCTCGGTCAGGATGCACCGCTTGGACGGCGGGTCGCTCTCGCTCACGAGGAAGGGATGGGCCATGGAGAGGAAGTTAGCATCTGCTAACCACCCTTGTCGAGCGCGGGCCGGGGGTGACGGGTACGGTGACCCGCCACCCCCGGCGTGCCGAAAGCCTCTGCGAGGCCCCGCGAAGCTCTAGGAGATGGCCGGGGAAGGCGGGGTGCCGGTGCCGTTCCAGGAGCCGATGAAGCCGAAGGTGGTCGAGCCGCCGGCCGGGACGGTGCCGTTCCAGGGGGCGTTGGAGAAGGTGAAGGCGTTGCCCGAGGCCGACATGGTCGAGCTCCAGTTCTGGGTGATGTTCACTCCCGAGGGATAGGTGAGGGTGGTCCGCCAGGAGGTGACGGCGCTGGCGCACTTGACGGTGACTTCGCCCTGGAAGCCGCCCTGCCAGGAGTTGACGAGCCTGTAGGTGGCGGTGCAGCCGGTCCCGCCGGGTCCCGCCGGGGTGGTGAAGGTGGTGGTCTCGGAGTTCGCGGAGGTGTTGCCGGCGGCGTCGCGGGCGACGACGTGGACGGTGTAGGCAGTCTCCGGGGTCAGGCCGGTCAGGGCGACGGAGTTGGTGGCCGAGGATGCCAGCCTGGTGGTGCCCCGGTAGACGTCGTAGCCGGTGACGGCGCGGTTGTCGGTGGAGGCGGTCCAGGTCAGGGTGGCCCCGGTGGCGGTGACGGCGGAGGCGGCCGGCCTGCCGGGCGTGGACGGCGGGGTGGTGTCGTCCGGTGCGCCGCCCGCCAGGGCGTCGTGCACCGCCGTGTACGACGGCTTCTTGCCGTAGTTCTCGTCGTAGATCAGGGCCGCGCCCTCACCGGGGAAGGTGTCGGGCACCCAGGAGTGCCTGTCGGTGAAGCCCCAGATCGTGACGCCGGAGCATCGGCTCACCGCCAGGCAGGCCTTGACCACGTTGGAGTAGTAGGTGGCCTGCGTGGCGTCCTTGGTGGTGTTCCTGGGGGTCTGCATCCGGACGTCGAGCTCGGTGACCCTGACCTCCACGCCGAGATCGGCGAAGCGCTGCATGTTCTCCTGGATGTTCGGGAAGCCGTACTGGATCGCCAGGTGGCTCTGCATGCCCACGCAGTCGACCGGCACGTTCTGCGCGCGCAGCGACCTGACCAGGTTGTACATCGCGGTGCTCTTGGCGTTGACGCCCTCGACGTTGTAGTCGTTGATGCAGAGCTTGGCGTCCGGGTCGGCCGCGCGGGCGGCGCGGAAGGCGTCGGCGATGTAGCTGTCGCCCAGCCTCTGGTACCAGAACGAGTTGCGCAGGCTGCCGTTCTCCTCGAAGACCTCGTTCACCACGTCCCAGGACTTCAGGACGGGGTTGCTCGCGTAGCGCCCGGCGACCCTGGCGATGTGGTTCTGCATCGCCGAGCGCATGGCGTCGGCGCCGAGGTTCTGCACCCAGCTCGGCGTCTGGCTGTGCCAGACCAGCGTGTGCCCGTGCACCTGCTGGCCGTTCGCCTCGGCGAAGGCCATGATCTGGTCGGCCCCGCTGAAGTTGAACTGGTTCTGGCTGGGCTCGGTGGCGTCCCACTTCATCGCGTTCTCGGCGGTGATCTGGTTGAACTCCGAGGCCGCGATGGTGCGGTAGGCGCTCTCGTTGGCCAGGGGCGAGGTCGCCACGGCGGTGCCGATGAACTTGCCGCGCGCCTCGGCGTGCGCGCGCAGGGTGTCGGAGGCGTGGGCCGGTGTGGCGGGCAGGACGGCCGCAACCACGGGAAGGGCGGCGAGCGTCCCGGCCAGGATCGCTCTGCGGATGGCGGACATGGGGTTCCTCTCTGTGCCTGATCTGTTCTGTGCCTGATCTGTTCTGTGCCTGATCTGTGCCTGAAACTTCAGGAGATTGGGCGAAAGTTTCGGAGACGGGTCTGGGGGAGGGGGTACGGCGCGGCGGCCGTACCCCCTTGTGGGAAGGGTCAGGAGATGACCGGAGCCGGCGGGGTGCCGGTGCCGTTCCAGGAGCCGATGAAGCCGAAGGTGGTCGAGCCGCCGGCCGGGACGGAACCGTTCCAGGCGGCGTTGGAGAAGGTGTAGGCGTTGCCGGAGACGCTCAGGGTCGAGCTCCAGTTCTGGGTGACCCGCACCCCGGCGGGGTAGGTCAGCGTGGTCTTCCACGAGGTCACCGCGGAGGTGCACTTGACGGTGACCTCGCCCTGGAAGCCGCCCTGCCAGGAGTTGACGAGCCTGTAGGTGGCGGTGCAGCCGCTCGGCGGGGTCGAGGTGGTCGTGAACGACGTGCTCTCGGAGGCGTCGGAGACGTTCCCGGCGGCGTCGCGGGCCACGACGTGCACGGTGTAGGCGGTCTCGGGAGTGAGGCCGGTCAGGGCGAGGGAGCCGGTGGCCGAGGAGCCCAGCTTGGTGGTGCCCCGGTAGACGTCGTAGCCGCTGACGCCGCGGTCGTCGGTGGAGGCGGTCCAGGTCAGGGTGGCCCCGGTCGAGGTGATCGCCGACACGGCGGGCTTGCCGGGCCTGGTGGGCTTCTGCGTGTCGGGGGTGCCGCCCCCGCCGTAGATCTTCGCCTCGACGGCGGTCTGCGCGATGCCGTCGGGGCCGTTGAACAGGCGCTGGCCCCAGGAGGTCAGCGCGTTGACGTTGAAGTTGGTGACCTGGTCGAGATACTCGACGCCGCCGCCGTTGCCGCTCCAGGACCAGCCGAAGTAGCCCAGGCCCCGAGCCTGAGCCTGGGACATGATCGTGTCCTCGTCGGGGTCGCCGTCGGAGTGGTTGTGCCCGAACTCGCCGACGACCAGCGGGAGGCCGGCGGTCTCGAACGCCTGGAGATAGTCGGTGACCTCGGCCGCGGTGTCGAACACGCCGTACATGTGGATCGAGAAGATCGTGTTGCGGTCCGGGTCGGCGGCGAAGACGGTTTTGGCGTTGTCACGCATGGTGAAGCGCCAGTCCTGGCCCCAGTTGGGGGCGTCGACCATGAGCGCGTGGTCGAACCCGGCCTCGCGCATGCGCTTGACCGCGTTGGAGGTGACCTCGGTCCAGCCCGGGGTGACGGCGTTGTTGCCGATCGGCTCGTTGCCGATGTTGATGATGACGTAGTCCTCCTGGCCCTCCAGCGCGCTCTTCACGCTGACCCAGTAGTTCACGGCCTGGTCGAGGGTGTAGGCGCCGGCCTGCTCGCCGTACCCGGTGGTGTCGTGGTTCTCCAGCACGCAGATGAGCTTGTTCTGTTTGCACAGGGAGACGACGTTCGCCACGTCGGCGGCGTTGTTGGGGGTCCACCGGCCGCCGCTGAGCACCACGCGCACGGCGTTGGCGCCCAGGGACTTGATCCCGGCGAAGGAGCCCGTCTGGGAGGTGTACCAGGTGTGCGCGTGGGAGGTGCCGCGCAGGATGAGCGGTGTGCCGTCGGCCTCGACGATCTCCGCGCCGCTCACGTGGATGCCGGTGTCGGCGTGGGCGGGAGGCGCCGCGGCGAAGACCGAGACGAGGGCCGCGGCGAGCGCCGCGATGGTGAGTCGTGTTCGCATGACCTACCTCTGGGAGCCTCTGTGGGGAAGGTGGCCGGCCGGGCGTAGGGGTCCGGCCACGCCCGGCCGGGGTTCGGGGTCGGCCCGCGGCGCGGCCGATGTGGGCGATCGGCTCGCGCCGCGGGCGGGGGGAAGGGCCGGTGCCGGCCCGCGCCGCTGGTGATCGGTAAGGGTCAGTTCGCGGTGCAGCCGATCGGCGTGGGCACGCCGTTGGCGCCGTTCTGGCTCGCGGTGAACCCGAACGAGGCCGTCGCGTTCGGGGCGAGCGCCCCGTTCCAGGCCACGTTCTTGACGGACACCTCCGCGCCCGTCTGGGTGTGCGCGCCGTTCCACAGCTGGCTGATCGTCTGGCCGTCGGGGAAGCGCCAGGTCACGGTCCATCCCCTGATGGCCGCCGCGCTCTCGTTCTTCACGGTGACCTCGGCCTGGAAGGCGCCCTGCCAGGAGTTGGCGATCCGGTAGGCGGCGGTGCAGCCGCCCGCCGGGGCGTCGGTCGTGGTGAAGGACGTGCTCTCGGAGGCCTCCGAGGAGTTGCCGGCCGCGTCCCTGGCCACCACGTGCACGCTGTACGCCGTCGAGGGGCTCAGGCCGGTCAGGTCGTAGGAGGTCCCGGAGGCCGTCCCCACCTTCGTGGCGCCGCGGTAGACGTCGTAGCCGCTCACCCCGACGTTGTCGGTCGAGGCCGTCCAGGTGAGCCTGGCCGAGCTGCCGGTGACCGCGGACACGGCGGGCTTGCCGGGCCTGGAGGGCGCGATCTCGTCGTCCTCGGGCGGCGGCTCGTCACCGGGCGGGTTGCCCCAGATCTTCGTGCTCCCGGAGTAGACGGTGATGTTGTCCACCCGCACCGGGGTCGCGCCCGGCGTGGTGGCCACGCCCTTGTACGACCAGTCGTTGGACGGGTCCCAGGTCCCTGTGCTGGCGATGCGGAACTGCACCTCGCGCCGGTGCTGCGACTGCCCGGCGGGGGAGATCGAGGTGTTGGAGCAGTCGACCGTGACGTAGTAGGTCTTGCCCGACAGCAGGGTCGGGCCGGTCGGGGGCGAGCACTGGTTGTAGGCCGAGGAGACCGTGACCTGGCTCGCGGTGGTGTCGCCGTCGAGGGTGAAGTAGTAGCGGAAGGAGCCGTCGGTCAGGTTCCGGGCCGGCCAGGCGGACTGGTTGCGGACGATCGCCTTGATCTCGGTGAAGTTGTTCCCGGAGGCGTTCACCCCGGCCTCGATGAAGATCTCCGGCCCGTCCGGGGTCTCCCTGACGGGGAAGTTCGCCGCCGGGGTCCCGCCGTACTCCTTGTACAGCCGGGCCAGCGCGCTGGTGAAGCCGGCGTTGTAGTCGGTGGCGACCTCGTTCATCACGTAGTCGTCGCGCTTGTCGGTGTACTTGTCGTCGGGGTCGGGCGGGCCGCCGACGAGCGCGCCGTACAGGGTGTGCCGGGTCTCGGCCGGGTTGGTGATCTGGTCGGTCCAGGAGCCGTGCGCGGTGCGGTGGTGCGGGTTCTTCGGCGGGTTGGCGCCGAAGCCGATCACGTAGGAGGAGTTGCGGGGGTTGTCGCCGAGCGCGTAGTCGATCTGCCGCTTGGCGAAGTCGTGATATCTCGTCTTACGGGTGGCGTCGGCGATCGAGTCAGCGTGCACCAGCGCGGCGAAGGAGGTGTTGGCCGCGTAGCGCAGCGATCCCCACCGGTCGAGTACGGCCTGCCCGCCGGGCGAGTAGCGTATCCGCTGCCCGTTGACCCCGACCGTCCAGTAGTCCAGCCACCGGTTGGCGTCGTCGAGATAGCGCTGCTTGCCGGTCAGCTTGTGCAGCAGCACGTAGGCGCCGTAGGACTTGTCGTCCCAGGCGATCGTCCACTTGTAGGACCTGGTGGTGGACTGCGGCTCGGTGCCCAGGTTGTCGTAGTACGACTCGGCCTTGGTCAGGTAGGACGCCTCACCGGTGGCCCGGTGCAGCCAGATCGCGCCCCACACCAGCTCGTCGTTGTAGCCGCTCCAGGAGTTGTAGTAGCCCTGGGCGTCGGTGATGCACTCGCTGTACTTCTTGCGCACGGTGTCGGCGAAGGTGTACAGCTCCCGCGCGTGCTTGACCAGCGTGTCGGCGTAGGCCGGGTTCGTCGGGCGGAAGACGATCGACGAGGCCGCCATCGCCGCCGCCGTCTCGCCGGCCAGGTCCGAGCCGCCGCAGGAGGCGTCGATCTTGAACGCGGGCCGGTCCATCGCCATCGCCTCGGCCGGACCCCACCAGGCGTGGTCCCGGCCGCCGTGGCCGACCTGCCCGTAGAGCACGTTCGGTGAGGGGTGCGCCTTGATGAAGTAGTCGTTGACGAACTTGAGGTTGTTCAGCAGGTGGGTCAGCTGCCCGGAGCCGGCGTAGGCGTCGCGGTACTCCACCGCGCCCCAGGCCAGCATGGTCGTGGTGAAGGCCATCGGCAGGCCGAACTTCACGTGGTCGCCCGCGTCGTACCAGCCGCCGGTCAGGTCGAGCCCGACGTCCTTGCCGTCGTCGAGCCCCGAGTCGCCGCGCCAGGAGACGCGGTTCCAGCTCGGCAGCTTCCCCGACTGCTGGGCCTCGTAGAACCAGATGGACTTCTGCAGCGCCTCGGCGTAGTTGAAATCCGCCGCCGCGGACGCGGCGGCGGAGGCCGATACGGCGGGCACCGGGACGGCCGCCAGGGCCGCCAGGGCGAGCACCGCCAGGGATCTCTTCATCGTGGGGGATGCCTCTCGGGACGATGGTGCCCGGGGCGCGGCGGCAGGTCAGGGGTGCCGCCGCGCCCCGAGGTCTTCGGGTCTTCTCCCGACGGGGTGGCCGGTCAGGACGACCGGCCGGGACTCGTCAGGGGAAGAGCCGGCCGTACTCGGCCAGGGCCACGGCCACGTCGACCTGTGCCCAGAACCGGTGGTAGTTGAAGGTCGGCGCGGGGCCGGTGCCCTTCAGGTAGGCGTCCACCTTCGGCCAGTCCGGGTCGTTCTTGTAGAAGGAGCGGATGGACAGGAAGGTCGAGTTGCTGTCGATCACGTCGCCGTTGGGCATCTTGCCGGTCCAGCCGGCGGGGACGTAGACCGGGTCGTCGATGCGGTTGTAGTCGGCCTTGGTCTCGGGCGTCGAGACACCCTTGGCGTCCTGGTTGTTCTTCCACATGCCGTCGAGCAGGCCCTTGGCGATGTCACGCGACTTGGTGTCGCCCGACTTGGCCGCGTAGTACATCAGCACCTTGGCGTAGGAGCCGGCCACACCCACGTCGGTGGTGTAGTCGCGGATGCTGACGTGCAGGCCGGAGTTGGAGCCGGGGTTGGCCGGGTTCCAGGTGTCGGGCTGGCCGGTCCACACCAGCGTCGAGGGGATCTGGTAGGTCCCGTCGGCGTTGACCGTGGTGTTGTCGGTGGCCCACTTGACCCACTTGTCCAGCACGACCTTGGCGTCGGCGTTGCCGGTGGCGTAGTACAGCTCCGCCACGCGCTCCATCGACCAGGCCTGGAAGCCGAACCACTGGTTCGACGGCGGGTCGTGGTAGACGGGCTGCCAGTCGTAGGCCATGCCGTAGAAGGTCGGCAGGTTCGACGGCGGCGTGGCGTAGTGGCCCTGCCAGCTGTTGGTCGCACCGCCGGCGATGGCGCCCTCGGACGACTGCAGCCAGCGGTAGAACTCCAGCTGCCGCTTCAGGCTGGTGCTCCAGTCCTGTACGGCGGTCGCCCCCTTGGGCTTGAGCGCGTCCACGCTGGACAGCACCCAGGCGGCCATCGGGTTCTGGTAGCCGGAGTGGTTGTGGCTGGAGCCGATCCGCCAGGCCCAGCCCGCGGAGGTGTCGATCGCGCCGCCCCAGGCGTAGTACCAGCTCAGCAGGTAGGCGGAGCTGTCCTTGCCGGTGCCGGCCGGGCAGGAGGTGCTGGTGCAGCCCTGCTTCTTGAAGTACTTGTCGTACATCGCGTAGCGCAGGTAGTCGCCCATCTTCGCGGCCTTGGCGACCGTGGCGGAGATCTGCGACTCCTTGCCCTGCTCCTTGGCCCAGGTGTGCGCCCAGTAGGCCACCTGGACGGCGCGGGCGTCGGCGTCGGGGGCGTTGGTGTACTTCCACTGCTTGGCGTAGGAGGAGTCACCGGTGAACAGGTCCAGGAACCCGTTCTTGCCGCCGTGCTTGAAGGTGTCGCAGGACGGCTGCGGGATGGTCTCGAAGACCGACTCCTCGGGACCGCGCTGGTAGGTGTTGATGTAGGCGGGCCTGGTCGTGCCGTCGCCGCAGCGGCCGAAGCCGTAGGTGTTGTCGACGTCCAGCAGCCAGTGCATGCCGTACACGTCGCTGGTGCCGTAGGCGGTCTTCAGCTCGTTGGCGATCGGGTCCACGCCGACGCTGACGCCGCCGTCCAGCTTGGACGGGTACTGCTTGATGTCGTCCCACTCACCGGCGTAGGTCGCGGGCTTGGACGGGTTGTAGAAGGAGTTCGTCGGCTGGTCGGCCGTGGCCGGGATGATGTACTTCTCCATCGAGGCCCAGGCGTTGTTGAACTTGCTCCAGTCGCCGGTCACCTTGCCGTAGGCCGCCTCCAGCCACAGGTAGTAGCTGTAGGCCTCGGAGGTGGTCTCGTGCCCGTGGTCCGGGGCCTCGACCATGAACGTCTCGACCGAGTGGTACGGCACGCCCTCGGGGGAGAAGTAGCCGTTGGCCGGGTCCTTGAGCTTGTTGTACATCGTGGTGAAGCGCTTGATGTACTCGTTGTCGCCGCCGGGAGTGTCGTTGTCGACCTCGGTGGCGGTGGCCTTGGCGGCGGTGTGCCCGGTGGCGGCGGCGGTGAACTCGGCGCTGCCGGAGGTCGTGTCGGTGTCCTCGGCGGCCTTGATCTTCACCGTCTGGGCGGTGTTCCAGTTGGCCGGGGTGAAGGTCAGCGAGGCGCCGGTGTCCACCGACAGGTCGGCGTCGCCGCTGCTCCGCTCGGTGGTCACGGTGACGTTCGCCGCCGGGGCCTTGGAGAGCTTGACCGACAGGTTCGCGTCGCCGCCCTCGGGGACGGCGAGCGTGGCCGGGGTGACGACCACGGCGGGCGCGGCGTCGGTCTTCACGCTGATCCCGACGGGCTCGGAGGTCTTGGCCAGACCCTTGTCGTCGGTGGCCTTGGCGGTGAGCGAGTAGTCGCCGGCTGCCACGCCGGTCCAGTTGTAGGAGTACGGCGCGCTGGTGTCGGTTCCCAGCAGCGTGCTGCCGTTGAAGAACTCGACCTTGGACACCGTGCCGTCGCTGTCGGAGGCGTCGGCGGTGATCTCCACCGTGGCGGGGGCGGTGAAGGTCGCTCCGGCGACCGGCTTGGTGATCTTCACGCTCGGGGCCTGGTTGCCCGGGTCACCGCCGCAGGTGACGCCGTTGATCGTGAAGGCGGTGGGCTTGGGGTTGCTCCCCGACCAACTGCCGTTGAAGCCGATGTTGGTCGAGGCGCCGGTGGCGAGCCTGCCGTTCCAGTCCATGCTCTTGGCGGTGACGGAGGTGCCGGTCTGCGACCAGGTCGCACTCCAGCCCTGGACCAGCTTCTGCGTGGTGGTCGGGAAGTCGAACCCGAGCGTCCAGCCGTTCAGCGGATCGCCCAGGTTCTTGATCGTGATGTTGGCGGTGAAGCCGCCCTGCCAGTCGTTGGTCGAGTAGACGACGTCGCACGCGACGGCCGCGTGGGCGGGGGCGGCGGTCAGCGCACCGGTCATCCCGACCGCCAGACTGAGCAGAGCCAGCGTCGCGACCCGTCTCCGACCCCGTTTACCGGGGTGTGGGAGCGCTCCCGCTCTATGGGGGGATGTAGGCATCGAAGAGGTTCCTCCAGGGGTGGGTCCGCCGTGATTCCGCTGGTGACGGCCTCGCGCCGGATCGAGCAAGGGGGAAAGTGTGTGGGAGCGCTCCCAAAGAGGATTCTGGAGGGAGCCGCGGGGATGTCAATGGCATGAGGGCCCGGTTACGCCGAGGTTTCCCTCCGATGCCGGTCAGGCCACTGTGATGTGTCCGGCCCGGTTTCCGGAACGTGAAACTTTCAGCCAAGTGCTTGGTTTGGTGCTCCGGGCATGATCATCTATGGCGCCTCCGTCCGGAGGCGCCCCTCTCGGTTTCCCCTCGGTTCTCCCGGCTCCCCGGCGGCTTTCCGGCTCTCCCGCCGGTCTGTCGGCCTGCGCCCTCGCCGTCCACCCGGCCGGGTCTCGCCGCCCGTGGGCCGGGCCCGCGCCGTCAGCGCAGGGGCGGGTCGGCGAGCCTGGCGCGTTCGAGGGCCATCTCCGCCCACCACTGCCCGCCGCCCGGCGGTACCGTGCCGTAGACCGGGTCCTGCGGGCCGTCGGTGCCGCGCGTGCACGGCCCGTTCGACTGGCCGGGGACGGAGATCCACAGATAGGCGTCCACGAGCTCGTCGCCGGTGGCCGTCGTCGGACGGGGGCCGACGCCGCGGCCGGGAGGGTTGCACCAGGTCTGCGGCTTGACGTACTCCTTGTCCGGCACCCACTCGCCCCGCCCGTTGCGGCTGGTGTCGATCACGAAGTGCGGCAGCACGGCCGGGTCGTCCGGGGCCGCCGCGACCTCCGCGTCCACGCAGTCCCGCGTGCCCGCCGTCACCTGGACGTGCACGCACCTGGCCAGGCGGGAGCCGTACTCCACGAGGTCCGCGGTGGGCTGGTAGCCGCTCGCGTTGAGGAAGAACCCGTCGGCCCCGGTGATCCCCGCCCTGATCAGCCGGTGGCCCATGTCCTCCAGGCTGGGCCACTTCTCGAAGTTGCCGTCGAGGTAGACGGCGGTGCGGGGCAGCCTCCCGAGCCGCTCGACGGCGTGGGAGAGGTTGGCGAAGCGGCTCTTCCCGGTCGCGGCGTCCCCGCGCTCGCACTCGGCTGTGCCGGGAATCTTCACCAGGCTGTTCGGCTCCAGGATCACCACGGCCCGTGCGTCGCCGATCTCCTCGGCGACCCCGTCGATCCAGGACCGGTAGGCGGCGTCGCCCGCGGCCCCGCCCACGGGCCCGACCGGGCGGCAGTCCTTGAACGGCAGGTGGTAGGTGACGAAGACCGGCACCGAGCCGGTCTTCCCGGCCGCCGCCAGGGTCGCGGCGACGGTACGGCGGGCCTTCTCGCCGGAGGGCCCCTTCAGCCAGACGGCCTGGGGGACCTCCGCGAGCGCCTCCAGCAGCTCGGCGTCCCGGGCGCGCCCCGCGGCGGCCCAGACCTTCGCCTGCCGGGCGGCGTCGCTCTGCGGGGGCGTGAAGAGCCGCAGGCCGTCCTCGTCCAGCGGGTTGGGGCCGGAGGCGCTCATGGCCCGGACCGGGGTCTCCGAGGTCGCCGTGGCCGCCGGGGACGGCGAGGTCGTGGCGGGCCCGTCCGTGCGGCCGGCGGCGGCCGTACCGGGTCCTGAGGAGGTCGCGGCGCCCGGACCGGAGGACGCGGAACGGGCGGACCCGCCCAGGATGCCGGGCTGCAGGGCAACGACCGCCGCGGTCACGACGGCGGCCGCGGCGACCGCCGCGCCCGCCCACACCCGCCCGCGGGACGACCGCCCGGCGCCGCCCTCACGCGTCGGCTCCCCGCCGCCTCCGGGTCCGCCGCCGGACATCGGCTCCCCGGCCTCCGGCGGGGACGCGGGCAGGGGCGGGACCGTGCCCGGCGGGGACGGGTCCACGGGGAGGGCGTCCGGCCGGGTTCCCGGTGAGGACGGGGGCGTTTCCGAGGAGGACGCGGGCGGAGACGGGACCGTGCCCGCAGGGGCCGCGCTGAGGGCGTCCAGCAGTTCCTGCGGGGTGGGGCGGTCGGCGGGGTTCTTGGCGAGGGCGGCGGTGACCAGGGGCAGCAGGGGGCCCCGGAGCCCGCGGAGCCCGGACAGGTCGGGCTCGCCGTGCAGCACCCGGTACAGGATCGCGGGGACGGAGTCGCCGTCGAAGGGCCCGCGCCCGCAGGCGGCGAAGGTCACCACGCCGCCCCAGGCGAAGACGTCCGAGGCCGGGGTGACGGGACCGCCGCTCACCTGCTCCGGCGACATGTAGGCGGGGGTGCCCACCACCGCGCTGCTGGCCTGGCCGTGCCCCTCGACCAGGCGGGCCACGCCGAAGTCGATCACCTTGGGGCCGACCGGGGACAGCAGCACGTTGGACGGCTTGAGGTCACGGTGGACGACCCGGGCGCCGTGGATGGCCCGCAGGGCGACCGCGACGCTGGCCGCCAGCCCGTCGAGGCTGGAGCCGGTCAGCGGGCCGTCGCCCGCCACGGCCTCCTGCAGGCTGGGGCCCGGCACGAACTCCGTCACCAGATAGGCCAGGTCCCCGTCCACGTCGGCGGCCAGCACCGGGGCGGTGCAGAACCGGGCGACCCGCTGCGCGGCGGCGACCTCCTGACGGAAGCGGCGGCGGAAGCCCGGATCGCCCGCGAGGTGCCAGTTGATCACCTTGACCGCGACCCGGGCGCCCGCCTCGTCGGTGGCGAGGTAGACCACGCCCATCCCGCCCTGGCCGAGCCGGCCGGTGAGGGCGTAGGGTCCCACCCGGCGCGGATCGCTGTCCCGTAGAGCCTCCATCGTCCCCCCGTCGAGCCCCCGCCGCAGGATCGCGAGCACAGCCGGATGATCTTAAAGGCCTGATCCTACTTTCTGGGGACTCCTGCGTCTTTTATGGGATCTGCGCGGTTTGTCGCCAGAAATCCTGACCAACAGTGAAGGGGATCGCGTCCACCGGCGGTAAGCGCGCCGACGAGCGGCAAGTATCCTCGTATTGTCGGGACACCGGGGCTGTGTCCTCTTGATCGTCCCTGTACGTTGACCTTAACTGGCCATCGCGCCTGTCGCACCATCACAGCCGTTCTTCGGCCTGGCTCATAGGCAGGCGAACCATGACGAAGTTGTCCATCCAGGTCACGCACTACCGCGCGTGCGTGGTCGTTTCCGTGGCCGGTGACCTGGACAAGGTCTCGACCCCCGAGCTGGACCGGACGTTCACGGACCTGCTGGCGGAGGGGCACGTCCACATCATCGTCGACGTGTCCGAGCTGGAGTTCTGCGACTCCACCGGGGTGTGGATGCTGCTGTCCGGACTGCGCCGGACCTTCGAGGCGGGCGGGTGGCTCCGGCTGGCCGGGGTCAGGGGGTTCCTCGAACGCCTCCTGGAGCTCACCCGGCTCGGCGACGCCTTCCCCACGGACCCGAGCGTGGCCGAGTCCCTGCGCCACGCCCCCACGCGCCGTACCGGCCCGGCTCCGCCGCCCACGGTCGCCTGAGCGGCCCGCGGAGGAAGGCGGGCCCGGTGTCCGCCGGGCCCGCCCCGGTTCATCTGGCCATCGCCAGCGCCACGACCACGAGCTGGTCGTTCAGCGCCTCACGGAACGCGTCGGTGATCGCCCCCTCGCGGTGACGATCGGCGATCTTCCCGCGGACCTGTGAGAGGTCCCGGCCGCAGCAGACGCTGTTGGACAGCACCTGCCGCAGGTCCAGCGCCACGTCCGGACGGATCGCGCCGGTGTTCTCGCCCCGGGCGAGCAGGGCGTTGAAGCGCCGCACGCTCGGGCCGAGCGCGAGCGCGGGCGAGGACGGGTGGGTGGCCTCCACCATGAGCATCGGGGTGGCCGTCTTCTTGGCGGGACTGTCCGCGACCTCGTCAGCGGGCTCGTCGTCCGGCTCGCCGACGGACGCGGTGGGGCCGACGGGATCAGTGGGGCCGACGGGATCGGCGGGATCGGCGGGATCGGCGTCGGTCCGCGGCCCCGGCGAGCGGGCGCCGGAGGGTGAGGGCTCCGCCGTCACGAGCGTCGAGACCGAGGGTTCCACAGTCACGGGGACGGGGACCGAGGGCGTCCCGATGGCGAGGCCGGTGCCGGGACGCGGGTCGAAGACGCCGGTGAGCTGGGCCCACGTGAGCGCCCCCGCGGTCAGCACCGCGACCGCCGCGACCGTCACGGCCGCCGCCCTGCGCGGCGGCGACGACCGGCCCGCGGTCGGCGCCGCCGTCAGGATGGCGGCCACCTGCCGGGCGTCCGGCCGCAGCCGCGGCTCGTGCGACAGGCAGCGCCGGCACAGCGCGGCGACCTCGGGCGGCAGCCCCGGGACGTGCGGCTCGGGCGGAGGCCGGTCGCGCCGGGCCTGCTCTATCTCCTCCCAGGTCCGCTCCGGGTACGGCGTGCCGCCGGTGAGCATCTCGAACAGCAGCACGCCCAGCGCGTAGACGTCGCCGGCCGGGTCGGCGGCCGTGCCGGTCAGGCGCTCGGGCGCCACGTAGGGCGGCGTGCCGTACTCGGAGGCGCGGTCGTCGCCCTCCTCGCCGATGAAGGCCGCGATGCCGAAGTCGAGCAGCTTGGCGCCGTCGGCGGTCAGCATCACGTTCTCGGCGGTGACGTCGCGGTGGACGATGCCCCGCTCGTGGGCGGCGGCCAGGACGGTGGCCAGCTTCCCGGCCACCGTCACCGCCTCCGCCCACGGCAGCGGGCCCTCGGCGAGCCGGTCGGACAGCGGGCGTCCCTCCAGCAGGCGCATCACCACGTACGCGGCCAGGCGGCCCTGGGCGGTGACCGTCTCCCCGTAGTCGTAGACCTCGATCGCGTCGGGGTGGATGAGGCGCGCGGTGGCGCGGGCCTCGCGCCGGATGAGCTCCCGGTCCGCGCCGAAGTCGCCGTCCAGGATCTTCACCGCGACCATGCGCTGCAGGGACTGGTCGAAGGTGCGCCAGATGACGCTCATGCCGCCCCTGCCGATGGGCTCCATCAGCAGATACCTGCGCGCGAGCACGTCGCCCGCGCGCAGGCCGCCGGACTCAGGCCGACTCACGGACCACCAGCTCCGTCGGCAGCGTCGGGTTGTCGCGGACGGGGTCGGAGGAGCCCATCGACCGCAGCAGCAGCCGGGTGGCGGTCGCGGCGAACTCCTCCACGGGCTGGCGGACGGTGGTCAGGGTGGGGGAGGTGCGCCGGGCGATGGGGGCGTCGTCGAAGCCGATCACGGCCACGTCGTCGGGCACCCGGCGCCCGGCCCGGCGCAGGGTCTGCACGGCCGCCGCAGCCATCACGTCGGAGGCGGCGAAGATCGCGTCGAGGTGCGGCATCCTGCGCAGCAGCCACTGGGCGGCGTGCACCCCCGACGAGTGGGTGAAGTCGCCGTAGGCCACGGGGATGGCGGGCATCCCGGCCAGGGAGAGCGTCCGGGTGAAGCCGTCGAGCCGGTCCCGCGCCGCGGGCAGTCCCGGCGGCCCGGCGATGGCCGCGATGGCCCGCCGGCCGCCCAGGAGCAGGTGCTCGGCGGCCTGCCGGCCCCCGTCGTGGTTGTCCATGTCCACGTAGGGCATGTCGACGCCGTCGGGCAGGCGGCCGGCGCTGCGCACCGGGATGCCCGAGGCCGCCAGCGTCACCACGAGCGGGTGCCGCTCCCGCGCGCCGATCAGCAGGATGCCGTCGACGCCCCCGGCGACCAGCTGCGGGGTGGCGATGGTGGAGGTGGCGGAGCTGGCCGTCATCACCGTGAGCGGGATGCCGTGGGCGGTGAGGACCTCCTCCGCTGTAGTGATCATCCTGGCGTAGAAGGGCTCGGTGAAAAGCCGCTGCGACGGCTCGCAGACGACCACTGCGACGGTCAGGTCGCAGCGGCGTCCCGTTCCGCCCCGGGGAGCGCGGTGCCGTACGTAACCGAGCCTGGAGATCGCGTCGTGAACCTGCCTGCGGGTCGAGGTGCTGACTCTGACAGAACCGGTAAGGACCCTGGACGCCGTCGCGGGGGACACACCCGCTTCAGCAGCGACCTGGGCGAGGGTGGGCACGTCGGGCATAACTTCCTCCACACCTAAATGCCGTGCAGGTGGGAGCGCTCCCAGAGAACGTAGCATTGTTTCGGAGAGGTCAACAGATGTTTCCGAAAAATCACTGGATGTCTGTCAGATTGACTTGACCCTCCAGTCAGGGGCGAGGACTGCCATGATGATCGCATCATGCCATTCGCCGTCCCATAACAACGCATCTCGCCGCACTCCCTCCTGGACGAAGCCGACCTTACGGTAGACATGGGCTGCCCGCTCGTTGAACGCGTAGACCTCCAGCTCGATGCGGTGCAGGTCCGTGGTGGCGAAGGCGTGGTCGAGCACGAGCCGGATCGCCTCCGTGCCGTACCCCTTGCCGAACACCCGCGGGCCGGACAGCGCGATCCGCAGGTTGCACGAGAGGTTGCCGGTGTCCAGCTCGTTGAGCACGACCTCGCCGACGTAGGCGTCGTCATCGGCGGTGCAGATCGCCAGGTCCAGCCGGTCGTCGTGTTCGCCGCGGGAGCCGTACCAGGCCGCGGTGGACCGGTAGTCGACCTTCCCGTGGGAGCCGGTCAGCCGCGCGGTCTCCGGGTCGTTGACGAGCTCCCAGAGGCCGTCGACGTGCTCGGGGCCGACGGGCCGGAGCGTCACGCGCTCCCCGTGAAGAGTGGGCTTGTTCGCGAACATCACCCCGCGTGTCTAGCGGCTCGCGGCCGATGCGGGCAACTTGTTTCGGACCTGTTGACAACCGGGATTCGGCGCGTCCGGTCGGCCCCCGAACCGGCGCCCCGGGTCCGGACCTCCGTTCGGGGCGGGCCGACCCGGCCGTGAGCTGGGACGTCGGTTTGACCTTGACGTAACGTCAACGTTTCTAATGAAGACATGCGGATCGGCGAACTCGCGGCGCTGGTCGGGGTCTCCACCCGTACCGTGCGCCACTATCACCACCTGGGCCTTCTTCCCGAGCCCGTACGGCTGGCCAACGGATACCGGGAGTACCGGCTGCGCGACGCGGTCGCCCTGGCACGGGTGCGCCGGCTGGCCGAGGTGGGCCTGTCCCTGGACGAGATCCGCGACGTGCTGGCCGACGACCGCGGCAGGGAACTGCGCGAGGTGCTCGTCGAGCTGGACGCCGACCTGGCCCGGCAGCAGGAGGCGATCGGCGTCAGACGGGCCCGCCTGGCCGTGCTGCTGGCGGAGACGGAGTTGCATCCCGACTCGACGGTGTCCCCGGACATGGCGGCGGTGCTGCGCGACCTGTCCCCGGCGGACTCCGCCTTCGCCCGGCTCGACCGCGAGATGCTGATGCTGGCGGACACCGCGGCCGACCCCGCCGGCCGCGCCGAGCTGATCGACCTGATGCGCCCGCTCACCGAGCCCGAGGCCCTGGCCCGGGGCCACGCCCTCTACGAGCGGCTCGACGCGCTCGCCGACGCCGGCCCCGACGACCCCCGGATCCCCGCCGTCGCCGCCGACCTGGTCGCCCACCTGCCCGCCGAGATGGCGGCGGCGATGGTCGCGAACCTGCCGGGCGCCGAGGACCCGGCCGCGCCGGGATCGCGCGGCGACGGCGAGGGCGGGGCGTGGCTGGAGGCGTTGTCCGCCGAACTGTCCCCCGCCCAGGCCGAGGTCTTCCGGCTGGTCGTCGTCACACTGAAGGAGAGAACGTGATACTCAAGATCGCCCGTGCGGCGGCGTTCACCGTGCTCCCCGTCGAGCTGCTGCTGGTGATCCTGCTGGTGTCGGGGGTGTCCCTGCCCACACCGGTGATCGCGGTGGCCGAGGCGGCCGTCGCGGCGGTGCTCCTGCTGGAGGCGGTGGCCGCCCGCCGGCTGTACCGGGCCGAGCGCCGTGCGGGCGCCGGCCGCGGGGAGGCCGCGCGGGCCACCGTGCGGCGGCTGGTGCCGGAGCAGGTGCGCAGGCTCATGGCGTTCGACGCCAAGGGAATGGTCAGCCTCGTGCTGTGGGCCGCCCGCCGACGCGACGGCGTGCCGCCCGGGTCGGTCGCCGTGTCGTACTCGCGGGAGCAGGCCACGATGATGACGTTCATCCTGTTCCTGATGGTCGTGGAGACGGTGGCCCTGGAAGTGCTCCTGCGGGCATGGGGGGTGCCCGATGGCCTGCGCATGGTGGTGCTCGTGGTGGACGTCTACTCGATCTTCATCGGCCTGGCGGTCGGCGCGGCCTGCGTCACCCGGCCCCACGTGGTCTCCGCGCGGGAGCTGCGCGTGCGCTACGGAGCCTTCTTCGACCTGCGCATCCCCCGGGAGCTGATCTCCTCGGTACGGCAGTCGCGCAACTACAACGAGTCCGGCATGGTCGCCGTGAAGGACGGCCGGCTGTCGGTGGCGGTCTCCTCGCAGACGAACGTGGTGGTCGAGCTGGAGGAGCCGATCACGATCGTGCGTCCCCTCGGCGGCCGGGCCGAGGTCACGGTGGTCCGCTTCTTCGCCGACACGCCGGGCGCGGCCCTGGCCGCCCTGCGGCCGGCGCAGCACCACGACGCCTGACCGCGCTCCGGGGAGGTGGCAGGCCCCCGCTCACCGGGGGCCGGGCCGCTCACCGGGAGTCGCTCACCGGGAGTCGCTCACCGGGAGTCGCTCACCAGGGACCGTAGGGACCCGAGCTGCCGCCGCCCTTGCCGATCTCGCGCACCGCGGGCCGTACGTCCGCCAGGTAGATGCCGGAGGCGATCACCGACGCGATCGTGAAGATGCTCAGCGCGTACAGGTAGCCCACCGCCGCGGCGAACGCGAACAGCGTGGCGAACCCCAGGATGAGCATCCACAGTTTCTTGCTCAGCTTGCCGGTGACCGCGAAGGACCGCGCGGGGGTGCGGAGCGCGTGCACGAGCGCCCAGACCGACATGGCGAACGCGCCGAGGGCGAGGACCCAGAAAATCAGGTCCAGCAGGCTGTGGATCTGGAACATCGTCACTCCAACACGCTGGCCTTACCGATACCTCCCAGCCTAGGCGATGTCGCGCTTGCTTAGGTAAGGCATCTCATCCGGCTGCGCCGGACGGGCTGGAGGGGCGGGCCGGGGCCGGCGGGAGGCGGGGAGGCGGCCGGGGGAGGAGGAGGGCGGGGCGGAAGACGGGAAAGACCCGCCCCGGAGTGCCGGGACGGGTCTTTCCTCTCGGGACGTGTCAGCCTCGGAGCGTCAGGCCTTCGCGGGGGCCTTGGGCGCGCGGGTGTTCTTCTTGGGGGCGGGGGCGGCGGCGATCGCGGGCTCGGCGGCCTCGGAGACCTCCTCCAGCTCCAGGGCGGCCTCGCCGCTCACCTTGGAGACGACCTTGCGGCCCCGGTTGGCGAACTCGTCGTAGAGCTCGACGGCCCTGGCGGTCAGCTGGTCGGCGTAGCCGCGGGCCTTCTCCGGCAGGTCCTTGGCGTAGACCTCGGCCCGGTCGCCGAACTGCTTGGCGTAGCCCTCGGCCCGGTCGGCGATCTGCCTGGCCTTCTCGGGCAGGTCCTTGGCGGCCTCGCGGAACTCCTCGCGGCGGCCCTGCAGCTTCTGGATCTGCTCGGGCAGCTCGCGCAGCTTCTCCACCGCGAAGTCACCGGCGCCGGCGACGGCGTAGAAGGGCTTGGAGTCGGTGAACTTCTTGACTTCGGTGGCGAGGGTCATGATGGGTTAACCTTCCTTCGTTTCCGGGGTGACGTGACCGTTGACCGAGGACGCCGTGTAGGGCTTCAACGCGGCGGTGAACTCCTCGGGCAGCGGCGACTCGTCGTCCGGCGAGGATCCGGCGTCACTCTCGTGGGGCTCCGGCGAGGGAGGCGCGTTCTTGGCGGTGCGCGCATCCTCCTCCGGGGCCCCGACCCGGTTCTCCTTGCGGAACGACTCGTAGATGTCGATCAGCACCTGGCGTTGCCGCTCGGTGATGAAGTTGTCGGCCCTGATCGCGGCCAGGACATCGCTGTCCGGCTCGCGGTCCTCGATGAGACCGGCCTGGACGTACAGCGCCTGCGCGGAGATGTGCAGACCCTTGGCGATCTGGTTGAGGATCTCCGCGCTGGGCTTGCGCAGCCCGCGCTCGATCTGGCTGAGATAGGGGTTGGAGACCCCGGCCGCGGCGGCCAGCTGACGCAGCGAGATCTTCGCCTGCGTGCGCTGCTCGCGGATGTACTCACCGATCGAGCCGACCTTCGGTAGTGCCATGTCTCAAGTCTGCATCATGCTGCTTGCAATTGCAAACGCACTGGCTAACGCCTGCAAGCACTCTGCCCGTCAGTGAGGCATCACCCAGAGCAGCGGGGCGGAGGCGGTCAGGGCCATGGAGAAGGTCACGATGCCGTAGCGCACCCGGCGGGGAAGCCGGGGACCCGGCGTGACCAGGCGCTCGACCCTGGCCATCACGGCGGCGGTGGCGCCGGCGGTGGCGCCAAGGGCGCCGTGCGGGGTGGGGATGGCCCCGGCGGTGCCGAAGCGGAGCAGGGCGGTGGCCAGGCGGCGCGGCGAGCAGTAGCGGCGCGCGGCGTCGTCGGCGGCCATCTCCACCAGGAGACCGACCTCGCGCTGGGCGTCCTCGACCGTGCGGGACCAGGGCAGGGCCCTGCGCAGCGCGGCGAACGGCAGCAGCACCAGGTCGTGCCGCTCGCGGACGTGGGCGGCCTCGTGGGCCAGCACCGCGGTCAGCTCCGCCGGGGAGAGCAGTTTCAGGGTGCCCCGGCTGATCACGACCTGGGAGCGCAGGCCGGGCACGCAGTAGGCGGCCGCGGCCGGGTGATCGACCACCCGCACGCCGGGGACCTCGGGGTCGTCGCTGGAGATGAGGGCCAGCAGGGTGCGGTGGCGGCGCCGGGCGCGGAAGGTCTGGACGCCCGCGGTCAGGAGCACCACGATCAGCACGGTGAGCGCGGTCAGCCCGGCGATCAGGGCGAAGATCCTCGGCAGGTCGTACGGCCCGGGCGGGCCGTACCCGCCGGAGAGCGCGGAGGCGGCGAAGACACGCAGGCCGCCCAGCACCCCTGCCCCGTAGGGCTCCAGGGCGTAGGCGAGGAGCGTTCCCGTCCCGGCCAGGCCCCAGGTCACCCCCAGCGCCTGCCACAGGACGATGGCCACGTGAGGGGCCCGGTAGGTCCAGCGGGCCCGGGTCAGCCGCCAGGCTCCGACCGCGCAGACCGAGGCGAGGAACGCCAGGGCCGCCGCGGTGATCACTCTTCCTCCAGCTCCGTCAGGGCTCTCCGCAGGATCTCGGCTTCGGGGCCGGAGACGGCCTGGGCGAAGCGAGTGAGGGCGGCCGACCGGTCTCCGGTCAGGTCGAGCGCCTCCAGCATAAGCTCGGCGATGTATGCGTCGCGGCTTTCGGCCGGTTCGTACCGCCATGCGCGTCCGTCGCGGCTGCGGATCAGGAAGCCCTTGCGGGTCAGCCGGTCGAGCACCGTCATCACCGTCGTGGGCGCGAGGTCGCGGTCGGCGATGAGACGCCCGACCTCGCGGGCCGTCACAGCCGAGGGCTGCGCCCAGATGACGTCCATGATGCTGCGCTCAAGCTCACCGAGACCCTTCACACCCATAAGCCTAACTCCGGCACCACGAGGGGTAGTACTACGGGTTGTCGAGTTGGGCCCCGCCCGGCGGTCCGGCGGTATCTACGCGGTCTCCGGGGCCGGGGCGACCGCCTGCCAGGGGACGGTCACCTCGCCCAGCCGCCACCGGGAACGCCCGCCCAGCCGGGGATGGCGGGGGACCGGCCAGGTCGAGGCGAGCATCTCGACCGCGGCGATCCAGCGCTGCCGTACGCCGTGGGGGGCCAGCGGGGCGCTGACGGCCCAGGCGTGGTCGAAGTCACGCAGGAAGGCGTGGATCGGCTCGCCGGGCACGTTGCGGTGGATGAGCGTCTTGGGCAGGCGCTCAGCCAGGTCGGAGGGGCGCTCGAAGGCGTCGAAGCGGGCCGACAGGGTCAGCGTGCGGGGCCCGGAGGCGTCCAGCCCGGCCCAGACGGCCCGGTGCCCGACCTCCGAGCAGGTCCCCTCCACGATCACCCCGCCGAGCGCCAGCCGGGACCTGAGCAGGTCCCAGTAGTGCCAGGCCTGCGCCTCGCCGTACTGCCGCAGCACGTTGAAGGCCCGCACCAGCAGCGGCGGCCGGTCCACCGGCAGCTCGAACCCGCCCAGCCGGAACGACAGGCCCGGCACCTCGTACGGCCTGGCGGCCGCCACCCTGGCCGGGTCGATCTCGATCCCGACGACCTCGGCGTCCGGCCGGAGGCGGCGGATCCGCAGGAACAGCTCCAGCGTCGTGATGTGCGAGGCGCCGTAGCCGAGGTCCACGATCAGCGGCCGGTCGGCGGAACGCAGCAGCGGCCCGTACGTGGAGACGATCCAGCGGTCGGACCGCCGGAGCCGGTTGTGGCCGGTGGTCCCCCTGGTGATCTCGCCGACCGGCCTCCTGGAACGCACCCCACCATTGTCGGCGGCCCGCTCACCTCCCGGGACCACCCGCGCGGCGCTCCCGGCCCGCTCGCGCCCCCGTCAGGAGGTGACGCGGTGGACCTTGTGCTGGGCCGCCTGGGCGCGCGGGCGGATGACGAGGCGGTCGATGTTCACGTGGGCGGGACGGGTCACGCACCAGGCGATGGCGTCGGCCACGTCGTCGGCGGAGAGCGGGTCGGGGACGCCCTCGTAGACCTTCCCGGCCCGGTCGGCGTCACCGCGGAAGCGGTTCAGCGAGAACTCCTCGGTGTGCACCATGCCGGGCGCGACCTCGACGACGCGGACCGGCTCGCCGCACAGCTCCAGCCGGAGCACCTCGGTCATCGAGGTCTGCGCGTGCTTGGCGGCGTTGTAGCCGCCCCCGCCCTCGTAGGAGACCAGCCCGGCCACCGAGGTCAGCATCACCAGCACCCCGTCGCCGGAGGCGATGAGGCCGGGCAGCAGCGCCTGGGTGACCCGGAGCGAGCCGAGCACGTTGGTGTCGTACATCCGCTGCCAGTCGGCCACGTCCCCGGTGGCCACCGGCTCCAGGCCGATCGCGCCGCCGGCGTTGTTGACCAGCACGTCGCAGCGGTCCAGCGAGCCGGCCAGCTCCCGCACCGACTCCTCGGAGGTCACGTCCAGGGTCACCGGGCGGATGCCGGGCACCTCGGCGGCCAGCTTGTCCAACCGGTCCCGGCGACGCGCGGCCGCGACCACGTCGAAGCCCTCGGCGGCCAGCCGGCGCGCGGTCGCCTCGCCGATCCCGCTGCTGGCACCCGTCACCACAGCTGTCTTCTTCATGGCTCGCCATCCTGCCAGGACCCCGCAGGCTGTCCCCTGCGGGGCCATATGTCGGGAATGTCGCTACGGGATGGGTGGTTGTAACCGTCTCGGAGGTGGTGTCGGTGAAGCGACGACGGGTCAACCGGGTCGCGACGATCAGCATGCACACGTCTCCCCTGGACCAGCCGGGGACCGGGGACGCGGGCGGGATGAACGTCTACATCGTGGAGTCGGCCAGGCGCCTGGCGCAGCTGGGGATGGAGGTCGAGATCTTCACCAGGCAGACGGCGCGCGACCTGCCGCCGGTGGCTGAGATCGCCGACGGCGTCTCCGTCAGGCACGTCACCGCGGGGCCGTACGAGGAGCTCGACAAGGGCGACCTGCCGGGCCAGCTGTGCGCCTTCCTGTCGGGGGTGCTGCGCACCGAGGCCATGTACGACCCGGGCCGCTACGACGTCATCCACTCCCACTACTGGCTCTCCGGCCAGGTGGGCTGGCTGGCCAAGGAGCGCTGGGGCGTCCCGCTGGTGCACACCATGCACACCATGGCCAAGGTCAAGAACCTGCTGCTGGCCGAGGACGACAAGCCCGAGCCCACCGCCCGCGTGCTGGGCGAGGAGCAGGTCGTCGAGATCGCCGACCGGCTGGTGGCGAACACGCCGACCGAGGCCCGGGAGCTCATCGACCTGTACGGCGCCGCCCCCGACCGCGTCGAGGTCGTCAACCCCGGGGTGAACCTCACGGTCTTCCAGCCCGCCTCGAAGGGCGCGGCCCGGCACCGGCTGGGGCTTCCGCAGGACGCCCACGTGCTGCTGTTCGTGGGGCGGGTGCAGCCGCTCAAGGCCCCGGACGTGCTGCTGCGCGCCGCCGCCCGGATGCTCGTCGACGACCCCTCGCTCCGGTCGAGGCTGGTCGTCGCCTGCGTGGGCGGGCCCAGCGGCAACGGCCTGGCCCGGCCCTCCTACCTGACCGACCTGGCCGTCCACCTCGGCATCTCCGACGTGGTCAGGATCGTGCCCCCGGCCCCCCAGCACGAGCTGGCCGACTGGTACCGCGCGGCCGACGTGACCGTCGTCCCCTCGCACAACGAGTCGTTCGGCCTGGTCGCCCTGGAGTCCCAGGCCTGCGGCACCCCGGTGGCCGCCGCCTCCGTGGGCGGCCTGCGCACCGCCGTACGCGACGGTGTGTCGGGGCTGCTCGTCGAGGGGCACGACCCGCACGACTGGGCCCAGGTCCTGAAGAGGTTCGTGAGCGAGCCCCGCTGGCGCGACGAGCTGGCGGCCGGAGCCGTCGTCCAGGCGGCCGCCTTCGGCTGGTCGGCCACCGCCGCCCGCCTGGCGGACGTCTACGCCGGGGCGATGGCGAACCTGCACCGGGCTCCGGTCGCGGTGAGCTCGTAGGGTGAACCCCATGCGCGACGTGATCGAGGCGGCGCTCAAGGGCGCCGAAGTCTCCTACGAGGAGCCCCGGCCGGGGGCCTTCCTGGTGAAGCTCCCCGGCCAGCACAAGCTCGCCACCATGACCTGGCTGATCGTCGGTGACCAGGCGCTGCACGTGGAGGCCTTCTTCTGCCGCCAGCCCGACGAGAACCACGCCGAGTTCTACCGCTGGCTGCTCACCAAGAACGGCTCCATGTACGGCGTGCACTTCGCCCTGGACCCGGTCGGCGACGTCTATCTGGTGGGCCGCGTCCCGCTGGCGGCGGTGTCGGAGGAGGAGATCGACCGGCTGCTCGGCTGCGTCCTGACCTACTCCGACGAGGGCTTCGACCGGGCGCTGGAGCTGGGCTTCGCCTCCTCCATCCGCAAGGAGTGGGAGTGGCGGGCCAAGCGCGGCGAGTCCCTCGCCAATCTGCGCGCCTTCGCCCGCTTCGCCGATCCCGAGGCGGGCGGCGCCTGATCCGGCTCGCTCGCTAGGCTTGGCGTATGGCGACTTTGGTGCTGCTTCGGCACGGCGAGAGCGAGTGGAATGCCAAGGGCTTGTTCACCGGCTGGGTGGACGCGGGGCTCTCGGCCAAGGGCGAGGAGGAGGCGCGCCGCGGCGGGCGGCTGCTGCTGGAGGCGGGGTTGCGGCCCGACGTGGTGCACACCTCGCTGCTGACCCGCGCGATCCAGACGGCGAACCTCGCCCTGAGCGAGGCCGACATGCTCTGGCTGCCGGTCACCCGGTCCTGGCGGCTCAACGAGCGTCACTACGGCGCGCTCCAGGGCAAGAACAAGGCGCAGACCCGCGAGCAGTTCGGTGACGAGCAGTTCATGCTCTGGCGCCGTTCCTACGACGTCCCGCCGCCGCCGATCGAGGACGACGACGAGTTCTCCCAGGCGGGCGACGCCCGTTACGGGCTGCTGCCCAAGGAGCTCATGCCGCGGACGGAGTGCCTGAAGGACGTCGTCGAGCGCATGCTCCCGTACTGGTACGACAGCATCGTCCCCGACCTCGCGGCGGGCCGGACCGTCCTGGTCGCCGCCCACGGCAACTCGCTGCGCGCCCTCGTCAAGCACCTCGACGGGATCGGCGACGACGAGATCGCCGGCCTCAACATCCCCACCGGCATCCCGCTCGTCTACGAGCTGGACGACGACTTCCACCCGCTGGCCAAGGGCGGCCTCTACCTCGACCCGGAGGCCGCCAAGGCCGCCATCGAGGCCGTGGCCAACCAGGGCAAGTAACCCCGGAAGCCCGAGAGGGCGCCCTTCCCCCGGGAAGGACGTCCTCTTTCCGCTCTCTTCCGTTCTGCCGAGCCGATCAGGCCGTCCCCGGGACACTCTGCGGAGCACGGCCATCAGCACGCGAGCCGGTGACGAGGTAGACCACGTCGCGGGCGACGCGCACCGCGTGGTCGGCGTAGCGCTCGTAGTAGCGGCCGATCAGCGTCACGTCGATGGCCGGCTCGACGCCGTACTTCCAGTCGCTCGCCAGCAGGGCCTTGAAGAGCTTGCGGTGGAGCTTGTCCATCGCGTCGTCGTCGTGCTCCAGTTCCAGGGCCGACTCCACGTCGCGGGAGGCGACGCAGCTGCCGGCCTTGGTGACCAGGCGCTCGGCGATCTGGCCCATCTCCAGGATGGTCACACGCAGCTCCGGCGGGATCGCCGAGTCCGGGTGGCGCAGCCGCGCCACCTTGGCCACGTGCTCGGCCAGGTCGCCCATGCGCTCCAGGTCGCCGCCCATCCGCAGGGCGGTGATGACCATACGCAGGTCCACGGCCACCGGCTGCTGCCTGGCCATCAGGTCGAAGATCGACGTCTCGATCTCGGTGAAGATCCGGTCCACCTCCGCGTCCCGGGAGATGACGCTCTCCGCGAGTTCCAGGTCGGCGTCGAGCAGGGCGGTGGTGGCACGGGAGATCGCCGACCGCACCAGCCTGGTCATCTCGACCAGTCTGACGGTGAGGGCGTCGAGCTCCTCGTGATAAGCGTCACGCATGAGTGTCACCGTACGCGCGCGTCAGTGAACGAACCCCGACCAAAAAGTGAACTTTGCGGGAAAGGCCATGACCAGGCCTCCGTGCGCCGTCTTGATGGGCAAAAGCCGCGCTTACCATCGAGAACGTGACGCCGACAGGAGGACCATGTGAGTGAACTGATGGCGAGTCTGGCCGCGCTGGCCGGTTTCGTCGTGGGAGCGCTGGCCGTGATGGTCGTCCGCCAGACCACCGCGCAACCGCGGATGACGATCCCGGTCGAGGATCTCGAGCCCGGGGCGCTTCCCCAGGGCGTCGCCTCCGTGCTCGCCGTCCTGCCGTCCTCGGCCGTCGTGCTCGACAGGGAGGACCGGGTGCTGCGGGCCAGTTCGGCCGCGCGGGCCTTCGGCCTCGTCAAGGGCGACCGCCTGGTGACGGCCGAGCTCCTGGCGATGGCCAGGCAGGTGCGCAGGGACGGTGAGATCCGCGAGAGCGAGATCGACGTGCCCGGCCACAAGTTCGGCCAGGAGTCGACCAACTTCGCGGTCCGGGTCGCCCCGCTGGGCTCCTACGGCCAGGTGCTCGTCCTCGCCGAGGACCAGACCGAGTACTACCGCGTCGAGGCGGTGCGCCGCGACTTCGTGGCCAACGTCAGCCACGAGCTCAAGACGCCCGTCGGGGCGCTGAGCCTGCTGGCCGAGACGATCCAGGACGCCGCCGACGACCCGGAGGCGGTCACCCGCTTCGCCGGTCGCATGCAGCACGAGGCCGCCCGGCTGACCTACCTGGTCCAGGACCTCATCACCCTGTCCCGGATCCAGGGCGCCGAGCCCATCCCCACCCCGTGCCCCGTCCCGATCGACGAGGCGGTGCACGACGCCATCGACCGCTGCAACACCACCGCGGCGGCCAAGGACATCGCTCTGGTCGCCGGCGGCGCCGAGGGCCTGCAGGTCTGGGGTGACGAGGAGCTCCTGGTCACCGCGCTGCGCAACCTCATCGACAACGCCGTCGCCTACAGCCCCGAGCACACCCGGGTCGTGATCAGCGCCAGGCCCGCGGGCGACTCCGTCGAGATCAGCGTCAACGACCAGGGGATCGGCATCCCGGAGAGCGCCCAGGAGCGGATCTTCGAGCGGTTCTTCCGCGTCGACACCGCCCGTTCCCGCGCCACCGGCGGCACCGGTCTCGGCCTGGCCATCGTCAAGCACGTCGCCGCGGCCCACAACGGCACGGTCACGGTATGGAGCAAGGAAGGCTCCGGCTCCACCTTCACTCTCCGCCTGCCCGCCTTCGGCGGCGTGGCGGTACCCGCAAAACCCAGCACCACGACCCCCCTGGAGGCCGCGCAGTGACCCGCGTACTCGTTGTCGAGGACGAGGAATCGTTCTCCGACGCCCTGTCGTACATGCTGCGCAAGGAAGGATTCGAGGTCGCGGTCGCGGCCACGGGGCCCGACGCGCTGGAGACCTTCGACCGCAGCGGCGCCGACCTGGTGCTGCTCGACCTGATGCTCCCCGGCCTGCCCGGAACCGAGGTCTGCCGTTCCCTGCGGCAGCGCTCCAACGTGCCCGTCATCATGCTGACCGCCAAGGACAGCGAGATCGACAAGGTCGTCGGCCTGGAGCTCGGCGCCGACGACTACGTCACCAAGCCGTTCTCCTCCCGCGAACTGGTCGCCCGCATCCGCGCGGTGCTGCGCCGCCAGGGCGACGTGGAGGAGCCGGGTACGGCCGTGCTGACCGTCGGGCCGGTCCGGATGGACGTGGACCGGCACATCGTCGCGGTCCGCGGCGAGCAGGTGCAGCTCCCGCTGAAGGAGTTCGAGCTGCTGGAGATGCTGCTGCGCAACGCCGGCCGGGTGCTCACCCGGGGCCAGCTCATCGACCGCGTCTGGGGCGCCGACTACGTGGGCGACACCAAGACCCTGGACGTCCACGTCAAGCGGCTGCGCGCCAAGGTGGAGGCCGACCCCTCCGACCCGCGCTGCATCCTCACCGTCCGGGGCCTGGGCTACAAGTTCGACCCCGTGGAGGAGTGACCCTCCCCGTCGCGCAGAGGGGGTGTACGGCTCGCGTGAGCCGTACACCCCCTCGTCCGTTCCGCGGTCAGTGGCCGCCCGCGCCCTCCGTGTCCGTGGCGGAGGGGGTCGGCGACGGCGTGGGAGCCGGCGAGGCGCCCGACGGGGACGGCAGAGCCGTGAACTCCCGGCTGCGCGTGATCACCGGGACCTCGATCGTGACGACGCCGGCCTTCTGGAACTGCAGCTGCACCTTGAGGGACTCACCACCCTTGAAGGGCTTCTTCAGCTGCTCAATCATGATCGTCGGAGTGGGCCGGCCGACGATCGCGGCCTTGCCGACGGGCAGCGGGACGGGCGCGGTCACCTTGGCGGTGCCCACCGAGGGGTCGACGCCCAGGCCGATGAGCTGGTCGTCCTCCCGGCCGTTGTTCACGATGTAGAGGTGGAGCGGCATGGACGCGCCCGCCGGCAGGGACCCGCCGGAGTCGGGGCCGAGGAAGTACGCCTGGGGAATGGCCAGGTGCCTGTTCTCGTCCACGATCTTGACGCTGAGGGCCTCGGTCGGGGCGTACGGCTGAATGGTGATCGCGTCGAATCCGGCGCCGCAGCCCGCCAGGACAGGGGCGGCTGCGAGGAACGCGGCGGCGGCGATCGCCCGGTGACGGCTGATGCGGGTCACGGTGCGAGTTCTCCTTGTCACACTAGAGATATGGCAGCGCCAACCCTATCTGTGGACTTTCCCGGGTTTTCGGGCGACCCGCCTGATCACGACGGGAGATGGAGCCCAGGTCATCAACGTTTTTTACCTGTCGATTCACAGAGTCGAGCAGTTGTCAAGACTCAAAACGCGGCTTTGACCTGCAGTTATGGTGATTTCACTGTTCCGGGAGCCTGTGGATACGTGGTACTCTGGAGTACAGCGGAAGGGGTACTTGTCACATGACTTTCCAGGTCGGCGACACTGTCGTCTACCCCCACCACGGGGCTGCTCGGATCGAGGCGATCACGACCCGAACCATCAAGGGTGAGGAAAGGACCTACCTGGTTCTCAAGGTCGACAAGGGCGACCTTACCGTCCAGGTGCCGGCGGACAACGCCGAACTCGTGGGAGTTCGCGACGTCGTCGGCCAGGAGGGCCTTGAGCGCGTCTTCGACGTGCTTCGTATGCCTCACACCGAAGAGCCCACGAACTGGTCCCGCCGCTACAAGGCCAACCTTGAGAAGCTGGCGTCCGGCGACGTCAACAAGGTGGCCGAGGTCGTTCGCGACCTGTGGCGACGAGACAAGGAGCGCGGACTCTCCGCCGGCGAGAAGCGCATGCTCGCCAAGGCGCGGCAGATCCTGGTCAGCGAGCTCGCCCTCGCCGAGAAGACCAATGAGGACAAGGCCGAGGCCCTGCTGGACGAGGTTCTCAACTCCTGAACACGACATTTCCAAGGGTGGGCGTCGGAGTCGACGTCCACCCTTTCGCATCCGGGCGACCGCTGCACCTGGCGGGCCTGCACTGGCCGGGCGAGACCGGCCTGGCCGGGCACTCCGACGGCGACGCCGCCGCGCACGCCGCGTGTGACGCGCTGCTGTCCGCGGCCGGCCTCGGCGACCTCGGAGGGCTGTTCGGCACCTCCGATCCCCGCTGGGCCGGTGCCTCGGGCGTCTCCCTGCTGGAGGAGACCGCGCGGCAGGTCCGTGCGGTCGGCTTCGAGATCGGCAACGTGGCGGTCCAAGTGATCGGGAACCGGCCCAAGCTGGCGCCGCGCCGTACGGAGGCCGAGAAGGTCCTCAGTGCGGCCGTGGGCGCCCCTGTGAGCGTCAGCGCCACGACGACCGACGGTCTCGGTCTCACCGGCCGGGGCGAGGGTGTGGCGGCGATCGCCACCGCGATCGTGGTGAACCTGATTCAAGACCCGCGCGTCTCTTAGAAGGGACGCGCGAGCGCTCCTGCGGCCGGTGAGTAGAACCTGCCGGAACATCCCAGAGGGCGGCCCGTTTCCTGGCGCGGTACGGGCCGCCCCTTTTTCGATGGATGATCTATGAATGTCCTGGGTAACCCCTTATTAACCATGTCTCGTAACGGGGGGGAGCCGGACATGTTGGGCTCGATCATTTCCGCGATCGTCATCGGCGCCATCGTCGGTGCACTGGCGCGACTCGTCATTCCGGGCAGGCAGAGCATCAGCATCGCGCTCACGCTCATCGTCGGTATCGCGGCGGCACTCATCGGCACGCTCATCGCGGGGGCCATGGGCTTCGCCAACACCGGGGGGATCGACTGGTGGGAGCACATCCTCCAGCTCGCGCTAGCGGTGGTCGGCGTTCTGCTCGTCACCCAGATGCGGCCCGGCAGGACCGGGAGGGCCGATCACATGTGATCTGACATGGAATTTTTCCTTTCACAGGAATAACCCTGACCCACGGGGTAGCGACCTTTCCGTGAGAGTGAAAGTCTCACCCTCACGGGGAGGTTGATATGACCATCGCGTCCATTCTCGGAGCCATCGTCATCGGCGCCATCGTCGGCGCTGTCGGCCGCCTTCTGCTTCCCGGCAGGCAGCCGATCGGATGGGTTCTGACCATCGTCGTCGGAATCGTCGCCGCGCTCATCGGTACCGCCATCGCCCAGGGCCTCGGCGTCGCCACCACGGACGGCATCGACTGGATCGAACTTGTGATGCAGGTCGTGCTCGCCGTCGTCGGTGTCGGCCTGGTCGCCGGGCTTCGCCGGTCCAGGGTCTAGCGACACCGCCGCATATAACCACTAACCACCGGTGACTTCACCGAGGCCGTACTGGGCACTCTCCGGCCCGGAGATGCTCGTGGTGACACCCGAGATGTCGCCGTCATCCAGGAAGACCCGCTCGGTCCCACAATCCGGCAGGCCGGGCGGGTCGCGGCCGTCCCACGCCGGTGCCGGCGACGCGCCGCACCGGCCGGGACCGGTCCCCGCGGGGACCGGAGGTGAGCAGATCGCCGGTCCGCAGCGGGGCGCCGCTCACTGTGTGTGGGCGAGAAGCTGCGGGCCGGTCCAATATTCAGGTATTCGGGGGAGGAAGGGCGGCCAGGACGGGATCCGGCCGTTCGCCTCTCTCCCACGGGACGACCACCGGTCGCCGTGATGCCGGTCGCAGTGACATCGGACGGATGCCCGCCGCGCCGACGCCGGCCGGACACCCGCCACTGCGATGCCGGAGGACACCCGCCGCTACAGGCGGCAGGCGCCGCGACAGGCGGCAGCAGGACTGCGCTGACCGGCCGGACGCCGGCCGCGCAGTAGAACGACGGATCCCGCGGCGGATCTCCTCGAAGCGGATCTCAGCGGGCGGGAACACACCCTGGACCAGGGCCGGCTCCTCCAAGGCCCCGGAGCCGGCCCCATGGGTCCAGGCTTTCGACGTTCCGCCTCCATCGATCCGGGCCCTGACGTTCCGCCCGGAACCAGCAGAACCCGGTTTCCTGTCCGGGCTTCTCCCTGCTTCCCCCGCCCCGGTTTCTTCCTGGCCCGGCCTCCCGGGCGCGTCACTCCTCCGGAGGGACGGGAGTGCTCCGCATGCGGCCCGAGGGCGGGGCGGCGTCGTCGGTGTACGGCCTGCGCCGCTCGGAGGCCTCCTCATGGCCGGCGCTCTCCTCCGGGCCGGCGGTCTCCTCCAGGTCCGCGGCCTCGGAGCCGTGGGCCGGGTCGGGGGAGCTGTCCGCGCCGTGGGCCGGGTCGGGGGAGCTGTCCGCCGCCATGACCCTGAACGGCTGGGTGACCTCGCCGCGCTCGCCGGCGGAGGCCCCCGGCTCGGGGTGGTCGCCGGTCTCCGCGGGGACGTCCCAGGTCTCCACCCGCTCACTGACCCGCCCGGCGGGCTCGGGCTCCCCGGCCGCGTGGCGGGGCGGGTGCACGAGCAGGTCGGCGCGGACGGGACGCGTCAGGTCGCCCCAGCGCACCGGCCTGTCCAGCGGGTCCTGCTCGCCGGCGGGGGCGGGTACGGCGGGCCGTACGGGCTCCTCGGCGGGAGCGGCGGCGGGGGCCTCCTCGGGAGAGGAAGCGGTGGGGTTCTGGGCGGAATCCTGGGCGGGGGCCTTCTGGAACGGGGCCTTCTGGAACGGGGCCTCCCGGGCAGGGATCTCTCGGGTGGGGACTTCTTGGGCGGGGATCTCTTGGCGGGGGATCGACGGGGGCGGGGGGATCTGGTCGACCTCGGGCGTCTCCGGGGCGGGGGTCGGGCCGACCACGGGAACCGCGGGCAGGTCCTGGTGGGGGGCGGACTCCAGCGGCGGGGCCGCCTGCGGGTCGAGCCCCGTCTCCGCCGGGGGATGCGAGACCGGAGGGTGCGCGGCCGGGTGGGCCGGGCGGGCGGGGTACTCCGCCGTCGGCAGGTCCGACTCGGGGAAGGGCACGATGTCGTGACCGTGCCCGGCGGCCCGGGAGTCCATCGCGGCCCGCCGCGCGTGGGCGTGCTTGATCAGCAGCAGCCAGAGCCACAGCGCGACCGCCAGCATCACCCACGGGGCGACGGCGACCACGATGGCGGCCTGCCGTACGTCCACCGTGGCCCGCATGGCCGTGGTCACCTCGACGGTCACCACGGCGGCGAGCAGGAGCACCAGGACGAGACCCGCCTGCAGGCGGGCGGGCCAGCGCCCGCCGCGCAGCAGCAGGACGCTGATCATCGTGACGGCGAGCAGCGCGTCGAAGCCCGCGGGGTAGAGGTAGGCCAGGTCGGGCCGGGCCTCTCCGAGGATGGCGAGGTCGCGCAGGTCCTCGAAGGAGAGCACGCAGGCCGCGCCGGTGAGGGCGGCGACGCCGACTCCGGCGAGGGCGATGCCCGCGTTGCGCAGGGCGGTGGAGGCCCGGCTGCGCTCGGCGGGGGCGGGCGGGGCTGAGGACGGGCGGGAGACGGAGTCTGCCGCCGCGGGGGATTTCACGTCCATGGCGGTTTCGAGCGTACAGAATCGGAAGACGGCATGATCGGCGTAAGGCGCCTCCCACGGTGCGTGTCGGGATGATGTGCGCCGCATGTGGGTCGATGTGGCAAAGGCCGTGGACGGTGATTCTTCGCCGGGCGTTGGGGACATCCCTACCTTGAGGCCATAAGACCGTTATGACCGCAAAAGGCGGCACCGAGTGGCTTCAAGGTCCGATAACCCGGCCTGTGAGGCGAGGTGAGGCGTTAGCCTTGCCATCGTGAGTCTGCGCCTATATGACACCAGCACACGTACGGTCCGCGAGTTCGTTCCGGTGGAGCCCGGCCGGGCGTCGATCTACCTGTGTGGTGCCACCGTCCAGGCTCCGCCGCACATCGGTCACATCCGCTCCGGCGTCAACTTCGACGTGCTCCGGCGCTGGATGACCCGCTCCGGCTACGACGTCACGTTCTGCCGGAACGTCACCGACATCGACGACAAGATCATCCGGGTCGCGGCCGAGGAGGGCGTGCCCTGGTTCGTGATCGCCGAGCGCAACCAGCGCGCCTTCACCTGGGCCTACCAGGTGCTCGGCTGCCTGCCGCCGACCGTCGAGCCGCGCGCCACCGGCCACGTCCCCGAGATGATCGAGCTGATGGAGCGGCTGATCGCGGCCGGCCACGCCTACGCCGCCGACGGGGACGTCTACTTCGACGTCGTCTCCTACGCCGACAGGTACGGCTCGCTGTCCAACCAGAAGCTGGAGAACATGCGGGCGGCCGGTGACACCGACACCGACACGGCCAAGCGCGACCCGCGCGACTTCGCGCTCTGGAAGGGCGAGAAGCCCGGCGAGCCGACCTGGCCGACCCCGTGGGGCCGCGGCCGTCCCGGCTGGCACCTGGAGTGCTCGGCCATGGCGACCAAGTATCTCGGGCCCACCTTCGACATCCACGGCGGCGGCGTCGACCTGATCTTCCCGCACCACGAGAACGAGCTGACCCAGTCGCAGGCGGCCGGTGACGGCTTCGCGCGCTACTGGATGCACAACGGCATGCTCAAGATCGGCGCGGAGAAGATGAGCAAGTCGCTCGGCAACTCCCTGCTGATCCCCGAGGTGACCAAGAAGGTCCGCCCGGTCGAGCTGCGCTACTACCTCGCCGCCCCGCACTACCGCTCGGCGATCGACTACTCCGAGGAGGCGCTGTTCGAGGCCGCCGCGGCCTACCAGCGCATCGAGGGCTTCGTCACCCGGGCCGCCGAGGTGATCCACGACGTGGACGCCCACGCCCCGCTGCCCCAGGCGTTCACCGACGCCCTCGACGACGACCTCGGCACGCCCCAGGCGCTGGCCGTGGTGCACGAGGTCGTCCGCGAGGGCAACGTCGCGCTCGCCCAGGGCAACAAGGAGCAGGTCGCCAGGCTCCTGGCCGAGACGCAGAACATGCTCGACGTGCTCGGCCTGGACCCGCGCTCGGAGCAGTGGCGTTCCTCCGGCGGCGACTCCGGGCTGCGCGCCACGGTCGACTCCCTGGTCGCCGTGGCCCTGGAGCAGCGTCAGGCGGCCCGCGCCCGAAAGGACTTCGCCGCGGCCGACGCCATCCGCGACCAGCTCGCCCAGGCCGGGATCACCGTGGAGGACACCCCCCAGGGACCGCGCTGGGAACTGTCACGGTAGTCGCAGGCCGTACCCTAGACACCATGGCTGGTGGGGGTAAGGGGTCCGGGCGACCCGCGAAGAAGAAGAGTCCGACCAAGGGCACGGGCGGCAACGTCCGCCGCGGCCTGGAGGGCAAGGGGGCGACCCCGCCGGCGCACATGCGGCACTGGTACAAGGACAAGGCGCGCACCGAGCGGATCGAGCGCGAGGAGAGGACCGGCAGGTCCTCCTCCTCGCGCCCGCAGACCCGCGCCCGGCGCAGCGAGGACACGCCCGAGTACATCGGCGGGCGCAACCCCGTCGTCGAGGCGCTGCGCGCGGGCGTGCCGGCGAACGCGCTCTACGTCGCGCAGCGCATCGACAACGACGACCGGGTCAAGGAGTCCGTGCGCATCGCCGCCGACCGGGGCATCGCGATGCTGGAGGTCACCCGGGAGAAGCTCGACCGGCTGACCGAGGGCGGGGTGCACCAGGGCCTGGCCCTGCAGATCCCCGCCTACGACTACGCCCACCCCGAGGACCTGGTCGAGGCGGCCAGGGACGCCGCGGAGACCCCGCTGATCGTCGCCCTCGACGGCGTCACCGACCCGCGCAACCTCGGCGCCATCGCCCGCTCCGCCACCGCCTTCGGCGCCCACGGGCTGGTCGTCCCCTCCCGGCGCTCGGCCGGGGTGACCGCCGGAGCCTGGAAGACCTCCGCGGGCACGCTGGCGACCATGTCCGTGGCGCGCGCGGCCAACCTCACCGCGACCCTGCGCGACTACCGCGACGCCGGCCTGTTCGTGATCGGCCTGGACGGCGAGGGCACGGTCGACGTCGGCGACGCCAACCTCCTCGACGGCCCCCTGGTCGTGGTCGTCGGCTCCGAGGGCAAGGGCCTGTCCCGCCTCGTCCGCGAGGCCTGCGACCTGGTCGTCCGCATCCCCATGAACGCCGCCGCCGAGTCCCTCAACGCGGGCGTCGCCGCCGGCATCGCCCTCTACGAGGTGGCCCGCCACCGCAAGTCCTGACGGTTTCCCCCCGGCCCACACGCTTTACCTCAGTGACGCCGGGGGCCAATGCCGACTACACTCGTCAGACGACCATGCCGACGTAGCTCAATCGGCAGAGCATCTGTCTTGTAAACAGAAGGTCAGGGGTTCGATTCCCCTCGTCGGCTCGCAGGTAGAAGGCCCCTTCCGAGGTTTGGAAGGGGCCTTTTCGATCTCTATACAGCAGCGAAGTACAGCAACGTGAGCGGAAGATTCCTGCCTACGGCTGCTGCTCACCTCACGCCGAGCTCCTTACGCATCAGTCTCAGGTACTCATCGAACGCAGCTGTGATCGGTACCTGATCGCCCTTCCCATCCGTCCGGAAGTACGCCATGAGTTCCTTGGTCGCCTTATCGGCCGCACTGTAGGTAGAGGCAGACGCGAAGATCTGGACGGTCAGAAGCCGGTTGTACAGTGAATCAAAGTCGTCCGCTTCGAGGTCTGACGGCGCTGGGCCTTCGTCGTACGGAGTATGACGCGCCGCGTTCGACCAGTAGCGTTCGAAGACCCTGAGGAACTCTACGTACGCCTCCCGTCGCTGATCATAGAGGCGTCCTTTTGCTTCCCGCCGTCCTTGCATGTATTGGCCGAGTGCCACTCCAGCGAGGGCACTTAACGCTCCTAGAACGACTGACCACACAGGAGGACTCCTTCGCGATCGTGGATGATCGAGTCACATGATCGAGCATTGGACAGCCTGTGCGCGAGCTGATGCATAGCAAACGCTCCGCCTTGATGGACGGAGCGTTTGCGAGCTCTGGGGAGGATGCCAGCTCAGCGCATCGACATATGCTCCCTTCGTTTCCTAGTCCCCGTGCTGAAGAGTCTGTGCCAGCCGGCCGAGAGCCTTTCTGGTCTCCGGGCTGGAGATCTGCGTGTAGACGTTCATGGTCATCGAGATCTGGGAGTGCCGCAGGATGCGCATCGCGACGCGGGGGTGAACGTCGAGGGCGGCCAACAGCGACGCGCAGGTGTGCCGGGTGTCGTGGACGCGAATGCGGGGGACGCCGGCCTTCCGGCAGTGCGCCTCGAAAGCGCGGTTGAGGTTGCGCGGTTCGATCGGGGTTCCCTTCCGGGTGGTGAACACGAGGTCGGAGTCCTGCCACTTCTCGCCCGCGCTCTCACGGGCTTCCCGCTGGGCATCCTGGCGATGCTTGAGGGCGGCGATGCACAGCCCGAGCAGCGGCAGGGACGCCGTCGAGTCGTCCGTCTTGGTTCGGTCGCGGTGGAGGAGCTTGCCGCTCACCCGGGTGAGTTGGTGAGCGATGTGCAGTTCTTCGCCGTCCAGGTCGACGCAGTCCCAGACCAGGCCGAGCACCTCACCACGGCGCAGGCCGAGAACGAGGATCAGCACATAGGCCGCATACAACGGGTCGTCGACCGCCCGCAGGTGTTCGAGGAACCGCCGCGCCTCGTCGACGCTCCAGACCGGATAGTGGCGCTTCTTCTTCGTCTTGCTCGCACTCGGCACCATGGTCAGCGCCGCCACATTCTTTGAGATCATCTCCTCTCTGATCGCCTGGTTGAGCGCCGCGCGGAGGGTCCGGCGGATGGCTGCGATCGTGCTCCGGGACGGATAGCTCTTGCAGCACTCCCCGAGGGCACAGCACTTGCGCCTGCCCTCCGGCCGCTTATGGTCCTTCTTCTGATCACAGCAGGTGCAGAGCGTCGGCAGCGTGTTGAGCCAGGTCTGAACGTCCCGGACCGTGAGCTTGTCGAGCCGCTTCTTACCCAGGCCGGGGACGATGTAGAGCCGGACGAGCGGCTCATAAGCCACGTAGGTCGTCGGCTCCCGGTTGGGCTCCACCACTTCGGCAAGCCAGCGCGTCAGGTACGCGGCAACCGTGGGGTGCTTGGTCGGCACCGGCCCCTTGTTCGCCAGTTCGTGGAGCTTGAGCCACTTCTCGTGGGTCTCCTCGCGGGTCTTGCCGTAGGCCCACTTGCGGGTCTTCTTGCCCTCGGGCGTGGTGACCCAGACGTAGCCCGCCCAGCCGTCCTTGTAGGGGAAGACCGAGCCCTCACCGTTCGCTCGCTTACCCATCAGGCAGCCTCCTCACAGAGCCGGGTCACGTAGTCGTTGAGTGCGGATTCCGGGATGCGGCGGCACCGTTCACCGACGAGGACGGAGGCGAGTTCGCCGGAACGGATGAGCTGGTAGACGGTCCACCGGCTGACCTGGAGAGCGGCCATGGCCTGGGGGACGGTGAGCAACTTGGGACTACTCATGGCCGCCTCCCGAGTCCGGGAGACGGGTACAGGTCAGAGCGGCGGCGAGGACCGCGTCACCGATCGAGTAGCCCTTGCCCGCGTACTCCCATTCGGAGATCACGAGGATGGTGTCTTCGTCGAAGAGGGGAAGCCGCCCGGTGGTGATCGCTTCCTCACGCATGTGATCGGCCCGCGCCTCGCGCAGCGCGCCGAGGGTGGTGGAGTAGCGGCGGGATTTGGTGGAGAAGTGGCCGCGGAAGCCGAGCATGTGCGCCCACGGGATCAGCCGGAGATCGGCCAGTTCTTCCAGTGCCCCAAGCCGGAGACACTCGGCGATCAGCCGCCGGGCATGCTCACGTAGCGGCAAGGCGGCCAGGTCCTCCAAGGCGCTGACGCGCCGGTCCAGGGTGCCGACGCATTCGGCGGCCTTGGTGGCGTACTTGGCGATGTAGCCGGCCACGGCCTGGTCGGTCAGTTCGCCGCCCAGAGTGATGGGCCGGATGTCGAGCTGGGATCCCCAGCGCAGCACCCGAGCGAGTTCACCCCCAGCCGCCGGAGCCGTGACCGCCACGGCGGAGGTGGCATGCCGTACAGCGTCCGCCAGGGCGTCAGCCGTCGCCCAGGCCGGGGGCGGGGAGGTCGGTCCGGCGGGGCCGTCGAGACGGATGACAGCGTGGAAGTGCACGACGCCGCGTCTCTGGTACTCGGCGACCTTGGCGAAGGAGACCACGGCCTGTTCCCGCAGCTCTCGCAGGGTCAGGCCCGCGGCCTTGGCCAGGCGGCGGCGCAGGGCCAGGGTGAAGCGCCGCCACAGCTCCGGGGCCAGGGCGTTGAACAGCACCGAGCCTGCGTAGTCGTAGCACTCCGGGCACAGCGGCTCTCCAAGGCATGTCTCGTCGGCCCCGTGCCGGGCCGTACAGGACATCACCCGCCCGTGCGGACACGTCGAAGCATCACGCCGGGCGTGGCAGGGCAGGACCTTCCCGCCCTTCTCCCGCCGGGCATGGACGAGGCCGAAGGACGGCGCGGTCAGGGTGACGAACAGGCACGGGTGAGCGGTGACCGACTCGGGGACGCCCTTGCCCCCGACCAGGCCCGCCCGGACCAGTTGGTAGGTGTCGGCTCGGTAGGTCTCGGCGCAGGCGGGGCAGCGCGAGGCCCGGCGGGTCTTGCACGGCACCCGCAAGATGCCGTCCGGCTCGTGGCGGGTGCTGTAGCGGTGCAGCAGGGCGCCCGTGGCGGGGTCGATGTGCTCGACGTGGCCGCGCAGGTGGATGGGCTGTAGGCAGCCGCCGGTGCGGCGGATCTGCGTGGCCCAGCGGGCGTAGTGGGGATCGTTGAGCCGAGAGATCATCTCGGCTACTGCGTGTGTGCTTGGCATGATGGGGCAGTCCCTTCCGGGCTGATGGGTTCGGCATGGGATGGCCCCCGGCGTGACGAACGTCTTGGCGGATGTGTGGTCACGCCGGGGGCGCCGAAGGTCTCAGCAGAAGCCGAGGCCCTCGCAGTGCAGGCAGGTTTCGGAGTAGCTGTCGACGCCGGTCCCGCCGCAGTGGCAGCACTGCCAGCGCTTGGGAGCTAGGTCGACGAGCGGGGCGCGGTCGTCTTGGTGCTCGGTCATGTGATCCACCTCCCTCCGTCCCGCTTGGGCGCGGTATCGAGGTACACGCGCCAGGTGTATGGCCGATGTGGCAGCGGCCGGACGGGCGAGATCGAGCCGATCGGCAGGATTCTCCGGATCTTGTTGACGGCGTGGACGACTTCGGCGTGGGTGCCGTCGATGCGGATCTTCATGGCGGTTCCTTTTCTCTTCAGGCGGCCGGGGCCGAGGTGTTGGGCGGTTCGGGGGCGACGCAGCCCTTGTAGGACTGCTCGGCTTCGTGCCGGGCGCGAGCGGCGGCCGGGATGCCGACCGCGACGTAGGCGACCGGGCCGAAGGCACGGGTGACCCGGTAGTGGGCTTCCTCGCGGTCCCGGGGGTCGGGTTCGGTGCCGAGGAGTGCGGCGATGTCGTCGATCTCGGCGCGGAGCTCGTCGTCATCGCCCTCGATGAAGTGGTGGACGTTGACGGAGTACGGGGCCGGGAGGCCAGGCGTGGCAGCCAGGCAGGCGGCCAACTCGATCAGGCCCTTGAGCAGGGCGTTTCGGTGTTCGTCGGTGTTCATGGTGGTTCTCCCTTCGGTTCAGGCGGGTTCGGGACTGTCGCGCAGGGTGCGCAACAGGTCGGAGGCGAGTTGGGCCGAGACCCCGAGCCGGGCGCGCAGGGCGTCGGCGGTGATTGGGCGGCCGTGCTTGGCGTGGTGCTCGTCGGCGATGCGCCGGGCGAAGTCGACGAGCGCGGCGGCCGGACCGGTCTGGCTCTTGTCGGATACGGCCGGGCCGGGCGGAGCCAGTTCGGCGGGTACGGCCGAGGTAGGTTGTACGGCCTGCGCCACAGGCACGGGCGCGGGGGTCGGAGACGGGTCGGGAGGAGCAGCCGAGGTACGGCGTTCCAGCATGGAGACCGCGATCAGGAACGCCCCGGCGGGAGTCGCGGCGCAGATCCATCCCCAGGCGGACGGATCGGCCTGCGCCAGGTTCGCCGCCAGGGACAGGACGATCCCGCCGACCAGGACGAGCGTGGGCCAGGAGATCCACCCGGTTCGCCGGCGGCTGGTCTTGCGGTCCCGCTGGCGTTCCCGCGCGGCCATGACACACGTCAGATCGACGCAGACCGCCACCGCCCAGGCCATCCAGCCGCTCTGTCCGTGCTCGGTGGCGGTGTCGCGGATGTGGGTGAAGCTGCCCGCCCCGGCGATCAGGGCGAGGATCAGCACCGGGGCCGAGTCGGCGAGCCGTACGGTCAGGCGGGGCGCGTTCGTGGTCATCGCGGGTGTCCTCCCTTCCATTGCTCAGGCGGCGAGTTCGGGGTTACCGGCACCGGGCAGTTCGTGACCCAGGCCGGAGGCGGCGACCTGAGCCCACGAGGGGGTCAGCTCCGCGTGGGCTTCGGAGGCCCGCTTGGCGGCGTCGGTGGAGACGTAGCCGGAGCGCGCCCGCGACCAGCGGCCATCGGAGCCGGTGACCACGGCTACGCCGGGCTGTTCCGGGGCGATGGAGCGGGCCGCTACGAGTGACTCGGGGTCGAGGTCGCCCAGGGTCATCACGGCGGTTTCGGGATCGTTGACCCGGTGGCAGACCCGCCCGCCGATCTGGGCACGTAGGGCGGTCACTCCGGGGCCGAGGTCGGAGCCGATGCGCTGACCCGAGAGCACCAGGTGGATGCCGAGGGCACGACCGAGCTGAGCGATGCGCAGCAGCGCGGTAGCCGTACGGGTGATCTGATCCTTTTCGGCCTTGTCGGCGCTGAGGAACAGCTCCGCCAGCTCGTCGACCAGGACCACGACCGGGATGGGCCGCAAGGCGTCCGGGAGCTGCCAGATATCGCGCACCGCGTAGCGGCGGCAGGCGAGCATGCGCGCGCCCATCATCGCGATCAGGTCCGACAGCAGGTCGAGGCATTCGGCGCGGGTGGTGGCCAGCGCCGACAGCCGTGCCTCGTAAGCCGACAGCTCCATGCCGCCCTTGAGGTCGAAGCCGACCAAAGCGACCGGTTGCGGAGCCAGACCGACCAGGAGTGCGTTGATCAGGTTGGACTTGCCCGACTGGGTGGCACCCGCGTTCATCCAGTGCGGGATGAGCCGGAAGTCCATCCGCCAGGCCGCGCCAGTCTCCAGGACCCCGACGACCGGCCTCAGCAGGTCATCGGCCCGCCAGCCGCCGGGCGGCTCCATCGGGGCCACCGCGGGGGCGATGTGGGTGAGCGGGTCGGCGGTGATGCCCTGGAGGGTGACGCGGCCGGGCCGGGAGCCCACGACCCGGACCGCTTCGATCCGCCAGGCGTGCGCCAGCCGCTCGCACACCTTGGCGTAGTCGTCGGGGATCTGCCCGTCGAGCAGGTGGAAGGTGATGCGGAAGCCGTTGCGGGTGGGCCGGGGCAGGCCCATCCACGGCTTGGTGTCGACCGCGATCCGCTGAAAGCGCCGCTTGACCCGTACGACGCCGGTCGAGGCGACCAGGCCAGGAACCGTGGTGAACCACCAGCGCTGCCGCTTCTTGGTCAGCCCGCAGCCGGAGGCCACGTGCCGCCAGGTCCAGCGCAGCCAGATCACTTTGCGCGGGAAGATCAGCGCGTACCAGTAGGAGAGCGGAGCCCAGCGCCGCCAGACGATCAGGAGCAGCAGGACGGCCAGGACCTTGACCAGGGGGTGGCTGACGTCGATCATCACTCCGCCCCCGTTCTGATTGAGACGGCCGGGGCGAAGGACTGGGCGCGGTAGGAGATCCCCCACCGGTCGCCCTGCACCCAGACATAGCCGACCAGGCCGATCGGGACGATCTCCTCACCGGCGATCACGGACGGTTCGGGGGTGGTGCTGACCTTGACGAGCTCCATCCGGTTGAAGCCGTCCTCAACCAGCAGGGTGAGCTCGTACATGACGTTGCCGTCCTTGTCGCGCTTGATCTCGCCGGTCTCCTTGTTGACCAGGCGCGGCTTGGGCGGCTTGACGCAGGTGATCTGGAGCTTGGTGACGTCGACGGGGATGGGGATGGTACGCATGATCGTTTCCTTTGTTCGTTGAACTCTTAGGACTCATGGAACACTTGGAATTCTAAGTTGTCAATGAGTACTTCGACTTCTTGGTTGGTTTCTTTGCGGGGCTGTGCTGAACTGGTGGCGAGACGAGGAGAGTCCTGATGGTGGAGAAGAGCGGTCGTCCGGCCTACTTGCAGATCGTCGACGAGCTGAGCAAGCAGATCCGCGCCGGCTCACTCGCGCCCGGTACGGCGCTGCCCTCCATTGCGCAGCTCTGCCAGCGCTTCGACGTCTCCGCCAGTGTGGTCAAGGCCGCCATCAGCGTGCTCCGCACTCAGGGCCTGGTAGTAGGCCAGCAGGGCAAGGGCGTGTTCGTCAGTGAGACGCCCGCCGTACCCGCCGAGCCGCAGTCCTCCGGTGAGGCCGATGAGATCCTGGAGCAGCTGGCCCAGATGCGCCAGGGCCTCAAGGATCTTGGGGATCGGCTTGCGGCTCTTGAATCGGCAGTGTTCCCAGGGCGGAAGTGATCTCGCCGATCCGGCATGCCAGCTCGTCCAGATCTTCCCTGATCGAGGCCAATTCCCACATAAGCCGCTGTCTGTCCACTCTCATGGTGATCTCTCCTGCTTTGCAGTTCATTCCGTCTTTCGGAATGGCTCAAGTTCACCGTGAGCTGGGGGTTTCCGGTATCACGCAGATCTAGCTAAGCTTCTTCAGTTCGTCTCAACGAGCGTTTACACGAGCGTTTTCACATGCACGACCCCACCGCGCACGACCCTCGAAGCGTGAAGGCGAAGGTATGCAATGAAGACGACCCAGCGACCCGGCTGGACCCCTTCTCGTCTGCGCGAGCACCGCGAAGCCCACGGCCTGACCCTGGAAGCCGCAGGTGAACGGCTCCGTCAGGCGGCCGGCCGCCACGGGCTGAGCGTCCCGGCGGCCAACTTCCAGACCCTTTGGGGCCACGAACACGGATCGATCTATCCGGGGCCGCATTACCGCCGTGCTTACTGCCTGCTTTACCAGGCCACCGAGCCAGAGCTTGGCTTCCGTCCCCCTTTGCCCGGTGAAATACGGAAGGCGGAAATTGTGATTTCTGATTTGCCTCCTCCCGCTGATCCCGCAGCCGACAACGCCGCCGCCCAGGTCATTGAGGAGGCGTTCACCAAGGTCTCCGTCGGCGGCATCGAGCCGGGCGACTCCCCGCAGGCACTCCTGCGCAACCGAGTGGTCGACGCCTGGAGACGCCGCCACGGCGGCGGCAGCCCCAAGCCCATCCTCGTCCTCGTCGGCGGATACGCCGGATCGGGCAAGACCGAGTTCGCCCGCTTCCTGTCCGACATCACCGGCTGGGCGTTCCTGGACAAGGACTCCCTGACCCGGTGCATCGTCGAACGGCTGCTCGTCTCCCTCGGCGGCGACCCCCACGACCGCCACACCGACCTGTACCTCAAGGAGGTCCGGCCACTGGAGTACCGGTGCCTGATGGAGACCGCATGGGACAACCTCCACGTCGGCACCTCCACCATCCTGGCGGCGCCGTTCATCGCCGAACTGAAGGACGAGGCGTGGTTCGCCCGCCTGGAGAACCGGTGCACGGCCCGGGGGATCGACGTGGCCGCGATCTGGGTCCGGTGCGATGCCGAGTCCATGCGCGAGTACATCGAGTTCCGAGGAGCCTCACGGGATGTCTGGAAGCTGGACAACTGGCAACAGTACATCGATGGCCTGGCCGTCGATACCAGCCCATCCACCACCCACCTGACGATCGACAACCGGCTTGGCGCGGCCATCAGCCTTGCCGACCAGACCCGCGAAGCCCTCAAGCGGATCCTGTCGTGACCCCGCGCGGGATCGTGTTGTACGGCCCGCCCGCCAGCGGCAAGGACACCGTCACCGCCACCCTGCACCGGCTGGATGCGCGGTTCGTGCTGCTGCCCAAGCTCAAGGTCGGCACCGGCCGGTCGGACGGGTATGAGTTCGTGTCGGCCGAGCACCTGGAACGGCTGCGCAACGAGGGCCGTCTGCTGGCCGAGACCCACCGGTACGGCAACATCTACGCCATCGACCGCCAGGCGATCGAGACCCGGCACGCCGCCGGCGCCGTACCGGTCGTGCACATGGGCAACGTCCCCGATCTGCGCCGGCTCATCGGCAGCGACCCGGACGGATGGTTGCGCGTGCTGCTGTGGGTGCCGCGCGAGACGACCGCGCAGCGATCGAGCGCCCGAGGGGACCCCGACACCGCCAGGCGTCTTGCCGCGTGGGATGAGACGCTCGCCGACCTGGAGGCCAACGCTGACGCCGGGTTCTTTCACCTGCGCCTCCACACCGACCACCTGAGCCCGTACGCGGCGGCCCGCGAGATCATGACAGCCTACGATCGTCTACGGACGGCCGGATGTCCTCACGAGGAGGGATGCCCCCGCTGAGCCGGGCCGCCACCGGATGCGGGATCAGGTCGAGCCGCCACCAGGTCCCGCAGCTTCGGCACCGTGTCCCGTCCGGCAACGGGTGCTGATAGGTCCATTCGACGTCGTCATGTCCGCACGCGTTCGGAGCGTCGTCGAGGCCGGAACAGCCGATCATCGTGCCTGCCCCAGCAGGATCCGTGTCCATAGCCGTTCGGCTTCTGGGGCACGCAGCCACGTGGTTTGGTGCTCGATCACGCCGTCTGAGCGATAGATGCGCCGGACGAACAGCAGGCCGCCCGCCTGGCACAGCTCATAGACGATCCGCTGGCACTCGCAGGTGTGATCGCGTACTCGAACCCGATCCGCCCGCGGAGCGCATTGCTGCCAGGCCAGCTGCTCATAGCCGATTTGAGGCGCGGACGGGTGGACGCCGTGATAGCTCTCGGCGAGGTGGCCCAGGTCCACGACCTCACCTCGCGTGCTCGGGGAAGCGGGAAGCGATCTCATGCTGCCGCTGGAGTTCGGTCACCAGCGCGGCGGCATCGTCCCCGCTGACCGTCTGCGCCATCCCGGCGTCGATTTGCGTGTCGCTCAACGCTGTTCCACGCCGGGTGGCGTACCAGCTTCCCGGGCCGTCGTCGGTAGCGCCGCGCCAGATCACCCAGCCCGAGTAACAGGCTGCCAGCTCCTGAAGTGTCATAAGCCCAGCCGATCAAGAGGGAGTCATCTCTCTATGAATGTAGCTACATACCAATGTACGTGCAATCGAGAGTGCGTACAGTGCTACATAGCTTCGGTGCCATGGCCATCGACCCCAGCGCCGACCGCCCGGTCTACAAGCAGCTCGCCGACCTGATCCGGGCACGCATCGAAGAGGGGGAACTCCGCCCCGGGCAGAGACTCCCTGCGGAGAGCGACTACGTGGCGGAATTCGGCATCTCCCGCGACTCCGTCCGCAGAGCCATGGCCGTACTCAGAGGAGAGGGGCTGATCGTGACCGAGCTACGCGGCTCACGAGTCCGCGACGCCGGCGAAGCCGTCACCGTCCAGGTAGCCCCCGGCGCGCAGGTCACCGCCCGCATGCCGACCGAGCCCGAACGCAAGCAACTCGGCGTCGCCGAAGGCGTCCCCATCCTCGTCATCACCGAGCCGGATGGAGAGACCCGCCTACTTCCCGCCGACCGGACGATCATCGAGACCGGCGCCAGGGGAGAGGACGAACGATAGGCGTCAGCGCCATCCTCATCGGCGAACCACCCATGCCTGTTGTGTCGGTCGGTGCTGAGAGCATGACGGGATGATCACGATGCCTGACGATTACACCTGGCTCATCGAACGTGTGAACGGCGCCTGCCTCACCTACATCCGCGGCCTGACCGCCGAAGAGGTGATAGTCCGGCGCGGTGGCCGCCCGGAAGAGTTCGTACCCATGCCCTTCTGGGAACTGGGCGCTGCCACCGACTCCGGCGTATCCCTCGGCGTGCTGGCCATCGGCGACTGGGTGTTCACCATCGAGCCCGGCCGGAACGGCCTCGCCGAAGAAGTGATCATGCCGATGTCGGCAGGTGCCCGCGTGGTCGCCCACAGCCATCTCGACATCAAGGCCCTCGACTACTTCTACTGGATCGAGGACGGTGAGCTCCAGTTCTGTTTCATCGCCCAGGAGGGTTACCTGCAACAGGTGCCGGACGAACTTACCGAGACCATGAACCTCATCGACTCCGCCTACCCTCCGCTCACCGACCCTCACGAAGGGCCGATGTTCCTGCTGGCCGAGCACCTCACCGGGATCAAGCTGACACCGCAACTGCTGGAGGAATCCATCTACTTGAGCGGAGTCGTCCCCGAACCTCAGTCCTGGGAGAAGCCCTGGCCGTGGTGAACCGGATCTAGCGGGAACAGCCTCAGCGGTAAAGATCATCAAAGCTCGCGAACTGCGGATGAGGACTTTCTCTACGTCTTCAAGGCGGTCCGCCTCTGGCGTCCCGCGACGCGCCGGTCGGCCAGCGTGCCCGGCTGCGGCTCTTCGGCCGGTCCGGGCCCGCGCCGCCCGCGCGCTGAGGAGCCTAGGAGATGTCACCAATGAAGGCCGTGACGATCGCTCACTTCGGTTCTCGTCATAGGTGGTCGGGGCGATCGGCTGCCGCGCCGCTTCCGTTGCTCGGGCCTGGCGGCCCTGCGCTCCGGGTCGGCTTGCCATCGAATAGCTCGGAAATCTCGCCGTAAGACATACCAGGACATAGCCCGTCGAGGCGACAAGGAAGCTTAAGGGATCTTGTGGGTTATGGGCTAAACATGATCGAAGATGCAATGGCGGGGAACTCTGGAGCCGTGGCCAGTGCCGTGTTGGACACCGTAGAGTTCCATACTCCTGTGTGATTTTCCCGGCGCGCGGGATCGGGCGCCGTTGACTTTGATGGGAACGGGGCGCAGTGGCCACAACTACGACGGTGCACGACGTCATCGAGGCGATCCGTGACAGCTCTGATGTGAACCGTGACCGTGGCACGCGCTTTGAGGAGCTGATGGTTCAGTACCTCAGTGCCGACCCACAGTGGACCGAGCAGTTCAGCCGGGTCTGGATGTGGTCCGACTGGCCAGGGACTGCCCATGACAAGCGAGACACCGGCATTGACTTAGTCGCCCAAGACCGCGAGACCGGCGGGTTCTGCGCCATCCAGTGCAAGTTCTATGAGCCCCATCACACCGTCCGCAAGGAGGACATCGACTCTTTCTTCACCGCTTCAGGCAAGGGCGGTTTCACCCGGCGCCTGATCATTTCGACAACGGACAAGTGGAGCGTCCACGCCGAAGAGGCGTTGGACGATCAGCAGATCCCGGTCACCCGTATCGGCCTGGCCGACATTGCCAACAGTCCGGTGGAATGGCGACTGCTCAAGACCCTTGAGCAGTTCGAAGCGGAGCTGACGCTGCGGGCGAAGAAGACACCGCGTAAGCACCAGCGCGAGGCCATCGACGACGTCTTCAGGGGCTTTGCCGAGCACGATCGCGGCAAGTTGATCATGGCTTGTGGTACCGGTAAGACATTCACCGCCCTGAAGATCGCAGAGCGGTTGCAGCAGGAACGCGCCCAGGCCGGAGCGGGAGAGCGGACTACCATCCTATTCCTTGTCCCCTCCATCGCGCTGCTCTCGCAGGCTCTGCGTGAGTGGTCATATGAAGCTGAGGTGACCTTGCGTGCCTTTGCGGTGTGCTCGGACACGAAGGCTGGCAAGCAGCACGCCATCGGCGATGACAAGGACATGTCTACCCATGACCTGGCCCTGCCCGCTACCACCGACCCGGACCGCCTGATTCAGCAGATGGCCAGCGTGGAGGCAACGGCCGGGCTGACCGTGGTCTTCTCTACTTACCAGTCCATTGCAACGGTTGCGGCAGCACAGAAGAAGGGCCTACCCCGCTTCGACCTGATTCTCTGCGACGAGGCCCATCGAACCACTGGTGTCACCCTGGCCGGCCACGACGAGTCGGCGTTCAAGCGGGTCCATGACGATGGCTACCTTGGTGCGGACCGCCGCCTGTATATGACGGCGACTCCGCGTGTCTACAGTGAGGAGACCAAGACGGAGGCACGGAACGCGAAGGCGGACGTGGCCTCAATGGACAGCGAAGAAGCCTATGGTCCGGAGTTCCATCGTCTGGGGTTTGGCAAGGCGGTAGAGCATGGTCTGCTCACTGACTATAAGGTACTCATCCTCACGATCGATGAAGGTGTTGTCGCCAAGACCCTTCAGACGGGCTTGGCCGGTGGCGAGGCGGAACTGAACCTGGACGACGCGGCTAAGATCATCGGCTGCTGGAACGCACTGGCCAAACGCACCGGCACCTTTGCCGATGGTTCTGGGTTTGCCCAGGATGAAGCGCCCATGAAGCGTGCGGTAGCCTTCGCCCGCTCCATCGCTGACTCAAAAACGATCACAGCTCGCTTCAACGCGGTCGTCGAGGCGTATGACGACGCAGACGATGAGATCCTGCGTTGCGAGGTCGACCACGTCGACGGCACCTTCAACGCCCTGAAACGTAACCGGCTGCTGGACTGGCTAAAGCAGGACCCTGGTCCCGCCCATGCTCGAATCCTCTCCAACGCCCGCTGCCTGTCCGAAGGCGTCGACGTCCCGAGTCTGGACGCCGTACTCTTCCTCCATCCCCGAAACTCCGTGGTCGACGTCGTCCAGTCTGTCGGCCGAGTGATGCGCCTGGCCCCTAGCAAAAACTACGGTTACATCATTCTGCCTGTCGCTGTCCCCGCGGGGATGTCACCGGAAAGGGCACTCGCCGACAACCAGCGCTTCAAGACGGTCTGGCAGGTTCTCCAGGCCCTACGCGCTCACGATGATCGCTTCAACGCGACCGTCAACCAGATCGACCTGAACAAGAAGAAACCCGACAATAAGATCGGTATCGGTCATGTCGGCCCCGAGGATGAATCGATCGGAGATAAGGACGGCTCCAGCACCGACGACAGCGCCGAGAAGGCCAAGGATAAGGAAGCTCAGAGCGCCCAACATATCCAGGAAGCGCTGTTCTCCATCAGCGATTGGCGAGAAGCGATCTATGCTCGCATCGTCGACAAGGTTGGTGAGCGCCACTACTGGGAGGACTGGGCTAAGGACATCGCCCAAATCGCCGAGCGCCATGTCACCCGCATCAAGGCCGCACTGGCGATCTCTGAAAAGAAGGCCGCCTTTGAAGAGTTCGTCGGTGAGCTACGCGCGAACCTGAACCCTCAGGTCAGCGAGGCCGCCGCCGTTGACATGCTTGCGCAGCACATCGTTACCAAGCCTGTCTTTGACGCCTTGTTCAAGGATTATGACTTCGCTGCGCACAATCCGGTCTCCAGAGCCATGCAGCGGATGCTTGACATTCTCGACGACCAAGGCTTGGACGCTGAGGCAAGGACCCTTGAGGCGTTCTACCACTCAGTACGGGTCCGCGCCGAGGGCATCGACAACCATGAGGGCCGGCAGCGCGTCATCATCGAGCTGTACGATAAGTTCTTCAAGACTGCCCTGCCAAAGACTGCTGACGCACTCGGCATTGTCTACACCCCCATCGAGGTCGTCGACTTCATCATCCGCTCCGCGGACCAGGCCCTCGTCAAGCACTTCGGGCGCTCCCTATCCGATGAGGGCATCCAGATCATCGACCCCTTCGTCGGGACTGGCACATTTCCCGTACGCCTCCTCCAATCCGGCCTTATCAATTCCGAAGACATGCTGCGCAAGTACACGAAGGAACTGCACGCCAACGAGATTGTGCTCCTCGCGTACTACATCGCTGCCATCAACATCGAGGCTGCCTTCCACGATCTCGCCGGCGGCGACTACCAGCCTTTTGAGGGCATCGTCCTCACCGACACCTTCCAACTCGCCGAGGGAACCGCCAAGCTTGACGGAATGGACGTCCTGGAGGGCAACAGTGAGCGTGCGAAGAAGCAGCAGAAGCAGGGCATCACCGTCGTCATCGGCAACCCGCCGTATTCGGTGGGGCAGGACAGTCAAAACGATGACAACCAGAACCTCAAGTACGGAGTTCTGGATGAGCGCATCTCCGCTACATACGCTGCGCAGTCGACGGCAACGCTGAAGCGGAATCTGTACGACTCCTATATTCGTGCCATTCGCTGGGCCTCTGACCGGATCAAGAACGAGGGAATCGTCGCGTACGTCTCCAATGGCGGCTACATCGACGGCAACACCTATGACGGACTGCGCAAATCCCTGGTTAACGAGTTCGATGCGATCTACTGCTACAACCTGCGGGGCAACCAACGCACGGCCGGTGAGCAATCCCGCAAGGAAGGCGGCAAGATCTTCGATTCTGGCAGCCGAAACACCGTTGCCGTCCTGATTCTCGTCAAGAGCGGTAAGGACTCTGGCACTGGTGCGGGGTGCACGCTGCGCTACCGTGACATTGGCGACTACCTCAGCCGCGAGGACAAGCTCCGCATCATTGGCTCACAGAGTCTCGACGCGGTGGACTGGCAGCAGATCACGCCGAACATGGACGGGGACTGGGTCAATCAACGGGACGAGCGTTTTGCGACCTTCGAAGCCATTGCGGAGAAGGACGGCACGGAGCGGGGAAGAACTGTCTTCGCCGTGCACTCGAACGGGCTCAGTTCCTCGCGCGATGCCTGGGTCTATAACTTCTCTGCGGAAGTGGTGCAGACTAATATGAAGTCGATGATCGACTTCTATAACGAGCAGGTCATTGGCTTCGCGAAATATTGCCAGGTTAACGGTGTCACGAGTCCCACAGCCAAGGACGCTGAACAGTGGATCGACAAGGACTCGCGAAAGATTAGCTGGTCGTCCACTCTCATCCCTAAGGTTGCACGTGGTAAGAGAGTCGGCTTCGACTCTGATCACGTGGTCACTGCGGTCTATCGGCCATTTAATCGTCAGGCACTCTATTTCGATCGGGATCTGAATGAGCGGCCAGGCAAAATGCTTCAGATTTTCCCGACACCGGAGCATGAAAATTTCGGCTTCTATATCACTGGCACAGGTGCCGACGAACCATTCTCCGTCCTGATGACCGATGCCATCCCCGACCTGCATGCGGTCGGTACCAAGAGCGTCGGCCCTCTTTTTGCCCGCTACACCTACCGTGAGCTCGGCAAGGGCGACGATCTCTTCGCTGCCTTTGAGGAAGACTGCGGACATGAGAAGGTCGATAACATTACCGATGCTGCTCTTGTGGCCTACCGCAAGACCTATGCCGACTCCGGGATCACCAAGGATGACATCTTCTATTACACGTACGGTCTGCTCCACTCGCCCGAGTATCGCGACCGCTTCGCCTCCAATCTCAAAAAGTCCCTCCCTCGCATTCCCAAGGCACGTAACTTCCGCGGCTACGCCGACGCTGGTCGGAAGCTCGCCGACCTACACCTCCACTACGAACGGGTCGAGCCGTACAGGGGAATCAAGGAGGATGTCGCCGGAAACGCAGTCAGTACTTCTCCGCGAGAGCTGTACCGCGTCGCGAAGATGAAGATTCCCAAGGTGAAGGGAAAGCCGGACCGCACGACGATCATCTACAACAACTGGGTCACCCTCACTAACATCCCGGAGGAGGCGTACCGTTATCAGCTCGGCGCGCGCTCCGCGATCGAATGGATCATCGACCGTTATCAAGTGAAGGTCGACAAGGCATCCGGCATCACCAACGACCCCAACGACTGGTCTGACGATCCGCGCTACATCATCAACCTTCTCAAACGGATCGTGACGGTCAGCTTGGAGACGATGAAGATCGTTGACCAGCTTCCGCCACTGGACATCGTGGAATAGGCGCTTACCCGTAGGGCGACTTATGCAACGGCTTGTGCTCTTCGACTTGGACAACACGCTCGTGAACCTGGACGAGGCGTTCCGGGAGTGGGTCGCGGAGTTTGTCGAGGAGCACGGCCTCGGTTCCGAGGCGGTTGACTGGCTGTTCGCTCTCGACCGGGAGGGCTATCCGCATCGTGAGGTCTTCTTCGGGGTGGTTCGCGAGCACTTCACCCTGTCCGAGTCGGCCGAAGAACTATGGGGTCGTTATCGACGGCGTATGCCGTACCTGGTGCGCTGTCGGCCCGAGGTGATGGACGGGTTGTTACGGCTCCGCGCGGCAGGGTGGAAGATGGGCATCGTCACCAACGGGACGGCGGACAACCAGCTCGGGAAGATCCAGCGGACGGGGCTGGCCGAGGCTGTCGACGCCTACGCGCTCTCGGGACTCGAAGGCATCCGTAAGCCGGATGTCGGGCTGTTCGAGATCGCCGCCCGGCGGTGTGGCATGAGTCTGGGCGCCGGGGGATGGATGGTCGGTGACCACCTGGTCGCCGACATCGGCGGAGGACGGGCCGCCGGCCTTCGTACGGTCTGGATCGACCGGGGGACATGGCCGAGGCAGGAGCACGAAGCGGACCACGTTGTCACGGACGTGCTCCAGGCGATGGAGATCCTGCACGGCGAGCGCTGACCGAGGGATCATGTCACAGCTCACCGGGAGTGCTGTACAGCAGCGCCGTACAGCAACACCGCCTTACACGATCACACGACACCATCCCCTATCTACTGCTTCACCAGGGCGGGACGCCGCTGACTAGGTGTCTGCCCTTCCCTTGTAAACAGAAGGTCAGGGGTTCGATTCCCCTCGTCGGCTCACAGAGAGAAAGGCCCCTGAACAGGCGTCACGCCGTCAGGGGCCTTCCTGTTCGTCCAGATGACTCCGCGATCCTGCCAGTCGTGTGCGGCCGGTCCTGGTCATGCCCTGACTCTCCGCCGGGAGCCGGCAACGCGGTCTCGTCACTCGCACGCTCCTACGGCTCGCGGTAACGTCGGTGTCGATATGTCGTGCACGAAAGTCGGAGGTGATCACGGTGCATCCGGTCTTGTGACGGCCCCAGCCCGGGGTGTCACGGAGCCGGAAGGTGACCGTATGAGCAAGACCGACAAGACCCGGCCCTGGTGGGTGCGGATGGCCGACGCGCCGATGGTGACCTGCGTGCCCGTGCATGATCACAGGTTCGAGCCGTGCACGCTGCCGGACGAGATCACTGCCGGCAGCGCGTCCCTGAACCACCGCACGAGTGGCTGTCACTGGCGCGCCACCGCCTACTATCTGTTCGACTGCGGTGGTGTCGGCGGGGGCCGCGAGGGATACCACCTGCGGCGTCAAGAGCGTCGCCGCAGCCAGCACCAGGTGCGCTGCTAGCTGCGCATCTGGCACGGCGAAGACTGAGAGAAGGGGCAGGGCCCGCATGTCGGCGGACCCTGCCCCTGCTCGTGTCCGCCGGCCGATCGGTGTCTCGAGATCGCCGTGCTGCGCCGGCCGTTCCTGGACGGCCGCAGACGATCATCTTTCCGTGATGGGTCCCACGAGCATCGGACGGTCGAGCATGTCCGGGGTGAACGGCACCCCGGTTACCTTCGCCGCCAGGGCGAAGCCCCTCGGCACGGCGGTGGAGAAGTCGTCCTCCCAGGCGGCATCCCACGCTGCCTCGTCCTGCGGCTTGTCCACCCCGATGCCCGGCTCCCGCATGCTCCGGCCCGCAGGGTCATCAGGCCCGGTCGGGGTGCGGAGGGGCCGTACCGGTCCTGGGAGATCTACGGCTGCTTCTGGTGGAAGCGGCGGTGCAGGGCGTGGACCTGGTCGGTCAGTTCTGCGGCGGGGCCCTCCACCGTCACGCCGGGGGCGACCTCGTGGACGGGCAGTGTCCGCACCGGGGACGGTGGGACGCCGAGTTCGCTCAGCCAGGCGGACAGCTGCTGCGAGGAGGCGGCGTAGACGATGCGGCCCAGGCCGACCCAGGCGTGGGCGGCGGCGCACATGGGGCAGTGTTCGCCGGAGGTGTAGACGGTGGCTCCGGCCCGTTCCTCCGGGGTCAGGTGCGTCGCGGACCACCGGGCCAGCTCGAACTCGGGGTGGCGGGTCTGGTCGCCCGAGGCCACCTCGTTGTGCCCCTCGGCCAGCACCTCCCCGCCGGCGGACACCAGCACGGACCCGAAAGGCTCGTCGCCCTTCTCCAGCGCCTCCGCGGCCAGCTCCACGCATCGCCGCAGATGCCGAAGGTCTCCTTCGTCCACGGGCGCACCTCCCCTGCGAGAAGATCGGATCTCCGACGGTACTGCCCGCCCGCGGCCCCCGTCACGCCCGGGGCGCGCTCACGGGTACGGCCCGCCGGTCAGGCGGGCCAGTCCGGGGAACGGCCGAGCGCCGCGAGGATCCGGTCGAGGGCGGAGGCGTTCCCGGGAGCGGGCAGGCCGGGGCGGAAGGCGGCGCCCGGGCTGAGCCGGTGGTCCCCGTCGGGAACCGCCAGGGCGATTCGCAGGGCGTCCCCGGCCAGGTCGTCGTCCAGCTCGAAGGGCAGGCCGAGGGAACGGGCGACGTCCCAGGCGTGCACCACGTAGTCGATGAAGTGGAACCCGATCGCCTGGGCGCCGGGGAAGGCCGCGCCGGGGCCGAACTCCGGGAGGGCGAACGTCCGCTCCGGCACGTCCCGTCCGGCGAAGGCGGCCAGGACGTCGTCGGCGGCCTCGGCGTACTCCGTGACCGGGTCCTCGCCGAGCGGGCGGAGGCTCCAGACCGCGAGGTCGGCGCCGTGGCCCCGCGCGGCCGCGGCGAACCCGCGGTGCTGGGCCGTCATGTGGGCGAGCAGGTCGCCGAGTGTCCAGGCCGAACACGGCGTGGGGCGGTCGAGGTCGTCCGGGGTCGCCCTCGCCACCAGTGCGACGCTCGTCCGGACCGCCCGCTCGTCCGCCGCCCGTAGATCAACAGTCTGCATGACCGGATGATATGCATATGCTTATCATCTGTCCATGCCTATCATTTGCGACGTCGTATTTTTGTGCCATGGCGGAGAGCGCGGCGGACGGCCCGGAGACCGATGACGGACGGCCCCACCTGGCGGCGATGACGGTCCCGCTGGGCCGTGCCCTGATAGCGGCCGAACTGCCGGTGCTGCGGGCTCACGGCCTGTCCATGTGGGCGTACGCGGTGCTGCTCGCCCTGGGCGAGGAGCCGATGCGCAGCCAGAGCACGCTGGCGCAGGCCATCGGCGCGGACAAGACGCGCATCATCGGGGTGCTCGACGGGCTGCAGGATCGCGGGCTGATCGAACGGCGGCCCGACCCGCGCGACCGCCGGGTCCGCCTGCTCCTGCTCACCACGGAAGGGCGGCGGCTGCGCGACGCCGCCCGGGCCGACATCAGGCGCTGGGAGGACCGGCTGCTGGCCCGCCTCGCGGACGACGACCGCGAGGCCTTCCTGCGCGGCCTGCGGACGCTGTCCGCGCTGTCCGAGCAGGAGATCGCCGACCCGGACCGGCCCTCATGACACGGGACGGTCCTCAGCCGCTCGGCGGGATGCGGTAGACGGACACATGGGAACGCGACTCGGCGGTGAAGGCGGCTCCGGTCCAGTCGGCGTGCCTGCTCTCCGGCTCGAATCCGGCCAGCTGGGCCATGAGGTCGAGCTCGGCCGGCCAGATGTAGCGGTGCGGGCTGCGGAACAGCCGGGCCTGTCTGCCGTCGTCGAACCTGAAGTGGTGCGACACGACGTGCTGGCGCAGGACATCGTAGGTGTCCAGGCCGATGTAACCGGGCTCGCAATGCCAGACCGTGGCCTGCTGGCCGGGGGGAAGCCTCTGCAGCTCGGGCACCCAGAGCTCGATCACGAACCGGCCGCCGGGGGTGAGGTGGCGGGCGGCGTTGCGGAAGCATTCGACCTGCTCGGCCTGGGTGAGCAGGTTGGAGATCGTGTTGTAGACGAGGTAGACGAGCGCGTACTCCCCCGGGGCGGTGGCCGTGGCCATGTCACCGATGATCACAGGGATCGCCGCTTCGTCTGCCTTCGTCCGCAGCTGATCGACCATCGGGCGCGACAGCTCGATGCCGGTGACCGGCACCCCCCTCTCGGCGAGCGGTACGGCTACGCGACCGGTTCCGATGGCGAACTCGAGCGCCCGTCCGCCATCCGCCAGTTCGGCGAGGCGGTCCACGGCCGGCCCCAGGACCTCGGGCGCGAACATGCCGGTGCCCGGCGTGTCGTAACGCCGGGCGGTCTCGGCGTCCCAGATCTCATCCTGTCGCATGCCGGCAACGGTGGCAGCGGGCGTATGCGTTGTCCAACAATTTTGATCTCCCGGTCACGGCAGGCGTTCACCGTCACCGGTGTTCGCGGGTCTCGGCCGGCCGGGTGCCGGCGGCCCGGCTGATCATGGCGTGGGTCTCGCGGTAGGCGAGGTTCGCGGCCGCGTGGGCGATCTGCGCGGCCTGCCTGGCCTGCAGGGCGCGCTGCCGGGCCTGCTGCGCCTGCTGCTTGGCCTGCCGGAGCCGGTCGGCGGCCTGTTTGACCCGTTCGGAGGCGGAGCCGTCCTGCGCCGTGGCGGGGTCCTGGCGCTGCGGTACGGCCCGCCGGGCGCTCCTGCCCGGTTGCCCCTGCCGGTGGGCGGCCTGGGGGGCCCGCTGTACGGCTCGCCCGTCGGGGTCGTCCACGTCGCTTCCCGTCGCGTGGCTGCGCTCAAAGAACAAGATTCGCCTCATCCTCTGTCCACCGTGCTCGCGTCATCACTGTACCGACGAGCCCGCGTGATGATCAGCCCTGGTCGGCGTTCTGTTCACGACCACCCCGGCGGGTGTCCGCGATTCCTAGGCCGTAATTTCCGGAGAAATACGAAAAATCCGGGCTTGTCGATGCTTATGTGACTCGGGAAGGATGCGTATGCCGGACGGTGATCCCGCCGGCAGGAGGCCTCAGTCTTCAGGCTCAGACAAAGGATGCCGGATGACCCATGCCAGTCGGCCGACGGACCACCAGCGCCTGGTGGCGGAGCTCGTGGAACGGCGGCTTGGCCGCCCCCTCGATCCCGACCTGAACTTCTTCGAAGCGGGACTGAACTCACTGACCCTGGTCGAACTGCACGACGACATCACCACCGCCCTCGGCGTCGACCTGCCGGCCACCGCGCTGTTCACCCACCCCAACCTGGCCGCGCTCAGCCGCCTGATCGCGCAGGGCGGCGGGCAGGCGCGGGCCGAGACCACCAGACGGCGGCCGGTCACCGGCAGCCGCCGCGACATCCGCGCCCGCCTCCGGGAGGACGGCCGGTGACCGATTCCGAGCCCGAGACCGAGTTGGAGGAGAGGCCGGTCGCGATCATCGCCCAGGGCCGGTTCGCCGGGCCGGACGACGCCGTCGAGGAGGCGGGACACGATCCGGCGGCGCAGGTCGTCCGAGCGTTCGACGGGGTGCGCAAGGCGTGCGCCGCGTTGCTGGCCGGAGAATGCGAGCTGGCCGTCGCGGAGAGCACCGACGTCGCCGCGCTCACCGGGACGCTGGTGCTGCGACTGCTCGACCGGGCGTTGCTCGACGGCGACATCGTGCACCGGATCATCTGGCCGGACGACTCCTCGATCGAGGACGGCTATCCGCCCGTCCACGCCCCCGCCGCCGCCGGGCCGCGCGTGGTGGTGTGGTCGGGCCGCACCCCCGAGGAGGCGGACGCCGTACGGCGCAGCCTGGCGGGTTTCTTCGCCGGCTTACGCGGGGAGCTGTTCGCCGACGCCGTCGGGACCCTGCAGCGGGGCAGAGCGGTGCACCCGGTGCGCGGAGCGGTGGTCTGCGAGAGCGCGGCCGAGACCGCCGCGGCCCTGACCGCCGCAGCCCCTCAGGGCGCGGCGGAGACCCCTCAGGGCGCGGAGGCCGCCCCCCGGGCCGCGGACGCCGCTGACGCCCGCACGGCCGAGGTCTTCCACGGCCGCGCCGGCACCGCCCCGGCCGTCACCCCGGACGCGGTGCACCCCGAGCTGGCGGCGGCGCTGTACGGCGTCGACCGGGTCTTCACCGAGACCGTGGACGTCTGCGCGGAGGCCTTCGAGGCCCACGGCGTCGAGCTGCCGGCCGACTGGACGGGCGCGGCCGCGGCCTTCACCATGCGCCACGCCCTGACCGCCGTGCTCGCGGACCTGGGCGTCGTCGCACCGATCACCCGTCCGCTCGGCGAGCTGGTCGCGGAGGCGGTGCGGGAGGACCCGGCGGCTCACGACGATCGGGCGTCCGCCGGAGCGGACGTCTGGGGGCGGGACCGGCGCGGGTTCCTGGCCGCCCTCGCCCGTCTCTGGGTCGCCGGCTGCCCGGTGGACTGGCGGGCGCTGGACCCCGACCACCCGTTGCAGCGCATCCCGATTCCGAGGCCGGGCGACGAGCTGCCGCCGTCCATGGAGCCCGTCCGCCCGCTCACGGCGGTGCCGTACTCCTTCTGGGTGCTGGAGCAGCTCGCCCCGGACAGCGGCGTCTCCAACCTGGCCGTCGCGTTCAGGACGAGTGAGACCCTCCGCAGGCTGCCGCTGCAGATCGCGGTGAACCGCCTGGTCAAACGGCATCCGGCGCTCCGGCTCAGGTTCCCCGTGGTGGGCGGCGCACCGGTCAGGCACCTCACGGCGCCGCAGGACGCGCAGCTCAAGCTCGTGACCCGGTCCACGACCGAGGAGACGCTGGTCGCCGACCTGCAGCGCTTCCTGGACGAGCCGTTCGACCTCGGCCGCGACCTGCTGATCAGGGCGGGCCACTTCACCCTGCCCGGCGGCGGCAGCGTCGTCTGCCTGGTCGGCCACCACATCGTCATCGACGCCCACTCCATGCAGGTGCTGGTGGAGGAGCTGGGCCGCTTCTACGACAGCCAGACGGGTCACGACCCGCTGCCCGCCGAGCTGACCGTCACCGCGCCCATGCTGGAGCCCGGCGCCCCGTCGCAGGAGTCGCTGGACTACTGGCTGGAGCGGCTCGACGGCGCGGACCCGGCCGCCATGGTGCTGCCCGGCAGCAGGCACTCCCCGTCCAGCCCCACCTTCGCCGGGCACACCTGCTCGTGGGAGGTGGACGAGGAGACCGTCAAGGCCCTCGACGAGCTCCGCACGAGGCTGCGGACCACCGGCAACATCGTGCTGGCCACCGCCTTCCTGCTGACGCTGCGCGGCCACGGGGCGGGGCCCGACCTGGTGGTGGGCATGCCGGTCAGCACCAGGTCCGCGACCGGACAGGGACACGTCGGCTACGGCGTCAGCACGCTCCCGCTGCGCGTGCGCGCCGAGCTGGACGAGGACTTCGGCCAGGTCGCCAGGCGGGTCGAGGAGGTCTGGGCGGAGGGCGTCGAGCACGCCGACGCGTCGGTGGAGGCGGTACTGGCCCACCGCGGGCACGGCACCGACGACTGGCGGGTGCCGCTGTTCCGGCACATGTTCAACTACCGGCCGTGGAGCGACGAGCAGGTGCGCATCCGCGGGGAGGTGCCCGGCTACATCGAGGACCTGTTCGACCGCAGCCGCCTCGACCTGCAGGTCGTCGCCGTGCAGGAGCCGGGCAGGCTGACGATCAGGGCCTGGCACAGCACCGAGGTGCACGACGAGGCCGAGATCGAGGCGTTCGCGGCCCGGATGGCCTCGGTGCTCCGGCAGGCCGCCGCGGGAGCGGTGGCCGACGTGCTGTCCCCGGCGGACCGGGCGCTGCTCGACCGGGTCAACGACACCGCGCGCGAGTGGCCGAACACGCCGAACACGCCCGGCACACCGGGCATATCGGGCACGCTGCTCTCGCGGATCGGGCCCGGGCAGGCGGTCGCGGTGCGGGAGGGCGCGCGCGAGGTCGCCTACGACGAGCTGCTCGGGCGCGCCGCCGCCGTACGCGAGCTCCTGCGCGAGCGGGGGGTGCGGCGGGGCGACCTGGTGGCGCTGGGCCTGGACCGCTCGGCCGACCTGGTGGCCGCCGTGCTCGGGACGTGGCAGGCGGGGGCGGCGTTCCTGCCGCTGGACGTCCGCCAGCCGGAGATGCGTCTGTCGTACCAGGTGTCCGACTCCGGCGCCCGCCTGGTGATCACCGGTGCGGAACGGCCGGAGTGGGCGGGCGGTACGCCCGTGGCGGCGATGCCGGAATCCACGGCCGTCCCCGGAGGGTCGTGGGACATCGCTCCGGAGCCGGGGGACATCGCGTATGTGATCTACACCTCGGGCTCCACCGGCAGGCCCAAGGGCGTCCAGGTCACCCATGCCAACCTGGTGAACCTCGTGCTCGACTTCGCCGACCGGCTGGGCGCGCCGCGCTCGGTGCTCTGGTCCACCACGCCCTCCTTCGACATCTCCTGGCTGGAGCTGCTGCTGCCGCTGGCCGTCGGCGGCACGGTCGTGGTGGCCTCGGACGAGGACCAGATGCAGCCCCGCCGGTTCCTGGAGCTGGCCGGAGCGGTCGAGGTCGCGCAGGCCACGCCGACCGCCTGGCGGCTCATCGTGCCCGAGGCGGGAGGGGAGCTGGCCGGGCGCACGGTCCTGTGCGGCGGCGAGCCGATGCCCGCCGCGCTGGCCAGGGACCTGCTGGGGCTCGGCTGCCGGGTCTTCAACGTGTACGGGCCCACGGAGACCACCATCTGGTCCACGGCCGCCGAGCTGGTGGAACCGCCCGGCGACCCGGTGCCGGTGGGGGAGCCGCTGGCCAACACCCGGATCCTCATCCTCGACGACCACGGTCGTGAGATGCCGCCGGGCGTGCCGGGGGAGCTGTGCATCGCGGGCGACGGGGTGAGCGCCGGCTATCTCGGCCGGCCGGAGCTGACCGCGGAGCGCTTCGGGCGGCACGGGCGCCACGGCCGCTTCTACCGCACCGGCGACCGGGCCAGGCTCCGCCACGACGGCGTCCTGGAGCTGCTGGGCCGCGACGACCGGCAGGTCAAGCTGCGCGGCCACCGCATCGAGCTGGGCGAGGTCGAGGCGGTCCTGCACGAGCACGCGGCGGTCCGCGCGGCGGCCGTCGTCCTGGACGGCGACCCGCAGACCGACGGCCGCCTGGTGGCGTTCGTCGAAACCGGCCGCGAAACCGCCCCTGAGCCGGGCCAGGAAGCCGCCCATGGGGCCGCCTCGGCCGCCTCCGAGTCCGGCCGGGAACCCGCGGCCGCTCCCGACCCCGGTCGCGAAGCCGCCCGCAAGGACATGCGCGAGGAACTCTGGCGCTTCGCCAGGACCCGGCTGCCCGACTACGCGGTGCCCACCGAGTACGTCTTCACCGACCGCCTGCCCACCACCGCCAACGGCAAGATCGCCTACCTGGAGCTGGCCGTACCCGAGGAGCAGCGGGGCGCCCCGCCCGAGGCGGGCGAGGGGCTCGTGCGGAAGGTCGTGGACCTCTGGCGGGACGCGCTGGGCCGTCCCGGCCTCGGCCCGCACGACAACTTCTTCCTCAACGGCGGCCACTCCGTGCTCGCCGTCCGCCTGATCCCCCCGCTCGAAGAGCTGGCCGGACGATCCCTGCCGGTCCGGGCCGTGTTCGACCACCCGACCGCCGCCGAGCTGGCCGCCCACCTGGGAGGCGCCCGATGACCCCGTGGTTCGTCCAGGTCAAGGAGGGAGAGCGGGCCCTGGTCGCCTTCCCGCACGCCGGCGGCGGCCCCTCCTCGCTCACCGGGCTGGCCGAGCACTTCCCGCCCGAGGTGGGCCTGTGGGCGGTGAACCTGCCGGGCCGCCAGGCCAGGCTCGCCGAGCCGCCGCGCACCGACCTCGACGGGCTGGTCGACGACCTGGCCCGGGACCTGGCCGGGTGGCGCGAGCCGTACACGCTGTTCGGATACTGCAGCGGCGCGCTGCTGGCCTACCTCGTCTGCCGCCGGGTCATGGAGCTCGGCGGCGCGCCGGAGCGGCTGGTCGTGGCCTCGTTCGCGGCGCCGGACATCACGCCGCTGATGCGCCGGCTGCCCGCGCTGCCGTCGTGGCTGTTCTGGGAGCAGTTGCTCGACCTCGGCGGCGTCCCGCCCGAACTGGCCGAGCGCGAGGCGCTCTGGCCGGTGCTGGAGCCGGCGCTGCGCGCCGACTTCGGGCTGCTGGCCGGTTACCGGCACCGGACGGCGCCGCCGCTGCCCGTCCCCGTCACGGTCCTGTACGGGACCCGGGACCGCTCGCTGAGCCGGGGCGGCCTGCTGGGCTGGCGCAGGCACAGCGCGCACCGGCCGGCGCTGCGCCCGCTCGACAGCACCCACTGGCTGGCCGAGGAGACTCCCGGCCCGCTGGCCGCCGCGATCACTCAGGAGATGGGATGCGCCTCGGTTACAGCATGAGCTACTGGGGCGGCGCGGGGCTCGGCCCCGCCGACCACCTCGCGCTGGTCCGCGAGGCGGAGGCGCTGGGCTACGAGTCGGTGTGGGCGGCGGAGACGTACGGCACCGACCCGGCGAGCCTGATGGCCTGGATCGCCGGCCAGACCGAGCGGATCGTGCTGGGCACCGGCGTGCTGCAGATGTCCGGGCGCAAGCCGGTGGTCGCGGCGATGACGGCGGCCACCATCGACCAGGTGTCCGGGGGCCGGGCCAGGCTCGGGGTGGGGGTCTCGGGGCCGCAGGTGGTGGAGGGCTGGCACGGCGAGCGCTTCGAGCGGCCGCTGGCCCGCGCCCGGGACTATCTGGAGGTCGTACGGCTGGCGCTCGGCGGCGCCCCGGTGAGCTATCGGGGACAGACGCTCACGCTGCCGCTGGAGGGCAGCGAGGGCAAGGAGCTGTCGCTGGCCGTCTCGCCGGTGCAGGAGCGGTTGCCGGTCTACCTGGCGGCGATGAGCCCCAAGATGGTCGAGCTGGCCGGGGAGCTGGCCGACGGCTGGCTGGCCATCCACTTCCCGCCCGAGCACCTGGCCGAGATGCGGGCCCACCTGAAGGGACGCGACATCGACGTCGCGCCGATGCTGCTCACGCTGGTCGAGGAGGACCAGGAGCTGGCCTACGACATGATGCGGCCGATGCTGTCCCTCTACCTCGGCGGCATGGGTTCACGGCGCACCAACTTCTACAACCGGCTGGCCGCCTCGCTCGGCTTCGAGAAGGAGGCGGACCGGCTGCAGGAGGCGTTCCTGGACGGGCGGCAGGGCGAGGCCATGGCCCTGCTGCCGGACGCGCTCATCGACGCCATGACCCTGTGCGGCCCGGCCGGGAAGCTGCGCGAGCGGGTCGCCGCCTACCGCGAGGCGGGCGCGACCAGCCTGATCGTCGGCCTGGTCACGCCCACCCGGCGGTTGCGCAGCCGGCAGCTGCGGCTCATCGCTCAGCTGGTTCGGGCATCTGCTTGAGCTTGGCCAGCGGCGACCACGCCAGCGCGGCGATCGGCACCAGCGCGCCGATCGCGATGACCGCCCACAGCGCCGGCCGGATGCCCACGGCCCCGGCCAGCAGCCCGGCGCCCAGCGCGCCCAGCGGCGCGGGGATCAGGCCGAGCGAGTAGATGGAGGCCACCACCCGGCCCTGGAGATGCGGCGGGGTGATCGTCTGCACGAGCGTGGTGTTGGTGACGAAGAAGATCTGCGCGGTGGCGCCGGTGAGGACCTGCGCCACCACCAGCATGGTGACCTGCAGCCAGGTCGGCCCGGAGGCCAGCGGGATGAGGAAGAGCGCCATGTTGCCGTACGCGGTCGACCAGAGCAGCACCCCGCCGACGGAGTAGCGCCGCATCACCCGTACGGCCAGCAGCGCGCCGATGATGGCGCCCACGCCGCCGCCGGCCAGGATGCTGCCGAACCAGGCCGCGGGCACGCCCAGCTCGCGGATCACGTACAGCGCGTAGATGGAGTTCATCGCGCCCAGGATGAACAGGGAGTACGCCGCGGAGGAGATCGCCAGCGGGCGGATCAGCGGGTGCTTCATCACCCACAGGACGCCCTCCCAGATGGCCCGGTGGATCTGCCGCGCCGTGGTGTCGTCGGCCTCCGGCCGGTCCTCGGGCCGCTTGATGAGCGCGACCGCGACGGCCGAGGCCAGGTAGGACACCGCGTCGACGATCAGCAGTACCGGCGCGGCGATCACTTTGAGGAGCGCCGCGGCGACGCCGGGACCGAGGGTGTTGGCCAGCGACTCGGTCAGCTGCAGCTTGGAGTTGCCCTCGAGGAAGTTCTCCGGCGGCACCAGGAACGGGAAGTAGCTGCGGTAGGTGACCTGGAACATGGTCCCGAACAGCCCGATCAGGAAGACCACGACGTACAGCCAGGCGAGCGTGAGCATGTCGGCGAACCAGGCGACCGGGATCAGCGCGAGCAGCACGGCGCGCGCCACGTCGGTCCAGATCAGGATGGGCCGCTTGCGCACCCGGTCGGCCAGCACCCCGAACAGCAGGAACAGCACCATCGGCGCCCGCAGCAGGAAGCCGACCACGCCCATCTCCTCGGGGGAGGCGTTCAGCACGGTGACGGCGATGACGGGGATCGCGAAGTAGGTGACGTACGACCCGAACTGCGACAGGCTCTGTCCGGCCCATAACCGGAGGAAGTCGGCGTTGCGCCACAGGCTCGCCTGCTCACTGGTGGGGGGTGCCATGGTCCATCCGCTTTCTGGTGTTCGAGGCCGCGTCGGCGACCGGGGGTTCGTGGAGGGTCGGAGGGCAGGCGCCGGCGATCATCCCATGAGCCTTTTCCGGTCCGCGGGACTGAGCAGGGCGAACGCCCCCGTTTCGGACTTCGGTACGGCCCGGCGCGGGCGGAGGACGGTCGCCAGCTCCGCCACGGACTGGTGCGTGAACAGCTGCCGCAGCTCCACGTCGTAACCCGCCGCGCGCAGCCCCGCCACCACCTTGAGACTGCGGATGGAATCGCCGCCGACCGCGAAGAACGAGTCGTGCCGGCCGGGCCGTTCCAGCCCGAGCACCTCCTGCCAGACGCCTGCCACGGTCTGCTCGGCGCCGGCGCGCGGCGGCTCCCACGGCAGGTCCGCCCGCCACTCCGGGGCGGGCAGCGCGGCCCGGTCGAGCTTGCCGTTCGCGGTGAGCGGCAGCTCGTCGAGGTGCACCCACGAGACAGGGATCATGAAATCCGGCAGGACGGCCCGAAGGTCCGGAACGCCGCCGTCCCCGACCAGATAGCCGACCAGACGGCCGTCGACGAGCCCGGCGGCGGCCTGCCTGACGCCGGGCCGCTCCCGCAGCACCGCCTCGACCTCGCCGAGTTCGACGCGCATGCCGCGGATCTTGACCTGGTGGTCGGTTCGGCCCAGGTATTCGAGCTCACCGGTGGGCAGCCAGCGGGCCAGGTCGCCGGTGGCGTACAGGCGGGAGCCGGGCGGGCCGTAGGGGTCGGGCAGGAAGCGTTCGGCGGTCAGTGCGGGGCGGCCGGTGTAGCCGCGGGCCAGTTGCACGCCGCCGATGTGGAGCTGGCCCGGCGCCCCGACCGGCACCGGCTGGAGTGACTCGTCGAGCACGTACAGCCGGGTGTTGTCCACGGGCCGCCCGATCGGCACCACCGTCTCGCCCGGCAGGCAGCGGTGCCAGGAGACGTCGACCGCGGCCTCGGTCGGGCCGTACAGGTTGTGCAGCTCGGTCCCCGCCGGCCACTCGATCCCGGCCGGGAGCGCCTCGCCGGAGCAGATGACGCGGGCGGGCAGGCGGACGTCCTCCTCGAGGAGGAAGGCCTCCAGCATGGAGGGCACGAAGTGGACGGTGGTGACGGCCTGGCGGGTGATGAGGTCGCGCAGGTAGGCGGTGTCGCGGTGACCGCCGGGGGCGGCGACGACCATGCCGGCACCGGTGATCAGGGGCCAGAACAGCTCCCAGACCGAGACGTCGAAGGTGGTGGGGGTCTTGTGCAGGATGCGGTCGTCGGGGGTGAGGCCGAAGGCGGCCTGCATCCAGTGCAGGCGGTTGACGATGGCGCGGTGGGAGACGGCCACCCCCTTGGGGCGGCCGGTGGAGCCGGAGGTGAAGATCACATAGGCCAGGCTGTCCGGATGCACCCGGGGCGGCGCGGCCTGGTCGTCGGAGGGCCCGGTCAGGGGCAGGGGGGTGGTGGCGCCGGTGTCGGTGCGGGTGAGCCGGAGGCGGCCGTCGGGGGCGCCGGTGATCAGCAGGGTGGCGCCCGCGTCGGTGAGCATGGCCTGGCGGCGGGCCGGCGGGTCGGCGGGGTCCAGGGGCAGGTAGGCGCAGCCGGCGGTGAGGACGCCCAGCAGGACGGTGGGCAGGTGCAGGCCGCGTTCCAGGCAGACGCCGACGGGCCGGTCCTGGCGGGCGCCGGCGGCGCGCAGGTGCCGGGCCAGGTGACGGGCGTACCGGGTCAGGTCCCGGTAGGTGAGATGGTCGGTGTCGTAGCGGACGGCGACGGCGTGCGGGGTGCGTCCGGCCTGGGCGAAGATCAATTCGTGCAGGGTGCCGCCGGGGTGCTCCCGGTCGGTGGCGTTCCAGCGGGACACCACCAGCTCCCGCTCCTGCGGCGGCAGGAGATCCAGCTCGCCCACGGGCACCTCGGGCCCGGCGGCGACCGCGCGCAGCAGCGCCTCGAACCGCTGCGCCAGCCGCCGCACCGTCTCCGGCAGGAACAGCTCCCGGTTGTAGACGAACCGCCCCGCCAGCCCGTCGCCGGACTCGGTGAGGTACAGCTCCAGATCGAAGCGGGTGGTCGCGGTGCCCAGCTCGAACCCCTCGCCGCCGGCCCGGTAGTTCTGCAGCGCGAACAGCACCTGCAGGTACGGCCTGCTCACGTCGCGCACCGGGTCCAGCTCGGCCACCAGCTTCTCGAACGGCAGCTCCTGGTGCTCGTAGACCTCCAGCGTCGCGTCCCTGGTACGGCGGAGCAACTCGGCGAAGCCGGGGTTCCCGGCCAGCCTGGCCCGCATCGGCAGCAGGTTGACGAACAACCCGACCACGGACTCGAACTCCGGCCTGCTCCGCCCGGCCACCGGCGAGCCCACCACGAAGTCGCTCGCTCCCGACCACCGGCCGAGCAGCACCTGGAAGGCGGCCAGCAACGCCATGTACGGCGTCGCCCCCTCCGCCGCGGCCAGCTTCCGCAGCCGCCCGGTCACCTCCGCGTCCACGGTGAGATCGCACCAGCCGCCCCGCACTCCCTGCACCGGCGGGCGCGGCAGGTCCAGCGGCAGGTCCAGCGGCGCCACCCCGGCCAGCTCCGCGCGCCAGAACGCCAGCTCGCGGTCGAGCACCTCGCCGGTCAGCCGTTCCCGCTGCCACAGCGCGTAGTCGCCGTAGCCGATCTCGGGGGCCGGGCCCGCCTCGCCCAGCAGTTCACGCACGATCAGGTCGGCGGACCAGCCGTCGGTCACGATGTGGTGGGCGGCGACCAGGAGCACGTGGTCGCCGGGCGCCAGCCGTACCAGTACGGCGCGCAGCAACGGGCCGGCGGCCAGGTCGAACGGGAGCGCGAGGTCAGCGCCGAGCACCTGCCGGGCCTCCTGCTCCGAGGCCGCCGCCACGACCCGCAGCGGCACCCGCAGGCGTTCGGCGATCCGCACCTCGGGCCGCCCGTCCGGCCCGGCCGGGAAGGTCATCCGCAGGCTCTCGTGCCGCGCCGCCAGGGCGTCCAGCCGCTCCTGGAGCAGCGCCACGTCGACGGGCCCGCGCAGGCGGGCGGATACGGGCAGCACGTACGCGCTCGTGCCGGGGGTGAACTGCTCCATGAACCACAGCCGTTCCTGCGCGAACGACAGCGGCGGCGCCGTCCCCCCGGGCCGGCGCGCGATCGGCCGCTCGGTGTTCAGCCCGGTCACGGCCTTGCGGAAGCGCGCCTCCAGCCGGGCCCTGCGCTCATCCACGCGCGCTTGCCTCCCGGTCGAACTCCGCCTCGGCCAGCCGTTCGAGCGCGGCGGCCAGCTCGCGCGGAGTGGGATGGGTGAAAGTGAGCTTCAGCGGCACCTCGAGGTCCGCGGCGGCCGCGATCCTGGCCGTGGTCCTGGTGGCCAGGAGCGAGTGCCCGCCGAGCCGGAAGAAGTCGTCCAGCGCGCCCACCCGCTCCAGCCCGAGCACCTCGGCCCAGACCGCGCACACCAGCTCCTCGGCGGCCGTGGCGGGCGGCTCGTAACCGGTGGCGGCCTGCCGTTCGGGCGCCGGCAGCGCGTCCTGGTCCACCTTGCCGCCCGGGGTGAGCGGGATCCGGTCCACCACCACGATCGCCCCCGGCACCATGTGCGGCGGCAGTTCGGCGGCAAGGTGCCCGCGCAGGACGGTCTCCATGCCGGGCCCGCCGTCCGCGCCGGGTACGGCGTAGGCGATCAGGCCGCCGTCGCGCACCACCACGGTCGCCCGGGCCACCGCCGGGTGCGCCAGCAGGCAGGACTCGATCTCGCCGGGCTCCACCCGGTAGCCGCGCACCTTCACCTGCCGGTCGAGCCGGCCCAGGATCTCCAGCTTCCCGTCCAGGCGGAAGCGGGCGCGGTCGCCGGTGCGGTAACGACGGGTGCCGTCCGGGCCGGGCAGGAAGCGCTCGGCGGTCAGCGCGGGGGCGCTGCGGTAGCCGCGGGCCACGCCCGCGCCGCCGATGTACAGCTCGCCCGCGGCGCCCGGCGGGACCGGGCCGCCGTCGGGGGCGAGCACCTCCAGCGTGGTGCCCGGCAGCGGGCGGCCCACGGTCGGCCGCCGCGCGGACTCCGCCGGGTCGAGCTCGGCGGTGGTCGCGATGATCGTCGTCTCCGTGGGGCCGTAGCTGTTGACCAGCCGGGCCGCCGGCGGCCCGGAGGCGTACCAGGCGGCCAGGGCCGGGCCCGGCAGCGGATCGGCGCCGAGGATGAGCAGCCGCAGCCCCGGCGGCCAGGCGACGCCGGCGGCGAGCAGCTCCTGCCAGTAGGAGGTGGGCAGGTCGATGACGGTCAGCGCGGCGCCCTCGGGGGTCTTCAGGAAGTCCGGCAGCGGCTCGTCCGGGCACAGGACCAGCTCGGCCCCCGCCGCCAGCGCCGGGTAGATCTCCTCGGCGTGGGTGTCGAAGCTCGCCGAGGCGAACTGCAGCACCCGGTCGCCGGGGCCGACGCCGTACTCGTCCCGCATCCAGTTCACCCGCGCGGCCAGCGCCCCGCGCGGCACCTCCACGCCCTTGGGCCGCCCGGTGGAGCCCGAAGTGTAGATCACATACGCCAGCGCCCCGGGATCCGCACCGCCGGGAAGTCCCGCGTGGTCCTCGCCCGAGTTCTCGCCCGGGTCGTCGAGCGGGATCACCGGCAGGTCGCACTCCAGCAGGCCGTCCTGCGCCAGCAGCAGCCCGGCCCCGGCGTCCCGCAGCATCCACCGCAGCCGCTCGGCCGGGTAGCCGGGGTCCAGCGGCAGATAGGCGCCGCCCGCCTTGCCCACCGCCAGCATCCCGGCGACCAGCTCCACCGACCGGCGGGCGCACAGGCCCACCACCGTCTCCGGTCCCACCCCGGCCGCGGCCAGCCTCCCGGCCAGCCGGGAGGCGAGCGAGTCCAGCTCGGCGTAGGTCACCCGGCGCGGGCCCTGGGTGACCGCGACCGCGGACGGCGAGAGCCGGGCCCGCTCCTCGAACAGCGCGATCACGTCGCGATCCGTCACGGCGCCCGGCTCACCGGCCGGCAGCCGGTCCTCCGGCAGCAGCATCGCGGCCCGCAACGCCGACAGCGGCGCCTCGGGGGAGTCGGCCACCGCCTCCAGCACCCGCTCCCACCGGCGCAGCAGCCGCACCGCCGTCTCCCCGTCGAACAAGTCGGCGGCGTAGGAGAGCAGCGCGTACAGGGTGCCCTCGCGCTGGGTGACGTCCAGCATCAGGTCGAACTTGGCCTGCGCCGCCCCCGGGTCGAAGACCTCCACCTCGATCCCCGGCAGCGGCAGCGCGGAGGCGTCCTTGTCCTGGATCACGAACATCGCCTGGAACAGCGGCGTCGTGCTCAGGTCGCGCCGTACGCCGAGGTCGTTGAGCAGGCGCTCGAAGGGGATGTCCTGGTGGGCGAAGGCGTCCAGGACCGTCGCCCTGGTGCGGGCGAGCAGGTCGCGGAAGGCCGGGTCGCCCGACAGGTCGCCGCGCAGCACCAGCGTCTCGGGGAAGAAGCCGACGACGTCCCGCAGCTCGGGCCGGTCGCGCCCGGCGGTCACCGAGCCGACCGCGATGTCGTCCTGCCCGGAGTGCGCCCACAGCAGCGTCTGGTAGGACGCCAGCAGCACCATGAACAGCGTGCACCGCTCGTCGCGGGCCAGCCGCTCCAGCCGCGCGGTCAGCTCGGCGCCGATCCTGCGCGCCCGGTAGTCGCCGCTGGGCCTGCGCACCGCCGGGCGGGGCCGGTCCACCGGCAGTTCGAGCGGCTCCAGCCCGGCCAGCCGGGCGCGCCAGTAGTCGAGGTCGCGCTGCGACGTTTCGCGGGAACGCTGCCAGGCCGCGAAGTCCCGGTAGTCCAGCGACGGCTCCGGCAGGTCCGCCCGGCCTCCGCGCAGACCGGCCGTGTAGCAGGCGGCCAGCTCGCCCAGGAGCTGCTTCAGCGACCAGCCGTCGGCCACGATGTGGTGCAGCACCAGGCAGAGCACGTGGTCGGTCTCCGACAGCACCAGCAGGTGCACCCGCACCAGCGGCCCGGCCGCCAGGTCGAACGGGGCGTTGGTGAGCTCGGCGACCAGCGCCGTGGCCCGCTCCTCCCGTTCGGCGGCCGGGACGTCGCCCAGGTCCACGAGCACCGGTTCGAGCTTCACCGACGGATCGACCACCAGCACCGGCCGGCCCGCCTCGGACGGGAAGCGGGCCCGCAGCATCGGATGCCGCGCCGCCAGCGTGTCCATGGCGTACCCGAGTGCCTCGGCCGAGAGCCGGCCGCGCAGCCGCTGCACCATGTACATGTTGTAGGAGGCGTCGGAGGGATCCAGCCGCTGCAGGAACCACAGCCGCTCCTGCCCGTAGGACAGCGGCGCCGGTCCGTCCGGGTCGGGGCGCGGCGGGATGCCCGCCGCGCGCACCGGCCCCCGGTCCCGGAGCCTGCGCTCCAGCGCCGCGCGCTGCTCCGGGCTCAGCCGCGCCAGCCGTTCCCGCATGTCACTCATGCGTCCGCGTCCTCCACAGGGTCATCCGCCAGCAGCGCCTCCAGCTCGGCGGCGTCCCCGAGCTGCAACTCCAGTACGGCCAGCGCCTGCTCGGCCACCGTGGTGAGCTCGAAGCAGTCCCGCAGGTCCATCTCGATCCCGTAGATCTCCCGGTACCGGGTGACCAGCGACACCGCCAGCAGCGAGTGCCCGCCCAGCTCGAAGAAGTCGTCGTTCACGCCCACCCGGTCGCGGCCCAGCAGCTCGCCCCAGAGGGCGCACAGCTCGGCCTCCAGCGGCGTGCCGGGCTCGGCGTAGGCGGTGCCCAGGTCGGCGCGGCCGGACCCGGTGGGCGGCGGCAGCGCGTCCCGGTCGAGCTTGCCGCTCGGCCCCAGCGGGAACTCCGTCACCTGGACGAACGCCTGCGGCAGCAGCGGCGGAGGCAGCTTGCGGGCCAGCGTGCCGCGCATGGCGTGGGCCAGCTCGGCGGGCTCGCCCGTCCAGTCCACGTACGCCACCAGCCCGCGCCCGCCCGGCGCGTCGTCGCGCAGCGCCACCACGGCCCGCCGCACGCGCGGGTCCTCGGCCAGCACCGCCTCCACCTCGCCCGGTTCGACCCGCCAGCCGTGCACCTTCACCTGGTCGTCGATCCGGCCCAGGAACTCCAGCTCGCCGTCGGGCCGGAGCCTGGCCAGGTCACCGGTGGCGTACAGCCGGGAGCCCGGCGGGCCGTACGGGTCGGGCACGAAGCGCTCGGCGGTCAGCCCGGGCCGGCCCGCGTAGCCGCGGGCGACCTGGACGCCGCCGATGTGCAGGTGTCCCGGCACGCCGACGGGCATCGGCTCCAGCCGCTCGTCGAGCACGTGCAGCCGGCAGCCCGGCATCGGCCGGCCGATCGGCAGCGTGGTGCGTCCCTCGACGTCCTCGCATTTCCAGGCGGTGACGTCGACGGCCGCCTCGGTCGGGCCGTACAGGTTGTGCAGCTCGGCGCCGGGCAGCCGCTCCAGGAAGCGGGCGGCCATCCGCGGGGGCAGCTCCTCACCGCTGCACACCACCCGCCGCAGCGACGTGCACGACTCGATGCCGGGCTCCTCCAGGAACAGCGCCAGCATCGAGGGCACGAAGTGCATCGTGGTGATCCCGTGCTGCTTGATCAGGTCGCGCTGGTGGTTGGGATCGCGATGCCCGCCCGGCCGTACCGGGACCAGGACCGCGCCCTGGGTCAGCGGCCAGAAGAACTCCCACACCGACACGTCGAAGCTGGTCGGCGTCTTCTGCATGACCACGTCGGTCGGGGTGAGCCCGAACCTGTCCTGCATCCAGGCGAGCCGGTTGACGATGCCGCGGTGGGAATTGACCACGGCCTTCGGCCGGCCGGTGGAGCCGGAGGTGTAGATCAGGTAGGCGGCGTCGTCCGGCCCGGTGACCGGGTCCAGGTCCTCGGACGGCTGGTCGAAGTCGTCCTCCAGGAACACCGGCTTGGCCACGCCCCCGGGCAGCGCCTCCCGCAGGTGGCGCTGGGTCAGCAGCACCCTGGCGCCGCTGTCGGCCAGCATGAACGCCAGCCGGTGCCGCGGGTACTCGGGGTCGAGCGGCACGTACGCGCCGCCCGCCTTGAGCACCGCGAGCAGCGCCACGACCAGCTCGGGCGAGCGCTCGGCGCAGACCGCGACCGGATCGCCGCGCCCGACCCTGATCTTGCGCAGCCAGCGGGCCAGCCGGTTGGCGCGGGCGTTCAGCTCGGCGTAGGTCAGGGTGACGTCGCCGAAGACGACGGCCGGCGCGCCGGGCGTGGCCGCCGCCTGCGCCTCGATCAGCGCCGACAGCGTGCCCTCCGGCACCGCGAGGTCCTCGGAGGCGCCGAGTGCGAGCACCCGCTCCCGTTCCTCCGCGGTGAGCAGCGGCAGCGCCCGCACCGCCAGATCCGGATCGGCGACCAGGCCCTCGACCAGCGTGCGCAACTGGGAGTCGAACCGCTCGATCGTCCCGTGGTCGAACAGGTCGGTGGCGTACTCCAGCCGGGTGTGCAGCCTGCCGTCCCGCATGTTCAGGTCGAGCTGGATGTCGACCTTCGCGCTGCCGTTGGCGACCTGCCCCTCGTTGGTGCCCGAGGCGAGGTTGAACATCACCTGGTACAGCGGCGGCACGCTCAGGTCGCGGGTCGGCTGCAGGTCCTCCACCAGCCGCTCGAACGGCAGCTCCTGATGGTCCAGCGCCTCGGCCACCGTGGTGCGCACCCGCGCGACCGCCTCGCGGAAGCTCGGCGAGCCCGACAGGTCCACGCGCAGCGGCACCGCGTTGACGAACATCCCGATGACCGGCTCGGTCTCCGGCAGCAGCCGCCCGGCGATCGGGGTGCCCACCACGATGTCGTCCACGCCCGACCAGCGCGACAGCACGGCCGCGTAGGCGGTGAGCATCACCGTGAACAGCGTCGTGTTGAGGTCCTTGGCCAGCCGCTCCAGCCCGGAGCTCAGCTCGGGGGAGTAGACGCCCAGGAACGCCTCGCCCCGGTAGGTACGGCGGGCCGGGCGCGGCCGGTCGCCCGGCAGGCCCAGGTCGGCGGGGATCCCGGCGAGCCGCTCCCGCCAGTGCGCCAGCTCGGACTCCAGGAACTCGCCGGTGAGGCGGCCGCGCTGCCACACCGCGAAGTCGGCGAACTGGATCTGCAGGTCGGCCAGCTTGGGCGCCCTGTCCTCGCCGATCGCGTCGTAGCACTCCTCCAGCTCGTCAATGAAGATCATGCTGGAGACGCCGTCGAACACCGTGTGGTCGAAGACGATGACCAGCCGCAGATCGTCGTCGGCCATCCGGACGTGCCTGCCCCGCCACAGCGGCGCCTGCTCCAGTACGAACGGCGCCGCCGAGTCGGCCCTGGCCAGCCGCTTCAGCTCCGCCTCACGCTCGGCCGCCGGCAGGTGGGTCAGATCGGTCTCGACGAGCCGGGCGGGAGGCGCGGAGCCGCTGACGATCTGCACGACCTGCCCGTCCCTGAACTCGAACGTGGTCCGCAGCGCCTCGTGCCTCTGCACGACCATGTCGATGGCCTGCTCCAGGCGGCGCGGGTCCACCGGCTGCCGGGCGGACATCGGCATCAGCATGCCGATGTTGTAGACGGCCAGGTCGGGTTCGAAGCGGGCCAGGAACCACATGCGCTCCTGACCGGACGAGGCCGGGAAGACATCGCTCGCCTGGTTCACCTGGCGCCCTCTCCGGCCATGGCCTCCCGCAGGCTCCTGGGCCGCATGTCGGTCCAGACCTGCTCGATGTGGGCCAGGCACTCGTCCTTGGTGCCGGAGAACCCGGCGTCGTACCAGCCGGCGGGGTTGTCCCTGCCCACCGGCCAGATCGAGTACTGCTCCTCGTCGTTGAGCACGACCTTCACGTCACTCACTGCTCGCTCCTCCGCGGAAGCCGTGGGATGGTCTGACCGGCCGGCTCGGCGGCGGGCGCCCGGCCGGCCTCGTCGATGAGCCCCGCCACCCCCGCCACCGTCGGCTCCTCGAACAGGCTGCGCATCGGCAGCCGGACGCCCAGTTCCTTGCGGATGAGGGCGATGAGCTGGACCGCGATCAGGGAGTTGCCGCCCAGCTCGAAGAAGTCGTCGTCGACGCCGATGTGATCGCCGCCGAGCACCTCGCCCCACAGCCTGGCGATGGTGGCCTCCACCTCGCTCCGCGGCGCGACGTACCCCTCGCCGGGGGACTTGGCCTGCCGGTCGGTGACGGCGGCCGGATCGAGCTCGGACTCGACCGTCTCCTGGGTCAGCGAGCCGACCCCGGCGATCAGCTCGGCGACCGGTGTGGCCGCCACCACGACCTGCGGCCCGAGCGGTACGGCCAGCAGCCTGCGCAGCGCCTGCGCGCCGTCGGCCGGCCTGATGCCGACGGCGTCCTCCGGGGTCGCCGCCGAGGTGCCGGCGCGCTGGGAGTCGGCCTCGGCGGCCACCCCGGCGGCCACGGCCCCGCTGTCGATGCGGCGCAGCACGTAGTCGGAGATCTGCACCAGCACGGTGCCGTCGGGCGCGATGAGCGTCACGTCCACGGCCAGCACCTCGTCGGTGTCGCTGCCGGTGATGCGCACGTGGCTCCAGAACGCCTCGGGTATGGCGTCCCGTACGGTGATCCGGCCGTAGCCGAGCGGCAGGTAGTTGCCCTGGACCTCCACCCAGCTGAAGGAGGTGGCGCTGTCCAGCATGGCCGGGTGCAGCCCCCACCGGTCCAGGTCCTGCAGCACCACCTCGTCGGCCTCGAACAGGCCGAGCACCTCGCCCTGCCCGATGTAGGCGTCGCTCAGGTTCCGGCCCCAGTGGGCGCCGAGCGTCAGCAGCCCGGACAGCGGCACCCCGCCCTGGCCGTCGGGCGAGGGCGCGCACCGATCCATGATCACCCCGAGGTCCACGCGGTCGGCCGGGGCCGGGTGCACCTTGGCGGCCACGCCGCGGGCGTGGGTGCGGTGGGAGTCGCCGACGATGCTCTGCACCTGGAACTCCGCGCCGTCGGACTCGGGGGTGAACATCACCCGCACCTCGGCGGTGGCCCCGTCGGCCACCGACAGCGGCTCGACGAAGACCACGTCCCGCAGCTCGATCAGCCCGTCACCGGGGAGCACCGCCTCGGCGGAGGTCCTGGCCAGTTCGAGGTGGCCGGTGCCGGGCAGCACCGAGACCCCGGAGATGCGGTGCTCGTCCAGCACCCAGTGGGTCTGCGGGGACAGGACGCCGCTGCACCAGCCGAGCTCCTGGCCCTCGTGCCTGGCGTTGATCACGGGGTGGTCGATCGCCTTGATCCGGTCACCGCGCTGCAGGGCGGCGAACCCGGCCGGCGCCGCGGTCTCCGCCGCCATGCCGACCTCCAGCCACCTGCCCCAGTTCACGCTGACCAGCCGGGCGGTGTTCCAGCCGTGACCCGCGCGGGCGTGCGCGTCGAGGAAGTTGTTGGCGGCGCAGTAGTCGATCTGCCCGAACCCGCCGGCCACCGCGGTGATCGACGAGCAGAACACCACCGCCTCCAGCTCCAGATCGCCGAAGGCGGCCTGCAGCGCGAGCGTGCCGAGCACCTTGGGCCGAAGCACGGCCTCGGCCGCCTCCCGCTCCTTGATCTCGGCCATGCCGCCGCCCGGCAGACCGGCCGCGTGCACGAGCACGTCCACCCGGCCGAACGCGGCCAGCGTCTCGTCCCTGACCCGCCGCATGTCGGCGGCGTCGGTGACGTCGGCAGCCAGGCACAGCACCTGCGCGCCCGCCTCCCGCATCCGGCCGATCGCCTCGGCCGCCCTGGCCTCGCGGGCCGAGCGCGGCGGCCCGTCCGGCAACCCGCCGCGCGAGAGCAGCACCAGCCGCACCCGCGCCCGGTCGGCCAGGTCCTGGGCCAGCGAGATGCCGATGCCGCCCAGACCACCGGTGATCACGTACACCTGGTCGTCACGCGGCTCGACCGGTTCGTCGGCCACCTCCAGCTGTTCGTAGCCGAGCAGCCAGCGCCGCCCGCCGCGCAGCCCGACCGGGGCCAGCAGTCCGGCCTCGCCGGGCTCGGCCTCCCTGCCCAGCTCGGCCGAGACCGCCCGGGCCCAGCCCGTGTCGATCCCCGCGTCCGGCGCGTCGATCTGCCGCACCCGCAACCACGGCGTCTCCAGCGGCACCACCCGCGCGAACGCCGCCAGCGTCGCGTGCTCCGGCCTGGTCAGGTCGCCGCCGGTGACGTCCATCGTGCCCGCGGTGATCAGGTCGAGCTGGACGCCGCCCGCGGGCTGCGCCGCCGACAGCGCCTGCACCAGGGCGAGGACGCCGAAGAAGCCGTCCTCCTGCGCCTGCCAGGTGTCCCGGGGACCGGTCGCGGCCCACGCGTGGACGACGCGTCCCGGCACCTCGCCGACGGCCTCGAGCAGCGCGTCGTAGTCCTCCCGTACGGCCGGCCGTACCGTGAACCGGTCGCCGTCGGCGGTGAAGCCCGTGCCCCGGCGCACCTCCAGCACCTCGGCCCCCGAGGCGCGCAGCGCGGCCGTCAGCGCGGCCGACTCGTCGTCCACGAACGCCAGGCACCGCGTCACCGGCGCCGGACGGGCCGGGCCGGGCGGAGCCTGCCGCCAGACCGGCACCCCGTACCACCGCTCGACCGGCAGGTTGCCGTGCGTCTGCTGCGGCATGGCGGTCCCGCCGACGAAGCTGCCCTGCGGGTCGGGGTCGACCCACGCCCGCTGCCGCTCCCAGGCGTAGCCCGGCAGCGACACCCGGTAGCCCGGCGCCCCGAAGTCGGACAGCTCGACGCCGTTCACCCACAGCGCGCCCACGGCCTGCGAGAACACCTGCACGTCCCCGGCCTTGTCCCGCGGCCCCGGCAGCGACGGCAACGGGGCGGGCGCGCCGGCCGGCAGCTGCGCCCTGACCAGCCCGGAGAGCTGCCGCCCCGGCCCGCACTCGATCATGATCCACTCGCCGTCGGCGACCAGGGCCGCGACGCAGTCGCCGAAGCGCACCGGCTCGCGCACGTGCCTGGCCCAGTAGGACGGGTCGACGGCCTCGGCGGCGGTGATCCACGTGCCGCTCACGTTCGACAGGAACGGCAGGCTCGGCGCGTTCAGCTCGGTCGCCGCGACCAGCGCGCGGAACTCGCCGAGCATCGGCTCCATCATCGCCGAGTGGAAGGCGTGCGAGGTGCGCAGCGGGGTGCAGCCGATGCCCTCCTCCTCCAGCATCTCGGCCAGCTCGCGCACCGACGCCGACGGCCCGGCCACCACGCACGTGCCGGGACCGTTGATCGTGGCCACCGACACGTCGTCGGGCAGCATCGGCGCGATCTCGTCCGGCATGAGCTGCACGGCCAGCATCGACCCGGGCGGCATGCCCTGGATGAGCCGCCCGCGCGCCTCGACCAGCCGCAGCGCGTCCGGCAGCGTGAAGACCCCGGCGATGGTCGCGGCCACGTACTCGCCGATGCTGTGCCCGATCATCGCCGCGGGCTCGACGCCGAGCGAGAGCCAGAGCCTGGCCAGCGCGTACTCGACGGTGAACAGCGCCGGCTGGGTGAGCGAGGTCTGCCGCAGCCGCTCGTCGGCCTCCTCGCCGGTGGCGAAGATCTGCTCCCTGACGTCCAGGATCGCCGAGCACTCGTCGACGGCCTCGCGGAAGACCGGCTCGTTCTCGTACAGCTCGGCCGCCATGCCGCCGTACTGCGCGCCCTGCCCGGGGAACAGCAGCGCCACCTGGGGCGCCCGCTTCGGCTTGGCCCCGGAGACGATCCGCTTGGGGTCGGCCAGCGCGGCGACCGCGTCGGCGGGCGAGGTGGCCACCACCGTGGCCCGGTGTCTGAGCTCGCGCCGTCCCACCCGCAGGGTGTGCGCCACGTCGGCGAGCTCGACGTCCGGATTCTCGGCCAGGTGCGCGGCCAGCCGTTCCCTGGCCGCGGCGAGCGAGGCCTCGGTCCTGGCCGAGAGCCTCAGCAGGTGCGCGGGCCGCTGCCGGGGGAGCGGCTCGCGCGGCGGCGCCTCCTCCAGCACGGCGTGCGCGTTGGTCCCGCCGATGCCGAAGGAGCTGACGCCCGCGCGGCGGGGGAAGCCGTTGCGCTCCCACTTGAGCGGGGTGGAGACCACGTAGAACGGGCTCGCGGGGAAGTCGATCTTCGGGTTGGGGCTCTTGTAGTGCAGCGTCGGCGGGATGAGCTTGTTCTCCAGGGCCAGCACCGCCTTGATCACGCTGGCCGCGCCCGCCGACTGCCCGAGGTGGCCGATGTTGCTCTTGACCGAGCCGATGCCGCACCACTGGGTGTCGGTCGTGTCCTGGGCGAACACGCTGGACAGCGCCGCCACCTCGATCGGGTCGCCGAGCGCGGTGCCGGTGCCGTGCGCCTCGACGTAGGTGACCGTGCGCGGGTCCACCCCGCCCACACCGAGCGCCTGCGCGATGACCGCGGCCTGCCCGTCCATGCTCGGCGCGGAGAAGCCCACCTTGCCCGCGCCGTCGTTGTTGATCGCGTTGCCGAGCACGACCGCGCGGATGTTGTCCCGGTCGGCGATCGCCTCCGACAGCCGCTTGAGCACGATCACGCCGCCGCCGCTGCCCCAGATCGTGCCGGCGGCGTCGGCGTCGAAGGGCCGGCAGCGCCCGTCGGGGGAGACGATTCCGTCCTGGTCGTAGATGTAGCCCTGGCCCTGCGGCAGGTCGAGCATGGCGGCCCCGGCCAGCGCCATGTCGCACTCGCCGTTGCGCAGCGCCTCACACGCGATGTGCATCGCCACCAGCGCCGTCGAGCACGCGGTGTGCACGGTGTAGCTGGGCCCGCGCAGGTCGAGCTTGTAGGAGGCGAGGGTGGCGCAGTAGTCGACGTGGTTGCCCACCATGATGGCCAGCCACCCGGCGTTGGCCGCCACCTGGGCGTTGCTGCGGATGTTGATCCACTGGTAGAAGTCCGAGCCCGACCCGGCGTAGACGCCGATCTCGCCCGGATAGCGGAACGGGTCGTAACCCGCGTCCTCCAGGGCGGTGTGCGACAGCTCCAGGAACAGCCGCTGCTGCGGGTCGCGCAGCTCGGCCTCTCTGATCGACATGCCGAAGAACGCCGCGTCGAAGTCCTGATGGTCGTCCATCACCATCGCCGCGGGCACGAAGGACGGATCGGCCAGGGTCGTCTCGGGCACCCCCAGCGCTCGCTGCTCGTCCAGGGTGTACGTGGTCAGCGACTCCACACCGTCGGCGAGGTTGCGCCAGAACTGCCGCGCGTCACCCGCTCCCGGAACCCGACACGACAAGCCGATGATTGCGATCGGCTCAACCGTGGGTTCGTCGGTCATGCGGTCGTCCCTTTCTCGTCGCGATTCCTCAGCCGGTCCCGCCGTACGGCGAGGCGGCGGGCCGCCCTGTCGAGGCCGGGGCTGCCGCCCCCGCCGTCGAGGTGGGCGGCGAGCGTTCTGATCGTGGGATGGCGGAACAGCTCCACGATCGGGATGTCACGGCCGGTCGCCGCCTTCAGGCGAGCCTGTACGGCGGCCATGGCGAGCGAGTGTCCGCCGATCTCGAAGAAGTTGTCGTCGGGCCGCAGCCGCGGCACCCCCAGCACCGCGTGCCAGACCTGGGCGACCACCTTCTGGGTGGGCCCGTCCAGGTGGCCGTTGCCGCCGGCCGTCCCGGTGGCCCGGACCGGCGGGCGGCGCAGCGCGGCCCTGTCCACCTTGCCGTTGGGGGTCAGCGGCAGCGAGGGCAGCAGCACCACCTCGCCGGGCACCGCGTGCTCGGGCAGGACCGTGCGCAGCCGCTCCAGCACCCGGTGCGCGGTCAGGCCGGGCCGGGCGGGCACCACGTAGCCGGTCAGCGTCCCATCCTCGGCCCGGGCGGCGGCGGCCCGCACGTCCGGGCAGCCGGCCAGCGCGGCCTCCACCTCGCCGAGCTCCACCCGGAAGCCGCGGATCTTCACCTGGTCGTCGGCGCGGCCGGTCAGGGTGACGGTGCCGTCGGGGTTGGGCCGGCCGAGGTCGCCGGTGCGGAACCGGTCGCCGTCGAACCGCTCCCGGGTCAGCTCCGGGTCGAGATAGCCGGTGGCCAGGTGGCGGCTGCGGACGACCACCTCGCCCAGCTCGCCGATCGCGGCCCGGCGGCCGTCCGCGGTGAGGACGAGGATCTCGCTGCCCTCGACCGGCCTGCCGACGGGCACCGGGTCCGCGGTGGGCTCGCCCAGCTCGTACCAGGCGTGGGCCTGCGGGGTCTCGGTGGTGCCGTAGAAGGCGACCAGCCGGGCGGCGGGCGCGAGCCGCCCGATCCGGGCGGCCTCGGCCCAGGTGAGGCGGTCGCCGCCTATGCCGACCAGCCGGACGGCGGGCAGCGTCGCGCCGGTGCCCGCCAGCATCGCGGCGAGCTGCGGGGTCAGGTGCAGGACGGTGATCGCGTGCTCGCGCAGCCAGGCGGCCAGCCGTACCGGGTCGCGGAGCAGTTCCTGGCCGGGGACGGACAACTGCGCGCCCGCCCTGACCGGGACGAACATGTCGCGCAGCGCGGGATCGTGCGCGAGCCCGGACAGCAGCGCGAACCGGTCCTGCTGCGTGATCCCGAAGGTCCTGACGTACCAGTCGGTGAAGTGGGCCAGCGGGCGGTCGGTGGTGACGACCGGCTTGGGGTCGCCGGTGGTGCCCGAGGTCAGCGAGAGGTAGCCGCGCTCGGGATGGATCGTGTCGTCCTCCTCGTCGGTGAGGACGATCTCCGGCAGCCCCTCCAGCCCGGGTGCGCACCTGATCACGGCCTTCGCCCCCGCGGCCTGCCGCTCCTGTACGGCGGGCGGGTGGGCGGAGTCGACGATCAGCCATCGCGCCCCCGAGGCCAGCACGCCGAGCAGCAGCCCCGGCAGCTCGGGCACCCGGGCCGCCAGCACGGCGACCGTCTCGCCCGGCCGGACCCCGGCGCGCCGGATCGCGGCCACGGTCCTGCGCCGCAGGCTCTCGTAGGCGGTGCCGTCCAGCAGGCCGGGCCCGTCCCACCCGGGCAGCTCGCGCTGCGGGGCCTGCGGCGCGCGGTGCCCGGTCAGCAGCTCGCCGAGCAGGTCGACGTAGTCGCCGAGCAGGGCGTCCATCCGCTCGGCCGAGTAGAGGTCCGGGTTGTAGACCAGCTCCAGCGCGTAACCGCCGGCGCGCTCGCTGACGTACATGGTCACGTCGAACAGCGCGCCCGGCAGCCCGGGCCGCAGCGGCTCGCTCGCGCAGCCCGGCAGGTCCAGCCTCGCCTCGGCGAAGTTGTACATGTTGAACAGGACCTGCGTGATCGGGTTGCGGCTCAGGTCCCGCGGCAGCCGCAAAGACTCCAGCAGCGGGGTCAGCGGCACGTCCCGGTGCCTGATCGCCGCGTTGAGCTCCCGGGCGCAGGCCGTCACCTGCTCCTCGAACCCGCCCGCCGGTCGCAGCCGCAGCGGGAGGACCTGCACGCACATGCCCACCAGCCGGTCGAAGGCCACGTGCGGCCGGTCGGCGTAGGCCGCGCCGACCACCAGGTCCTCGCGGCCCGACAGGCGGGCGAGCTGCCGGGCGAAGGCGGCCAGCAGCACCGCGTAGGGCGTCGCGCCCAGCCTGGCCGCCAGCGCGCCGACCCGCCCGGCCGTCACCGGGTCCAGCTCGGTGCGGCAGGCGGCCCCGCGGAAGGTCTGCTCCGGCGGCCTGGGACGGTCCCTGGGCAGGTCCAGCACCAGCGGGGCGTCCCGCAGGTGGTCGCGCCACCAGGTGAGGGCGGTGGCGTCGTTCTGCTCGCGCAGCCAGCGCACGTAGTCGGCGAAGCCGTGGCCCGCCTCGTCCAGGGCCTGCCCGCGGTAGGCGGCGGCCAGGTCGCGGTAGAGGACGTCCTGCGACCAGCCGTCGAAGACCAGGTGGTGGACGGTCAGGCACAGGACGTGGTCCTCGGGCGCCAGCCGGATCAGCCGCGCCCGCAGCAGCGGGCCCGCGGCCAGGTCGAACCTCGCCCGCGCCTCGGCCTCCAGCAGCCCGGACAGCTCCTCCGGCGAGGCCTCCTGGACCGGCAGCTCCACCTCGTACGGCGGCGCCACCGACACCTCGGGCACCCCGTCGCGCGCGCCGACCCGCCAGCGCAGCACCTCGTGCGCCGTGACGACCGCGGTCAGCGCGCGGCGCAGCGCCGCCGGGTCCAGCGGGCCGCGGACGCGTTCGGCCATCGCGATGTTGTGCGCCGCCGAGCCGGGCGCCAGCCGCTCCACGAACCACATCCGGCGCTGGGCGGGCGACAGGGCAGGCGGGCTGCCGGTCGGCGGAGTCCCGCCGGTGCCGCGCGGGGCCCGCTCGACCAGGGCGCTCAGCCCGCCGAAGGTGCGCGCCGCGTAGACGTCCTCGACCGAGACCTCCCGGCCGAGCTCCGCGCGGACGGCGGCCACCAGGCGCATCGCGCGCAGCGAGTGGCCGCCGTGCTCGAAGAAGTCGTCCTCGTCGCCGGGCACCGGCGCCTGCAGCACGCGGGCCCAGATCCCGGCCAGCCCGCCGGCGTCGCCCTCCTCCCCGGCCGCGTCTCCGCTGCGGGCCGCGTCCCCGTTCCGGGCGGTCGCCTTGAGCGCGGCGAGGTCCACCTTGCCCGAGGGGTTCAGCGGCAGCAGGTCCAGCCGTACCAGCCTGCTGGGCAGCATGTACGGCGGCAGCCGTACCGACAGGTCCTCGCGCAGGGCGGCCAGGTCGGGCGCGTCCCGCGGCGTCACGTAGGCCACCAGCTCGCCCGCGAAGTCCACCACCGCCTGCAGCACCCCGGGGTGGGCCCGCAGCGCCGACTCCACCTCGCCGATCTCCACCCGCTGCCCCTGGACCTTCACCTGCCGGTCCAGGCGGCCCATGAACGCGATGCTGCCGTCGTCCTCCCACGCCACGTGGTCGCCGGTCCGGTACAGCCGCGCCCCCGGCTCCTCCGAGAACGGGTCGGGCACGAACCGTTCGGCGGTCAGCCCCGGCCGCCCCAGGTAGCCGCGGCCGACCTGCGGCCCGCCGATGAACAGCTCGCCCGGCACCCCGGGCGGGCACTCGTTCATCTCCTCGTCCAGGATGTGCGCCCGGCAGCCGCGCAGCGGCCGCCCGATCGGCAGCGGCCGCCGCCACACTCCGTCGAACGCCCCGCCGACCACGCACACCGTCGACTCGGTCGGGCCGTACCAGTTGTGGAAGCGCGCGTGCGCCGACCACCGGGCCACCTGCTCGGGCCCGGGCGGCTCGCCCGCCGTCACCAGGTCCCGCAGGTGCGGCAGCCGGGCGGGATCGACGAGCGGCAGGAGCGCCGGGGGGATGAACCCCCAGGTGACCTCATGCTCTTCGAGGAAACGCTGCAACCTGGCCGGGTCCACCCGGTCCTCGTCTGGCACCAGCTGCACGCATCCGCCCGCGGTGAGCGGCGCCAGCATGTCCAGCACCGAGACGTCGAACCCGAGGGCGGAGAAGGCGATCGACCGGCAGGACCCGTCCAGGCCGAAGTGCGCGACGGTCGCGCTGGTGAAGGCGACGACGCTGCGGTGGCTGACGACCACGCCCTTGGGCCGCCCGGTGGAGCCCGAGGTGTAGAGCACGTAGGCGGCGTTCTGCAGGGCGGCCGGCCCCGCCGGGCGCACCGTTCCGGCGTTTTCGGCCCTGCCGTTCGCGGCCCCGGCGTTTTCGGCCTCGGCGTTCCCGGTGTCCGCGATCCCGACTAGCACGCGGCCGCAGCCGTCGAGCAGTTCCGCGCCCGTCCCGTCCACGACGACCACCGCGATCCCGGCGTCGTCGAGCACCTCCTCCAGCCGCGCGCGGGGGTGTCCCGGGTCCAGGGGCACGTACGCGCCCCCGGCCAGCAGCACGCCGAGCACCGCCACCGGCATCAGCGGGGTGCGCCGCGCGCACAGGCCCACCTGGGTCTCGGGCCCGATCCCGAGCCCGGCGAGCCGGGACGCCAGGTCAGCGGCGCGCGCGACCAGCTCGGCGTAGGTCAGCGTGCTGTCCCACTGCCTGATCGCCGGCGCGTCCGGTGTCCGCGCGGCCTGCGCCAGGATCAGCTCGCCCAGCGATCCGTCCGGCGGCGTGTGCCCGGGCCCGTGCGTCCAGTTCGGGCGAAGCGGGGTCAACGTCATCCTGCGGCCTCCACGCGGTGCGGTTGCGGGCCTTGCCGTACCGTCTCGAAACGCAGGCGGAAGCGGGGGGAGCGGACGGCGACGGCACCGATCGCCCGCCCCAGCGGCAGGTGCGTCACCCGCCACTCCGCCAGCCTCGCCACCTCGGGCGCCGTGTCCGGAATCCACGCCGCCCCCGGTTGCTGCCCGGCGAACCCGAACAGGGCCGGATCCACCCGCAGCCCGTCCCCGCTCGCCTTGAGCACCGCTTCCTTGGCCGTCCACGTGCGCAACGCACTGGGCAGCCGCATCTCCTCGGGCAGCGCCGCGAACTCGGCTGCCTCCCGCTCGTCGAGCGCGCCCTCGCAGAACGCCCGCTCGTTGGCGAGCGGGCGCAGGCGCTCGACGTCCGCGCCGACCTCGTGCCCCCAGGCCAGGGCCACCAGGACCAGGCCGCCCGACTGGCTCAGGCTGAAGGTCAGATCGGTCCCGGTGTACGGCTTGCCGCCGGGCCTGGTGCGCAGCTCCTCGACGCCGGTCTCGACGCCGTAGTCCCTCAGCAGCCGCCTGAGCACCACGCAGCGGCCCACGTACCAGTCCCGGTGCTCCCGGTGCCGAAACCGGGCCGCTCGCCCGGCCTCCCTGGGGGACAGCTCGTCCGTCGCCTCGCACGCCTCGGGCAGCCGCGTCAGGTCGGCCAGCCAGACGTGCACCTCGTCCTCGCCGGGCCGCTCGGGGGAACCGGCGCCGTGGAAGTCCTCGATGATCGCCTCGGCCACCCGCGCGCCGTGGGTGTTGAGGAACAGGTGGCCGGCGTCGAGGGTGTGCAGGCGGAACCAGGAGGAGGTGTGGCGGGCCCAGCCGAGCATCTCCGGATCTACCACCTCGCGATCGTGCGCGCCGGCGAAGGCGACGATCGGATGGCCGAGGGGTTCCTGCCGGGTGTGACGGTAGCCGCGCAGCCACGCCATGTCGGTGCGCAGGGCGGGGACGAGCAGCGTCTTGACCTCCGGCTGCGACCGCAGCGCCTCGGGCGCGCCGAGCCGGTTGATCAGCTCCTCGATGAGCTCCTCGTCGTCCAGGCCCGTCCAGCGGGCCAGGGTCTCCTGGCGCTCCGGCGGGTGCGCGGCGCCGACGTACAGGCGCCGTGGCGGGTGGACGCCCAGCCGCCGCAGCTCGCGCACCACCTCGAAGGCGAGCCGCGCGCCCATGCTGTGCCCGTAGATCGCGTACGGCGGGTGCCGGTCCGCGGCGTGGGGGACCGGGGCGGCGAGGTGGGCGGCGAGGTGGGCGGCGAGGTGGGCGGCGACGGCGCGGGCGATGGGTTCGGGGGCCAGCGCCCCCGGCTCGGCGACCAGGCCGGCCCGGCCCGGGAGCGTCACCACCCGGACGTCGAAGGCACCGTCGAAGGCCTGTCGCCAGGACCAGAAGGCCGAGACGTCACCGCCCGCGTAGGGGAGGCAGAACAGCAGGGGAGCGTCGGGCGGGTAGCGCGTCAGCGAGGCGAACGGCGGGTCCGGTAACGCGTTTTCCTCTCGCATCGCTACGCGAAGTCACCTCCAGACGGGGCCCGCCGGCCCGTGCGAGATCGTCGCTCGAACAGCGGATGAAGGAATCGCTCGGACGGGGGTCGTCCCGCAGAGGATCTGTCTGTGCCAAGCCACGCTCTTCCTATTATTTCGGCTGAAATGTAGTCAAGGGATGAAATTTCAATCAATGTCGAAATAGAGGTTTCGGGCATCGCCGCAAATCGGTACCTCCGCTGTCCGGGACCGGACAAGAGCGAGGTCACACAGGTTCCGGAAGGGATTGGAGCTGGCCTTCGGGGCGCCTCGATCCCGCCGCCGCGTCGCGGCGGACACTCACCGTTACAGATGATCATCCTAGAGAGAGCGGCCGAAAAGAGAGTTCCGGTCTTCCCTATGTCGAGTGGGGCCGTCCGAATCGACAGAAAGCGTCGCACTTAAGTTGATTCGCCAGTCAACTTGGGAGATGGCATGGTCCGAGCCTTATTCGCATGCGCGGCGAGGAATGGCGCGTTCCAAAGCGCCGGACCGCAGGAAAATGGCGCGTTCCAATCCGCCGGGTCGCCGGAGTGCGGCATAACCGCACAGGCGGGCCCGGCGGTTGCCCGTGCGGGCGGGTCAACCGGCCGGGCAAAACGGCGCCTTTCGCCATGTACGGCAACCTCGGCAGGAAAGCCGGAGAACCAACCGCCCGGATCGGCCACGCAGGCATGCCTCTTCGTCACATACTGAAGCGCAACGGATGCTTAAAGTAATCATGGGGGGCAGTGCCGGTGACGCGAACGATCCTCCGGCGGGCCGGTGCGCAGCACGGCGGCGCGGTGGTGGAGGTCACCGCCGCACCCGTTGTCGACGTGACCGTGATCGTCCCCGTCCACAACTGCCGCCCCTACCTGGACCGGTGCCTGACCTCCCTGCTGATCCAGCGGGTGAGCAAGGAGATCGTCGTGGTGGACGACGGCTCCACCGACGGCGGGGCGGAACTGGCCGACCTCTACGCCGCCCACCACCGCGGGGTCGTCCGGGTCGTCCACCAGCCGGCCTCCGGCGGCGCCGGCCGGCCGCGCAACGTCGGCCTGTCCCTGGCGAGGGGCGAATACGTGTTCTTCTGCGACGCCGACGACTATCTCGGTCCCGAGGCGCTGGAGCGGATGCTCGCGATGGCCGAGCGCAACGACTCCGACATCGTCCTGGGGAAGGTCGTCGGCCACGGGCGTAGGGCCCCGTCGTCGATGTTCGACCGCAACGCCGAGCGGGTCCCGCTGGAGGACAGCGCCGTCTACAACAGCCTGAGCTGCTTCAAGCTGTTCCGCAGGCAGATGCTGCAACGGCACGGGATCCGCTTCGACGAGACCCTGACGGTCGGGGAGGACATCGTCTTCACCACCCACGCCTACTGCCATGCCGGCGTGATCTCCGTGGTCGCCGACTACGACTGCTACCACCTGGTCGACAGGCCCGACGGGACCAGCATCATGCAGCGCAGGGAGAGCCGCGATCCGGTCTCCTGGATCCGCATGATCAAGAGGCCGATCGAGCTGATGACCGGTCACGTACGGCCCGGCCCGCTCCGCGACCACCTGCTCCGCCGCCACTTCCGGCTGGACGCCTTCGCCAACCTCGGCCGGCCCTTCCTGGAGGCCGGGGAGGTCGAGCGCAAGGAGATCGCGGCGGAGGTGGCCGACCTGTGCGACCGCTGGCTGACCGACGGGGTGCGCGAGCGGCTCGGGGCGGTGGACCGCGGCCGGATCGCCGCGCTGGAGGACATCGACCGCCTGGTACGGCTGGCGCACATCGAGCTGGCCGTGATGCGCCGCGAGCTCACGGGGCTGCGCTGGGACGAGCGGGACACCGGGCTGGCGGTCTCCGGCCGGGTCGCGCTGGAGGCCATGGAGCCGGCCGGCCACCCCGGGCTCGCCGTCGGTGAGGTCTCGCTGGTGCTCAAGCCGAGGCAGGCGGGCGAGGGGCCGGACTCGGCCGTGGTCGTCCCCGTGGCCTCCGACGGCGAGGAGTTCGCCGGGGTCGTGGACCTCGCGGTCCTGCCCTCCGGTGTCTGGGACGTCCACGTGGCCGTCGCCTGCGAGGGGGTGGTCAGGACGGGGCGGCTCGGCGCCGAGCGCGACCAGCGCATCGCCCGCCCCGCGCCCCGGATGATCGGCGGGACGGTCGCGCTGCCGTACTTCACCCGCCCCTACGGCAACCTCAGCATCGACGTCGGCGGGCACGTGGTCAGCCCGCCCGGCATCGTCCGGCTGATCCGCGCCCGCTGGGCGGCCTGGCACCGGCTGGTCCTCGACGGCGAGATCACGATGGGCGCCCTCACCCCGGACCCGCGGACGGTGCGTCACCTGGTGTGGCGCGAGCGCGGCTCCGGGAGGGAGCGGCGCGTGCCGGTCGTCTCCGAGCCGGGCGGGACGTTCACGGCCGGTCAGGCCGTCGGCAGGCTGCGGCCCGGCACCTGGGACGCCTACCTGGAGCTGGACCTGGGCGGGCCGCCGGTGCGCTTCCGGGTCGAGGCCGAGCCGGAGCTGGTCGCCCCGCCGCGCACGTGGTGGCGGGGGGCGGCCTTGCGGACCGCCAGGCCGTACGCCACGGCGGGCAAGGGACGGCTCAGTCTGGTGGTGCGGGCCACCGGCCCGAAGGCGCTCCTGCGCCGTCTCCTGCGCTGAACCTTCCAGTCGTGTGGCACATCCAGGAGCCGGCGTTCGCCGTACTGGACTGTGAAGGGTTCTCTCCTGCCACTGCCTCCTTAATGCCCATTGATTGCAATAACAAGGCCATGGCTTAAAGTGAGGGAGCACCGCGCACTACCGGAGGTCTCCCGTGCACGTTCCCGATGGCTTCTTCAACCTGGCCGTATCGGTCTCCGCCGGGGCCGTCGCCGCGGCCGGGGTCGCGGTCTGCCTGCGCGGCGCCCGTCGTGAGCTCGACGACCGGACCGCTCCCATGGCGGGCCTGGTGGCCGCCTTCGTCTTCGCCGTGCAGATGCTGAACTTCCCGGTCGCCGCCGGAACGAGCGGCCACCTCCTGGGCGGGGCGCTGGCGGCGATACTCGTCGGGCCGTACACGGCCGTGCTGTGCATGGCGGTGGTCCTGCTGGTGCAGGGCTTCTTCTTCGCCGACGGGGGGCTGACCGCGCTGGGCGTCAACATCACGCTCATGGGCCTGGTCACGGTCCTGGTCGGCTGGGGCGTCTTCCGCCTGATCACCAGGACCGTGCGGAGCCGCGCCGCGATCACCGCGGCGTCGTTCGCCGCCGCGCTGGTCTCGGTGCCCGCCTCGGCCCTGGTCTTCACGCTGCTGTTCTGGATCGGCGGCACCGCGCCCATCGAGATCGGCACGGTCGCCGCCGCCATGGGCGGGGTGCACACCCTCATCGGCATCGGCGAGGGCCTGATCACCGCGGTCACCGTCGGCACCGTGCTCGCCACCCGGCCCGACCTGGTGTACGGCGCGCGCGGGCTGGCCGCCCCGCTGGTCCTGCGCGGCGCCGACGGCGACCGCGTGGTGACCCCCGAGCCCGAGGTCCGCGCCCCGGCCCGCCGCCCGGCGCTGCTGTTCCTGCTACCGGGCGTCGTCGTCACGTTCGTGCTGGCGGGCGTGGTCTCCGTCTTCGCCTCCGGCGACCCCGACGGGCTGGAGCGGGTGGCCGAGGACGAGGGCTTCGGCGACCAGGCCACCGACCACGCGTTCGGCACCTGGACGCTGGCCGACTACGGTGACGTGGCGGGCATCCCGGTCGGCGTCGCGGGAGTCGTCGGCGTGGCCGCCACGCTGATCGTCGCGGGAGCCGTCGGCTACGCGGTGCGCCGGCGCAACCGCGGCCACGACCGTGACCGCGATCACGGCAGGCTCTCGGTGTGACGGCCCGCCGCCGGCGGAAGGCGGCCCATCCGGGCGCGTCCCGGGCGCGAACGCCCGGCGGAGAGCCCGGCAGAGAGGAAGTCCAGTGAGCTCGGGTCACCACCACCAGCTCTACCGGGCGGGCGACACGCCCGTCCACCGGCTGCCGCCGCAGTGCAAGCTGGCGGCGGTGGCCGCGTTCGCCCTCGTCGTGGTGGCCACGCCGCGCGAGTGGTTCGCGGCCTTCGGGGCCTACGCGCTGCTGCTGGCCGCGGTGGCCGTGACGGCCCGGATCCCGGCGGGGTTCGTGCTGCGGCGGATGGTGATCGAGATCCCGTTCGTGCTGTTCGCGCTGGCGATCCCGTTCATCGGGACGGGGGAGCGGGTGCAGGTCGTGGGCCTGTCGCTCAGCCTGCCCGGTCTGTGGGCCGCGTGGAACATCCTGGCCAAGGCCACCTTGGGCGTGGTCGCGAGCATCCTGCTGGCGGCCACGACCGAGCCCCGGATGCTGCTGCTGGGCGCCCAGCGCCTGCGGCTGCCGCCGATGCTGGTGCAGATCGCGATGTTCATGCTCCGCTACATGGACGTGATCCTGGACGAGATGCGCCGCATGCGGGTGGCCAGGGAGTCGCGGGGGTTCACCGCCAGGGACGCGCGGCACATCCCGGTGGTCGCCCGCTCGGCCGGGGCGCTGTTCATCCGCTCCTACGAGCGGGGGGAGCGGGTGCACCTGGCCATGCTCAGCCGCGGCTACACCGGCTCGATGCCGGTGATCCAGGATCTGACCCCCTCGGCCGGGCAGTGGCTCGTGGCCGGTACGCTGCCGGGCGCGGCGCTCGCGGTGCTGCTGGGAGCCTGGGGGCTGACGGGAGTGTGGGGGGTGTCATGACGGCGTCGCTGGAAGTGAGCCGGCTGGCCTACGCCTATCCAGACGGCACGCAGGCGCTGTTCGGCGTGGACCTGCGCATCGAGCGCGGCGAGCGGGTCGCGCTGCTCGGTCCGAACGGCGCGGGCAAGACCACCCTGGTCATGCACCTCAACGGCATCCTGACCGCGGGGCACGGCACGGTGACCGTGGCCGGGCTCCCGGTCTCCAAGGACTCGCTCAAGGAGATCCGGCGCAGGGTCGGCCTCGTCTTCCAGGACCCCGACGACCAGCTCTTCATGCCGACCGTCCGGGACGACGTCGCCTTCGGCCCGGCCAACCTCGGCCTGCGGGGGGAGGAGCTCCAGCAGCGGGTCAAGGACGCGCTGACCCGCGTGGGCATGCTGGAGGCGATCGACAGGCCCCCGCACCACCTGTCCTTCGGCCAGCGCCGCCGGGTGGCCGTGGCCACCGTGCTGGCGATGGAGCCGGAGATCCTCGTGCTGGACGAGCCCTCGTCCAACCTGGACCCCGCCTCGCGCCGGGAGCTCGCCGAGATCCTGCGGAGCCTCGACGTGACCGTGCTCATGGTCACCCACGACCTGCCCTACGCCCTGGAGCTGTGCGAACGCTCGCTGATCCTGTCCGGCGGCGTGATCGCCGCCGACGGCCCGACCCGGACGATCCTGGCCGACGCAGAGCTGCTCGCCGGGCACCGGCTGGAGCTTCCGTACGGCTTCTCCGTGGCCTGAGCTGTTCTGCACCTGCTTGAGCCGTTCTGAGGCGGGCCCCGCGGATCGATCGCGGAGCCGTACGACCTCGCATACGGTTGTGCAAAAGTAAAGAGGACTTGCCTCTCATGGCCGTGAGGAGTGCCGATGAAGCTACGGCTGGCTCGTCGCACCGTCGGCGACGCCGTGGTGGTGGCCGTCGAGGGTGAGCTCGACCTGTTCACCGCGCCCTTCCTGCGTGACGAGGTGCGGGAGGCCATCGAGCTCGACGGCGCGCGGCTGGTCCTCGATCTGACGGAGCTGTCGTTCATGGACTCCAGCGGCCTGTCGGTGCTGATCGAGGCCTGGCGGCTGGCGACGAGCGAGGGCGGAGGAGTCTGCCTGGCCGCTCCCCAGGCGCCGGTGGCGCGGATCCTGCGCACGACCGGCCTCGACCGCCGCATCAAGGTCCACCCCGACGTCGACAGCGCCGTCGGGACGGTCTAGCCCCTGGACGGGGCGGGTGTGACGGAGATTTAGCCCACCCCCAGTAGAACTTCATTCGGTAGCCGCGTTAAAGTCCGCTCATGGACCTGAACGGAGCAGCAGCAATCATCTCGGGCGGTGCCAGCGGCCTCGGCGAGGCCACGGCCCGCGATCTCGCCGCGCACGGTGCGACCGTGGTCATCGCCGACCTGAACGAGGAGCGCGGCAAGGCGCTCGCCGACGAGCTCGGCGGTGTCTTCGTCAAGACCGACGTGTCCGACGAGGCCCAGGTGCAGGCGGCCGTGGACGCCGCGGTGGCCACCGGCAAGCCGCTGCGCGTCGTGGTGAACAGCGCGGGCATCGGCTGGGCCACCCGGACCGTGAACCGTGACGGCTCGCCGCACGACCTGGCCTCCTACCGCAAGGTCATCGACGTCAACCTGATCGGCACCTTCAACCTGATGCGCATCGGCGCCGCCGCCATCGCCAAGACCGAGCCGGTCGACGAGGACGGTCAGCGCGGCGTGGTCATCAACACCGCCTCCGTCGCGGCGCTGGAGGGCCAGACCGGCCAGGTGGCGTACTCCGCCTCCAAGGGCGGCATCGTCGGCATGACCGTCCCGGCCGCCCGTGACCTGGCCGCCGTCGGTGTCCGCGTCAACACGATCTGCCCGGGCATCATCGACACCCCGATCTACGGCTTCTCGCCCAACTCCGACGAGTTCAAGGCCAAGCTGGTCGCGCCGGTGGTCTTCCCCAAGCGCATGGGACAGGCCTCGGAGTTCGCCCACCTGGTCCGCGCGCTCATCGAGAACGACTACATGAACGCCGAGACCATCCGCTTCGACGGCGGCATCCGCTTCCAGCCCAAGTAGGAGTCATCAGTGTCTGAGCCGACTTCCGGAACCGGTGACGAGGTCCTGGTCGAGGTAGAGGACGGCGTGGCCGTCATCACGATCAACCGTCCCAAGGCCAAGAACGCCGTCAACGGCGTCGTGGCCCGGGGCATCGCGGCGGCGCTGGACGAGCTGGAGGAGCGCAAGGACGTCTCCGCCTACGTCCTGACCGGCGCGGGCGGCACGTTCTGCGCGGGCATGGACCTGAAGGGCTTCCTGAGCGGGGACTTCCCGGTCGTCGAGGGCCGGGGCTTCGGCGGCATCGCCGAGGCGCCGCCGGCCAAGCCCATCATCGCCGCCATCGAGGGCTACGCCCTGGCGGGCGGCTTCGAGCTTGCCCTGGCCTGCGACATCATCGTCGCCTCCGAGGAGGCCAAGTTCGGGCTGCCCGAGCCCAAGCGCGGCCTGGTGGCCGGGGCGGGCGGCGTGATGCGGCTGCCGCGGCGGATCCCGTACCACCTCGCCATGGAGATCGCCCTGACCGGCGACCACTTCCCGGCCTCCCGGCTCTACGAGGCCGGCCTGGTCAACCACGTCACGCCCGCGGGCGAGGCGCTGGCCAGGGCCCTGGAACTCGCCAAGAAGATCGCCGCGAACGCCCCCCTGGCGCTGGCGGCGACCAAGCGGGTGATCGTCGAGTCCGCCGACTGGAGCCTCGACGAGATGTTCAAGAAGCAGGGCGAGATCATCAACCCGGTGTTCGGCTCCAAGGACGCCATGGAGGGCGCGGCCGCTTTCGCCGAGAAGCGCGCCCCGCAGTGGAAGGGCGAGTAGGCTCCCCTCTCCGGACTTCCTTCGGGCGCGCCGGGTGCGATCCGCGGATCGCACCCGGCGCGTTCTTGTTCGGAAGTGCGTACGGTGAAGGTGTGGGCGCGTGCGGCAGGGGCACGTGACCTTCACGTGAAGGCTCCACGAAGCCAGGAGAGCGCATGAGCGACTACCCGACCGGGATCACTCCCTCCGGCCGTTCCTCCCGTGAGCGTTTCCGGCGCGGTGCGAGCAGCCTGCTGGCCGGTGCGCTGGGCGCGGCGCTCCTGGTCATCCTCCTGGTCGGGAGCATGTGGGCGATCGAGATCGCCGACTACGTGCTCCCCGGCAGCTTCGACGAAAACGGCATCAGGGCCTGGAACCCCGACGGGCTCCCCGGCATCCTCTTCGCGCCGTTCCTGCACGCCGACTTCGGCCACCTGATGGCCAACTCGCTGCCCCTGCTGGTCCTCGGCTTCCTCGCGGCGCTGCGCGGGGTGGGCCGCTTCCTGGCCGCCAGCCTGATCATCGTCCTGGTCAGCGGCGTGGGCGTCTGGCTCACCAGCGACCCCCGATACGTCACGGTCGGCGCCAGCGGCCTGGTCTTCGGCTACTTCGGCCTGGTCGTGGCCCGGGGCCTGTTCGACCGCCGCCTGCTCGACATCGTGATCGGCATCGGCGTCGCCGTCGCCTACTACTCGATCATCTGGGGCGTCCTGCCCACCGAGGCCGGCGTCTCCTGGCAGGGCCACCTGTTCGGCCTGGTCGGCGGCGTCCTGGCCGCCTGGATCCTGCGCCGCAAGCGCTCGGAGATCGCCCCCTACTGACCCCCTACCGGCCCGCGCCCGTCAGGGCCAGGAAGCGGTCGGCCGCGACGCGGGCGCCGGCGCGGATCTCGTCGGCGGAGGGGGGCCGCTCGCCCAGCAGCACCCGGATCTGCAGATCGCGTACGGCCAGGCCGTACAGGAGCCCGAACGCCTCCGCCGGGTCGTCGATCCGCAGCACCCCGTCCGCGGCCAGCCGGCCCAGATAGGCCTCGACCAGCGGGCCGGTGGTGTGCCGGCCGTGCCGCAGCAGCAGCTCCGACAGCTCAGCCGAGGCCATGGCGGCCCGGTTCAGCGCCACCGAGGCCTCGCCGACGAGCAGGCCGAGCAGGTTCTCGGCGATGGCCGTCAGCATGGCGCGTGGTTCGGCCGGGCGTTCGAGCGCCGCCGTCACCGCGGCGTTGACCTGCTCCGACTGCCGCTCGATCAGCGCCGCCAGCAGCCCCTGGCGGTTGCCGAACCAGCTGTAGAGGCTCTCCTTCGAGGACCCGGCGCGGGCCGCCACGGCCTGCATCGTCATGCCCTCCAGGCCGTGCTCGACGAGCTCGGCGAGTGCGGCGTCGAGCGCCGCCCGGCGCCTGGCGGCCTGTTCACCCGAGCGGGGACGGCCTCGGCGGCTCTGTCCGGTCACGGTCTCTCCTGATCATGCTCGCCATTATCCGAACCATGGAGTACGATTAAATGCGTACCCGATGGTTCGATTTTAACCGGAGCCCTCCATGCTGCTCTCCCCGCCGTCCTCTGAGACCCCCGAGACCTCTGGGACCCCTGAGACCTCTGGGACCCCTGAGACCCCGATCTCCGCGAGCCGGACCGCCGAACGCGCACGCGGCTGGACGCTGGCCGCCGCGACGACGCTCATGGGGCTGATCGCGGGGTTCTTCTACGCCTACGCCTGCTCCGTCATGATCGGACTGGCCCGGGTCGACGACCGCGTCTTCATCGACTCCATGCAGTGGATCAACGCGACCGTGCGCAACCTCTGGTTCGCCCCCGGCTTCTTCGGCGCGCTGGTGGTGACCGCCGTCGCCGCCGCGCTGCACCTGGGCCGGGCGGGCAGGCCGGTGCTGCCCTGGGTCCTCGCGGCGCTCGTGCTGTACGGCGCCGCCTTCGGCATCACCATGGGCGTCAACGTGCCGCTCAACGACCGGCTCGCCGCGGCCGGGGACCCGGCGGCGCTGACGGACCCGGGAGCGGTGCGCGCCGCCTACGAGGGCGTCTGGACGGCTTGGAACACCACGCGCACGGTCATCTCGACCCTGGCGCTGGCCTGCCTGGTGCGGGCGCTGGTGCTGCACGGCCGGCACACCGCGCGCTGAGGACGGCGAAGAGGACGGCGAAAACGTGAAGGCCCCGGGGGAGTCCGCCCCCCGGGGCCTTCGCGGAAACCGCTAGAGGCGCTCGACCACGTAGTCGATGCAGCGGGTCAGGGCCTCGACGTCGTCGGGGTCAATGGCCGGGAACATGGCGATGCGCAGCTGGTTGCGGCCGAGCTTGCGGTAGGGCTCGGTGTCCACGATGCCGTTGGCGCGCAGGACCTTGGCGACCGCGGAGGCGTCCACCTCGTCGGAGAAGTCGATGGTGCCGACCACGTTGGAGCGGAACTCCGGACCGGCGAACGGCGTGGTGTAGGAGGTCTTCTCCGCCCACGTGTAGAGCCGGTTCGCCGAGTCGGCGGAACGGGCGGTGGTCCAGGCCAGGCCGCCGTTGCCGTTCATCCACTCGATCTGCTCGGCGAGCAGGAACAGGGTGGTGACCGCCGGGGTGTTGTAGGTCTGGTCCTTGGAGGAGTTGTCGATCGCGATCGGCAGGCTGAAGAACTCGGGGATGTAGCGCCCGCTGCCGGCGATCTCCTCGACCCTGGCCAGCGCGGCCGGGGACATCAGGGCGATCCACAGGCCGCCGTCGGAGGCGAAGCTCTTCTGCGGGGCGAAGTAGTAGACGTCGGTCTCGCTGATGTCGACGGGCAGGCCGCCGGCGCCGGAGGTGGCGTCCACCAGGACGAGCGAGCCCTCCTCGCCGACCCGCCTGATCGGCATCGCGACGCCGGTCGAGGTCTCGTTGTGGGTGAGCGCGTAGACGTCCACACCGGCCTCGGTGACGGCCTCGGGGTGGCTGCCGACCTCGGACTTGATGACGGTCGGGTCGCCCAGCCACGGGGCCTTGGACACGACGGAGGCGAACTTCGAGGAGAACTCGCCGAAGTGCAGGTGCTGCGACTTCTCGCGGATGAGCCCGAAGGCGGCGATGTCCCAGAACGCGGTGGTGCCGCCGTTGCCGAGGACGACCTCGTACCCCTCGGGCAGGGAGAACAGCTCCGACAGGCCCGCGCGCACCCGCCCGACGAGCGACTTCACCGGCTTCTGGCGGTGGGAGGTGCCCACCACGGAGGTGCCGGAGGCGGCGAGCGCGGAGAGCTGCTCGGGGCGCACCTTCGAGGGCCCGCAGCCGAAACGGCCGTCGGCGGGCTTGAGGTCAGAGGGAATCACGATGTCAGCCACCTGACCAGCCTACTGACCCTCTCGATTGGACTAGACCGGGGTCCGGATTCTGAGATGAATCCCACGAGAATATGGGACGGCCGCCGCGCGGGCGATCCCGGGCGGCGGCCGTGCGGAGTGCCGATCAGGCGTTGCCGAGGATCTCGGCGGCGCCGGGGACGTCGTGGACCGAGCGCTGCGACGGGCCGACGTAGTTGGCGCTGGGGCGGACCAGCCTGCCCGTGCGCTTCTGCTCCAGGATGTGGGCGGCCCAGCCCGCGGTGCGGGCGCAGGTGAACATCGAGGTGAACATGTGCGAGGGCACCTGGGCGAAGTCCAGGATGACCGCGGCCCAGTACTCGACGTTGGTGGCGAGCACCCGGTCGGGCTTGCGGGCGTGCAGCTCCTCCAGGGCGGCCTTCTCCAGCGCGGCGGCGACCTCGTAGCGCGGCGCGCCGAGTTCCTTGGCGGTACGGCGCAGCACGCGGGCGCGCGGGTCCTCCGCACGGTAGACGCGGTGGCCGAAGCCCATGAGGCGCTGGCCCCGGTCGAGCTCGCTCTGGACGTACTTCTTGGCGTCGCCGACCTGCTCGACACCCTCGATCATGTGCAGCACGCGGGCCGGGGCGCCGCCGTGCAACGGGCCCGACATGGCGCCGACCGCGCCGCTCAGCGCCGCGGAGACGTCGGCGCCGGTGGAGGCGATGACGCGGGCGGTGAAGGTGGAGGCGTTCATGCCGTGCTCGGCCGCGGACACCCAGTAGGCGTCGATGGCCTTGACGTGCTTGGGGTCGGGCTCGCCCCGCCAGCGGACCATGAACCGCTCGACGATGGTCTCGGCCTCGTCGACCCGGCTCTGCGGGACCATCGGCAGGCCGAGGCCGCGCGCCGACTGGGCGACGAAGCTCAGGGCGGTCACACTCGCGCGCGCGAGGTCCTCACGCGCCTGGTCCTCGTCGATGTCCAGCAGCGGCTTGAAGCCGTAGGCGGGAGCCAGCATGGCCAGCGCGCTCTGCACGTCGACGCGGATGTCACCGGAATGGACAGGAATGGGGTACGGCTCGGCCGGGGGAAGGCCCGGCTGGAACTTGTTGTCGACGAGCAGGCCCCACACGTTGCCGAACGAGACGCGGCCGACCAGCTCTTCGATGTCGACGCCCCGGTAGCGGAGGGCGCCCCCTTCTTTGTCCGGTTCCGCGATCTCCGTCTCGAAAGCTACGACGCCTTCGAGCCCGGGTTTGAAGTCGGACATTCTCGGCCGCCTCCCTTTCTTGAAGTCAAAGCCTTGATGTCGAGATACCGGCGAGTCATATTCAACCCGCTGGGTTACGGCGCTGTGTCACCGGACCCACCACAACGCGATCCCCCCTGGTGAGGGGCGGTGCACGGGCTCTCTGTCAAACACGCGACAATACCGTTTCGTGGAGGACACCTCGCGCCCGCCCTCGCTGGCTGGGCTCCGCCGTACCTACGAGGGGCAGCCGCTGCTGGAGGCCCATCTCGCGTCCGATCCCGTGTCCCAGTTCGCCGCCTGGTTCGGCGACGCCGTGGACGCCGGGCTTCCCGAGCCGAACGCGATGATCGTCGCGACGGCCTCGGCCGGCGGCCGGCCCACGGCCAGAACCGTCCTGCTCAAGGGCTACGACGAGAACGGGTTCGTCTTCTACACCAACTACGAGTCGCGCAAGGGGCGCGACCTGGCCGAGAACCCGCGGGCCTGCCTGCTGTTCCCCTGGCACTCCATCCGGCGGCAGGTGCGGGTGGAGGGTCCCGTCGTGCGGCTCCCGCGGGAGGAGTCCGCCGACTACTTCAGGTCGCGGCCGTACGGCTCGCGGATCGGGGCCTGGGCGTCGCGCCAGTCGGCGGTCGTGGGCTCCAGGGACGAGCTGGACGAGCGCTACGACAGGCTGGCGGCGCGCTGGCCGCAGGACCCGCCGGTGCCGGACTTCTGGGGCGGCTTCCGGGTCGTGCCCGCGGAGGTGGAGTTCTGGCAGGGCCGGCTCGACCGCATGCACGACCGCCTGCGCTATCGCCGCTCGGGGGGAGCCTGGGTGATCGAGCGTCTCGCCCCCTGAGATCCTGGTCGTATCAGTACGGCCGGATATGTCCGGGCAAGGGGGACTCGCGGTGGGGATGTCGGATTTTGTGCGCAGGCACATGGTGGACACCCGGCCCCTCTCCTCCGCGGACTACCGGCGGCTCTGGATGGGCCAGGGCGTGTCGTTCATCGGCTTCCAGCTCACCTCCACGGCGGTCAGCAAGCAGATCTACGACATGACCGGCTCGTCCTTCTGGGTGGGCATGCTGGGCCCGGCCAACCTCATCCCGCTGGTCGTCTTCGGGCTCTGGGGCGGCGCGATCGCCGACGCCGTCGACCGGCGCAGGCTGCTGATCGTGGGCGCGCTGATCGCCTGGACGGCGACGCTCGTCCTGCTGCTCCAGACGGCCCTCGGCTCCCGGAGCGTCGGCCTGCTGCTGGTGACGGTGGCCGTGCACGCCACCGGGTTCGCCATCACCGGCCCGACCCGGGGCGCGATCATCCCCAGGCTCCTGCCGGTCGAGCAGGTCCCCGCGGCCAACACCCTCAACTTCCTGGTCAGCAGCCTGGGCTCGGTGATCGGCCCGCTGCTGGCCGGGGTGGTGCTCGCCCGGGGCGGGTACGGCACCGCCTACCTCGCCGACGCGCTGCTGTTCGGCGCGGGCTTCTACGCCGCGCTGCGGCTGCCGCGGCTGGAGCCCGTCGGGGACGTGGTCAGGCCCGGCCTGCGGTCGGTCGTCGACGGACTGCGCTACATCGCCGGGAACAAGGTGGTGATGATGTCCTTCGTCGTCGACATCATCGCCATGGCGTTCGCGCTGCCCAGGGCGCTGTTCCCGGAGATCTCGGCCGAGAGGTTCGGCGGCTCGTCCATCGCGTTCGGCTGGCTGACGGCGAGCATCGCCATCGGTTCGGTGCTGGGCGGCCTGCTGTCGGGCTGGGTGGGCCGGGTGCGGCGCCAGGGGATGGCGCTGACGTTCACCATCGCCGTGTGGGGGCTCAGCGTCGCCGCGGCCGGGCTCGCCCGCGAGCTGTGGCTGATGGTCGCCCTGCTCGCGGTCGGCGGCGCCGCCGACCTGGTCTCGGCGGTGTGGCGGCAGACGATCCTGCAGACCCACGCCCCCGACGAGATGCGCGGCCGGATGCAGGGGGTGTTCACGGTGGTGGTGGCCGGCGGCCCCCGGCTGGGCGACCTGCGGGCCGGGATGACGGCCGCCTGGTTCGGCGCCACCACGGCCTGGGTCGGCGGCGGGCTGGCGTGCGCGGTGGCGGTGCTCGTCGCCGGGGTCGCGGTGCCGGCGTTCTGGCGCTACCGGCCGGCGCATGAGGCCGGCGGGAAGCGTGGCGAGACGCGTAAGGCCAGCGATACGTGAGGTTTAACACGCCTTGGAAGGATTGGGGGCGTGTCGGTGTTGCCGTCCTTTGCAGTCATGGGCCACCCAGGGGAGTTCTCCCAATAGGGTCGGACCGAAGACTTTTCTGTCCGGCGCAGCCATGTGGAGACGGCCCGTGGCGGACATAGCATCGAGATAGGACGGGAGGAGCCTTGACCGCACACGGCCTGATCGATACCACGGAGATGTACCTCCGGACGATCTTCGAACTGGAAGAAGAGGGGATCGTCCCCCTGCGTGCGCGTATCGCCGAGCGGCTTCAGCAGAGTGGTCCGACCGTCAGCCAGACGGTCGCGCGCATGGAGCGTGACGGCCTGGTCAAGGTGGAGGGCGACCGGCACCTGACCATGACCGACCTGGGCCGCACCCTCGCCACGCGCGTCATGCGCAAGCACCGCCTCGCCGAGTGCCTGCTGACCCAGGTGATCGGCCTGCCCTGGGAGGAGGTGCACATCGAGGCGTGCCGCTGGGAGCACGTGATGTCGGAGTCCGTCGAGGCCCGTCTGGTCAGCCTGCTGAACAACCCGACCCGCGACCCGCACGGCAACCCCATCCCCGGCCTTGAGGAACTCGGCGTCGAGGGCGCCTCCACGGCCGAGGGACAGCAGCTCCCGTCCATGGCCAGTGTGGCGGGACCGCGTGATCTGCCCGTTGTCGTGCGGCGAATTAGCGAACAAGTGCAAAGCGATCCCGCTGTGATGCTTAAACTCAAGCAAGTTGGGATACAACCCGGACGCGAGGTAACGCTCGCGGCGAGCGATGATGGTGTGCGGGTGATTGGTGACGATGAGACGGGCAACTCTCTTGCGGACCTCCCGCGAGACATCGCTGCCCATGTCTTCGTCTCCGTGCGCTGACCGACGCGCTTCTGCTTGGTTGGATCCCATACGGGAGGCCCTCCACTCCCACGCCGAGACTGCAGCAGGAGCAACCGTGGTTCGCTTTGCGCACAGCCGTCCCCGAGGGGTGGTCGCCGGATGAAGCGGTGGGGGGACCTATCCCAGGACGCCGCCGACCATCTCTCGGCCGGTGCCGTCCTGGACCAGGCCGAGATGGCGGTGGTCGTCACCGATCGGTTCAGCAACCTCCTCTACTGGAACCCGTTCGCCGAGAGACTGTTCGGCCGGGGAGGGGGACCGGACTCCGGTGACGGGTCCGACTTCTCCCTGGGGATCATGGAGAAGGACAACCCGCTGGCCGTCGAGCTCGCCAAGCACGTCCTCAAGGGAGGCGTCTGGGAGGGCACCTTCGACGTCAAGCGCGGTGACGGGACGATCATCTACGTCCGCGCGCAGGCGGTGCCGATGCGGCACCCCTCGGGGTCGGTGACGGGCATCGTCATCACCGCCCGCGAGGCCATGCGCAGCAACGAGCGGGAGAAGGACCGCTTCGGCCTGCTCGAACGCATCGGTGAGCGCCTGGCCGGCTCGCTCTACGTCGAGGAGACGCTCAAACGCGTCGCGGAGATGCTCGTCCCGCAGTTCGCCGACCACTGCTTCATCGAGCTGGCGGAGGGCGACCGGCTGACCCGCAGGGTCTCCACCCACGTCCAGGGCTGGAGCCCGCCGCCGGACACCTGGGCCCCGGTCGGCGCCGAGATCCGTTATCCGGTGGGGCACTACGCCGAGCTCGCGCTCCGCCGCCAGGAGACGATCCTGGTCGAGGACTTCGCCCAGACCACCTATCCCAGTCCCAGCGAGGGCAGCACCCGGCTGGCCGCCGAGATCGGCATGACCTCCGCCATCGTCGCGCCGCTGTGCGTGCGCGGAGAGACCCTCGGGCTGATGTACCTCGGCCTGTCCAACCTGACCGACCGGCGCAGCCCCCACTACGACACCTTCGACCGCGACTTCGTCGGCGCCATCGCCACCCGGGTCGCGCTGGCGGTGGACAACGCGCTGCTGTTCGAGGAGGAGCGGCACACCGCCGAGTCCTTCCAGAAGCACCTGCTGCCCCGGGCGCTGCCCCAGCTCGACGGCCTGGAGATCGCGGTCCGCTACTTCCCGGCCGCGCCGCTCGCCTCGCACGGCCAGGGCATCCAGACCCAGGTCGGCGGTGACTGGTACGACGTGATCCCCCTGTCGGCGGGCCGGGTCGGCATCGTCATCGGCGACGTCGAGGGCCGGGGCGCCAAGGCCGCCGCGATCATGGGACAGCTCCGCGCCGCGCTGCGCGCCTTCGCCCAGGACGACAAGCCGCCCGCGGAGATCCTGGCCAGGCTCGACGAGTGGACCCGCATCATCGCCACCCCCGAGCAGGACGAGAACGGCGAGGACGTCAGCGTCCCGCCCATCGTCACCTGCCAGTACCTCGTCTACGACGCCTGGTCTCGCCAGCTGTCCTTCGCCAACGCCGGGCACGCCCCGCCGCTGCTGCTGGTCGACGGCACCTGCGTCGAGCTCGACATCAAGGAGGTCGGCCAGCCCCTGGGCGTGCGCGCCAAGGGCCTCCACGCCGACCTGGTCTACAAGGAGGAGACCCGGACGCTCCCGCCCGGCGCCGCCCTGCTGCTCTACACCGACGGCCTGGTGGACCGCCGTCCGATGCGCGACTCCGGCGAACGGCCGCCCAGCGACGAGGAGATGCTCGCGCTGCTGTGCGACAAGCTCGTGAAGGTCTCCCGCGACTCGGTCGAGCGCATCGCCGACGCCGCGACGGTGGCGGTGCCCGGTGAGATCGACGACGACATGGCCATCCTCGTGGTCAGGTCCTCGCCCGCCGACCTGGACGTCGAGGAGCGCACCTTCCCCGCCCAGCCGATCATGGTCGGCGAGGCGCGGCGGATGGCCGCCGAGGCGTTCGACGGCTGGAACGTCCCCGAGGAGCGCGCCGAGCTGGCCTGCCTGCTCGTCTCCGAGGTGGTCACGAACGTCGTGCTGCACGCCGCCGGCGCCAGCGTCCCGCGCCGCGAGCTGGTGATGGACGGCGGCCTGCCGGGCGGCTTCGAGGACTCCTGGGACATCCCCGGGTTCGACGACGACATCGTCAACGAGAAGGAGTTCACGCTCCGGCTGCGCCGGGGCAGGGAATCGGTCTGGGTCGAGGTGTTCGACCAGGACCTGCGCCTTCCCCGCATCCGCAGCGCGGGAGAGAACGACGAGGGCGGCCGCGGCCTCTATCTCGTCGACCAGCTCGCCCGCCGCTGGGGCTCCCGCCCCACCACGGAGGGCAAGGCCGTCTGGTTCGAGATCCCCACCAAGTCCCGCTGACCCCCTTCTCACCCGCCACGGGCGAACCGGCGGGCGACACTAGGCTCAGGTCCCGATCAGTGCTTGAGTGGTTGCATGGAGCTGGCCTTCGAACGGCGTGGGGCTGGACCGCCCCTGATCTTGCTGCACGGCATCGGGCACCACTGGCAGGCGTGGCTGCCGGTGCTCGACCGTCTCTCCGCCGAACGCGACGTGATCGCCGTGGACTTCCCGGGGTTCGGCGTCTCTCCTCCGCTGTCCATCGGGCAGCCGTACACGGCCGAGACGCTCGCCGACTCGATCGAGTCGTTCTGCGGGATGCTCGGCGTCCGCGAGCCCCACGTGGCGGGGAACTCCCTGGGCGGGTACGTGGCGCTGGAGCTCGCCTCCAGAGGCGTGGTCCGTACGGCAACCGCCGTCTCCCCGGCGGGCTTCTGGACCAGGGGAGAGCTCCGCTATGCCCAGTCCGTGCTCCGGATGACCCGGGCGGCGGCGCTCAACCTCCCGCCCGAGCGGGCCGAAGGCCTGGCGCACAACCCGGTCGCCAAGGCGTTGTCGGTGGGCCTGATGGTCGCCCACCCGAGCAGGCTCTCCGACGAGGCGCTCCTGGCCTCCTCCGAGGCCCTGCGGAAAGCCGTGGGCTTCGACGAGACGCTCGAGTCGTTCAGCTGGCTGATGCCCCCGGCCCCGCCGAAGACGCCGATCACGATCGCCTGGGGCGAGCACGACCGGCTGCTGCTGCGGCGCCAGGCCGTACGGGCCGCCAAGTGGTCGGGGCAGCGGGTGAAGCTGCTCAAGGGCTGCGGGCACGTGCCGATGAGCGACGATCCGGAGCTGGTCGCCCGGGTGCTGCTGGAGTCGTCGGCGGTGTGAGGCGCCTGCCGGCCGCGGGGCCGGGTCAGCGCATGGTCTGCCCCCAGACGGCGAGCATCACGATGATGAACACGATCATCACGCCCGCGTAGGCGACCGGGCCGAGCCGCATGGCCCGGCGCACCCGGTTCAGCCCCCAGGCGAACAGGAACGCCAGGAACACCAGCAGGATCAGTCCGCTGTCCATCGTCACCGCCTCGGGGGAGCCTTCGCTGACCAGTATGCGCCGTCCGGCCGCGACGCGGGCGGGACCGCCCCCGCCCGCATCGTGAATCCGCGGCAGGCGGCGAACTCGCGGTGGGCCGTGAACTCGCGGTGGGCCGTGAACTCGCGGTGGGCCGTGAACTCGCGGTGGGCGTCGTGAACCCGAGGTGGAACGCCGCCCCGCGGATCCGTGGCAGGGTGGGGCCCCGTGAACGGAACGTCGAAGACCGGCGGCCTCGTGCCGGCGGCCGCCCTCACCCTCGCCCTCGTGCTCTCCGGCTGCTCGCAGGAGACCGGCTCCTCCGCCGCCTCGGCCGGGCCGTCCGCCTCCGGGCCGTCCGCCTCCGAGCCGGCATCGGCCTCATCCGCCCTCTCCAGCCCCGCCACCACTCCCACGGCCACGGCTTCCGCGTCGCCGGGCCCGAGCGGCACTCCCGCGGGCCGGGGGCTGTACGCCGACGCGGTGGGACAGGTGACCCTCGCCGGCGGGGAGCGGATCAGGGTGGAGCCGGACGCCGGTGAGGCGGTGGAGGGCGAGCTGACGCGCTTCACGGTGGTCCTCGACGTGCAGGGCGGGATCTGCGACAAGGGCGGGATCCCGCACAAGTGCAGCGTCGCCCAGCTGAAGAAGGCGCTGAAGGCGGACGTCGCCCTCTACGCCAAGGTCACCGTCAAGGACGGGCTCGTCACGCAGGTCGAGGAGATCGTCAGGAACTAGTGTCCGGCCCGTCCTCCTCGATGAGCGCCGCCATGACGTACCGGTGGATGCGGTTCATCGCGGCGGGCGGGACGTCGGTGAAGCGCAGGCCGACCTCGGTTCCGCCGTCGGTCGCCCGGCGGTGGACGACCTCGGCGCTCAGCGTCAGCGTGCTCTCGCCCGGCAGCGGGATGTCGGTCTCGACGAGGGCGCCCTCACGGATCGGGATGTCCCGGCCGGCGGAGCAGTGGACCCCGGACGCGCTCAGGTCGAGCAGCCGGACGGAGTGGGTCTGACCCGCTGAGTGGATCCGGGCGACGCCCCCGACCGCCGCACGCGGGGAGCCGCGCCGCTCAAGCTGCCCGGTCAGATCCGTCATGGTCGAGATCCGGTGGATCGCCCGGTCGAGATACTCCTTGAGCAGGTCGACGCTGGAGTTCTGCTCCCGGGTGATGACGCCGACCTGGGCGGCGGCCTCGTCGAGGTCGTTGACCTCGCCTGTCATCTCGGTGAGCGTGCCCGTCATGGCGCCGGCGTTCTCCTCCAGCGACCGGATGATGGCGGTGATCTCGTCGGTGGAGTGGGTCGTCGCCGTGGCCAGTTCCTTGACCTCGTCGGCCACGACGCTGAACCCCCTGCCCGCCTCGCCCGCGCGGACGGCCTCGATCGTGGCGTTGAGCGCCAGCAGGTGTGTCTGGGTGGCCACGCCCGAGATGATGTGGGCGATCCCCTCCACCCGGCGCAGGCTCATCTCAAGCTGCTCGATGGTGGCGTTGGCCCGGCGCACCTGCTCGACGACGCGGTGGGTGACGACGTCGGTCACGCCGACCCGCTCGTCGATGGTGCCCGCCGTACTGCGCAGTTCGTCGGTCTTGTTCGCCACCACGCGCAGCTCGTCCATGATGGTCGAGACGTTGGCGTCGATCATCTCCTGGGCGCGCCGGCGGGCCTGCTGCTCGTTGAGCTGACGCTCGGCGTACGAGGCGCGCAGGTGCTCGTCCCGGATGTCCTCGGCGCGCTCCAGCTCCGCCGCCTGCTCGGCCATCACGTCGAGCACGGCGTCGATGGCCCGGCCCAGCGCGCCGACCTCGCCGCGGTCGCCGGACCGGATCCGGAGGCCGCGGTCACCGGAGGCGACGACGGCCTCGGCGGTACGGCGCAGCGGCCCGACCTGCCGCCGGACCTCGTGGCGTACCAGGACCGTCACCGCTCCGGACAGGAGCACCGCTGCGATCGAGGCCAGCACGAACGCGCCGGCGGGGGCGCCGCGCAGGGTCAGGAGGCCGAACACGGCGACCAGGAGGACGGCGGCCCCCGCCAGGGGAGGGGACGCCCATGGAGGTCGGAGTCTCACGGCAGTCATATCGGGCGGCGGAGGCCCGCCATGAGCCGAAACATCCGCCGGCCTCACCGGCCGGCGGAGACTGCCCGGGAACCTCTCGGAGACCTCTCAGAAGCCGAAGGACCGGCCGATGATCTCCTTCATGATCTCGGTGGTGCCGCCGTAGATCGTCTGCACCCGGCTGTCGATCCAGGCCTTGGCGACGGGGTACTCCATCATGTAGCCGTAGCCGCCGTGGAGCTGGAGACAACGGTCGATGACCTTGGTCTGCAGTTCGGTGGTCCACCACTTGGCCTTGGCGGCGTCCACGACGCTGAGCTGCTCGGCGTTCAGCGCGCGGATGCACTTGTCCACGTAGTGCCGGGCGATCTCGACCTCGGTGTCCAGCTCGGCCAGGACGAACCGGGTGTTCTGGAAGCTGCCGATGTTCCGCCCGAAGGCCTTGCGACTCTTGCAGTAGTCGACGGTCGCCGCCAGGACGGTCTCGGCGGCGGCCACGGCCGCCACGGCGATCGACAGGCGCTCCTGCGGCAGGTTGGTCATGAGCTGGAAGAAGCCCCGGCCCTCCTGCCCGCCGAGCAGGTTGGCGGCCGGGACCCGCACGTCCTCGAAGAACAGCTCGGCGGTGTCCTGGGCCTTCATGCCGATCTTCTCGAGGTTGCGGCCCCGGGTGAAGCCCTCCATGCCGCGCTCCACGACCAGCAGGGAGATGCCCCGGGCGCCCTCGTCCGGGTCGGTCTTGGCCACGACCACGACCAGGTCGGAGTTGATGCCGTTGGTGATGAAGGTCTTCTGGCCGTTGAGGATGTAGTGGTCGCCCTCGCGCCGGGCGGTGGTCCGTACCCCCTGCAGGTCGCTGCCGGCCCCCGGCTCGGTCATCGCGACCGCCGTGATCAGCTCGCCGCTCGCGAACCCGGGCAGCCAGCGGGCCTTCTGCCCGTCGTCCGTCATGTCGACGAAGTACGGCGCCATGACGTCGTTGTGCAGCGAGAAGCCGAGCCCGGACGCCCCGATCCGGATGATCTCCTCGACGATGACGGCGTTGTAGCGGAAGTCGGTGATCCCCGCGCCGCCGAACTCCTCCGGCACCCCGAAGCCGAACATCCCGGTCTCGCCGGCCTTCTTCCACACCTCGCGGGGGACGATGCCGTCCTTCTCCCACTGGTCGTGGTGGGGTGCGACCTCCCGGGCCAGGAACTCGCGCACGGTCTCCCGGAAGAGGTCGTGCTCCTCGTCGAAGAGGTCTCGCTGCATTGACTGCCTCCTACTCGGTCTCGCGAACAGAATACGATTCTGTTACCTGGAGGTACAGACGGTCGGCGGTTTCCGCGGGCGCTCTGGACCGTGCCGAGATCACAACTCCATGACAGTGCCCTGCGAGCCTCGCAGTCTCCATGCGGAGGAGCATCGAGGACCACTACGATCCGACCTGGTTGTGATGGAATGACCAGTTTTGTCTCTCGGTGCTGGTGAGCGGAGTTTCCAGTGGTGCGGTTGGGAGCAGGGCTCCGTGCGGCGGTCGCGGTTTCGGCCCTGGGTCTGTTGAGTGGCGCGTTCGTCGTGCTGTCGTCCGGTACGGCCGCCGCCAACAACGCCGAACTCGTCGTCGACTACCGGTGTACCAGCGGCCCCGAGGGGATCGCCCGCAACGGCTCGGTGGACCTGCGGACCACGGTGTCGATCCCCACCACGCTCTCGGTCGGGCAGCCCCTCAGCATCGGCTGGGCGATCGGCTACAAGCCGGGCACGTCCCGGTTCGGCTCGCCGGACTACTTCGCCGCCCAGGGCAAGGTCTCCGTCATCGGGAACCTGCAGCTGTCCGGAGGCTGGATCGGCGTGCTCCAGCCGACCGGGAGCCTCACGCAGGCCGGGCCGCTGCAGCCGGGCACCGTACTGGAACTCCCTCCGTCGATCTCCGACTCCGCGCACACCGACCGGGCGGCGAAGGTCAGGATCACCCCGCAGCGGCTGTATGTGGACTTCACCCCGCCGGAGGGCGAGGTCATGGTCAACGACGACGACCCCCGGGTGAAGTACTTCCCGTTCCCGGGCAACTGGTACGACCTGAACGACCAGCCGCCGAACGCCAACGACCACCACCACGACCTCCACCGGACGAACACCCCGGGGGCCAGCGCCTCCTTCGAGTTCACCGGGACCGGGATCGAGTACGTCGCACGGCGGGACAAGGACGCGGGCCGGGTCTTCTTCAAGATCGACGGCAAGGTGGCCACGCCGTCCTACGTCGACGCCTCCAAGGAGCCCAACGGCGACCCGACGAACTCCTCCACCGAGGGCGGGCAGACGCTGTGGAGCTTCCGCGGCCTCGACTACGGCAAGCACACCATCGAGATCGTCGACGACGGCACCGATGACAAGTGGACGCAGCTGGACGCCTTCCGGGTGATCACCGAGGAACTGCCGAGCCCGCCGCCGCAGTACCGGGCCACCTGCGTGCTGCTCAGCGCGCCGGTGGCGGTGGACGTCACCATCTCCGACGCCCCCACCGCGACCCCGACGAACACCGGCACCGGCACCGCCACCCCCACGGGCACGTCGAGCCCGACGGGCTCCACCTCGCCGAGCCCCTCGGGGTCCGGCTCCCCCTCGCCCAGCGGCAGCAACAGCAACAAGAGCAGCTCCACGCCCTCCGCGAGCTCGTCGGCGGCGGGGACGACCCCCAAGCCGACCCTCACCGTGACCACGGTCGTCACGCCCACCCGGGCGACGCCCACCACCCCGCAGGTCACCGTGATCCCGCAGGGCGGCGCGGACACCGGTGTGGGACCGGAGCAGGAACGCCCGGGTCTCGCGCTCGTCGGGGCGGGGTCGGCGATGGCCCTGGGCAGCGTGCTCGGGGGAGTGGCGCTCAAGCGGCGCAGGTCGGCGCACTCGGGCGGCCGGGGATAGGCAGGGACAGGCAGGAGCCTCAGGAATGCATCCAGGACCTTCGTACGGCGGCCACGACCCCTACCGGGGGCAGACGCCGCCGCCCAAGCCCAAGCGGAGCCTCATGCTCCCGGCGCTGCTGGTGGCCGGGTCGCTCGGCGGGGTGGCCCTGGTGATGGCCGGGCTGCTGGCCTATCTCGGCCCGGTCTCCGACGAGGAGGTCTACGGACCCCCGATCCCGCAGGCCGCCGTGCAGGAGAACGCGGCGGGGCAGGTCCCGCCGGTCGATCCCGGCCAGCCGCAGAACGTGAGCGCGGTGGTCCCGCCGGCCGAGGTGGGGCCGGGCGGGCCGGATGTCCCGCTGACCGCCGCCGCCCCCACGGCGGCGCCCCCGCTGCCCGTCGTGACGCCGCCGCCGCCACTCAAGACCACCAAGGCCACCAGCCCCAGGAAGCTGGCCATCCCGAAGATCGGCGTGATGACCACGCTGACGGAGCTCGGGATCGACGCCAAGCGCAGGGTGCAGACGCCTCCGCTGAGCAAGCCCCAGCTGGCGGGCTGGTACAAGCACGGCCCCATCCCGGGCCAGCAGGGTCCCTCGGTCATCCTCGGCCACGTCAACGCCAACGGTAAGGCCGGGGTCTTCAGCCGCCTGCGCGAGATCAGGCGCGGAGACAAGATCAAGGTGTCGCGCACCGACGGGGCCGTGGTGGAGTTCACCGTCGACGGGGTCGAGCAGGTGAGCAAGACGGCGTTCCCGTCCAAGCGGGTCTACGGCAACACGGGTGAGGCCACCCTGCGCCTGATCACCTGCGGCGGCGTCTACAACCCCAAGACCCGCCACTACACCGACAACATCATCGTCTACGCCACCCTGTCGGCCACCCGCCGCGCCTGATCCGCCCGGCCCGCGGCCGGTGGCGGGGTCAGTCGCGCAGGAGCCCCTCCAGCACCAGGCTGGTGCCGATGCCCAGCAGCCAGACGTCCTTGGCGACGCCCAGGCCCTGGTGGGTAGGGCGCAGGCTGCCCTCCTCGCGCATGCCCGGCGTCTTCAGGTACAGGCCCATCAGGCCGCCGGAGAAGGCGGTGAGCGCGGCGCCGACGAGCGCGGAGGGCACCACGGGGATCATCAGGGCGGCGCCGAGGGCGATCTCGGCCCTCGACAGCGTCCGGGTGAAGTCCTCCGGGTCCATGTCCTTCAGGAAGGGATAGGTGCCCGAGGCCATTCCGTGCAGCTGGGCCGCGGTCTCCTTGTCCGCGGACGCCTTGGTCAGGCCGGAGTTGAGAATGATCGCGCCGGCGGCGATCCGTGCCGGCATCTGGTGCAGGCGGGCCAGGAACCTCATGAGTCCTCACAGTGGTTTCGGCAGGACGGGCGAGGGGACCGAGACCAGCCCTTCCCCGCTTTCCACGGGGCTACCGGATGCCGGCCGCTTTTTTGGGAAAGCGGGAAGCCCTCTGCCGGGTCGCGCGCCCGGAGTCGTGGCCGCTGAGCGGCCGTCCCACCCCGGAAAAACGATCGTCCTGAGACGTGAGAGAATTTATGCCCGTTTTGCCGAGAGGCTCCCGCTTATTGTCGGGGCTTCATAGGATCTAGGGCGGACCGTGACCATCGGCTGGAATCGTGGGTAGTGACCCAGGCCGGTCAATCGCACCGAAATGGAGAAGAGACCGTGCTGAAGCCCAAGACGCGAGGACGCGTCATGGCCAAGACGGCGGCCATCGCGGTGGTGGGAGCAGGCGTGCTTTTCGGGGCCGTTCCGGCGCTCGCCTCTCTGGTGGCCGCGCCCAAGCCGGTCACCTACGACTGCGAGAACTCCGAGGGCACCAGGGCCGCCTACCGGATCCAGATGGACCTGACCGGGCCCGCCAATCCGGCTCCCAGCTCCACTATCGTCGCGACCTGGAAGATCGGCCCGTCCGCCTCGCCCGGCATGACCGCCGCCTCGGCGATCCCCTCCAGTGAGCGCATCGCCGTCGAGGCCGACGTGCTGGTCACCGGCAGCCCCGTCCCCTCGGAGCTGCGCTCGGCCGGGGCCACGGGGACCGCCTCCGCGGTTCCGGCCGGATCCACGCTCCAGCCGCCCAACGTGCTGATCACGATGACCCCGACGGCGACCGGCGTCATCGGGATCCAGCCGGACGGGTTCACGCTCTACCTGGCGCCGACGGCCGGCGCCCCCGCGGGCACGGAGGGTGAGCTGCTCACCTGCACCGTGGCCACGACCGCCTCGGCCGAGGCCTCGGCGGCGGCGCTGCTGATCACCGTGAGGCCCTCGACAGCGAACACGAACACCGGGACCCCGACCCCGACGAACACCGGCACGGGCACCGGGACGCCGACGCCGACGGCGACGAACACCAGGGCGTCGGTGAAGCCGACGATCACCGTGTACGAGACGGTGACGGCCAGCAGCACCAGGACGCGCCAGATCGAGCGGACCCCCGGCGGAGGGGCCGCCACCGGCGGCGGCGGGGACGCCGGCCCGGACGCCCGGGTGATCATCCTGAGCGGGACGCTGATGGTGGCGGGCGCGGCGGTCGGCGGCATGGTGCTGCGGCGCCGTACGGCGGCCCGAGGTTGATCGAGGCGAGACGATGACCACGCCGACCCCGGACGACCGGCGGCCGCGGCCTCCCGCGGGAGGCCGCGGGCCCGCGCAGCCGTACGGGCATCCGCGGCCCGGCCGTGCGCAGCCGGGGGGCCTCCCGCCGGGCCGCCCCCGGCCGGGCGCCGTGCCGCCGGGCCACCCGCGGCCGGTCCCCGGCTATCCGATCGCCGCCTACCGGCGGCCCGGGTACGAGCAGCCCTACGACGAGCCGGGTGACAGCGGGAGGGTGCTGCGCTCGGTGCTGATCCTGGCGGCGATCGCAGGGGTGGTCACGGTGCTGGTCGGGGTGTTCTACATGGCGGCCTCGCCCGAGCAGTACGGCCTGGCCGACGAGCGCTCCTCGCTGCCGCCGCGGGCCCAGCAGAACGCCGCCGCGCCCGCGCAGCCGTACTTCCAGGCGCCCCCGACCGTGCCGCCGCCGCAGCCGACCATTCCCGCGGCCCCGGCGATGCTGCCCTCGACCCCGCTGCGGCTGGTCATCCCGCGGCTCGGCGTCGACGCGCCGATCAAGTCGGTCGGGCTCGACAAGAAGGGGGCCATCGAGGTGCCGCCGGTCTCCAATCCCAACCTCGTCGGCTGGTACCGCGAGGGGCCCACGGCGGGCGAGGCCGGACCGGCGATCATGCTGGGACACAAGGACACCAGATCGGGCAGCGCGGTGTTCAGCCGCCTGGACGAGATCCGCAACGGCGATGTCATCGAGGTGCACCGGAAGGACGGGACGATCGCGGTGTTCACCGTGGGAGGGCTGGAACAGGCCGACAAGTCGGTGTTCCCGACGCAGCGGGTGTACGGCGAGTCACGCGCCCCGCAGCTCCACCTGATCACGTGCGGCGGGACCTACGACCGCTCGAGCGGCCACTACACCGACAACGTCATCGCCTACGCGACGATGACGAGCACCCGACGGGCATGAGCGCGGGGACCACGTCCGGGCTCGGGGAGGCTCAGCCCGAGGCCGGGAAGACGGAAGCCGGGACCGGGACTGAGACCGAGGAGACGGGGGCCGGGATCGGGACCGGGGGAGCCGAGAAGCCCGAGGCCGGGGAGGCCGGGAGCGAGGCCGGGCCCGGGGAGGACGAGAGGGACGGCGGGCCCGGGGCAGGGGCGGCCGAGGGCGCCGACGAGCCGGCGGGGGAGAAGGCTCCCCGGTTCCGCCGGCGGCGGCCGCACGCCCTGGTCCTGGGCGCGATCGTCGCGGTGGCCGCGACCGCCTACGCCGTGCTCGGCCTGGTCAAGCTGGGCACCTTCCGGGCCAGCATCTTCGACCTGGTCATCTTCGACCAGGCCGTGCGCGGCTACGCGGGCTTCGGGCCCCCGGTGGAGCCCTCGGTCGGCATGTTCTACGGCCACGGCATGGACTTCGTCCAGCTCGCCGACCACTTCTCGCCGATCGTGGCCCTGCTGGCCCCGCTGTACTGGATCCACGACGGACCGGAGACGCTGATCGTCGCGCAGGCGGTACTGCTGGCGCTGGCCGCGATCCCGATCTGGCGCTTCGCCGAGCGCCGTCTCGGCGCGACCTGCGCGCACCTGGTCGCGGTGGCCTACGTGGTGTCGTGGCCGGTGGCGCAGACCGCCGGGTTCGACTTCCACGAGGCGGCCTTCGCCCCGCTGCTGACCGCGATCATGATCGAGCGCTTCGACGCCGGCAGGAAGCTGCCCGGGTTCCTGGCCGCGCTCGCGCTGCTGCTGGTCAAGGAGGACATGGGCCTGCTCGTCGCGGCCTTCGGCGTCTATCTGCTCTGCACCCGGCGGCGGCTGGAGGGGGCCGCGCTCGTCTCGTTCTCCCTCGGCGCGCTGGTGATGATCCGCAACGTGCTGATGCCGATGGCGGGTTCGGGGGAGGCCGGGTTCCACTGGGCCTACGGCCGGTGGGGGGCGACCCTGGGAGAGGTCGCCCTGGGGCTGGCCCGCGACCCGCTCGGCGCGCTGTGGCAGTTCGTCAGCCCCGAGATCAAGGTGGACACCCTCGCCTTCCTGCTGTGGCCGCTGCTGCTGACCGTGCTGTTCTCGCCGCTCACCCTGGTGGCGCTCCCGATGATCGCCGAGCGGTTCCTGGGCGACCGCACACAGTGGTGGGGGCCCGACTACCACTACAACGCCTTCATCGTGGCCGTCCTGTTCTGCGCGGCGGTGGACGGCGTGGACCGGCTCGGGAAGCTGCTGAAGAGGCGGTTCGGCGGGCGGCTGCGCGGCTGGTCCCCGGCCCGACACTGGGCGGTCGCCGTCTGCGTGATCGGCATCACGCTGATCCCCCGCTTCCAGCTGGGCAACCTCGTGGAGTGGTCCTTCTACGAGGGCGATCCGCACGTCGCGGCGGCCCGGGAGGCGGTGCGGACGGTCCCGGACGGGGTGATCGTGGAGGCGGTCAACCACGTCGGCCCGGCGCTGACCTCGCGGACGACGGTGCTGCTGTGGGGCATGCAGCCGTACGGCTCGCCGTGGATCGTGGCCGACGTGGACCGCTGGAGCTATCCCTTCCCCTCCCACGACCAGCAGCGCGAACGGGTGGAGGGCGCCCTGCGCGAGGGGTACCGGAAGGTCTTCGAGCGCGACGGCTACGTCGTACTGCACCGGCCGTGAGGTCGCGGGCCGGCGCGCCCGTTTTAAAGCGTTCGCCGTCCTGCGGCGGCCGTTGCGGCCCCGAGGAAGCCGTCCTCCGCCGGACGGCTCCCGCGGTGTAAGTTTCACGGTCGCGCGCCGGCACCCCTTCGCCGCCGCAACGCGCTGACCTGGACTGCCATGGTCGGAACGGGGGCCGCCGCCGGAGGCGGGACACGCTCCCGGTTGACGCTCTCGCGGGCGCAGCCCTACGGTCTGGGCGTTTTCCCATGCCCGTCCCTGGCGTCTGAGATCGGAACCGATAATGAAACGTTTCAATCCCTTGGGAACCAGACGTCGCAGAGTGATCGCCGTCGCCGCGGCCGTCGCCGCGGCGGTGGGCACGGCCGGAGTAGGGCAGGCCGCCGCCCAGGCGGCCGCCGGGTGCCGGGTGGGCTACGAGGTGACCGCCCAGTGGCAGGGCGGGTTCACCGCGGACGTCAGGATCACGAACCTGGGCGACCCGGTCGACGGCTGGACGCTCGCCTGGGACTTCACCGGCGGACAGAAGGTCACCCAGGCGTGGAGCGCGGCGGTGGGCCAGAGCGGCGCGCGGGTGAGCGCCGAGGACGTCGGCTACAACGCGGCCATCGCCACCGGGGCCACGGTGGCGTTCGGGTTCAACGGCTCGTGGGAGGGCGCGGCCAACCCCGTCCCCGCCTCCTTCGCCCTCAACGGCGTCACCTGCACCGGGACGGCGACCCCGACCGCGACGCCGACGGCGACCCCGACCGCCACCCCCACGGCGACTCCCACGGCGACTCCCACGGCGACGCCGACGACCATCCCGGCCGGCGCCAGGCAGGTCGAGGACCTGGACCGGGGCCTGATCAGCGTGCGCTCCGGCAGCGGGAACCTGGTGTCGTGGCGGCTGCTGGGCACCGAGTCCGCCTCGACCGGCTTCAACCTCTACCGCGGCACCACGAAGGTCAACGTCACGCCCATCACCGGCTCCACCAACCACCTGGACGCGGGAGCCGCCGCCGAGGCCTCCTACACGGTGCGGGCCGTCGTGAACGGCGCCGAGCAGGCCGCCTCCGCCCCGTCGCTGCGCTTCGGCAACGGCTATCTGGACGTGCCGATCCAGCCGCCGTCCGGCGGCACCGCCCCTGACGGGGTCGCCTACACCTACGCGGCCAACGACGCGAGCGTCGGCGACCTGGACGGCGACGGCCAGTACGAGTTCGTGCTGAAGTGGGACCCGTCCAACGCCAAGGACAACTCCCAGTCCGGCTACACCGGCAACGTCTACGTCGACGCCTACAGGCTCGACGGCACCCGGATGTGGCGCGTCGACCTGGGCCGCAACATCCGCGCCGGGGCGCACTACACCCAGTTCCAGGTCTACGACTACGACGGCGACGGGAAGGCCGAGGTGGCGATGAAGACCGCCGACGGCACCCGGGACGGCCGCGGCACGGTGATCGGCTCCTCCTCCGCCGACCACCGCAACTCCTCCGGCTACGTCCTGGCCGGGCCGGAGTACCTGACCATGTTCAACGGCCAGACCGGCGCGGCGATGTCCACGGTGAACTACGACCCGCCGCGCGGGACCGTCTCCTCCTGGGGCGACTCCTACGGCAACCGGGTGGACCGCTTCCTGGCCGGTACGGCCTACCTGGACGGGCAGCGCCCCTCGCTGATCATGTCGCGCGGTTACTACACCCGCGCCGTGATCGCCGCCTGGGACTTCCGCAACGGCGCCCTGACCAAGCGCTGGACCTTCGACTCCAACTCCGACACGACCTACGCCGGGCAGGGCAACCACAGCCTCACGATCGGCGACGTGGACGCCGACGGCCGGGACGAGATCGTCTTCGGCGCCGCCGCCGTCGACGACAACGGCGCGCCGCTGTGGAACACCCGCCACGGTCACGGCGACGCGGCGCACCTGGGCGATCTGGACCCGTCCCGGGCCGGCCTGGAGTACTTCAAGGTCAGCGAGGACTCCTCCAAGCCCGGCTCGTGGTTCGCCAGCGCCCGCACCGGCCAGGTGCTGTGGTCCACCGCCTCCGGCGGCGACAACGGCCGCGGCGTCTCGGCCGACGTCTGGGCCGGGAGCCCGGGGGCGGAGTCGTGGTCGGCGAGGGACACCACGCTGCGCAGCACCACCGGCGCGTCCCTGGGCCGCGAGCCCTCCTCGATCAACTTCCTGGCCTGGTGGGACGCCGACCCGGTGCGCGAGCTGGTGGACGCCACCCGCGTCGACAAGTACGGCACCGGCGGGGAGACCCGGCTGCTGACCGCCTCCGGCGTGCACTCCAACAACGGCACCAAGTCCACCCCGTCGCTCTCCGGCGACCTGTTCGGCGACTGGCGCGAGGAGGTCGTCTGGCCGACGGGCGACAACACCGCCCTGCGCGTCTACAGCACGCCCCACCAGACGACCCGCCGCATCCACACCCTGATGCACGACCCGCAGTACCGGGTCGCGATCGCCTGGCAGAACACCGCCTACAACCAGCCGCCGCACCCGTCGTTCTTCATCGGCGACGGCATGGCCACCCCGCCGCAGCCCAAGGTCTACGTGCGCTGACGAGACCCGCGGGGACCGCGGTTCCCGCCCGGCGGCATCGGGCGGGAACCGTTCGCCTTTCCAGCGTCCGCCTTTCCAGCGTCCGCTTTTCCAGCGTCCGCTTTTCCAGCGTCCGCTTTTCCGCCGGGCGCGGACTCATCGGGCGCGGACTTCCCGCCGGGCGCGGAGGCGTCAAAGTGAGTGACCGGAACCCGCGGGCCCGCGGGTGAAACACGCGATCAGGAGTGCGAGCCTGCGCTCGTGCTGCCCGCGCGGCAGTCGGCCGCCGCGCATCAGCGTCACCAGGCCGTGCAGGGCGGCCCAGAAGGCCTCGGTCAGCAGATCCGGGTCCGCGCCGTCCGCGTGCGGGCCGACGGCCGCGGCGAGTTCGTCGAACCCCGCGTGCAGGGCGGCCGGAGCCTCGGGCGTGGCGAAGGGCAGGTCCACCCTCTGGCTGAACATGGCGTCGTAGAGGGCCGGTCGACGCTCGGCGAACGCCACGTAGGCGGCGCTGATCCGGGCGAGGGCCTCGGTGGCGTCCGGCGCCGCGGTCCGGGCCGCGCGCAACTCGGCGGCCAGGTCGGCGAAGCCCTCCAGGGCGACGGCCGTCATGATCGCGTCCTTGCCCTTGAAGTGGCTGTAGAGGACCGGCTGGCTGTATTCGACCCGCTCGGCCAGCCGCCGCGTGGTCACCGCCTCCCAGCCCTCGGCCTCGGCCAGTTCCCGGGCCGCCGTGATGATCAGCTTCTCCCGTCGTGCGCGTTCGCGTTCTCTGCGGTCCTGGATCGACATGCTCCGGAATCTAGCACCGCTAGCGCAATTGTCTACGCTCTGCTAGCTTCGTTCTCGTTACTAGCATTGCTAGCGAAACGGAGACGCACATGCTCACCGCCCTCGCCTACGGGCTCGCCATCGCCATCAACGTGCTGTGCCTGGTCATCGGGGCCAACTTCCTGCGCGCGCCGCGCGCCGCCGCCGCGGGCTACGGCGTCCCCGCCGAGACGGACCGCGCGTACCTGACGATCAAGGGCCTGCGTGACGGCACCTACGGCCTGGTCGGCCTGGCCCTGCTGGCCTTCGTCGGCGCCTACGCCGAGGCCTGGTTCCTGCTCGTCGCCGCCCTGCTCCCGCTCGGCGACATCCTGATCGTGCTGCGCAACGGCGGCACCAGGGCGACCGCGTTCGGCATCCACTTCGCCACCGCCGTGACCATGCTGATCGGCGCCGCCCTGCTCTTCGCCGTCTGACCGGACGCCGTCCCCCCGTGCGGCGGGCACGGGCGTGAGGACCCTGCGCGCGACTGTTGCGGGCATCACAATCCGCCGTTCCGGGGAGGGCGTGGACGGATGTTCTGTTGTAACCTCCTACTGACCGAACATTGCTCGGTTTCATAGGGACGGGACCCAGGAGGCACTGTGGCAGAGGCGTACATCGTCGGGGCGGTCCGTACCCCGGTCGGCAAGAAGAAGGGCGGTCTGTCCACCGTCCACCCCACGGACCTGGCCGCGCACACGCTCAAGGCCCTGATCGACCGCACGGGCGTCGACCCCTCCGCGGTGGAAGACGTGATCATGGGCTGCGTCATGCAGTTCGGCCCGCAGAGCATGGACATCGCCCGCAACGCGTGGCTGTCGGCCGGGCTCCCCGAGAGCGTGGCCGGCGTGACCATCGACCGCCAGTGCGGCTCCTCCCAGCAGTCGATCCACTTCGCGGCCCAGGGCGTCATGTCCGGCACCCAGGACCTCGTGGTGGCCGCGGGCGTGGAGTCCATGAGCATCGTCCCCATGGGGTCGAGCATCACCGCCGCGCTGGAGAAGGGCATGCCCTTCCCGTTCGGCGAGGGATGGGTCGAGCGGTACGGCAAGCAGGAGATCTCCCAGTTCCGCGGCGCCGAGCTGATGTGCGAGAAGTGGGACCTGCAGCGCGACGAGCTGGAGCGCTTCGCCTACGAGAGCCACCAGCGGGCGGCCAAGGCCGTGGCCAACGGCTACTTCAAGGACCAGATCGCCCCGATCAACGGCGTCGAGGACGACGAGGGCCCGCGTCCGGACAGCACGCTGGAGAAGATGGCCGAGCTGAAGACCCTGCGTGAGGGCGGACGGATCACCGCCGCCACCTCCTCGCAGATCTCCGACGGCTCGGGCGCGGTCCTGATCGCCTCCGAGCAGGCGGTGCGCGACCACGGCCTGACCCCGCGCGCCCGCATCGTCACCCTGGCCCTGACCGGCGACGACCCGGTCTACATGCTGACCGCGCCGATCCCGGCGACCCAGAAGGCGCTGAAGAGGTCCGGCCTGTCGATCGAGGACATCGACGTCACCGAGATCAACGAGGCGTTCGCCCCGGTCCCGCTGGCGTGGATCAAGGAGATCGGCGCCGACCCGGCGAAGGTCAACCCGAACGGCGGCGCGATCGCCCTGGGCCACCCGCTGGGCGGCACCGGCGCGATCCTGATGACCAAGCTCCTGCACGAGCTGGAGCGCACCGGCGGCCGCTACGGCCTGCAGACGATGTGCGAGGGCGGCGGCCAGGCCAACGTCACCATCATCGAGCGGCTCTGAGCGGTTCCAAGCCGAGCGGCGCCGGGGCTGGCGGGCTCCCGGCGCCGCCCGTCACGTGGAGAGGGCGGACATCCGCGTCCGTCACCTCGCAGGGACGGACCTCGGGTCCGTCACGTGGAAAGCCGGACCCCGCAGGTCCCGTAGTGGGCGGGACCGCGGGGTCCGGCTTCTTCAGCGGCCGCCCTTGCCGGGGATCCGGCGCGGCTGCTGGGTCGGCCTCATCGGCATGTGCGGCTTGGGCATCTGCCGGGGCGCTGGTGGCATGCTCCACTCGGGAAGCGAGGTGGAGGTCTTTCCGGTCTTGTTCTTGCCGGAACGCTTCTTACCTGAGCGGGTTCGCATATGGACTCCTCGAAGATCTTCAGACGACGCGGCGCCGCGAAGGGCCGGGCCGGAGAACTCAGCTGCCGCGTCAGACGTACGGGGCCGGAGAGCTGAGTGCGGGCGGATCGGCATGGGGCCGATCGACGCCTGCTCTAGGAGTTGATCCACATGCCGTCGACACTATGCGGCCACCGCCGGGCCGTGCAAGGCATTTAACCGGGGGCCGATCTCCCCGGCCGGGGCGCACGCGAGGGTGTGGGTACGGCGGGGCGCAGGCCGTACCCACACGTTCCGCGGGTCACCGGATCGGACGGTGCACGTTCTCGGCCTCAGAAGGGCCGGAGCCGGTGACGGCGATCCACGGCCCCTCGATGGAGGCGTCCAGGATGCCCTCCTCCAGGAAGGCGTAGCGGCCCTGCAGGAGATAACGCGCCAGCCGTACGTCGCGCGCGTCGGTGTTGATCCACAACCGGCGGAACAGCGCCTCGGCCCGCAGCCGCGCCTGGCGGCAGAAGACGTCGGCGATCTCGGCGGGCTTGCATCCCAGCTCGGTGGCCTCCTCCTGGGCGCGCACGCACGTCGCGGTGATCGCGAACAGCTCGGCGCCGATGTCCACGATCCTGCCCAGGAAGCCCTGCTTGTGCTCCAGCCGGCCCTGCCAGCGGGACATGCCGTAGAAGGTGGAACGGGCGAGCCTGCGGCTGGCGCGCTCGACGTATCGCAGGTGACCGGCCAGAGGGCCGAAGTCGCCGTAGGCGCCGGGCCGGTTGCCGGAGCCCGCGACCAGCGTGGGCAGCCAGCGGGCGTAGAAGCCGCCGGCGCGGGCGGCCGCGCGGGCCTTGTCGCGGCCCGAGGCCGCGGGGTCGATGAGCCGACCGGCCACCGACAGGTGCGTGTCCACCGCCTCGCGGGCGATGAGCAGCTGCATGATCTCGGTGGAGCCCTCGAAGATCCGGTTGATCCGCACGTCCCGGAGTATCTGCTCGGCGGGCACCCCCCGCTCGCCTCTGGCGGCCAGCGACTCGGCGGTCTCGTAGCCGCGCCCGCCGCGGATCTGCACCAGCTCGTCGGCGACCTTCCAGGCCATCTCCGAGGCGTACAGCTTGGCCAGGGCGGCCTCGATCCTGATGTCGTTGCTCTCGTCGTCGGCCAGGCGGCAGGACAGGTCCATCACCGCCTCCAGCGCGTAGGCGGTGCCGGAGATGAACGCGATCTTCCGCGCCACCGCCTCGTGCCCGCCGATCGGGCTCCCCCACTGCACGCGTTCCGTGGCCCACTCACGGGCGATCTTCACAGCCCACTTGGCGTTGCCCGCGCAGGAGGCGGGCAGGGACAGCCGGCCGGTGTTCAGGGTCGTCAGGGCGATCTTCAGTCCCTGGCCCTCGCGGCCGATGAGGTTGGCGGCCGGGACGCGCACCTGGTGGAACCGCGTCACGCCGTTCTCGATGCCGCGCAGTCCCATGAACGCGTTGCGCCGCTCGACGGTGACGCCGGGGCTGCCCGCCTCGACGACGAACGCGGAGATGCCGCGCTCCGTGCGGGCCATCACCACCAGCAGGCCCGCCACCACCCCGTTGGTCGTCCAGAGCTTCACGCCGTCGAGCACGTAGTCGTCGCCGTCGCGGGTGGCCGTGGTCCCCAGCCGGGCCGGGTCGGAGCCGACGTCGGGCTCGGTCAGCAGGAAGGCCGAGACTTCACCCTTGGCGCACCGGGGCAGGAAGGCGCGCTTCTGCTCCTCGGTGCCGAACAGCTTCAGCGGCTGCGGCACCCCGATCGACTGGTGCGCCGAGAGCAGGGTGCTGATCGCGGGGGAGTAGGAGCCGGTGAGCAGCAGCGCCCGGCCGTAGTGCAGGTGGCTCAGGCCCAGCCCGCCGTACTCCTCGTCGATGGTGATCCCGAACGCGCCGAGCCCCGCGAGTCCCTTGACGACCTGGTCGGGGATCTGCGCGGTCCGCTCGATCAGCGCCGGGTCCACCGAGGTGTCGAGGAAGCGGCGGAGGGCGCGCAGGAACTCCTGGCCCTTCTTGGCCTTCTCATCCGGCAGGACGGGCGCGGGATGGACCAGGTCGAGGCGGAAGTCGCCGAGAAAGAGCTGCTTGCCGAAGCTGGGCCGGACCCACTCCTTCTCTCGGGCCTGCTCGGTCACCTCGCGTGCCTTGGCGTACTCGGTCATCGTGACCTCCTCGGGCGCGGATGGCTCCGACGCTACCCCTGGGTAGGGATCCCGAGAAGGGCACCCGGGTCAGCGCGGGACGCGGGCGACGCAGAAGACCGTCTGACCGAAGGGCGGCCGGATGAACCGCTCGATGAAGCGGGTGGCCGGCACGACCGTGCGGTCGTAGATCTTGACCAGGCGGGGGTCGGGGTAGCCGACGCCGCCGCGGCGCACGGCGGCCCACCAGGCGATGCCGCCGAGGAAGTTGATCGGCTTGAGCACGTCGATGTCGAGCCCGGCCTTGGAGACCGTGCTGCGCAGCGTGGCGGGGGTGTAGCGGGTGACGTGGCCGACCTTGCGGTCGAAGTCCCCGTAGAGCTGCATGTAGCCGGGCACCCAGATGACGATGCGCCCGCCGGGCACGGTCACCGCGGCGAGCGAGCGCAGAGCCTCGACGTCCTCCTCGATGTGCTCCAGGACGTTCATCATGACGACGGTGTCGACCTTCTCCCCGATGGGGATCTCGGTCGGCAGGCCGAACTGCAGGACGTCTACGTCGTCGTGGGTGGCGAAGCGCTTCTGCAGCTGCTCCACGCAGTAGGGGTCGAAGTCGCTGACCACCAGCCGGTCCAGCCGGGGCAGGAACTGCTCGGCGAAGTGTCCCAGACCGGAGCCGATCTCCAGCAGGGAGCGGCCCACGTGCGGGGCGACCATGTCGAACTCGTACTGCCGGTAGTTCTTGGCCTCGTCGCCACCGAGGTGGTTCTCCAGGGCCTCGTCGCCGGCCGCGGGTTGCACTACGCGGTCATACCCAGACATGCGTTTCCGTCCAGCTCGCAGAAAACCGTGGCGCGGTGGCCACGGCTCGGACAGGCAAAGTCTAGTAGCCGTTCCCCCGGCGGGGTTCCGCAAACCTTTTTCCGATCTTCGGGAGGAGGCTGCCCGCGGTGCGCGGAGAGCGTTCGGAGACGGGGGCCGACAGATCGGGAGACGTTCTCCGGCGGAGATCCATTACGGCATTTTCTTTGTGAATCCCCAGTTCAGCCGCGCCGCCGGGGGAACATGGACGATTCGGACGTTCTCTCGTTCCAGGAGGAACTTCACCCCTGGTGAGCAGGGAGATTTCTCCTCGGGAGGAAGAATTCACACCCGCAAATCTCATCACGCTGAGTTCGTAATCCTCACCAGGTGTTATGTCTTCCAGTGGAAGGAGCACGAAACTATGTCCAACCCATGGTGGCGTGGGAACCTCCCCACGGAGACGAGCAGTTTCGTCGGCCGGGAGGCCGAGATCCGGAAGCTGATCAAGACTCTCGCCGACGCGCCGCTGGTCACGGTCGTCGGTGCCGAAGGCGTGGGAAAGTCGCGGATCGCCGTCAAGGCCGCCGAGGAATGCCGTGACTTCCATCTGGACGGTGCCTGGCTGGTCGAGCTGTCGGGCGAGCGCAACGGCGACCTGCTGGCCCACACGGTCGCGGCCGTCCTCGGGCTCCGTGAGGAGTCGCCCCGTCCCCAGTCCGAGGTGCTCGTGGAGTTCCTCGCGGGCAAGAAGCTCCTGCTGCTGCTCGACACCTGCGAGGACCTCCTGCCCGCCTGCCGCGAGCTGGTGACGGCGATCCTGGCCGGGGCGCCCGGCGTGCGGATCGTCGCCACCTCCCGTCAGCCTCTCGGCCTGGCCGAGGAGGCGGTCCTGCGCGTCGAGCCCTTCCCCGTGCCCCGGTCCGGCGGCGAGGGACCGGGGGAGAACGAAGCGCTCCGGCTCTTCCTCGACCGGGCCCGGTCCACGGCCCCCGGCCTGACCCCCGACGGGACGGGGCTGGAGGCCGCCGCCCGGATCTGCCGCCGCCTGGACGGCATCCCCCTGGCCATCGAGCTGGCGGCCGGGCGGGTCACGACGATGCCGGTCGAGTCGTTCGCCGAGCGGCTGGAGAGCCGGTTCACCGCGCTGTCGGCCAACCGGGCGCTGATCTCCCACCGGCAGACGCTGCGCACGGCGATCGCCTGGGCCTACGAGCTGTGCACCCCCGGCGAGCGCCTGCTCTGGGCGCGCCTGTCGGTCTTCGCCGGGAACTTCGACGCCGAGGCGGCCGTCTGGGTCTGCGGCGACGAGCACCTGCCGGACGTCTCCGACCTGCTGTCCGAACTCGTGGAGCGGTCCCTGCTCATCCGGGTGCCCGGCGGCTACCGGCAGCTCGACACGATCAGGGAGTACGGCAGGGAGCAGCTCGTCCGGCTCCAGGACGAGGAGCGGCTGGCCCTGCGGCACCGCTACTACTACCTCGACCTCGCCCGCCGCGCCGACCGCAACTGGTACGGCCCCGACCAGGAGAGCTGGGCCCGGCGCCTGAACTTCTCCATCACCAATCTCCGCCTCGCCCTCGACTCCGACGTGCCCTCCAGCCCGATGTCCATCGAGCTCGCCGGGACGCTGTGGATCCTCTGGTTCTGCCTGGGCCGCATGCACGAGGGCCGCTACTACATGAAGCGGGCGATCGACGCCGCGCCCATCACCGACCCCGGCCTGCCCAAGCTCCTGTGGGCGGACGGCTGCGTGGCGATGGCCCAGGGCGACATGGAGTCCGGCCGCCACCGGGCCGAGATGGCGCTGACGGCCGCTCTGGACTGGGGCGACTACGCGGCGGCCGGCCACGCCCAGCTCCGCCTGGCGACCCGCGCCCTGTGCGTGGGAGAGCTCGAAGAGGTCGCCCCCAGCATCGAACTGGTTCGTGAATACTTCCGGAGGGCACAGATCATGACCGTCAGCGAGCCCCTCGCCCTGGTCACCGCGGCCATGGCCGCCGTCTGGCAGGGTGACTTCGCCAGGGCCATCGACGTGCTGGAGGAGGCCCAGCGCCTGTGCGACAGCCGAGGCGAACGCTGGGCCCGCGCCTACGGTGACTACGTCCTGTCCATCGCCCAGCTCGGCCTGGGCCGGGCGGAGGAGGCCGAGGTCGCCGCCCGGCAGTCGCTGGAGGCCAAATGGCAGCTGCGCGACACCACCGGGGTGGCGCTGGCCCTGGAGCAGCTCGCGGTGATCGCCGCGGTCCAGGGCGACGGATACCGTACGGCGCGGCTGCAGGGATCGGGCATGCGGCTGTGGACCACGTTCGGGCTGCGGGGGTTCGGCACGGAGAGCATGTCGGAGCCGCGGACCGTGGCCGAGCGCACCGCCCGCCAGCTCATCGGCGACGGGACCTACGACGCCGCCTTCGCCGAGGGACACGACGACGACCCCGACGCCGCGGTCGCCTTCGCCCTCGACTAGGGCACGTCTTGAGGATCTTCTCGCCTGCCGCGACGGCGAAGATCGATAAGACATGCTCCGGGGGCTTCCGTCCGGGACCGCGATGCGGTGAAATCTGTCAGGACATCCGAAGGAGTCCAGACGGACGACGACGAGGCGATCGCCCGCTCCCTGGCCGGTGACCTGTCCGCCTACGAGGTACTGGTCACCCGCTACAGCATGCTCGCGCACCGCACCGCCGCGATGCTCGGCGCCGGAGACGAAGCCGAGGACGTGGTCCAGGAGGCCTTCGTCAAGGCCTACCGCCACCTGGCCGGCTTCCGCCGCGACGCGCCCTTCCGGCCCTGGCTGCTGCGGATCGTCGCCAACGAGACCCACAACCTGACGCGCTCGCGCGGGCGCCGCGCCGACCTCGCCGGCAAGCTCACCGACCTCGACCCGCCCGAGGCCGAGGGGCCCGAGGAGGCCGCGGTGGCCACCGACCGCCGTACCCGGCTGCTCGAGGCGGTGCGTACGCTTCCCGAGCGGGAACGTCACCCGGTCGTCTGCAGGTATTTCCTGCAGTTGTCGGAGGCCGAGACCGCCCAGGTGCTCGGCATCCCGGTCGGCACCGTCAAGTCGCGGACCTCCCGCGGCCTGGCCCGTCTGCGTGAGGAGGTGGACCGTGACCTCACCTGACGAGCCCGACGACCTGGAGTCCCGCCTCCTCGCCCTCGGCGAGTCCCTCGACGTCCCGGCCCCGCCCCCCACCGACGTGGCCGCCGCCGTACGCGCCCGCCTCGAAGCCCTCCCCTCCCCCCAACGCCACCCCCTCCCCACCTCCACGGATTCCGACGCCGGGGGCACTGCTTCCCCCGAGGCCGCCTCCTCGGATGCGGCGTCCCCCGGTGCCGGTTCCGCGGATCCCGTCGTCCCGGATGCGGCGTCCCCCGAGGCCGATCCCTCCGGCTCCGGGGATTCCGAGCCGTCCGATCCGGATGCCTCCGGCCCGGCCTCCCCGGCCCCCGGCCCGTCCCGGCCCGCACGGGGCTCCCGTCGTCCACGGGGTTTCCCCCCGGCGCCGGTACGGCGGGCGGGGCGTACGGCGCGGCCCGGCGCCCGGGTGCGGCGGCGGGTCGTGGTGGCAGTGGTGGCCGTCATGGTCGCGTTGTTCTTCGGCGCCACCCCCGTGGGGCGGGCCGCCGTGGCCGAGATCCTCAGGTTCGCCGGGATCGAGCTGAGGATCGGCGGGGATCCGGGGCCGCTGCCGTCAGGGGTGCCGAGCCCGCTGCCGGGGGAGGAGCGCGTCACGTTGCAGCAGGCGCGTGAGCGGGTCGTCTTCCCGGTCGGGGTCCCGGCGGCGCTGGGTGAGCCGCAGGACGTCAGGGTCAGCGACGGCGGCCGGGTGGTGTCGATGCTGTGGCCCGGTGTCAGGCTGGACCAGTACGACGGCACGCTCGACGTCGTCTTCCGCAAGGAGCTGGGCGAGCCCTGGCCGGAGGACGCCGTGGTCGGCAACTCGCACGCCTGGTGGATCCCGGCCAAGCACGCCCTGACCTACCGGCCAAGGGCGGGCGGGCCCGAGGTGGAGTCCCGCCTGTCCGGCTCCACCCTCATCTGGCAGCGCGGCCAGGTCGGCCTGCGCCTGGAAGGACCCGCCGACCTCGCCCGCGCCCGGGAGATCGCCGAATCGGTCCGTTGAGCGCCGCCGGTCGCACCCCGGCTCCTCAGCCCGCCGGCTCCGGCGGCACACCGGACGCCAGCCAGTCGTCCACCCCCCGCAACAGCTCCTTGCGCACCGTCTCCGGCGCCGCCGAGCCCCGGATCGACTGCCGCGCCAGCTCGGCCACCTCCGCGTCGGCGAACCCGAGCACCCCCCTGGCCAGCTCGTACTGGTCCAGCAGCCGCGAGCCGAACAGCAACGGGTCGTCGGCGCCCAACGCGATCGGCACCCCCGCCTCGAACAGCCGCCGCAGCGGCACGTCCCCGGGATGCTCGGCCACCCCGAGCCCGACGTTCGACATCGGGCAGACCTCGCACGTGATCCGCCGCTCGGCGAGCATCTCCATCAGCCGGGGCGACTCCGCGGCCCGCACCCCGTGCCCCAACCGGTCGGCGCCCAGCTCCTCCACGCACTCGGCCACGCTCGCCGGGCCCAGCAGCTCCCCGCCGTGCGGTACGGCCAGCAGCCCCGCGCGCCTGGCGATCCGGAAGGCCCGGTCGAACTCGCGGGCCCGGCCCCGGCGCTCGTCGTTGGACAGGCCGAACCCGACCACGCCCCGGTCCATGTACTGCACCGCGAGGCGGGCGAGCGTCCTGGCGTCCAGCGGGTGCCGGGTCCGGTTGGCGGCCACCACGACCGCGATCCCGATCCCGGCGTGCTCGGCGGCCCGGTCCACCGCGTCGAGCATCAGCTCCATCGTGGCCGTGAGCCCGCCGAAGCGCTGGGCGTACCCCGACGGGTCCACCTGGATCTCCAGCCAGCCCGACCCCTCGGCCGCCTCGTCCTCGGCGGTCTCCCGCATCAGCCGGTAGAGGTCGTCGGGCCGCCGCAGCACCGACCGCGCGATGTCGTAGAGCCGCTGGAAGCGGAACCAGCCCCGCTCGTCGGTGGCCCGGAGTTTGGGCGGCCAGTCCTCCTTCAGCGCGTCGGGAAGGTGCAGGCCGTGCCCGTCGGCCAGCTCCACCAGCGTGGAGTGGCGCATGGAGCCGGTGAAGTGCAGGTGCAGGTGGGCCTTGGGCAGATCGCGGAGCGGACGTGGCATTTCCATATGGTGCCGTACCCTCGGCGCACCGCGGTGAATGCGGCTCTCAACCTGGCGGCGCGTCCGTGCGTTGGGGAGGGCGAAAGGGGACCCCGCCGATGACGGAAGAACGCTGATGACGGAAGAAGACGAGGCGGCCTTCGACGAGTTCCTGGCCGCACGGAGTACGGCGCTGCTGCGCACCGCGATCCTGGTCTGCGGCGCGTCGCAGCACGACGCCGAGGACCTGGTGCAGAACGCGCTGGAGAAGGTCTACCGGCACTGGAGCCGGATCCGCCACGACAACCCCGAGTCCTACGCACGCAGGGTCGTGGTCAACGCCGCGATCAGCGCCGCGCGCAGGCGCCGGGTGATCCAGGAGATCACCTTCGCCCGGCCGCCGGACACCCCGGCCGCCTCTCCCGACGTGGAGCTGCGCGAGGAGTTGATGACGGAACTGCGCCGGCTGCCGGCGCGGATGCGCGCGGTGCTGGTGCTGCGCTACTGGGAGGACCTGTCGGAGAACGAGACGGCCGCGCTCATGGGCTGCTCGACGGGGACCGTGAAGAGCCAGGCCGCACGGGGGCTGGCCAGGATTCGCGAACGCATGAGCCCGCGGGAAGGGGTGCTGGGATGAGGCTCGAAGAGGAACTGGCGGAGGCGATGGAGGCGCACGTCGCGGGGGTGCGCGCCACACCGGCGATGGGCGGGGCGATCCGCCGCCGTCACCGGTCCCACCGTCTGCGGTTTCGTACGGCGGGCGTCGCGCTGGCCACCGCCGCCGTCGCCGGGGCGGTCCCGGTCTACCTGTCGCTGAACGCCGGCCCGCCCGCCACCGTGTCCGGCCCGGCCGCGCAGTCCGGTCAGGGCACCGCGGTCGCGGTCGTGCCGGACGTGGCGGTCCCGGAGGTCGTCGGCATGCAGACGCAGGAGGCGCTCGCCGTCCTGGAGGCCGCCGGGTTCAAGGCGCAGATCGAAGGAGACGGGGGAGACGGGGGCCTGGTGGTGCAGCAGACCCCGGCGGCCGGGGAGAAGGTCGCGCCGGGACACGTCGTCGTGCTGACCTCGGCCCCGCCCAGCCCGACGGCGGACCCGAAGCCCACGGAGGACGCGGGCCGGGGTGGGGAGGACAGGCCGAGCATCCCGGACGACCTCGGCGACCTGGGCGACGGCCGCAGGTTCGGCGGCGTGGAGTTCACCTACCTGCCCGCGGGCCTGCAGTGGGGAGAGGGGTCGGTCAAGGACGGCTTCGGCAAGACCAGCTACAGCACCTGGTGGCAGGAGGACGGCCTGGAGCCCGGCATGTACAGCGTCCAGGCCGTCGTCTACCGGGGGCAGGCGGCGACCGAGCTGGGCAGGCGGATGAAGGGCTACCGCGACCAGGGCGCCAGGCCCGTGGAGATCGGGGGCGAGCGGGTCTACATCGTCCGTGCGGGCGAGGACGTGGGGCAGATCGAGGAGGAGGGCACCCCCACCGCCGTCTGGACCGAGAGCCCGGGGCTGGCCGTCGAGGTCATGATGAGCCCCGACTACTACGCCCGGCTCGGTCAGGAGAAGGCCGGGGCGGAGCTGAAGAGGATCGTCGAAGGGGTCGTCCCCGGCAGGTGATCGGACCCGTCCGCGGGAAACGGGAAACGGTCGCGGTACGGCTTCCGCCGGGCGGGAGCCGTACCGCCGCCGGAGATCGTGCTCACCGGGAATCGTCAAGGAACGAGGGAAATTTCCCAACGGGCTTCCACGTGCACGTGCGTCCGTGCGACGGTAAGTACACGCACAGTTGGAATGACGCCGGGGCTGTTATGGAAACGGACGTCTTCGTCGGCAGGCAGGCGGAGCTGGCTGACATCTGCGGCCTGCTCGGCAGGGCCCGCCATGTCACGCTGACCGGTGCCGCCGGAGCGGGCAAGACCCGCCTCGCGATGCGCCTCGCCGAGCCGCTGGAGCGCGAGTCGCCGGGATACGTCCGCATCGTCGACGTCTCCGAGACGCCGGACGACCTCCTGGCCCTGACCGAGACGGTCGCCGGTGCGATCGGCGCCCACCAGCGGCCGGGGAGGCCGGTGGAGCGGGTGGTCGCCGAGCTGTCCGCCAACCCCGGGCTGGTCGTCCTGGACGGATGCGACCGCGTCGCCCACACCGCGGGCGTTCTGGTGGACCACCTCCTGCGGGAGGTCGAGGGGCTGCACGTCCTGGCCACCAGCAGGCAGCGGCTGGGCTTCCCGCACGAGCACGTCTACCCGATCGGCGGGCTGTCCACCGCCGACGCCGTCGACCTGCTCGTCATGCTCGCCGGGGACAGGCTCGCCGGAACCGACCCGGCCGAGATCTGCCGGCGGCTGGACAACCTCCCGCTGGCGATCGAGCTGGCGGCCGAGACCCCCGACCCCGCCGGGGCCGACCTGTTCGCCGGCCCGTCCGACCCGTTCAGGGACTGTCCGCGCCCCGGCGGCGGACCGGGGCCGTCCGGCTGCGCGTCCCCTCGGATGTTCCCCCGGCGTTACGCCTCCCTGTGCGGCGCGCTCGGCATGAGCTACGAGCTGTGCGACCCCGAGGAGCGCCTCGTGTGGGCCCGGATGTCGGTCTTCTCCGAGTGCTTCGACGCCGAGGCCGCGCAGAGCGTCTGCAGCGTCGGCGACCTCTCGGCCGGGCAGGTCCTCGACGCTCTGAACGGGCTGACGGACAGGTCCGTCCTGACCCGGGAGGGGGGTCCCCGCGGCGCCCGCTACCGCCTGCTCGGCGTCGTCCGCGGGTTCGGCGCCGCCCGGCTGGCCGAGCTGGGCGAGACCTGCCAGGGCCGGCGCCGCCACCGCGACTTCTTCTTCGGCCTCGCCGCCCGCGCGGCGCAGGGCTGGAAGGACGACCAGCTCACCTGGTACCGCCGGCTGGCTCCCGACCTGGCCAACCTGCGCCAGGCCGTCGAATACTGCTACGACCGGCCCGAAGACCGCCGCCAGGGCCTCGAACTGGTCTCCTTCCTGTGGTTCCTGTGGATCTGCTGCGGCAATCACACCGTCGGATACTCCCTGCTCCAGCGCGGCCTGGAGCTGGAGCGCGAGCCGGGCACCGAGCGGAACAAGGCGCTGTGGGTCTACGCCTGGATGGCGATCCAGCGCGGCGACGTCGAGGACGCCGAGCGCGCCCTCGCCGAGTGCGACACCGGGGTCCCCGGCTGGGACTCCACCGCCTACGTCAGCCATTTCCACGCCCACCTGGCCATGGCCAGGGGCGATCTGACCGAGGCGATGCGGTTCATCAAGGACGCCCGGATGCGCCACCGCTCGGCCGGCGACGTCTTCCCGGGCTTCCTGCCCACCTACGTCGTCGTGGCCACCGCGCTGATGCTCGCCGACCGGCACGAGGAGGCGGTCTCGGTCCTGCACGAGGGGCGCGACCTGTGCGCCTCCTGCGGCGACTACTGGACCCTGGCCCGCCTCGACCTGCTCCTGGCCCAGGCCGAGCACCTGCTCGGCAACACGCCGGCGGCCGCCGCGGCCGCCCGGGAGTCCATGCGCGGGGCCCGGCTGTTCGGCGACGACGTGTGCCTCATCGAGGGGATCGAGACCTTCGGGGTGATCGCGGAGGGCGACGGGAACGACGCCCTGGCGATCAGGCTGCTCGGCGCCGCCGCCGTGGCCCGCGGAGGGGCCGGCCTGCCGCCGTGCCGCGCGCCGATCCTCGCCGGCCTGCTGGAGGGCTCGGAGGAGAGACTGCGCGGCCGTACGGACGAGAAGGAGTACGACCGCCTCCTCGAACCGGGGCAGACGAACGGCCTGGGGGACGCCGTGGAGCACGCGCTGCAGGGCGTGGCCGAGTCGGAGCCCGAGGACGAGTACGACGACTGACGGGACCGACAGGACGGCCGGGCTTGAGGGCAGGACGGCCGGGCTTGAGGGGATTCGAGGGGACGGCCGGCGGTCCGTCCGGGACCGTCCGCGTGCGCGGAGACGGCCCCGGACCGGGGGACGGCGGCCGGTCGCCGGGTCAGCGGGCGTCGGCCAGGAACTTGGCGACCCGGCTGACACCCTCGGCCAGGTCGTCGTCGCCGAGGGCGTAGGACAGGCGGAAGTATCCCGGCGTGCCGAACGCCTCGCCAGGGACGAGCGCGACCTCGGCCTCCTCAAGGATGATCTCGGCCAGCTCGGCGGAGGTCTGCGGGCGCCGGCCGCCGAACTCCTTGCCCAGCAGCTGCTTGACCGAGGGGTAGGCGTAGAACGCGCCCTTCGGCTCGGGGCAGACCACGCCCGGGATCTCGTTGAGCATGCGGACCATGGTCTGGCGGCGGCGGTCGAAGGCCTCGCGCATGCGCTCCACGGCCGACAGGTCGCCGGTGACGGCGGCCAGGGCGGCGGCCTGCGCGACGTTGGAGACGTTGGAGGTGGCGTGCGACTGGAGGTTGGTCGCGGCCTTGACCACGTCCTTGGGGCCGATCAGCCAGCCCACCCGCCAGCCGGTCATCGCGTAGGTCTTGGCGACGCCGTTCAGCACGACGACCTTGTCGCCCAGCTCGGGCACGACGGTGGCGATGCTCGCGAAGCTGGCGTCGCCGTAGGTGAGGTGCTCGTAGATCTCGTCGGTGACGACCCACAGGTCGTGCTCGGCGGCCCAGCGGCCGATCGCCTCCACCTGCTCCGGCGTGTAGACCGCGCCGGTCGGGTTGGACGGGGAGACGAACAGCAGGACCTTGGTGCGCTCGGTGCGGGCGGCCTCCAGCTGCTCGACGCTCGCGAGGTAGCCGGTGGTCTCGTCGGTCACGACGTCGACCTGGACGCCGCCGGCCAGCTTGATCGCCTCGGGGTAGGTCGTCCAGTACGGCGCGACCACCAGGACCTCGTCGCCCGGGTCCAGCAGCGTGGCGAAGGCCTCGTAGACGGCCTGCTTGCCGCCGTTGGTGACCAGCACCTGCGCCGCGTCGACCTGATAGCCGGAGTCGCGCAGGGTCTTGTCGGCGATGGCCTGCTTGAGCTCGGGGAGACCGCCGGCCGGGGTGTACTTGTGGAACCTCGGGGTCCGGCAGGCCTCGACGGCGGCCTCGACGATGTAGTCGGGAGTCGGGAAGTCCGGCTCGCCGGCGCCGAAGCCGATGACCGGGCGGCCCGCCGCCTTCATCGCCTTGGCCTTGGCGTCCACGGCGAGAGTGGCGGACTCGGAGATCGCGGAGATGCGCGCGGAGATGCGAGGACGGGTCATACGTCCATGGTTACAGACCCGCCGTCGTGTTCCGGTGGGTATCCAACATCCGGACGGTCGGCGGGGCCGCGGCGGCGAGGGCTTGGAAAGTTCATGACCTGCGGGATCGTTTTCCAGTTCGACGTGGCGGCCATTCCCACGTAGACTCCGGCGTGGCCTCGCCGCCGAGTGCGTGATCGGCGGGCGGGGCTGGTGAGCCAGGGACAAACTTCGGGTCAACCGGGGTATGGTGGTTCATGTCTTAGGGCACTAGCGCAATTGGTAGCGCACCGGTCTCCAAAACCGGCGGTTGGGGGTTCGAGTCCCTCGTGCCCTGCGAGGAGCGGTCCGCGCATCAGGGCGTCTAGCGCGCCGCGGATATGCGTTGGATACGACGGATCAGGTGAGGACTGTGGCGATCGACACGCGCGGCGAAACCGCAGACAAGCCGAGCGGTGAGAAGAAGTCCAAGCGCACTTCTCCCGCCCTCTTCTACCGGCAGGTTGTCGCTGAGCTGCGTAAGGTCATCTGGCCGACGCGCAAGGAACTCATTTCTTACACGATCATCGTCCTGGTCTTCGTTTTGATCCTGGTCGGGATCGTGTCCGGGCTCGATGCGCTGTTCACCGAGGGTGTGCTGAGGATCTTCGGCGGATCCTGAGACGGCGGACGGCGGGCTCTCCCGCCGTGAGCTCATTCCCTCCGCAAGTCCAGTCAGCCCACCGAGGAAAAGAGAAAGAGCCACCGTGTCCGAGTCTTCACAGCCGGCCGGCGAGTCCCGCGAAGAGTGGGAGGGCGGGCCGGAAGAGGCCATCGACGCCGCGGAGGATTCGTTCGACGAGTCCGGTGAGACGGACGTCGAGACCGACGTCGACGCCGAGGACGATGTCGAGGCGGACGTCGACGACGAGACTGAGGCCGAGCAGGTTCCGGCCGCCGCCGTCGACGAGGACGGTGACGTCCTTCCCGACGTCGACCCGGTCGAGGAGTTCAAGCGCCAGCTGCGCGGCCTGTACGGCGAGTGGTACGTCATCCACTCCTACGCCGGCTACGAGAACCGCGTGAAGGCCAACATCGAGACCCGCACGCAGTCCCTCAACATGGAGGACTACATCTTCCAGGTCGAGGTGCCCACCCACCACGTGACCGAGGTGAAGAGCGGCAAGCGCCAGCTCGTCAAGGAGCGCGTGCTGCCGGGTTACGTGCTGGTCCGCATGGAGCTCACCGACGAGTCCTGGTCCGCGGTGCGCAACACCCCCGGTGTGACCGGCTTCGTGGGCCTGTCGAACAAGCCGAGCCCGCTGAGCGTGGACGAGGTCGCCAAGCTGCTGGCCCCCGAGCCCAGCGAGGAGACCAAGAAGACCACCGCCAAGACCACCGCGGCGACCGTCGACTTCGAGGTCGGCGAGTCCGTCACGGTCATGGACGGCCCCTTCGCCACCCTGCCCGCGACGGTCAGCGAGATCAGCGTAGAGTCGCAGAAGCTCAAGGTGCTCGTGTCGATCTTCGGTCGTGAGACCCCGGTCGAGCTGTCGTTCAACCAGGTCTCGAAGATCTGACCCGTCACATAAACTAAGACGTTCGGTGGCCGTGTTTCGCGAAACACGGCCTTCCGACATGTTCCCCGTCTCTGCGGGGGACCGCATCAATCCGATGAGGACCCGGAGAAAATCTCATGCCTCCTAAGAAGAAGATCGCGGCACTGGTCAAGGTCCAGCTTCCCGCTGGCCAGGCCACTCCCGCCCCGCCGGTCGGTACCGCCCTCGGTCCGCACGGCGTCAACATCATGGACTTCGTGAAGCAGTACAACGCTGCCACCGAGGCCCAGCGCGGCAACATCATCCCCGTTGAGATCACCATCTTCGAGGACCGCACCTTCACCTTCATCACGAAGACGCCCCCGGCGCCTGAGCTGATCAAGAAGGCCGCCGGTGTGGCGAAGGGCTCGGCCGTCCCGCAGAAGGACAAGGTCGGCAAGCTCACCCGTGAGCAGCTGCGCCAGATCGCCGAGACTAAGATGCAGGACCTCAACGCCAACGACATCGAGGCGGCCGAGAAGATCATCGCCGGCACCGCCCGGTCGATGGGCATCACCATCGCCGACTAGCCGTTCCCGGCACTCGGCACCACAGACCTCGAACCGAGTGGGAGGGCCAGGCGCTGGCCCGCACCACGGACACTCAGATCAGGAGTGAGCAAGTGAAGCGCAGCAAGTCACACCGCGACGCCACGGCCAAGGTGAACCGCGAGAACCTGTACAGCCCGGCCCAGGCGGCCAAGCTGGCCAAGGAGACGAGCGTCACCAAGTTCGACGCGACCGTCGAGGTCGCTCTGCGGCTGGGCGTCGACCCCCGCAAGGCGGACCAGATGGTCCGTGGCACCGTCAACCTCCCGCACGGCACCGGTAAGACCGCCCGGGTCCTGGTCTTCGCGACCGGCGACCGTGCCGAGGAGGCCCGCGCCGCGGGCGCCGACATCGTCGGTGCCGACGAGCTGATCGAGGAGGTGGCCAAGGGCCGCCTCGACTTCGACGCCGTCGTGGCCACCCCGGACCTCATGGGCAAGGTCGGCCGCCTGGGCCGCGTGCTCGGTCCGCGTGGTCTGATGCCGAACCCCAAGACCGGCACCGTGACCCCGGCCGTCGGCAAGGCCGTCACCGACATCAAGGGCGGAAAGATCGAGTTCCGTGTCGACCGGCACGCGAACCTGCACTTCATCATCGGCAAGGTGTCCTTCGGCGAGCGTCAGCTCATCGAGAACTACGCCGCCGCCCTCGACGAGGTCCTGCGTCTGAAGCCGTCCGCGGCCAAGGGCCGTTACCTCAAGAAGATCACCTTCTCCACGTCCATGGGCCCCGGCATCCCGGTCGACCCGAACGTGACCCGTGGGATGACCGCGGAGCTCGACGCCTGATCCTCTGGCGTCAACCGCGGAGGCCTCGACCGAATGGCCATTCGGTCGAGGCCTTTTTCGTTCTCTCGGACGACGCGCGGTTTTCCGGGGGCACATAGTCTCAAGAAGACAGGTCATCGGGGGATACGAAGGGGTGAGGACAGAATGCGCCGATTGGCTCCCGCAGTGGCACTGGGAGCGGCCGCACTGGTCGCGGTGGCGGGATGCGGCGCGCAGAGCGCCGGTTCCCTGGGAAACGTGAAGCTGGCGGCGGCCGAGGCCGTCCAGGAGAGCGCGCAGCAGGCTGAGGAGGTCACCTCCTACTCCGCGGATCTGGTGCTGGACGCCACCGACGGTCAGCAGGGCGCCGGCAAGGTCCAGGGCAGCATGGTCTACCAGAGCAAGCCCGAGCTGGCGACCGACATCACGCTGGACGTGATCTCCTTCGACGGACGCAACGTGCCCGGCGGGGCGCGGGCCATCCTGCTCGGTGACACCGTCTACGTGAAGTCCGAGCTGCTCGCCAAGTTCACCGGCACCGGCAAGCCGTGGGTCAAGGTGTCCGCCTCCGACCTGGGCGCCAACGACCAGGCCCAGATCAAGGACTTCATGGCCCAGGCCCAGCAGTTCGACCTGGCCGGCACGGTCAAGCTGCTGACCGCCTCCAAGGACGTCAAGGCGGTCGGCACCGAGACGGTCGACGGGGTGGAGACCACCCACTACAGCGGCACCTTCCCGGTGGACGAGGCGGTCCAGCTGCTCGACCCCGCCGAGCGCGAGCACGTCCAGGAGCAGCTGTCGAAGGCCAAGGACGTGAAGTTCGACCTGTGGGCCGACGCCCAGAGCCTGCCCCGCAAGGTCACGCTGAGCGGGTCCGAGCAGGGCGCCACGTTCAACATGGCCGCGCAGTTCCGTGACTTCAACGAGCCGGTGACCATCACGGCCCCGCCCGCCGACCAGGTGGGCGACCTGCCGGAGAACCCCGGCCAGACCGGCGGGAACTGACCCCGCCCGTACGGCTCGCGCCCCGGGACCACCCGGAGGGGCGGGCCGTACGGCCCCGCGGGCACCTCGTCCGCGGGGCCGTACGCCGATTTGGCTTGTGTCCGGACAGCGCGTAAGCTGTCAACGCCGAAGACCGCCGGTCGTCACCTGGCCTCATGGCCCGGTGACCGAAGGATCCACATCCCGTGGACGGCCAGCGCAGGTGTGATGTGAGCTTCCATCGGGACGTGTCGTCCTCGTTGTGAGCCCCGTGCGCCTGCGCCGGGGCTCGTTCTCGTTTATGGGCCTTTGCCGGCGGCACATCTGGAAGGAGGCCCATGGCGAAGGCGGAAAAGGCGACGGCCGTAGCCGAGCTCCGGAGCAGTTTCGAAAGCTCTGGCGCTGCCGTTCTGACCGAGTACCGCGGTCTCACCGTCGCTCAGCTCAAGCAGCTGCGCGTTTCCCTCGGTGAGAATGCGAAGTTCGCCGTGGTGAAGAACACGCTGACCAAGATCGCGGCCAACGAGGCCGGGATCACCCAGCTCGACGACCTGCTCGCGGGTCCGTCGGCGATCGCGTTCGTCAACGGCGACGTGGTCGAGGCTGCCAAGAGTCTGCGTGACTTCGCCAAGGCCAATCCCCTCCTGATCATCAAGGGCGGCGTCGTCGACGGTAAGGCGATGACCCCGACCGAGATCAGCAAGCTTGCCGACCTGGAGTCGCGTGAGGTCCTCCTCGCGAAGCTGGCGGGTGCCATGAAGGCGAAGCAGGGCCACGCGGCCGCCGTCTTCAACGCGCTTCCCACCAACATGGCTCAGCTGGCCGAGGCTCTGCGCGCCAAGCGCGCCGAGGCGGGCGAGTAGTAGGTCCGCGCGAGCGGTCAGGGGATTAGCGCATGCGTACCGCGGTCCCAATTCTTCATTAGTTAGATCCATACGGAGGAAATCATGGCGAAGCTCAGCACCGACGAGCTCCTCGACGCTTTCAAGGAGATGACCCTCCTTGAGCTGTCCGACTTCGTGAAGCTCTTCGAGGAGACCTTCGACGTCAAGGCTGCCGCCCCGGTCGCCGTCGCCGCCGCTCCGGCCGCCGCCGGTGCCGCCGGCGGTGGCGAGGAGGCCGAGGAGCAGGACGAGTTCGACGTCATCCTCGAGGCCGCCGGCGACAAGAAGATCCAGGTCATCAAGGAGATCCGCGCCCTGACGAGCCTGGGCCTCAAGGAGGCCAAGGACCTGGTCGACGGCGCTCCGAAGCCGGTCTTCGACGGCAAGGTCAACAAGGAGCAGGCGGAGAAGGCCAAGGCCGCCCTCGAGGGTGCCGGCGCCACCGTCACCGTCAAGTAAGACGCTTCACCGGAAAGAGCGGGTCCACCAGGTGCCGGTGGCCCGCTCTTTTCGCGTTCCCGGGCACTTGTGACCCCCGTACGCCGGAGGCGGTCCGGCTCTTGTTGGACGAAGAGTCTTATTACCGTGTCGTAACGATCGCCGGATCTTATTGGAACCACTTCCAATTCGGGCGATCGTCGCTACGGTGGGTGAACCGGTCTTCTGGAGGGCGGCACGTGGGCGTCGAAGTCGTGGTGGAGGGCCTGACCAAGTCGTTCGGCAGGCAGGTCATCTGGGAGGACGTCACGCTGACGCTCCCCGCCGGAGAGATCTCCGTACTGCTCGGACCCTCCGGCACCGGCAAGTCCGTCTTCCTGAAGTCCCTGGTCGGCCTGTTGCGGCCCGACCGCGGCCACATCTGGATCGACGGCCACGACCTGGCCAACTGCGACGAGAGCACGCTGTACGAGCTGCGCAGGCTGTTCGGCGTCCTGTTCCAGGACGGGGCCCTGTTCGGGTCCCTCAGCCTCTTCGACAACATCGCCTTCCCCCTGCGCGAGCACACCAAGAAGAACGAGACCGAGATCCGTCGCATCGTGATGGAGAAGATGGACCTCGTCGGTCTCGTCGGCGCGGAGGGCAAGCTCCCCGGGGAGATCTCCGGCGGCATGCGCAAGCGCGCCGGCCTGGCCAGGGCGCTGGTCCTGGACCCCGAGATCATCCTGTTCGACGAGCCGGACTCCGGGCTCGACCCGGTCCGCACGGCCTACCTGAACCAGCTGATCGTGGACCTCAACGCGGAGATCGAGGCGACGTTCCTGATCGTCACGCACGACATCAACACCGCCCGTACGGTCCCCGACAGCATCGGCCTGCTGTTCCGGCGTGAACTGATCATGTTCGGGCCGCGCGAGATGCTGCTGTCCAGCGACGAACCGGTGGTGCGCCAGTTCCTCAACGCCCGCAGGCACGGCCCGATCGGCATGTCGGAGGAGAAGGACATCTCCGAGCTGGAGGCCGAGGCGCAGCTGGGCCACGACCCGGGCGGCCTGCCCCCGATCCCGCCGCAGCTCATGCCGAGCGCGAACCGGATCCGGCGGACGCAGCGCCCGCCGGGGGAGTGGCTGGCCGCCAACGGCGTCATCCCGCCGGCGAACTCCTTCGTGGACGACCGGGGCCGCAACTGGCTGGAGGAGTATCCCCGCCTCGTCGCGGCGCACCTCAACGGCGTGAGATGAGTTCGATCCACCGTCGGTGGAGATCGGTCCGCTTTCGCTATCGTTGATGACGATCGACCGTGACGGTGTCAGCCGAGCTGGGAGATCGAACCGTGCTGAGGAAGCTCCTGCCCTGGTTCGCGGGCCTGTCGGCCGTCTGCCTGGCGGCGGCCGTCTTCTGGGTGGGCGGGCAGCTGCGCGAGGCCCGGGCTGCCGCCGACGACCGCCGGGCGGCGCTGCGGGCGGCCGGGGACCACGCCCTGAGCCTGCTCTCGGTCGACCACCGCACCGTCGACGCCGGCATCCGGCGCATCCTCGACACCTCCACCGGCCACGCCAGGACCGGGTACGCCCGTGACGCCGCGACCCTGAAGGAGACGACCACCTCCGGCAAGGTTCTGCAGACGGGCGCCCTGCGCGCCGTGGGGCTCGTCTCCCTGCGGGACGGCACGGCCCGGGTGCTGGTGGTCGGGGACGCGGTGGTCTCCTCCGAGGGGAGCCGCCAGGCCCCCCGGGAGCGGTTCTACCGCTGGAGCATGGAGGTCACCAGGACCGGGGGAGGCTGGCTCGTGTCGAAGGCGGAGCTGGTCCCGTGAGGCCCGCGAGGCTTCTTCCCGTACGGCGGGGCCTGCCGCCGATCGCCGTGACGCTGGCCGTCGTGGCGCTGGTGCTGGCCGGGGTGGCCGGGTTCATGTTCGCGGACCTGCAACGGCTGCGGTCCGGCGAGGAGGCGGGACGGCAGGCGCTGGAGGCCGCCCGGTCGGCGGCCCCGGACATGCTGTCCTACGACTACCGCACGATCGAGCAGGACCTCGCCAGGGCGGCGGGATACACCACCGGGGCGCTCACCGGGCACTACAGGCGGCTGGCCGGGAGCCTGGCGCCGGAGGCGAAGCGGCAGCGGGCGGTGCAGTCGGCCACGGTCACCGGGGCGGCCGTGGAGTCGGCCGGACCCGACCGGGTCGACGTCCTGCTGTTCGTCGACATGAGCACGGTACGGGAGACCCCGGGCGAAGAACCCCGCCGCCAGGTCAGCCAGAGCCGGGCCCGGCTGACGATGGTCAAAACGGACTCCCGCTGGCTGGTCTCCGAGCTCTCGACCCTCCTCGGAAACCCTCCGTTCATGGCCGTGCTCGCGCGCGGCGGTTCGGGGGTTGCGTCTATGGCGACGCTGCGCGTCGCCGGCTCGGGGCGGTTCCCGGGCTCCTCGTTGCGCCTCGTCAGGGAGCCGGGCGGGGCGTGTTATGTAATTGTTAGCAAACCTTGCGTTTGAGGAAGGTTTGAGGGCGGGTAGATCCGCATGGCGACAGTCGAGCGCGGGTCGGGCAACGGCCAGCGCCCGATCCGTCGGGCGGCGGGTGTTAGCCGTTTCCGGGTCCGGGGTAGTGTTCTGGATCCGGTGGCGCGCACGGGTCGTGCGACGGGAGAAGTCGCAGCTTCGCGGCGGTTTGCCGGTGGAAATGTCGCCTTCCGGGCTTGACGTTTCGCCGCCGACGGGCGATGCTGCGACCAACGTGGAGCATGCAGCGAGACTGGGGTGGACAGGCGTGTGCCGTTCGGCTACACTGCCCCTTTGCGCTGCCCTTTGACGACCCGCTTCTTTTGGTGCTCCGATGCATGGTCGTCTGGCGTGCGTGTAGTCAGTCCGCCGCGAGCCCTCGGAAGGACATCTGTTGGCAGCCTCGCGCAACGCCTCCGCCGTACCCGCTGGTCCCCGTCGCGTGTCTTTTGCGCGCATTCAGGAGCCGCTCGAAGTTCCTGACCTTCTCGCCCTGCAGACCGAGTCCTTCGACTGGCTGCTCGGCAACGAGAAGTGGAAGGGGCGGGTCGAGGCGGCTCGCCAGGCCGGGCGCAAGGACGTTCCGGCCCAGTCGGGTCTCGAAGAGATCTTCGAAGAGATCAGTCCCATCGAGGACTTCTCCGGAACCATGTCCCTGTCGTTCCGGGATCACCGGTTCGAGCCGCCGAAGTACTCAGTCGATGAGTGCAAAGACAAGGACATGACCTACTCCGCTCCGATGTTCGTCACGGCGGAGTTCATCAATAACACCACTGGTGAGATCAAGAGCCAGACCGTGTTCATGGGCGACTTCCCGCTCATGACCGGCAAGGGCACGTTCATCATCAACGGCACCGAGCGTGTCGTCGTCTCCCAGTTGGTCCGCTCGCCGGGCGTCTACTTCGATCGCAGCATCGACAAGACCTCCGACAAGGACCTCTACGGCTGCAAGGTGATCCCGTCCCGGGGCGCCTGGCTCGAGTTCGAGATCGACAAGCGCGACAGCGTGGGCGTGCGCATCGATCGCAAGCGCAAGCAGGCCGTCACGGTCCTGCTCAAGGCGCTGGGCTGGACCAACGAGCAGATCCTGGAGCGTTTCGGCCAGTACGAGTCGATGCGCGCCACCCTGGAGAAGGACCACACCGCCGGCCAGGACGACGCCCTGCTCGACATCTACCGCAAGCTGCGCCCGGGTGAGCCCCCGACCCGCGAGTCGGCGCAGACGCTGCTGGAGAACCTGTACTTCAACCCCAAGCGCTACGACCTCGCCAAGGTCGGCCGCTACAAGATCAACAAGAAGCTCGGCGTCGACGCCGACATCACGCAGGGCACGCTGACCGAAGAGGACATCGTCGCCACCATCGAGTACATCGTCAAGCTTCACGCCGGCGAGGTCTCGATGCAGGGCGCCGAGGGCCGTGAGGTCGTCGTCGAGACCGACGACATCGACCACTTCGGCAACCGCCGCCTGCGCACCGTCGGCGAGCTCATCCAGAACCAGGTCCGCCTGGGCCTGGCCCGCATGGAGCGCGTCGTCCGTGAGCGGATGACCACCCAGGACGTCGAGGCGATCACGCCGCAGACCCTGATCAACATCCGCCCGGTCGTGGCGTCGATCAAGGAGTTCTTCGGCACCTCCCAGCTGTCGCAGTTCATGGACCAGACCAACCCGCTGGCCGGCCTGACGCACAAGCGTCGTCTGTCCGCGCTGGGTCCCGGTGGTCTGTCCCGTGAGCGGGCCGGCTTCGAGGTCCGTGACGTGCACCCCTCGCACTACGGCCGCATGTGCCCGATCGAGACGCCGGAAGGCCCCAACATCGGTCTGATCGGCTCGCTGGCCTCCTTCGGCCGGGTCAACTCCTTCGGCTTCGTGGAGACGCCCTACCGCAAGGTCGTCGACGGCCGGGTCACCGACCAGGTCGACTACCTCACCGCCGACGAGGAGGACCGGTACGTCATCGCCCAGGCGAACACGCCGGTCTCCGCCGACGGCACGTTCCTGGAGGACCGCGTCCTCGTCCGCCGTAAGGGCGGCGAGTTCGAGTCCCTGCGGGCGACCGAGGTCGACTACATGGACGTCTCGGCGCGCCAGATGGTGTCCGTCGCGACCGCGATGATCCCGTTCCTGGAGCACGACGACGCCAACCGCGCGCTCATGGGATCCAACATGCAGCGCCAGTCCGTGCCGCTCCTCAAGAGCGAGGCGCCGCTGGTCGGCACCGGCATGGAGTACCGCGCCGCCACCGACGCCGGTGACGTCATCACCGCCGAGAAGGCGGGTGTGGTCGAGGAGGTCTCCGCCGACTACATCACCGTCATGAACGACGACGGCACCCGCACCACTTACCGTGTCGCCAAGTTCAAGCGTTCCAA
>NZ_BOOJ01000019.1 GCF_016863175.1 Paraplanobispora siamensis
AGGGTGCGGGGACTCGCCCCGCAGGAAGAACATTAGCAGGACTCCGGCGTCCCAGAGACAACTTGCCAACCATCCCCGGGGCTCAAGCGTCCCAAACCTGTCGGAGCGCGCAACCAGACGTCAAGCCATCCGCAATCGGGTCTGGATATGAATAGGCACGAGGGTCAGAACTCTGACCCCGCCACGGAGGTGACCACCATGACTCGCTCGGAGTTCGACGACATCCGCGCGCACATCACTGCGGAGGCCGATCGCCCCGGCGACCTGCTCCGAGTCGCCCGATCCCTGCTGGACGACCTGGAGGTCGCGAGGATGCGCGAGGCCACTCTGCGCGCCTACTATCTGCGCCTCCTGACCGCCGCACGGGCGACGGTCGCCGCGCAGCGGGCGGGCTACCCGGAGCCTCTCACCTTCCTCACCGACGAGCTCGCCAAGCGTGGCCAGTTGCCGGGGACCGAAGATGAGGTGAACCGGGTACTGGCCGATGCGCACACCGCGGCGGCTCTGCTGGCATGCCTGGAGCAGAGCCCGATGAGGACGACGGGCTCCGCGCCTCGTGTCCGGAAGTGTGCAGGTAGTGGCCGTACTCTCCCCCACTGAGGCATTCCTCATCGTTGACCTGGCCTTGAACTGATATCTGCAAGACTCCAGGCATGTGGCAGCGGGGGATGAACTGGACGGCGACCGTCCTCGTGGGCGGCTTCGGGATTCTCTGGCTCGGCGTCATGGTCTTCGCGGCCGAGCAACTCTCGATGTGGGCCCGGATCGGCCAGGCCTTCCTGGGGGTGTTCCTCATCGGCTGGGCCTTCTACAAGGCCGGCCTGCTGCTGCGCCGTACCGAGCCGAAGTTCACCCCCAGGCACCGCCGGGTCAGGGCCTGAGCACGCGCCCTTCCCACTCCGAGGCTCACTCGCGGGCCCTGAGGCACTGAGCCTCGCCCCGCGCACTCAGTCCTTCGGGATGTACGGCGGCGCCACGCCCCAGCCCCAGTGCGGCACCGGAGCCCGGGTCGGCGGGGCGGCCCCCGGCTGGGAGTTGGCGAAGGCCAGCCGCGTCCCCCACTCGATGTAGCCCAGGAAGGCCGCGCGGAACTCCGGGTCGCCCGGCAGGCCCACCTCGTCGGCCGCGTCGAGGAGCAGGTTCACCCAGCGTCGGCGCTGCGGCTCGGTGATGCCCTTGCCCAGGTGCTGCGAGAGCATGTGCGGATAGCCGCCGCGTTCGCGCGTGTAGCGGTCGGGGCCGCCGAAGACCTCCCCGAGCCACATGGCCACATAGCGCGGATGCCCGGGGTCCATGTGCGCGAAGAGCGGGCCGATCAGCTCGTCCTTGCGCACGAGCCCGTAGAAGGTCTCGGTGAGCCGGTCGAGCGCCTCGGCTCCGCCGGCCCAGTCGTAGAGCGTGGGCACCGAGGAGCCCTGACCCCGGACTCCGGTGGGCTCGTAGTGGCGCATCTCCTCGATGTCCGTGACATAGGGCCGGATCTCCGCGAGGAACGCCGGGAAGTCGGGGCCCTTGCGGAAGCCCTGAAGGTGGTCCTCGGCGGAGGTCCAGGTGATGCGCAGGACGTAGCAGGCGGGCTCCTCCACGCACCGGGTGAGCTCGTAGTCGACGCACTGGAGGGCGTTCGCCAGAGGGACGGCCGCGCGCCGGTAGGCGGCCTCGAACTCCTCGGCGCGGTCGGCGGGGATGCGGTAACGGATGTACTCGACGATCATCGGTCCACCCTTCGGGGGCGATTCGGGTCGATCACATGTAATCATGTAATCGCGATCATGGGTACCCCGGAAAAACAAAAGGCCCGGATCTCGATGAGATCCGGGCCTTCCCGTGGTAGCGGGGACAGGATTTGAACCTGCGACCTCTGGGTTATGAGCCCAGCGAGCTACCGAACTGCTCCACCCCGCGTCGGTGTGTGTCTCAACACTACCGGCCTTCGGGGATGGATGCGAATCGATTAGCCTCGCGCCCTCCTCGGAACCCTCACGGGAACCCTCCTAGGAACTCGGTGACGGTGACGCCGCGGGCGTCGCCGACGGGCTGGGAGTCCCGGACGGGGACGGGGTCGCACTCGCCGTGGGAGACGGTGTGGCCGTCGGCGAGGCGTTGGACAGGTTCACGCCCTCCAGCTTCTTCAGCGCGTCGGCCAGCTTCTTCTGCGCGTTGCCGTACGCCACCCAGTCCGGCGGGTTCTTGGTCAGAGCCGTCTGGGCCTCGTTGTAGGCGGCCTGCGCGTCGTCGATTGCCTTGGCCAGCTCCTCCTCGGACAGGTTCGGCTGCTGCGGTGTGTCCGGCTGATCCGGCTGGTCCGGCTGGCCGTTGTCGGGCGTGGTCGGCAGCCGGTCGGCGTCGGCGAAGACCTGCTTCAGAGCGTCTTCCAGGGTGTTGGCCGAACCCACCTTGCTGCCGTATCCCACCAGCACCCGGCGCAGGATCGGGTACGGCTCCTGGCCGGAGCCTCCCGCGATCTCCACGTAGACCGGCTCGATGTAGATCAGGCCGCCGGCGAAGGGCAGGGTCAGCAGGTTGCCGTACCGGACCTTGGACTGGCCCAGGCCCAGCACGTTGAGCTCACCGGAGAACTTGTTCTGGAAGTTGTTCTGCACCTGGCCCGGACCGGCGACCGTCGTGTTGGACGGCATGCGCAGGATGCGCAGCTTCCCGTAGTCGTCTCCCGGCGTCGCGTTCACGGCCATGAACGCCGCCAGGTTGGGACCCTGGCGCGGCACGAACGTGGTGGTCAGCGAGAACGACGGGTTCGGCGAGCCGGGCATCTTGACCGACAGGTAGTACGGCGGCTGCTTGACGTCCCCGCCCGACGGGTCGTTCGGGACGTTCCAGAAGTCCTGGCCGCTGTAGAAGGCGTCCGGGTCCTCGATGTGGTAGCGGGACAGCACGTCGCGCTGGACCTTGAACAGCGCCTCGGGGTAGCGCAGGTGCTGCTCCAGGCTGTCGGAGATCTCGCTCTTCGGCTTGATGACACCCGGGAACGCGTTGGTCCAGGTCTTCAGGATCGGGTCCTTCTCGTCCCAGGTGTACAGGTTCACGGTGCCGTCGTAGGCGTCCACCGTGGCCTTGACCGAGTTGCGCATGTAGTTGATCTGGTCGCGCGGCTGCTGCACCACCAGGCGCGGGTCGGTCACCGTGTCCCGCGTCATCGCCTCCAGGCTCTTGCTCTCGGAGTAGGGGTAGGCGTTGGAGGTGGTGTAGGCGTCGACGATCCAGACCACCCTTCCGTCCACGATGGCCGGGTAGGGGTTGTTGTCCAGGCTCAGGAACGGGGCGACCTTGGCGATGCGCCGGGCGGGGTCGCGCTCGTACAGGATCTTGGACTTGTCGCTGATGTCACCCGACAGCAGCAGGTTGATCTCGCCGTACTTGGCCGCGTAGAGCATCCGGTTGAAGAACGAGCCGACGGGCACGCCGCCCTTGCCGGTGTAGGTGGTGTTCTTCTGGCCGGTGCCGGTGCCGTTGTTCTCGGAGAACGGGTAGTCGAGCTCCTGGTTCCGGTCGCCGCCCACGATGGAGTACTCGGCTCCGGAGGGGTGCTCGCCGAAGTAGATCCGCGTCTCGGTCAGCTTCGTCTGGTCCACCAGGGGGCCGGTGACCGGCATGTCCTTGGCGGTGAAGTTGGGCAGGCCCTCGGCGTCGACCTCGTTGCCCGGCGCCGCCACGAACCCGTAGCCGTGGGTGTAGACCAGGTGGCGGTTGATCCAGTTGTCCTGCTCCGCCGGAGGTCCGCTGAGCTCTCGCACAGCCACCACGGTGTCGCGCATGTTGCCCGTCGCCGGGTCGGGGTAGCGGTCGACGTCGAGCTTGTCCGGGAAGTCGTAGAAACCGCGGATGCGCTGCTTCTGCTGATAGGTCTTGCCGACCAGGTTCGGGTCGAGCAGTCGCACGCCGGAGACGGAGCTGTCGGCGCTGACGTTGGCGTTGTTCGCCTCACCCTGCGCGTCGTAGGGGATGACCTCGGAATCCTTGATCCCGTAGGCCTTTCTGGTGGCCTCGATGTTTCGGGCGATGAACGTCTTCTCGCGCGCCTGCTCGTTCGGCTTGACCTGGAACTGCTGGACCAGCGCCGGGTAGACCCCGCCGATCAGGATGGCCGACAGCACCAGCAGGCCGAAGGCCACGCCGGGCAGCATGCCGCCGGGCCGTACGACACCGGCGAAGAACAGCGCCGCGCAGATCAACGCGATGATCGCCAGGATGGTCTTGGCCGGCAGCACCGCGTTGACGTCGGTGTAGGAGGCGCCGTGGACGAACCCCCGGTCGGAGAAGACGAGTCCGTACCGGTCGTACCAGTAGGCCACCGCCTTCAGCAGCACGAACACGCCGAGCAGCACCGACAGGTGGGCGCGGGCCGCCCGCGAGGCGTGCACGCCGGGCGACTGGAGGCGGAAACCGCCGTACAGGTAGTGCACGATCGCGGCCATGACGGCCGACAGCACCACGGCGGTGAACAGGAAGTTCAGCACCATCCGGATGAACGGATAGGTGAACATGAAGAAGGAGATGTCCTCCTTGAACTGCGCGTCGATCTCGCCGAACGGCACGGCGTTGACGAACTCGAGCCAGGTCTTCCACTGGCCGCCGAACGACGATCCCGCGAACAGCGCCAGCACCGCGATGCCGATCAGGAAGATCAGCTTGCGGTGCGGGTCGAGGGCCATCCGGTAGCGGTCGGCGCCGCTGGCGCCGCCGAACATCCCGGGGCCGAACATCGGCCGCATCCGGTAGGCCAGCAGCATGTTGCCGCCCACGATGCCGACCATCACCACCGCGCCCACCACGAAGAGCAGGATCTGAGTGACGATCACGCCGGAGAACACCGCCGTGTAGTCCACCGAGTCGTACCAGAGGTAGTCGGTGAAGATACCGGCGAAAAGGAAGAAGAGCGCCACGATCGCGATGAGCGCGATCGCCACAGGAAGCAGCAGTCGTGGCCGGCGGGGCAAGCGCATCGCCCTACCGGCTCCGGGGGTCCGGAAGCTCAAGGCCAACCCCTTGTCATAAGAGCACGGTCCGTGTCTGGCAACCTACACCGGTGAGGGTCCCGTCGCGCTCAGCCGCTCGGTGCGGTCCTCGTACGGTGCCCACAGGTGCCGGTCTAGTACGGCTAACGCGCGGGGGGCCGGATCGGTGCCCGTTCACGGCACGGGTTCCGGCAGGACCGGCGGACGGATTCCGTCATGACCGGCGCGGCGCCGGAGCGACCGGTGCTCAGCCGGCGGAGCAGGCGGGCAGCGCCGCCTCTGAACCCGTGCGCACCGCGTCCATGGCCTGGACGGCGCCGTGGAGCGTCTCGACCTTGATCAGCCTGAGCCCGTCGGGGACCGCGCCGAGCGCCTCGGCGCAGTTCTGGGCGGGGGTCAGGAAGAACGTGGCCCCGGACTCGCGGGCGCCGACCATCTTCTGCTGGATGCCGCCGATCGGGCCGACCCTGCCGTCGGGAGTGATCGTCCCGGTCCCGGCGACGGACTTGCCGCCGGTCATCGCTCCGGGGGTGAGCTTGTCCATGATGCCCAGGGAGAACATCATCCCCGCGCTCGGCCCGCCGACGTCGCCGACGTTGATGTTCACGCTGAACGGGAACCGGTAGGTGATCCCCATGTTGATGCCGACGATGGGAGTGCCGTCACCGGCCGCCGCGGTCGGGACGGTGACGGTCATCTCCTTGCCGCCGCGCTTGACGACGAAGGTGACCTGCTCGCCGACCTTGTGCTTGCGGACGGCCGCGGAGACGGTCTCCCGGTCCTTGCCGGGGACGCCGTCCACCGAGACGATCTCGTCTCCCTGGGTGAACTTCCCGTGCGCGGGCAGGCCCTTCTCCGTGCCCGCCACGGTGATGATCGAGGTGAAGGGGATCTTCAGCTCCGTCAGCGCCGCGGCGGTCGCGTCGTCCTGGGAGTTGGTCATCTCCTGGGTGTTCTGCTCCTCGACCTGCTCGGCGGTGGTCGCCGGAGGGAAGATCGTCTCCTCGGGGACGACCGCGATGGTCGGGTCGAGCCAGCCGCGCAGCGCGGTGAACAGGTCGATCCGGCTGCCCGGCCCGCCCTGGTAGGCCACCGTCACGAGGCTGATCTCGCCCTCGGTCGGGTAGGTCTCGCGCCCGGTGATGCTGATCACCGGCTTGCCCTTCACCTGGCCGATGGTGTTCTCGGTCGGCCCGGGGCTCAGCACGACGTACGGCACCGGCACCAGGGTGCCCACCACGCCCAGGGCGAGGGTGAGGAAACCGGCCACCATGAGGGTCAGCGCACGTCGGGACATGAAAAGCAGCCTATGCGGTCGTAGCGGCTGGAAGCGGACGGCATCGTGCGGTGTGGGGGATCTTCACGGGAAGATCCTTCCCATCCGGCGGGGAGTCACTCGCAGGCGCCGACCCATTCGGTCGAGCCGTCGGCGAAGATCTGGTTCTTCCAGATCGGGACCTCGCTCTTGAGGTCGTCGATGAGGCGGCGGCAGGCGGCGAACGCCTCCGCGCGGTGCGGGCAGGCGACCGCGACGATGACCGCGATGTCGCCGAGCCGGAGGTCGCCGACCCGGTGGACCGCGGCCAGGGCGGTGGCCTGGAAGTCGGCCGCCACCTTGCCCGCGACCCGGCGCAGCTCGTCTTCGGCGCTGGGGTGGGCGGAGTAGGACAGCTGCGTGACCGGCTTGCCGTGGTCCTGATCGCGCACCGTGCCGATGAAGAGCGCCGTGCCGCCGGCGGCGTGATCGCCTACCGCGGCCAGGACCTCGTCCACCGAGAGCGTCTCATCACGAATACCCAGCAACCGGATGACATCCACGCGGAAAGACTACCGCCCCGAAGCACCCGGGCTCCGGGGCGCGTTCCCGTCGCGTCTCCGCTCCCGCCCCGCCCCGTTCTCCCCCTCCGTTCCCGCCCCGTTTCCTCCCCCGCGCTCCCCGTGCTCCTAGGTGCGGCGCTTCTTGCGCGCGACGCGCACGATCGCGGCGGTGCCCAGGACCGCGACGGTGGCGCCGGCCGCGGTGAGCGTCGCCTCCTTGCCGGACAGGCGGCGGCCGACGACCGCGTGCTTGCCCTCGCGCAGCTCCAGCAGCTGGGTCAGGGCGGCCTCGTTGGTCCACTGGGGCTTCCAGCCCGCCGTACGCAGAGCCGCGCAGTCGACCACCCACGGGTAGACGACGTAGTGCAGGTCGGTGGCCGGGGCCGGGGTGATGCCCAGCCGGTGCAGGCGCTGGGCGGTGCCGAAGGTCAGCCCGGCGGGCAGTTCGAAGCGGCGCAGCCCGGAGATCTCCTCCACCTGCTCCTGCTCCAGCCAGCCCTCGCCGCCCACCGCGACCACCCCGGAGACCGTGCCGAGCGCGGCCAGCTCCAGGGCGGAGACCAGGTCGTCGACGTGGCAGAACTGCCAGCGGGGGCTGCAGCCCTTCACGGTCAGCAGCCTGGGCGCCTCGAAGTGCCGGGTGACCACGTTGTCCACACCCGGGCCGACCAGGGCCGCGGGGCGCAGCACGGTCACCTCGAGGCCGGGATGGCTGCGCAGCGCGCGCCGTACCAGAGCCTCGATCTCCAGGTGGTCGCCGACGACCCCCGTGTCCAGCTCGGCCGCCACCGCGGAGTCCTCCGGCAGCGGGACCTCGTTGTCGGGCGCCGCGCCGTACACCATGGCGCTGGTGACCAGGACGACGCGCCGGACCCGGGCGGCGGCGCTGGCGGTGAGCACCGTCTGGGCGGCGCGCAGGTTGTAGGCACGCCGCTCCGCGGCGTCGGACCCGAGTGCGCAGTCCGTCGCCAGATGGACGAGGACGTCGATGTCGGATATCCGGTTCGCCAAGAGCGGATCCCGGATGTCGAGCACCCGCCACGTGACGTCGGGCACGTCGCCGCGCTGCTCGTCGATGGCCACGACTCTGCGGAAATCCGCAGACGAGGCGACCTTCGCGAGAAAGGCGCGGCCTATGCCCGAGGCCGCGCCGGTGACGGCGACGACCGGTGGCCGGAGGCGTTTCGAGGTAGGCACCAGGTCCTCACTTTGCACTGATCCGCCGTCCGACGGATAACGTGGCGGATGTGGACTCCTCCATCCTGCATGAGGTAGAGCGGTGACTGACTTGCCAGGTCGGGAAAACGACCCCAACGAGAACCCGTTCGCCATGTTCGGGAACCCGGAGCAGATCGCGGCGGCGATGCGCCAGTTCGCCGACATGCTGTCCGCTCCGCAGAGTTCCGGTCCCGTCAACTGGGACATGGCGAAGAACATCGCACGGCACACGGTGGCCGCCGAAGGCGACCCCAGTGTCGTGGAAGGCGAGCGGCGTCAGATCGTCGACGCTCTGAATCTCGCCGACCTGTGGCTCAACGAGGCCACCGCGCTCCCGAGCGGTGTGGGCAACCCCCAGGCGTGGAGCCGGTCGGAGTGGATCGAGAAGACGGTCCCCGTCTGGCAGCAGCTCTGCGACCCCGTCGCCGCCCGCATGGTGGAGACCATGGGCGGCACGCTCGGCGCCGCGGGCCTGCCCGCCGAGGCCCAGGCCATGGCCGGGCCGCTGATGGGCATGATGAAGCAGATGGGCGGCATGATGGTCGGCCAGCAGATCGGCCAGGCCCTCGGCTCGCTCGCCCGCGAGGTGGTCGGCTCCACCGACATCGGCCTGCCGCTGTCGGGTGACGCCGCCCTGCTGCCCGGCGGGATCGCCGCGTTCAGCCAGGGCCTGGAGATGCCAGCCGAGGAGATCCGCCTGTACCTCGCGCTGCGCGAGGCGGCCCACCACCGGCTGTTCCAGCACGTGCCGTGGCTGCGCGCCCACCTGCTGAACGCCGTGGAGGAGTACGCCAGGGGCATCACGGTGGACGTGTCCGGGCTGGAGGAACAGCTGCGCGGGCTCGACATCAACAACCCCGAGCAGATCCAGGAGATCCTGGGCGGGGGCGCCCTGCTCAAGCCCGAGGAGACCGAGCAGCAGAAGGCCGCACTGAGCCGTCTGGAGACCACCCTCGCCCTGATCGAGGGCTGGGTGAGCACCGTGGTCACCGGTGCCGCCGCCGGCAAGCTTCCCTCCGCCGCCGCCCTGGGTGAGACGGTACGGCGCCGCCGCGCGACCGGCGGGCCCGCCGAGCAGACCTTCGCCACCCTCGTCGGCCTCGAACTGCGGCCGCGCCGCCTGCGTGAGGCCGCCGCCCTGTGGCAGGCGCTGGAGGCCGACCGCGGCGTCGACGGCCGCGACGCGGTCTGGAACCACCCCGACCTGATGCCCACCGCCTCCGACCTCGACGACCCGGCGGGCTTCGTCCGGGGCGAGCCCGAGTTCGACCTGTCCGGGCTGGAGGCCTCCCTGCGGGAGTCCGCGGGCGAGAACGAGAAGAAGGACGGCGAGGAGAAGAAGGACGACGGCGAGGAGGGCCGCGGCGCGTGAGCGTGCGAGTCGAGGGGCGCGGCCGCGCCGCAGGACCGGCGGGAGCCGAGTGAGCCTGCACGCGGACGCCCGGGCCGTGCTCGGGGGGTGGACGGCGCCGACCGCGCAGGAGGAGCTCCTGCGCAAGGACTTCCTGGAGCACCTGCACGCCAACGAGGACGGGATGTACCGCGAGTGCGTCCCCGGCCACCTGACGGCCACGACGGCGGTGCTCTCCCACGACGGCGAGATGGTGCTGCTGACGCTGCACGGCAAGGCCAGGATGTGGTTCCCGATGGGCGGCCACTGCGAGCCCGCCGACCTCTCGCTGGAGGGTGTGGCCCTGCGGGAGGCCACCGAGGAGTCGGGGATCCCGGGCCTGCGCCTGCTGCCCGGGCCCCTGGCGCTCGACAAGCACCGCGTCTGGTGCCACCAGCCGTTCAGCCACCACCTCGACGTCGAGTACGGCGCGGTCGCCCCGGCCGGGGCCGAGGCGGTGATCAGCGAAGAGTCGATGGACCTGCGCTGGTTCCCGGTGGACGAGATCCCCGACCCGACCGACGAGGCCACCCGGAGGCTGGCCCGGCGCGCCCGGGACGTCCTGCTTTCCGGCTAGGTGCGCCGAAGTTGGACCGTTTTACACGCGTTTCACGTGATGCCGGTTATGGTCGTGCTCACAGACGACGAGTGAATCGGGGCAGCGTGAGTGTGGACATCGCGTCGAGCAGGAGCGTCGGCGGCACGATCGTGACGCCTCCCCGTCGCCGCTGGCGCGTTCCCACCGCGCTGGCCTGGGCGGCGGTGGCCCCGTTCGCCGCCTGGGCGGTCGCCCGGGTGGGCGGTCTGGAGCGGGACTCGCTGACCACGCAGCTCATGACCGCGACGCCGTACGCGGCGGCGGGCTCGCTGGTGCCGGTCGTCTTCGGCCTGCTCGCCCGCAACCGCGCGGCCACCGCCGTCGCGCTGGTCACCACGGCCGCGCTCGGCTTCAGCGTGCTGCCCCGGGCCGTCGGCTCGGCCGAGGCCGCCGGGTCCGGCGCGCCGCTGCGCGTGCTGAGCCTCAACATGTTGTTCGGCCACGCCGAGACCGACGCCGTCATGGACCTGGTCAAGCGGTTGAAGCCGGATGTGCTGAGCACGCAGGAGCTCACGCCGGGGATGGTCGAGAAGCTCGACGCGTCCGGGATCGGGGAGATCCTGCCGCACCGCGTGCTCCAGGACGAGTGGAGCGCCGGAGGCAGCGGCCTGTACTCCCGGTATCCGATGACCCCGCTGGAGAACCTGTTCCAGGCGATCGGGCACAACATGCCCGCCGCCGTCATCACGGTCCCGGGGGTCAAGCCGATCGAGTTCGTGGACGTGCACCCCTACCCGCCGCTGGGCAACCAGGTGCACGACTGGACGGCGGCCATCGAGGCCTTCCCGCCGGCCGCGTCCGACAGGATCCGCATTCTCGCCGGCGACTTCAACGCCAGCCTCGACCACGTGGTGATGCGTCGCTTCCTGGACCAGGGGTACGCCGACGCCGCCGACCGGGCCGGCAAGGGCCTCGTCCCCACGTGGCCGGCGGGCAGGAGCATCCCGCCGATCATCACCATCGACCACGTCGTGGTGGACGAGCGGGTGGGCGTGAACGAGGTCAGCGTCCACACCGTGCCCGGCACCGATCACCGCGCCGTCTTCGCCGACCTGCGCCTGCCCTTCTGAGGGGACGGCCTTCGGGGGAGACGGCTTGCTCTTGTGGGAGAGCGGTCAGCCGTACCTTCCCGTGGCCAGCAGGTCGCGGGTGTTGTCCCAGCCCTCCAGGCCCGGGTCGAGGCGCCCGATGTCGCCGGGGACGCGCAGGCGGTGCCAGCCGGGGCCGGCGGCGACCATGCGGCGGCCGGGAGCCGAGGCGCGCAGCGCCTTGACCGGGTCGGCGTCGTCGAGGCCCGCTCCGGCCCACTCGGGATAAGGCAGGTGGGCGGCCACCGCCACGGCCCCGCCCCCGTCGGCGGGGCAGACCGCGATCCTGGCGCGTCCCAGCTCGCGGAAGAGCTTGCCGATCAGCAGCGGCGGCAGGTCGGGCGCGTCCCCGCTCAGCAGGACCGCCTGCCCGCCGTCCGGCAGGGCCTCGGAGAGCGTCGCGAAGGCCGCCGTCACCAGAGCGCCTCCGGACAGCTCGGGATCGACGGGCAGCACCGGCGTCCCCGGCCAGACGATCTCTTCCATCCCCGGCACACTCGTCACGAGCACGGGCGTCACGAAGTCGAGCCCGGCGGCCACCTCGTAGCTGTCCTCGGCCACAGCCGTCAGGAACTCGCCGGGGTCGACGCCCGCCGGCGCGGCGTCCGCGATCGCGGGCGTGACGAGGACCGCGACCAGCCGTCGATCCGCGGCCGGAAGCTCCTCAGTCACCATTCTTCAGGTGCCCCGCTGTCTTCCGCGGCGCCGTTGGAGGCCATCGAGAACCCCTCCAGGAACCCGCGCGCCCGCTCGGCCCGCGGATAGTTCTCGACCAGCGCCCAGAACCGGGGACCATGGCTGGGCACCAGCAGGTGCGCGAGCTCGTGCATGATCACGTAGTCGACCACCCACGCGGGCATGCCCCTCAAGCGCGTGGAGATCCGGATCGTCCCGTGGTCGGGGGTGCACGAGCCCCACCGGTGATGCTGGTTCTCGACCCATCGCACGCTCACCGGCCGTGCCCTGTTGTCGAGATAGCGTGCCGACAGCTCGTTGGCCCGGTCGAGGAGGCCTTGGTCGGAGGGCCTTCTGCGTTGCTCCTTGGCCGCCAGTCTGTCGAGCATCCGGCGTACCCACTGCTCTTCATCGGTCCTGCTCAGTCCGTCTGGAAGCAGCACGATCGTTTTCTCGCCGTCGCGGTACGCGGAAACGGTCCGCCGACGACGAGAACTCCGACGGACCTCGACTGTCTCGGGGGGCACATATGCACGGTAGCCGAGAATGGTGAATCACCACCAGAGGGGAGAACACGTTCCTGCTGGTCAATCCCCGTTCGTTGATTGTTCTTCCAGACCGATCGACTATGGGTCCGGCTTATCGAATTAACCGGGATATCCGCTGTCTCACGAGTTCCCGAATCGCGGGGCCCGCCGTTCTCTCTGCGCCGCGAGCCCTTCACGCATGTCGTCGGAGGTCATCGTGACCGGCTGCGCCAGGGATTCCCAGCGCAGTGCGGCCTCCAGATCCGCGTGGCCGCCGCCGGCGAGGGCGAGCTTGGTGAGCCTCGTGGCGATGGGGGCGTTGGCCGCCGTCCTGGCGGCGATCGCCAGCACCTCCTCGAGCAGGGACTCGCGGGGGAAGGCACGGGTGACGAGCCCGACGGAGGCGGCCTCGGCGCCGAGAACCGTGCGCCCGGTCAGGAGCATCTCCCTGGCCACGCCCACCCCGGCGACCCTGGGCAGCAGGTAGGTCGCGGCCATGCCGGGGTGCAGGCCGAGCGAGGTGAAGGGGACCAGCAGTTTGGCGTCCTCGGCCGCGTAGACCAGGTCGCACGCGAGAGCGAAGCAGAACCCGGCCCCGACGGCGGCGCCGTTGACCGCGGCGATGGTCGGCACCTCCAGGTCCGCGATCGACAACCACGTCCGGTAGAAGGACAGCATGCGCTCACGCAGGACGGGGACGCTCTCCGCACCCCGCTCGGCCAGCCAGGACAGGTCCCCCCCGGAGGAGAAGGCGCCCCCGGCGCCGGTGACGACGACGCACCGCACATCCCGGTCGCGGCGCAGCTCGGCGATGGTCCGCCGCCACTGCTCGGTCATCCCGTCGGTCATCGCGTTGCGCCGGTCGGGACGGTTGAGAGTGAGCAACACCACACCGTCGTCCCGCCGCTCCACCAAGAGCTCATCCATGCGGGCGAGCGTAGTGGACCCGAGATCGCCGCCACGGGCGCCCCGGGCGGTCATCCGGCGGCGGGGTCATCCGGCGGCGGGGTCGTCGGCGGCGGGTTCATCCACAGGCAGGGTTCATCCACAGGCGGATCGCCCACGGCCGGGTTGTCCACAGGCAGGTGGAGAGCCCCTCCGTGCCCGGTGGGGCCGTGGCACGCTGACACCTCCCCGGCGCCACCGGTGCGTCGCCCCCGCAGAAAGGCATCCGCATGAGGTGCTGTCCGACCCCTCGCAGGAAGGCGATCCCATGAGGTCCTGTCCGGAGCCTCGCACGGAGTCTCCATATGAGATCCCGCAGGAGGCCGGTCCCGTGCGGTCCCGTGGGAAGGCGGTCGCATGAGGCCTCGCCTGAAGCCCGCGCTCCGGCGGGTCGTCCGTGACGAGCGCACCCTGCAGTTCGGCGTGCATCCCCGTCGCGCGGTCGTGCTGACCGATCTCGAACCCCGGGTCCGGCGCTGGGTCGAGAGCCTGGACGGCACGCGCGACCTGGACGCGGCGCTGGCGGGTGCGGCCGCCGCCGGCCTCGGCGGAGATCGCGGCCGGGCCCTGCTCGGCATGCTGACCGACCGGGGAGTCGTCGACGACGCCGGGGCGGCCTCGCGGCCGGCGCGCTCCATGACCCTGGCCGAGCGCGACCGGCTCCAGCCCGACCTGGACGCGCTGTCCCTGGCCCCCGGCGTGACCGACGGCGGGCTCGCCGTCCTTGAGCGCAGGCGCGCCGCCCAGGTGCGGGTGTACGGCGCCGGCCGGGTCGGCGCGCAGATCGTCGCCCTGCTCGCCGCCTCCGGAGTCGGGCAGCTCTGCGTGGTCGACCCCGGTACGGCGCGCCCGCAGGACCTCGTCCCCGGCGGGCTCACCCGGATCGAGCCGGGCATGAGCAGGCAGGACGGCGCGGTGGAGCTGGCCAGGCGCCTGTCCCCCTCCGTCACCGCGTGGACCGGGGAGACCGCCGCCCACCTGTCCGACGGCGCCAGGCGCCCCACGCTCGTGGTGCTCGCACCGGTGACGCCGCTGGACGGCCTGCTCGTGCGCGATCTGGTGACGTGGCGGATCCCGCACCTGCTGGCGACCGCCTTCGAGGGGTTCGGCTCGGTCGGCCCGCTGGTGCTGCCGGGGCAGAGCGCGTGCCTCGACTGCCTCGACCTCGCCCGGCGCGACCGCGACCCCGGCTGGCCCGTGGTCAGCGCCCGCCTCGGCGGGTTCCCGGCAGGGGAGATCGCGTGCTCCACCGCCCTGTCCTCGCTGGTGGCGGCCATGGCGGCCGGTCATGCGCTTGCTCAGATAGATGGGTATGAGTCCTCTGTGACAAACGGCACAATAGATGTAATGCCTGATTGGAGATGGAAGAAGGCATCCTGGAACGTTCATCCTCAATGTCGTTGCTTCCGAAACGAGTTGGGTTCGCTGACAATGGTCGCGTCGGCACCCTGCCGTTGACAGGCACCACAGCGAAGGGAGGGAGCGGCGTCTCGCTAACGGGAGGCATGCCGCGAACCGAGGTGAGTGACCTTCCGCGTCGCGCAGTCACGCGCTCCGCCAAGCTGGCGGCCCTGCCCATCGGGTTCGCCGGTCGCACCGCCCTCGGCCTGGGAAAACGCATCGGAGGAAAGTCCGCCGAACTCGTCGCTCAGGAGATCCAGGAGCGTACGGCGGAGCAGATATTCAAGGTTCTCGGCGAGCTCAAGGGCGGGGCGATGAAGCTCGGCCAGGCTCTGTCGATCTTCGAGGCCGCCCTGCCTCCCGAGATCGTCGCCCCCTACCGCGCCACCCTGACCAAGCTTCAGGACGCCGCTCCGCCGCTCCCGGCCAAGACCGTGCACAAGGTGCTCTCCGAGCAGCTGGGTGACGACTGGCGCGAGCACTTCCAGTCGTTCGAGGACCACCCGACGGCGGCCGCCTCGATCGGCCAGGTGCACAAGGCCGTCTGGCACGACGGGCGCACGGTCGCGGTGAAGATCCAGTACCCGGGGGCCGGCAAGGCGCTGCTGTCCGACTTCAACCAGCTCGCCCGCCTCGGCAAGCTCTTCGGGGTGCTCCTGCCCGGACTCGACATCAAGGCCGTCCTCGCCGAGCTGCGCGAGCGGATCGTCGAGGAGCTCGACTACCTCCAGGAGGCCGAGGCCCAGCACGCCTTCGCCCTGGAGTTCAAGGACGACCCCGACTTCCTCGTCCCGGACGTCGTGGCCGCCAACGAGCAGGTGATCGTCTCCGAGTGGGTGGACGGCACCCCGCTCTCTCGGATCATCGCCCAGGGATCCCAGGAAGAGCGCGACCGGGCCGGTCTGCTGTTCGTCCGGTTCCTGTTCTGCTCCCCCTCCCGGGTCGGCATGCTCCACGCCGACCCGCACCCGGGGAACTTCCGGATCACCGACGACGGCCGGCTGTGCGTGCTCGACTTCGGCGCGGTCAACCGGCTGCCCCAGGGCTACCCGCCCGCCTTCGGCAGGCTGACCCGCATCTTCCACCAGGGCGACATGGACACCGTGATCCAGGGTCTGCGCGACGAGGGCTTCATCCTTCCCCACATCGAGGTGGACCCCGAGGCCCTGCGGGCCTTCCTGGCCCCCTACGTCGAGCCGACCGCGGTGGAGGAGTTCAGCTTCAGCCGCGAATGGCTGCAGCAGCAGGCCGCCACCGCCACCGACCTGCGCCCCGGCAACGTGGTCCGTCAGCTCAACCTGCCGGTGTCCTACGTCCTCATCCACCGCGTCCACGCGGCCGGCGTCGGCGTCCTGTGCCAGCTCGGCGCCACCGCCCGCTTCCGCGACGAGGTCGTCCGCTGGGTCCCCGGCTTCTCCGACGAATTCCCTGACCAGGACACCCCGTCCGACGACACCCCCGAGGAGTGAACCCGGGCCGCCCCCGGGATCCCGGAAAGGACGGTCACGCAGCGCCCGGCGAAACCCGCTCACGGAGCGGCCGGGCGAGACCGGTCGCGCGGTGGCGGGCGCAGTGGACGGGCGAGGGACACTCGCGCTGCGGCGAAAGCGGTGGGCGGGTGAGAAACGCCCGTCCCGTGGTGAGCGAGCGAGAGGCACTCGTGCCGTGACGGATGGGTGTGAGACGCCCTTGCGGTGGCGGGCGCAGTGGTGTCGGCGTACGGGTTCCGCTGCAGAGACAGGTACGTATCGACGCACAGAGATCGCAAGCCCGAGGTACGGGGCGTCGCCGATCACGCCTGCCGGTCCTCGCGTCAGCCTCTACGCCTGGTCACGGGCGCGTCCGCGTGGTCGTCGAGCGTGTGCGGAGCTCACATGCGGGCTCGCAGTACGTCGAACTCGCAGCCGGGCAGGGACGGGTCGAAGCCGTTCTCGATCAGCGAGCGGGCCGCCACCAGGCTTCGCCATGACCACCACCCGCGGATCACATCAAGGTCGACGTGGGTGCCATAGCCGACGACCACGTCGTCAAGGTGCTCCTCGTGTCCGAGCGTCAGGACGGCGAGGTCGTACAGGGCATCGCCCGGGGCCGCCTCGGACCAATCGATCACACCGGTGATCTCGTCATCGTCGACGAACACGTGGGCGATCTGCAGGTCGCCATGGATGAACACCGGTTTCCACGGCCGCAGCACAGCCTCAGCAATCTGGCGGTTACGGATGACCACGTCCGCGGGAAGGAGGCCGTTGCTGACGAGCCACGCGCATTCGCCGTCGAGGCGCGATGCGATCTCCTCCAGGCGCCGACCGGGCCATGGCGGCAGGGGCGCGTCGTGCAGTGCCCGCACGGCCGCACCCGCCGCGGCCCACGCCGCCGACGACGCGGGCGACGGCTCGCCGAGGCGACCCAGCGCCATCCCCGGCAGGGCAGCGAGCGCGAGCACGGGTGGCTTGCGCCACAGGACCTGCGGAGTCGGGATCGGCGCCAGAGCCATCGCCCTGACCTCGACGTCGGTGCGCGTCTGATCGACGTCGATCTTCAGGAACACATCACCCACGCGCAGGGTCGCTCGCTCGCCATGGGCGACGACGACCTCGATCTCCGCCATGCCGGCCATTATCGGGAGACGTTCACCGACGTCACAACGGGTTTACCGGGTGCTACCGCCCGGCTGACCATGTTCCCCCGGCCTACGACCTCGTGCACGATCCCGGCCGCCGGCGGGCCGGACGCCGCCGGACGACGCGTCGGGGCCTGGGCACGTGGATCGTGAAGCCCAGCGGTATGCCGCCGGGTCCGTGACCTCGACTTGCCCGAGGCCGTCGGCCGGGTGATGTCGCCGATCATCGCTGTGTACGTCCAGGCGTACCCGACTCTGCACCGATACCTGTACGCCGACAGGTGGGCGCGGTGGAGAGACCTGAAACGCTCGGGCAGCGGTAGGTGGAGTGGACATGAGAAGAGGGATGCCTCGTGTGATGAGGCATCCCTCTTCGTCATCCCGGCCGGGCCGGTGGGCCCGGGGTCGGTTCGGCCAGGTGCTCGGGGGAGCCGGACTCGGCTGAAGCCCGGCTCCGTCGAGCTTGCGGCGTCTCTGCCGGGCCCCGTCGGGCCCGTTGTCCGGGTGACCGCTGTCGACCCCGGGCCGCGGATCCCGTTCGATCCCCGGCCCGGGGGACGTGGTCGGTCCCCGGTGCAGGAAACGCCCATCACTTCCCGGCCCGGCCTCGGGAAAACATCGTTTTCCGAGGCCGGATCCCGGTTCCGGGGAGGCGGTGCGTGGGGTGGACTGGGGGCAGCCCGCGGGGGCACCGTCCCGCCGGGGCGGGAGAGGTGATCCGCGGGCTGCCTGTGGAGATGGTGCCCTCTGTTTCGGGGGGCGGCCTGTGGGGGCCGCCTTCCGGGTTCCCGTTCCGGGGTCCGGAGGGGGGAACCGGGTTCTGGATGGTGATCAGTGGGCCCGTGCCGGGTGGGGCACGGGCCCGCAGGGATCAGACCAGGCGCAGGAGGGCGTGGCGAAGGCGGACGGAGGCGCGTTCAGCGTCGCGTCGGGCGCGCTGAAGACGCTGGATGCCGGCGGCCCGGCGGTACTCCGCCGCCTCGCGGTGGAGGGTTCGTATTCGGTCGCGCACCAGTTCTTCTTGGATAGACGGTGCGTCGAGGCTCCAGGTGGAGAAGGAGTTCATCGGGGTGGTCCTTTCAGGACGTTTCAGGTTTGTCGGCTGGTGAAGCTGGTGAATCGGTCGGTCAGGCAGCGACCGGGGTCTTGCGAGGACGTCCACGCGGGCGCTTCCGCGGAACGATGACGCCCCGCAGGATGAGCTCGCCGCCCCAGACGCCCCACGGCTCCTCGCGCTCGAGCGCGCGGGCCAGGCAGGCCTGCTGGATCGGGCAGCCTCCGCAGAGCGCCTTGGCGAACTCCACGTCCTCCGGAGACTCGGCGAACCAGAGGTCGGGGTCGGTACGACAGGGGATTGCGGCTTCGTCGATCAGGTCCATGACCGTCTTGGCCCCCATCTGTGTCACCTCTCTGTTGGTATTGATCTTTTGGACTACCTCGTGGGTGGGGGTCAGGGATGATGCGGCTAAATAAGTAAGGCCGCGGATCCTGTCTGCGGATCCGCGGCCTGAAGGCTCTCCCTCTGTCAGGTCAAGTGACCTGAGGGTGCCTCCAGGGTTGCGGACCACGCAGTCCACCCTTGTTGGGGATGTGCTTGGTCTGCTGTGCGCCGTAGCCGCCGATTTCCGGGGCCGGGACAACCAGGGCGCCGTTCACCGCCGGGAAAGCGGCGGAAACGGCCTGACGGCTGGCCTGGATCTGGAAGAAGACGGACTTCTCCTGCCGAAGCCGGGCAGCCGGTGCATCCGCGAGGATGACCCGACCGGCACAGGCGGGCAGGGTCGTGCCAGTGCATGCGGAAGTGAGCCCCGTCAGGACCGGCATCATGTTGATCTTCACAGCGGACTCACCTCCATTCGTGGACCGTCGGACAGGACTGTCCGACTTGCTTGACCATGACCCTAAACCCGCCCCCCGGGAACGGGCAACATATTTTCTACCTGCAGTTTTACAGATTACGAGACGCGGATCATCGCTTCCTGCACCACGGACACCGCCAGTTCACCGGACCGGGTGAACATCTGTCCCCTGGCGAGCCCGCGCGCCGCCCCCGACCAGGGCGACTCCTGGGCGTACAGCACCCAGTCGTCGGCGCGCAGCGGCCGGTGGAACCACATCGCGTGGTCCAGGGAGGCCCCGGAGACGTTGGAGGCCCCCCACGCCAGGCCGTGGGTCAGCAGCACCGTGTCCACCAGCGTGTAGTCGGAGGCGTAGGCGGCCAGCACCACGTGCAGCAGCGGGTCGTCGGGCAGGTCGGCGTCGTAGCGGAACCACACGTTCGTCTCGGCGCCGCGCAGCTGGGGGTCGCGGTGCGCCTCCCAGGTCAGCGGGGTCACATAGCGCACGTCCACCGGGCGCGGCCTGCTCAGCCACTCGCGCAGCGGCGAGTTCTCACCGATGACCTCGCGCATCCGATCCTGCAGCGTGGGGAGATCCTGCGGCTCGGGCACGTTCGGCATCGCCGACGCCTGGTGCTCGACGCCGCTCTCCAGGATGTGGAAGGAGGCCGACATGGTGAATATCGCCTTGCCGTGCTGGACGGCCACGACCCTGCGGGTGGTGAAGGAGCGCCCGTCGCGGACACGCTCGACGTTGTAGACGATCGGGATCGCCGGGTCGCCGGGCCTGATGAAGTAGGCGTGCAGCGAGTGCACGTGCCGGTCGGAGGGCACCGTACGGCCCGCCGCCACCAGCGCCTGGGCGGCCACCTGGCCGCCGAAGACGCGCTGGATGCGCTCCTCGGGGCTGCGGCCCCTGAAGATGTCCAGCTCGATCTGCTCCAGGTCGAGCAGGTCGAGCAGCTCCTTGAGCGCCTCGTTCACGCGTTCTCCGTCCTGTCCGCGGCGTCCCGGCACAGCCCGAGCACCGCATCGCCGTACCGCTCCAGTTTGACGCGTCCCACTCCGGTGATGGACAGCAGGTCCTGTTCGGATGTCGGCGCCTTCTCGGCGATGGCCTGAAGGGTGACGTCGGTGAAGACCACGTAGGCGGGGACCTTGGCCTCCTTGGCCACGCTCGTGCGCCAGGTCTTGAGGCTCTCCAGCAGGGCCTCGTCGTAGTCGACCGGGCAGGTGGCGCACCGGCCGAGCTTCTGCTCGGCCGCGGCGACCAGCGTCTTGGCGCAGACCCGGCAGCTGACCGGGGCGGCGGCCTGGCGGCGCTCCTTGGGCGCCGCGGAGGAGGTGCGGGCGCGGGAGGCGGGGCGGCCGGTGAGTCCGTCGAGGAAGCGCGAGGGCCGCCGGGAGCGCCGGCCGCCCTGGGCGCGCGCCAGCGCCCACGACACCGTCAGGTGGACCCGGGCACGGGTGATCCCCACGTAGAGCAGGCGGCGCTCCTCCTCGATCTGGTCGGGCGTCTCGGCGTAGACGATCGGCAGCATGCCGTCGGTGGCGCCGACCAGGAAGACCGCGTCCCACTCGAGGCCCTTGGCCGCGTGCAGGGAGGCCAGCGTCACGCCCTCGACCGGGGGCGCGTGCTGCTCGCCGGCCCGGCGCTCCAGCTCGGTGACGAAGTCGACGAGGTTGGCTCCCTCGGCGGCCATGTCCTCGGCCAGATCGGCCAGGGCCTTGAGCGACTCCCACTTCTCGCGCGCCTTGCCGCCGCCGGGGGGCTCGGGGGTGAGGCCGACGCCCGTCAGGATGTGATGGACGGTCGGGGCCAGTTCGTCGTCGGCACCGGCCGAGCGGGCGGCGCCGCGCAGCAGTACGACCGCCTGGCGCACCTCGGGACGCTCGAAGAACCGGTCGGCGCCGCGCACGAGGTAGGGGATGCCCGCCTCGCTGAAGGCCTGCTCGTAGGCCTCCGACTGGGCGTTGACCCGGAACAGCACGGCGATCTCGCGCAGCGGCACGCCGCCGTCGGCGAGCTTGCGCACCGCCCGCGCCACGCCCGCGGCCTCGGCGGGCTCGTCGTCGTACTCGGCGAAGACGGGCTCGGGGCCGTCGGGACGCTGGGCGATCAGGCTCATCCGGTGCGGGGTCCGCGCCGCCGCCAGGACCCGGTTGGCCAGGGAGACCACCTGCGGAGTGGAGCGGTAGTCGCGGACCAGCCGGATCACCGCGGCGTCGGGGTACTCGACCGGGAAGTTGGTCAGGTAGCGCGGGGTCGCGCCGGTGAAGGAGTAGATCGTCTGGTTGGGGTCGCCGACCACGCACAGGTCGTCGCGGCCGCCGAGCCAGGTGTCGAGCAGCAGCTTCTGCAGGGGGTTGACGTCCTGGTACTCGTCGACGACGAAGTAGCGGTACTGCTGGCGGATCTGGGTGGCCACCTCGCGGTGCTCGGTCATCAGCGCGGCGGTGAGTTCGAGGATCGTCTCGAAGTCGATCAGGTGCCGCTCGCGGCGGATCGTCTCGTAGGCGTCGTACAGGCGCACGACGTCCTCGGCCGGGATGGGCGGGGTGCGGTGCGCCTTCGCGGCGGCCTCGGCGTAGTCCTCGGGGGCGATCTGGGTGACCTTGGCCCATTCGATCTCGGAGGCGACGTCGCGCAGCTCGGAGCGTTCGAGGTCCCGTCCGAGGTGGCGGGAGGCGCTGATCAGCAGCGGCAGCTTCGACTCGATCACCGCGGGCGGGTCGCCGCCGATGACGCGCGGCCAGAAGTAGGTGAGCTGGCGCAGGGCGGCGGCGTGGAAGGTGCGCGCCTGCACCCCGGGCGCGCCGAGCGCGCGCAGGCGCTGGCGCAGCTCACCGGCGGCCCGTGTGGTGAACGTCACGGCGAGCACCCCCTGGGCGTCGACCGCGCCGCTGCGCACGGCGTGGGCGATGCGGTGGGTGATCGCCCGTGTCTTGCCGGTGCCCGCGCCCGCGAGGACGCACACCGGACCCCGTACGGCCTCGGCGACCTCGCGCTGCTCGGGGTCCAGCCCCGCCAGGACGTCAGCGGGCTCCATGGGACTCCTTAAACGCTCTCGACGGTTCGGGCCCCGGCTTTTCCGGCCGTAACCCGGGCTCCACCCATTCTGGCACCGTAACGTCTCTCACTTGGGTCACCCCTGAGATGCGTAAACAGGGATGTTTACTCCACAATGGGTGCCGACCAAACCCGGGGAGAGGAAGAGAACCCGTGCGAACTGCGGCAACCGTGGGTGCACTCGTCATGGCGACACTCGTGCTCGCGCCTGCAGCGGTGCACTCCTCCCCCGCGCTCGCCGCCCCCGTGACGGCCGCGGCGGCCGGTGGCGGCGACCCCACCCCGGCTCCCCCGAAGACCGACGCCCTGGTCAAGGGGACCCTCGTCGACACCGTCGCCTACGGCCCGCACGTCCGCCAGCGCATGGACGTCTGGCACCAGGCCGACGAGCTCAAGCGACCCGGCGTCTTCCTGATCCACGGCGGCTGGTGGTCCTCGGGCGACAAGAAGTACATGACCGAGGTGAGCCGGAGCTTCGCCGAGCTGGGCTACACGGTCTTCAACATCAACTACCGCCTCTCCGGCGACGCGGCGTGGCCCGCCCAGCGTGTCGACGCCTTCGACGCGATCGCCACGGCGCGGCGGCACGCGGCCCTGTGGTCCTTCGACCCGAACAACTACGTGGTCATCGGCTTCTCGGCCGGCGGCCACCTGGCCACCGCGGTCGGCACCTACAAGACCGGCGGCCTGCCCGGCCTGCGGGGCGTGGTGGGCATCTCGCCGGTGGTCTCCCCGCTCACCGCCTACCTCGACGGCGCCGACACCCTGGACCCGAACAAGCGCAAGCTGCGCGATGCGGCCATCAAGCTCGCCGGGGGCTGCGAGCCCTCCGGCAAGTGCGCCAGGATCTGGCAGAGCATGGAGGTCCCCGAGCACGCCAGCCGCGGTGACGTGCCCGTGCTGAGCGTGCACTCCCAGGACGAGTTCGTGCCGGCCTCCCACAGCAACCAGCTCAAGGACCGCCTGCGCCAGTTCGGCGTGCAGATGACGGTGGTCACCGAGCCGGGGATCAACCACAGCGCGCCGCTCTACCGGATGCCCGGCGTGGCCGATCTGGTCCAGGAGTGGGTCGCCGACAAGCTGCTCTGACGCGGGGGCGGGGCCGTCCCGCCCCCGCGGCTGAGGCGCGCCCTCACGGCCGCCGGGACATCGGGAAGATGTACGGCCCGCGCTGTGTTGGCAATAAGCGCCAAACACCACCAGAGGGGATATTCACGCCATGGCGCTCACCGTCTACACCACCACGTGGTGCGGTCCCTGCAAGCGGCTCAAGGCTCAGCTCACCCGTGAGGGCATCTCCTACGAGGAGATCGACATCGAGCAGAACCCCGACGCCGCCGCGTTCGTGATGAGCGTCAACAACGGCAACCAGACCGTCCCCACGGTCGTGGTGAACTCCACCGCAGGCAAGGTGTCGCTGACGAACCCCTCGGTCGCCGAGGTGAAGCGGCTCCTCGAAGGCGCCGCCTGACCCGGTCCGGCAGAACGCGGGGCTCCGGCCTCCCCGAAGGCCCCGGCGGTTTCCCGGGAGCCCCGCGGCCACGGCTCCCCGCACGGGGAGCCCGCGATCACCAGTCGCCGTTCAGCTCCGCGCCGTACCAGGTCTCGATCAGCCGGCGCGCGATCGAGACCGACGGCGGCAGGCGCAGCTCGCCGCTCTCCAGCGCGGCCAGCAGCTCCGCGCGGCTGAACCAGCGCGCCTCGGCGATCTCGTCGGGGTCGAGGGAGAGCTCGGTGGAGACGGCACGCGCGAAGAAGCCGAGCATCAGGCTCCTGGGGAACGGCCAGGGCTGGCTGCCCAGGTAGCGGGGGGCGGTGACGCTCACCCCCACCTCCTCGACCACCTCGCGGATCACCGCGTGCTCCAGGGACTCCCCCGGCTCCACGAACCCGGCCAGCACCGACATCCGCCCCTCGGGCCACTGCGGCCCCCTGGCCAGCAGGCACCGGTCCGCGTCGTCGTGGACGAGCATGATCACCGCGGGGTCGACCCGGGGGAAGTGCTGGCTGCCGTCGGCGGGGCACACGCGCACGTGCCCGCCCGCCCGCACCTCCGTGGGACCGCCGCAGCGCGGGCAGAACCGGTGCGTGGAGTGCCAGGCGTCCAGCGCGACCGCGTAGACCAGCAGCCCGGCGTCGAGATCTCCCAGCAGTGCGCCGACCTGGCGCAGACCGGCGAGCACGGGCTCACCCTCGGGCAGCGCGGCGGCTCCCAGCGGGGCCACGATCCGGGGCACGGGACCGCCGCGGCCGGTCTCCCCGTCGGCCAGCGGGGCCGTCACCGAGAAGTAGGCGACGCCGTCGGCGTCCACGCCCAGCAGGTGACGCGTGCCCTCGGGCGCCTCCGCGGGGGACAGCAGGACCAGGCGGGCCTCCTGCCCGCTGCGCCGTACCAGCGCCTGCCCGTCGTCGACGACCACGACCCTGGTCTTCTCGTCCGCCCAGGCCCCCGCGAGCCAGTCGTCGTCGCCGCGCAGCGCCGCCGAGCGGTCGATGGCACTGCGCGCGAGCAGCAGCGGCCCCAATAGTCCTTCTTCTGCCGTGATCTCCACGCGTCCGTCCTTCCGAGCCGCAGACATCCTAGGCCAGGGAACGCAAAGACGCCGGAGCGGGGAGCTTTCCCCCTGCCCTCTCGTGGCTCCGGAGACGACAGGCGGGACCGGCCGAGGGCACATATACGGTTAATACGGAGTCTCACCTCCGCGATGATCTCCAGGCGACTAGGATGCACCGGGTTAGGTTAGCCTTACCTGATATCGGGGGTCCTGAATTGCGGCTGTACCTCACCGCGCTCAAACCGACGGATTCGGTCGCCGACGGCTTCCTGCCCGCGGCCCGCGCGCTGGGTTGCGACATCACGATCCTGACCGACCGCCCGGAGCACTACCGGGACGCCGGGGCCGAGGTGCTCGCGTGCGACGTGCGCGACGCCCGCGCGGTCATCGACGTCGTGGCGCACCATCACCCGCCCGCCGCGATCTTCTCCAACTCCGACCACATCCAGGTGGAGACCGCCCTGGCCGCCGCCTACTTCGACCTGCCCGGCAAGGACTGGCGGGCCTGCGCCACGGCCAAGAACAAGGCGCTCACCCGGCGCAGGCTGGCCGAGGCCGGGGTCGAGACGGTGCGTTCGGTACGGCTGGCGCCCGGCGACCCGGTGCCCGGAGACGTGCCGCTGCCCGCCGTGGTCAAGCCCCGGGAGGGGGTGGCCAGCGAGGACGTCGTGCTGGTCGGGGACGCGCGCGAGCTGGCCGAGGCCGTAGGGGCCATCCGCGCCCGCCGCCCCGGCGAGGCCCTGGTCGTGGAGGAGTATCTCGACGGCCCCCTGCACACGCTGGAGACGCTGGGCGACGGCCGGACCCTGCAGGTCCTGGGCGGGTTCCGCACCACGCTCGGGCCGCTGCCGCACTTCGTGGAGGAGCGCCTGGACTGGGAGCCCCCGCCCGGAGCCGATCACGTGCTGGCGGCCCTGCGGGCGCTGGGAGCAGGCTTCGGCGCCTGCCACACGGAGTACGCGATGACGTCCGGCGGGCCGCGGATCATCGAGGTCAACTACCGGGTGATCGGCGACCACTGCGACTTCCTGATGGCGGACCTGCTGGGGATCCCGCTGTTCGAGCGCATCCTCGGCGTGCACCTCGGGGCCGCTCTGGCCCCGGAGCCCGGAGCCGTCGGCGGGAACGGCGCCGCCCGCGGGCACGGCACCGCCCTGAGCCTGGTCGCCGAGCGCTCGGGGACCGTCGTGGCCGCCCCGGGGACAGTCGCGCCCTCCGGCCCCGGCCCGGTGCGGATCTGGCACCGTCCCCTGCGCGCGGTGGGCGACCGGATCGACCTCAGCCACACCAACCGCGACTACCTGGGCATCGTCCGCGCCATCGGACCCGACCGGGCGAGCGTGGACGAGGCCCTGGCCGCGTTCGGCGCCCGGAGCCCGTGGGTGGTCGAATGAGCGCGAGGACCGCCCTGACGGCGCGGGAGCCGTACCTCGCCGCCCGGGTCCTGGACTGCCTGCTGCGTGAGAACTACGGCGGACTGGCCGGCCGGGTGACCCGGAGCAAGGACGGCGTCGCGCTGGTCCTGCCCGCCGGGCGCCGCATCCGGCTCGTCCCCGGCTCGCCGTTCCAGGACTTCGTGGTGGCCCCCGAGGAGCACCTGCGCCTGGAGGAGGTGCTCTCCGCCCTGCGGGAGATCGCCCCCACCGCCGACGCGACGGGCGTTGAGGCCTTCGTCCGCGAGTGCCACGAGGCGCTGCGCGCCCTGGACCTGCACGCCGCCCGGTCGGAGGAGATCCTGGAGCGCCTGGGCCGCGGGCCGGGCGCGGGCGCCGTGCGCTACGAGGCGCTGGCGGCCTTCGTCGACCATCCGGTGTATCCGACGGCGCGGTGCAAGAGCGGGCTGACGGACGAGGATCTGACGGCGTACGCGCCGGAGTTCGCCCCGAGCTTCGAGCTGCGGTGGGCGGCGGTGCCCCGGGATCGGGTGACCGGGGCGCCCCTGCCCCCGGCGCCGGGAGGTCCCGCCGGGGACTCGCGGATGCGGGACGCCGATCCGGCCGAGGGCTTCGCGGCGGCCGGGCTGCCCCGGGAGCTCGCGCGGACGCACGTGCTCTTCCCCGTGCACCCGCTGACCCTCCCGGCCGTCCGGGAGATCCCCTGGGCCGTCCCGGCCCCGGAGCCCGGCGTGACGGTCAGGCCCACCCTGTCGATGCGCACCGTCGCGCTCGACGGGCGCACGCACCTGAAGCTGCCGCTGGCCACCAGCACCCTCGGGCTGCGCAACCGGCGCTCGATCAAACCCGGCACCCTGGCCGACGGAGCGCGCGCGGAGCTGCTGCTGCGTGCGATGCCGTTCCCCGGGGTGCTCCTGGCCGACGAGCAGACCCACGCCCACGCCGGGCACGAGTATCTCGGCTGGCTCGTCCGCCGCCTGCCGCCGGGCGAGGCCGTGCCGGTCGCCGCGCTGCTCGCCCCGCTGCCGGGCGGGGGCACGGTCGTCGAGGAGCTCGCCCACCGCCGGTGGGGAGGTGACGTGGCCGGGCTGCTCACCGAGTATCTGCGGCTGCTGTTCGGCTTCGCCGTACGGCTCCTGGTCCGGTACGGCACGGCGCTGGAGGCCCACCAGCAGAACCTCTCCCTGGTGTTCGGCGAGGGCCCGTTGCGGCTGCTGGTCAAGGACAACGACGGCCTGCTGGCCTCGCCCGACCGGCTGCGGGCGGCGGGGCTGGCCGTACCGGACTTCTCCGACGAGCGGATGCTGACCGACGACCCGCACGCGCTGGCCGACGTCTTCGTGACCATCACCCTCCACCTGGCCGCCGCCGCCCCCGCGTTCGGCGCGCTGCCCGCGCCGCGGGCCGCCCGGCTGCTGCGGGAGACGCTCGCCGAGGCCCTGGAGCCCTACGGCGACGACCCGACGGCCCGCCTGCTGCGCGCCAGGACCCTCGACGCCGCCCGGCTCGTCGGCAAGTCGATGGTCACCGCCGGGACCCTGGTCGACAAGGCCCGCACCGGGGCGCGCGACATCAACAAGTTCTACGGCACCAGCGGCCCCAACTACCTTCGCCATCCCCCTCAGGCCATCCGCCCCGTGACCACGCAGAGGACGCCATGACCAGCCTCGCGCTCGACTCCCCCGCCGCCGTCGCCGAGGAGGCCTCGCTCGCCGCGTTGCTGCGCTGCTGCGTCAGGGAGGTGGCCGGGCCGCGCGGGCAGGTCCGGCACTCGGAGCCGTACGTGCTCCTGCGCGTGGCGGGCGTCCCGCTGCGGGTCCGGGCGCACGGCGGTCTCGCGCTGCGTTTCGAGGGCTCCCCCGAGTGGCTGGACGGCGACGGCTGGCAGCCGCTGTCCACCGGACGGCTGGTCCGGCTCGTGGAGGCCGAGCTTGGCGGCGGCAACGAGGAGTTCGCGGCCCAGGTGGCGGCGAGCCGGCGGGCCATGGCCACCCTGCTGCGGGCCCGGCGGGACGCTCCCGCCCCGGCGGACCCGTGGCTGGCCTCCGAGCAGGCGCTGGTGTTCGGGCACCCGTTCCACCCCAGCCCGAAGGCGCGCGGCGGCGTGCCCGGCGGGAGCCCGGACGACGCCGTGGACGACGTCGAGGGCGGCGTCGAGGGCGGCGCCGGCTGGGCGGCCTACGCCCCCGAGGCGCACGCGAGCTTCCCGCTGCGGATCCTCGGGGTCCGCGACGACGTGCTGGCCCAGGCGGGCGACACGGCCGCGCTGGACGCGCTCGGCACGGCCCCGCCCGGATACTCCCCGCTGCCGGCGCACCCCTGGCAGCTCGACCTGCTGGCGGCCGAGCTGGCCGCGCCGCTGGCCGACGGGAGGCTGATCGACCTGGGGTACGGCTCCCGCCCGGCGGTCCCGACCTCGTCGGTGCGCACGCTCTACGAGCCGGCCGTCGACCGGTGCCTGAAGTTCAGCCTGGACGTGCGCATCACCAACTGCGTGCGCAAGAACTCCTGGTACGAGCTCGCCGGGGCGGTCGAGCTGACCTCCCGGCTGGGCCCGGTGTTCCGGGAGCTGTCCGAGCGTTTCCCCGGCACCCGCTGGCTGCCCGAGCCCGGCTACCGGTCGGCGGACCTCGGCACCCGGCTCCTGGAGGGGCTGGGGGTGATCGTCCGGATGAGCCCCTGGCAGGTCTGCCGCCCCGGCGTCACCCCGCTGCTGAGCGGCGCCCTGGCCACGCCGGGGCTGCCGGGCGTCGTCCCGACCGTGTCCGAGGCCGTCGCGGCCGACCCCGTGCGCTGGTGGCGGGCCTACGTGGAGCGGGTCGCGCTCCCGGTGCTGGACGCCTACCTGACGCACGGCGTGGTGCTGGAGCCGCATCTGCAGAACGTGCTGGTCGGCGTGGACTCGGCCGGCATGCCGGTGGAGGCGGTCTTCCGCGACCTGGAGGGGACCAAGCTCGTGGCCGGGCGCCACGACCTGTCGGGCGTCCCGCGCCGGGTCGCCGAGGCGCTCACCTACGACGCGGCCGGCGGCTGGAACCGGGTGCTGTACTGCCTGATGGTCAACCACCTGCCGGAGGTCGCCGCCACGCTCGCCGGGACCGGGCCGGTGCGCGAGCTGTGGGCGGTCGCCCGGGACGTGCTGGCCGGGTACGCCTCCCGGCGGGGATGGCCGCGCGAGCTGTCGGACCTGCTGGCCGGGGCGCCGCTGCCCGCCAAGGCCAACCTGTCGGTGCGCTGGGCGCGCTCGGCCGACCGCAGGGCCGGTTACGTGCCGGTGGCCAACCCGCTGGCGGGTCCGGTCTGAGCCCTCCGGCCCGCCGTACGCGGCGGGCCGGAGCCGTACCGCGACACGCCTGGGGTCATCTGAGTACGGGGACCGACTCGATGAGCGCGACCAGCCCCCGCTCGTCCAGGAGGTTCACCGGGCGGACCGTCTCGTTGGCGCGCACGTAGTGGAAGGCCGCGCTCACCCGGTCGAGGGGGACGTCAGCCAGGTGGGACCAGGCCAGGCGGTAGGCGGCCAGCTGCACCGCGGCGGCGTCGGCGGCCTTGCCCGTGGGGCGCCTGCCCGTCTTCCAGTCGACGACCTCGTAGCCTCCGTCCGGCGTCTGGAAGACGGCGTCCATCCGGCCGCGGACCAGCCGGTCGGCGATCATCGTCTCGAACGGGACCTCGACGTCGAGGGGCTCGCGGCCCGCCCACTCGCTCTCCTCGAACCTCTCCCGGAGCTCGGCCAGCCGGGCTCCGGCGCCGTCGAAGTCCGCCATGCCCTCGGCCTCGTCCCCGGCGCCGGGCAGCTCCATCTCGTCGAGGAGGCGCTGCTGGCCCCAGCGGGACTCCAGCCACTCGTGGAAGGAGGTGCCCCGCCGGGCCAGGGGGGCGGGCTTCCTGGGGACGGGACGGCGGATCTGGCGGGCCAGGGCCTTGGCGTCGGCGGCCAGGGTGACCAGGGACGACACGGTGAGGTGGGTGGGCAGCTCGACCTCCTTGCCGCCGCGCCGCCGGTTGCGCTCCCGCTCGCGCAGCAGCAGCTCGGTGTCCCGCTCCCAGGCCTTGGCCCGCTCCCGGTCCCACCCGCGCAGCTCCGCCGGCAACCGGTCCCCCTCGCTCCCGGGCTCGGCCCCCGCCTCGCCCGCCCCGGCAGCGGGCGCGCCGGTCTCCGCAGCGGGGACCCGCGCACCGGAGGAGGCGGCGTCCGGCGCGTCCGGCGCGTCCGGCGCAGAGGCCTCCCCGGCGGGTGTCGCGGGGGTCTCCTCGGCGGGCGTCTCGGGAGTGGCGGCCTGGGCGGCGAAGTCGGTCAGGGCGGCCTCGACGAGGAAGGCGCCGTCGACGATGGACTCGTAGCGGGCGCCCTCGGGGGTGACCGGCCAGGTGGTCTCGGCGGGCTCGTCCAGCAGGGGGTTGGTGGCGCCCTCCTCGATCTCGGGGGCCCAGGTGGCCACCCGGCCGCAGGTGTCGCGGATCTCCAGCAGGAAGTCCGACGGCTCCAGGGGCTTGGCCGCGGTGCCCCAGCGGTAGCCGGAGGCGACCAGCAGATAGTGGGCGCGGGTGACGGCGACGTAGGCCAGCCGCCGCTCCTCCATCAGGTCGCGGTCGCGGCAGCGCTCGTCGAAGTCGGCGAGCTCCTCCTTGGCCAGCCCGGTCAGCGCGGGCAGGTCGGAGGCGTCGCCGCGCAGCGGGTACGGCAGCCGCCGCGGGTTCTCCGTCCACCTGGGGCTGACCATCGGCCGGGCGGGGAAGATCGTGCCGACGGCCAGGCCGCCGGTCTTCGACAGCGCCTGGGACATGCCGGGCACGACCACGACCGGCCACTCCAGGCCCTTGGAGGCGTGCACGGTCATCAGCTTCACGCTGTTGCTCTCGCCCACCCGCCCGGAGTCCAGGCCGTTCTCCTCCTCGTCGGCCGCCTTCAGGAACGCCAGGAACGCGCCCAGCGTCGGGTCCTCGGAGTCCCCGGCGAAACGGGCGGCGGCGTCGAGGAAGGCGTCCAGGTCGGCCCGGGCGGCGAACGCCCCGACGGCCGCGTGGCGGGCCGCCACCTCGATGTCCAGGCCGAGGCGGCGCTCGACCTCGACGATCAGGTCGGGCAGCGGCTGGCCGGCGTGGGCGCGCAGCGTCCGCAGCTCCTGGGCCATGGCGAGCAGCCGTACCCGCGCCGCCGGTGAGAACCGGTCCTGCCACTCGGGGCGGTCGGGCAGCTCGTCCAGGGCGTCGACCAGGCTGCCGCGCTCCTCGGCGAGGTCGGCGACGACCTGGTCCAGCGGATCGGAGACCGGGGACGCGTCCTCGCGGGTCTCCCGGTTCAGCTCGCGGGCCCGCTCGCCCAGCTCCTTCAGGTCGGCCGGGCCGATCCGCCAGCGGGGGCCGGACAGCAGCCGGACCAGGGCGTCGCCGGCCGTCGGGTCGTAGAGCACGCGCAGGGTGGCCACGATGTCCGCGACCTCGGGCACGGTGAGCAGACCGCCCAGGCCGACCACCTCGACCGGGATGCCCCGGTCCTCCAGCGCCCGGCGCAGCGCGGGGAACTGCGAGCGCTTGCGGGCCAGGATCGCCACGTCGTGGGGCTGCAGGCACTGCGGGCCGCCCCACATGCTCTGCTTGGCCTTCTTGCGCTCGCCCTCGCCCCACGGCAGGCCGTCCGGCGCGGTGTCGCCGCCCAGCAGCCGGGAGATCTCCCGGGCGATCCACTGCGCCTCGTCCTCGGCCGTCTCGTGGAAGGCGGTCACCACCCGGCCGCGCTCGACCCGGTTGCCGCCCGGCACCAGCACCGGCACCTCGCGGGCCTCCATCCGCAGCGGGATCTGCACCCGGGCGGCGACGTCGAGCACGGCGTCGCCGTTGCGGAAGCTGACCGACAGCTGCCGGACCTGGGCGAGCTCCCCCGAGGCGGTCCTGAAGTCGCGCGGGAAGCGGGTGAGGTTCCCGGCCGAGGCCCCGCGCCAGCCGTAGATGGACTGGCAGGGGTCGCCGACGGCGGTCACCGGGTGCCCGTTGCCGAACAGCGAGCGCAGCAGGACGAGCTGGGCGTGGCTGGTGTCCTGGTACTCGTCCAGCAGGACGACGGCGAACCGGCTGCGTTCGAGCTCCCCGACCTCCGGGTGCTTGCTGGCGATCCGGGCGGCCAGGGCCATCTGGTCACCGTGGTCGACGACCTCGCGCCTGCGCTTGAGCCGGTTGTAGGCCTCCACCAGCGGCAGCAGCTGCTCCCTGGCCTTCTGCACGGCCAGGGGCTTGCGCTGGGCCACGATCGGCGAGCCGGGCAGCGCGGCGTACCGCTCGGCGAGCCAGGCGCCCACCTCCCGCACGTCCGCCGGCTCGCGCAGGTGCTCGGCCAGCTCCCCGGCCAGCTCCAGCACCGCGCGGGTGACGGTGGCCGGGCTCCACTCGATCTGCTCCATCGATCCGTCGTAGCCGCTGACGACCCGCCCGGCGAGCTGCCAGGCCACGGCGGGGGTGATCAGCCGCATGGTGGGCTCCAGCGCCTCGCGCAGGGCGTGGTCGGTGACCAGCCTGGCGGCGTAGGCGTGGTAGGTCGAGATCGTCGGCTCGCCCGCCAGCATGTCCGCGGGGACCCCGGTGCCCAGGGCGTTGAGCCGCTCGCGGACGCGGTGCGACAGCTCGCTGGCGGCCTTCCTGGTGAAGGTCAGGCCGAGCACCTGCTCGGGCCGGACCAGGCCGTTGGCGACCAGCCAGACGACCCGCCCGGCCATCGTCTCGCTCTTGCCGGACCCGGCTCCGGCCACCACGACCATCGGTTCGAGACCGGCCTCGATGACCGCGGCCTGTTCGGGGGTCGGGGGAAGGATGCCCAGCTCCGCCGCGAGCTGGATCGGGCTCAGCACACCATGCCTCCGTCTGGACCTCCGTCTGTGCCTCCGTCCGGGCGTCCGGAGACGGCACGATGGGGAGTCGTACGGCCCGCCGCTCCGCCCGTGCCGGGACGGTCCAGGGTAGTACGGCTCAGCACACCTGGCCCCCGCTGTCGTTGACCGGGCAGCTGGCCCGGGCGGCGCAGGTGCGGCAGCCGTCGTTCACCTTGGCCTGGAAGAAGGGGCCGGACATGCCCAGCGCCACGGTGTCGACCATGTCACGGGCCCAGCCGGGGTCGTCGTCCTCCGAGAGCGGGCGCTGGGCCTGCTCCCTGGCGTCCTTGCCCGCCGCCTTGCCCACCTGGACCAGGGCGGCGCCGCCGGGCTCGGTCATGCCGTGCCGCTCGAAGGCGCCCAGCAGCGCGGCGAGCTGGTAGACGCCGAGCTGGGGGTGACGGTCGAGGTCGGCGTCGGAGGGCTTGGTGCCGCCGGTCTTGATGTCGATGATCACGGCCCGGCCCTCGCCGTCGCGCTCGACCCGGTCGACGCGGCCCTTGATCTGGACGCCCTCGGAGACCGTGGCGATGAAGGACTCCTCGATGCCGACCAGCTCGCGGGGGTTCTCCTGGTGCCAGCGGACGAACCTGGCGATCATCTTCTCGGCGACCCGGCGCTGCTTGCGGTTGTACCAGACGCCGCCGAAGTCCAGCTCGTTCCAGACCTCGTCGAGGCGCTTGCCCAGAGTCTCCTCGGTGGGCATGCCGGTCGCGGCGAGCACGGCCAGGGCGTGGATGACCGTGCCCAGGCCACGGGCCATGTCGGTGCCGCTCGCGCCCACGGAGGTCTCCAGCAGCCAGCGCAGGCCGCACTTGCTGAAGCTCTCCACGGCCGAGGGTGAGATGCGCACGGTGTCGTCGGGCCAGCCGAGCGGGCGGTCGTCGGAGATCGGCGTGAGGGCGTACCACTCGTCGGGGTGGGCGCCCTGCACCCCGGCGGCGGCCAGCCGGGCCAGGTGCCCGGCCGCGGCCCTGCGCAGCGGTTCCGGCCTGGTCGGGTCGCACACCGCCGAGCGCAGGTCGGCCACCAGGGCGGACATGCTCAGCCAGCGGGACCGCTCGTCGAGGACGGCCGTCTCCTCGCCCGAACCCGGCACCAGCTCGGTCAGGAAGCGCGAGGGCCGCTCCTCGACGTCCTCGCCTCCCACGGCGGTGACGACGAGCTTCTTCCTGGCCCTGGTCGCGGCCACGTAGAACAGGCGGCGCTCCTCGGCCAGCAGCTGGGAGGCGAGCGCGGCGCTGACCGCGGCGGGGTTCTCGTGCTCGGAGCCCTCGGCCCGGGCGACCATGTCGTCGGTGCTCAGGACGGTTCCGCGCAGCCGCAGGTCGGGCCAGGTGCCCTCCTGCACGCCCGCGACGACCACGACGTCCCACTCCAGGCCCTTGGACCGGTGGGCGGTCATGATGCGCACGGAGTCGCCCTCGGGCGACCGCGCCGCCAGGGAGTCGCCGGGGATCTCCTGGGCGATCAGGTCCTCCACGAACACGTCGACGCCCGCGTGGGGCAGCCGGTCGACGAACCTGGCGGCGTAGTCGAACAGCGCCACCACGGCGTCCAGGTCGCGGTCGGCCTGCCGTCCCCGGTGCCCGCCCGCGGCGCTGGTCTCGCTCCACTTGGCGGCGAGCCCGGTGGCGTCCCAGACGGCCCACAGGACGTCCTCGGCCGTGCCGCCCTGCCGTACGGCCTCGGTGGCGGCGGCGATGAGCCGGGCCACGCGCTCGGCGGGCAGGGCCACGTGCGGGTCGACCCGGACCAGCTCCCGGGCGTCCTTCAGCGCCGCGATGAGCAGCTCGCCCGACGACCTCGGCTCGCCGGGGCGGGAGCGGTGGGAGGCGGACAGCGCCAGGTCCCCCGCCTCGTCCGGATCACCGACGCCCATCGGGAGTACGGCCTCCGCGGCGTCCCCGGTGTCCCCGGTGTCCTCAGCGTCATCGGCGTCCCCGGCCTCGTCGAGATCGTCGAGGTCACCGCTCTCCGCCGGGGCCGCGCGCTCCCGCGCCTCCATCCGGGCCCGGCGCTCCCGGGCGGCCGCCGTACGGGGATCCGGTCGCGTGCCGGCCGGCTCGTCGGAGGCCCCTCGCCCGGCCGCCTCGGGATCCCGGGTCCCGTCGCCGGAGGCCTCACCACCGGGCGCCGCGGAGTTCCGGGTCCCGCCGTCGGCCGTCCCGTCACCGGAGGCCTCGGCCGCGCCCGGCCCGCCGCCTTCACCGTTTTCACCGGCTTCGCCGCTCTCGCCCGCTTCGCCGCTCTCGCCCGCTTCGCCGTCGAGCTCCACCGGCAGCGCCATCGCCTCGTGCTCGGCGATGCGCAGCGCGCGGCGCAGGCGGCGCACCCCGATCATGTCGGTGCCGCCCAGGGCCCCGGTCAGCAGTTCCTCGGCCACGCCCTCGTCGAGGGTGTCGGGGTGCATGGCCACCTGGATCAGGCGGATCAGCGGCCGCACGCCCGGCTCCTGGAACAGCGGCACCTCGCCGCCGCCCACCACGACCGGCACCCCGGCCGCGACCAGCGCCCGGCGCAGCAGCGGCGTCTGCCGGGTCGCCGACCTGACCAGCACGGCCATCCGCGACCAGGGCACGCCGTCGAGCAGGTTGGCCCGGCGCAGGGTGTCGGCGACGATCGCCGCCTCCTGGGTGGGGCTGTCGGCCACCACCACCCGGACGGTGCCGTGCTCGGCCTCCGGCAGGGGCGTCAGGTCGCGGTGGGCGGCCCCGCCGGGGACGGCGGGCAGGCGGGCGGCCACGCGGCGGGTGGCGGTCAGCAGCCCCGGGCCGCTGCGGCGGCACACGCGCAGCGCGACGATCGGCGCCCGGCGGCCGTCGGCGTCGCGGAACCGGTCGGGGAACCCCATGATCCCGTGCACGTCGGCGCCGCGGAAGCCGTAGATCGACTGGTCGGGGTCGCCGACGGCGATCAGGTCGCGGCCCTCCCCGGCCAGCTGCGCCAGCAGGAACTCCTGGGAGGGGTCGGTGTCCTGGTACTCGTCCACGAGGACGACGTCGTAGGCCGACCGTTCGCGCAGCCGCACGTCCGGATCGGTGAGCAGGGCTCCGGCGGCCCGGATCAGCTCGGCGTAGTCGAGCACCGGCTCCAGGTCCAGGTCGAAGCGGGCCTGGTAGCGGTCGGCGAAGCGCCCGGCCGCGATCCAGTCGACGCGGCCGTGGCGGCGGCCCAGCTCGACCAGGCCCTCCCCGTCCAGGCCCCGCTCGGAGGCGCGGGCGATGAAGTCGCGCAGCTCCTGGGCGAAGCCGCGGGTCTTGAGCGCCTCGCGCATGTCCTCGGGCCAGTGGAGCGCGCCGTCCTCCAGCTCGCCCAGGAGCAGGCGGCGGATCTCCAGCAGCTGCTCGGGGGCCGTCAGCAGCCGGGGCGGCAGGTCCCCGGCCAGCACCGCCTCGCGGCGCAGCAGGGCGTAGGCGTAGCTGTGGAAGGTGAGGGCGAGCGGCGTCCTGGTGGTACGGCGCAGCCGGCCGGTGATCCGCTCGCGCAGCTCGTCGGCGGCCTTGCGGCTGTAGGTCAGGACGAGCACCCGCTCGGGATCCGCCCCCCGGCGCTCCACGCGGTCCACCACGGTCTCCACGATCGTGGTGGTCTTTCCGGTGCCCGGGCCCGCCAGGACCAGCAGGGGGCCGCTCTCATGGGTCACCACCGCCCGCTGATGCTCGTCGAGCACGGGGGCAACGGCCCTCCCCGTATCCCCGCGACGCACCAGCCGCCAGCCCTGACCACTCACAACTCGCAATTCCACCAGATCCCGGGCAATGATCGTGCCGAGTCGGCGGGTATGGCATGACGGGAGATCAGTTCGGCCAGGTCACCGCCGGTGAACGGTGGAAGTCCACACCCAGCTCGGCCCACCGGGGCCCGTGCCCGGCCAGGCGGGCCGCGAAGTCGCCGAAGTCCCTCGACTCCTGCGGCGTCCAGGCCACCTCGGCGACCGCGGGCAGCCGGGGGAAGGCCAGATACTCCAGGTCGTCCATCGTCTCGGCGGTCTCGGTCCACAGCGGGGCCTCCACCCCGAGCACGCGGTCGTCCCCCACCCCGTCGACCAGCTCGGCCGGGTCCCAGCCGTAGGCGTCCTCGACCTCGATGAGCCCGGCCCACTCCAGCCCGAGCCGGGTCTCGTCGTCGTACTTCATGTCCAGATAGACCCGGGACGCCGGAGACATGATCACTTTCGCGCCCCGCCGTACGGCGCGGTGGACGTCGTCGGGGGTGCGGCCGGTCTGCCAGTACTGGCTGACGCTGTCGGGGGCGAGCCGCGCGCCGCCGATCTCCTGCCAGCCGACCATCCGCTTGCCGGCGGCCCTGACCAGCTCCTGCGCCCGCTCGATCAGGTCGTTGTACTGCTCCTGCGAGAGCGTCTCCACCTCGTCGCCGCCGATGTGCAGGTAGGGGCCGGGCGTCAGCCGGGCCATCGTCGCGATCACGTCGACGAGGAAGCGGTCGACGGCGGGCCGGCCCACGCACAGCGCGCTGAAGCCGACGGCGATCCCGGTGTACGGCCTGCGCCGCCTGCCGTCGCAGCTGAGCGCGGGGTCGGCGGCCAGTGCCGCGGCGGTGTGGCCGGGCATGTCGATCTCGGGCACGATCTCGACGTAGCGCTCGCGGGCGTGGGCGACGATCCGCCGGTAGTCCTGCTCGGTGTAGAAGCCCCCGGGCCCGCCGCCCACCTCGGTGGCCCCGCCGACCGCGGTCAGCTCGGGCCGCCCCGCGACGGCCAGCCGCCAGCCCTGGTCGTCGCTGAGATGCAGGTGCAGCACGTTGATCTTGTAGGCCGAGACGAGGTCGATGTACCGCTCGACCTCCTCGACGGTGAAGAAGTGCCGGGCGACGTCCAGCATCGCGCCGCGCCAGGCGAACCGCGGCCGGTCGGCGATCCGCACGCCGGGCAGGGTCGCGCCGTCCCCCGGCAGGAGCTGGGCGAGCGTCTGCACCCCCCGGAAGAGCCCGACCGGCGTACCGGACCGCACCCTGACCCCGTCCCGGTCCACGGTCAGCTCGTACGCCTCGGCGCCGGGGTCGCCGACGACCGGCCCGTCCGCGGAGGGGTCCCCCCTTCCGGCCGCGCCCGGGTTCCCGGGGGACTCCCCCCGGCCGGACGCGCCCGGCCGCTCCCCGGTCAGCTCCAGGCGGATCTCCCCCTCCCGGCCGATCCGCGGAGCCCACCCGGTCGCCCGCCGTACGGCCGCCGCCAGGTGCCCGGCCGCGCGCCCGGCCTCCGGCGGCGCCGCGATCGCGGTGTCGCGGCCGATCGTGAAGCCGGCCCCGCGGTAGGCGACCTCGGCGGGCAGGGGCACCAGGCTGTGCCAGGTCCCGCTCGGCGACGCGGTCGCGCCGTCGCCGGAGCACGCACCGGTGGCCAGGACCGCCGCCGCGGCCAGCGCGGCGGGGAGCATGCGCCATCTCATGTGCGCATCAGATCATCGCGATCCCGGGGAGGGGAACCTCCCGCGGCGGGATCCGCCGCGGGAGGGCCGGAGGCCGGGACGGGAACGGCAGGTCAGGACGGGAAGACGTGGTCGACCAGGCGGGCGGTGGCCTTGCCGTCGTCACGGGGCGCGTAGGTGCGCCTGAAGTTCTCGTAGCGGTCGGCGTTGGCGGCGGCCACCTGGTCGATGGTCCGGATCGCCTCGATCACGTCGGCGCCGGTGGACAGCAGCGGGCCGGGGCCCTCGGCCTCCAGGTCGAGATAGAGGCCGCGCTTGGACGAGTAGCGCTGCAGGTCGTAGGTGAACAGCAGGATCGGCCGCCCGGTCGCGGCGAAGTCGAACATGACGGACGAGTAATCCGTGATCAGCACGTCCGCCACCAGCAACAGATCCGCCATATCCGGATATGTCGTGACGTCGTGTCCCAGTCCCCGGGGCACGTTGGGCGAGGCCTGCATCGAGTGCCCCCTGATGAGGAACTCGTGGTCGGAGCCGAGCACCCGCCGCGCCTCGGCCAGGTTCAGCTTGAGCGAGGCGTTCTTGCGGTCGTAGTCGCGGTAGGTCGGCGCGTACAGCACCAGCCGGACGCCCTCGGCGATGCCGAGCCGCGCGCGCACCCGCGCCGCCAGCTCCTCCCGGTCCGGGGAGGCCAGCACGTCGTTGCGCGGGTATCCGCTCTCCAGGACCTCGCCCTGGTAGCCGAAGGCCTTGCGCAGGATCGGAGTGGCCCACGCGCTCTGCGAGACCAGCAGGTCCCAGCCGCGCACCTCGACGGCCTGCCGGTGCCAGGCCGGCGGCTTCGGGTCGCGGGACATGTGCGGCAGGTCGTTGCCCATGCGCTTGAGTGGGCTGCCGTGCCAGGTCTGCACGACCGCCTGGTCCTCGCGCGCCCGGAACCACGGCGGCAGGAAGGCGTTGGTCACCACGTACCGCGAGCGGGCGAGCGCCGCGTAGTGCTCGCGGCTGCCCGCGCGCACCACGGTCGGCCGGACGTCGCCGAACCCGAGCTCCGCCGACCCCGGCGGCGTGAACGCGCCGTCCTTGACGATCCAGATGTGCTCGCGGTCGTCGCCGCGCCGTACCCGCTCCTCGTAGACCGCCCGGACGTTGCCCTCGTACTGCCGCCCGTCGTAGGCGACGTAGACCGTCGCGTCGTTCAGGTCGCGGGAGCGCTCGGCCGGGTAGAACGAGCGCTGCAGGGCGTACAGCCCGCCGGGGCCCTTCTCGTCGTCGGGCCGGTCCTCGGCGACGGCCAGCACCGGCACGTCGAACCGGGTGGAGATCAGGCGGTACTCGCGGCCGTCGACGACCTTCGGGCTCTCGTCCAGGTCGTCGAGGGCGGCGTGGTCCATCCGGATCGGGACGATCTCGCCGGACTCCTCGCGGGCCGCGATGCTCCAGTTGCCGCCGCCCAGCGGGACCGTCTCCCCGAAGCGGGGCATCGCGGCCGGGGCCAGGCGCACCGAGAAGCTCTCGCCGTCGCGCTCCATCCGCGTGGCGTAGATCAGCCCGGTGCGGTGGCGCAGCGTCAGCTCCGCCGGCCCCGAGCCGGGGTAGGACCCTTCGAGCAGGAGCGTGCCGTCCTCGCCCCAGACCGCCCGGGAGACGACCGGGCGGACCCGGTGCGCGGAGACCATCACGCGGTCGCGCCGGTCGCCCAGCACCGTGATCTCCCGCTCGCCGATGATCGAGCGGCTCTCCTCGGCGGACCCGAGCATGACGGGGGCCGCCGGGTCGCCCTTGGGCTCGATCCAGAGCCTGCCGCCGTCGCGCTCCTGCAGGAGCGACGACACGGCCAGCGGGACGACGACCTCGGTGCCCTTCGGCCCCGGGGTGAAGTCGGCGGCGATGCGGTGGCCGTCCAGCCGCGCGTGCCCCTTGGCGAAGCGCCGGTCCGGCAGGAACACCGTCAGCTCCAGCCGCTCGCCCTCCAGCCGCACCCCGGTCAGCTCGGCCCGGGTGGGCTGGAGCACGACCTGCAGGGCGCGGTCGGAGGTCCAGACCGGCCGCACCCACCAGCCCTTGCGGAGCTCGGTGCCCCGGGGACGCTCGGTCCGTCCGCTGGAGGGCCCGCGGAGCAGGCCGACGGCGCGGGCGCCGCGGCTCCAGATCACGATCTCGGCGCGCCAGGTGGTGGTGTCGCGCACCGTGGCGCGGCGGCGCAGCAGCCGCTTGCCGCCGCGGACGACGGCCCGCAGGGCGGCGCGCCACCGCAGCGCCGAGGGGTTCAGCTCGGCCGTGAAGCCCGACCAGTCGTAGTTGCAGCCCGCCTCGCGGGCGCCGTACGTCGCCTCGGGGTGGTGGACCCGGCGGGTGCGCAGGCGCACCGGGGGCAGCCAGCGGGGGCCGCGCAGCACGACGGTCGCCCGGTTGAAGCGGCGGCTCCGGACCGACAGCCCCGCCAGATAGGCGTGGCCGCTGACCCGCAGCCGGCCGTTCTCCCAGGTGATCTCCTCGACCTGCGTCACCGGGATGAGGTCGGCGGCGCGCAGCCGGTACAGCGACTCGGGAAGCTCGTCGCGCAGCGGAAGGTCGGCGTACCAGCGCATCTTCTTCCTGACGCGCCGGGACGGCTCGGCGGCGGCGGTGACCAGCTGCTGCAGCGCGTCGCTCTCGGCCAGCTCCTCGATGTCGCGGTGCTCGACCAGGTGGAAGGCCAGCCGGCGGGCCACCGGGAGATCGAGCTTGACCTTGGGGTCCACCCCGGTCACGTAGGGCTTGACGACCGTGAGGAACTCGCGGCGGCGGGCGGCGCCGCGCTTGACCGCGATGTCCATCCTGGAACCGAGTGGACCGGCGAGGACTTCGGCGTCGAACCGCTTGCGCTGCGCGGGGGTCAGGCCTCCCGCGGTCAGCGCCTCCATGATCGCTGACAGGGGCTCCCCCCGGTCGCAGAGATCCTGGACGATCCGCAGACGCTCGGCGACGGCATCGCCGCTCGCTCGCGCGGGTGAGACGCCGGTGGCCATGGGGGAGGCACCGCCTTTCGGGCAGACGCTGTCCGTCCCACGCCATGTTAGTGGGACCGGGGAGCCGGTTAAGCGCTACTTTCCGACTGTCCATCCCATCTCGCGGATCTCATATCCGCCCGGGAGCCCCTCAGCGGGGTCCCCTCCTCCCGCCATCGGGCGAGACACCGCTGCTCATGGCCGGGAGGCGGGGTGCCGTCGGCGTGCACGACCCGCCACCACGGAACGCCGCCGCCCCACGTCGACATGACTCTGCCGACCTGACGCGGACCGCCGGAGCCGAGATACTCGGCGACGTCGCCGTAGGACATCACCTTTCCGCGCGGGATGCGCTCGACCACGTCGAGCACCAGCTCGGCGTAGGGATTCGGGTGCCCCCGCGACCCCGCGTCCTCCGCGACGTCCTCCCCCGTGTCCTGCGCGGTGTCGTCCACGGCGTCTTCCGCTGTGTCGTCCACTGTGTCTTCCGCGGCGTCTCTCATGGAGTCTCCCCAGCGCTCCCCGCGTCCCCGGCGCTCAGGCCCTCCACGCGGCGGGCCCGGCCGCGAGGATCTCCTCCAGCCGCCCGAACTCGTAGGCCGCCTGGTCGCCCGTCTGCTCGACGACGCCGTCGCGGATCGCGTAGGACTCCCCGTCCTCCCCGACCAGCCGGGCCCCGAGCAGGCCCGAGACCCGCGCGAGCTGGGCCACCTGCCAGTCGGACCCGGGCGCGCCGGACAGCGCGCCGTCCCAGACGGCGACGGCGTGGACCCCCTCGCCGTGGCGCGCGAGGACCTCTCCGGACTCCGGCGAGCCACGGAACTCGAAGCCCGCACGCCCGAGCACATTCGCGAGCTCCGCGAAGGAGAGAGGCGCCTGGCGCTCCACTCGCAACTCGTACCCCATGGGCGGGACATTAGCGAACCTCGACCGGCTCCCGGAGCGGTAAAGGCATCATCGGGCCGACCGCGTCCGAACAGTGTCCAAACCGCGCTCGAATCGCGTCACACGCGTCCCTCGGCGCCGAATCCCGTGTCCGGCCCGGTCCCGGCCGCCGATCTGACCCCGGACTTGCGGTTGAGGACCACCACGGCCCCGACGAAGGCGAGCACGCCCAGGGCGAGGCCGGCGCCGTACAGCCACAGGAGGAACGGGTCGGCCCCGGGCGGGGCCGGCTCCTCGGGGAGCGGGCCCCCGCCGAAGTGCCGGCCGTCGGCCACCGGAGGCGGGGACGCGACGCCCGCCAGCTCCCCGGCCCTGGCCAGCGCCGCCCCGGCGTCCACCACGCCGAACCCGACGTGCTCGTCGTAACCGGCGCCGGGGGTGAAGCCGGCTGTGGAGGTCAGGGCCCGCGACACCTGCTGCGGCGTCATGTCCGGGTACTTCGCCTTGATGAGCGCGGCCACCCCGGCCACCAGGGCGGTCGCCACGCTCGTCCCGTCGGAGTTCGCGTACTTCCCGCCGGGGAGCACCACCGGGACCTGCACACCCGGCGCGGAGACCAGGACCGACAGGTTGTCGCTGCTGAAGACCGCGGGCTGGCCGAACCGGTCGGCCGCGCCCACCCCGACGACCCCCGGGTATCCGGCCGGGAAGTTCCAGTAGGAGGTCCGGTGGGTCGTGGAGTACTCCTCGCCGCCCTCGTTGCCCACGGCGGCGATGAGCACCACCCCCTTGGACAGGGCGTAGGAGACCGCCTCGCGTTCGGCGCGGTGCGGGCCGTACGCGCCCAGCGACATGCTGATCACCTGCGCCCCGTGGTCGGCGGCGTAGCGGATCGCCCGGGCCACCGGGCTGCCCCGGAGCGTGCGCTGGTCCGCCTCGGGGACGTCCTCGCGCTCCTCGAAGTTCAGCGGCAGGGACAGGATCCGCGCCTCGGGGGCGACCCCGAGCAGGCCGTCGTCGCCGCCCTTGCCCGCCCCGGCGATGAGGGAGGCCATCGCGGTGGCGTGGCGCATGCCGGAGAGCCGCTCGTCGCCGGCGGCCTGCGTCCCCATCCCGGGCCCGGGGACGACCCTGCCGCGCAGCTCGGCGACCTCGCCGTCGACCTCGCCGTCCACCACGGCCACGGTGACCCCGGCTCCCCGGGTGACCTTCCAGGCCTCCTCGACGTTGAGCGCGTCCAGCACCCACCGCTGCTCGTCCCGGATCTCGTCCGCGACGGCCGGGGGCGCCGCGGTCACGGAGAGCGCGGTCAGGAACACGGTCAGCAGGACGGCCGGGACCGCCGACGGCGCCTTCCTCCCCCGTCTCCCCCGCCGGCTCAGCACACGTTCCCCTGGGTGCAGCGCGGTACGGCGGGCTCGGCGCCCAGGGCGCGGGCGATGCGACCGGCGACCGCCTGGGCCGCCGGCCACAGCTCGCTGTGCAGGATCTCCTCCTGGGCCACCGCCTCGCGGGTGCGGCCGTCGGTGTATCCGGCGGTGGAGAAGACGATGTACGGACCGACCCCGACCCAGGCGTTGCGCTGGCGCTGGGCCGCTCCGAACAGCTCGGTCGCGGTGCCGGGGAAGGCCACCGGCCGCACTCCGACCCGGTCGTCGGTCGCCAGCTGCCCGGTCGCCGCCCGGCGCTTGTCGGCGTCCTCCATGACGGCGACGCCCACGGTGATCGCGAAGGTGGACGTCTGGTCGACGTAGGTGGCCCGCAGCAGGGTGCGGCAGCCGTTCTCGGACAGGATGGCCCCCACCGCGGCGTCCGTCCCGGCCCGGCAGGGGATCTCGGGGGCGATGCCGACCCGGCGGGCGTACTGCTGGGTGCGGCCGAGGCCGATGTACTCCAGCTCACCGGGGAAGACCAGCGTCGTGGGCCAGGTGTGCCAGCGCCTGGCGATGTCCTCCTGGACGTAGAGGTTCTGCTCCGCGGCGGTCAGCGGGCGCGCGGCGGTCTCGCGCAGCAGCCCGACGGAGCCGGACAGCACGTCGGTCGTGGCGATGGCCAGGATGGTCCCCATCAGCAGCAGGAAGATCGTGCGCAGCCGGATGCCCTGCTCGAGCGCCATCACCTCGGCGCGGTCGGCCCCGGGCTGCCTGCGGTTCGCCGCCGGCCACGGACGGACCCGCGCCCTGCGGGCCCCGGCCGGCGGGGCGGACGCGCGGCGCCTGCGCGTGGCCCCGGGGAGCCCGGTCGCGGAGGACCCGCGGAACGCGCGTCCCGGCGAGGCGCCCCCCTCGGCGCCCGGTGTCGGCGCGCCCTTGCGCGTCCCGCCCGGCGGCGATCCGCTCCGGGGACTTTCGTCCTGCGACGCCCCGTTCCCGTCCGGCCCGATCCGCGCGGCGCGCGACCCCGCGGGGGGCCAGCCGCGGGCGCGCGGCGTCGAGGGTTGCAGGCGCCGGCGCGGCTCCTGTGACCTCCCGGGCTGCGACATACTTCGATGCTACGTCCCGGGAGTCCGACACCCCATATCCGGAGTGTATTTATATCCTCACCCTGCGCACGCGGCGGACGATGACCATGATCACCACGAGGGAGACGGCCGCCACGGATCCGGCAGCCACGGCCACCCCTCCGTAGAGGGCGATCCTGCGCTGGTCGCGGTGGACCACCTGCACCGGTCCGGCCGGTCCGCCCAGCGGGCGGTCGGGGTCCTGGGCGTCGCCCTCGCGGGCGGTGTGGGTGTGCCGGGAGATCCTGGCGGCCTCGGCGAGCGCCCGGCCGGCGTTGACGATGCCGAACCCCGTACCGGTGTCGTATCCGCCCGCGGGCTTGCGGGTCGCCCCGGCGGTGAGCGCCTGCACGACCAGGGCGGGCGACATTTTCGGATATTTCGCTTTTATGAGGGCGGCGACCCCGGAGACCAGGGCGGTCGCCTGCGAGGTGCCGCGGCCGACCCAGTACTCGTCGCCGGGTCCCGCGCCGAGGATGTCCACCCCCGGAGCCGCCACCAGGACCGAGGAGTTGGAGTTGGAGAACGACGCCCGGCGCATGCCCCCGTCGGTCGCCGCGACCGAGACCACGCCGGGGAAGGAGGCCGGATAGGAGTACGGGGCGTGCCCGTCGGCGTCCCGCCTGTCCGCCCCGTCGTTGCCCGCCGCCGCGACGAGCACCACGCCCTTGGAGATGGCGTGGCGGACCGCCGCACGTTCCTCCCGGGTCGCCAGATCCTTGGAGATCGACATGTTGATCACGTCGGCGCCGCGGTCCACGGCGTACCTGATGCCCTTGGCCACCACGTTCTCGAACCGCTCGGAGGCGTTGAACTCGCGGAAGCCGGCCTCCTCGTCCTCCAGGATCACCCGTACCGACAGGATCCTGGCCCTGGGGGCGACCCCGATCACCCCGTCCGCGCCGCCCGGACCGTGTCCGTGCCCGGCGATGAGCGAGGCCATGTAGGTGCCGTGCAGCCGCAGCGGCTCCACTCCCGGCGGGTTGGCGCCCTCGGTGAAGTCCCGGCCCTCGGCCACCGAGCCCACCAGGTCGCGGTGCACCGCGTCCACCCCGGAGTCGAGCACCGCGACGGTCACGCCCTCGCCCTCGGAGATCCGCCACGCCTGCGGGAGGCCCAGGGTCTGCAGCACCTGCCGCTGACCTTCGCGGACGTCGTCACCGTGGGCGGGCGGGGTCAGGGACAGGGCGAGAAGAGCCGCCGGCGCCACGACGGCCAGACGCCTCAGCACCGCCACTCCTCGGAGGAGCAGTCGGGCGGAACGGGGGTGGACACGCCGGCGAGGATCTGCGCGGCGATGTCGTCGGCGAAGGCGAACATGGTCGGCCGCTGCTCCCCGGTGGCCTTCGCCGGGCGGCCGTCCGTCTGACCGATGGTGATCATGACGAGGTACGGCCCGCTCCTGCGAGCCGAGGAGGTCTGCCGCCCCGCCGCGGTGAAGCGGTCGGTGACCGTGCCGCGGAAGGCCAGCGCCTTGAGCCCCGGCGAGGGGCGCCCGCCCTTGGGCAGCGCCGCCTTGGCCGCGGCGGCGCCCTCGTCGTCGGGGAAGGCGGCGACGCCGACGGTGATGACGACGGCCTGGAGCGCGTCCAGATAGGTGGCGCGCAGGATCGCCCTGCACCCCGCCCGCCGCAGGGGCTCCCTCAGCCTGGCGTCCACGGCCCGGTCGCACCGGGTCTCGGGAGAGATGCCCACCCGGCGAGCCTGCTCCTGGCCGCCCTGCTCGGCGGAGTAGCGGACCCGCGCGGGGAAGATCCGGCCCGCGGGCCAGACCTGCCAGCGGCGGCCCACCTCCTCGGCGGCCGCCCTGCGCAGTTCCCCCGGGCTCGGGCCCCGGGTGAGCTCTGCTCCCGCGGTGCTCGCTGCGACTGCGGCCACGACCGCGCAGCTCAGGGTGAGCGCGGACGCCGCCACCAGCGCCGGCCACACCCGGCGCCGGTCCGGCACGTCGTTCACCCCATCGACATTAATGCGAGAGAGCGGATGCCACCTCCGATCCACTCCGATCCGATCGCATGGAAAGTACTTGACGCATCGGAAAGTAGAAAGTACTTTCCTTATTGGAAAGCGAAACGGAAGGAGCACCGGTGAACGACACCTCCCGCGAGGCCGACCTCTCCCCCGAGGAGGCCGCCCGCGCCCTGTCCGGCATCCGCGCCACCCAGGCCCGCGCCGTGCGCTCCACCCCCTGGTTCCCCACGTGGTTCGTCATCGGCATCGGCCTGTCCATCACCCTCATCCAGTTCGCCGCCGACCCCCTCACCTCGCTGCCCCTGCGGGTCGCGGGCCTCGTCCTGGCGGTGGCCGGCATCACCGGCTGCTCCATCGTGATCGGCCGCAGCGGCAAGATGCGCACGCACAAGAGCGTCGTCGAGGCCGGGGGCCTGCTCGGATACTTCGTCTGGGTCATCGCGCTCGTCATCTTCGCCGTGGCGCTCGCCCTGGTCCTGGCCGCACTGGACATCCCCTACGCTGCGACCTGGGCCTGCCTGGCGATGACGGCGGTCATGGGCCTCACCGGCCCGATCCTCGCCCGATGGATCTCCCGCCGCATCGCCGACAAGCTCGAAAGGGGTCGCTGATGGGTCTCGACCCGGTCATCCACGCCCCGGTGCGGCTGCAGATCGTCGCCCTGCTGGCCGCCGCGGAGGAGGCCGAGTTCGCGTTCGTCCGCGACCAGGTCGAGGTGAGCGACTCGGTCCTGTCCAAGCACGCCAGCGCCCTGGAGGCCGCGGGATACGTCGACATCCGCAAGGGATACGTCGGCAAGCGGCCCAGGACCTGGCTCAAGCTCTCCGCCCGGGGCCGCCAGGCCTACCTCGCCCACGTGGCCGCCCTCCAGGCCATCGTCGCCCGGTCCGGCCTCCGGCTCACCCCCGAGTGACGCCGCCCCGCCACGCCTTCCCGGCCTCCGGCTCGCCCGGACGACGCCGCCGCCGTACCCGTCCCGACTTCTCCGGGAAACGCCGAACGCCCCGCGGAGCGTGTGCTCCGCGGGGCGTTCACGTTCGGCCGGGGTGGGGCGGACCCGCCTCAGTAGGTGGGCAGGCTGGGGTCGACCGTCTTGACCCAGCTCAGCACGCCGCCGCCCACGTGGACCGCGTCGGAGAAGCCGGCGTTCTTGACGATCGCCAGGCACTCGGCGGACCGGGCGCCGGACTTGCAGTGCAGGACGATCTTCTTGTCCTGCGGGAGCTTCTCCAGGGCCGAGCCGTTGAGGAACTCGCCCTTGGGGATGAGCACGGCGCCGGGGATGGAGACGATCTCGTACTCGTTCGGCTCGCGGACGTCGATCACGTAGATGTTCTCGCCCTGGTCCTGCCAGGACTTGAGCTCGGCCGCGGTGATCGTGGAGCCGGAGGCGGCCTCCTGGGCCTCCTCGGAGACCGCGCCGCAGAACGCCTCGTAGTCGTCCAGGAGCTGGGTGACCGTGGGGTTCTTGCCGCAGAGCACGCACTCGGGGTCCTTGCGGACCTTGACCGAACGGTAGTTCATCTCCAGGGCGTCGTAGATCATCAGTCGGCCGACCAGCGGCTCGCCGATGCCGGTGAGCAGCTTGATGGCCTCGTTGACCTGGATCGAGCCGATGGAGGCGCACAGCACGCCGAGCACGCCGCCCTCGGCGCAGGAGGGGACCATGCCGGGCGGCGGGGGCTCGGGGTACAGGCAGCGGTAGCAGGGGCCGTGCTCGGCCCAGAAGACGCTGGCCTGGCCGTCGAAGCGGTAGATCGAGCCCCAGACGTACGGCTTGCCGAGCAGGACGGCCGCGTCGTTCACCATGTAACGGGTGGCGAAGTTGTCGGTGCCGTCGACGATCAGGTCGTACCGGGAGAAGATCTCCATGACGTTGTCGGTGCTCAGCGCCTCGTTGTGCACGACCACGTCGATCAGCGGGTTGATCTCCCTGACCGAGGCCGCCGCGCTCTCGGCCTTGGGGCGGCCGACGTCGGACTGGCCGTGGATGACCTGACGCTGCAGGTTGGACTCGTCGACGACGTCGAAGTCGATGACGCCCAGGGTGCCCACGCCGGCGGCGGCGAGGTACAGCAGGGCGGGGGAGCCCAGGCCGCCGGCGCCCACACAGAGCACCTTGGCGTTCTTCAGGCGCTTCTGCCCGGCCATGCCCACGTCGGGAATGATCAGGTGGCGCGAGTAACGGCGCACCTCGTCGACGGTCAGCTCGGCTGCCGGCTCTACCAGCGGTGGCAACGACACAGTTCTGCTCCCGTTTCAGGGGTCTTGAGGAGTGCGGCTAGCGCACCCCTCACAACCTAGCCGGGGGCCCCGGTCATTCCCCAATCGAGATGGGAGTCGTCTCATATATCAGACGGCGTGCCTCACGAGCCACCCTTTCGGGCACTTCCATCTGCGCCACGTGCCCGGCGTCGGGCAGCAGCACCAGCCGCACGTGCGGGAACGTCCGCCCGGCCCGGACGGCCGAGCGCGGGTTGACGAGCCGGTCGCGGCGGCCGTGGATCACCAGCGTGGGCACCTTCACCTGGGCCGCCTGCCGCCAGAGGCTGTCGGCTCCGCGGCTGAAGTACTCCCTGAAGTACTCGGACACGAGCGCGCGGGCCGAGCTGGCCAGCGCCGTCCCGGCGTACGGCAGGTCGTCGCGGCGGCGCAGCTCGTCGGCCGCCTCCCGCAGGCGCACCGGGTGGACCCGGCCGAGGTCGGCGTAGCACATGCCGAGGGTGGCGTTGAGCCTGCGCTCGGCGGGCAGGGCCCGCAGCCGTTCGAAGGCCCACTCCCCCAGGCGGGGCAACGCCGACAGGGCCACCCGGGCGGGGCCGTACCTCGGCAGCAGGTCGGGCAGCGCCGGGGAGACGAGCGTGAGCGAGCGGACCAGCTCGGGCCTGGTGGCGGCCACCCGGACCGCGACCGCGCCGCCCAGGGAGTTGCCGAACAGGTGGACGGGCCGGTCGGCCACCCTCTCGACGAGCCGGGCGACGGCCCCGGCGTACGCGACGATGGAGTAGTCGCCGTCCGGCGGCTCCGGCGAGTATCCGGCGCCCGGAAGGTCGATCGCGTGGCCGGTCACCACGTCGGACAGCTCGCCCATCAGGTCGGTCCAGTTGGTCGCCGACCCCGCGAGACCGTGCACGTAGACCGCCGTCTCGGCGGGACCTGACGGGGTCGAGCGCACGTGGACGCGCTGCCCTCCCAGGTCGACCAGGGTCCCCGGCCAGCACGGAATCGGGTTGTTCCCCACGTGTCCTCCCACGGTTCACTCACTGCTCCGTCCTTATTCCACAAGAGTGAACCCGAAGAACCTATGCGTTCGGCATACAGACCGAGCGTCGCCCCACATTGAGCGTCGAATGGTGACATCCAGGACGGAACAGGCTCTTACCTCTCGTAGGTACCTCTCGAAGGAGTTCCGTCATGCGACTCAAGCGCCTTCTCGTCGCACTCCTCACCGCCGCCCTCGCCGCCGTCGGCACGGTGGTGGCGGGTGTCGCCCTGGCGAGCCCCGCCCGGGCCGCGGACCTCAACTGCGTCTATCTGGTCAAGCGCACCGCCGCGGTGAAGGCCGATCCCGCCAAGAAGGCCGAGACGACGGACCGGATCCGCCGGGGGGACCGGACCCTGGGCAGCTGCCGCAAGTACGGCAAGGAGAAGAACTGGCACAAGGTCGTGGGCACCCGCAAGCTCAAGAAGGGCTACACCCGGCAGCGCAACCTGAAGAGGCTCGGCACGACCAAGCAGTTCGGTCTGTGAGCCGGCCGTAGAGGCCTGCGGGTCGGCCTCGGAACGGCCCCGGAACGGCCCCGGAGGGGCGGCCCGCCGGGCCGTCCCTCCTCTCACTCCTGTCACCTTCGTACCGCGGAGCCGATTCGCCCTGCGGTATGTCCCTTTTGTCCGAAAATAACAAAAGGGCACGCATCTTAACTCTATGTGTTTGGTATATGACGCTCTGTGCCCGTTTTCGGTTCACGAATCCGGACATCAAGGCCGTAGTCACCGCATCGATAGAGAAGGAGTGACTAATGATCTTTAAACGACTCGCTGGCGCTCTGATTGCCACCACCGTCGCCGGCGGCGGCATGGTCGTCTTCAGCGCCGTCACCGCAACCGCGGCCGAGGCCGCAGTCTGCGCCTACCGGGTACGCAACGTCCCGGCGGGCAACCAGCTCGCCGTCCGCGCCCAGCCCAGCAGGGTCGCCGACGTCATCGACGTCCTGCGCCCCGGCCAGATCACGATCGGCAGGTGCGCACTGCAGCGGCCGAACTGGCGAGCCGTCAACGGCGTCAACGGAGTCCAGGGCTTCTCGCACAAGCACTACCTCAAGAAGCTCTCGCGGCTGTCCTGACAGCCGGATCGACTCTCGGACGGCGATGACGCGGCGCTCACGAGGAGGGCCCCGATGTGTCGCGTTTGTCCGCATGTACACGGGCCTTGAAAAGACGCGTCCGACAACTTTCCCCTTGCGATAAACGGCTATTTGCGACATATGAGGCAATTGTCCGTTGCAAGGCGACGAGTTAGTCCGAAACGACTGCAAGGAAGTGACCGAAAATGAAGTTCCAGCGCCTCGCGAGTACTCTCGCGGCAGCGACCATCGCGGGTGGCGGTCTGATCGTCGTCAGCGCCATCACCGCGACTCCGGCCAGTGCGGAGACCGCCTGCTTCTACAAGGTGCGTAACGTCTCCGCCGGCAGCTACCTCAACGTTCGCCGAGGCCCTGGCATCAAGGCCAACGGCAAGCGTTACAGGGTCATCGACGTTCTCCTGCCCGGCCAGACCACTGTCGGCAAGTGCAGGCGCGCCACGGAGAACTGGCGTGCGGTGGTCGGCAACTCCGGCCTGCAGGGCTTCTCTCACAAGTACTACCTGAACAAGGGACAGAAGTTCCGGTACTGATCGGTGACTGTCGAACCTGCCATATCCCGTGCCGTGGCGCCCGCAAGGGCCCACGGCACGGGCTCTGTTTACGGCGACGCTACGCGTCGCAGGCTCGGGGGCTCCTTGATCCGGCGGGGCTCCTTGATCCGGCTCCCGCTGTCGTCGCGTCCTCGCTCGTTCCTCGCTCCGGGCGCTCCTCCGTCGGTTCACCGGCGCCCCCTCGCGGGGGCCGTGACGGCAGGAGAGGTCGTTGGGCGGTTCAGATGTCCCTTGCCCCATCGCGGGTCTCCGGCTCTCCCGGGTTCAGGCGGAGCGGCGGGTCTTGCGGGGTTTGCGCTCGGTCGTTCCGCGGTCCCGCTTCGCGGCGTCCACGCTGGCCCGCAGTACGGCCATCAGGTCCGCCGAGGGACCGCCCTCCGTCACCGGCGCCTGCGGGCGGACGACCTCGTGACCGTCCACCTTCGCCTGGATGACCTCCTGCAGCGCCTCGCGGTAGGCGTCGTGGTGGGCGGCCGGGTCGAAGTCCTCGCTCATGGTCTCGATCAGCGACGCGGCCATCTTCGACTCCTGCGCCCGGATCTCCACGCCCTCCTCCAGGAAGCCGAACTCGGCCTCGCGGACCTCGTCGGGCCAGAGCATGGTCTCCAGGACGAGCAGGCCCTCCCTGACCCGCAGCGCCGCCAGCGACTCGCGCTGCCGCAGCGCCACCTTCGCGATCGCCACCCGTCCCGACCGCTGGAGCGCGTCGCGCAGCAGCACGTACGGCTTGACGCCCTCGTCGCCCGGCTCCAGGAAGTAGGACTTGTTGAACAGGATCGGATCGATCTGGTCGGCGGGGCTGAACTGCAGCACCTCGATCCGGTGGGCGGTCGTCAGCGGGAGGTCGTCGAAGTCGTCCTGGCCGAGCACCACCATCTCCCCGGTCGGCAGCTCGTACCCCTTGGCCACATGCGCGAAGGGCACCTCCTCACCGCAGACCTCGCAGACCCGGCGGAAGCGCACCCGGCCGCCGTCCTCCCGGTGGACCTGGTGGAAGGCGACGTTGCGCTGTTCGGTCGCGGTGTAGAGCCTGATCGGGATCGTGACGAGCCCGAACGACACCACGCCGTTCCAGATGCTTCGCATGACGTCTCCCTACCTCGACCTGCTCCAGAGCTTCCTACTGATTTTCGCGCATGTGTTCGGAAATATCGCCAAATGGATGGAAACACTTACCGGCGGGGCACATACCCGCCACGGGGAAACCGATGCCCCTGCCTTGTCGAACGGGTGGGGACCAGGGACGTACGCTGGATCACGCCCATTGCCGAAGAGGACGGAAGGACAGGCCGATGTCGGAGATGGATGTGAACGAGACCACCCTGGAGGAGATCGACGACGCCCTGTCCGGTGAGATCGGGACGGAGATCGACGTCGAGACCCCCGAGGCCGACGCGGCCGAGCAGCACCGCTCGATGCAGGAGGAACGCTCCGCCTGGCCCGACCGGATCCCGTTCGACGCCGACCCGGCCGACGCCGCCGACCAGACCCGCGAAGTGGGCATTGACGAGGACGACTATCGCTGACCTGGTTACCCGCGCGTAGGATGACCCGAGACATGGAGTGCCCGACAGCAGGAGCACGCACAGCAGGCTCCGCCTGGGCGGCGCTTGGTGAGGCCGCCTCCGCCGCCGGACACTCATAGGAGCATCCCGCAAGGAGACCGCCGTGACCGCTACCCCGGACGCCAAGCCCCGGGGCACCCGGCTGCCCCGGATGGCCCGCCGCCGCCAGCTGCTCAACGCGGCGCAGGAAGTGTTCGTGGAGAACGGCTACCACGCGGCCGCGATGGACGAGATCGCCGAGCGGGCCGGGGTCAGCAAGCCGGTTCTGTACCAGCACTTCCCCGGTAAGCAGGAGCTCTATCTGGCTCTGCTCGACCTGCACGTTGACGACATGATCACTCGCTGCCGCGACGCCCTCGCCTCCACGACGGACAACAAGCAGCGCGTCCAGGCCGCCATCGGAGCCTTCTTCGACTTCGTCTCGGGCCAGGGCGAGGCCTTCCGCCTCGTCTTCGAGTCCGACCTGCGCAACGTCGCCCAGGTCCGCCAGCGCATCGAGCGCAACCTCCGCGAGAGCGCCGAGATGATCAGCCAGGTCATCCAGGAGGACACCGGCTGCTCCAGCGACGAGGCCCGCCTCCTCGGCGTCGGCCTGGTCGGCATGGCCGAGGTCAGCGCCCGCTACTGGATCAGCAGCACCGGCTCCATCCCCAAGGACGCCGCCACCCAGCTCATGGCCCGCCTCGCCTGGCGAGGCATCTCCGGCTTCCCCCGTACGAGCTGATCGCGACGCTGCGCGCCGCTGGTTCGGAGGCGGCTTGATCCGGCTCCCCCTCACAGCTGCGCAGTGTTCGCTTGACGCGATCAACCGGCGCGTCGTGGCGGGGATGGGGTGACGATGGGACGGAGCCGTCGTCGAAAGGGAACATGATGGAAGTCAAGATCGGCGTACGTTCCGTGCACCGTGAGCTCGTGGTGGAGACCGAGCTCACGGCCGAGCAGGTGGAGGAGGAGCTGGGCAAGTCCCTCTCCACCGACCGCGGCATCTTCACCCTGACCGACGTCAAGGGGCGCAAGGTCCTCGTTCCGATCTCCTCCCTGGGGTTCATCGAGATCGGCGAGGAGGAGGCCCGGCCGGTCGGCTTCGGCGGCACCCTCTAGGAACCCTCCGGAACTGCGGGGCCGCGGCGCAAGGCGTGCCCTCGCCGGAGGTCTCCGGAGGATCGGAGGCTTCCGGCAGGGGCGACGGCCCCGGCCGGCGGGGCCGCGGGCAGCCTGACGGGAGGCCGGTGACACGACCCGGCCGAGAGCCGTCCGGACGGCCCGGTGGGATCAGTCGCCCCGGCACTCTCCACGCCCGCCGAACCCGCAGCCACGCGGGCGCCGGGTGCGCTGGACGTCGTCCCGTCCCGGATCGGTGGCCGGGCAGTCCGCGCTCCCCCTGCGCAGCACTGCGCGCGAAACCCAGCGATTCGGCCCACATCTCGTCAAGGAACTGCCGTAGCGGCGCGAGGCCCTCATGCTTGGCACGCTACCGCCGTTCGCACCCCTCACGCCGCCCGATCAGAAGACAGAGCCTGTCCGCATCGGACATCGAAGCCGCCGGACGCCCCTTGAGGACTCGCCGGAGTCAGGGACCCGGGGTCAGGCCCAGGGCGTCCATCCGCCTGTTGTGGGCCTCCGTCAGCCGGGTGAACATCCGGGCGATGTCCTCACCGCTCACCAGCAGCGCCGCCAGCTCCGGGCGGGCCGCGGCCACCTGCTGCGCCTGGCTCAGCGCCTCCCCGACCATCCGCCTGGCCCACAGGGCCAGCCGTCCGGCCTGCCGGGGGTCCTCCTTGATCGCCGCGCCGACCCGCTCCACCGCGAACTGCGAGCGCCCCTCGTCGGCCAGGACCTCCTCGACCAGCCGGCGCGTCTCGTCGTCCAGGTGGGCCGCCGCCTCACGGTAGAAGTCGAAGGCGATCCCCGTACCGACGTACGCCTTGACCAGGGCCTCCAGCCAGTCGGCCGGCGCGGTCTGCCCGTGCCAGCCGTCCAGCGGCCCGACGAACGGCTCCATCGCCTCCTCCGGGTCCACCCCGAGCGAGGCGAGACGCTCGCGGAGCAGACGGAAGTGCGCGTACTCGGCCGCCGCGAGCTCGCCGAGCGCGGCCCGGTCGGCGAGCGTCGGAGCGTGGCACGCGGCGTCCTCGGCGAGGCGCAGGAACGCGGTCAGCTCGGCGTAGGCGAGGACACCGAGCAGGTCGGCGACACCGGGAGAGGAATCACTCATGAGCGCAGCCTACGAGCCGGGACGCCCGGCGTCGCCACGCGGCGGGCGGATAATCACCGTGCGTCGGGCCTCCGGGAGGCGGAGCGGCGCGGTGGCCCGGAGACCTGCGGTTGAAAGACGGAGGCACTCGACGATTCAGAGGGAATGCCGAGCAATCAGTTCTCCGTTGTGGTATCGGGTACACTACTGTGTGAAAGTGCGACCGCACTGTGTTAATCCGGGGGTTCTCCTCCCGGACGCCCCCAAAAGTCGGCGTGACGCCGCAGCGGTCGCTGATGACATGAGAGGGCTGGCCCTTCCGCGAGGACCCGGCACGGGGAGACTTTTTCGCCCGCGGTCCCGGCAGGACTGCCTTCAACGGAGATTAGGCAGGCCAAGCTGACGACGTTCCGAGACCTCGGAGTCACCCCGGAGATCGCCGATGCCCTCGAGACAGAGGGCATCATCACGCCGTTCCCCATCCAGGAAATGGCACTCCCCCTGGCCCTCAGCGGCCAGGACATCATCGGTCAGGCTCGCACCGGCACCGGCAAGACCTACGCCTTCGGCGTGGCGATGCTCCAGCGTGTCGGCAAGCCCAGGAAGAACCGCAAGAAGCCGCGCGGGCTGGTCGTCGTGCCGACCCGCGAGCTGGCCCTCCAGGTCACCGAAGACCTGGTGACCGCCGCCGGCAAGCTCGGCTCCCGCATCCTCACGGTGTACGGCGGGCGCGCCTACGAGCCCCAGATCGAGGCGCTCAAGCAGGGCGTCGACGTGATCGTCGGCACCCCCGGCCGCCTGCTCGACCTGGTCAAGCAGAAGCACCTCGACCTCAGCCAGATCGCCATGCTGGTCCTGGACGAGGCCGACCGCATGCTCGACCTGGGCTTCCTGCCCGACATCGAGCGCATCATCAAGCTCGTCCCGGCCGAGCGGCAGACCATGCTGTTCTCCGCGACGCTGCCGGGTGAGATCGTCGCCCTGTCCCGGCGTTACCTCAACCGCCCCACCCACGTGCGGGCCGAGAACAACGACGCCGAGGCCGAGGCGACCCCGCAGACCGCCCAGTTCGTCTGGCGCACGCACCGGATGGACAAGATCGAGATCATGGGCCGCCTCCTCCAGTGCGAGGGCCGCGGGCTCACGATGGTCTTCTGCGAGACCAAGCGCGCCTGCGACATGGTCGTCGAGCAGCTCAAGGAGCGCGGCTTCGCGGCCGCGGCCGTCCACGGCGACCTCGGCCAGGGCCAGCGCGAGCAGGCCCTGCGGGCCTTCCGCAACGGCAAGATCGACGTGCTCGTCGCGACCGACGTCGCGGCGCGCGGCATCGACGTCGACGACGTCACCCACGTCGTCAACTACGACTGCCCGCAGGACGAGAAGTCCTACGTGCACCGGATCGGCCGCACCGGCCGGGCGGGGCGGACCGGCGTAGCGGTGACCTTCGTGGAGTGGGAGGACCTCACCCGCTGGAAGGTCATCAACAACGCGCTCTCGCTCCCGTTCGCCGAGCCCGTCGAGACCTACTCGACCTCGCCGCACATCTACAGCGACCTGGGCATCCCCGAGGGCACCAAGGGCGTGCTGCCGCGCGCCAACCGGTCCCGCGCGGGCCTGGCCGCCGAAGAGGTCGAGGACCTCGGCGAGACCGGCCGCGTCCGCTCCCGCTCCCGCAAGGGCCGCGACGACGACCGTGAGGAGCGTCGCGAGCGTCCCGCCCGCACGCCCCGCGAGCGCCGCCGTACCCGCGGCGGACGCAGCGTCGAGGGCGTGGAGCAGGTGATCGCCGAGCCCCGTCCCGTCGAGGAGCCGGCGGGGGACATCCTCGCCGAGGAGCCCGCGAGCCGTCCCGCGGAGGAGCCGAAGGCCCGCCGCACCCGCGGCGGCCGCACCACCGGGGAGACCCCGGCGCCGGTCGCCTCCGAGGAGAACCAGAGCCCCGTCATCGAACTCCCCCCGGTGGAGGCGGACGTGACACCGCGCAACGAGGAGTCCGCGCCCCGGCGTGGTCGCACCCGCAAGGCGGGTCTCAACCCCGAGGTCACCCTCGGAACGACGCCGCCCGTGCAGGCCGAGGTCTCCGGCTGGGACGACGAGCCGGACTATGAGGCCCCCGCGCCCCGGCCCCAGCCCGAGAAGATCATCCCGCCGAGCCCGTTCGCGGTGATCTTCCAGTCACCGGATCTGGCCACCGACGACGACGAGATCGCCCCCTCGGCGGCCTCCGAGCGGGCCCAGAGCCGCCGCCGGTCCTCACCCAGAGGCCAGCAGCGCGGTCCGCGACGCGGAAACCAGGCCTAGCCGGGTCTGTCTCGGCGGAAGGGGCGCACCCCGCGCGGGGTGCGCCCCTTCCGCCGTTCCGGGGACCGGCCCCTCCCGGCGCCCCGTTGGAAAGCGGATGCCCCCTTTCCACTCTGTAAGTAACACCGAGTCATCGCGGTCCTGGCGGTATCGTGGTCTCACGTGAGTACGCCGCGATTTTTGACCCTGCCACCTGGTGTTCGAGCCACCTCGATCGACACGGCGGTGGGCTCGTTCGCCGCGCTTGAGGCGATGCCCGTGAGCGGCATCCCCGAGCGCTGGCCCGCCCTCCTGGTCCCCGGTCTCACCGGCAGCAAGGAAGACTTCATCGCGGTTCTGCAGACGCTCGCCCAAGCCGGTCGCCGGGTCATCGCGGTCGACATGCGCGGCCAGTTCGAGACCAGCGGCCCCGACGACCCCGGCGCCTACACCTGCGCGGCGCTCGGCAACGACATCGACGTGCTGGCGCACACCATCGGCGGCGACGAGCCCGTCCACCTGGTCGGCCACTCCTTCGGCGGGCTGGTCACCCGGGAGGCGGTGATCGACGGCCGTACCAAGTTCGCCTCCTACACGCTGATGAGCTCGGGCCCGGGCCCGATCGTCGGCCCTCGCGAGCGCGCGGGCCGGGTCATGCTCTCCGAGATCCCCGAGCGCGGCCTGGAGTACCTCTGGCACAACCGCATGGAGCCGGAGGCGCTGGCCGCCGGGGTGCCCGACGAGATCATGACGTTCCTGCGCAAGCGGCTGTTCTCCAACTCCCCGGTCGGCATGGCCACGATGACCCGGGAGGTGCTCTCCGCGCCCGACCGCTGCGACGAACTCATCCAGGTCGGGGTGGGCGTCCTGGTGCTGTACGGCGAGCACGACGACGGCTGGCCGCCGGCGATGCAGTCCGACATGGCCCACCGGCTGAACGCCGAGTGCGTGGTCGTCCCGGGCGCGGTCCACTCCCCGGCCGTGGAGGCCCCGGAGACCACCGCCGCGGCCCTCACCCGGTTCTGGAACGCCGCCGAGGCCCGGCTGCTGAGCTGAGCCGGGCCGTACGGACCACCCTTCTTGGACAGCTCGTCCAATGTCATGTAATCATCTACTTACTATGGCGAGCATCGAAGACATCGTCGTCCAGCCTCCGCACACCGCGACCTGGCTGGTGCACATCGACCGCTCCATGTGGATCGGCGGCGTCCGGGGCCTCATGCTCCAGGCGCTGCACCCTCTGGCGATGCGCGGGGTCTGGCAGAACTCCACTTTCCAGGAGGACCCGTTCGGGCGGCTGCGCCGTACCGCGGACTTCGTGGGCCGCGTCACCTTCGGCAGCCCGCAGGAGGCCGAGGAGATCGGCCGGCGGGTCAGGGGCATCCACCGGAGCCTGCGCATCGACGACCCGGACACCGGCAGGATCCACCGCGTGGACGACCCGGAGCTGCTGCTGTGGGTGCACTGCGCGGAGGTCTCGTCCTACCTGGCGGTGGCGCGGCGCGCGGGTCTCGGGCTGAGCCGCCGCCAGGCCGACCGCTATCTCGGCGAGCAGCGCCGCAGCGCGACCTACGTGGGTCTGCACGCCGAGGACGTGCCCGGGTCGCTGGCGGAGATGGACGACTACTTCGCGGGGATCCGGTCGCGGCTGGAGGTCACCCCCGAGGCCGCGTCCACCGTGCGCTTCCTGCTGTGGCCGCGCCTGCCCGCCGAGCTGCGGATGCTCAACCCCGGCAAGCCGGCCTACTTCCCGTTCGGCGCGCTGTGCTACTACTCGCTGCCGGACTGGGCCAGGCAGATGTACGGCGCCCTGCCCGAGGTGCCGCGCGCCACGGTGACGGCGGCGTTGCGTGCCTTCAGGCTGGGCATGAACGCCCTCCCCGAGCCCGTCCACGACCGCGCGTTCACGCCGCACACCCGCGAGATGCTCGCCGCCTCCCGGCGACGGCTGGGCGCGGCGGGCTACGACGTGAGCCGCGGGCTCAAGGGCCTGACCGACCCCCGCCGCTGGCCCGGCGGAGCCTCCCGGGCCGCCTGAGCCGCCGTGCGCAGCACAGCCATGAACACGAGATCAAACGGCTAAGCCGTCCCAGGGGGCCTTGTCGGGGGCCGCGGCCCGGCCGTCGGGGCAGTGGGCGCGGAAGTCGCACCAGGAGCACAGGGGGCCCGTACGGGGCGGGAAGAGGGCGTCTATCTCCGGGGGTACGGCCGGCGGCACCCGTTCGGCGTCCGCCGGGTGCGAGCCCGGCCCCCGGGGGCCCTCGGCCGGAGTGCGCGCCGCGCGTGAGCCCGAGCCGCGAGAGCCCGCCGTACGCGAACCCGGGCCGCGGGAGCTCTTTCCCGTGCCCGCCCAGGCCTGGTAGCGCTCGTCGGCCTCGGAGGCCTCGATGCCGATCTCCTCGGCGCGGGACAGATGGCGTCCCAGGGACTCGTCGGTGTGCTCCCACTCGACGACCGAGCCGGTCGGCAGGTGGTGGAGCTCGACCCGGTGGCACGGGCGGCGCAGCATGCTGGAGGAGGCGACCGCGTAGACCGCCAGCGCGAGCGAGGACCGGGCGTCGTCGGCCGTCATGGGACGGCGTCCGGTCTTGTAGTCGACCACGACCAGCTCCTCGCCCCGCTGGTCGAGCCGGTCGACGCGGCCCGACAGGGCCAGGACGGACGTCCTGGTGGCCACGGTCCGCTCGACGCCGACCGGCTCCTCGGAGGGGTCGAGGGTCGCCGCGTAGCCGACGACCATCTCCCGCGCCCGGTCACGCCAGGCGGCCGACTGCTCGGCGTCCTTGAACCCGTCGCCGATCCACCCGTTGGACAGCAGGATCCCGGCCGTGGCCGGAGTCCTGCGGTCGTACGGCTCCCGCCACCAACCGGCCAGGGCGTTGTGCACGCTGATGCCCACGCTGTTGTGCGCCCACCGCGGTCCCCGCTGCGGGGCCGGGCGGTCCAGGTAGGTGAACCGGTAACGCCGGGGACAGTCCAGCCAGGTGTTCAGCCGCGACGGCGTACAGGAGTACAGCCTGCGCGGCATGCCCTCCAGGGGGAGCTGGTCCATGAGGGCTAGTCGCCGTCGAGGTTCAGCCGGATGCCGGCCGCGCGCGTCCCGTCGGACAGCGGGCCCTCCTCCTCGGTGTCCGTGCCGCCACCGGTCAGCGAGCCGGAGAGCCAGGAGTCCAGCTTCGGCTCCAGGTCGCCGATGACCGCCTCCTCCCCGTGCGCGGGCAGCACACGGGTGTTGTGGCGCAGGGTGAACAGCCGGCCGGCGATCGCGGTGAGCTGGTCGGCCAGCGCGGGGTACTCTCCGCCGAGCTTGCCGGGCCCGTCGGCCAGCAGCGTCTTGCCGGTGAAGACCGCGTCCAGCTCCTCGCAGTAGAGCGAGATGCCGCCGTGGGTGACGCCGGGCGTGGACATGACCTCGAGCTCGACGTCGGCGACGGCGAACACGCCCTCGTCCTCCAGCTCGATGTCCGGCCAGGTGTCGGGCCAGGTACGGCGCCAATGCGGCTTGTCCTTGGGGTGCATGGCCACCACGGCCTCGTCCCGGGCCGCCACCTCGATGGCCGCGCCGACGTGGTCGGGCAGGCCGTGGGTGCAGATCACCGCGAGCACCTCGCGCTCGCCGACCTTCTCCAGGATCCCCTCCGCGTCGCGCGCGGCGTCGATGACGATGACCTCCTCATCGTCACCCACGATCCAGGTGTTGTTCTCGACCTTGTATTCGACGCCGTCGATGTCGACGACGCCTTCGGTCACCACTCGCTCGATACGCGCTGTCACGGCTCAAAACCATACCCATTGTTTGGCGACGCTGACGCGTCGCGGCTCGGGGGCGTGGGGATCCGGCTCCCGCCGTCGCCGCGTCCTCGCTGTGTTGAT
>NZ_BOOJ01000020.1 GCF_016863175.1 Paraplanobispora siamensis
ACCGGCGACCCCTCGCGGGGGCCGTGATTTGGCGGAAGAGGGGTCAGGCCGCGCCGAGGAGGGTGCGCACGGCGGTGATGATGAGCTGGACGGCCAGGGCGGACAGGAGCAGGCCGGCGATGCGGGTGACGAGTTCGATGCCGTTCTCTTTGATCACGCGGACGATGGTCACGGAGAAGCGCATGAACACCCACAGCAGGATGTGCACGACCGCGATGGCCAGGGCCAGGGCCAGGATGCCGCCGGTCTTGGTCTCCGCCTGCTGGGCGAAGACGATCGTCGCGACGATCGCGCCGGGGCCGGCGAGCAGGGGGGTGCCGAGCGGGACGAGCGCGACGTTGACGTTGGACTTCATCGTGCCGGCGGGTGGTTCGGTCTCCCCGGTCAGCAGCTGGAGGGCCACCAGCAGGAGCAGCAGGCCACCGGCGATCTGCATGGCCGCCACCTCGACGTGCAGGTAGGCGAGGATCGCCTGGCCGAAGACCGCGAACAGGACGATGAGGCAGAAGGCGACGATGGGGGCCTGCCGGGCGACCCGCTTGCGCTCGGCCGTGCTGCGGCCGCTGGTGTAGGCCAGGAAGAGCGGGATGATGCCGGGCGGATCCATGATGACGAACATCGTGATGAGTGCTTCAACGAAGAACTGGACGTCGAACACGAATCCCCCCGGAAACGATCAGGGGGACGAGTCTAGTGACGGATCAGGCGCCTTCCGTGCCCAGCCTGGGTGAGAAGGCGCCGAAGGGAAGGTCGAGGGCCTGGTCGTCGTCACGCAGGTCGCGAAGGCAGAGCTCGGTCAGCGTGATCAGGCAGCCCGCCTCGGCGGGCCAGACGATGGTCCACAGCCAGTCTCCCAGCGCCTCTCCGGCGTAGACCGCCCGGTCGGGGGCGCCCTCCACGCACCACAGCGCCGCCGGATGACCCTTGACCTCGATCTTCGCGTGCGCCGGGCCCTGGCCGAACCCGTCCCCGGGATCGGGGCCGTCCAGCCCGGCGAACGCCGCGCCCAGCCCCACTCCCGGCTCCTCAGCGATGATCAGCAGGTCGGCGGGTCCCTGGGTCACCGAGGGGCCCGAGAGCGCCACCACCGCGGCCCGGGTGCCGGTGCGTTCGTCGCCCGCCTCGGCGAAGCCGGTGACCAGCCATCCGGTCGGCAGCGGCCAGGGCAGCCAGACCGGGACGCGCGCACTCTGGACGACCGCCTCGACCGCCGCGGCCGACGGACGTCTGGCCGGTTGTAAGGGCAGGACGTCGCCGTGCGGGCCGCACCGCCAGGCACTTGACCAAGCACTCGGCGGACGAAGCGGGCCGAAACAGCGCGGGCAGGTTGGCGAGGCTCTCACGACTACCCACGGTGCGCTCCACGCGACCCATGAGTCAAGGCCGAAGGTCGTTATAGAGCCGTAATCTTGTCAATGTGCGCGTAAATTGTGTGGGAGCGATCGTCTTCGACGACTCCGGGCGGATCCTTCTCATCCGCCGTGGCCGCCCGCCGGCCCAGGGGATGTGGTCCGTTCCCGGGGGCCGGATCGAGTCCGGCGAGTCCGACGCCGAGGCGGTCGTCCGCGAGATGCTGGAGGAGACCGGCCTGAGGGTCGCGGTCGGTCCCCTGGCCGGCACGGTGGAACGCCCGGGCCCCGGCGGGGTCGTCTACGAGATCCGCGACTATCTGGCCGAGGTCACCGGCGGCACGCTCACCGCCGGTGACGACGCCGCCGACGCCCGCTGGTTCCCCGTCGAGGAGCTGCCGCGCCTGCCCCTGGCGCCCGACCTCCTGGAGGCCCTCACCTCGTGGGAGGTCATCGGCCGCCGTCCAGGGTCGAACGCCACAGGGTGAGGTGGTCGGCGTCGTAGGTGGTCGACCGTCCCAGGGCCACCACCTGGTCGCCGGAGACCGCGACCGCGCCGAACCCCTGGGCTCCGTCACCGGCCAGCTGCCCCTGGGTGGGCGTGTGCCGCTGCCAGGACAGCCCGTCCTCGGAGGTCCAGACCACGCTGTCGCCCTCGCCCGGCGTGCCCTGCCAGCCCACCGCCACCACGCCGTGCTCGACCGCCGCGAGGTCCTGTACGGCCGCCGCCCCCTCGGCCGGCAGCCAGACCGTCCGCCACGTCGTCCCGTTGTCGCGGGAGATCGCGGTGAAGGCCCTGTCGCCGTCCGGGGTCTGCGCGACCCCGGCCACGACGGCCTGCCCGCCGTACGTGACCACGTGCCGCAGGCTCGCCGCGGTCGCCCCTGCGGGCAGGACGGACTTGCGCGCCGTCCAGTTGACGCCGTCGGCCGACACCCAGACCACGCCGGTCTCGCCGTCCCGCGTCCCGGCGCCGCCGACGGCCATGTAGCCGGAGGAGGTCGGCGCGACGTCGTACAGGCGCACCCCGGCGCCGCCCGCGGGGAGCTTGCCCGCCCTGGTGAAGCGCTTGAGGTCGGTGGAGAACCACAGCACCGGCACGGTCCCCGACAGGTTGCGCTCCTCCCCGGCCAGGACGTAGCCGGACGGGCCGGCCGCGACCGCGTGGGGGGCCAGGAAGGCCTCGTCGGCGCCCTCCGGCTTCAGCGCGCCCATGACCGGGACCCTGCGCCAGTTCCGGCCGTCGCCGGAGACGACCAGCAGGGGCTCGGTGGAGGCGACGCTGTTCATCGTGCTGCCCACGGCGAGCCAGCCCTGCCTGCCGTACGCGATGTCGCTGAGCGCCTGGCGCCGGTCGCCGCCGAGGATCTGCGCGGGACCGCCGGGCGTCCACCGCTCGCCGTCCGGACTGGTCCAGATCCCGGCGTCACCGGACATGGCGCCGACCGCGACGAACCCGTCCTTGCCCGCGGCCACGCGGGTCATCTCGCGCGCGGGCCGGGTGAGGCCGTCGACCGCGTCCAGGGAGACCTGCCTGGCCCCGCCCCCCCGGGGCGCCGTCATGAGGACGAGCCGGTTGTCCACCCCGACGCCGGGCCGGTCACCGCCGACGACGAGGGTCCCGTCCCCGGAGATCGCCAGTGCCCGCAGCGTGCCGGGTATCTGGCCCAGTTCGGTGCTCTTGTCCCACCGGTTACGACCGTCCTTGCTGGTGTAGACGGTGTAGCTGCCGGGACCCGAGTCGGCGACCGCGGCCAGCCCGCCGGGGAAGGCCGCCAGACGCCTGACGCCGGTCCCCTGCCGGTCCAGGCCCTCGATGGTGCCGCACCGGCTCCATTCGCCGCCGTCGGAGGAGCAGTAGACCGTGGTCTCCCCCTTGGCGCTGCGCTGCTGTGCGGGGACCAGGACGAACTGCTTGCCCGCCACGGCCAGCGATCCCGGCTGGGCCGCCACGCCGTCGAGTTCCCCGTCCCCCCGGCGCCAGGACTCGCCGCCGTCGTCCGATCGCAGGGTGACGGCGCCGCCGCCCTCCCGGTCGGCCAGCACGACCACCGTGTCGCCCCGGGCGGCCACCGTCCTGAGACTGCGCACCCCGCCGGGCACGTCGAGGTCGTCCGCCTGCACCGGGGTCCAGCTCCGGCCGTCGGCCGAGGTCCAGGCGGCGGCCCGCTGGTTGCCGTCCGCGGGGACGGTGGTGCCGACCGCGACGAAGCCCGAGGAGGTCCGGGTCAGATCCATGATCCGGTCCCCCGTCTTGAAGGTCGCCCCGCCGGGCTCCACCTGGGTCCAGGTCAGGCCGTCGGTGCTGGTCCACAGGCCCGGAGGGCCCGACAGCTCGTAGCCCACGGCCGCCCAGCGGCCGTCGCCGCCGGCCACCAGGCTGACGGTGGTCGGGCCGCCCTCACGCACCGGCCCGGCCAGCTCGCCCAGCCGCCACGTCGTGCCGCCGTCCGGGGACACCAGGAACAGCGGGCGGGGAAGCGGGCTGGTGGTGTCGGTGCCGACCGCGACCACGGTGGAGCCGTCCGAGGCCATGGAGTTGAGCACCTGGCTGGAGCCGTCGCCGCCGCCTGCCGGAGGCGCGAAGGCCTGGTCTCCCGAGCGGAAGTCGTCACCGACCAGGCGCAGGCCCGAGGCGAACGGGCTGCTCATCCACCCCCACAGCACCAGTCCTCCGCCGACCGCGGCGGTCAGGACGAGGACCATCAGGAAGGGGATCACCAGGCTCCGGCCGCGCCGGCTGCGCATCGGGCTGGAACGGCGCACGGCCGAGGGGGCGGTGGCGGCGCGGTGGTGCCGTCCGCCGTTGGGGCCCCGCCTGCGCGGCGGCCCCTGGGCCACCAGGAGATCCGGCCGCGCCGGACGCCCGCCGGGGGGCTTGCCGACCCGGCGCACCGGCTCGAAGTCGTCATGGCCGTCCGGTTCGGGACGGGAGTCCTGCCGGGCCTCCCCCTGCGGCTCCCGAGCCGGAGTCACCTGCTCCGGCTCGCGGCCCCGCGTTTCCTGTTCCGGCTCGTGGGCCGGTACGGCCTGCCCCGGTCCTCGGGCCGGCACGGCCCGATCCGGTTCACGGACCCTCGGGGGCTGCTCCGGCGCGGCCCGTTCGGGTTCATGGGGCGGCGCGGCCCCTTCGGGTTCATGGGGCGGCGCGGCCCGTTCGGGTTCCGGCGGGACAGCGGGCCCCGTCGGGTTCCCCCCGTCCCGGGTGTCCCGGGTGTCCCTGGGCGGGCCCGAGGCGACCAGCAGGTCCGGACGGGTCACCATCCTGCGGCGCGGCCCCGCCGCGGGCGCCGGTTCCCCGGCGTCTCGTCCGGCTCCAGGATCGCCCGTGGGCGGCTGGGCGCCTTCCTGGGCGGGCTCGGGGGCGGGGTGGCCGGGAGGACGGGAGGCGGGGGCGTAGGGGCGGGCGTAGGGGCGGCGGCGCTCGCCGGGGGGACGGGGAGGCTCCATGTCCTCGGGGGCGGGGGCCGAGAAGGGCGGCGACATCCACGGGGAGGACAGCGGGAGGCCGCGGGTGCGGTCGTCGGAGGGGCCCGGTGGGGAGTGCTGGATCGTCGGCGGGAAACGGCGGGACTCGGGGGTCCCGGACGCGTTCGTCGCGTCGTCGGCCACGCCGTCGTCCGGCGGCCGTTGTCTCGAGCGCGGGTCGTGAGAACCCGAGGCCACGCTCAGCACCTCCTCGCAGGAAGCCTATCTGTCCGGTTTTTATCGATTACCGGACCGTTCCAGTCGTCTCCATGACACTTAACCGCAATTCCCTACAGGAAGGGCAAATCGCACGTGACCATAGTCCTACCCGCATCTCCGAAACGATCACCTCGCCGTCCGGGCCGCCTCGCGCCGCGCCGTACACCATCCAGAGCAGCATGCCGCGACGGCTATGGCGATACCTCTCTAGTGAGATTCACCATCACTGCGCCTGTTTTGTCACTCGTTAAAGAAACAAATCCGATTTCATCAGTCCACGGAGCCCCGGAAGAGAACGCGTGAACCTCCCGTCCCGGGCAGGACGACCGGACTCCGCGGGCGACATCGGGCACCAGCCCGCCACCGCCGCATCCGTGGGAGATCGCACATCTGCGGATTACTTCACAGACACCCCCGCCGGTGGGACCTTTTCATAGGGGCCAGGAAAACCCCAACCCCAGGGAGCGAACTATGAAACGGCTGGGGCCCGTTCTCACGCTGGCGTCCGGCGCGGTCATCGCCGTCGCGCTCGGAGCGCTCAGCGCCACCACCTCACCAACGATTCAGACCGCCAACGCGCAGGGCCAGCAGGCTCCGGCGGTCGAGGCCACCTCCGAGGCCTCCGCCGCGCCCAAGCCCGCCAAGACCGTCAAGCCGGTCCCGGCCAAGGCCGACTACGCCGGCCGGGTCAAGGGCAACGGCGGGCTCATCGCCATCTCCATCCGCAACGGCAAGGCCGTCGGCTACTTCTGCGACGGCAGGGTGGAGGCCTGGCTCAAGGGCAAGGCCGCCGACGGCAAGGTCACGCTGACCGGCGCCCGCAACGCCTCCGTCGAGGCGAACCTGGGCGGCGGCCGGGCCTCGGGGACGCTGGAGTTCGGCGCCAAGTCGTGGGAGTTCACCGCGCCCACCGTCAAGAAGCCCTCCGGCCTCTACCGGGCCACCGCCGTCGTCCGCGGCGCGAACGTCAAGGCCGGCTGGATCTACCTGCCCGACGGCAGCCGGGTCGGTCTGCTCTCCGTCGACGACGAGCCCGTCGACGTCGCGATCCCCGAGCCCGGCGAGAACGCGACCGTCGACGGCGAAGAGGTCGACCCCAAGGACGTCGACGAGTTCATAGGGGAGTTCTGATGCACGAGAACACGCGAGTCTCCCAGCTTCCCCCGCGGCAGAACCTCGCCCCGCTGCTCGTCCCGCTCGTCGTCGGCGGCCTCGTGGCGGTCGCGCTGGGCGTGTACGGACGCCTGCACACGCCCACCGGCTACGCGATCGGCCCGGCCGGGTTCTCCGGCCCGCTGGCGATGAAGGCCTGGCTCACCACCGGCGCGTTCCTGCTGGCGCTGGTCCAGCTGTTCTCCGCCCTGGTGATGTGGGGCAAGATCAAGATGGACGCCCCGTGGGCCCCCACCCTGCACCGCTGGTCGGGCCGGTTGGCGTTCATCCTGACGATCCCGGTGGCGTTCCACTGCCTGTACGCCCTGGGCACCCAGTTCGACGTGCCGCGTGTGATGATCCACTCGCTGCTGGGCTGCTTCTTCTACGGTGTCTTCACCGCGAAGATGCTCGCCCTGCCCAAGCGCGGGCTGCCCGGCTGGACCCTCCCGGTGCTGGGCGGGCTGACGTTCACCGCGCTGACCGGGCTCTGGCTGACCTCGTCGCTCTGGTTCTTCACCACGATCGGGATCAAGTTCTAGTCTCCGGCGGGGTGAAGGCGGTGGTCCGGGGGAGCCCTGCCGCGCGCCCCTTGGCCGCCACCACCAGCGCCATCTTCCGGGACGCCTCGTCGATCATCTCGTCGCCGAGCATGACCGCGCCGCGCTTCTCCACCGTCGTGTAGTACTCGTACGCGTCGAGGATGAGCTCGGCGTGGTCGTAGTCCTCCTGCGACGGCGAGAACACCTCGTTGGCCGCCTCCACCTGGGTGGGATGGAGCACCCACTTGCCGTCGAACCCGAGCGCCGCCGAGCGCCCGGCCACCCGGCGGTAGCCGTCCAGATCCTTGATCGCCAGGTACGGCCCGTCGACGGCCTGCAGGTCGTGGGCGCGGGCCGCCATCAGGATGCGCATCAGGATGTAGTGGTAGGCGTCGCCCTCGGTGTAGCCGGGCGGCTGCTCGCCGACCACCAGGGTCCGCATGTTGATCGAGGCCATGAAGTCGGCGGGGCCGAAGACCAGCGTCTCCAGACGGGGCGAGGCCCCGGCGACGGCGTCCACGTTGACCAGGCCCCGGGCGTTCTCGATCTGCGCCTCGATGCCGATCCGGCCGACCGGCAGCCCGTTGGCCTTCTCGATCTGGGTGAGCAGCGTGTCCAGCCAGATCACCTGGGTGGCGTCCTCGACCTTGGGCAGCATCAGGCAGTCGAGGAACTCCCCCGCGCCCTCGACGACCTCGATGACGTCGCGGTAGGTCCACTGCGTGCCGACGTCGTTGACCCGCACCACCCGGACCTTGCCCGACCAGTCGCCCTCGCGCAGCGCGGCCACGATGTTCTTGCGGGCCCCCTCCTTGGCCAGCGGCGCGACGGAGTCCTCCAGATCGAGGAAGACCTCGTCGGCGGGGAGGCCCTGCGCCTTCTCCAGGAACCGGGGGTTGCTGCCGGGGACCGCGAGGCACGAACGACGGGAGCGCATGGCCACACCGTAGCGGCCGCCCCTCCGGCCGCGGCAGAGCGGTCCCGCCTATGGCGGTCATACAAAGTCTCGGCCCCGTTCTTGGAGCCACCCTCGTGCAGGTCTCCGGTGCGATGTCCGAATAATGGGCACGACGCCTCGGTAAAGGGAGACATATCACGATGGCAAACGCTTCCTCGGTGGCCCGGCCCGCCGTACTGTCCGACCTCATCCCCGGCACCTGGGCCCGCGACATCGCGCTGGTCGTCGGCGGCGCCGCGCTGACCGGCCTGGCCGCGCAGCTCAGCTTCCCGATGTGGCCGGTCCCGGTCACCGGCCAGACCTTCGCCGTGCTGCTGGTCGGCGCGACCCTCGGCATGGGCCGCGCGGCGCTGAGCATGGCGCTCTACATGGCCGTGGGCATCGCGGGCGTGCCGTGGTTCGCGGAGGGCGCCTCGGGCTTCGGCGGCCCCACCTTCGGCTACGTCGTCGGCTTCATCGCCGCCGCCGCCGTGGTCGGCAAGCTCGCCGAGCGCGGCGGCGACCGCACCGTCGCCCGCACCGTCGGCACGATGGTCCTGGGCAACCTGGTCATCTACGCGTTCGGCCTGCCGGTCCTCATGGCCACCCTCGGCCTGGGTCTCGGCAAGGCGCTCGCGGTGGGCGTGATCCCCTTCCTCGTCGGCGACGCGATCAAGATCGCCGTCGCGGCCGGTCTGCTCCCGGCGGCCTGGAAGCTCGCCGGCCGCTGATCTCACGATCCTGTACGGCCTGCGCCCCGGAATCCGCGGGGCGCAGGCCGTACAGTCGTTTCATGAGCGTGATCGAAGAGGGCGCCAAGAAGTCGAGCGTCCTGTGGCTCTCGCTGGACCGGCCGCGGCTGGCCTGGCACACCTGGCACGACGGCGCGATCTACCTGGTCACCGGGGGCGGCGAGCAGGAACTGCCGGGCCTGGCCGGATCCGAACGGGTCGAGGTGACGCTGCGCAGCAAGGACAACGGCGGGCGGCTGGTGGTCTTCGACGCCTCCGTGGAGGTGGTCGACCAGGCCGCGCACACCGACGCGGTCGCCGCCCTGGCCAAGGACCGGCTCAACGCCGCCGACGGCGCGACCATGACCGACCGCTGGGCCGCCGAGTCCCAGGTCGTACGGCTCACGCCGCGGGAGTCGACCCTCTGAGCGAGGCCGTACGGCTCACGCCGCGGGCCCGCCGGTCACCCGACCGCCACCGACTCCCCGGGCTCCCGGACGGCGACGGGCAGGTCGGCCGTGGCCCGCTGGGCGAGATAGGCCCCGGTCAGCACGATCAGGCCGCCGACGATCTGGAAGACGCCCAGCGCCTCCCCGATCAGCACCCAGGCGATCACCGCCCCGGCGATGACCTCCAGCGAGGCGACCGTGGAGCCGACCGCGGCCGACAGCCTGCGGACCGCGGTGACGCCGAGGATGTAGGCGACGACCGTGGCGATCACGATCATCCACAGCACCGCCCCCAGCACCGGCATGGCGGGCCCGCCCTCTGGGGCGGCGGTCAGCGTGAAGGCCGACCACGGGATGTCCCACGGCCGGGAGATCGGCACGAGCACGACGGCCGCGCCGGCCAGGCCCCAGGCGATCAGCCCCAGCGGGTCCACGTCGTCGCCGAAGCCGTCGCTGAGCAGGAAGTACCCGGCGCAGCACGCCGCGGCGCCGAAGGCGAGCAGCAGGCCGAACGGGTCCAGGCTCAGGCCCGACCAGGCCTCCACCACGATGCCCAGGCCGACGACCGCCACCACGGCCCCGGTGAAGGCCGCGCGCGGCAGCCGTACCCGGCGCACGAAGCGCACCCACAGCACGACCAGCACCGGCGAGGTGAACTCGATCAGCAGGGTGATGCCCACCGGCAGCCGCGTGATCGCCGCGAAGTAGAGCGCCTGCACACCGGCCACCGCGACCACCGCGTAGGCCAGGAAGAACGGCAGGCGCGAGCGCGGGATGCGCAGGGCGCGGGGCCTGACCGCCGCCAGGATGCCGAGCAGCAGCAGCCCGGCCCCGGCCATCCGCACCCAGACCGCCTCCAGCGGCGTCAGCCCGGCGGCCCCGAGGTATTTGGCCATCGGCCCCGAGAAGGCGAAACACCAGGACGACGCGAACGCGATCAGCAGGCCTGCACGCCTCATACAGCACCATCCATGTAACTACCGTTCTAGTCTTTTGATGCTGTCATGTTGTGGCGGGTGAGGGCAAGTGGCATCCGGTATATGGGCGTGCCATGGGACTGTGTCCGGGGATACGGCCTACGCTTCAAATGTGAGGATCTTCATCGCCCGGCTCGCCGGCACCCCGATCTTCGACCCGGCCGGTGACCAGATCGGCCGGGTGCGCGACGTGGTGGTGACCGTGTCCGGGACCGCGCCGCCGCACGTGCACGGTCTGGTGGTGGAGGTGCAGCCGCGCCGGCGGATCTTCGTGCCGATCACCCGGGTCCTCGGCATCGAGGCCGGCGCGATCGTCTTCAGCGGACGGGTCAACATGCGCAGGTTCGAGCAGCGGGCCTCGGAGACCCTGGTGATCGCCGAGATGCTCGACCGGACCGTGGAGGCCGGCGGCCGGAAGATGACCGTGCTGGACCTGTCCATGGAGAAGACCAGGACGGCGGAGTGGCTGATCACCAAGGTCGCGCTGGTCAAGAGCGGTTCCGTGCTCGGCCTTCGGCGGCGCGGCGCCAGCGTGATCGTGGACTGGGACGAGGTCACCGGCTTCGACACGGTGCAGAGCGACCAGGGCGCCGCGGCGCTGCTGGCCGCCTTCGAGAGCGAGCGCGCCGCCGACCTGGCCAGCGCCCTGCACACGCTGTCCGACAAGCGGCGGATCGAGGTCGCCGCCGCCCTGGACGACGCGCGGCTCGCCGAGGTGCTGGAGGAGCTCCCCGAGCCCGACCAGATCGGCATCCTCAGCCGGCTGGACCCCGAGCGCGCCGCCGACGTGCTGGAGGAGATGGACCCCGACGACGCGGCCGACCTGCTCCAGGACCTGCCCCTCGACCAGGCCGAGGCGCTGATGGCGCTGATGGAGCCGGAGGAGGCCGCACCCGTCCGGCGGCTGCTGATCTATCCGGAGAACACCGCGGGCGGCATCATGACGTCCGAGCCGATCATCCTGCCGCCCAGCGCCACCGTCGCCGAGGCGCTGGCGCACATCCGCCAGCGGGACCACATCCCGGCCGTGGCCACGCAGGTCTACGTGACCCGCCCGCCCGTCGAGACGCCGACCGGCAGGTATCTCGGCCTGACCCACTTCCAGCGCCTGCTCCGCGAGCCCCCGTCCACCCTGATCGGCACCGTGATGGACGACTCCCTGGACCCGATCAGGCCCGACTTCACCCTGAAGCAGGTGACCTCCTACCTGGCCACCTACGACCTGGTGGCCGTACCGGTGGTGGACGAGGCGGGCCTGCTGGTCGGCGCGGTCACCGTCGACGACGTGCTCGACCATCTGCTCCCGGGTGACTGGCGGGAGCATGAGGACCACGGAGGAGCGTGAGCATGACCGACCGGCTCGACCAGCCCAGGGAACTGGGCCTGCGCCTGCGCCCGCACTACGACCCGGAGGCCTTCGGGCGGCTGTCGGAGCGCATCGCCCGGTTCCTCGGCACCGCCAGGTTCCTCGTCTACATGACCGGCTTCGTCGCGGTCTGGATCCTGTGGAACATCTTCGCCCCCGAGGCCTGGCGCTTCGACCCCTACCCGTTCATCTTCCTCACGCTGATGCTGTCGCTGCAGGCCTCCTACGCCGCCCCGCTGATCCTGCTGGCCCAGAACCGGCAGGACGACCGGGACCGCATCCAGAACGAGCACGACCGCCGGGCCGCCGCGCGCAACCAGGCCGACGTCGAGTATCTGACCCGCGAGATCGCGGCCCTGCGCATCGCGCTCGGCGAGGTGGCCACCCGCGACTACATCCGCTCGGAGCTCCAGCGTCTCCAGGAGGACCTCCGCGAGCCCTCCGAGGCCGCCCTCCCCCGCTCCAACGTGACCCGGTGAGCCGCCGCCGTCCGGGGCCCGGGACTGCGGCCGGGGCCCGGCGGTCAGCGCTCGGCGGCGTCGGGGAACAGCTTGGTGAGCATGGCCGCGCACTGGCGCAGCTCGTCGGCGTCGAGCACGTCGAGGAAGCGGGTCCGGATGCCGCGCAGGTAGGTGGGGGTGGCCTCGGCCAGGCGCAGGGCGCCGGCGTCGGTGAGGACCGCGAACAGGCCGCGCGCGTCACTGGCGCAGGCCTCCCGCTGGACCAGGCCGTCACGCTGGAGCCGGTCGATGAGCCGCGTCAGCCCGCTGCGCGAGAGCAGGACCCGCTCCGCCAGGTCGTTCATCCGCAGCCGCCGCTCGGGCGCCTCCGACAGCTGGGTCAGCACGTCGTAGGAGGCCAGGGCCAGGTCGTGCTCGACCAACAGATCCGTCTCCAGCAGCCGGGTGATGCGCACCTGGGCCCGCTGGAGCATGCGCCAGACCACCAGCTCCTCGGAACTGATCTCCCCGGGGCCGATGGCGTCTCTTGACTCGCTCGCCGTCACGGTCACGGAGTAACCTTAGAACGTTGCATGCGCATCTACATAGCGAATTGTCCGGATCGGTTCAGCGTGCCCACCCCCGGAGTTCTTCGCAGTCCCGCTGGGTTCATACCATGGACCCGGCCCCTGAACGTCTGGACGACACACGACAAGGAGGGACGGCATCCCCCGTCGCCCTCAAGGTGGCGGTCTCTTGCCTACACTTTCGATGGCACCTACCCCGGAACTCGTGACGGCCGCCCTCGCGACCGTCAACGACCCTGAGATCCGTCGGCCGATCACCGAGCTCGACATGGTCAAGAGCGTCGACATCTCCCCCGAAGGGGTCGTGCGCGTCGGCGTCTTCCTCACGGTGGCGGGCTGTCCCATGCGCGACACCATCACCCGCGACGTCACCGCCGCGGTCTCCAAGGTCGAGGGCGTGACCGGCGTCCAGGTCGAGATGGACGTGATGAGCACCGAGCAGCGCAAGACGCTGCAGACCAAGCTGCGCGGCGACCGCGGCCCCGAGAAGGAGATCCCGTTCGCCAAGCCCGGCTCGCTGACCCGCGTGTTCGCGGTCGCCTCGGGCAAGGGCGGCGTCGGCAAGTCCTCCGTCACGGTGAACCTGGCCGCCGCCATGGCCTCCAACGGCCTGAAGGTCGGCGTCGTGGACGCCGACATCTACGGCCACAGCGTGCCCCGCATGCTCGGCGTCTCCGAGCGGCCCACCAAGGTCGAGGACATGATCATGCCGCCGGTGGCGCATGACATCAAGGTCATCTCGGTCGGCATGTTCAAGCCCGAGGGCAACACCCCGGTGGTGTGGCGCGGCCCCATGCTCGACCGCGCGCTGCACCAGTTCCTGGCGGACGTCTACTGGGGCGACCTCGACGTCCTGCTGATGGACCTGCCCCCGGGCACCGGCGACATCGCGATCTCGGTGGCGCAGCGTCTGCCGTCCGCGGAGATCCTGGTGGTGACCACCCCGCAGCAGGCCGCCGCCGAGGTCGCCGAGCGCGCCGGCTCCATCGCCGCGCAGACCCACCAGCAGATCGCCGGCGTCATCGAGAACATGGCGTGGCTGCCCTGCCCGCACTGCGACGAGAAGATCTCGGTCTTCGGCGAGGGCGGCGGCCAGACCGTGGCCGACGCGCTCACCCGCACGCTCGGCTCCCGCGTGCCGCTGCTGGGCCAGGTGCCCATCGACATGCGGCTGCGCGAGGGCGGCGACGAGGGCAAGCCGCTCGTGCTCACCGACCCCGACGCGCCGGCCGCGGCCGAGCTGCACCGCATCGCGGCGGGCCTGAGCAAGAAGTCGGGCAGCCTCAAGGGCATGCAGCTGGGCATCTCCCCCACCCGGGGCCGCTGAAGACCGGCGAGAAACGACAGGAGGCGCTCCCCCGAGGGGGGCGCCTCCTGCCGTTTCCGTCGTCCGTCGCGTGTTTCCGTCGTCCCACGCCGTTCCGTCCCACGCCGTCCCGTCGCCCGTCGTGCGCGCTCGCCGTACCGGCGGCTCAGGTGGCCTCCGGGTCGTACGGCGGGACCTCGCCGTAGCCGAGCTCCTCGACCGCGTGGGAGGCCGCGGCGGGTACGGCGGCCGCGGCGGTGGGAGAGGCGTTCCAGTCGTCCTCGAGGTCGGCGGTGAGGTGCTTGCGGACGAAGTTCTTCGGGTTGAGGTCCGCGGGGTCGAAGTTGGCGAACTCGGGCCCGAGCCCCGTCTGCAGGTCCTCCTTGGCGTTGTTGGCCATCCGGCGCAGGTTGCGCAGGGTCCTGCCGGCCTGGGCGGCGGCCTGCGGCAGCTTCTCCGGGCCGAAGACCAGCAGGGCGATGACCACCAGCGCCGCGATCTCAGGCCAGCCGAGTCCGAACACTGTGATCTCCTACGGGCTCAACGAGGTCGCTCTCCCGGACGGGTCCCGGAGAGCTTCCAGACTAATGCTCCCGACCTCAAGCATGCACCCACGCGGTCCGCAGGTCAGGAGGGAGCGGGCGTGGGGGTGGCCACATCCGCCTGCACGGTCACGGTGGCGGTCTTCTCCTGGCCGCCGCGCAGGTACTTGACCTCCAGCTTGTCGCCCGGCGCCTTGCCCCGGACCAGGGCGATCAGCTCGTTGCCGTCCTGCAGGACCAGGCCGTTGACCTCCAGGATGACGTCGCCCGGCTTGATCCCGGCCTTGTCGGCGGCGCCGCCCGGCGTGACGGGCGCGCTGCCGTCCACCGCCTCGCTCGCGATCCGCACGCCGGTCCCCTCGTACCGGGGGTCGATCATCACGCCGATCCGGGACTTGCTCGCCTTGCCGGTGGTGACCAGCTCCTCGGCGACCCTGCGCGCGTGGTTGACCGGGATGGCGAAGCCGAGGCCGATGCTGCCGCCCTGCTCGCCGATCTGCCGGCCCAGGGTGGCGATCGCCGAGTTGACGCCGATGACCTCGCCGTTGGCGTTGACCAGCGGGCCGCCGGAGTTGCCGGGGTTGATCGCGGCGTCGGTCTGGATGGCGCTGAACCAGGTGGTGTCGGAGCTGTTCTCCTCGCCCGCCTGGACCGGGCGGTTGAGGGAGCTGACGATCCCGGTGGTGACCGTGCCGGTCAGGCCGAGCGGGGAGCCGATCGCGATGACCGGGTCGCCCACCACCACGTTGTCGGAGTTGCCGAGGGTGATCTCCGGCATGCCGAAGGTCTCCTCGGGCTTGACCACGGCGAGGTCGGACTCGGGGTCGCGGCCGATGATCCGGGCCGAGGTGGACTTGCGGTTGTTGAACTGGATCTGGATCTGCCCGCCGCCGGCGGCGGCCGCGACCACGTGGTTGTTGGTGACCACGTAACCGCCCTTGATCAGGAAGCCGGAGCCGGTGCCCGAGCTGCCCCCGCCCTCGACGGCCAGCGAGACCACGCTGGGCAGCACCTTGGTCGCCACGCCCGCCACGGACTCCGGGGGCCTGGCGTTGGAGGCGCCGGAGCCGGTCGCGGGAAGGTTGTAGGAGGGGTCCACGCCCGAGCCCGTCGGGCGGGTGAGCAGGTAGGTGCCGACGCTGCCGAGCGCCGAGGCGAGCAGGGCGATGACCACGGCGAGCGCGACGAAGGTGCCGATGCCCATGCCCCGCCTGACGGGGGCCCCGGCGGGCGCGACGGTCGCGACGGAGGCGGGCGGCGGCGCCCAGCCCGGTCCCATGCCGAACGCCTGGGAGGGCGGGGGCGGCGGGTTGCCGAAGACCGCGGTGTCGTTGCCGGGCGGTCCCGGTGGCGTGATCATGGGCGCGGTGTCCGGGCGCGGGCGGCCGGAGGGGTCGCCCCAGCCGGTGTCCTGCGCGGATCCGGTCCAGCCCTGTTGCGGCGCGGGCTGGTCCCGGCGGTCCCGCGCGGGCGGCCCGCCCAGCTGGCTCCAGCCGTCACCGGGACGGTCTCCGCCGGACTCTCCGGCGGGCGCGGAGCCCTCGGCGGGCAGGAACTCCGGCCGGGAGGGCTCCGGGGACCGGCCAGACGCGTCGGCGAGATCCGACGGCGCGCGCCCCTCGGCGTCGTTCCCCTGGTGGGTGCGGGGGTCGTCGGTCATCGACTACTCACTACTCCTCGCCTCGTATGAGACCGCTCGCCGGCAGCAGGCCACGCCATTTTCCCTGGAACGGCATACGAGAGACATAAAGCACGCCTCATCCGGAGGGATCGTCCCAGGCGGGGGCGGCCCCGCCCGGATCCCGATCGTATGCCCGCGGCGCCGCCGCGCATGCCCGCACCGGGGCACTCACCGAGCGCACGCGGCCCCGGAGAAACGGACATCTCAGCCATACGATCTGGATTCATCAGATACCAGTATCGCGGAGAGACGTCGTGCACGAGATGCCGCCCTCACGGCACCCGGGTGAGCGGTCCCGTCAGGGGCTGGGAGACAGCGGCGCGGGCAGCGGGGTCGGCGTCACCGTGACGCTGCTGGACGGCGCGGTGTTCCCGGGCTGGTTGGCGAACATGTCGGCCGGCGGGCGCGGGCCGGACTCGGCCCCTCCTACGACGAACAGCGTGCCCAGCGCCACGGCCGCCGAGGCGAAGCCCACCGCGACGTAACCCGCCCGGCGCGAGCGGCGGGGTCCGGCGGCGCGTCCGCGGGGCCGGTTGTCCGGCGGTGCGATGCTGTGCATGCTCGGAATCGGCGCCCCGCCGAAGGTCCTGGGCGCCGGAAAAGGCCGCTCCCGCGGCGGCAGCGGGCCACCGGGCTCCGCCATCCGCAACAGCGACACGGTCAGGTCCGCCGGCATCGACGGCCCGTCCAGGGACCGCAGGCGGCTCTTCAGCGCGCGCATGGTGTCGACCTCGGCCCGGCAGCTCGCGCAGAACGTCAGGTGGGCCAGGGCGCGGTCGCGCTCGTGGTGGTTCAGCTCTCCGTCGACGAGGGCCGAAACCCGCTCTCCAAGATGACTCATGCCGACTCCTTGCCAAGCAACTCGTCGTGACATTCGCCCTTGACGGTGGTGCTCATTTCGGGCCTTCGCTGGTTCTTCATGCCAACTCCTCCCCACGAGTGACACTCGGGGGGAACTGCTCGTCGCGCGGCGCACGGTGCTCCAGCGCGTCACGCAACTGGGCCCGGCCGCGGTGGATGCGGCTGCGGACGGTGCCGAGCTTCACCCCGAGCGTCGCGGCGATCTCCTCGTAGGACAGTCCCTCGATGTCGCACAGGACGACGGCCGCGCGGAACTCCGGGGCGAGCGCGTCGAGCGCCGCCTGGATGTCGGGCTCCAGATGGTTGTCGTCGTAGGCCTGGGCCGGGGACGGCTCGCGCCCGCGCAGCCGTTCGGCCGCGTCGTCGGCGAGCCCCTCGAACCTGATGCGCTGCTTGCGCCGCGCCATGTCGAGGAACAGGTTCGTGGTGATGCGGTGCAGCCAGCCCTCGAAGGTGCCCGGCGTGTAGTTCGACAGGGATCTGAAGACCCGGACGAAGACCTCCTGGGTGAGGTCCTCGGCGTCGTGGACGTTCCCGGTCAGCCGATAGGCCAGCCGGTAGACACGGGCCGAGTGGGTCCGGACCACCTCCTCCCAGGTGGGAGGCGTCCAGTCAGACATGGGAGCATCCGCCTGGTGGTCGGATCCGTCCACCGGCACTCCTCTCTCCGGGACCACCGCTATCGCCATAGTGCCTGGTTTCGTCCCTTCATGCGTACTCACTACCTTCAGGACCGGCAAAGGCCGCTTAAACCGTGCAACGCACCGGGCGTGACATGAGTTCCCGATCTGGCCTGACTCCCTTAGGCTGCGACCCAGTCCTATATGACTGTGTACGGAGAAAGCGGGAGGAGAGGCCGATGGCAGAGACGCCGACAAGTCCGTTGGAGGCCACTCTGGCCTATGCCGAGGACTTCCATCCCGAGGACGAGATCCTGCGCACCGCACGCCTGCGGGGCGCGGAGGTGGGCGCGCCCCCGATCGCCCCCAGCGGCGGCGCGGCCCTGTGCTTCCTGGCCACGGCCATCAACGCCCGCGCCGTCGTGGAGATCGGCACCGGCTGCGGCGTCTCCGGTCTGTGGCTGCTCCGTGGCATGCGTCAGGACGGCACCCTGACCAGCGTGGACGTCGAGCCCGAGCACCAGCGCCTGGCCCGGCAGAGCTTCGCCCAGGCGGGGTTCTCCGGCGGCCGGGTCCGGCTGATCACCGGCCGCGCCCTCGACGTGCTGCCCCGCCTGTCCGACGGCGGCTACGACATGGTCTTCTGCGACGGCGCCAAGCAGGAGTACGGCGACTATCTGGCCGAGGCCGTACGGCTGCTCCGGGTGGGCGGCATCGTGGTCTTCGACAACGCCCTGTGGCACCACCGGGTCGCCGACCCGACCCAGCGCGACCCGGACACCGTCGCCGTGCGGGAGCTGGGCAAGCTGGTGCGCGCCGACGAACGGCTCCGCCCGCTCCTGCTGCCGCTCGGCGACGGCATCCTCGCCGCGCTCAAGCTCACCGACTAGCGCTCAGGCTCACCGGCCGGTCAGCCACTCCAGCAGCAGGCGGACGCCGAACCCGGTCGCGCCCTTGGTGAGCAGGCCCTCGTCGGCCGTGCTGCGGCCGACCCCGGCGATGTCCAGGTGGGCCCACGGCCGCTTGCCGGTGAACTCGCGCAGGAACAGCGCCGCGGTGATCGACCCCGCGCCGTAGGCGGAGCCCGCCTCGATGTTGGCCAGGTCCGCGACCGCGGACTCCAGGGCCGGGGCGTAGTCGTCGATCAGTGGCATTCGCCACAGTCGCTCGCCGCTGGCCTCCCCCGCCTCGTTCAGCCTCGCGGCCAGCTCGTCGTCGGAGGCGAACACGGCGCCCAGGCCCTTGCCGAGCGCGATGCCGATCGCCCCGGTCAGCGTGGCGATGTCCACCATGAGGTCCGGGTCGAGCTCGGCGTCGGCGTAGGCCAGCGCGTCGGCCATCACCAGGCGGCCCTCGGCGTCGGTGTTGAGCACCTCGACGGTCCGCCCGCCGTACTGCGTGATCACGTCTCCGGGCCGCTGGGCGGAGCCGGAGAAGGAGTTCTCGGCGGCGGCGATCAGGCCCGTGACGCGCACCGGCGCCCCCAGCCTGGCCAGCGCGCCGAGCACCGCGATGACGACCGCGCCGCCCGCCATGTCGGTCTTCATGAACTTCATGTTGTCGGTGGGCTTGAGCGACAGGCCGCCGGTGTCGTAGGTGATGCCCTTGCCGACGAGGACGTAGTGCCCGATCCGCTCGCCCCGGGCGCGGCGCTCCGGCGCGTCGGCGGGCTCGTAGGACAGCTGGATCAGCCGCGGCGGGCTCACCGAGCCCTGGCCGACGGCCAGGATGCCGCCGAAGCCGCCGGACCGCAGCGCGTCCTCGTCCCACACCCGGGCGCTGGTGCGCCCCTGCGGGCCGTCCTCGGCCAGCTGCTCCAGGGCCCGCTCGGCGAGCCACTCGGGGTTCTTCTCCGACGACGGCGTGTTGGCCAGGTCCCTGGCGAGCGCGACCGCTCCGGCGATCGCCTGCCCCCTGGCCACCTCGGCCTCGGCGTCCTCGCTTGCGAACTCGATCGCGGCGACCGGCCCGGAGCCGCTCTCGCCGATCCGGAAGGTGTAGGCGGCCAGCAGCGCGCCCTCCACGAACGCGGCCCGCGCCCCCTCGGGCAGCACCACGCTGAGCGCGTCACGGCCCTTGGCCCGGCGCGCGACCGCCGCCCCCGCCTTGCGCAGCGCGGTGGCCGAGCCGTCGCCCACGCCGTACAGCAGCACGCGCCCGACGGCGTCGCCGCGGGCGACCGGCACCTCGACGATCTCACCCGCCTCGCCTTTGGCCTGGTAGTGCTCCAGCAGCGGGGCGGCCGGGACGGGGAGCTCGACCCGGGGAGCGAGATCCTCCCCGAAGGGGACCGCCAGCAGGGCGGCGTCCGCCGACGCCTGCGCGACCGTGGTGATCGAGGTCTGTATGGGCACGTGACAACTCCAGATCGTGAACCGGGAAACACCACGGCCCTGGCGCGAGCCACCACGGAGGCGGTCCAGCGGCCAGGGCCGTGTCATCGGTCGCGGTCGGACGGGCCATCGTCGGTGTCGTGCTTCTCGGAGCACGGGGGTCGGCGCCCGTCACATCCCGCCGGAGATCAGGCCGGACTCAGCCGACGACCTTCTTCAGCTCCTCACCCAGGGCCCCCGCCTCGTCGGCCGAGAGTTCGACGACGAGCCGGCCGCCGCCCTCCAGGGGAACCCGCATGACGATCCCCCTGCCTTCCTTGACGACCTCCAGCGGACCATCGCCGGTCCTCGGCTTCATCGCCGCCATGCGTGTATCCCTTCCTGCTTCGGGCTCCGGATCTCCGACTGACCCGAGGGTGGCCGACGCATTCACGTCTTCTGTGATGTCCTATTATCCCGCCTCCGCACTCGGATTGGGAACGATCAGGTTCCGCATCTCGCCATCAAGCGCTCAATACCGTTGTCCGCAGCCCCTCCGGACGACCAAACTTGTCTTCGTGAACGCCCGCGCCGCGTTGTTCGACCTGTACGGGGACCACCTGCGGTCCCGGGGCGGCCGTGCGTCCGTGGCCGCGCTGGTCCGGCTCCTCGCCCCCCTGGAGATCGCGGCTCCCGCCGTGCGCACGGCCATCTCGCGGATGGTCCGGCAGGGCTGGCTCACCCCCGTCCGCCTGCCCAGCGGCCCCGGCTACGAGGTCACCCCCAAGTGCGTGCGCCGTCTCGACGAGGCCGCACTGAGAATTTACCGAGCCGGGACGATCGCCTGGTCGGGCCGCTGGCACCTGGTCGTGCTCCAGCCGTTGCGCGAGCGTCCGCGACGCGAGCGGGTCAAGGCCGACCTGTCCTTCCTCGGATACGCGCCGCTGTCGGAGACGACCTGGATCGGCCCGCGCTCCTCCCCCGAACTCGACTCCCTGCTCGCGGGGGAGAAGGCCGTGGCCGAGCGGTTCGAGGCCGTGCTCGACGGCGACCCGCGGGCCATGGTCGCCAGGACCTGGGACCTGGAGGCCATCGGGACGGCCTACGAGGAGTGGCTGGCCCAGGCGACGGAGCTGATCGGCGCCCTGCCGGACGGCTCCCCCGACGACCGCGTCTTCGCCACCCGCAGCAGGCTGTTGCACGGGTGGCGCAACTTCCTCTTCCGCGATCCCGGGCTCCCGGCCTGCCTGCTGCCGGACGGCTGGGCCGGGGAGAAGGCCAGAGCCTACTTCGAGCAGGAGGCCGCCCGGCTGCTCCCCGCGGCCGCGGCGTTCGTCGACAGCCAGCTGACCGAACAGTGAAGGGGTCCTTCCGTTGAACGATGTCCTCTACTCCGTGGACGACGGGGTCGCCACCGTCACCCTGGACCGCCCCGAGGCGATGAACTCGCTCACCGTCCGGATGAAGACCGAGCTGCTGGAGGCGCTGAACAGGGCCTCCCAGGCCTTCGCCGTGCGCGCGGTGCTGCTGACGGGCTCTGGCCGGGCCTTCTGCGCCGGGCAGGACCTCAACGAGCACGCCGCGAACCTGGAGGCCGGCCGCGGCCTGAACGACACGGTGCGCGAGCACTACAACCCGATCGTCCGCACGATCGCCGAGATGGGCAAGCCGGTGATCGCCGCGGTGAACGGCGTGGCGGCGGGCGCGGGCGCCTCCCTGGCCTTCGCCTGCGACCTGCGGATCGCCTCGGAGAAGGCCAAGTTCGCGATGGCCTTCACCGGGATCGGCCTGGCCCCCGACTCCGGCGCCTCCTGGACCCTGCAGCGCCTGGTCGGCCCGGCCCGCGCGGCCGAGCTCCTGCTGCTGGGCGAGCCGCTGGACGCCGCCCGCGCGATGGAGCTCGGCGTCGTCTCCAAGGTCGTCCCGGCCGGGGAACTGGAGGCCGCCGCCCGGGCTCTGGCCGTACGGCTGGCGCAGGGCCCCACCGCCGCCTACGCCGCCACCAAGCGGGCGCTGGCGTTCGCGGCGGACAGCGGCCTGGGCGAGGCACTGGAGCTGGAGGCCGACCTGCAGGACGCCTGCGCCAAGACCGACGACCACCTGAACGCCACGCGGGCCTTCCTCAAGAAGGAGCGACCGGTCTTCGAGGGCCACTAGGCCGTCTCCCGGGCCGCCTCCTAGATCGTCCCCTGGGTCGTCTCCCGGGTCGTCTCCGCCCCTCCTGCGGGCCCTTTCCCCGATCTTTGCCGGGATCGGGCCCGGCGGGGTGACGCGGCGGGCAGGGGACTCCGGGAAACGCGCCGCCGGCGCCGGGCCGTGTCCCGGCCCGGCGGTCCCTCCTGGAGGATCACAGAGGAGCCCAGGTGTCCAGCCCTCAGCCCGCCTCCGGACGTCGCCTCACCCCCGAGGAGCGCGCCGCCCTGTACGAGACGTCCCGGCGCACCAGACTCCGGGTGCTGGTCCTCGTCCCGGTGGTGATCGCGCTGTTCGTCCTCCTGATGGTGGCCGTCCCTCCCGCGGCGACGAAACCGGCGGCGTTCCTGGGCACCCTCCTCGGCATCGGGGTCGTCGTGCTGCAGGGAAGGGCGCTGCACAACCTGCACACCAGGCTGGGGATCACCGGCGAGGAGGGCAGGGCGGTCGTCGCCGAGGAACGGGCCCGGCGCCGCGCGTGAGGAGGGAACCTCAGGGCGTGTCCGAGGGGCGCGCTCCGGTCAGGAGACCGCGTCCCGGACCCAGCAGCCGGCGACGTGGTCGTTGACCAGGCCGATGGCCTGCATCAGCGCGTAGGCGGTGGTGGGGCCGACGAAGCGGAAGCCGTGCCTGCGCAGCTCCTTGGCCAGCGCCTTGGAGCCGGGGGTCTGGGCGGGCACGTCGGCGTCGGTCGCCGGCACCGGAGAGCCGGGGTCGGCATGGCGCCAGACCAGGTCGGACAGGCCCACGTCGAGCGCGACCCGCGCGTTGGCGACGGCCGCCTCGATCTTGGCCCGGTTGCGGACGATGCCCGGGTCGGCGAGCAGCCGGTCCACGTCGGACTGGCCGAACGCGGCCACGGCCGGGATGGAGAACCCGGCGAAGGCGGCGCGGAAGTTCTCCCGCTTGCGCAGGATCGTGATCCAGGACAGGCCCGACTGGAAGGCCTCCAGCGTGAGCCGCTCGAACACCCGGTCGTCGCCCTCGACCCTGCGGCCCCACTCGTCGTCGTGGTAGGCGATGTACTCGGGCGCGGAGGTCACCCACCCGCAGCGCACGGGCCCGTTCTGCCGCCCGCTCATCGCGGCTCCTCCGCCTCCGCCCGTCCGGTGGAGGCGGTCTCGGCCCGGTCGGCCGGCGCGGCCTCCGCCTGGTCGTCGCTCACCGTCCCGGCCTGCCCGGCGCGCGCCGTGCCGGTGCGGGCGGCCGCCGGCTCCGCGTGCCCGGCGGACGCCCCGCCGTTCTCCGACGACGGGTTCTCCCAGCCGCCGAAGGACCCGGCGGCCTCCCCGGGCACCTCGGCGGGCTCATCCCGCGGGATCTCGGGCTTGTGCTGGGTGACCGGCCCGTACGCCGGGGCCGCGTGGACCTCCTGGCGCGCCTGGAGCCTGCTGGCGAGCAGCTCGGAGACCCGCTGCTCCAGCACCGCGATCCTGGTGTCGCGCTCGCTCAGCGCGCTGGCGACGCGCTGCAGCGCCTCGTCGACGCTCTGCGTGTGATAGCCGACCAGGCTCACCGGCAGCTGCAGCGCCATGAAGTCCACGGCGTTGAGCTGCCCGGCCTCGGGCAGGGCGAGCGGGGGGACGTCGGGGGCGAACTCGGTGAGCTCGCCGCCTTTCCCCATGGCGACCATCACCACACCGGCGAGGATGGCGAGGGCGGCGAGGGCGAGTACGACCAGCAGCACACTACGAATCGTGCCACAACTCTCCCGCCTTAGGATCGTGGGATGGCGGCGCTCATGGTGATCGGACCGGATGACGACGGCGAGGCCGGCTGGGCCGAGGCCCGCTCGGTCGCGGAGATCGAACGGCTCGTCCGGGCCGGGCGCACCGTCGTCGTCACCCCCGCGGAGCTGACCGGGCCGCAGGACGGCGGGTCCCCGGACGACGAAGAGGCCGCCGAGCTGGCCGCGGCCTCGATCTGCGCCTGGCTGGGCGCCCGGGTCTTCCGTACCTCCCGGCCCGATCAGGTACGGCTCGCGGTCGAGATGACCGAGTCCCTGGCCGGCCGCCGGCCTCCCGCCCTGGCCCGCCGCGGCCTCGCCTGAGTCCCCGCCGGGCGGGCGGGGATCGGGCCGGCACCGATCCGTCCGGGTCTTGACAGCTCTGGGGAGCCTGCCTAGGCGTGGGACCGGAGGTGGTTCATGACGGGGCAGACACCGACCGGACGCGACGACGGAGCCGCCGCGCGGGAGGAGCGGAATCTCCTCTACTCCGCATGCCGGTGGATCGCCGCACTGATCCTGGTGCAGTACGGCTTCGCCAAGCTCTTCGGCGCCCAGTTCACCGTGCTCGACTCCGAGCTCGACAAGCCGATGGGCACGGTGAGCGGGTTCTGGCTGACGTGGTACTACTTCGGCTACTCGCCGATCTTCGGCAACCTGCTCGCGCTCCTGCAGATCGGCCTCGGCCTGGCGCTGGCGTTCCGTCGCACCGCGCTGCTCGGGGCCGCGGGCACCGCGCCGCTGCTCGGCGGCATCAGCGTGCTGAACCTCTCCTACGGGATCGCCCTGGACGCCCTGGTCGTCTCCCTGATCGGAGCCGGCTGCGCCGGCTACGTGTTGTGGCGGCACCGCCGGGAGCTGAAGGCGGTGTTCTGGGACGACCGGGCCGCCTCCGGCGCGCGTCCGCGATGGGTGCGCGCCGTGCTCGTGGTGCTCCTGCTCGCCGTTCCGGCCTCGTGCTCGTACTACGTCGCCAACTACAACAACCGGGCGCCCACCGCGCTCGACGGCACCTGGGAGGTGACGGCGGGCGACTTCCGGCCGCCGGGCCTGCCCGGTCCGGCCGAGCGCGCCTACTTCGAGCACAACCGCGCCCACCAGCTCGTCCTGCGCAGCGGATGGACATGGCAGACCCATCACTTCGAGGTCGATCCGGCCGCCCGCGCGATCGGGGTCTGGCGGACGTGGCTCCGCAAAGACGAACAGCTGCTGTCCGGGCGCTACGACCTCACCGGCGACCGGCTGGTGATCACCGCTACGGACCCGGCCTCCGGCCGGCCCCTGCGCTGGGAGCTGCGGCGGGTGCCCCCCGGGCAGCTCCGCCGCAGCCTGTGACCGGTGCGCGGCGCGTCAGCCCGCGCTGGCCTCTCCCAGTTCCTCCGGGCTGGGGACCAGGTGCCGGGGCGTCTTCTCCAGGAGCTCGAAGGCCTCCTCGACCGCGGTGGTCCAGGAGATCGCGTCGAAGACGCCCGGGCGGGTGAAACCGGCCTCGTGCATGCCCTCGACGAGCTCGCGCAGCGGGGCGTACAGGCCCCAGGGGTCCAGGATCACCAGCGGCTTGTCGTGCAGCCCCAGCGTCCGCGCCGTCCAGATCTCGAACAGCTCCTCCAGCGTGCCGATGCCGCCGGGCAGCACCAGGAAGGCGTCGGAGCGGGCGTCCATGATCCCCTTGCGCTCACGCATGTCGGCGGTGACGACGAGCTCGTCGGACTCCTGGTCGGCGATCTCGATGTCCACCAGGACCTGCGGGATCACCCCGACCGTACGGCCGCCGGCCGCGCGGGCCGCCCGCGCCACCGCCCCCATGCACGACACCGTGGCGCCTCCGCTGACCAGAGTGTGCCCGCGTCCGGCGAGTTCCCGGCCCACCTCCTCCGCCAGGGCCAGGTACTTCTGGTCAATCTTCTGGCTCGACGCCAGGAATACGCAGATAAACACGGATCAACCCTATTGGGCGTCCCCCACCGTGTTCTTGACCGCCTCCGCCTCCTCATCGCGCAGCCGGGACCTGTTGCGATCCGCGTCGACGATGATCCGCACCGCCTCGTCCGGGTCGTCGGTCACGTGGATGAGGTCGAGGTCCTCCGGGGAGATCTTCCCGGAGGACGCGAGGCTGGACTTGATCCAGTCGATCATCCCGCCCCAGAACTCCGTGCCCATCAGCACCACGGGGAAGGAGGTCACCTTGCGGGTCTGGACGAGCGTCAGCGCCTCGAACAGCTCGTCCAGGGTGCCGAACCCGCCCGGGAGCGTGACGAAGCCACAGGAGTACTTCACGAACATGGTCTTGCGGACGAAGAAGTAGCGGAACTCGATGCCGAGGTCCACGTACTCGTTCATCTGCTGTTCGAAGGGCAGCTCGATGCCGAGCCCGACCGAGACGCCGCCCGCCTCGACGGCCCCCCTGTTGGCCGCCTCCATGCAGCCGGGACCGCCGCCGGTGATCACGGCGTAGCCCGCCTCGGAGAGCTTGCGACCGAGCTCGACGCCCAGCGCGTACTCCGGAGAGTCCTCGGGCGTGCGGGCGGAGCCGAAGACGGTCACCGCCTGGGGCAGCTCGGCGAGCTGGCCGAAGCCCTCCACGAACTCCGCCTGGATGCGCAGGACCCGCCACGGATCCATGTGCAGCCAGTCCGCCGGTCCCCGGCGGTCGAGCAGCCTCTGGTCGTAGGTGGAATCGGGGACGAAGTCGCCGCGGACCACAGCGGATCCCTGACGGCGCTCCGGACGTGTCTTCTTCATGCGGATCACGCTAGCGCCACCCCACAAAAAATCTTGAAATTCTCTCCGGAGACACGGAACCGGATTTCGAGGAGGCTGCGTCTAACTGCCGAGGGTGCTGCTCGGGACTGAAAGTGGCTTTCCCCGCCAAATGGCCGGCGAGGAAAGCCACTTTCTCTTTTCTATGGCGACGCCGCGCGTCGCGGGCTCGGGGCTGTATCGATGGCGACGCTGCGCGTCGCGGGCTCGGGGGCTCCTTGATCCGGCTCCCGCCCTCGTCACGTCCTCGCTCGTTCCTCGCTCCGGGCGTTCCTCGGTTGGTTCACCGGCGCCCCCTCGCGGAGGCCGTGGCGACGGAGAGGTCGTTGAGCGGTTCCCCGGAATCTCCTTGTCGGTTAGGCGAGCCAGGTGAGCATGCGGTGTTCACAGTCGGCGATCTTGGATAGGGAGACGTGCTCGTCGCGCTGGTGGGCGAGGTTGGGGTCTCCGGGGCCGTAGTTGACGGCCGGGATGCCGAGGGTGGAGAACAGGGAGACGTCGGTCCAGCCGAGCTTGGCCCTGGGGACGCCGCCCACGGCGGTCACGAAGGCGGCCGCCACGGGGTGGGTCAGGCCGGGGCGGGCGGCGGGGGCGCCGTCGGTGAAGCGGACCTCGAAGCCGTCGAACACCTCGGTCACGTGCTCGCGCGCCGCCTCCAGGGACAGGTCGGGGGCGAAGCGGTAGTTGACCGTCACCGTGCACTCGTCGGGGATCACGTTGCCCGCGACCCCGCCGGAGATCCCCACCGCGTTCAGGCCCTCGTGGTACTCCAGCCCGTCGACGACCGGCAGCCTCGCCTCGTAGGCCTCCAGGATCTCCAGCACCGGCCGGGCGGCGTGGATCGCGTTGATCCCCAGCCAGGACCGGGCGCTGTGGGCGCGCTTGCCCCGGGTGACGACCTGGGCCCGCAGGGTCCCCTGGCAGCCGCCCTCGATGGTCCCGTCGGTGGGCTCCATGAGCACCGCGAAGTCACCGGCCAGCCAGTCCGGGCGGTTGCGGCTGAGCCGCAGCAGCCCGTTGCGCTCGGCCTCGATCTCCTCGCAGTCGTAGAAGACGTAGGTCACGTCCCGGCTCGGCGCCTCCAGCGCGGCGGCCAGCTTCAGCGCGACCGCGACCCCGCTCTTCATGTCGGAGGTGCCGCAGCCGTACAGCAGGTCGCCCTCGACCCGGCTGGGCAGGTTGCCGGCGACCGGGACGGTGTCGATGTGCCCGGCGATCACCACCCGCTCGTCGCGGCCGAGCCGGGTGCGGGCCACGACCGCCTCCCCGTCGCGGTCCACGGTCAGGTGCGGCAGGGCTCGCAGGGCCTCCTCCACCGCGTCGGCGAGCGTCTTCTCCCCGCCGCTGACCGACTCGATGTCGACGATGCGCGCGGTGAGCGCTCCGACGTCCTGTGCGAGATCCAGCCGCGTACTCATGTCCGCGACCTTATCGCCGCCCGCGGGTTCCGCCGGAACGCGGGTTTCGCCCGCGAGGTGGGTTTTACTGGAAGGCGTGTTGCGTATCGGGGAGTTCGCCGCCCTGGCCGGGGTCAGTGTCGGGACGATTCGCCGCTACCACCGGACGGGCCTGCTGCCCGACCCGCCGGACGCGAAAGGGCGGCGGCTGTACGGCACGGCGGACGTGGTCCGCCTGATCAGGATCCGGCGGCTGGTGGCGCTCGGGGTGGACCTGCCCGACATCGCCCGGGTGCTCGGCCCCGACCCCGGGCTCGACGGGGATCTGCGCAGGGCCCTGGCCGACCTGGACGCCGACCTCGCCGTCCAGGAGGAGGCGGTACGGCGGCAGCGGGCGATGCTGGCCGAGCTGCGGCACACCGGGCCCGACCCGGCCCCGACCCCGGCGCTGACCCAGATCGTCGGCGAACTGGAGCGCGTCGTCCCCGCCCACCCGCTGCTGGAGCGGGCACGGGAGACCATCGCCCTGCTGGGCGCCGCGGTGCCGGGGCTTGCCGGGGCGCTCGCCGGAGCCTACCGGGCGTCCATGGGCGACGAGGGGCTCAGGCGCCGGCTGTGGGATGTCGGCCTGCGCTTCGAGGAGCTCAGGGACGCCCCGCCCGAGGCTCCCGAGGTCGCGGTCCTGGCCGAGGAGCTCGGCCGTCTCCTGCGGCCCTTCTTCGACAGCCGTCCCATCGGGGCCGTGCGGGGCGGCAGGATCGACGAGCTGTCCCCCGCGCAGCGGCACGTCGTCCGTCTGCTCGGCCGTTGACCTGCCCGTACGGGACGGAATCCCCTATCCGGCAGGGTTTGCCGGACCGCGTACCAGTCGTGGGCATGTAGGTTCTTCACCGTGCGGCGGCGGTTGTCCAATGGGGTCATCGCGATCATGGTGATCGTGACCGTGCTCGCGGTGGCCATCACCGTGGGCGTCTTCGTGCTGATCAACCGGTTCGACACCCTGACCGTCGCACGCGAGGGCTGCCGGGTGACCACCCCGCAGGGGAGCATCGACCTGGAGATCGAGCAGGCCCAGGTGGCGGCGGCGATCGCCGGTGTGGCCCACCGCCGCAAGCTCCCCGAGCGCGCGGTGGTGATCGCCTACGCCACCGGCATCCAGGAGTCCAAGCTGCTGAACCTGACCTTCGGCGACCGCGACTCGCTCGGGGTCTTCCAGCAGCGGCCCTCGCAGGGCTGGGGCCCGCCCGAGAAGCTCGTCGACCCGGTCTACGCCAGCGGCAAGTTCTTCGCCGCCCTGGTCAAGGTGAAGAACTACCGGAAGATCCCGTTGCACGTGGCCGCCCAGGAGGTGCAGCGCTCGGCCGACGGCTCGCTGTACGCCCAGCACGAGGAGAACGCCAAGATCCTGGCCGCGGCGTTCACCGGCCGGGTGCCCAAGGCGGTGCACTGCTGGTTCCCTCCCCGCGGCGAGGAGACTCCCGCGCCCTCTCCCTCACCGGACGGGGCGGAGCGGGAACTGGCCCGCACGCTCGGCGCGGGGACCACTCTCGAGGCCGGTTCGCGCAAGCGGGGCTGGCTGATCGCCACCTGGTCGCTCGCCCACGCCCAGAAGTACGGCCTGCGCCGGATCCGTTACGACGGTCAGGCATGGAGCGTGACAACGGGCGAGAAGGGCGACTGGACGCCCGACGCCGGTTCCTCCCGGGAACGGGTCCAGATCTCCTGAGGCCGGCGGGTCCCCCGATCGGGGGCCTCAGACCTTCCTGTCGATCGTGATCGAGCCCGGCGGGAGCGACTGGGCGTAGGAGGAGTTCCAGGCCCCGCCCTGGACCCGCTCGAAGGCGAGCAGACGGCCGTCGGCCGCGTGATAGTCGGCGAAGTCGAGCAGGCCCCGGTCGGGCATGCCGGTGTAGCCCTCGGAGCGGAAGGCCGCGGTGCCCCGGTCCGCCGGGAAGAACTCGGCCCCCTCAACGATGATCATCCGCTTGGCGGGGACCATTCCCTGGGTGGGCACCGGCGTCCACAGCAGCACTTCGAGGTGGGGGGCATCGCCCGGAGCGTTCCCCGAGCGCGTCTCGACCGACAGCCACCGGTGGCGGCGGCTGCCGTCGTCGAGCATGTACTCGGTCCACTGGACGCCCTGGCACGACAGGTAGACCGCTCCGAGGACCCGGGAACGCGTCCCCTGGCACTCGATCGTGTCGCCCACCTTGATCGTGCGGGGGTCGGGGTAGTCGATGCCGACATGGCCCGTGTCCTGCACAGGCCCGCGCGGAGGCGACCGCTCGGCTTCGACCGGCGGCGGCAGGGGGGTCTCGCCGGAGGACCCGTCCCCGGGCGTCCTGCGGTCCTGGCGGGTGGTCGCGTAGAACGCGCCCAGCAGCAGGACCACAGTGATCGCGCCCAGTCCGATCATCACGGCGACCGCAGGGGTCATGCCGCGGGATCCTACTGGAGCCGGCGCACCGCCGCATCGACGCGTTCGTCACTGGCGGTCACGGCGATCCGGACATGGCGGTCGCCGGCCGCCCCGTAGAAGTCACCAGGAGCGACGAGAACGCCCTTCTCGGCCAGGGCGCGCACCTGGTCCCAGCAGTTCTCGCCGTTGGACGCCCACAGGTACAGGCCCGCGGCGGAGTGCTCGATCCGCCAGCCCGCCGACTCCAGCGCGGGGCGCAGCGCCGCCCGCCGCGCGGCGTAGCGGGCCCGCTGCTCCTCGGCGTGCGCGTCGTCGTCCAGCGCCGCGGTCATCGCCGCCTGGACCGGGGCCGGGACGATCATGCCCGCGTGCTTGCGCACCTCCAGCAGCCGCCGGATCAGCGCGGGGTCCCCGGCCACGAAACCGGCCCGGTAACCCGCCAGGTTGGAGCGCTTGGACAGCGAGTGCACCGCGAGCAGGCCCTCGTGCGAGCCGCCGCACACGTCCGGATGCAGGATCGAGATCGGCTGCTCCTCCCAGCCCAGCTCGATGTAGCACTCGTCGGAGGCCACGATCGCGCCGTGCTCGCGCGCCCAGGAGACGACCTTGCGCAGGTGCTCGGCGGGCAGGACCTTGCCGGTCGGGTTGGACGGGGAGTTCACCCACACCAGCGGCACCCGCTCGGGCCCGAGCGCGAGCAGCCCGTCGGTGGCGTACGGCTCCGCGCCGGCCAGCCGGGCGCCCACGTCGTAGGTGGGGTAGGCCAGCTCGGGGAAGATCACCCGCTGGCCGGGACCGATGCCCAGCAGCGTCGGCAGCCAGGCCACGAACTCCTTGGAGCCGATCAGCGGCAGCACGTCCGCCTGGTCGAGGACGACGCCGTGCCTGCGCCGGAGCCATCCGGCCGCGGCGGAGCGCAGCCGCTCGGTGCCGTAGGTCAGCGGGTAGCCGGGGCTGTCGGAGGCGTCGGCCAGCGCACGCCGTACGACGTCGGGAACGGGGTCGACGGGGGTGCCCACCGACAGGTCGACGATCCCGTCCTCATGCCTGCCCGCCAGCTCCTTGTACGGCGTGAGCCGATCCCATGGAAAGTCCGGCAGCCCGATCACAGTTCTCCCCGCTGGCGTGCCCCCACCCGGGCGGGAGGGGGAAAGGTCGTCGATGGAACCCGTGCACGGGGGCGGCGCGTCGCGCCGCCCCCGCCCACATCGGCTTTCTAGTGCCCCTCGGCCTGCGGAGGCAGGGCCGCCACGACCGGGTGGTCCTTCTCGATCTTGCCGACCTTGGAGGCGCCGCCGGGCGACCCCAGGTCCTCGAAGAAGTCCACGTTGGCCTTGTAGAAGTCCTTCCACTGCTCGGGAAGGTCATCCTCGTAGAAGATCGCCTCAACGGGGCAGACGGGTTCGCACGCGCCGCAGTCCACGCACTCGTCGGGGTGGATGTAGAGCATGCGCTCGCCCTCGTAGATGCAATCGACGGGGCACTCCTCGATGCACGCCTTGTCCAGGACGTCCACGCAAGGCTGCGCGATGACGTAGGTCACCTCGGGCTCCTTCTTCTTTACGCACCTAGGCACGACTTCGACCGCGGGTTGCTACGACCTAGTATTGCCGTGCCCGCCATATGTCTGGAACAGGAGGGGGTCCTCTGCGGTGTCCCCCGCATTCGGCGCTCGGCTCAGTATCAACATAACCCCAGCTGACGTGGGGAAAAGGGTAACCGTCCGGCGACGGGTCCCCGAGGGCTTCCGCGACGCCGTCGGGCAGCTGGAGTTCTGGCGGGACGGCGTGCTGGGCGTGCGCAAGCGCGACGGCACCCTCGTCGAGATCCCCGAGGACACCCTCGCCGCGGCAAAGGTTGTCGTGAGCCGGGCGTAAGCCGTTCACCAAGAACGCTCGCGCCTCCTCGACCGCCCCGGCAGGACCCGAGAAGGATCCGGCGCGTGACCGTACGCAGCATCACCGCCGCCGTGATCCTCCTCTCCGTGATCACCGGATGCAGCTCCGCCGTCCCCGCTCCCGAGCAGGGGCCGCTCCCCCCGGTGAAGCTCCAGGCCGCCTCGCTCCAGGAGGGCTTCGCGAGCATGGAGCGCCTCGTCGAGGAGGCCAGGAAAGAGGGATCGCTCAACGTCGTCGGCCTGGCGCGCGACTGGGTGAACTACGGCGAGATCATCGACGCCTTCTCCGAGGAGTACGGCGTCAAGGTCAACGAGCTCGAACCGGACGCCGGCAGCCTGCGGCAGATCGAGGCCGCCGCCCGGCTCAGGCCCGACGTGTTCGACCTGAGCCTGGAGGTGGCGGTGGCCAACGCCGGCTCCTTCGCCCCGTACAAGGTGCGCGGCTGGCAGGACCTGCCCGACGACCTCAAGGACTACGACGGCGCCTGGTACGCCGCCTACGGCGGCTACATGTCCATCGGGTACGACTCGGCCAAGGTGTCCGCCCCGGCCTCCTACGAGGACCTGCTCAAGCCCGGCTACAGCGTCTGGCTCCCCGGCGACCCCCGGCACAGCGCGGCCGCCTTCGGCGGCGTGATGGCGACCGCCTTCGGGGAGGGCGGCACGGCGGGTTCCGGCAGGCCCGAGGCGCGGCGCGGGGTGGAGTTCTTCGGCCGCCTGAAGGAGGCCGGCAACCTCGCCGAACCCGGCGCCACGCCCACGGCCGTCCTCGACTGGGACTTCCTCAACGCCGGGCGGGTGACGAGCCGGAAGGGCTGGAAGGTCGTCATCCCCGGCGACCGCGTGCTCGGCTCCTACTACGTGCAGGCCATCGGCAAGGACGCCCCGCACCCGGCCGCCGCCCGGCTCTGGCAGGAGTTCCTCTTCTCCGACCGGGGCCAGAACCTGTTGCTGAAGGGTTACGCCCGCCCGGCCCGCATGGAGGCCATGCGGATGCGCGGGACGCTCGACGCGGAGCTCGCCCGCAGACTCCCGGAGACGGCGGCGCGGCCGGTGGTGCTCACCGTCCCGGAGACCGACGCCGCCAAGGCCTACATCCGAAGTGAGTGGGCCGTGACGGTTGAGTGACACTGATGCCGGTGAGACTGATATGTCGCGACATGCTTGAGGCTCTAAAGTGTCAGGAGAGTACCGGCACGAGGCCGCGTCTTCTCAGAATGTGAGCTGATCGTCTTGCGATACGATACACCGAGCATGATCAGGTGGAACGCTCGCACCTATGACAGCAGCTTCGGTTACGTTTCGGCGCACGGCGCCCCCCTGGTCGACCTCCTCGACCCCCAGCCCGGGGAGCGCATCGTGGACCTGGGCTGCGGCACGGGGGTGCTGACGGCCGAGATCGCCTCCCGGGGCGCCCACGTCCTGGGCATCGACGGATCACAGGCGATGATCGAGAAGGCGCTGGCCCAGTACCCCGGACTGGACTTCATCGTCGGCGACGGTCACGACTTCGTGCTCGCCCAGCCGTACGACGCGGTCTTCTCCAACGCGGCTCTGCACTGGATGGGCCGGCAGCCGGACGCGGTGATCGCCAGCGTGCGCGAGGCCCTGGCCCCGGGCGGCCGGTTCGTGGCCGAGATGGGCGGCGCGGGCAACTGCGCCGCGCTGACCGCCGCGGTCTCCACGGCCTGGCGCGAGCACGGGCTGCACGAGCCCGATCTGCCGTGGTACTTCCCGAGCCCGGCCGAGTACGCCACGCGCCTGGAGAAGGGCGGGTTCACCGTCCGAATTCTGGAGTACTTCGACCGGCCGACTCCACTTGACGAATGCCCCAACGGTGCGGCGGACTGGGTGCGGATGTTCGCCGGTTCACTGCTGCGAGGAGTCCCGGTGAACCTGGTCGAATCGCTGCTGCGCCGGGTGAATGAGCTGGCAGCGCCCGCTCTGCGGCGGGAGACCGGGTGGGTGGCCGACTACGTGCGGCTGAGGTTCGCCGCCGTACGCCGTTGACCAGACTCGTGCGCTGGGGCGATTTGCCAGACTAAGGTCTGTTCCATGAGTCTCGTTCTCCAGCGGCGAGGAGTGGATCAGGCGGCTTGAGGGGCTGGTGAAGGGAACGGATGAACTTCTGTCTGAGTGACCTCGTGCCGCCGTTGCGCTGGAGCGACGCGGCCGCGATCCCGCTTCTGCGCGACCGGCCGGACCTTCCGGACGCCTGGTGGCGGAGTCTGCCGCTGGCACGGGTGCTCGCCGTGGTGCCGCCCCAGGAACTGGCCGAGCTGCTCGCGGAGATCGCCCTGGAGCACTGGCCCGCGGCGGCCGTGGGCGACGTGCTGCCCGCCCTGCACGTCCTGGACCCGGAAGAGGCCGACGAGCCCTGCACGTCCATCGCCCTCGACCGGGCCGGCTCGTGGCCGGGCCTGCTCTCCCTCACCGGTCACGACCTGCGCGACCAGCCCTTCATCCAGGCCCGTCCCGTGCTGCACGCCCTGTTCGGCGCGGTCTTCGCCCACCTGGCCCCCGCGCCCTCCCCCGCGCAGGCGCCCCCCGCCGCGCAGGCGCCGCCCGTGTACGTGCCCGCGGCGGTGAGCGGTACGGCCGAGGCCCCCGTCGCGCCGGAGTTCATCGAGGCCGGGTTCATCGGGGCCACGCCCGCGGGCGTGGCCGAAGCCGGTGTGGACGACGCAGCCGCCGAGCCTGTGGACGCCGAAGCCGTCGCACCCGTGGAAGCGGAACACGACGACGCCGTGGCCGCCGGCCCGGACCCGGACGAAGACGCCGTCGAACCCGCAGAAGCGGACGAAGACCCACCCGAGCCTGCAAACGCGGACGAAGACCTCGTCGCACCCGTGAACGCCGGACACCGCGCAGCCGTATCCCCGGACGTGGGGGTGGACGAGCCGCGCGATCTGCTTGCTCTGGTGGACGGCGTCTTCGCCGGGCTGGAGGACACGAGCTGGGCCGTCGCCCAGAACCGGGTGTTCAGTGACGAACCCGCGGCCGTGGAGGCGCTGGCCAAGCTCTTCGCGGTCTCGCCCGAGGCCATCGCCGAGATCGAGACCGGGCTGCGGCGGCGGCTGGCCGGCTGGCTCGGCTCCGAGGAGGCGGCGCCGTACCGGGAGCACCTGGCGGAGATGAGGACGGTCCTCGGCAAGGCCGCCCCGCGCAACCGGCTGATCGGCGCGGCCGGCTGGCACACGCGCGAGCTGCGCTCGCTCGACGTGCCCGCCTGGCAGTTCGTGCTGGCGACGCTGACCGACTACTACGTGGTCGACGGCTGGCTGGTCGACGGCGACATCGCCGAGCTCCAGCACCGCACCCGCGACCTGATCGGCGGGGCCGAGCGCCCGCCCACCGTCAGCCGGGCCCTCGAGCTGGTCTCCACCCTCGGCATCCACCCCGAGGTGGCCGAGGAGTGGCTGGAGAACGTCCCGCAGCTGCGCATCCTCGGCGGGGGCGACCCCGCGGCCCAGCGGTCCAACGGCGCCGTCCCGGTCCAGGCGTCCGGCCCGCCCTCCGCGTCCCACACCGGGCATCCGGAGAGCGAGCCCGCCCAGGGGCCGCCGCAGGACCCCGCCTGGGCCAAGACCCCGTTCCGCCCCCTCAAGGACGTCGCGCTCACCCGGCGCTGCTTCCGGCAGCCCGACGGCCGCTGGTGGCTGCGGATCGACGTCACCGCCGAGCACCTCGAAGGCGCGGAGTGCCCGCTGCCCAGCGGGTTCGCCGCCTACCTGGGCATGGCGCCCGGCGACAGCCGCACGGTCGGCAGCGTGGTGGGCGAGCTGGTCGTCAGCTGGCACGACCGGCCGGTCCTGGAGTCGCTGGGCACCCTCCTGCGGGACGCGGGCGCCAAGGAGGGAAGCCACCTGTTCCTGACGCTGTCCGACGAGGGGGTCCTGCGCGCCAGGCACCTGCCGGCCGCCGGGACGGCCATGGAGCCGGTGGTGCGGGCCCTGCGCCTGGTGGGCTACACCGCGCCGTGCGAGACCGCCGAGCACGCCGCGCGGGTGATCGGCACCAGGGTCGGGATGTCCGGGCCGGTGAGCCTGCCCGAGCTGCTGACCCGCCTGCGCGAGCGCGGGGACCGCGACCTGCAGTCCCTGCTGGCGTAGCCCATGCCCCGACTAGCGCTCTCCCCCGAGTTCCCCGCGGAGCTCAGCGCCCTGGCCCAGCCGGTGCGCCGGGACGCGGTGGTCTCCGTACGCCGGTTCCTGCAGAACGTGTCGGGGGCCCCGCATCCGGAGCGGGTCAGGGGGGCGCGGGACGAGCGGGTGGCGACGCTGCGTCTGGCCGACCGGCACCGCGGCGTCGTGGTCAGGCAGCGGGACGTCTACTGGCTGCTGACCGTCCTGCCGGAGCCCGAGTCCTGGGCCTACGCCCAGCGTCACCGCTTCGCGGTCAACTCCGCCCTGGGCGTGGTCGAGATGTGGGACGCCGCGGCGCTGGAGCGGGCCGAGTCGGCGATCCGCCGGGCGGCGCGCTCGTCCCGGACGCGCCTGTTCGCCGACTTCTGCGACACCGACCTGACCGAGCTGGGCGTCGGCCACCGGTTCCTGCCGCTGGTGCGGCAGATCACCGACGAGCTGACCCTGGAGGCGCTGGAGCCGCTGCTGCCCCCCACGCAGTACGCGCCGCTGGCCGCGCTGGCCCGGGGGGAGTCGATGACCGGGGCCTGGCGGGAGCTGGAGAACTGGCGGTGCGTCCCGGCCCCCTTCGAGCCCGCCGGCTGCGCGGAGCTCGACGACCTCGCCGCCGCGCTCCTGCGCAGCCCCGACCGCGCCGTCTTCGTCGAGGACCCGCGCGAGCTGAACCACGTGCTGGACGCCCCCGACTGGTGCGTGTTCCTGCACCCGCCGCAGCACCGGCTGTCCCACTGGGAGTCCTACGAGCGGCCCGTGCTGGTCACCGGCGGCGCGGGCACCGGCAAGACCCTCACCGCCCTGCACCGCGCGGCCCATCTGGCCAGGAACGGGCGCGGGCCGATCCTGCTGGTCACCTTCTCCCAGGGGCTGAGCACCGAGCTGTCGGCCAGGCTCGACCTGCTGATCGAGGACGAGGTGGTGCGCAAGCGGGTCGAGGTCGGCAACGTGGACCGGCTGGCCCACCGCATCGTCTCCCAGGCCGAGGGCCGCCCGCCCACGCTGGTCGGCGCGGCCGAGCTGACCGCGCTCTGGCGGGAGGCGGAGAGCGAGCACGGCCCGGCGTTCCTGCTGCGCGAGTGGGAGCAGGTGATCCTGGCGCAGAACCTCCAGACCCTGGACGAATATCTGGCCGCCCCCCGCCCCGGCCGCGGGGTCGAGCTGTCGGCCGAGGAGCGGACCGGCGTCTGGAAGGCCGTCGGGCACGTCACCGGCCGGCTGGCCGAGCGCGGCAAGCGCACCCTGCTCCAGCTCGCCGCCGAGGCGGCCACCCTGCTCGGCCAGAGCACCGGGGACCTGCTGGAGGAGGACGAGCCGCGGCGGGAGCCGTACCGGCACATCGTGGTGGACGAGGCGCAGGACCTGCACCCCACGCAGTGGCGGCTGCTGCGCGCCGCGGTGCCGTACGCGCCCGACGACCTGTTCATCGTCGGCGACCCGCACCAGCGCATCTTCGACACCCGGGTGGCGCTGGGCGCGGTGGGCATCGACGCGATCCAGCAGCTCCTGCAGGTCTCGCACCGGCTCCCCCAGGAGATCCTCTCGTGGGGGGTGCGGCTGCGCGGAGGCGGACCGGCCGACGGGCTGGTGGCGGGAGTCCAGGAGTTGTACGGTTTCCGCGCCACGCGGCACGGCCCGCGCCCCATGGTGCGTGCCTACGATTCACCGGAGGAAGAGCTGAGCGGACTGGTCGCGCACGTCTCGCAGTGGGTGAAAGACGGCGTCTCCCCCGGCGAGATCGGTGTGGCGGCCAGGACCCCGGACCTGGTCCGGGAAGCCAGATCCCTCCTGCGGGAGTCCGGGGTGCGGGTGAGCACGCTGCACGGCATGAAAGGGCTGGAGTTCCGGCGGGTCGCCGTGATCGGCGTCGCCGACGGGATCGTGCCGGCTCCCGAGTCGCTCACCCCGGCCGAGGAGGATCCCGCGGCCCGGGCGCACGATCTTCAGCGCGAGCGCGGTCTGCTCTACGTGGCCTGCACCCGGGCGAGGGAGGTGCTGTACGTGTCCTACTCCGGACGGGCAAGCCCATTCCTACCCACCTGACCACATACTCTGAACTGCGGATACATTCCCCTTTGCCGGTTGGACCCCAATGAACCTCAGCCTGAGCGACATCGCGCCACCCCTGCGCTGGACCTCTCCCGGCCAGGTAGCGCCGATCGCAAACGACACCCGTCTTCCCGAGGCGTGGTGGCAGGCAATCCCGCTGGAGCGGGCCTGCTCCACCATCGGGACCTCCGAGGTCGCCGGCCGGCTGGCCGATCTCGCCCTGGCGTCCTGGGGACATCTGGCGCTCGGCGACGTCCTGCCCCTGCTCAGGTTCGCCGACCCGGCCGCAAGCATGAACACCCCCGAGGGGCTCGGCCGCGAGGCGGTGCACAAGCTGTTCACCGGGGTCCTGGAGAGGCTGCTCGAACCGGTCACCGAGGACACCGTCGCCCCGGCGCGTCCCTCCCGGCCGGACCGCCCGCTGCCCGAGCTGATCGACGAGGTCTTCTCCTCCCTGGACGACCGCCAGCGGGCCATCGCCAGGGACCGGCTCTACGCCTCCCAGCGGGTCACGCTGGACGAGCTGGCCCAGCGGTTCTCGGTGACGCGCGAGCGCATCCGGCAGATCGAGCGCGACCTGCGCGACCACGTCGAGGCCTGGCTGACCTCCGCGGACGCGGCCCCGCTGGTGGCGCACGTGTCCTGGCTGCGCGGCCGGCTGGGCTCCGCCGTACCGGCCGACGACCTGGCCGCCGCGGTGCCGTGGCACCGGACCGAGCTGGCCACGCTGACCATCCCGGCCTGGCGGTTCGTGCGCACCCTGCTGACCGGCTACGAGCAGGTGGACGGGTGGCTGGTCGCCGGGGGCGCCGACGAGCTGCGCGAGAAGACCCGGCAGCTGTTCACCGACGGGCCGCGCCCGCTGGCCGAGGCCATCACGCTGGTCAGCCAGCTCGGCATCCGCGAGGACGTGGCCGAGCGCTGGCTCATCTCCGTGCCCCAGCTGCGGGTGCTGGAGGAGCACGTGGTGCCCTGGCCGCGCAGCGTCAACGACAAGGCGGAGGCCGTGCTCGCGGTGGCGGGCAACGCGCTGACCCCCGAGGAGATCCAGGAGCGCATCGGCGAGGACTACAGCCTGGTGGGCATCCGCAACCAGCTCACCGCCGACGACCGGTTCCTGCGCCTCGACCGCAACAAGTACGGCCTGACCCGCTGGGGCGGCGAACAGTACCTCGGCATCCGCGAGATGATCGTCCGGGAGATCGAGCGGGCCGGGGGCGAGGCCTCGGTCAACACGATCGTGGCCAACCTCACCGGCCGCTACGACGTGAGCGAGAGCTCGGTGCGCGCCTACGCGGGCGGGCCCGGCTTCGAGCGCACCCAGCGCGGGTGGATCCGGGTGGCCGGCACCGAGCCGTCCGAATACCAGCCGCGCCGGGACGTCTCGGCCACCCGCCGCTGCTTCCGCAGCCGCGACGGCCGCTGGTGGCACCGGGTGGACGTCAACGCCGAGCACCTGCGCGGTTCCGGCTCACCGCTGCCCACCGGTTTCGCCGCCTACCTCGGCATGGCGCCGGGCGGCCAGCTCACCGCCTCCACCCCCTCGGGCGACGTGGTGATCAGCTGGCACAACCAGCCGACCATGGGCTCCATCCGCCCGGTGCTGGTCGCCGCCAACGCCTCCGAGGGCGACCACGTCTTCCTGACGGTCTCCGACGGCGGCGAGCTGCTCACCCGCTACCTGCCCGCGGCGATGCCCGGCATCCCGGCGCTGAACCGGGCGCTGCACCTGATCGGCTACACCGCTCCGGTGGCCTCGGAGACCGAGGGCATGCGCCTGATCGGCGCCCGCATCGGCCTGCCCGACGGCTCCGGCCGCGAGGAGGTGCTGGGCCGTCTGCGCGAGCGCGGCGACCGCGACATCCTCGGCTATCTGGAGGGCGGCGTCTGAACTAGTCTCGGTTCATGCTGCGGCTCTATGACACGCGGAATCGCGAGGTCCAGCCGGTCGTGCCCGACGGTGCCCGCTCCCTGCGGATGTACACCTGCGGCCCGACCGTCTACCGGCACGCCCACGTCGGCAACCTGCGCTCCTACCTGCTGTCCGACCTGATCCGGCGGATCGCCGAGCGGCAACGGCTCCGGGTGACCGTCTGCCGCAACATCACCGACGTCGGGCACCTGGTGGACGACGCCGAGATCGACCCGACCGGCGAGGACAAGGTGCTCGCCCAGGCGCGGGCCGAGGGCCGGGCCTGGCAGGAGATCGCCCGCTTCTACGAGGAGGCCTTCACGGCCGACACCGCGGCGCTGAACATGCGGCCGCCGGAGCACTCGCCCCGGGCGAGCGAGACGATCGACCTGATGGTCGAGATGATCGCCAAGCTGATCGAGAAGGGGCACGCCTACGCGACGCCCGACGGCTCGGTCTTCTTCGAGGCGGGCTCCTTCCCGTCCTACGGCGAGATCTCCGGCAACCGGCTCGACCGGCTCAAGCCCGGCCACCGGGAGGCCGTCGACCCGCGCAAGCGCTTCCACGCCGACTGGGCCCTGTGGAAGTCCTCGGACCGGGAGGCCACCTGGGACACCCCGTGGGGCCGCGGCTTCCCGGGCTGGCACATCGAGTGCTCGGCCATGTCGCTGCGCCTGCTCGGCGAGCACATCGACGTCCACACCGGCGGCATCGACCTGCGCTTCCCGCACCACGAGGACGAACGGGCCCAGTCCGACGCGACCGCGGGGCACGAGGTGGTCCGGCACTGGGTCCACGGCGAGCACCTGCTGTTCGACGGGCGCAAGATGGCCAAGTCGACCGGGAACGTCGTGCTCCTGCGGGACGTGGCGGAGCAGGGCCTCGACCCGCTGGCCGTACGGCTGGCGCTGATGGAGCACCGCTACCGCCAGCAGATGAACCTCACCTGGGACACCCTGCGGGCCGCCGACCGGACCCTGCGGCGCTGGCGCTCCCGCGTCGCCGAGTGGTCGGAGTCGCCGAGCTCCCCGATGCCCGCCGAGCCGGTCGCCCGGATCGAGGCGGCGCTGGACGACGACCTGGACACCCCGCTGGCGCTGCGGCTGCTGCGCGAGCTCGACCGGGACGAGTCGATCGCCCCCGGCTCCCGGTTCGAGGCCTTCCTGCACCTGGACCAGATCCTCGGCCTGGACCTGCCGGCGGACATCGGCAGGGTCAGGGTGCTGCCGCCGGGCGCGGCCGAGCTGCTGGAGCAGCGCGAGCGGGCCCGGACCGCCAGGGACTGGGCGGTCGCCGACCGCCTGCGCGACGAGCTGGCCGAGCTCGGGGTGAAGGTCTCCGACACTCCCGAGGGTCAGACCTGGAGCTGAGCGGCCGAAATGTCGGCGCCGGTCGATAGCGTCACGATCATGACTGAGACCGGTGTTGTGGTACGGCCCGCTGGGGCGGAGGATCTGGACGGCGTCGTGGCCTGCAGCGCGGCGCTGTTCGCCGAGGACGCGGGGACCCGCGACCCGGCCGTGAACGTGAACTGGCCGAAGGAGTACGGCGCGGCGAAGTTCGCCGACGCGCTGCACGACCCCGACCGCCTGGTGCTGGTGGCCGACGACGACGGCCGGATCGTCGGCCACCTGACCGGCGCGCTGTCGGGGCCGACCCCGATGCGGCCGGTCACGGTGGCCACCCTCGGCAGCATGTACGTCCGGCCCGCCTACCGCGGCCGCAAGATCGGCACCCGGCTGGTGGAGGAGTTCCGCGACTGGGCCCGCCTGCACGGCGCGCTGTACGCCGGGGTGACCGCCTACGCCGGCAACGAGGGGGCCTCGCGTTTCTTCGAACGCAACGGTTTCGCGATGCACTCCACCGTCAGGGAGGCCACTCTCTAGCCGGAGTCCTGCCAGACTTCTGAGACATGTCGCTTAGGAGGTCTGTGTTGAGGTTCCGGCCGTATGCCTGGATGCCCCGGCCGCTGCGGTGGCCGGCGCGGGTGCTCACCGTGCTGGTGGTGCTCGGGCTGGCCCTGGGCGGGGTGGTCGTGTGGAACGTGCGCGCGTCCTTCCCCCAGGTGTCGGGCGAGCTCAAGGTGGACGGCCTGACCGGCAAGGTCACCGTATATCGCGACAAGACGGGCATTCCGCACATCTATGCGGACTCTCCGGAGGACCTGTTCCTGGCCCAGGGATACGTCCACGCGCAGGACCGGTTCTTCGAGATGGACTTCCGGCGGCACGTGACCGCCGGGCGGCTGTCGGAGATGTTCGGCTCCGCGACCCTCACCGAGGACAAGGTCATCCGGACCATGGGCTGGCGCAGGGTGGCCGAGGAGGAGCTGCCGACGCTCGCCGAGAGCACCCGGCACTACCTCGACGCCTACGCCAAGGGCGTGAACTCCTGGCTGGAGCGGCACCGGGGCGCCTCCGAGCGGAGCCTGGAGTACGGCGTGCTCAAGCTGACCAACTCCGCCTACGAGCCCGAGCCGTGGACCCCGGCCGACTCCCTGGCCTGGCTCAAGGCCATGGCCTGGGACCTGCGCTCCAACATGTCAGACGAGATCGGCCGGGCCCTGGCCGCCACGAAGCTGCCGCCCGAGCGGGTGGAGCAGCTGTGGCCGGACTACCCGTTCGACGACCACCAGCCGATCGTGACCCGGGGCACGGTGGTCCGGGGAAGGTTCGACCAGGACGGGGAGCCGTCCCGGGACGGCGTGGCGACCGGCGCAGGCGCGCTGACCCGGGCCGCGCGGGCGATGCGGGCGGTGCCGAGCCTGCTGGGCGACCCCGCCGGCGGCAACGGCATCGGCTCCAACTCCTGGGTGGTGGACGGGCGGCACACCGCCTCCGGCAAGCCGCTGCTGGCCAACGACCCGCACCTGTCGGCCGCCATGCCCTCGGTCTGGTACCAGGCGGGGCTGCACTGCCGTACGAAAAGCGCAACCTGTCCCTTCGACGTCACCGGCTTCACCTTCTCCGGCGTGCCCGGCGTGATCATCGGCCACAACGACAAGATCGCGTGGGGCTTCACGAACCTCGGCCCGGACGTGGCCGACCTGTACATGGAGAAGGTCGAGGACGGCTCCTACCTGTTCATGGGCCAGTGGCGGCCGCTGACCGTCAGGACCGAGACGATCAAGGTGGCGGGCGGGCCCCCGGTCCGCCTGGAGGTCCGGGACACCATGCACGGGCCGATCATCTCCGACGTCATGGAGAACGTGACGAACGCTCTGCCCGGCGCCGCCGAGGCCGCCGGGCAGGAGGCCGACGCGGTCGCGCTGAAGTGGACCGCGCTGGAGCCCGGCAAGAGCGCAGACGCGATCTTCGCGATCGACGCGGCGCAGAACTGGCAGGAGTTCCGCACGGCGGCGGCCCTGTTCGACGTGCCCGCGCAGAACCTGGTCTACGCCGACACCGAGGGCAACATCGGCTACCAGGCGCCCGGCCGGATCCCGGTCAGGACCCTCGGCGACGGCACCTGGCCGGTGCCCGGCTGGACCGGCGAGTACGCCTGGAAGGGCACGATCCCCTTCGACGAGCTGCCCTCCCTGTACAACCCGCCGGAGGGCTACATCGTGACCGCCAACAACGCGGTCATCGACCCCGGGCGCTATCCGCACATGCTCACGACGGACTGGGCGTACGGCTACCGCTCCCAGCGCATCCTGGACCTGCTCCGCGCCGAGCTGGACAGGGGCAAGGTGGACGTCGCGGCGATGGGCCGCCTGCAGCAGGACACCCACAACGGCCTCGCCCGCTTCCTGGTGCCCGCGCTGATGGAACTCGACGTCGCCGGGCCCGCCGAGCAGGCCCGCGCGCTGCTGCGCGGCTGGGACGGCTCGCAGGGGTCCGGCTCCGCCCCCGCGATGTACTTCAACGCCGTCTGGCGCCACCTGCTGATCGAGACCTTCAACGACGACCTGCCCGAGGGCGCGCGGCCGGGCGGCGGCGACCGCTGGTTCGAGGTGGTGCGCGTCATGCTGGACCGGCCCGACGACCCGTTCTGGGACGACGTCAGGACGGACCTCACCGAGACCAGGGACGACATGCTGCGCCGGGCCCTGGGCCGGGCCTACGACGAGCTGAGCGCCCGCCTGGGCCCGGACCCCGGGCAGTGGCGCTGGGGCGACCTGCACTCCCTCACCCTGGTCCACCAGTCCCTGGGCACCTCGGGGATCACCCCGATCGAGTGGCTGTTCAACCGGGGGCCGTTCCCCCTGGGCGGCAACGACGACGCGGTCAACGCCATCGGCTGGGACGTCCAGGACGGCTACGAGGTGGGGTGGCTGCCCTCCATGCGGATGGTCGTCGACCTGGCCGGCTTCGACCGGTCGCAGTGGATCAACCTGACCGGCGCCTCCGGCCACGCCTTCCACGACAACTACGCCGACCAGGCGCCCCTGTGGGCGAGCGGCAGGACCCTGCCGATGCTCTCCGGGCGGGAGGCGGTCGAGAAGGCGGCGGCGAACACGCTGACGCTGGCGCCCGCCGGGTGAGCCCGTCTCAGGGCGTCTTCGAGCGGACCCACCAGGGCGATCTGCGGGGATAGTTGCCGTCCTCCAGGTTGGCCAGGCGCTCGAAGACGTTCCAGGAGGCCTGGTTCCCGCAGATCAGCATCGAGACGACCACCGCCACCACATAGAGCGGGAGCATGAACACGCCCGCGCAGGCCGCGTACTGCGAGGCGTGCCGGTCCTCGTGCCGGAGCAGGTGACCGGTCAGGCGGCCCTCCTCGTGCCGGGTCAGCACCACGTTCCCGAGGGTGAAGGCCCCCGCGACCGGGAACGGGATGCGGTAGCCGTACGCCAGCAGCAGGCCGTCGGGCCCGGGGGTCACCCGCGCGCGGCCCAGGCGCGCCACCAGCAGCCCCAGGGGCGTGGAGAGGTTCACGTAGTTGACGACCCGCCGCACCCGATGCCACCGCCGCATACCGGTGATTGTCCGCTATTCGGCCAGCCGGCGGTAGCGACCCTCGTGATACAGCAGCGGGGAGCCGTCGGCCGGGGTCGCCACCGCGACCACCTCGCCGACCACGATGGAGTGGTCGCCGCCGTCGTGGACCGCGGCGGTGCGGCACTCGAGGGTGGCCAGGGCGTCGTCGAACAGCGCGACGCCGAGCCGGCCGTGGTGGTGCGGGTGCGCGTCGAGCTGGCCGGTGAGGGGGCGGCCGCGGTGGGCGAAGAAGCGGGAGACCTCCTCGGCGGAGTCCGGCAGGATCGACACCCCCCATATCCCGGCCGAGAGCACCGCGTCGTGGAAGCGGGCGATCTTCTCCACGCAGAACAGCGCGAGCAGCGGATCGAGGGAGACCGAGGCCAGGGAGTTGATGGTCATCGCGTAGTCGGCGTCGTCACGGCGGGTGGTGACGACGGCGACGCCGGTCGCGAACCGGCCCATGGCCCTGCGGTAGGAATCCCGGTCCGCCCGATCATCTGTCTGCACGCAGGCCACCTTATGCAATCAGGACGGATCGGACCTGACCGGGGCGGGGCCGTACGGATGCGGGGTGAGCAGCCAGGACCCGCCGCCCCTCGACGGGACGAGCAGGACGCCCGCCATGACGGCGAACACGCCCCCGTAGAGGTAGACGTAGCCCGACAGGTCGTTGGCCACCACCACGTCGCCCTCGGGGCGCTCGCCCAGCCAGAGCATCGTGACCAGGATCCAGCCCACCGCGGGCGCCAGGGCGGCCGCCTTGCCGCCGATCCCCCGGCCGGCGCCGTAGCAGGCCGCGAACAGAGCCACGACCCAGGCGATGGCCGCGACCGGGACGGGCCGCAGGTACCACGAGTGGTGGAACCCGCCCAGCACGCCCATGAGAAGACCGGGCACGGTGAGCGCGGCGTACGTCGCCACGGCGGCCGCGCCCCGCCACGACGGCCTCGTGCCCGCCGGGACCTGCTCCATCACAACCACCGAGGCTATCCGATGCCCGCGAAGAGATCGTTCTCGCGGTCGTACGGCTCGCCGACGCCGCCCGCCTCGGCCGGCGCGCCCGGCCCGGCCGGACCCGGGACGCCGGAGTGCAGGATGAAGTGCTCGACCCCGAGCGCCTGCTGGCCGATCCCGTTGGACAGGGCGTACCAGGGCGCGTCCACGCTGATCTGGGTGGCGTGCGCGCGCATCGCCTCGAGCTTGGCGCCGACGTACGCGCGGGCGTCGATCTCGGTGGTGACGTCCCGGTCGGCGCAGCCGAACGGCAGGTCGTCCACGGACTCCTCGACGACGAAGCCGATGCCCGCCTCGCGCATCGCCTCGGCGGAGCGCCGCATGACCGAGCGGGGCAGGGCGGTGAGATAGAACTTGGCGATCCGCCACGGCTCGCCCTCGCCGAAGCCCGGGTCGGCGGCCAGGTCGAAGGCCCGCCGGGAGACGCGGTGGGCCTGGATGTGGTCGGGGTGGCCGTAGAAGCCGTTCTCGTCGTAGGTGACCAGGACCTGGGGCCGTACCTCGCGGATCACCTTGACCAGCTCGCCGGCCGCCTCGTCCGGGTCCGCCTGCCAGAAGGCGTTCGCGCGGTGGTTGGAGGCCACGCCCATCATCCCGGAGTCGCGCCAGCGGCCGGGGGCGCCCAGGAAGCGGTGGTCGGTGACGCCCAGCGCCTTGCAGGCCGCGGCGAGCTCGCCGATGCGGTGTTCGCCCAGGGTGTCGTCGCGGTCGGCGGCCAGGTGGGCCAGCTCGGGCGGGATGACCTCGCCCTCCTCGCCGAGGGTGCAGGTGACGAGGGTGACGTGGGCGCCCTCGGCGGCGTACTTGGCCATGGTGGCCCCGGTGCCGATCGTCTCGTCGTCGGGGTGGGCGTGCACGAGCAGCAGGCGCCGGTCATTCATGCCATGAGCGTATCGGGGGCCGGGGGCGGCGGGTCCGCGGGGCGGCCGGGGTCTCCCGCGCCCCTGCCGGTGACAGGTGTCACGCGGGCACCGGCTCCTGTCGCCGGGGCACCGGCGCCGCCGGGCGCGTACGGGCTCCGCACACCTGCACTGTCCGGCGGAGCTGGCAGGATGGACGGTATGAGTGAGAGCTTTCCTCGTCTGCACGCCCGGACCCGCCGTTTCAGTCTCGGTGTGCCGCGCGGCTTCACCATCGCGCCCGACGGCTCACGGGTCGTCTTCCTGCGGACGAAGAGCGGCTCCGACCCCGTCACCTGCCTGTGGGAGTTCGACGTCGCCGCCGGCGCCGAACGGCTGGTCGTCGACCCCCGCGCGCTGGACGCCGACGACAGGGACCTCCCGCCCGAGGAGCGCGCCCGCCGCGAGCGCAGCCGGGAGCAGGCCGGCGGCATCGTCGGCTACAGCACCGACACCGCGGTGACCACGGCCGCCTTCGCCCTCGCCGGCGGCCTCTACGTCGTGGACCTGCGCAGCGGGGGCGTGCGCCGCCTGCCCACCGCCGGGCCCGTGGTCGATCCGCGCATGTCCCCCACCGGCGGCCACGTCGGCTACGTGACCGGCGGCGCCTTCCACGTCCAGGACCTGGAGCAGGGGGTGGACCACGCGCTGGCCCGCCCCGAGAAGCCCGAGGTGACCTACGGCCTGGCGGAGTTCGTCGCGGCCGAGGAGATGGACCGCCTGCGGGGCTTCTGGTGGTCGCCCGCCGGTGACGCGGTGCTGGTCGAGCGCGCCGACGAGTCGCCGGTGCACAAGTGGTTCATCGCCGACCCGGCCAATCCCTCCCGCCCGGCCGTCGAGCAGCGCTATCCCGCCGCGGGCACGCCGAACGCCGAGGTCGAGCTCTTCGTCCTCGGCCTGGACGGCTCACGCGTCCGGGTCCCCTTCACCGACGAATACCTCGTCACCGCCACCTGGGACGCCCACGACCTGGTGATCGTCACCATGTCCCGCGACCAGCGCTCGATGAGCGTGTTCTCGGTGGACCCGGTGACCGGGGCCACGACCCTCCTGCGCCGCGACACCGACGACGCCTGGGTGGAGATCGTCACCGGCGTGCCCGGGCACCTCTCCGACGGCACCCTCGTCTGGGTCGCCGACTCCGACGGCGGCCGGCGGCTGGTCATCGGCGACGCGCCGGCCACGCCCTCCACCCTCCAGGTCCGGCAGGTCCTCGACATCGAGGGCGACACCGTGCTCTTCCGGGCCAGCGGCGGCGACCCCGCCGAGATCGCCGTGTGGGCCTACCGCGACGGCCGGATCACCCTGGTCAGCCCCTCCGAGGCCGGCGTCTACAGCGGGCACGTCGCGGGCGGCACCCTGGTGATCACCGGCCACACGCTCGACAGCGAGGGCCCGGTGACCCAGGTCTTCCACCACCACAAGCCGCGCGGCCACATCACCTCGCACATCGAGCGGCACGGCCTGGACCTGCGGGTCTCCCTCATCAGGACCGGCGAGCGCGAGCTGTCCACCGCCGTGATCCTGCCCGCGGGGCACGTGCCCGGGTCCGCGAAGCTGCCGGTCCTGATGGACCCGTACGGCGGGCCGCACGCCCAGCGCGTCCTGTCCGCCTCCGGGGCCTACCTCACCAGCCAGTGGTTCGCCGACCAGGGCTTCGCCGTGGTCGTGGCCGACGGCCGGGGCACCCCGGGCCGCAGCCCCGCCTTCGAGCGGGCCATCCTGCACGACCTGGCCGGGCCGGTCCTCCAGGACCAGGTGGACGCCCTGCACGGCGCCGCCGCCCAGTATCCCGACGACCTCGACCTGTCCAGGGTCGGGATCCGCGGCTGGTCCTTCGGCGGCTTCCTCGCGGCCCTGGCCGTGATGCGCCGCCCCGACGTGTTCCACGCGGCCGTCGCCGGGGCGCCGGTGACCGACTGGCGTCTCTACGACACCTGCTACACCGAGCGTTATCTCGGCCACCCGGAGGAGGGCCACTACGACGCCTCGTCCCTGTTCGGCGACGCCGCCAAGCTCGACCGCCCGCTCCTGCTGGTCCACGGCCTGGCCGACGACAACGTGGTCGCCGCGCACACGCTGCGGCTGTCCTCCGCGCTGCTGGCGGCGGGCCGCCAGCACAGCGTGCTGCCGCTGTCGGGAGTCACCCACATGACCCCGCAGGAGGTCGTGGCCGAGAACCTGCTCCTGCTCCAGGTGGCGTTCCTCAAGAAGGCCCTCGGCGTGGAGTGACCCCCGGCGCCCGCCGGTCAGCGGCGGGCGCCGGGGGACGCCCCCTCGGGGGCGCCGTGCCAGCTGCTCCACAGGGCGGCGTAGGACCCGCCGGCGGCCACGAGCTCGTCGTGGGAGCCCAGCTCGCTGATCCGGCCGTCCTCGACCACCGCGACCCGGTCGGCGTCGTGCGCCGTGTAGAGGCGGTGCGCGATGGCGATCACCGTACGGCCGTCGAGGACCGCCGCCAGCGACCGTTCCAGGTCGCGGGCCGCCCTGGGGTCGATCAGCGAGGTGGCCTCGTCCAGGACGAGGGTGTGCGGGTCGGCCAGGACCAGGCGGGCGAGCGCGATCTGCTGGGCCTGAGCCGGTGAGAGCGTCTCGCCGCCCGAGCCCACCACGGTGTCCAGCCCGGCGGGCAGGGCCTCGACCCACTCCCGGGCGTCGACGGCCTCCAGGCACGCGCGGACGCGCTCGTCGCCTGCGTCGGGGCGGGCGATCAGCACGTTGTCGCGCAGCGTGCCCCGGAACACGTGGTGCTCCTGGGTGACCAGGGCGACGTGGCCGCGCAGGTCGTCCAGGGGCAGCTCGACGAGCGGGGTGCCGCCGACCGTGACCGCGCCCTCGCGCGGGCCGTGGATGCCCGCCAGCAGGCGGCCGAGCGTGGACTTGCCCGCCCCGGACGGGCCGACCATCGCCAGCCGCTCCCCCGGCCGGACCGTCAGGTCGATGCCGTGCAGCACGTCGTGGCCCTCGCGGTAGGCGTAACGCACGCCGTCGGCCCGCAGCTCCTCGCCGTCGGGGACGCCGGAGCCCGCCTCGCGGTCGTCGGGCACCTCGGCCACGCCCAGCAGGCGGGCCATGGAGGCCCCGCCGACCTGGAGCTCGTCGATCCACATGAGCAGCCGGTCGAGCGGGTCGATCAGCTGCTGCACGTAGAGCGTGGCCGCGGTGACCTGGGCCAGCCCGGCCCAGCCCTCGATGTAGAACAGCCCGCCGACCACCAGCGTGGACACCACCGGGATCACGTAGCCCATCTCGACCGCCGGGAACCAGACCGTGCGCAGCCCGAGGGTGTAGCGCTCGGCCGCCCACGAGCGGGCGATGTCGGTGTCGGTGCGCCGGTGCCTGCGCTCCTGCAGGCCCAGCGCCTCCACCGTGCGGGCGCCGTTGACCGTCTCGGCCAGGCCGTCGGTCATGTCGGCGTACGCCGCGCTCTCGCGGAGGTAGCCGTCCCTGGCCCGCTTGAGGTACCAGCGTGTGGAGATCCACAGGACGGGGACGGCCAGCAGCGACGGCAGCATCAGCAGCGGCCCGGTCAGCAGCAGCGCGCCGACGGTGATCACGCAGGTGACCAGCGCGATCAGCGTCTCGGGCACGGCGTGCCTGACGGTGCGCGACAGCGAGTCCACATCCCGCGAGGTCCGGCTGATCAGGTCGCCCGACCCGGCGCGCTCGACGACGGACAGCGGCAGGCCGAGCACCCGCCCCACGAACTCCTCGCGCAGTTCGGCCAGGACCTTCTCGCCGAGCCTGGAGGAGGCCAGGACGGCGTATCTGACCAGTACGGCCTGCAGGGTCAGGAAGCCCGCCACGGTCAGCGCGACCACGGCGACGTCGACCCCGACGCCCTCCTTGATGTCCTGGACGAGCCCGCCCAGCAGCCACGGCACGACCAGGCCCGTGACCGCGGACAGCCCGTGCAGGGACAGCGCCAGGGTCAGCTCACGGGGGTACTTCAGCGTGAGCCTGCGGGCGTAGGCCCGGACCTGGGCCTGGCCGGCGACCGGCAGGATCTGCCTGCTCATCTGGCTCAGTCCTCCCCTCGGGTGACGGTGGCGGTGTAGGCGGGTGCGGTGGCCAGCAGCTCGCGGTGCGTGCCCTGGGCCTGGACGAGGCCGTCCTCGACGTAGATCACGTGGTCGGCGCGGTCGAGCACCAGCGGGCTGGTGGTGCAGACCAGCGTGGTCCTGCCCGCGCGGGCCTCGGCCAGGCGCCCGGCGATGCGGGCCTCGCTGTGCGCGTCGACGGCGCTGGTGGGCTCGATGAGGATGAGCACCTCGGGGTCGTTCACCAGGGCGCGGGCCAGCCGGAGCCGCTGCCGCTGACCGCCGGAGAACTCCCGGCCCGCCTCGGCGACCCGGCTGTCCAGGCCGTCGGGCAGGGCCTCGACGATGTCCTCGGCGCAGGCGGTGCGCAGCGCCGCGGCCAGCTCGTCGGCCGAGGCCCGGCCGCTGACGTCCAGCTCATCCCTGAGCGTCCCGGCGAACAGCGCGGCCCCGTTGTCGGCGACCAGGATCCGGCGGCGGACCTCGGCCAGCGGCAGCGTGTCCAGCGGCACGTCGCCGAAGTCCACGTCGCCGTCGGCGTAGCGGCCGAGCCGGTCGGCGACGGCGATGGCCTCCTCGGGCGTGGCCGCCGCGACGGCGGTGAACACCCCGGGCCGGACCGCCACCCCGGAGGCCACGTCGCGCAGCAGGCCGCCTTCGGAGCGGCCGGTGCCGCCGGTCATCTCGGGCTCCAGGTTCAGGATCCGCACCACCCGGCGGGCGGCGACGTGCCCCTTGGTCAGCTTGTCGGCCGCCTCGGTGAGGGTCCGCATCGGGGCGATCAGGAAGACCGCGTAGCCGTAGAAGGCGACGAGCTGGCCCGCGTCGATCTCCCCCTGGACGGCGAAGGCGGCGCCCACCCAGATCACCGCGGCGGTCAGCAGGCCGGGCAGCAGGATCTGCGCGCCCTCCAGCATCGACTCGACCGAGGCCACCCGGACGCCCGCGTGCCGTACCCGCTGCGACTCCCCGGCGTAGCGGTCGGCGAAGACCTGCTCGCCGCCGATGCCGCGCAGCACGCGCAGGCCGGCGACGATGTCGGCGGCCCGGGTGGACAGGTCGCCCTGCAGGTCGCGGTGGGCCTGCTGACGCCGGTGCAGCGGCTTGAGCAGCGGCGCGACGGCGGCGGCCATGACGGGCACGCCGACCAGCACCATCAGCCCCAGCGGCGGCGAGGCGTCGATCAGGATCACGGTCACCGTGCCGATGGCGACGAGCGAGCCGATGCCGCGCAACAGGATGTCGATCGCGTTGCCGATGTGGGCGATGTCGGAGTTGCCGATGCTGACCACCTCGCCGGTGGACATGCGCTTGGGCAGCGTCGCGCCCAGCCGGGTCGCCTGCCTGGCGGTGACCTGGACGGTCCGGTAGGCGGCGCTCAGCCAGTTGTAGACGGCCATGCGGTGCCGCAGGATGCCGGTCACCGCCTGCACGACGCCCAGGGCCAGCACCACGGCTCCCCAGGTCAGCAGCCCGCGGGTGTCCATGACCGTGATGGCGGTGATGGCCTTGCCGATCGCGGCGGGCACCAGCGCCATGGCCAGCCACCACACGGTGGCATAGCCGATGCCGCCCAGCAGGGGGCCCATCTGACGGCGGGCCACCCACAGCAGGTAGCGGATCGGTGAACGGGCGTCGGGAATGCCGGGATCATCGGCTGGCAGGGAGCGCATAACCGTTACAGGCTGGCAAGATCTTCCTGGCCGGGCAAACCATTTTCCCTTGACTGTCAACTATTGTTGACAAGGGAACGCCGTCAACATAAATTGACATCATGAGCGACACGGCACAACTGGCCTCCGACGCCAGCAGCCGCGACCCCTCCGTCGGCCTGCGGGCCGTACGGGCCCTGCGGATGCTGGTCGAGCGGCTGGAAGCCCTCCAGGTGGAGAACGCGCGCGAGCAGGGATGGTCCTGGCAGGAGATCGCCCACTGCCTGGAGGTCTCCCGGCAGGCGGTGCACAAGAAGTACGCGGGGGGCCGGGGGCTCCTGAGAAGGGAGAAGTGACCATGTTCGAGCGCTTCCAGCAAGAGGCCCGCCAGGCGGTCGTCCTCGCCCAGGAGAACGCCCGGCAGCTCAGGCACCACCACATCGGCACCGAGCACATCCTGCTGGGCCTGCTCGCCCAGCCGCAGAGCCTGTCGGCCCGGGTGCTGGACCGGCACGGCCTCGACCACGCCCGCGCCATGCAGGCCGTCGCCACGCTGATGCCGCCCCAGGGCGGCGACGACATCGACGCCGACGCCCTGGAGACGATCGGCATCGACCTGTCGGCCATCAAGGAGAAGATCGAGGCCGCCTTCGGCCCCGGCGCCCTGGACCGCCCCGCACGCCCCGACCGCAAGGGCCGCCTCTTCGGCGGCCGCCACATCCCCTTCACCCCGCGGGCCAAGAAGACCCTGGAGCTGTCCCTGCGCGAGGCGATCCACCTGAAGCACAACCACATCGCCGACGGCCACATCCTGCTCGGCGTCCTACGCGAGGGCGAAGGCCTGGGCGCCCGCATCCTCGCCGAGGCCGACATCGACCTCACGACCCTCCGCCAGGAGATCGTCACCGAACTCGGCTGATCCCACCCCGCCCGGCGGCGAAACAGACCGAGCCTGCGGAAAAACCAACCGGCACGCGGTGCTCATGGACAGCAGGCCCGAGAAGAACCCCGGCACGTTCAAGAGCCGGATCAACCGTGCCGGGCTGACGGAGTCCGCCTTCCCCGCTCTCGTCGACGGCACTTTGCGGGGCGGCTTCGCCCTCACCGGGGGTCTGACCGCCGGCATACGCCTGGCCCTTCCCCGACGTGCGGCCCGGGGGCCGTACGGCGTGCGGGACGATGGGCGGAAAAAGAGATTGAATCTCCAGCCGCTGGAGGATTGAGGCTCGTCCCGTGAACGACCGCACCCAGCTGTTCACCATCGGGCAGCTCTCCGACCGCACCGGCCTGTCGGTGCGCACGATCCGCTTCTGGTCCGACAGCGGCATCCTGCCGCCGACGCGCCGTTCCGCCGGTGGGCACCGGCTCTACGGCGCCGAGGCGGTGGCCCGCCTGGACCTGGTCCGGACCCTCCGCGAGCTGGGACTCGGCCTGGACACCGTCCAGCGGGTCCTGGCCGGGCAGGCCACGATGGCCGAGGTGGCAAGGACGCACGCGGACGCCCTGGACGCGGAGATCCGCACCCTGCGGATGCGGCGCGCGGTGCTGCGGTCGATCGCCCGGCGTGGGAACACGGCAGAGGAGATGAGACTCATGCACGAGATGGCCAGGCTGTCGGCGCGGGAACGGCAGCGCCTGATCGACGACTTCGTCGACCGCGCCTTCGAGGGCGTCGGCCCCGAGGCGCCGGGAGGGCACATCGCCCAGGCGATGCGGCGGCTCCCCGCGGAACTGCCGGACGAGCCCACCTCCGAGCAGGTGGACGCCTGGATCGAGCTCTCCGGGCTCATCGCGGACGGCGGCTTCCGGCAGCGCGTGCGCCAGATAGTGGTGGCCGGCGCGCAGGCCGCGCAGGAGCAGCGGGAGCCGTACGACACCGCCCCGATCGTGGAGCACGCCGGGGGCGCGGTGGAGGCGGGCATCGCCCCTGGCAGCCCCGAGGGCGGGGCGGTCCTGGAACGCATCATCGCCCCCGACATCCCGGCCGGGGAGCGCGCCCGGCTGGCCGAGGAGATCGAGATGTTCACCGACCGGCGGGTGGAGCGCTATTGGCAGCTGATGGGCATCCTCAACGGCTGCTCACCGATCCCGACCGTCACCCCCGCCTTCGAATGGTTCGCCGCCGCCCTGCGCGCCCACCCCTGAACCGGCGAACCCCCGAGAGAGCGCGGCTCGCGGTGGCGGGGTCAGGGTTCCACGGGGGTGCGCAGGCCGTCGAAGACGACCTGGAAGGTACGGCTGCGCACGTCGGGGGGTGCGGTTTCGGCGGCCCTGGACATGCCGACCATGAGGGTGACGAGTTCGGGGACGCCGATGTCGGGGCGGACGGCGCCGGCCTCCTGGGCCCGGGTGAGCAGGATGCCCAGGACGCGTGGCAGCTCCCGGCGGCCTTCGGCCAGGGCCTCGTCCATGTCGACGCCGGCGGCGGCCAGCGCGTCGGCGTAGGCGTTCTTGGCCGCCGACATGTCGACCATCCGGGCCAGGAGGGCGAAGAGGGCCTCGCCGGGGTCGGGGGCGGAGACCAGGGCGTCGGCCTCGTCGGCGAGGCGGCGCATCAGCTCGGTGAAGACGGCCTCGATCAGGGACTCCTTGGCCGGGAAGTGCCGGAAGACCGTGCCGATCCCCACGCCCGCCCGGCGGGCCACGTCCTCGGTCGAGGCGGAGGTGCCCTGCTCGGCGAACACGGCCTCGGCGGCCTGGAGGATCCGCGCGCGGTTGCGCAGGGCGTCGGCGCGCAGCGGCCTGCCCGTCGCCGGAGAAGTCATGGGCACCTCGTTGACAAACGGAGTCGTCGCTCCGTATTTTCTAATCGGAGTCAGCACTCCGATTCTATGACACGGTCCCAGCGAGGAGAGTGCCGTGAAGAAGACGACCACCATCGATCCGCGCGAGGTCCTGGAGCGCTACCTGCGCACCGGCCTCGCCGGAGACCGCGACGCGCAGGCCGACATGTTCCTGGAGGACGGGGTCGTCGAGTTCCCGTTCGCCCCGCCGGGCACCCCGCGCCGCTTCGAGGGCCGCGAGGAGATCCGCGCCGTGCTCGCCGCCCTCGGCCGCGCGCGGGCCGGGATGCGGGTCGACGAGGACAGGACGGTGCTGGAGGTGCACGAGACGGCGGATCCGGAGGTGCTCGTCGCAGAGATGGAGATCCACGTGGACGTGGAGGCGACCGGCGACACCCTCAGGGTCCCCTACGTGCAGGTGTTCCGGATCCGTCACGGCGGGATCGCCCTGTTCCGCGACTACTGGGCCACGACCACGGCCGACTTCGTGAAGGCCGCCCTCGGAGACCCTGGGACGGCGTGACGGCCGCGGGACATCACGGCCGCGGGACATCACGGCCGCGGCACACGACGGCCGGAAAAACGGGACCGCGGGTCGTACCTCCCCACGAAGGTACGGCCCGCGGCCCGGAAGCCATGTTCCCCTACCGGGACACAACTTTCACATTCTTCACATCCGCGACTACTTCGATGCCTTGAGGTAATCGCGGTTCATCCGGGCGATGGTGTCCAGCGGGATGCCCTTGGGGCAGACCGCCGTGCACTCGCCGGTGTTGGTGCAGCCGCCGAAGCCCTCGGCGTCCATCTGCTCCACCATGGCCTTGGCGCGGGAGGCGCGCTCGGGCTGGCCCTGGGGGAGCAGGGACAGGTGAGTGATCTTGGCGGCGGTGAAGAGGGAGGCCGAGCCGTTGGGACAGGCGGCGACGCAGGCGCCGCAGCCGATGCAGGTGGCCGCGTCGAACGCCGCGTCGGCGTCGACCTTCTTCACCGGGACGCTGTGCGCGTCGGGGGCCGAACCGGCCGGGACGGAGATGAAGCCGCCCGCCTGGATGATCCGGTCGAACGCCGAGCGGTCCACGACCAGGTCCTTGACCACCGGGAACGGCGCGGCGCGCCACGGCTCGATGGTGATGACCGCGTTGTCCTCGAAGTGCCGCATGTGCAGCTGGCAGGTGGTGGTGGCCACCTGCTCGCCGTGCGCGACACCGTTGATGACCATGCCGCACATGCCGCAGATGCCCTCGCGGCAGTCGTGGTCGAAGGCGATCGGGTCGTCGCCCTCCAGGATGAGCCGCTCGTTGAGCACGTCCAGCATCTCCAGGAAGGACATGTCCGGGGACACGTCCTCGACCCGGTAGGTGACCATGCGGCCCTTGTCCTCGGGGCCGTTCTGGCGCCAGACCTTGAGAGTGAGGTTCATACCCTTGGCTCGCTCGCTCACTTGTAGCTCCGCTGGCTCATCTTGACGTACTCGTAGTCCAGCGCTTCCTTGTGCAGGATCGGCCCCTGCTCGCCGTACTCCCAGGCCGCGACGTAGGCGAAGTTCTCGTCGTCGCGCAGGGCCTCGCCGTCGGCGTCCTGCGACTCGGCGCGGAAGTGGCCGCCGCACGACTCGGTGCGGTGCAGGGCGTCGATGCACATCAGCTCGGCCAGGTCGAAGAAGTCCGCGACCCGCCCGGCCCGCTCCAGCGCCTGGTTGAGCTCCTCGGCCTGGCCGGACACCTTCACGTTCTGCCAGAACTCCTCGCGGAGCTCGGGGATCCGCTCCAGGGCCTTGCGCAGCGACTCCTCGGTGCGCTCCATGCCGCAGTAGTCCCACATGATCTTGCCGAGCTCGCGGTGGTAGGAGTCGGCGGTACGGGTGCCGTTCACCGAGAGCAGCTTCTCGATCTTGTTGCGGACCGCGATCTCGGCCTCGGCCACGGCCTCCTCGTCCACCTCCCCGTAGGGACCGTTCGCGAGATAGTCGCCGATCGTGGTCGGCAGCACGAAGTAGCCGTCGGCCAGGCCCTGCATCAGCGCGGAGGCGCCCAGGCGGTTGGCGCCGTGGTCGGAGAAGTTGGCCTCACCGATCACGAACAGGCCGGGGATCGTGGACTGCAGGTCGTAGTCCACCCACAGGCCGCCCATCGTGTAGTGCACGGCCGGGTAGATGCGCATCGGCTGGGTGTAGGGGTCCTCGCCGGTGATGCGCTCGTACATCTCGAAGAGGTTGCCGTACTTCTTCTCCACCGCGTCCCGGCCGAGACGGCTGATCGCGTCGGCGAAGTCGAGGTAGACGCCCAGGCCGCCGGGGCCGACGCCGCGGCCCTCGTCGCAGACGTTCTTGGCCGCCCGCGAGGCGATGTCACGCGGGACCAGGTTGCCGAAGGCCGGGTAGATGCGCTCCAGGTAGTAGTCGCGCTCGTCCTCGGGGATCTCCGCGGCCGGGCGGGTGTCGCCGGCCTTGGCCGGGACCCACACGCGGCCGTCGTTGCGCAGCGACTCCGACATCAGGGTCAGCTTGGACTGGTACTCGCCGCTGACCGGGATGCAGGTCGGGTGGATCTGCGTGTAGCAGGGGTTGGCGAACATCGCGCCGCGCCGGTGCGCCCGCCAGATCGCCGTGGTGTTGCAGCCCTTGGCGTTGGTGGACAGGAAGAACACGTTGCCGTAGCCGCCGGTGGCCAGCACGACCGCGTCGGCGACGTGCCGCTCGATCTCGCCGGTGACCATGTCGCGGACGATGACGCCGCGCGCCCGGCCGTCGCTCACGATCAGTTCGAGCATCTCGTGGCGGGTGTGCATCTTCACGGTCCCGGCCGCGATCTGCCGCTCCAGCGCCTGGTAGGCGCCGAGCAGCAGCTGCTGGCCCGTCTGGCCGCGGGCGTAGAAGGTACGGGAGACCTGGGCGCCGCCGAAGGAGCGGGTGTCGAGCAGGCCGCCGTACTCACGGGCGAACGGCACGCCCTGGGCCACGGCCTGGTCGATGATGTTCACGCTGACCTGGGCCAGGCGGTAGACGTTCGACTCGCGGGCGCGGAAGTCGCCGCCCTTGACGGTGTCGTAGAACAGCCGGTAGATCGAGTCGCCGTCACCGCGGTAGTTCTTGGCCGCGTTGATACCGCCCTGCGCGGCGATGGAGTGCGCGCGCCGGGGCGAGTCCTGATAGCAGAACGACGTGACGTTGTAGCCCAGCTCGCCCAGGGTCGCGGCGGCCGAGCCGCCCGCGAGACCGGTGCCGACCACGATGACGTGCAGCTTGCGCTTGTTGGCCGGGTTGACCAGCTTGGCGCTGAACTTCCGCTTCTCCCAGCGGTCCTCGATCGGTCCCTCGGGAGCCTTGGTGTCGCGGATCGGCTCGCCCTCGGTGTACAGCTCGTTCACTTGATCACTCCGATCATGACCGCCACGGGGACCACGAGGAAGCCCAGGACCAGCACCGCGGAGATCGCGGCGGCGGTGAGCTTCAGCGGGCGGTAGCTGCGGCCGCTCGCCAGGCCGAGGGTCTGGAAGGCGCTCCACAGGCCGTGGCGCAGGTGCAGGCCGACCATGACGACGGCGACGACGTAGAAGAGGGTGACCCACCAGCGCCCGGGGGCGAAGCCCTCCACCAGGCGCTCGTACGGCGTGCCGTCCCAGCCCGCCGGGTTGACCGTGCCGAAGGTCAGGTCGAGCAGGTGGTAGATCACGAACAGCAGGATGATGACGCCGCCGTAGCGCATGGTGTGGACGGCGTAGCCGTTCGCCTGCGACTTGCGCCTGGCCGCGTACTTGACCGGACGGGCCTTGCCCGCCCGGCGGGCCAGCGAGATCGCCGACCACATGTGCAGGACGATGCAGACGCCCAGCACGACCTCGACGAGGGTCAGCGCGACCCGGTAGGTGAGCAGCGGCTCGCCCATCGTGCGCAGGAAGCTCGCGTACTCGTTGAACGAGTCGGCGCCGAGGAACGCCTTGAGGTTGCCGACCATGTGGCCGACGAGGAAGAGCACCAGTACGGCGCCCGTGACGGCCATCACGGCCTTCCTCCCGTTGGAGGATCCCAGGAACCCGCCGCGACGCCTGGGCGTTGTCGGCCTGGTGTTCCTCGGAGGCGTCGCTGGCTTCGCGGGGGTCCGCGCGGGGGGCTCAACCGGCGCGGTGGAACTCCCGCGCTCAATCATGGCAGTCACGACCCCGAAGGTAGGAAAAGGACTTTGGTCCCGTCCAAGTCATCGTGGATGTGGTTTCCATAGCCCCCGGCTATGGCCTCTGTTTACCTGCCCCTTACATGGCCTGGTCAGCGGCGTAAGTGCGACTAAGCTCACAGGGTTGACGGCCGTGCTGCGCACGGCTGGCTCGGGGACTCCTTGATCCGGCTCCCGCCCTCGTCACGTCCTCGCTTCGCTGCGGGCGTTCCTCCGTTGGTTCACCGGCGCCCCCTCGCGGGTCTGGGTGCTCGGGGTGTCCGTACGCTAGGGAAACGTGCAGCTCCAGCAACTGGCCTACTTCGTCGCGGTCGCCGAGACCCGGCACTTCACCCAGGCCGCCGAGCGGATGCGCGTCGCCCAGCCGTCGCTGAGCAAGCAGATCAAGACCCTGGAGGCCGAGCTCGGCGCGCCGCTGTTCAGCCGTGCCCGGGGGAACGTCACCCTCACCCCGGCCGGGGAGGCCCTGCTGCCGCTGGCCCGCCGCATGCTGGCCGACGCCGACACCGCCCGGCGGGAGGTCGCGGAGCTGGCGGGGCTGCGGCGGGGGCGGGTACGGCTGGGCGCGACCCCCTCGCTGTGCGCGGGGCTGATGGCCGACGCCCTGGCCCGCTTCCACCAGGCCTATCCCGGCATCGAGCTGCTGGTGGAGGAGGGCGGCTCGCGCGACCTGGTCCGCGCCCTGGCCCGCGGCCAGCTCGACCTGGCCCTGATCATCATGCCGTTGCAGAGCGACGACCCCGCCCTGGTCACCGAGGAGATCCTGCGGGAGAACCTGGTCGTCGTCTCCCCCTCGTCCTCGCGCGTGCGCAAGCCGTACCTGCGCATCCAGGAGCTGCGCGGGCAGCCGATGGTGATGTTCCGGCGCGGTTACGACCTGCGGGAGGCCACGCTCGGCGCCTGCCGGCAGGCCGGGTTCGAGCCGCGCTTCGCGGTGGAGGGCGGTGAGATGGACGCCGTGCTGCGCTTCGTGGAGGCCGGGCTGGGCATCGCGCTGGTCCCCTCGATGGTCCTGGACGGGCGGCCCGGCCTGACGGGGACCCCGCTGGCGCCTCCCGGCCTGCGGCGTACGATCGCCATCGCCCACCGCAAGGACGTCGAGCCGACCCGGGCCGCGCAGGCCTTCCGCGCCACTCTGCTGTTCTTCCTCGCCGAGGCCGCCCACGAGGGCAGCCTGCCCGAAGGGGTGGAGCTGCTGCCCGGCGGTCAGGCGGGGCGACGGCCGTAGGCCTTCACCGGACCGAAACCGATCGCATATCCGCGACATGAGGCCCCGGCCACTATTCTCGTATGGTCGAACAAGTGTCCCCCGAACCCGAAGAGGCGTAGTGACCGCCCCTCCCAACGAAACGCTCACCCTCCTCCTCATCGAGGATGATGCGGGCGACGCCTTCCTTGTGGAGGAACTGCTCAGTGAGGCGGAGAACCCGCCGAAGATCATTTGGGTTCGCAGTCTGGCCGAGAGCCGGATACGGCTGACCGACGAGGTCCGATGTGTCATCGTTGACCTCTCGCTTCCCGACGCCTCCGGCCTGGAGGCCCTGCAGCAGGTGCTGGCGATGGCGCCGGAGGCGGCCGTCCTGGTGCTCACCGGCCTGAACGACTCGTACGTGGGCGTGGAGGCGGTCTCCGCCGGAGCCCAGGACTTCCTGATCAAGCAGGACATCGACGCCCGGCTCCTGATCCGGGCCGTCCGCTACGCCATGGAGCGCAAGCGCGCCGACCTGGCCCACCTCAAGCTGGTCGAGGCCGAGCTGACGACCAAGGAGAACTCCCGGCTGGAGCGCGGGCTGCTCCCGGTCCCCCTGCTGCAGGACGGGCTCCTGGACCACGAGGCCCGCTACCTGCCCGGCCGCCAGCGCACGCTCCTGGCCGGGGACTTCTGGGACACCGTGCAGGGCCCCGACGGCTCCGTGCACGTGGTGGTCGGCGACGTCTGCGGGCACGGGCCCGACGAGGCCGCCCTCGGGGTGGCGCTGCGGATCGCCTGGCGGACCCTGGTCCTGGCCGGTCACACCGGCAACGACGTGCTGCGCACCCTCGACTCGGTGCTCCGGGTCGAGCGCAAGTCCGGGGAGATCTTCACCACCCTCTGCACGATGACCGTGGACCCCGGTCTGCAGAGCGCCCGCATGCACGTCGTCGGGCACCCGCCGCCGTTGCTGATCCGCGACGGCGTGATCGACGTGGTGCCCGGCACGCCCTCCGGGCCTCCCCTGGGCATCTTCCCGAACATCGACTGGACGCCCATCGACGTGCCGCTGGGCGACCGGTGGTCGGTCCTGCTCTACACCGACGGCCTGATCGAGGCGACCGTGGGCGGCGGCCCGGACCTGCTGGGCACCGAGGGCCTGCAGCGGCTGGTCCGCGAGCAGGGCGGGGTCAACCTCGACCGGCTCATCGAACGCGTCGTCGAGCTGAACGGCGACAGCCTCAGCGACGACCTGGCCACCGTGCTCATCTCGCGGGGAAGCAGGGAATGAGCGGACCCTCCCGGCTCCGCCCCCTGCCCCGCCCCGCGCCCGCCCAAGGCGTCGGCAAGCTGCCGGTCGGGCGGTGGTTCCTGCTCGCCGGATCGGCTGCGACGCTGCTGCTCGCGGTCGCCGCCGTGATCACGGTCGGCGTGGTCAGAGAGACCCGCGAGGCCCGCTCGGTCGTGATCGACGTCATCGACCCGGCCGCGCTGAGCACGCTCGAGCTCTCCGGGGCGCTGACCACCCAGGAGAGCGCGGCCCGGGCGTACGGCAGGACCGGTGAGCAGCAGCACCTCGACGACTACTGGACGGGGGTCCGCCAGGAGACCGAGGCGCTGGCCACGATCGACGGCCTGCTGCCCCGCATGCCCGAGCGGGAAGGCGTGCGCGCCGAACTCACCGCGATCAGGAACGCCACGGCGAACTGGCGCAGGGAGTACGGTGACCCCGTCGTGGCCGGCGGCCGGGAGGATCCCTCCCGGGAGGTGCTGAGGGACGCCCAGCAGGCCGGCAACGTGCGCTACACCGCGGTCCGCGCCTCCCTGACGGCGCTGGAGAACCACCTGAAACGACTGCACTCGGCCGCGGGCGAGCAACTGGAGCAGGGGTGGCGGCAGATCTACTTCGCCCTCGGCGGGATCGCCGCGGTGCTGCTCCTGACGGGTACCGGTTTCACGGTCATCGTCCGCTACGCCGTACTGCGCCCGGTGGCCATGCTCACCGGACAGGTCCGCGCGGTCGCCCAGGGCGATTTCGGGCACGCCCTGAAGGTGGAGCGCCCCGCCGAGCTCGCAGAGCTCGCCGGCCACGTGGACGCGATGCGCGACCGCATCCTCGCCGAGTGGCAGCGGGCCAGTGAGGCGCAGGCCAAGCTCCAGGAGCAGGCAGTCGAGCTGCGGCGCTCGAACGCCGAGCTGGAGCAGTTCGCCTACGTGGCCAGCCACGACCTGCAGGAGCCGCTGCGCAAGGTGGCCAGCTTCAGCCAGATGCTGGAGCAGCGCTACGGCGACCGGCTCGACGATCGGGCCAAGCAGTACATCGGCTTCTCGGTGGACGGCGCCAAGCGCATGCAGTCGCTCATCAGCGACCTGCTGGACTTCTCCCGGGTGGGCAGGCTCGGCGGCGAGCGCGTCCCGATCGACAGCGCCGAGCCGCTGAAGGAGGCGCTGAACAACCTGTCGGCCCGGATCGAGGAGAACGGGGCGACGGTGACCCACGACGAGCTGCCCCGGGTGCTCGGCAACCGCCCCCAGCTCATCCAGCTGTTCCAGAACCTGATCGGCAACGCGCTGAAGTTCCGCAGCGACCAGGCCCCGGCCGTGCACATCGGGGTGCGCCGCGACGGGGAGATGTGGGAGTTCTCCTGCTCCGACAACGGGATCGGCATCGACGGCAAGTACGCCGACCGGATCTTCCTGATCTTCCAGCGCCTGCACGGCCGCGACGTCTACCCCGGCACCGGGATCGGGCTCGCCCTGTGCAAGAAGATTGTCGAATATCACGGCGGGCACATCTGGCTGGACGCCGACGAGAGCTCTCCTGACCTCGCAGAAACCGATAAATCCATGAAAAGCGGGACAACCTTCCGCTGGACTCTTCCTTCCGGAGACACGAATGAATGACTTCCGCTGGATCGACGTGCTCCTGGTCGAGGACGACCCGGGCGACGTCCTGCTGACCCGGGAGGCCTTCGAGCTCAACAAGGTCAGGAACAAGCTGCACGTCGTCAACGACGGTGAGCAGGCCATGGCGTTCCTGCGCAAGGAGGGCGAGTACGCCGACGCGCCGACCCCCGACCTGATCCTGCTCGACCTCAACCTGCCCCGTAAGGACGGCCGCGAGGTGCTGCAGGACATCAAGGCCGACGACAAGCTGCGCCGGATCCCGGTGGTGGTGCTGACCACCTCCGAGGCGGAGGAGGACATCCTGCGCAGCTACAACCTGCACGCCAACGCCTACGTCTCCAAGCCCGTGGACTTCGACCAGTTCATCAACGTGGTCCGCCGGATCGACGACTTCTTCGTGACGGTGGTGAAACTCCCAAGCTCTATCTGACTTTTACGGGACCTCTCACTGTCTGACGTGACAGGAATCACACTCTGTCAGCGAAAATGTGAGTGACGCTTCTCACACAAGTGCTGGGCCGCGTCGTAACGTATCCCCCACCGATAGGCGTGCGCCCCTGTGAGCCGGGCCTGGGCCCGCTCCGGCGTGCGGCACAACTGAAACGACCCGGACCCCTTAGGCGAGCAGGGTCCGTGGGAGGTGGAGAGGTCCCCGATGACCCAGACAGCGGCCGACAGTCCGGCCCCGGCCAGAAGGCAGCGCGCGCAGCTCAAAGAGCGCACCCTGCGAACCGACCAGTGGTGGCGTTATCCACTGGTCACTTTCATCATTTTCACGGCGTTCCTCGTCTACGCCACGTGGGCGATCTTCGATAACGACTTCTTCGTCGCGCCGTACCACGCGCCGTTCGCCTCGCCGTGCCTGGCGGAGGCGGTCTGCCCCGAGGAGGCGCAGCTGTTCGGCTGGGCCCCGCTCGGCGACTGGTACACCTGGCCCCCGGGCCTGCTGATCCTCGGCCTGCCGGCGGGCTTCCGCTTCACCTGCTACTACTACCGCAAGGCCTACTACCGCGCCTTCTGGCTGTCGCCCCCGGCGTGCGCCGTCAACGAGCCGCACAGCAAGTACACCGGTGAGTCCCGTTTCCCGCTGATCCTGCAGAACATCCACCGCTACTTCTTCTACGCGGCGATCGTGATCGGCCTGATCCTGGCCTACGACGCGGTGAAGGCGCTCATCGAGAAGCCGGCCGGCGTGGGCACCTGGGTCCTGATCGTGAACGCGATCCTGATCAACATGTACACGCTGTCGTGCCACTCCTGCCGGCACATCACCGCCGGACGCCTGAACCACTTCTCCAAGCACCCGATCCGCTACCGCGCCTGGGGCTTCGTCTCCAAGCTCAACGCCAAGCACCAGGAACTGGCCCTGATCTCGATGTTCTCGGTCATGGGCGCCGACCTGTACGTACGGCTGGTCGCCAAGGGCGTCATCTCCTTCCCGTTCGCATAAGGAACCGTGGAACCTCACATGGAAATCGAGCGTCACGAATACGACGTCGTCGTCATCGGCGCCGGCGGGGCGGGGCTGCGGGCCGCGATCGAGGCCCGGCAGCAGGGCAAGCGCACCGCGATCGTCTGCAAGTCGCTGTTCGGCAAGGCGCACACCGTCATGGCCGAGGGCGGTGCCGCCGCGGCCATGGGCAACGTCAACAGCGACGACAACTGGATGGTGCACTTCCGCGACACCATGCGCGGAGGCAAGTTCCTCAACAACTGGCGGATGGCCGAGCTGCACGCCAAGGAGGCCCCGGACCGGGTCTGGGAGCTGGAGGCCTGGGGCGCGCTGTTCGACCGCACCAAGGACGGCAAGATCAGCCAGCGGAACTTCGGCGGGCACCAGTACCCCCGTCTGGCCCACGTCGGCGACCGCACCGGCCTGGAGATGATCCGCACCCTCCAGCAGCGCGTGGTCGCGCTGCAGCAGGAGGACGAGAAGCTGCACGGCGATCCCGAGGCCTACATCAGGGTCTTCCAGGAGTGCACGGTCACCCGCCTGCTCAAGACGGGCGACGGCCCCGGGGACCCCATCTCCGGCGCCTTCGGCTACTGGCGGGAGAACGGCAGGTTCATCCTGTTCGACGCCCCCGCGGTCGTGCTGGCCACCGGCGGCATCGGCAAGTCCTACGTGGTCACCTCCAACTCCTGGGAGTACACCGGGGACGGCCACGCGCTGGCGCTGCTGGCCGGGGCGAAGCTGATCAACATGGAGTTCATCCAGTTCCACCCGACCGGGATGGTCTGGCCGCCGTCGGTCCGCGGCATCCTCGTCACCGAGTCCGTCCGCGGTGACGGCGGCGTGCTGCGCAACTCCGAGGGCAGGCGCTTCATGTTCGACTACATCCCGGACGTGTTCAAGGACCAGTACGCCACCACCGAGGAGGAGGGCGACCGCTGGTACAACGACCAGGCCAACAACCGCCGTCCCCCGGAGCTGCTCCCGCGCGACGAGGTGGCGCGCGCCATCAACTCCGAGGTGAAGGCCGGGCGGGGCTCACCCCAGGGCGGCGTCTATCTGGACGTCTCCACCCGGCTCCCGGCCGCTGAGATCACCAGGCGGCTGCCGTCGATGCACCACCAGTTCAAGGAGCTGGCCGACGTCGACATCACCAAGGAGCCCATGCAGGTCGGCCCGACCTGCCACTACATCATGGGCGGCGTCGAGGTCGACGCCGACAGCGCCGCGGCCTCCGTCCCCGGCCTGTTCGCCGCCGGCGAGGTCTCCGGCGGCATGCACGGCTCCAACCGGCTGGGCGGCAACTCCCTGTCCGACCTGCTGGTCTTCGGCCGCCGGGCGGGCGCCGGGGCCTCGGCGTACGTCGACGGGCTGAAGGCCCGCCCGGTGGTCTCCGAGGAGTCGGTGGCCACGGCGCGGGCCGAGGCGATGGCCCCGCTGGAGCGCGACGGTGAGAACCCCTACGAGGTCCACCACGAGCTGCAGCGGACGATGAACGAGCTGGTCGGCATCATCCGCAAGGCCGAGGAGATCACCCAGGCCCTGGAGGCCGTGGAGAAGCTCAAGGAGCGGGCCAAGGGCGTGGGCGCGATCGGCGGCCGGATCTACAACCCCGGCTGGCACCTCGCGCTCGACCTGCGCAACATGCTGCTGGTCTCCGAGTGCGTGGCCAGGGCCGCGCTGAAGCGCGAGGAGAGCCGCGGCGGGCACACCCGCGACGACTTCCCCGGCATGTCCCCCGAGTGGCGGCGCAAGCTCCTGGTCTGCGGTGCCTCAGCCGACGGGTCGAGCGTCACCGTCGAGGAGAAGGTCCAGCCGGGCATGCGCGACGACCTGATCAAGCTGTTCGACCGGGCCGAGCTGAAGAAGTACATCACCGACGAAGAGCTGGCCGCCTTCGACGCGCTGGTCAAGGAGTAGAGCCATGGGTTACAAGGCGAAGTTCCGCGTGTGGCGGGGCGAGGGCGGCGAGGGCAGGCTGGAGGACTTCACCGTCGAGGTGAACGAGGGCGAGGTCGTCCTCGACATCATCCACAGGCTCCAGGCCACCCAGGCCCCCGACCTGGCCGTGCGGTGGAACTGCAAGGCCGGCAAGTGCGGGTCCTGTTCGATGGAGATCAACGGCAAGCCGCGGCTCGGCTGCATGACCCGGATGTCCACCTTCGCGGAGGACGAGACGATCACTGTGACGCCCATGCGGACGTTCCCGGTGATCAAGGACCTGGTCACGGACGTGTCGTTCAACTATCAGAAGGCACGGGAGATCCCGTCCTTCACCCCGCCGGCCGGAGTCCAGCCGGGTGAATATCGCATGCAGCAGATCGACGTCGAGCGGAGCCAGGAGTTCCGCAAGTGCATCGAGTGCTTCATGTGCAACAACGTCTGCCACGTGATCCGCGACCACGAGGAGAACAAGCCCGCCTTCGCCGGGCCGCGCTTCCTGATGCGGATCGCCGAGCTGGACATGCACCCCTACGACGTGGTGGACCGCAAGGACTCCGCCCAGGAGGACCACGGCCTCGGCTACTGCAACATCACCAAGTGCTGCACCGAGGTCTGCCCCGAACACATCAAGATCACCGACAACGCGCTGATCCCGATGAAGGAGCGCGTCGTCGACCGCAAGTACGACCCGCTCGTCTGGCTGGGTGACAAGATCTTCAAGCGCTCCAGGAGCACGAAGGGCTGACACCCGTCCCGCTCGCCGTACCGGCCCGCTCGGGCGGCCGGTACGGCGAGTTCTTCTTTTCCGGGCCTTCCCGGTTTTCCACGCCTCCCGGACCCCGTCAGGCGGCTTCCCCGTCAGAAGGCTCCCCCGTCAGGCGGCTGCGCCGCCGAAGAAGTCGGCCAGCGCGGGGGCCAGCACCTCGTCGGGCACGCCGTGCCAGTCGCCCTTGAGCGCCAGGTGACGCCCCTGCGGAAGGGCGGCCGCCACCTCCTCGGCCCAGCCCCGCAGCCGGTCGTCGCTGGCCTCGCTGTTGACGACCAGGGCGGGCACGGTGACGGACCGGAGCGTGTCGCGGGAGACGGCCGGGGTGATCCGGCTGTCGTAGGCGAGGGTGTGCGCGATGCCCTCCAGCATCGGGAAGAAGGAGGCCTGCCGCAGCCCCGCGGTGATCTCCTCGGGGACGCCGATGCTCCGGTGGAAGTGCTCGACCGCCTCGGCCCGGCGGCCGGCGGCGACGAGCTCGTCGATCTCGGCCGCGAGGTCCCCCTGGTCGTCCTGCTGCGACCGGTCCAGGACGATCGGCGGTTCGAGGAGGGAGAGCATCGGGATCGGCAGCCCGGCCGCGGCGCCGAGCAGGGCCAGGACCGCGCCGGAGGAGAAGCCGTGGACGAACGCCCGCCCGCCGTTGGCCTCGATCACCGCCGCGAGGTCCTCCACCTCCCGCTCCACCGCGTACGGCGGGGTGTCGCCGCTCTCGCCCCGCCCGCGCCGGTCGTAGGTCACCACCGTGAACCTGTCGGCGAGGTGCTGGGCCAGCGAGCCCATGGGCCCGAACCCGCGGAACCCGCCCGCCGCGTCGACCAGGACGAGCGTCGGCCCGGTCCCCACCTTTTCGAATCCGATCCGTGTGCCATCGCGTGACGTCACCATGGTGGTCCCTCCGTCCGGCTTCGGTGGCCTCCGACGCTACAGATCACCACCGACAAATCCGCGCCCGCCGTACCTCATGGGATACGGCGGGCGCGGCAGGCGGGTGCGGGCGGTGGCAGAGGACGGGCGGAGGCCGTACGGCGGGCTCCCGGGCCCTCGGGCCTACGGGCGCTTGCGGCGGAACAGGCCGCGCTTCTGCTTGCCCTGGTCCTTCTCGGGGAGCGGGTAGACCGCCGTGGCACCGCCGGGCGGGACGTCCTGGGGCGGCGGACCGGCGGGCCCCTGCCACTGCGGGGGCGGAGGCTGCTCCGGGAACCTCATCGTGCCGCCCGGACCGTCGGCCGGTCCCTGGAACGGGCCGCCGGCCGGACCCACCGGACCCTGGAACGGCCCGCCGGGAGAGTCCGCCGGGCCCTGGGGCGGGCCGGCCGGCGACCCGCCGGGAGCGAACCAGGTCTCGGGCACGGGCGGCGGGAGGTCGGGACCGGGGCCGGGTGAGGCGGGCCCGGCGGAGAACCGCTCCGGCGCGCCCGGCCCATGCTGCCCGGGACCCTCCTGCCCGGGACCCTCCTGCCCCGGACCCTCCTGCCCCGGACCCTGCGGTCCGCGCGGCCCGGGGTCGTGTCCGGGGCCCTGCGGTCCCATGTCCTGGAGGCCGGGGTCCTGGGGGAAGCGGTCCGGGACGGCCGGATCCTGCGGCGGCTGCGCCTGCAGAGCGGGATCCTGCGGGAAGGGGGCGCCGGAGAAGTCACCGAGGCCCTGCGGGTGCGCGGCCGACGGGTCGCCGGGGCGCCCGTGCCCGCCCTGGTCCCCGGGGGCGGCGGGCTCGAACCACGAGGGCTGGTCCGAGGGCCGCCCGGGGGCCTGCGGGGCGTCGAAGCCGTAGAAGGGCTGCTCGGCGCCGGGCGGCGGCGCGTAGGCCGTCGTCTGCTGCTCGTAGAGCGTCTGGTCGTAGGCCGCCGGGTCGTATCCGTGCGGGTACTGCTCGGGGACGTAGCCCTCGGGATAGACCGGCGGATACATCTGCATCGGGACGAAGCTGATGATCGGGGCGTACGCCGCGCCCCCCTGGTAGGCCGGGTGCGGGAAGCCCGCCGACGCGTAGCCCGGGCCCGCCGGGTAGGCCGCGGGCTCCACGGCGCGCGGCCCGGCCCGGCGGACCGCGGCGGCGTGGGCCAGACGGCGCAGCCTGCCCTCGAAGATCAGGATGGCGAACACCACGAGCAGGACCAGGATCAGCGCCGGGATGCCGAGCTGCTGGCTCAGCGCGGTCGTGTTGTACTCGGAGCCCGCGTTGCGGATCTCGTACGGCACCGTGGAGGAGTCGGGCTCGAACGAGCTGGCGCTCGGCTCCGGCGTCGCCGTCGGGATCGCGCTCTGCGACGGCTGGGTGCTGGGGAACACGACGTCGGGGTCGGTGGCCGTCTCCGACGGCACGACCGGCGGCGGCTGGACCGGGGCCGTGGTCGCCGGGGGCGGCGGCGGCGCGGTCGTGGCGGGCGCCGTGGTGGCGGGCGCCGTCGTGGCCGGCGGCTTCGCCGCGGAGGTCTTCGTCGGGGTCACGGTGACCGTGGCGGTCACCGTGACCTGGTCCGTCGAGGTGCTCGTCGGCGCGGGGTTCGGGTCGTCCGGGTTGTGGGTGATCGTGACGGTGACGACCGGCGTGGGGTCGCACTCCGCGGCGGGATCGACGTCGCATCCCGGGATGGAGGAGGGGTCGGCGATGACCGCTCTGGTGGAGGCGTCCGCCTGGCCGGAGCCGGCGAGCGCCCCGGCGGCGATCGTGATCATGCCGCTCAGGCCCAGAGAGAGGGCCACGGCCGAGACGGCCGCCACACGGCGAGATCTCGTCACCGACGCCTCCGTGAAATCCCGCACTTCTCAGGTCGAGGAAATTCTAGTGCGGTAAAAATAACAGCAAAGCACCTTTTACAGTACAGCTCGCGAGTCACGCCTCCGCTGAATCCTCGCTTGCAGCCACAACAGGCCGAGCAGTCCGCCGATCGCGACCCCCGCCGCGGGAAGCCCGCGGATTCCTGTCAGGTCCTCACTTGACCGGCCCACGGTACGGATCTCCGGCTGCGAGCCGTACGGATCCATGGGCAGCGGCGCCCCCAGCGTCTCCTGACCGCCCGACAGGCCGGGCGGTATGGCCGCAGGCGGCGCGGCCGGCGGCATCCGGACTCCGGGAGGGGCCCAGGCGCCGGGGGTCTGGGCCGTCGTCGGCGGCGGGAAGCTCGGCGCGGCGGGAGCCGGGGCGACGGTCACCGGGCTCGTGTACAGGTCTCCGATGATGATCGGGTACGGGGTCTGGGGAGTCTGCGGCAGCTGCGAGCTCTGCGTGGCCTGCGGATCGGGCGCGCCCTGCGATGACTCCGGCAGCAGTTCGCCGCCCAGGTCGCCGGCGTAGGGATCCTCCCCCGACTTCTCCTTTTCACGGTCTTTCTTTTTCTGCGACTCGTCCGGCTCCGGCCATTTCGGCAGCACCGTGGCCCGGGGCTCCTCCTTGGGGTCGTCCGGGGTGGAGGGAGCCGGCTTGAGCGGCGCCGGCTTGCCCGGAGTCGTGCCGGGCTTGCCGGGGGACGTACCGGGCTTGGACGGCAGCTTGCCGGGGATGGCCGGGATGGGCGAGACCGGGGGCACCGGGGGAACCGACCCCTGGCCGTCCTCGGCCGGGCACCCCGGATCGGCGGACGCGGCCTCCGAGCCGCCCTCTCCGCCCCCGGCCGGGTCCCCGGCGCATTCATCCCCGGACCCGGCCGAACCGTCCGGGACATCATCCTCAGAACCAGACGAGCCGTCCGGGGTATCACCCTCAGAACCGGCCGAACCATCCGGAACGTCACCCTCGGAATCGAACGAGCCGTCCGGGACGTCACCCTCAGAACCGGCCGGTTCACCCAGGAGGTCGTCTTCGGGCCCGGCCGGGGTGTCGGGGGCCTTCTCCGGGGCGTCCGGCACCTCGGACGGGGCGCCGGAGACGCCCTCCAGCGCCGCCAGGAGCCCGGCCAGGTCCCCCTCGTCATGGTCGCGCAGCCAGCGCCACAGCTCGTCGGCGTTCCCCCCGCGCTCCTGGAGCAGGCTCCAGAGATCGTCCGTCCCGTGCTCCAGGAGCCAGCGCCGGAGCTCCTCCGCTTCCTGTCCGTGCTCCCGGGACCAGTCCTCCGGCCGCTCCCCGCCGTGATCCCCGAGCAGGTCCCAGAACCGGTCGTGCTCCTCCCCCCGGGTGAGCAGCCACGAGGCGAGATCCTCAGCCGTGGAGTGGCCGGACACGACGGGCGCGTCCCCGAGCACGTCCGTCACGGGCGTGTCCGCCGCCGCCATCGTGCCCGGGACCAGCGCCCCCGTGCCCACGGCCGACACCACCACGACATGTCTCAGCCAACCGGTTACCCCGCTCACCGTGCGTCTCCGATCCCCCGACTCGGACGTACGAGGACAGCACGCCCAGTAGCTGTTATGTCACCATGCGCTAACTTTCAATCCTCGCGGAGGAAGTCCCGTACGGCGTTCACGATCGGCAGGTCGGCGGGCAGCCAGGGCACGTCGTACAGCTCCTCCATCGTGAGCCAGCGCAGGTCATGGTGCTCCTTGGCCTCCGGGGTCCCCTCCACGATCGTCGCCACCCAGACCCGGAGCACGTAGCCCCGCGTCAGCGGCCAGTCCCCGCCGACCCGCTCGCCGATCTCGATCAGGACGCCGAGCTCCTCGTGGCACTCGCGGACCAGCGCCTCGTGGTCGCCCTCCCCCGGGTCGACCTTCCCGCCCGGGAACTCCCAGCCCCCGGCCAGCTCGGGCGGCTCGGCGCGCTGGGCGGCCAGCAGCCGGCCCGTCCCGTCGACGATCGCGGCTCCCACGACGACTTTCTCCACGCGTTCCATGAGCCTCGATTCTGTCCCATGGGCGGTACGGCCTAACCCTGCTCCCTCAGTTCGAGCTGGGCCTTGATGGCGGGGTTCTGGAGGGGGCGGGTGAAACCGACGATGCCGGTGCGGGTCCGGTAGGACGTGACCTTGATCGGACCGCACAGGCGGCACCTGGCCTCGATCATCTTGCCCGGCGAGACCACCATGCCCACGTGCCCCGGCCTGTCGGGGCCGGTGCCCGGACCGGAGTTGAAGAAGACCAGGTCCCCGGCCTGCTCCTGACCGGCCTCGATCTTCACGCCGAACGGCCACTGGCCGAAGGTGGTGCGCGGGATGGTCAGGCCGACGCTCCGGTAGGCCATGTAGATGATCCCCGAGCAGTCGAAGGCGTCGGGTCCCGTGCCGCCCCACAGGTACGGCTTGCCGCGCTGGGCCAGCGCGTAGGAGAGGATCTCCGCCACCACCTCGTTGGGCGCCGCCGCCACCAGCGGCGGGTCGCAGGCGGGCTCCGCCTCCGGCGGGGTGCCGACCGCGCCGTCCTCGGCGTACTTGCCGGCGATCTCCATGACCTGGTCCACGTACCACCAGGCCCGGTTGTAGACGAACAGCGCCCGCCGCACGTCCTCCGGCGCCCCGTTGCGCTTGAGCATCTTCGCCGCGCCGAGGATGGCGTCCGCCGGGTTGTAGACGTCGGCCCAGCCGTCGCCGTCGCCGTCGGAGGCGTAGCCGTTGAACTCCGACGGGATCTTGATCTTCGCCTTGCCGCCCCAGGTGCTGATCAGGAACTGCATCGGCCCCGCGGCCCCGGCGTAGTTGGTCCCGCTCTGCACGCCCGGGAGCGTGGAGCGCCCGTGGTCGGTCTCGCGCTTGCCGACCCCGGCCAGCACGTTCCACTGCACGCCGACCTTCTCGCCGTGCTCGCGGTACAGCTCCAGGTACTCCTGCGGGATGTCGGAGGCCGCAGTCTCGGAGGCGTCGGCCGGCCGTCCCGCGTTCTCCTCGCAGTCGGGGATGTCGCCCCCGCCGGTGAACGACGGGAAGGTGCTCACCATCATCATCGGAGCCATGATCAGGGTCACCAGGCAGAGCCCCGCGACGGCGAGGACCAGGATGATCCGGCCCTTCGTGCCGCTCATCCGGCCGTCTCCGCGACCTGGTCGTCACCCTCCTGCCCGTCCGCGGCCGGCTGGAGGTCGTGGACCCGCCAGCCGGAGCCGACCGGGACGAGCGTGACGGCGTACTCGTCGGTGCGGTCACGCTTGCCGCTCTTGGCGGTGATCTGCTCGGTGGCGGTGACCACGAACACCACCGAGGAGTCCTGGATCTGCCGGATCTCCTTGACCTTCGCCGATCCGGACGAGACCACCTCGTCGGCGGTGTTGGCCTCCACGAAGGCCGGCGCCGTGCGCGCCCGCACCAGCGTGTCGCCGAACTCCGCCGTGGCGTAGCCCCGCAGCCGCTCCCCCGCGGCCACCGGGTCCTCGTCGTAGCGGTAGGTCCCGTAGTCGGCGGCGAAGCGCTCGGCGTAGTCGGCGGCGGCGGCCAGCTCCTGCTTGCTCATCGGCAGGTAGGAGTAGACGTCGAAGGGCGCGTCGCTCGCCGTCGCCTCCGGGCGCGAGGGCTCCGCGGACGCCCGCTCCGTCGCAGGCGCGGTACGGCTGACGCCCGCGGGCTCGGCCTGCGGGCGCTCACCGGCCCCGGACCCCGGAGTCCCCGAGGACATGGTCAGGTACACCCCGACCGCGGCGAGCAGCGCCACGAGCACCGCGAAGACGACCCCCCTGCGGCCGCCCGGTTCCGCCATCGTCAGTCCTTGTCGGGGTTGGACGGGCGGAGCCAGAAGGGCGTGGGCGCCTCATCGGCCCGCCTGCCCCGGTCGGAGCGGCCGGACAACCAGAGCGGGGGCGCCTCGGACGAGCGACCCGAGCGGTCGGAGCCGCCGCCGCGCGAACCCCCCGATCCCCGCGAACCGCCGAAGATGCTCCCGCCGGAGTCGGAGGACCCTCTCGACCCGCCGCCGAAGATGCTCCCGCCCGACGACCCGGAGGACGTGCGGGAGCCGCCGGACGAGCCGCGCGGACCGGTGTTCCGCGAACCGCCCGAGGAGCCGCGGGAACCACCCGAGGAGCCGCGTGAGCCGCCGCCGAAGATGCTCCCGCCCGGTGAGCCCGAGGAGGCCCGTGAGCCGCCGGAGGACGGGGCGGGCGCGGAGCCGCCGCCCGAGCTCGAACCGTTCTGGGAGGCCCAGCCTCCGCCGGACCGCCCGCCGAACCAGCCGCCGGCGCTCCCGGTGCGCGTCGGAGTGCCGCCGCCACCGCTCCCACCGCGTGCCGGAGCGCCGCCGCTCCCGCCCCGTGCGGGAGCTCCGCCGCCGGTGCGCGCGGGGGGCACGGTGCCCGCCGTACGGCCTCCGGACAGGTTGAGCGGCGGCGCCGCGCCGGTGCGCGGGGCGGTGACCGGACGGCCCACGCCCTTGCGCCGCCCGCCCGCCTGGGCGTCGGTGTCCAGCGGCGCGGGCTGCCCCGCCACCGGGACCCGGGTGCCCGAGGGCGTGCCCGCCGCCGGACCGCCCTCCTCGCCGCGGAGCTTGCCCTGGGCGACCGCGGCCGCCGCTCCGACGGACGCGCCTCCGGCCACCGCGGCCGCCTGCAGCAGGGGCTCGGCCTTGCGCATGCCCCACCGGCCGGCCCGGACCGCCGCGACCGGCGGCAGCACGCCCGCCGCGCGCTGCAGGGTGGGCGCGCTGGCCGCGTCGCCCAGCACCCGGGTGGTGAAGGTGTGCCCGTCCATCGAGGCGAACAGGTGCTGGAAGGGGCGCCGGTAGAAGAAGACCGCGATGGTCAGCAGTGCCATGAACATGACCTGCATGCCCCACGGCATGGCGGCGGAGATGATCAGGGCGTAGCCGTACACCAGCACGCCCAGCACCAGCGCCAGCACGGCCTGCCGCAGGAGCGTGCCGACCAGCATCTCCACCCAGCGCATCGCGATGATCCGGCCCGAGCCCGGATGCACGCCGATCAGCAGGAAGACCGGCGCGAGGATCAGCAGTAACAGGAAGCCGACCTTCAGCACCAGCAGCGATACCGCCACCAGGAAGATCAGCAACCCGGCGACCACCGCGGCCATGAGCGCGCCGATCGCGATGCCGAGCCGGCTGGTCCAGTCCTTGCCCTGCAGGAGGAAGTAGGTCGGGGTCTCCTTCAGGTAGGTGACGACCTCCTGCTCGTACCGGGCCTGGTGGGCGCTGCTGCCGGGCTGCTGGGCGGCCTTCTGCTCGGCCAGGTCGATGGCCTGGATGTCCAGCACCTTGGGCCCGAACTCACGCACCACCGGGGCGTCGGCGTCGGCGGTGCCGAACATGCCCATCAGCCACGGCTTGCAGACCAGGGTGGACCACAGCGCGTCGGCGTTCTGCTCCACCGCCGGGACGCCCGTGCGGCCGTAGCCGCCGGCCTGCGCCTGCGGGTTGGTCTCCCCCTTGGCCGGCAGGCACGACGCCCCGCCCGCGCCGGGCAGGCCGGAGAAGGCCGAGTTGACGACCTCGCCGGTCTTGTCGGTGACGACCTTGCCCATCCCGGTGAGGTCGCCGGGACGGCTGAAGAACCACACCGCGACGGTGACCGCGAGCACCATCCAGATGACGCCCTCGGCGGTCGTGGTCGCGCGCTTGCGGATCAGGCCGTACCAGGCCAGCCAGATGGCCCCGAGGATCACGACGGGCCGCAGGTACGGCCAGTACATCGCGTTGGACAGGCTGACCACGATGTCGTCGACCACGTTCTTGATCGACTCCAGCGGGCCCTCGGTCGCCGCCGCCTGGTAGGTCGTGATGGTCAGCCGGTCCAGCGCCTTGGCCCAGGAGAAGACCGTGTTGGCCCAGGCGTTGCCCAGCACCGCGGCGACGTCGTCGCAGCCGAGCTCGTTGGTGTGCCAGAACTGGCCGCTCATGCCGTAGGTGGCGTAGTTCGACTGCGCGGCCGGGGGCTGCGCCTGCGCACCCTCGACGGGCGGCGGCTCGACCAGGCCGTCCACTCCGGCGCCGACGACCTCGGGGGCCAGGTCGGGCGAGAGGTCGCAGGGCGCCGCGGCCGCGACGGACCCGCCGGTGGGGAAGACCAGCGGCAGCGCCATGAAGGCCACCAGCGCCACGAGCGCCACGGCGATCCGGCGGCCGACCCGCCCGCGGGGCCGTTCCGGACGCCGTCCGGACCGTTCCGTACGCCGCATGAGCGTCCATCCGCCGACGGCACGTCCCGGCCACCGGCGCGAACGTCTCCCACGGGGAGGATTCGATCCCTCGTCGGAGTCCTTCATGACCGCACCTCCAGCGCCGCAACCCCCGCCTGACCGACTCTGCCGCCCCCGGGAAGATCATGCACGTTCTCGTGAGGTTTGTCGTGGGTGGGATTCGTGTCGAGCCAGCTCAGCAGCTCGCCGGAGATGAGATCCACCCCGATGCGGCCCGCACGGCCGTCCAGGTCGCGGAAGATGCACTCGCCGTTGCCCAGCAGGCGCAGCACCGCCTTGTGCTCCTCGGAGGGGTCGACCCCGAGCAGCGCCATGACGTTCTCCACCTCGACGCGCTCGGTGGAGCGGAAGGCGAACACCGACGACAGACAGTTCGTCACCTGCTCGTTCAGCAGGTCGCCGGCGTTCTGCGAGACCATGACGAGCGCGGTGTTGCGCGAGCGGCCCATCCGGCTCACCTCGGGCACCAGCTTGGCGCCCTCCGGCGTGGAGGTGATCGCCCACGCCTCGTCCAGGAAGATCGCCTTGGGGGTCCGCCGGTCCAGGCCGTTCATCAGGCCCCTGGCGAACTGGGCGACCAGGTACAGCAGCGCCACCGACAGCCGCTGCTCGTAGGAGTAGTCGTCGCGGCCGGTCACGGCGTCCGGCAGGGTCAGCCCGCCGAGGGTGAAGACCGTGGTCCAGCCCTCGGTGTCGATCTGGTCGCCGCCGGAGGGGTCGAAGCAGAGCCGGGCCAGGTGCATCTCCGACATCGAGCGCAGCACCGCGCCCAGGTTCTTGGAGGCGGCGTCCTCCGCCTGCTCCAGATAGTCGACGACCTTGCCCAGCGAGGGCGCCTCGGCGTTGGAGACCGCCGCCACCGCCTGGATCATCGCCGACTCGCGCTCCTCCGACATGCGCGGCAGCAGCAGCCGCAACGTCTCGGTGGCCATCGTCTTCTTGGCCGCGAGGTCGTCGCCGAAGGAGAACGGGTCGAGCAGCCCCGGCGCCGCCGAGCCGAGCGGGATGATCCGCGCCTTCCTGCCCCGCTCCTGCAGGAGCCGGACCAGGGACTCGGCGTCCCCCTTGGGGTCGATCACCGCCACGGTGACCCCGCGCATCGCCATCTGGTAGATCATCAGCAGCGCCAGCGTGGTCTTGCCGCCGCCGGGCTCACCGGTGATCGCGATGGCCGTCGGCCGGTTGCGGGCCGCCGCCACCAGCGGGTCGAAGTGCACGATGCTGCGGGCGCGGCCCAGGGTCTCCCCGATGTACGGCCCCGCCCAGCCGGCGTTCGTCTCGTCCTCGCGGTCGCCGAGGTCCACCGTGGCCGTGGCCATGCCGCCCGCGATGGTGCGCAGCGGCTGCCGCTGGGCGTAGGCGTTGACCCGCACCCGCTCGCCCGGCAACGCCTCGCAGAACAGCGAGAACTGGTCGCCGGTGGAGTTGACGATGTCGATGCCCATGTCGCGGTAGTGCTCCACGACCGCCTCGACCCGCTGCACGCAGATCTCCTCGGTGGGAGCGGAGACGATCAGCCGGTGCCAGCCGTACACGAACGGCAGGCGCTCCTTGGTGATGCCGTGCTCCAGCATCCGGGCCGCGTCGATCTGCTCGGCCAGCGCCAGCGGCGCCTCCGCGCCCGCCTCCCGGATGTGGATGTCCATGTCCCGGGCGTGGGCGAGCTTGCGCGCGACGTCCTTGCTGGCCTTGACCGGGGAGATCAGCCGCATCCTGGAGCTGATCTCGACCGGGAAGGGCAGCTGGTCGGCGAAGTGCATCCACGGCTCGCCGTCGGGGAAGGGCATCAGGTCGGGGAAGCGGGCGAAGGACAGGTGGGCGACGTAGGAGTCGCCGTGCGGCTGCTCGATCCGCAGCAGCGACCTGCCGTTGTGGATCTGCCCCTCGACCAGGGACTCGATCTCCCCCTTGCCCCAGCGGCGTTTCGGGCTGGCCGAGGCGGGCGGGTCGCCGAGGGAGCCGGTCGCGGCGTGCTGGAACAGCCAGGCGATCTCGGTGGAGGTGGCGTGCCGGGCGTACAGGGCGCTGGCCCCCAGGGCCCGCCCGAGCCGCTCGGCCTGCTCGGTCCACCGGGTGATCTCCGTCTTGGGGATCTGGTCGTCCTCGATGCCCAGGGCCTTCTCGCTGCGCTGGTAGAAGCCGAAGAGCTGGGCGAAGACCCCGGTGCCCAGCTGCACGCCCCGCTGGCCGAGCCGTACGCCGAGGTAGACCTCCTTGCTCCAGAAGTCCTTGGCCCAGACGTGGCGGTACATCTCCTCCAGGTAGTCGCGCCAGCCCGGTCCCTCGTCGGAGGTCGCGTTGAGCGCCATCGCCCACTCCGCCGCGGGGTAGGTGCGGTGCGCCACCCTCAGGTGCACCTCGGCGTCCGGCATCCTGATCGCCGCGAGCGCGATCGTGATGTTGGTGGCCAGCGCCTCCCGCTCCTCGGGGGTGATGAACTCGTAGCTCACGGTCGGGAGGCGGAAGTACGCCCACGCCGCCGAGTCGGTCAGCAGGATCCGGTCGTCGAAGTAACGGACGGCCAGGCGGCTGCGCGCCCGCGACGCACGGCTCATACGCTCTCCTCCAACCGCACGGCCCCACCGCCGCCAGGCTCATCCGCGCCGTAACCCTCCGACCGCACGGCCCGATCGGCTCGCTCGGCCGCTGTCGGGGACAGCTCGTCTTGTCGCGTCCCGGGGATCACTGGGCCAGTTCCTCCTCGTTCGTTCGCGCCGCCCGCGCCGCTCCGAAGCCGGCCACCACCACACCGGCCAGCGCGAGATACGCCCGTCGGCCGGCCGCGCGCAGGTGGGACGGTTCCACCCGGTCGGACCTGCCGGGAGCCAATTCGTCCTCCCAGGGCACGCGGACGATCGCCCGGCACCTTCCCCGCGCCACCGCCTCCGCCTGCTCGACGTCTCCCATGCTCCGGCGGCTCACCCCGTTGACGACCATGACCGCCCGCCGGCGCAGGTCCTCGCAGCCGTGCCCGTCGAGCCACTCGTAGGTCATCGCCACCGCGTCCGGCCCGTCCTCGCTGGCCGGGGCGACCAGGACCAGCTGGTCGGCGTACGGCAGGACCCGGGCGGCCAGCGCCGCGGCGGGATCCACGATGATCAGCTTGTAGTGCAGGTCCAGCAGGTCCATGGTCCGGCCTAGCCTGTGGTCGGAGAACAGCGCCCGGTCCGCCAGGCGCTGCTCTGCGCCCGCGTCGCTCTCGCCCGCCAGGACCTCCAGGCCGGAGGCGCAGCGGCTGGTGTAGGCCCGCATGCCCAGATAGCCCTGGACGTTGTCCAGGTTCGCCAGCAGGGAGCCCAGCGTCTCGGGCGACTCCTCCTCGATCCGGCCGGACAGGGGATGCGGCCCGGCCCCGGCGTCGACCGCGAGCACCCGGTCCTCGCGGTAGCGGGCGAGCGTGTGTCCCAGCATGAGCGCCGTGGTGGTCTGACCGGCGCCACCGGTGCACCCCAGCACGACCACCCTGCGGCTGCCGCTGAAGATCCCCTTGGCCCGCGCCTCGTCGATCTCCGACCCGTCCGTACGGCTCCCGCTCCCGGGCCCCATCACGACCTGGGCCAGCCGCCGCCATCCCCCTTCGGAGTCCCGCCCGACGACCGACTCGACCCTGCGTACCCTGGCCTCCCCACGCCCCGGCCCACTCTCGCCCCGCCCGGCCCTGGGCACCGGCACCCCGGGATCGGTCTCCCCCGCACTCCCCGAGGGCACCGCCCGAATGGAGACGTTCCCCGGCACGATCACCGGCCGCTCCGGCCCCCAGACCCGCCGATCCCGCCCGGCCTGCCCGCCTTGGCCCTCACCAGCCCCCTGCCGACCCTGAACCGCCCCACCCTGCTCAGCCCGGTCCTCAGCCCGCTGCACGCCCTGCCCGGTCCGGTCCTCGGCCGGCTCGCCCTGCTCAACCGCCCGAACTTCGTCGGCCTTCCTGGCCACCGCTTCCCGGGCCTGCTCTTCGGCCCGGCGCCCGCTCTGAGGCTGAACCTCGCCGCTCAGGTCCGCCGACCCCAGCTCAGGCCGGGTCACCGCCGGCTGTCCAGCCGAGGAGCCGCTCTTTCCGATGGGCGACGGCTGCCCGCGGCGATGCTGGGCACGCACGCTCTCGTCCGTCTCCGCCTCCATCCCGGCGGCCCGCGATTCGACCGCAGCCGCACCGGAGGACGCCGGAGCCATGCCGGGTGTCTCCTCCACCCCTCGGGCGGAAATCGTGCCCCCAGGAGCGCTCTCAGCCCGGCCCGAAGGCACCTCGGCCGCGAACGGCTGAACGGCCGAACTCCGCTCCCCGGAAGCCGTACCCTCCGAACCGCCCTCGGCCCGAGCCGGAGAGTTCTCGGCCGCGAACGACTCAGCAGCCGAAGCCCGCTCCCCGGAAGCCGCGCCCTCCGAACCGCCCTCCGGACGGACCGAGGGGATCTCCGTGGGGAAGGGCCGGGCGGGCGGAGGGGTCTGAGCCGGAGGCGAAGGGGTGTGCGGTGGCGGGGGCGGGGAGACCCGGTCGGCCTCGGCGGAGGCGGCGAGCCTACGCAGGCGGCGTAGCGCCTCGGTGTCGATCGGGGCGGCGCGTCCGCCCGTCGCCCGTGCGGGGCGCGGCGCCCTGCCTTCGGAGGACTCGGCACCTCTGGAGGACTCGGCCGGTTCGGCGCGCTCCTGCGGTGCGGCGGGGGACTCTCCCGCCGAACCCCAACCCGAACCGGCGGGCGCTCCGGAGGAGGCCGTGGATCCGGTCGGAGTGGCGGGAGCCGCCCCGGACGAGAGGGCGGGAGCGTCCGAAGTCGCAGAGACCGGCCTCAAGGAGGCGTCCGGAGCCGTGGGCTCGGACGAGGTGACCGGAGTGGTGGACTCGGACGAGGTGCCGGGACGGATCCGCGCGGCGGAACCCGCCGATCCCACCTGTTCGACGGAACCCGCCGACTCCGACTGTGCGGCGGGGCCCACTGCCTCCGCCCGTGCGCTGGAGTCCACCGGCTCCACCCGCGCGGCAGAACCCATCGACTCCGCCCGGGCAGGAGAGCCCGTCGGCTCCGCCCGCACGGTGGAGTCCGCCGCCTCCGGCCGTACGCCGGAACTCCCCGCCTCCGGCCGTACGCCGGAACTCCCCGCCTCCGGCCGTACGCCGGAACTCCCCGCCT